>NZ_LWBP01000204.1 GCF_002078015.1 Niastella populi | reverse complement strand
TCTAATAACTGTTTGACCAAATTTTGCATCCGCGGCATTTTCAGGCTTATAAGATGTTTTTAAAATGGCGTCAAAAAATGAACCGGGTGATATGCCTACTCCATTTTGTATTTTTCTGCCCTCGGTACCTGCAATGGCCGATCCCCAACAATTATAATCATCTTCCGGAGCTTTCTGGGGTCCCTGAGCAAGACTTCCCTGGAATCTTAAAAATGCATCTGTAGTGAGCTGGCTTGTGGACCTTTTAATAGATTCTGTATACACATTATCCAGATTCAATTTTTGTCCTGCTGTCACATCACCCGGTTCCGTCTTAATAGATTTTGTCGCATCGATCGGGTCGGTCTCGATACCCACCACATTCTCCTCTCTTAATAAATTCTGATCACTTATTAATTTAGCCGCCGCTGCTTCATCTATTGACAGGAACTTAGCCAATGTTTGCGCATTATCGCCCTGTTCAGCGATCAGGTTCCCGTTTGCATCAGGTATCCAGGCTGGCGTCATGCCATCCGGATCTGTCAATCGGATCGGATTATTAAATACATAATTATAAGGACTGAATCTGCGCATGTCATCCGCCATCGGATCCAGCGCATGCCAGCGCCCTAGCTGCGCATCGTACATCCGGGCGCCAAAATCATACCACTCCAACCCACTGGCATCACCGAATTCCTTGTCCTGCTTTTCCTTGCCATTGTATTTATTTTTATTATCCACGCTTCCCAATGCCTTCGAACTGATTCCGGCCATCGTTAAGCCAAACGGATAATAATGCGTCTCTTCCAGCAGCGGTCCATGTTCGTGCGATAATGTGAGATCATCGAAATACACATCGTCGTCGCTCTCATTGCTGCAATATACATAAACGTACCCACTTTTTGGAATCGCCACCCCATTGCTGAAGCGTTTGTCGATCGTACCCCGGTCACCCGCAGTAGCAGTTACGGGTATGCTAAGACTGTTGTTCTTATCGAGCGTGAACTGGTCATCGAACAATAAGATGTTCAGATACGCCTTTGGCTTTTCACCGGTGCCATTGCTTGGTTTTTGCGGGGCGAAAAAGCCGATCACATCCTGACTATTTCCCAGGAAACCAGTTACATCCGCTCCTTGTCCATGATAGATCCCAGCTGCCGGACTTCCCGATAAAGCGCCTAAGAGAGAAGTGACCATCGTGCCTATTCCATCTGCATGCAAATTGTTGGCGTTTACTGCTTCGTAATAATAATCAACCGAGGTGTGAATAAAATCACCGGCCATTACTTTCAGCAGCTTGCCAGGCCCGGCGAAGCCGGTGCTTTTCTTGACCACTACCCCGTATTCACCATTTTTATCCGATGGCGTTCCGCCATACTTGTTACGGAACGAAGAGGGCCAGCGATTGCGAACGGCCGTAACATTGATTAGTGTGCCATCTGCTTTTTCCCATTGGCTGTTCTGTTGCTGAATATCACTGGTAGAACCATCAAAGCTTAAGGCAATGTAACAATCGTTTTGGGTTTCCTCCGTCACCACACTGCGGGTATTGCCTAGATGGTCTTTTATAAAGTTTCACCGTTTGCATCAATACCTGCTCCAGTTTTTGCGGGTCATTAAAGGCCTCCTTATAGGTATTTAGCTGCTGCTTATAATAGTAAACATCCTTTTTAAAAGCGGCTAATTCTTTTACCAGCCCAATCGATTGTAACTGTTGCTGCAGGTATTGTTGCCGCTGCTGCAGTTGTTTTTGAATGGCTTCCGTTCCATTGAGGGTTTGTTGTAACTGCGTATAGCTATTCAGCGACGACTGTATGGCTGCGGTTTTGTTTGGCAGTGCAGCTCCCTGTTGACCGATAAAACGAAGGGCCGTTTGCATCGAGTCGAGGTGGCTGTTATAGGCGAGGTCGCGGAAGGTTGATGGAGTGCCGCTTATAAGTTGCTGCTGTAATTTTTGGTAAGTAGAATCGGGATTGCCAAACAATTGCTTCGCGGTCGTACTGTCTTTTTTCCAAAGCCTCCTCTGTAATTGCTTTTCCCGCCGGGCCAGCTTCAGTAGATACCTGTCGGTTTGATTGACCAGTTTTACCCGATAATCGTTGGTACGCTTCTCAATAACCCCGAATAATTTATCGGGGAAATCAACTACTTCATTATATAAAGACGGGCTATCTTGTGAGTATAATGAACAGGATAATAATATCCCGGCTACCAGGCAAATTACTTTCATTAATAAGGACAGTTTTATTGGTTAACAGTATTTCTAAAACATTATCGAAATTAGCAAATCCAAAAGCATCTTATTTTTGTTTTAAGTCACATATGCATGGCTGCGGGATTTTGCGGTTTTTCCATGCAGTTACTAAATGCAATGGATATGTTTTTTTAATACGAGGCACCAAATGTATTGAATTGATGTTACGGGAACATTAATTTTAATAGACGTGCAAATTTGGAAATAGGCGTGCAGATTTGGAAATAGGCGTGCAACATGTAGAGAAGAGTGTTTAGCCACTGTTATGATACAAGGGTTTGGACTGGATGCCAAGGCGGTTAACAGTGAACTTTTGGACAGGTTCGAATAATTGCTCGACGAGTATTTAGAAGGCGAAAATATTGCTATAAAAGGAATTCCTTCAGTACAGTACTTTTCCAATCAATTGAACATGTCGGCAAATTATTAGTGATATGCTGAGAAGCCTTACCGGTCAAAGTACGCAGCAATATATTCAATACAAAATAATAGAAAAGGCCAAGCAAATACTTAGTTCAACAGATAAAACTGTTAGTGAAATAGCATACGAGTTAGGATTTGAATATCCTCAGTCCTTTAGTAAATTGTTTAAAAACAAAACGAACCAATCCCACTGGAATTTCGGCAACAATTCAATTGATTTCAATCTGACGAGATAATGGCTGTTTCTTTTTAATGTTACTTAGTTAAAAGAACAGCGATATTGCAATGGCAATACAGGTGTAATGAAAGTGTGTTTGTCTGCGAGCTTTTGAAGGAGTGGTTCATCTACGGCGTGACCTATTGCAGTTACAAACACGGGCTTGAGATTAAGGACTTGTTGGAATAGTTCCGAATTATCAAATATCGGTATATTTTCTCCATCGCCCCTGGAAATTTCAAGTATATCGGCATTTTCGTTTTCATGTATAGCCTGAATTATATCGCTTACTCGGGTTAAATTTACTTTGATATATTTTATGTTATATACTACAAGAGTGTCTTTCAGCTGATGTTTAATATCATTATCTATTATGGCAGTGGTACCAATTATGATAGATACTGTAACGGGGTTTTGCTCATATAATCTGCGTCTAATAAGGCCATTGACATCTTTATACCCGATTTTTGCTTTTTGCTGAAGAAGGTTCAATGCATTGAGCTCGTCTTCATTAACTTCCTTTTCTTTTCGTGATTAGCTGAACTCTTCATTAAGTTGAGACCAGTTATACCAAGAAGTCCACTTCAAACGGAAAAGTAAAGTAATTCCGGTACACGGTTAGGTTAAGTTCGAATTATATAGGTACTAATTCTAAAAAGGATAGAAAATCTTCAACTAGCTCCCCAATTACTGAATTGGTAAACCATTTACATTAATAAAAGTCCCCGCACTTCTTTAAACCGGATAGACTTCATTCGAGAGGTACTTAAATATTTAATATCTAATCCGATACAACGTGATGTCACTGCTTCTTCGCATTATTTAATTTAGACGACAACGGTCTATATTTGCGTATCTTTTTTTAATACTTGTAATCATTACATCGAAAATAGCGTAAAGCCATTAGATCCTATATTCGAGCTAGAGATATTAGCGACTAATGCAACTGTTCTTCTGTTGTTCAATTACATTTCAAACAACCTTTTCATATCGTCACTTATTTTTCTATCTGTTATCTGAGCATAAATCTGGGTAGTTTTAATACTTCTGTGCCCAAGCATTTTACTAACAGAATCTATAGGAACACCTTTTTCTAATGTGACAGTTGTAGCAAAAGTATGCCTGGCGATATGAAACGTCATCTTTTTGGATATTTCACAAAGATCTCCCAGTTCTTTTAAATAGGCATTTACTTTTTGATTTGAGGGAACCGGAAGTAACTTTTTATCAGGTGAACGCAAGCAATATGTCTTGTACTTTTCAATAATTGCTGAGGCCGGCGGCAATAGAGGAACTCTTTCAGATATGCCAGTTTTTTGCCTGTTCTTTATCAGCCATTGCTTTCCGTCAATACCGATTTTAAGATCATTCAACGTTAGGTTTATTACATCGATATAGGCAAATCCCGTATAACAACTGAATACAAAAATATCTCGTACGGTCGCTAGCCGAGAGATAGTTATTTCTTTAACTTCCAGCCGATAAAGTTCTTCAGAAGTAAGGTGAGGGACCTTGGGATCGATGTGCTTCACTTTGTAGCGATAAAAGGGATCAATATCGAGCCATTCCTTGTCTACACAATCCCGAATAATCTTTTTAAGGTTTTTTATCATTTTGCCGGATGAGTTTATAGTCATGCCCAATTCACCTTGTAAATAATAAACAAAGTGGGCTGCAAAAGGCAAACGCAGATCTTTTAAGAAGATATCACTACCTAAATCACGCCATTCCAAAAAATTGACCAAGTGCTTTTCCATCGTCCTGAACTTAGTCAGAGTAGACTTTTTATATATTCCTTTTCCCACTTGCTTCTCAAGGTCAAGTAGGCTTAGTCTAACCACCTCCAATAACGTACGAGTGTCACGATCCTGGCCGAACCATTTTTCTCTAAGCGTTCGTACGCTAAATTCGCGACCTTCTTTTTGAATTCGCACTTTATAATCATAAACTTTCTTTCGGATTTCATCGAGCTCCATATTAATCCGTATTGCATTGTCTGATGCGCCAATCACCTTGCCGGCTGAAGGTGACCAGTTGTTGGGCTCTGTATGCTGATGTGTGGCTACTTCAAAACGTTTTCCATCAATAGTAACGCGCAGGTAAATAGGAAGTAATTGGTGATGGGTAAGGCGCGATTTTTTTCCAATAAAATGGACAATGAGTTTAGGTTCCATATTATGCCTCCTTTAACTTCACTACCAAGCAGGCATTTACCAATTAATGGCAGCATAAACTTTACCAAACTCTCTTAAAATCAAAATATTAACTTTTACTGGATACCAAAAAATTCCTTGATTTATGCCTCCTGTTATGCACCCTGGGTTAATGATATTCCACTATTGTTGATAGAATACAAAGAATTGATCGAATGGGAATTAATAAAAGCGAATAATATAGACCGTGAAGAAATGCGGACCCGCAAAATGAACTAAAATAACAAAGCCCTCTGATTTAGAGGGCTTTATGTGCTTACTTTCAGCGGACCGGACGGGACTCGAACCCGCGACCTCCGCCGTGACAGGGCGGCATTCTAACCAACTGAACTACCGATCCATTGCTTCTCTTTCGAGTTGCAAAGTTATGTTGAAATTACTTTTGTAAGAACTTTTTGAACCGTTTTATTTCTTTCTAAGTCACTGACCTTCCGATTCTTATCCCTGAACGTTTTCCGCTGTGGGTGTGTCGTTTTTGGGATGGCAAAGATAGGAGTTTTCGTATTCCATCAAAAACTTTTTCGCGTTTTTTGAAAAAAAACTGGAAAAAGCATTTCACCGCCAATTAACCCTCATCCGGCACATCTTCCAACCTGTAATACACCTTCAATCCGCTTTCTCACATCCTCATCCGCCCATTTTGATGCACCCTCCAACCTCAATACCGCATCGCATTTTTCCAACATCCGGTGCGCCACGGGATACTGGATCTCCTCCCACGCTTTGTCGCCTGGTTTTTGCGAGCTGCCAGGTGAATAAGCGGCAACGCTATCCACTCCCCTATAAACGGAATGTGCCCCTTGCGGAACAAGGGCAACGCCACCGACTCAAGCTTTTCGAGATTTTTGTTTCACCAGTTGCGGATCGTCATTGGTGCCGCTTCTATACGGGCCTGCAATCAAGATTAACATGTGTAGTTGTTTTTTACAAAACAAAACAGAAACCCGAAAACCACAATTAATGTACATTAAGAAATTCTTCTGCCGCTATTTTTTTTCCTGATGGTGCTTAAAAACTCCAGTGTAATGCCAAGGCAGGAAGCGATCTGTTTTTGCCACCATCCGGCTACGGCAAACATAATGGTTGATTCTTTCCCTTCTTTATCGAGGCAATATGATCGCAGCGCGCCGGATTGCACAAAACTCAACTGGTTGCATGTTTGCCCTTCTACCAGTAACATCGACTTTTTCGACACTTCTTTATACATCAGCAGTGAAGTGAAATAATCGATCTCATCGCCGGAAAGCGTAATGTGCCTGTTGGCATTTTTTAAAATATGATCATATGTGGTCATGGACCGGTACCGCGCTTTAATACCTGTGGAAGGTACGTATAATTCGGGATCGGGTCAGTAACGAACCATCAATCATACTTCCGTTTCAACCATAACTCCGGCACCGGAATAATACAAATGTTCATCGATCTGTTATCTGCCGATAACATGGCCGATTGTATTTCTATCCTGGTGCCGTCGGGGCTCATCGTTGGATGCGGATGATCGGCTGCGGTTGCTTTATGACCCGTGGACAGCAGGATCATTTCACCGGTATGCCGGTCGATTAAATAGATGCTGCGCGAAAAATCGTCGCCCACTGCCCAACGGCCATCATCGGAACCATGTACATGCCATAACCCGCTGCCGCTTTTAGTTTGCGCAGCAATTACCATTTCTCTCGTTCTTAAATTCACAATGGCCAGCCCCGTTGGTTTTTCGCGGGTGCCCGATGGTCCCCAGGCAGCTTCCTGTCCCGGATTCATGCCACTCCAATGCGTACCTGCTGTATCGCGTTTACCTGAGGCGGCAATTTTACGATGGCCCATAATGGCCATCGCTACCTCATCTTTGGTTATAACCGCTTCATGCGTTACCCACTCATATTCCGATTCGGGATACAAAGGACGTAAACCTGTACCGTCAGCCATCACCGTCCAGGTACGCTGCGGCGATTTGCCGCCGGTTTCCCAGCAGAAAACAATTTCTCCCGGCACCCAGGGATTGGTTTGAATATGCCCTATCTGAAACGGAACTGAAGTAATGTATTTTATTTCCCCGGTTGAAAGGTCCATGCCCGCCAGGCCGGCAGGGCCGGCGCCCATATTACGCGGACCGAAATTGCTTTCTATCTTCATACCGGGCGTAAGGTGTTTTTGCGCTTCTGCACGGCTAACGCGGAAGTACACATATTTTTCTTCGGCATCGAGCGCCATATCGCCGCCTCCATTTAATGAGTCGGGAATGGTGCCGCATACGCGCTGATAAACGGATACGGCCCGCATTTTGCCTGCCTTGCTGTCGGCCAGTACTTTTTCGAGATCGGTCTCCACCACCTGCAGTGCGCCCCTGCGCCTGGAGGTATCGGCATTGCGCATGTAGTATAGTTTCATCGACCTTCTGGCCACACATAACATACCTGTATATCCGCCCTGGGTAACCTGCACCTGCCCGCCCGTTCTTTCATTCACCGCCAGTGCTTCACCCTTTATCCGGCCACTGCGAAATATAAGCCACTGGCCGTCAGATGTCCATTGATTGTGTGTTTGATAAATTTTTGAATCCCCGGCGGGTGTGCTTGTTAAAAAGGTAAGCATTACACCGGTAACAGGATCTTTCACCAGTTTTCGTTCTGAAGGAAAACGTTTTCCAATTTGTGCTCGTAACGAAACTGCAGGCAGGAACAGTACGAAAGAAACCGCGAATAAAACATTTTTCATTTTCATACAGCTAGACGATTTGGAGGCAATAATGAATAAACAGGGGCGGCCCGGCCGGAACGCCTTTCAAATTTATATTGTGTTATGCTTGCAACCGTCCTGCTGCAGCGGGTACCTGTGAAACCAATATTATCGGGGCATGGCGGCTGGCAGTTTTCACGGCGCAATATGCCCATTTCAAAACCCGGTTTGCCCAATCCGCCATTCCTTCCTTGGAAACCGCTCCTCAACAACGATAACTTTACCTACATGAACAAGATAATAAACTACTTAATAAGCGCCATGATGGTTTGTAGCCTGGTCACATTCATTATTGTCGATTCTGCCATGGCGCAGGCGCCGGGCATCAAACGCACCGATCTGCAACGATACGATCTCAGCGCTGCGGGCCGCGAGGTGATCCAGGTTCGGGTTGATATACCACCGGGCGTACTGGCGCCCAACCATTCCCACCCGGGTGAAGAGCTCATCTATGTGCTGGAAGGAACATTTGTATATGAAGTGGAAGGTAAAGTACCGGTTACGCTTAAGGCTGGTGATGTATTGTTTATTCCCGCAGGAAAAGTGCATTCCGCAAAAAACGTCGGCAAAACAAACGCGGCAGAGCTTGCCACCTATATTGTTGAAAAAGGAAAACCGCTGGTTGTTCTTAAGCAGTGAGCATCAAATATCCGGGGCTTCATTACAAACCCGTTTCATTATACCGGTTCCCAATTAATACGCCACGGCGTCGGTCACACAGGATCATCAGCAATGATGGTCCTTTTTTCATTCTATCCGGCTTACGCAGAATTGTTTTAATTTCGGATATTATTCATTCAAGGCAAATTCAATGTATTCAACGCATATGACCGGGAAGGACTTTGAATTTCTTATCACGCCTGCTGATCTGGAAATAAAACCGGAGGATTTTGATCCCCTGATGACACCCGATTCAATACCCTGGACAAAAACCGCTAAAAGCGAACGTACCTGGTACCAGGTTGGAAAAGATGCGTTCTCTTATGTGAAGGTAGAAAGAGGCATACAAATGATCTTTAATCGCGAGATCAGGTTTGAAAAAGCCAGGAAGATCGTAGAAGAAGTGGAAATGAAACTCACATCATACACCGGCAGGGAAATAGAAGTTATTTTTGTATCAACCAAACCCGATTAAACCGTTCATCAACTATTAATACATGGCCGCATCTGCATCTACACCCGTTGAAAAATACCTGCACCATCTCGATGCCATCTTTCAAACCGAACCATTATTCTTTAAGGAAGAAAGTTTAATTGAAGTCGTGCCGGGCGTTAGCATCATTGTATATAAAGACATTCCGGAAGCCGGTTATATTACAGGCATAACATATGGGCTTTCGCTGGTAAAACATCCAAACTGGAAATTCGGCCGACCCGAACTATGCATTACCGTTGAATCATCTTCTCCCGACTGGCCGGCCGCTATGGGTTACCTGGCCAACAATCTTCGCGGTGAATTCGATTTCAGCTATGGGCAGGCGATAGAATTTGGCCAAATAAGTGAGGAAAGCGAAATGGATGCTTTTTTTGTTTTCGCTCCCGCCATCTTAAAAAAAGAAGATTATCTGAATATCGATATCGGCCTTGACTATAAGATCAACATCGCCGGTTTATACCCGCTTTATTCCGATGAGCTTGAAACTTATCATCATCTGGGGCTGGAAAAATTCTGGCATCATCCCGATTTTGATATTCATAGTGTTACAAGAAAACGGATCACGGCGCCGTAACGCGGTAATATTTCCTGCACTTATAGGTTGTATACGCCGGGAAATTTATCAAAACAAAGCAATCAGCATGTGGAAACCATAGCAGTGATAAAATGAAAACGACAGCATACGATAACATACAATGGGTCATTCAACGCAACCTGACCAATACCGATGACTTACAGACCCTGAAACAGGGTTGTAAATGCATCGGCGTATCCTATATAGAAATTGACATCATTCCTTTTAGCGATCAGCTCCCTGACTTTGACAAAAGCAAACAAAGCATATTTTACGGTTCTACTACTATGGGGCAATTAGTATACAGGGATAATAGTATCAACAAAGGCTTCTTCTTCGATCACCAGTCATTTTCAATAGAGAATTACCTAAGCAGGTGGGGAAGTTGTATGCTCAACCATGGTGCGCAGGTAATCTCTTTTAATGCGTTGATGTCATCTTCCTATGAATTGGACAAACTGCTTTTTATTCGCCCCGATGATGACAGTAAATCCTTTTCGGGAGAAGTAAAGAGGTTTGGCGAAATAAAGACCTGGTACGAGCGGCTTAAAATGTTCGATAATACAAGCCTGTCGTTAGAAAGTAAAATAGTAGTCTCTGAACCTTATCAATTGCGGTATGAATGGCGGCTTTGGATAGTGAACAAACAGGTGGTGGCTGCCTCCAAATACCGGGAAGACTTTAAACTTAAAAAGGAAAGGGGCTGTCCGGCAGATGTGATATTGTTTGCGGAACAACGATGTCTTGAATATACACCCCATGATGTATTTGTAATGGATATTTGCGAAACCGGCAATGACTATTACATAGTAGAATGCGGATGCCTGAACAGCGCAGGTTTTTATGATGCTGATATTGGCACAATTGTCAATAGCGTGACCGAACATTTTTCGAGGATCGTAAATACCACATATCATTGACGAACAAACGGTAAAGTAATTTCAATTTGACATCAATGTTGCCTGGCGTGGCTTTCAACAAAAAAGTGTGAATAAATATAAATGTACTTTCTACCCATATTCGTTTCAAACATGGTAATGATTATTTATATTTGTATTATCGTTTAAGCAAAAAACACTGAACGAGAGGCAAAATCAAATAGCATAAATTTTCATATGAGCATCCGTGTCCTAATTAGTCCGTTTTAAAGTCCTGATTATCCGAAAAAACCGATCCATCATCCGTTGAAAAATGAAAATCCTATGTTGAATCCGCAAATCCTAAACCTATGAAGAAAAAGTCCAACCAACTTTCACGCTAAACCCCTTGAACGAAACCGTCCTTGATCCTATTCCTCTTAAAAACCGTTAAGGGTAAAGCCGTAAAAGTAATTTAGAAGCCCCGCTGTATAGCGGGGTTTTTCTTTTCATAGTCATCCCTTCCACAGCCCTCATTACCCCCATACGCCTGTTGCCGCGGCTTTCTTTACGTAGTCGCTGAAATCGGTTGCCTTTCTGCCCAGCGCCTGCTCTACACCATCGGCAACGAATTGATTGCGGCCATCGAGTACTTCTGTAAAAAGATAGGTAACCAGCCAGATAACTTCCTTTGGCAATCCATAGTCAGCCAGCACAGCGGCATATTCTTCAATGGACACCTGTTCATAATTTATCGTACGGCCTGTAGCTTTGGCAATTTCAGCAATAGCATCTTTGAAGGTCAACAAACGCGGCCCTGTAACTTCATACAACTTATTACTATGCCCTTCTTCCGTTAATGCGGCCACCGCCACGTCGGCAATATCATCTGCATCAACAAACGGCTCACCTATATTACCCGCAGGCAAAGCCACATGTCCCGCCAGGATCGGTTCCAAAAAATTACCTTCACTGAAATTCTGGCAAAACCAGCTGGCCTGTACAATCGTAAAGTCAACACCAGCACCCATCACCACCTTTTCACACTGCTGCGCTTCCTCCTCTCCCCTGCCCGATAACAATACCAGTTTTTGCACGCTTTTCTTTACAGCCAGTTTGGTAAACAGTTCAATGGACTTCACCGCACCGGGAATGGCAAGGTCGGGGTAATACGAGATGTAAACAGCTGTAATATCATTCAGTACATTGTCCCAGGTAGCTGCATCATTCCAGTCGAATTTTGGATTACCGGAAAAGGTAGCGCCTGTAGCAGGAACACCGCGATCATTTAATCTTTGTAAAACCCGGCGGCCGGTTTTACCGTTAGAACCTATTACGAGGATTTGCCTGTTTTGTGTTGTTGTGTTGGTCATTGTTTTAAATTTTAATCAAAGCTATTGCCGGCCCCACTCCTAAAATTGTACAAAACCGACACGGGTAAAAAGTTACGCTTACATCATGCCCTAATTAAAATACCAATCCCGATTTATATTTTATCGCAGACGTTCAACCGAAGAACTAAACTAAAAAATAGGCCGGCCCAATATGCCGGCCGGCCCCATAAGTTGCAGCTATTCCCAAACCGTTATTTCAATTTTTGCACTTTTACGCGTTGATGATAATCGCCGCTCGAAACATCGAGGATATACAACCCTTTTGGCAGTTGGCTCCCGTCGAGCGAATAAGTGCCCTGACGGCCTTTTACTGTAGCCTGCAGCATTACACGGCCCGACAGATCATACACCTGCACGGTATGTGAAGTGTATTTCTCCGGTAATGTATAGAACAGGTTCGTTATAAATGGATTCGGGTACGGTGCTTTTACTTCGGCAGCCGGCGCAGCGGCTTGTAATAGCTGCGTTATCATTCTTGTTCCCAGCGGAACAGTTGTATAGTTAAACTTCTCCCATCCGCCAATAGTGGGGCGGTTGCATGTCATTGCCTCTTCGCCATTTTCAGAGCTGACATAATAACCATTATTGCCACGCAGTGAAATGGTACCATCGGAATTTACGATCCAGTCGAACACTTCCCAACCCTGTATCGAAGCGCGGTTACAGGTGATGGCCTCCGTTCCATTCTCAGATGAAACATATTGATCCATGCTGCGCAGCGCTACTTTTCCGTTACCGGCGTCAGCAACGGTAAACTGTTCCCATCCCTGTGCAACAGGTCTTGTACAGGTCATTGCCTGGGTTCCGTTCTCGCTGCTTACAAAATACCCGTTGTTCCCTTTCAATGTAATAACCTGGCCAATAGGCGCCGGATTATTTGCCAGACCAAATCCGATCCAGTTCACATTATAACCGCCCACCGGTACATGCAAACGCAATGTTTGTTCACCGGCAGCGAGATCAGCGGTAGCATTGACCGTTACCCAGGTTTGCCAGCCGCCGGTTGCAGGCACCGCAGTTGTGGCCAGCACGGCCGTATCCTTTTTCAACTGAACGCTTCCACCACCGTTCAGGCTTGCTACCCGGTACCGGATATTATAAGTTCCGGCGGTTTGCACATTCAATTTGTAATCGAGCCAGTCGCCGGCATCCATATAGCCAACATTCAGTCCACCGCCGGCATCTGTTGTAGCCTGCGTTTGAATTCCGCTCATGGTTGTAAATTGTTCAGCCTGTACCGTGCCGGGAATTGGAATAGCGGGAGCCGGACCGGTGCCTGCGCCACCCAGCCAGAGCAGGCCGTCGATTATAAACCGGTTTTGAATTTCACTGCCGAAGGTCGCTGACTTCGCCGTTGGCGGGTTGGTTGAATAGTTCATGTCGTTATGCCCGAAGTTGGCATATAACATTTTGTAATTTCTGTTCGTCCATACAATGGGATAATACCCGCTGTACCAGCTTTGGTTGGGATCTGTTCCCAATGGAAAGCTCACGGGATCAACAGAGCAAAGGATCCTGATGTTGCTGTTGATGCGCAGGTCGTTATTCCAGCCATACCATTCGCTTACAGCCGACGTAAATGTCGCCGGCAAACGCAATGTGCTGGGATGGGTACGGTCTTCACAACGTAAAGTTGCTGTGGTTGGTTCCCAGGTGTTGGTCCTGAAATTTCCTGAGCCAAGGAAGGTGTTATGATACCAGTTCCAGCCGCCGGCATTTGTTGTGAATGCGCAAACGTGGAAACCCATCCAGGCGCCGCCATTCTCGATATACTGTTGAAAAGCGGCCCGCTGGGCAGCGCCGGTTGGCGCATCGTCGAGGAAAAGCACTACCTGGTAATTCGACAGGAAGTTCGCATTCAGGTTGTTCCAGTTGTTGGTGGCTTCATACGAAAAACCGTACTGGGCAGCGAGCGCCGGGAACCATTGGTTAGCCTCTTTTACAAAACTGATATGCGCCTGATCAAAATTGCCATTGTAAAAGGCGATCACCTTAAACCGTGGCGCCTGTGCCGTTGCATTAAAAGTTGTTGAAAAGAGAAAAAAGAAAAAGTAGCAGCATAGCAATAGCTGCTTACGAAGCGTGTTCGTCTTCATGAGGGCATGTTTTTGGTGTTTCCAGAATAGTTAGCACGCCCAAATTAATTAAAAGAACACCTTCATGACAAATTGTTAACAAAAAACGGGAATGGATAAATTCGTTTACACAACACCGGTTAAATCAGATCTGGTTATACATTACAGATTTAAGCTATACCCTGTACGTTCTTTCACAATTAACCGCCATTCCTTTAACCGGCTTTTGATGAACTTCTCATTCACTATGTGTGATCGATGGCAATGGATAACCGTTTCTCATTTCTTTGCTTTCATGCCCAGTACTACCTGGTACACAAAAAGCGGCACCGACCAGCCCATCCAGAAAAGCGAAGGTGAAATCGCCTCAAACGTTCCAAAACCGATCCACAGGAGATACTTTAAGGTCAGACCTGATACTATGAACGCCACCGAAACAATATAACTACGCGTCATCCATTCCTGGTGCAGCACAAATTTCTTTTTCAGCGCCGCCCAATATGCAATGACGGTAGAAATGATCCACACACTTACCCATACCTGCAGGGAGAATGCATATGCCCAGTTAACAGCATAAGCGGTAGTATAACTCAGGATAACAGCGCACACCGAGCTAACCAGGATGGCCAGTAAATAGCCAACGCCTATCCACCGGTGCAGTTTTGTAAATCGGATCCTGAACCGGTTCCAGAATTGTAAAGGGCCGAGAATAAGCGCCCCGCCGCCTGCGGTAATATGAGCGATCAGCACCCAGCGCAGGGTGAAATACTTGCCCAGCGCTTCTTTTGTCATTGTAAGGAAGTGATCGGCCCCACGCATAAAATAATGGGTGATGGCAAAAATGAAGATCCAGAAAAGGAATTGACGAATACTGATAAGCCGGTACCAGGGAATGATTTTAACCCCGGGCTGTTGACCGCCTGTTTGCAATGACTCAGACATTATTGACATCTTGAAATGGTGAATAATTGCCTGCAAATTCGGACGTGGGCGGCAGCTATAAAATAACCGAATTGATTTTCAGGTACCGAATAATTTTTCGGTATCGGCTGCAAACAAAAACCCCGGGGAAAAAGTTATTTTTACCATTATGTATGAAAGAAAAATAAAAGAAGACCTGGATTGCGGCATCATAGTGGCCATGAAGGTATTTGGGGCCAAATGGAAACCCTGTATCATCGATGCCATCAGCCGCGGCGCCAAACGGCCCAGCGAACTGCACCGCGAGATCACTACTACCAGCGCCCGCGTTATCGATATGCAGTTGAGTGAACTGGTAACTTATGGGGTTGTTTCAAAAAAGATCCATCAGGGTTTTCCTTTATGTGTGGAGTATTCGCTGACGCCGCTGGGAGAAAGCATAGTTCCTCTTCTGGCGCAGTTGAATGCATGGGGGCTTAAAAACAAGGAGCTGGTAAAGAAGATCGACGCCAATAGCGACAATAATGAAGTGTTATCCGCCGGCAAAATAAAATGGAACGCGGCAAGCACCATATGTCAGTAACCTCGGCACACAATCCTTGCAGCCGTTTCTGCCAGCAGCTTTATAGCCGTTATTTCGGCAGGCGAAGGCTCGCGCTTTGTTCTGAAGTAGGTACCAAAGGTGCCCAGCACTTTTCCTTCAGCATCTTTTATAGGCATACTCCAGGCGCCGGTAAAACCCAGCGCGGTAGGAAGATGGCGCAATTCGGCCCATTTATCATCTGCCATAAAATCTAACGTAACCACCATACTCCCCGTTGCCGCGGCGGCGGCACAGGTGCCCACGCTTGGGTGCGGTTTCAATCCGTCTATTGCATTGAGGTAATCGTGAGGTAATTGCGGAGAAGCGCCATTGCGGAGTAACCCGTCCTTATCGAGCAGCAGGATGGAGGAAACGGCGCCCCCTCCTGCTAAATTTTCAGCAGCTGCTACCAGACCGGCAAGTATTTTGTTTTGCGGCATCCCTTTTTGCCGCATCTCCATTGCATCCTGTACCGCACGGTCAACCACTCCCATTATCATGTCGTTCATGGCGACAATTTAGCAAAAAAACCATTTCACCAACTTTCATTTTGACGGCTGGTAAGGCTTCTGATGGCGCTATGGCATAATTACACAACAATTATAAACTTTAATATTTCAGAATGTACTCTTCTTCTCTATCTCCGGAATCACTTCATCGATGCGTTTTGCCAGCTCTGGCAGTTTAATAGTGGGCACGGCCGGGAACAAATGATGCTCCAGGTGGTAGAACATACTGAAAGTGATCTTATTCTTCCATCCGGAACGTTGGGTTCTGGCAAACTCAGGGCTTTCATGTGTATCGTGGTGAACCGTCCAAACCGCAAAAAACGCCATCATGAACTCACCGATGATCATAACGATTATATGATAGATCAGAAAATGAACATTGAAATAAAAAACGATGGCGGCAAACAGGGCGATGGAAACAAGCTCGATGATCACGTTCTTTTTATAATTCTTATTTCCCAATTGAAGGGTTACTTTATGAATAAGGAACATGTGCACTGGTCCGTACAAGATGGCGCCGTACCAGCTCATACCTGCTGATTTTCCTTCATAATCCTCCTCAGACAGGCAATATTTATGATGCCTGATATGATTGAACTTCACAGCATGAATAGCAACCATCATCAATACGCTGTTGGTGTACAACGAAAGCCAGGTCAGGAATTTATTTGTACCCAGCGAATTGTGAAAACCGTTATGCACCTGCCTGAGACCGGTCAAAAAGAAAAAAGCGGAGAACGGAAGGGCAAAAATATAATATCCAAAATAAGCAAGTGTAAGCGAGATCACAAACCATGGAATGGTGAGGTTGTTCTCGATAAGCATTTCTTTAACGCTTAAGCTCCTGAGGTCTTTCCATTCTACTTTGCGAAGAATTTCCTGGTGGGTCATATGCTTAAATTAGGGTGAAAGATGGGATTGGCGTATAAAGGTACAACGGGAAATTGATGGTTCATAGCTTAACAGGATCAACTTAATAAAATGCAATGCATTAAAACCGGATACCAGGTCAAATTTTCTACTTTTAATAATTATTTTCGGTGTACATTTTTATTTGGCGGGAGCGCGGGCAAAGCTATAATCATTAATAAAAAGAACGGCCTTATAACAGCAATCATTTTTTTGTCTCAATAACTACCTTCACCCCGCCCATTGCCCATTTCACCCTCAACCTTGCCCAGGTAGCGCCTAAATGCTTTACCCCACCTTCGCGTCGTAATACCTTCACATTCTCAACAGCAAAAAATAAACTATGAGAATGAACAACAATATTATTACGGCCCTGGTTGTAAGCAGCATGTTCGCAGGAAATGTATCCTTTGCACAGGCACCTGCCGGGAATGATCAAAGATCTCAGCGGTCATTCGCCATTAAACAAATAAACGCCGGCGTATTGAACATTGGTTATGCCGAAGAAGGCCCGGCAAACGGACCGGTAGTGATCCTGCTTCATGGCTGGCCCTACGATATTTACAGCTTCATTGATGTAACGCCCATCCTTATCGCCAAAGGTTACCGCGTAATTGTTCCCTACCTCCGCGGTTATGGTTCTACGCGTTTTTTATCGAACAATACCCCACGGAATGGACAACCTTCTGCCCTTGCCGCTGATATGATCGCCCTGATGGATGCACTGAAAATTGATAAAGCAACAGTCGCGGGGTTCGACTGGGGCGCACGCACCGCAGATATTATGGCGGCCCTTTGGCCCGAAAGAGTGAAAGCCCTGGTTTCGGTGAGCGGTTACCTGATCGGCAATCAAGTGGCAGGCAAGAATCCTTTACCGCCTTCAGCCGAATTGCAATGGTGGTACCAGTTCTATTTTGCTACCGAACGGGGTAAAGCGGGCTATACCAAATACACACACGATTTTTCAAAACTCATCTGGCAGCTCGCATCGCCAAAATGGAAATTCGACGATGCTGCGTTTAACCGTAGTGCAGCAGCCCTCGACAATCCCGATCATGTTGCTATTGTGATCCACAACTATCGCTGGAGGCTCGGTATGGAAAAAGGGGAAGCAAAGTATGATGTATTAGAGAAGAATCTGGCGACGTTGCCCAACATTTCAGTTCCCACTATCACCATGGAAGGCGATGCCAATGGCGCACCCCACCCCGATCCTAAAAACTATGCATCAAAATTCACCAGTAAATACGAACACCGGTTGCTCACCGGCGGTATTGGCCACAACCTGCCTCAGGAAGCGCCGGAAGCGTTTGCCAAAGCGATCATAGATGTAGGAGCTCTCTAAAAAAGATGTGTCACGGTTCACCTGCCCGGCAGGGAAACCGTGACCTGCTTATTTCATTATAGCCGTTGTTTCTTCTATCAGCGACTGCATCAGCGTCGCTGCTTTTTTATGTTTAAGCAGGGGTGATATTTGTCCGCCCCAGAAAAGGATCAGATCCCACTTCTCCTGCGCTATGGCTGCTTTTCGCAGTGATGACATAAAGGTGGTTTGCAAAGGGAATGGCAGGAATTGTTTTTCTTTTTCAATCAATTCTTTCATCAACCTGCTGGTGATACCGCGGCCCAGCCTGCCGGTATAGGCGCGCGTTAGTGAAGTATATTTTGCGGCCCCGGAGAATAACATCTGTTTGTGTTCGGGCAATGCACCCGATTCATCGGTGGCGAGAAAGGCGGTACCTACCTGCACTGCATCCGCCCCCAGGGTTAACGCCCCGGCAATGCCCCGGCCATTGGCAATACCACCCGCAGCAATAACCGGTGTTTTTACCTTTTCTTTTATCAATTGCAGCAACACAAAGGTGCCGGTAAGCGATTGTTCGGCCGGCGACAGGAACGAAGGCCGGTGACCGCCTGCTTCAAACCCAGAGGCAATGATCAGGTCAACACCGGTATTTTCGAGTGCGATCGCTTCATCGAGTGTAGTGGCCGCCCCAACCGTTTTGATACCCTGCCGGTGAAGCCTTTCCAGTACATCTGCCGGTAAAACCCCAAACATAAAGCTGAATACTTTGGGCTTTATATCAAAGATCACCTGCAACTGGTTCCCGAACCGCGATTGAAAGGGCGCCGGTTTACCGGGCAGGGGAATACCGGCTTCGTCAAAGTATGGTTTGAACAATTTTGCCGCCTGCTCATACTGATCATCGGTCACTGTTCCATTATGGGTATCATGATCAGATACCCACAGGTTGAGATTATACGGTTTACCGGTGGCGTTTTTGATCTTTGTATTTAAGTCAACCATCTCCTGCGGACTTAAAGTATAAGCGCCATAACCACCCAGTCCACCCGCATTTGAAACGGTTGCCACCAACTCTACCGAAGAAAGACCGCCGCCGAAAGGCCCCTGTAGGATCGGGTAATCGATACCCAGCATGTCAGTTACTTTTGTTTTATACCACATAACATTTTGTGTATGTTTTATTGACAATACAAAGATGAACTGAAACCACCGGACGATTGCGTGATGTACATCACATTTTACGGGTTATACAACCGGCTCAGGGTTTCCCGGCTTACGCCGAGGTAGGCTGCTATCAGGTGTTTGGGCACCTGGCTGAATAATTCAGGGTATTGCGCCATCAGTTCCTCGTACCGGTGTTTGGCGTCGCTGTTCATCAGCGACAACAACCGCTTATGTGCGGCCACATACCCTCGGTTGGTGCGCCAGCGAAAAAAATGTTCTACCTGGTGGATCTCGCTGCACAACTTTTCGCGGTCGGCACCTGCCAGGCAAAGCACTTCGGCTTTCGTAATGCAATCCACACTTACGGTGGCCTTACTGCCAGTGTACAATGCATTGTAATCGGAAGCCCACCAGGTAGGCATGGCAAACTGCAGGATGAACATTTTCATATCATCATTTATATAAAACGTTTTGAGTATGCCATCCAGCACAAAGTATTCATGCTGTACCCGGTCGCCTTCAGAAATAACGGCCTGGCCTTTTTTGTATGACTGCAGTTTAAAACAGGAAAAGAAATATTCAAATTCGTCAGCTGTAAGCGTTGCGGTTTTCGCAATATGTGCCTTTAAGATCTCCTTTGCCTGCATGGAAAACAATTATGTATCAAATTTGCAACTATTTGCCCATTCATAAAAGTAAAAGGTGAGCCCTAATGAAGCGGACCCACCGAATTATAAAACACTACGACAAACAACCTAAATCAATATTATAAAAGCATTTCTTTTATTTTTATCGGATCGCCCACAATGAACAAATTATCATTTGCCTGCAGCACAGTATGGCAGTATTGAGTATAAAAATAACGATTGCTATAGGCACCTAAAAGTAATAGCGCTATTACTATATCTGACATATTGATAGAGTTTAAATAATACCATTACGTTAATGACCTGTATGGTCATTAAACAATTTCCGTTCAGTAAATTGAACAGGTATTACCAGAAATAGTGTTTGGGAAATAAAAGCAATCGCCTAAGCGGAGTGAAATATGCAACAGGAAAAACATTATTGCGCTTGCGCAGGTCACCGGCGATATAATTGCTCATACATCCCGAAGCAACAAGCCCTTCGATATCGCGGTGATGCGCGTTAAAAGCAATACAGCTGAATTGTATTGACCGTACCACCTTTGCTGCCTGATGGGACAAAAGATCATTAGAAGAAAGACTGGCAGTTTTATTGTGAAACACTTCCTTAACCGGCATTGGCGCTTTTGCATCCGCAGCAAAGCCCCCGGCAAATTGAAGTAATAATATAGATAATATATAGAAGTATCTCACGCGGCAAATTTAACCTAATATGCCGTCATTAAAAAGCGTGTAAGGGTTTAATTCATTAACGAAACTTTTTAGATTTAAGCCTATTCATTATTAAACACCCCCTTCACTTTTTCAGCCTCACCGGGAAAGTAGTGCTCGCGTGTTTCCACTTTTTCGGTTTTCTTCTGCCTGTTCATTCTCATCTGGAAAATATCGACCAGCAATGCAAAGGCCATCGAGAAATAAATATATCCTTTTGGTATATGCAAACCAAGGCCTTCACCGATCAACGAAAACCCGATAAGTAACAAAAAGCTCAATGCAAGCATTTTAAAGGCCGGATGATTATTGACGAATTTGCTGACCGGTTCTGCAGCAAACAACATAATGCCCACGCTCACGATCACCGCCACATACATTACCCAGGGTTCATCAACCATACCAATGGCGGTAATTATGCTATCCACCGAAAACACCAGGTCGAGCACCAGTATCTGGCCAATGGCGCTGCTAAAGCTTGTCACTTTTATTTCTTTCGACTTATCACCCGTTTCACCTTCCATTTTATGATAGATCTCGGAGGCGCTTTTATATAACAGGAACAATCCGCCGGCAATGAGAATGAGGTCTTTTGTTGAAATGCCATTATTAAATATCCTGAAAAGATCGCCTTGCAGCTTCAGTACCCAGCTAATGGCGGCCAATAATAATAAGCGCATTACCATGGCCAGTATCAATCCCAGCCTTCTGCCTTTCTTTTGCTGTTGAACCGGCAGCCTTGCCGTAACTATAGAAATAAAGATGATATTATCAATTCCCAGTACTACTTCCAGTAAAATAAGCGTGAGCAATGCAACTACTAATTCCATAATGACTTGTTCAATTGTCTCAAATTTAATTCAATATATGTGCGGTACAGATTAAAAAAGTGATAAGGAGTTTTAACGAAGTATTAAACAATCACACTTCCGCCAACAGCGTTATTTTTGTAAATTGGTTACATGACAGGTTCAACAATACATAATTATATCACGCGCTTCGTCAGGTACCTCATACTTGACATAAGCAATGATGTAACCTGGTCATTCCCCGAATTTGTACCATTTTGTCCGTGCCTGTATTACTTCTCCAATTTTAAAGACTTTAATATAGCTGCTAGTGGCCAGCAGAAATGGGGATATCCGCCCACTCGCCACTAGCTATCTGTTGAAGCCATAATAGTTCACCTGTAAAAATTAAGCCATGTACCGGAAACAGGAACATGTTTCTGCAGGTATGTCTTTTGCCGTAATGCTGGTACTGATCAGCGCCATTGCACTGGAAAAAGGTATGGTAGCCGATCCCAAATGGTATTACATTTTGTGGGTCACCGTGCCATTACTGGCAGCATGTGTATATACTGAGCGGAAATAAAGGTTTTACTGAATAAATAACGCCGTAGAAATACGGCGTTTTCTGTGTTATCTCTTTTCAATGCAGGACACTGCAGCCTGTGAACCATAAAACGGAATACGATGAAGACCTCATCAGGAAATATCTTTCAAAAGTTCATTGAGGAGAAAAACCAGGTAAGGTCCTTTGTTTTTCTTCCTACTCGCCACTGGCCTCTTCACACTAGCCTTTAGTCACCTCTTTAAATGGAAAATGTCCTTTTATGAACCTGTTCAGGTAAGAACCTTTGGAAGCAGCCTTTCTCATGGCCTCATAGATCTTCGCCGGAACCTGCAGGTAATCATATTTTTTACCCGAGGTGAAAGTGATCCGCAGGGTGGCCGAATCAGGGTAATAATCCATATGTGCTACCACGGTGGATGGCATAGGAATAGGCGCTAAAAAACTATGCCCGGCATGGCATAAAAATTTAGCGTTTGATGTATGGCCACCATTTCCAATAGAAAAAAGAGCGCTGCTTCGGCGGCCCGAAAACGGAAAACTGCCGGTCGTGCCGTAAGTAGAAAAAAAGCAGGCGAACCGGCCAAATTGCCGCTGACGGTTCCGCCCATGCTGGCCACCCTGGTTGACAAACCGTTTGATGCCGCAAACTGGCTTTTTGAAGTTAAATGGGATGGGTACCGCGCTATAGCCATCTGTAACAAAAACAAGGTGTCGCTTATTTCGCGTAACAATAAATCTTTCAACGAAAAATTCTACCCCATAACCGCTACGCTGCAACAACTGGGTATGCACGCTGTGCTCGATGGCGAAATAATTATTTCCAATAAAGAGGGCGTATCGAGCTTTGGCGATCTGCAGAACTGGCGCAGCGAGGCCGACGGTGAACTTTTGTATTACGTATTCGATCTGTTGTGGTACGATGGCCGCCAGTTATACAATGTGCCCCTGCAGCAACGCAGGGAGTTGCTGAAAGAAATACTTCCTCAAAATGAAAGCATTCAGCTTAGCCAGTCTTTCAACGCCCCCGGCACGTCGTTTTACGAAGTGGCAAAACAAATGAACCTAGAAGGCATTATTGCCAAAAAAGCCGATAGCCTGTATACGCCGGGCGTTCGCACGAAAGAATGGTTGAAAATAAAGATCGCCAAACGGCAGGAAGTGGTCATTGGCGGTTTCACGCTTAATGAAGGCTCGGGAAAACTATTCAGTTCCCTGCTGGTAGGTGTATACGAAAACGGAGAATTGCATTATACGGGAAAGATAGGCACCGGTTTTACCGATAAAGTGCAACGCGACATGATGCAGCAGTTTAAAAAGCTGGTGCAAAAGAACTGCCCGTTCGATGTGGAACCTGATTACAATAAACCGTCGCGGTTCAGGCCCAATCCGCCGAAAGCGGTTGCCACCTGGTTAAAACCCGAACTGGTATGCGAGGTATCGTTTGCCGAGATCACCAGCGACGGCGTTATGCGCCACCCCTCGTTCGAAGGCATGCGGGTTGATAAAAAAGCAAAAGATGTGAAAGCAGACAAAGCAAAACCTACCGCGAAAGTTGTAAAAGAATCTGTTCTGCATAAAGAAAAAATAATCACCCGCCGCCAACCGGGCGAACGCAAAACGCTGCTGAACCCGGGCGAGAAGCAACAGGAACGGTTGATCAACGGGCATACCCTGAAATTCAGCAACCTCAACAAAATATACTGGCCCAAAGAAAAGATCACCAAACGGGATATGCTGAACTATTACTACCAGGTGGCGCCGGTGATATTGCCGTACCTCAAAGACAGGCCGCAATCGCTGAACCGGTACCCGAATGGCATCGAAGGCGAAAGTTTTTACCAGAAAAATGTTATGGGCAAAATACCGGAATGGATCGATACCTTTCCCTACACAAGCGAAGGAGTTAACAAAAGTTTCCTGGTACCAACCCGGGAAGCCGATGTGCTGTATATGGCATCGCTGGGTTGCATTGAAATGAATCCCTGGAGCAGCCGCGTACAAAAACCCGATACCCCCGACTGGTGCGCCATCGATCTTGACCCCGATACGAATTCATTTGAGCAGGTAATTAAAACCGCACAGGTAACGCATGAGGTGCTGGAAAGCGCCGGTATTCCCTCCTATTGCAAAACATCAGGCTCAACCGGCATACATATTTACATTCCGCTGGGCGCAAAATATTTGTATGAGGCTTCCCGCGAATTTGGCCGGCTGATCGCAACAATTGTTCATGAACAAATTCCGGGTTTCACCAGTATTGAACGCGCCACTGCCGACCGGAAAGGGAAAATCTATATCGACTTTCTGCAGAACCGCCCGCAGGCCACGCTGGCCGCCGCTTATTCTTTACGGCCCAAACCCGGAGCTACGGTATCGATGCCTTTGCACTGGGACGAAGTAAAAAAAGGACTGAAGATGAAAGACCATACTATTCACAATGCCGTTGCCCGCATCAGGGAACAGGGCGATATTTTTAAACCGGTGCTCGGGAAAGGGATCAATATGAAGAAAGCGATTGCGCAGCTACATTCTTTATTCAGGTAGAAAAAGGCAGCCACCTCGTGATTTTATAGTTTGTAGCGGTACCCACTTATAGTTGCTAATGGTACGCCACAAACTATCAGGGGCCCTGTTTTTGTTTAAACCTCCCAACTTACCAACTGAATAACGCACAACTGAAAAACTTTTCCCCCGCCAACCCGTCAACATTCCAACCTATACAAGCGGCTACAACTGTCTCAATGACAGCATTATACCTCCATTACCAATAATTGAACCTATTCGGTCAATAAGTGAACCCCTTCCCCGTCATGATAAAATAGCTTTGAACAGGTAATTGCTAAAGCCGTATGAAAGAATACTCTTCTTACAAGTAGTGTCTTTTCCACGCCTCATGCTTTCACCTTTCGGGGAACACCCTCCCAACCAAATCCCCGGCTTATTATTCCTCATGTTTAAAACACAGCTTGCTTATGAGAGCGATTTATGTTCTTTTATTCCTGATCTGTAGCGCTGCTGTAGCTACGGCACAAACCAAAACGATTACCGGTACGGTCAAAGACGACAAAGGCGAACAGGTTCCCGGGGCTACCGTCACCGGCAAAGGCACCCAGTTGGGCACCACCACCAACACCGAAGGCGCCTTCCAAATTACTTTACCGCAAACCGTAACCAGCCTCGTCATTACCCATAGCACCATGCAAACCCGGGAAGTGGCGCTGATCGACGGGCAAACCAACATCGACATTATTCTGAAAGCATCCACTACCAATTTGAACGAAGTGGTGGTTATCGGTTACGGAACCGTAAAACGGAAAGACCTTACCGGCTCGGTAGGTTCCGTTTCGGGTAAACAACTGGCGGCAGTTCCGGTGGCCAATGCGGCCCAGGCCCTGCAGGGCAAAATTCCCGGCGTAAGCGTTACCGCCCAGGATGGACGCCCCGATGCGGCGATGTCGGTGCGCGTTCGCGGCGGCAGTTCCATCTCCAACAGCAACGAACCGCTGTACATCGTTGACGGATTTCCCGTTTCGAACATCAACGACATTCCCGCCTCGCAGATCGAAAGCATCGACGTGTTGAAAGATGCCTCTTCCGCCGCCATTTATGGCGCCCGCGGCGCAAATGGCGTTGTGATCGTTACGACAAAAAGCGGCAAAAACGGCAAATTCACCATCAGCTACGATAACTATCTGCAATACAACAAGGCCACCAAATATCTGGAAACCATGGGAGCCTATGATTATATCGCCTACAACTGGGCCTATGCCAAAAGCATCAGCAATGCCTACGCATCTGCCTGGGAACGCCTCTGGGGTATTGGCAGTTTCGCGGCCCAATACAACAATACCGAAGGCATAGACCATTATAAAAATGTAGGCGCTACCAACTATTCAAAAGAAGCGTACTCCAACTCTTTCTCCCATAACCATAACCTGAGCATCAGCAACGGCAACGACAAAACCAGGTACATGCTCACCCTGAGCTACCTCGATAATGAGGGCATGAAGATCAACAGCTGGTTCAAACGCGCCAATGCCCTGTTCAAGATAGATCAGAAAATTGCCCGCAACCTTACCTTCTCGTTCGATGGCCGCTATGCAGATATTCAGAAGATGGGCAATGAAGGCACCACGAATGGCAAGGGGTCTATACTTTCTTCCTCCTACCAGTTCAGGCCCATTGCCACCAGTGATGTGCTGGGCGAGCTCGACGATAGAAAGAATACACAGATCGGTTTGTACGACAGGCTGTTGCAGGACCAGTACAACCCGGTTGAGCTCATGAAAGATTACCTGCCGCTGTCGAAGGAAAGATCGTTGCGCGCCAATGCCGCTCTTTCATGGACCATCATAAAAGGGCTTACGGCCAGAAGCGAGTTCGGTTACAACCGGTTCTTCAACCGGGGCAAAACATGGTCGGGCGCCGTTTACAATAACTACCTCGATGCCGATGGCAATAAAACCTTTGGCGGCAACGCTTCCATTTCAAGTTCTGAAGGCTGGGGCTATCGCTGGGTGAATACATTGACGTACAACGTAACCGGACTGGGTGAAGCGCATAGCCTGAATGTAGTTGTTGGACAGGAAGTAATGAACAACCACAACGAAGCAACCACCATGACGGGCAACAAATACCCGGCGGGTTTTGACGCCGACCAGGCTTTCGCCATGATAGACCGCTATCTGCCAATGACCGGTTCCATCGTCAACTTCGGTATCAGCTCCAGCGTTTCGTTCCCCAATAAATACAACTCGTATTTCGGTCGCGCCAACTATACGCTGCTCGATAAATACCTGTTTACCTTCACCATGCGCGCCGATGGTTCTTCGCGTTTTGCGCCAACCAAACAATGGGCTTATTTCCCCGCCGCCGCATTCGCCTGGCGTACATCGGATGAAGAATTCATGAAAGACATTACCTGGCTGAATAACTTAAAACTGCGCGCTTCATTTGGTACGGTAGGTAATGACGGCATCAGTCCCAACGAATGGCGGCAGCAATGGTCATCTACCGGGCTTACGCAATGGAGTATAAACGAGATCCGCCAGATCGGTTATACCACATCGGGCAACCTTGCCAATCCCAACCTTGTTTGGGAAACCGCAACCACCCGTAACCTCGGGATCGATTTCGGAATTTTCCAGAACCGCATTTACGGTACCATCGACCTTTATAAAAACACTACCAAAGATGTACTGCTGCTTTCTACCTTAAATCCCATTTCGGGTTTTGGTACCGGCATCGAGAATGTGGGCAGCATCAGCAACCGCGGTATTGAATTATCTCTGGGCGGCGACATCGTTAACGCCAAAGACTTCAAACTATCGGCCAGCATGAATATCAACTTCAACAGGAGTAAGATTGAACAACTGGCGCCCGGCGTTACCGGTTTATATAAATCGCAATGGGGTTCAACCGTTACACAACCCAACACCGGTGATTATATCTTAAAGGTTGGAAGCCCCGTTGGGCAGGTACGCGGTTATGTGTACGACGGCTGGTATACGACCGATGATTTCACTTATGCCAATGGCGTATACACGTTGAACAAAAGCGCCGACAATCCAGATATCGGCGCCGGTATTGTCGGTACCGTATTTGGCACTACCACCAACAAACCCGGCGGACAGGTTGCGCACCCCGGGGTGGTTAAATTCAAAGACCTTACCGGCGATGGCATAGTTAATGAAAAAGACGTTACCACTATCGGCGATATGACGCCTAAACATACCGGCGGCTTCAATGTCAACGCTTCTTATAAAAATTTCGACCTCGCACTTAACTGGAACTGGAGCTA
Organism: Niastella populi; assembly: GCF_002078015.1. Lineage (GTDB taxonomy): Bacteria > Bacteroidota > Bacteroidia > Chitinophagales > Chitinophagaceae > Niastella > Niastella populi. The sequence continues at coordinate 56,273 of NZ_LWBP01000204.1, read as the reverse complement.
CGGCAACCAGATCTATAACGCCAACTACCTGGCAGCCTTTACCGGCAGCAAAGAAGATGGTTTGTACAGGAACCGGTTGAACTATTTGTCAACCTCATATAAACTCTACGACATCCAGAACGGGCAACTGGTACGGGTTACCGACCCGGCTGCATTGAAGGCGCTGAACGCAAACGCCACTACCTTCCTGCCCTTCCAGGAAAACCCGGTGGTTTCATCACTCGGTATTCAGGATGGCTCTTTCCTGCGTTTGAATACAGTTACCATTGGTTATACATTGCCAGCCAGCCTCATCAGTAAAATAAAACTTTCACGCATTCGCATTTACGGCGCTATTTACAACGCATTGACGTTAACCAGCTACCCCGGTCTCGACCCTGAGGTGAACACGAATACATCGCAGGGTAATGCGGCGTATCCAACGCTTGGGCTCGACTGGGGTTCTTACCCGCGTGCCCGTTCATTCACTGCCGGCGTAAATATTGAATTTTAAAAACCACCGAAACGACTTCATATGAAAAGGATAATATTAATAGTAAGTGGCTTGTTGTTGACAGGGATCATTGCCTGCAAAAAAAGTTTTCTTACCGCCGAATCACGTTCGGCTGTAGATACTGAGTTCGTTTTTTCATCAACCGGCGAAGCATTTGGCGCACTGGTAGGCTGTTACGATCTGTGGCGCACCAGCAACGGCGGTATGTTCTACGATATCGATGCCGTAGGCTCCGATGCCGAAACACACCCCGAAGCATACGATGCGCAGTTGCGGCACATACCGGAAGGCTTATACGCTTCAGAGATCGCGCTCGATTATGCCAGCTCATTGAACATGTGGGGCAATATGTATAAAATTGCCAACCGCGCCAATATGATCCTGGAAGCCATTGCCAAAAAAGAAGAATACAAAGCGGCTGTGGCGCAGAATAAACCCAACGACTGGACACAGATGTATGGCGAAGCCGCCGTTTTCCGTGCATTTGTTTACCATAACCTCATTCGCTATTTTGGCGATGTTCCTTATACCCAACAGGTAATTACCTCAACCAAACAAACCGATACCGCGCAGCTTGTTTCACGCGATCTCATCTATGACGGCGAACTGGCCAGCCTGGCAAAAGTGGCGCCGCTGATGTATAAACTGGGGGAGAGCGGCATCAATGCAGAAAGGTTCTCCCAAACATTTGCGTATGGCCTTGCCGGTAAAATGGCCATGTATGCAGGCGGTTATGGTTTACGCCGCACTAATTTTGATTATAGTCCCGTTACCTTTACCCAACTGGGTTCAGAAAAATGGGAAGCAAAATACGTTCGCCGTACCGATTATAAAAAGTATTATGAACTGGCTAAAACGTACCTGAAAGCTGCCATGGATAATGCCGCCAGTGCATACCTGATCACTACCGATTCCCGCGGCGCCGGTTACAATAACCCGTTCCAGATGAATTTTCAATACAACATGAACCTGGTGGTTAGCCCCGAGTCGTTGTTTGAAATAGGAGAAACGCAGGCCCAGTTCAGCGAGCGGCCCTATGCATTCGGCCGCCCTTCGAACGGAGGCAGCGCCAACTCATACCCTAATAAAGCATATGGTCAAAGCCGCATGCATCCCTCATTTTACTATGGCGATTACGATCCCAAAGACCTGCGTCGCGACGTAACCGTAGCCGTTACCGCCAACTCAGGCACCTGCTCTGAGGTCCTGATCGACTTTACACCCGGCTCACGCGATAAAGGCGGTTTGGCCAATAACAAATGGGACGAAAGCCGCATGCCTAACCCGTATACATTAAGCCAGCGCCAGGCCGGTGTTAACTGGACGATGATGCGGATGGCCGATGTTATTCTGTTGTTATCGGAAGCCTATGCCGAACTGGGCGATGAGGGTGCAGCCAAAACCGAGTTGACGAAAGTTAGGGCACGCGCTTTTGCCAGTGCCGACCAGGCCGGCAAGGTAACCGCTTATATCGGCGGCCTGTCGGGCGATGCGTTGAAAGAGGCCATCTTACAGGAACGCAAGCTCGAATTTGCCGGTGAAGGGTATCGCCGTGAAGACCTGATCAGGAATGGCAAACTGCCTCAAAAAATAAAGGAATTAAGGGATGCACAAATAGCAATGGTGAACGACCTGAAGAACAAGAATTATCATGTATTCGCCAATGGCAATGAAATACCCGGTTATATTTATACAAAGAGCGTGAACGTAGCTTCACTGGGTATGACGAAAATGCTCACCACCCAAAACACCGTAGCGGAAACCGATGCTACATATCCCGTGCGCTTCCCAGGCTGGCGGGGCAACTCCGATGCCTGGAGCCAGTTCACCGCTTCATCGGGCAACCGCAATCTTGCGATACAGGGATTGTTCAAATTCATTGATTCAACAAGTGCAGAAGGCCTGGCACTGAAAGCGAACGGATATAAAGTAACACCCTGGGGCAGCAATATTGTAGCCAATGAACCGCAGTATACAAGCAATATTTTTAAAGGATACCCCGATGCGTATTATACCGCGGGTGTTCCGCCCCGTTATTTATTCCCCATACCAACGGAATCGATCACCAAATCGACTGTGGTCACGAACGGATACGGGTTTAAATAATTAGCTGATGTGCTGATTTGCCAATGGAATACAATTAAGGGAAGCCTGCCTGCACTCAACAGGCAGGTTTTCATTTTACGACTGCCGGTTCACCATTCACGTATCAACCGCCAATAAACACCATTACGCTGATGAAACGAACGTAGGCCTGCCTCTACCTTTTTTATGCCCGTGCAATAATCATGCACGGGTATTTTTTTGCTGGCATAATAGTTTGTGATGGTAACATCCCGGCTGCGCTAAAGCTTAGGCGGCCGAAGTAAAAACCAAATAAAACAGTTATGCCAGTAAAAAAGAACAAACCTGCGGCAGAGTCGGCCGAAACAAAAAAAGATGCCGACCTCAATCCTGACAAAGAAAGATCCGATGCTCAGTTAATGACCACCAACCAGGGTGTAAAGATCAATGACGATCAGAATTCATTGAAAGCCGGCGAACGCGGCAGCACACTGATGGAAGATTTTATTTTCCGGGAGAAAATGACGCATTTCGATCATGAGCGCATACCCGAACGCATCGTTCATGCAAGAGGATCAGCCGCACATGGTTTCTTTAAATTATATGAATCACAGGCGGGCCTCACCAAAGCTAGGTTCCTGACCGACACTTCCGTTGCAACACCCGTATTCGTTCGTTTTTCAACAGTGGCCGGTTCCCGCGGTTCAACCGACCTCGCCCGCGATGTACGCGGTTTCGCGGTGAAGTTCTATACCGAGGAAGGCAATTTCGACCTGGTAGGCAATAACATGCCGGTTTTTTTTATACAGGACGCCATAAAGTTCCCCGACCTCATACACGCCGTAAAACCGGAACCGCATCATGAAATGCCGCAGGCAGCATCGGCGCATGATACGTTCTGGGATTTTATTTCACTGATGCCCGAAAGCACCCATATGATCATGTGGCTGATGAGCGACCGCGCCATACCGCGCAGCTATCGTATGATGGAAGGTTTTGGCGTACACACTTTCCGCCTCGTGAACGATGCCGGCATCGCCCATTTTGTAAAATTTCACTGGAAACCTTTGCTGGGCGTTCACTCCGTAGCATGGGATGAAGCGCAGAATATTTCAGGTAAAGACCCTGATTTTCATCGCCGCGACCTGTGGGAAGCCATTGAAAGCGGCGCCTATCCCGAATGGGAACTGGGTATACAGGTAGTGCCCGAAAAAGATGAACACAAATTCGAGTTCGATCTACTCGATCCTACCAAGATCATTCCCGAAGAACTGGTGCCGGTAAAACGCATTGGCAAACTCACGCTGAACCGTAACCCGGATAATTTCTTTGCAGAAACAGAACAGGTGGCTTTTCATATTGGCAATGTTGTACCCGGCATCGATTTTACCAATGACCCATTGTTGCAGGGACGTTTATTCTCCTATACCGATACCCAACTGATTCGCCTTGGCGGACCTAACTTTCATGAAATACCTATCAACCGACCCATTGTACCCATACACAACAACCAGCGCGACGGGTATATGCGGCAGCAGATAAATGTAGGGAAAACAAGTTACCATCCCAATTCCATTGGCAGCGGCTGCCCCTTCCAGGCGGGTAAACTGCAGGGCGGATTTACTGCCTATGCCGAACGAATAGACGCCAGCAAGGTAAGAGCAAGAAGCAAAAGCTTCCGCGATCATTTCAGCCAGGCCAAATTGTTTTATAACTCTCAATCTGATCCCGAAAAAGATCATATGGTAGATGCTTTTTCATTTGAGCTGGGTAAAGTGGAGATCAAGGAAGTTCGCGAACGCATGCTGGGCATTTTGTCGTTGGTTGATATGGGGCTCGCCAATCGCGTGGCGCGCAATCTGGGCCTGAACGTACCCGAACCGGAAAGACCCATCAACAAAAGCGTACCCGCCGATGGCAACAGCGAAGATTTTGAACCATTGACTGATGTAAAAAGTTCAGTTGACAAATCGGCTGCACTCAGCATGGCCAATACGGTGAAAGATTCTATCAAAACCCGGAAGATCGCCTTCCTGGTCGATGAAGGAGTAAACGACGATTCGGTTGTAACCATGCAGGATATGCTGCTCGACCAGGGTGCCGTGGTAGAACTGATTGGTCCGCGGCTGGGAACAATCACGGGCCAGAACAATACCATTATACCGGTAAATAAAAGTTTACTTACCGCCGCTTCGGTATTTTATGATGCGGTATATGTGCCAGGCGGCGCCAACAGCATAGGTTCACTGGCCAAAGACCCACAGGCTATACATTTCTTAAATGAAGCATTTAAACATTGTAAAACCATTGCCGCCGATAGTGATGCAGCAACTGTTTTACAACAAACATATTTTGCCCGGAGGGTGCCAACGGAACCAACTACAGATAATAAAGCTGTGGACGAAGGCCTCATCATACATAATGACATGGCAGCGCTGTCGAAGCAATTCATAGCAGCCGTGTCGAAGCACCGCTTCTGGGACCGCGAGCCGGAACGGAAAGTACCGGCTTAGGTGGCAGTAAAGCAAGGAGGCAGAAGTGGAATATCTTCTACAATAGAGCTTTGCCAATAATCAATAGGCAATGGGCAATTGGGATTGTTTTCCAGCCCGTTGCCTATTGCTTATTGCCTGTTCACTACCATTTGTTTAGAAACGTTGGTACCAATTTTTTATTGATACCCTAAAACCAACAACATGGCATCAGAGGAAAAAATATTCGACATCTCTTTCGAGTTGGATGGAACAACCTACAAAGGCTGGGTGAACCCATCGGATAAACTCAACGACGAGGGAATACCGGCATCATTCCACGTTGTTTTGAACGACACCTCTTTTGGTTACGTATCGTACAATAACACCGAATGGGCGGTGAATGAAGTCCGGCCCGAGGGATTGACAAAAAAGGTGGGAAAAGAAATTGAAAAACATTATGCCGTGTAATTACACGGCATAATGAATTAATGGGTCAGTAGTGCTTCAGCACGGTCTCGAACTCCTTCAATAACTCCCTTGTATAAAAAGATTGAATTTCGGCGGACTTTCCATCGGGCGGTTCCATTTTACCCGACTGCATTATTTTCCCCGCGTATGCAATAGTATAATAAGCAAACAACTCGTAGTTCGATTCAGGCACTTTAGAAGAATAGCCGGTAATGGAAAGGCCCCAGTCGCTGATAAATAAACGGCAAACGCCCAAAGCCATTTCATGCGCAACCTGTTCCGCCACACAGTTACAGGCAATGGCATTGATGGGATCAACATGCAGGTGACGGCTTTTCTGGCCAAGGTTATAAGCGGTTATGCCACCCTGAAAAAATTTTGAGGCATCTGTTGCCGTTGATAATTCCAGTTGAATATTTCCGGATGTTACGCTCTCCGCTACTGCAACGGATTGTTGCCGTTCAATAAGTAGTTTACCAATAGTTTGAATAATAGGGTCAGGCATGTAGCTTCTTTTTACATAAAATCAAAAATCCATGCCAACCTTATTCATTATTTACCGGGTTATGTAACAATACAATAGAGCGGGCGTCTGCAGTAATGAAATCGCCAGGTCCGTATCTTGGGCCATCGGGGGTTATCACGTTCCTGGTAGTATTGATCACTTCTATCCAGGAATCGCCAAATTTCGCCGATGGCAATTTGTACTGAATGGTTTCTGACGTGCCGTTAAAAATGACATAAAAGTTATCGTCCTTGATCTTTTCGCCTTTGGCGCTGGTCATGTCGAGATCGGCGCCATTTAAATAAATGCCCAGCGCCCTGGCAATATCCGATTTATAGGCTTCATCTTTTATTTCATTTCCGCCGGGTAAAAACCACTCGATGTCTTTGAGGTTGATCTCTTTTATCAAATGCCCCCTGAACCAGCGGCGGCGGCAAAACACCGGATGATTACGGCGCCAGTGTATCAACTCCCGCGTAAACTGCAACATTCCCGTATCGCCATTTTGCCAGTCGATCCATGAGATCTCGTTATCCTGGCAATAGGTATTATTGTTTCCATGTTTTGTTCGGCCTATTTCGTCGCCCGACAATAACATGGGCACGCCTTGCGACAACATCAACGTGGTAAGTAAGTTCCTTTTCTGCCGGGCGCGCAATTCATTGATGCCTTTATCATCCGTAGGTCCTTCCGCACCGCAGTTCCACGATCTGTTATGATTATCGCCATCCCTGTTATCTTCTTTATTGGCCTCGTTGTGTTTATCGTTATACGATACCAGGTCATGTAACGTAAATCCATCATGCGCAGTAATAAAATTGATACTTGCCGTTGGAAAGCGGTAGTCGTTCTTATACAGGTCGGCGCTGCCGGTAAACCGTTCGGCAAACTCAACCAGTCCGCTATCGGCGCCGCGCCAGTAGTCGCGCATACAGTCGCGGTACTTTCCATTCCATTCGGCCCAGCCCGGTGGAAATTTTCCTACCTGGTAACCACCCTCGCCTATATCCCAGGGTTCGGCAATCAGTTTTACCTGTGAGATCACAGGGTCCTGGTAAATGATGTCGAAGAAAGCGCTCAACCGGTTCACATCGTGTAACTCCCGCGCCAGTGTAGCCGCCAGGTCGAACCGGAAGCCATCCACCTGCATGTCGATGGCCCAGTAACGCAGGCTGTCCATGATCAATCGCAACACACCGGGTAAATTAGCATTCAGCGTGTTACCGGTACCCGTATAATCCATATAATACCGCCTGTTTTCCGTAAGCCGGTAATAGGCTTCGTTATCAATTCCCTTGAACGATACCGTTGGCCCCATATGATTGCCTTCGGCCGTATGGTTATATACAACATCCAGTATCACTTCAATGCCCGCTTTGTGCATTTCTTTTACCATGTTCCTGAATTCATTTACCTGTTCTCCCTTTACGCCGCTGCTTGAATACCTGACATCCGGTGCAAAAAAGCCGATGGTATTGTAACCCCAGAAATTGGTAAGTCCGGCATCAACCAGGTGGCGGTCGGCCACAAAATGATGCACCGGCATAATTTCTATCGCCGTAATACCTAACTGTTTCAGATAATCGATCACCGCCGGATGGGCCAGTCCGGCATAGGTGCCGCGCAATTCTTCCGGAACATCGGGGTTCAATTTTGTGAACTCTTTTACATGTAATTCATAGATCACCGACTGATCGTAAGGAATATTTGGCTTTGGCACATCTTCCCAATCGAACTGCGGATCGATCACCACTGACCGCGGCAGAAAGGGCGCGCTGTCGATACTGTTATAGCTCAGGTCTTCAGCAGCATCGCCGATGCGGTAACCAAATACACTGTCGTGCCAGTCGATGGTTCCCGAAATAGCTTTGGCATACGGATCGAACAATAATTTATTGGGATTGAACCGTTGTCCGTTTGGCGGGTCGTAAGGGCCATTCACCCGGTAACCGTACAATTGACCAGGTTTGAGATCGGCTACATAAACATGCCATACATGATGCTCCCTTTCTTTCATTTTTATTTTAAGGTATTCCGTCTGGCTATCGAGGCTCTCGAACAAACACAGTTCAACTTCTTCAGCATGCTCGCTGTAAATGGAAAAATTCACTCCGTTCCCATCATATTTTGCCCCTAACGGAAATGCTTTACCGGGATATATACCTGAGATCACTCCGGAAGCAAGGCCTGATATTGCAGTTTTCTCAGAGGTCATAGGTTGGCTATTTTGGTTTCTCCGGTCAACAGTGCCACCGGAAATGATTTGATGATCGAATGAAGAGCAAGAGAAGAACCATTACTTTCAACAGAAATGGCTTCACCGGTAAACAGGTGGTCCCACTTTACCGGCGCCTTGTCAGGTAAAGGTAAAGATACTTTTGTCAATTGGTCACTTTTGCTACCAGCAAACGCAATCTCTGAAACCGGCGCCACCACCAGCACCCATTGGTTCTCATATTGGCGTGCATAGGCAATAATGCCGCAATCGACAGAAGCATATAACGGAATGTAAGTTCCCAGCAGGAATACCGGGGCGTATTTTCTCCGGCATTGCAATGCCTTCCAGGTAACAAAGAATTTTTCAGCGCCCATGGTGCGGTTGTTTTTGAGATGATCGAGCACCGCCAGACTCCCTTTTGCTTCCAATGCTTTTATTTCCTGCACAAATGTATGGCCTAACGCATGATCAACGGGCCGGCGATTGTCGGGGTCAACATAACTGGTATTCCACCATTCACAACCCTGGTACGTATCGGGTACACCCGGCGCCGTAAATTTTATAAGCGCCTGTGTAAGTGAAAATACATGTGCATAAGAAAGAACCGAATTGAAAAACGGCAGAAAGCTTTGTAAAAAATCATGCTGTGGTGAAAGCAACTGTTCTATAAACCGGCAACCTGCTTCTTCGTAGGCACTATCAGGGTCCTGCCAGTTGGTGTATATTTTGGCCTCCCGAACCGATTTGATGAAATAATCTTTCAGCCGGGTTATATATTCATCCGTTACTTCGCCATTTTCCGGGAACCCTGATACCAGCGATTGGTAAATAAAGTATTCATCCTGTAACATGGGTGCCTGAGCGCCGTTCCATGCCGTTTTGCATTTATTGTTCTTCTGTCGCCACGCGGCTACCTGGTGCTCCCATTCAGTCACCAGACAGGTAAGTGCATTGAGCCTGATGCGCCCGTCTTCTCCGCGTTTTGAATCGTGTGTGGAAGTTGTGTTCAACGAATACGGGTGCGTTTGCTGCCTTTGCAATATCCATCGGTGAAAATGATCAACGGAATATTGATCAAGATCGGGTGTATCACCCACCTCATTATGCGATAACAGGGCATTGTATACGTAAAAAGTAGTGTCCTCAACACCTTTAGCGGTAAGCGGACCGGTAAACTGCATCAACCTTTTTTGAAAGCAAAGGCGGTGACTGTTGATGGTAACATCAGTTGCATCAATATCCCATATCGATAAAAGACAGGCTAATGGCTCCTTCAAATGCGGAGCCCTGCGCAAGGCGTCTTCTACCGTTTCTTTTATTATCTGCTGCTCATCCGCTTCAAGCGGTCCCCCGTGGGGATATAAACGATACACAGGCATACAGCACATAAATAAGCCCAGGGCCTGTTTAATTGTTTTACGGTCGATGCCGGCAGGCGCCAATTGCAGCTCATACAGGTTGCGTACCAGGTTATCCCATTCGCCACCCATATATTTTTCAAGGAACGACTGTTTCTTTTCAAAAATGATTTCCTTATACCCGGGCAAATCAGGAAAAAGCGACCGGTAATAATGCACCATTTTCTTTGCCCCGGCCGGGTTCGTCAGTAACCAGTTCACCTGGGCACCGAATTCATAACCGGTTGTCCCCTGCAATGGCCAGGCTGCAGGCAATGATTCTCCCTCTTCCAGTATTTTTTCTACAATCAAATAACACTCGTCACCAAACAACTCGCGTAAACTGTGTATATATTCAACGGGATCGTGCAATCCATCGATATGATCGAGCCGTAATCCATGGATCACATTATCTTTATACAGATCAAACAACAGGGAATGATACTCGTTGAACACATCCTCATCTTCCATGTTGATGGCGATAAGTTCATTCACGGCAAAGAACCGGCGATAATTTATCTTTTGATTGGTTTCCTGCCACCAGCTTAACCGGTAATACTGCTTTTGTAATATTTTTTGCAGCAACTGCCCGTTGGCATTTACCTGTAATAGCAACAGTTTTATAGCTGCCGCCTCCTTCTCCGATGCCTGCAATACATGTTGTTTGTTTTCATTCCAGCTGGCCAGCGACTTGTCGCAGGTTGCGGCCGAATACAATTGCATTATCATTTCAGTTACCGGTGTAAACGCAGGATCATTGGGTAGCCCGCTTAAAAGAACTTCATAGGCACCGATAGAAAGCGGAAAAGCCTGCTGCTTGTATTTTATCTCAAACCCCCTGCAATCAAAATCCAGGCGTAATTCCTGTTGCTGCAAACAATCGGCCAAAGGTTTTCCCAACACCGGCACCATGAGGCGGCCATGCAGTTCGGGATCGGGATGCATCCAGTCGATATCGAACCAGTTAAAATATTCAGAGTAAGCGCCGCGCTCCAGCACATCGGCCAGGCGTTCATTGGCCATTGAAAAAACCATATGATTGGGCACTATGTCCTGCAGCCAGGTCATATTATTCCTTCGCAATACAGCCGTGATGTGCAGTAATTGTTCCGGCGTGCCAATTTCTTTATTGAGTGCATGCGGGTCACAAACATCGTAACCATGCGTACTGCCTGCAGCGGCTGTAAAAAACGGACTGGCGTATATGGTGGTAATGCCTAATTCGTGCAGGTATGAAATAAGTTCTGCTACGTGTTTAAAGGTGAAGGAGGCATTTAATTGTAAACGGTATGTTGATATAGGGACTTTCATAAGTTTGCTTATTCGTCTGATCGGTTTACGATTTCAAAAACAGTTGCCGACAAGGGATTCAACAGGAATGGCTCTCCGGGTTGAACCGTTGCCGTCGACAAATTACCGGGGCCTTCCCATTCCGCCCCCGAAGAATCGATCACTACATTGCAGGGAAAGCGGTTCTCATTGACGATACTTTGGGCTTCCTTACTAAAATTCAGGTAAACGATAAGCATATCTTTATTGCCATGCCGTTCAAAATGCAATACATCGTTTTTGATACGGATATTCCGCACTGCGCTGTACCGCTGAAAATTTTGCATGGCCGGCCGGCTTTTTCTAAATGCGATCAGGTGTTGATGGAAGTTGAATAACCCGGCCACTTCAGTAGCGTTCCAACTCAGTTTTGAATTATTGAATACTTCTTCCGACTGCGGATTGGGCACTTCGCCCTGCCAGTTAAAATGCGCAAATTCTCTTCTGCGCCCTTCGCACAACTGTTCTATCAAACATTCATCCGAATGACTGGTAAAGTACATGAAGGGGTTCTTTTCACCATATTCCTCGCCCATGAACAATAATGGAATATGCGGTGATAGCAGCAAGGTGGCCGCTGCAAGCTTCAATGCTTCGGGCGATAACATGGTAGCAAGCCGGTCGCCCATGAACCGGTTACCCACCTGATCGTGGTTCTGCACAAAAACAATACATTGGTTGTACGATGTATGTTTAGGTACCGTTCCAAAATAGCGTTTGCGATGAACTGAATACTGCCCGGTATATACATAGGAATGCTGTAACGAGCCGGCCAGCATTTCGAGGCTACCGAAATCTTCATAGTACCCTTCTCTTTCTCCGGTGATTACAGCATGTAAGGCATGATGAAATTCATCGACCCACTGGGCATCCATACCATAGCCGCCTTTTTCAACCGGCGTTATGTACCGGGGATTATTGAGATCGAATTCTGCGATCAACACTTTCCGGCGTTGGGTACGCTGCTCCAGTTGCCGTACCTGTTCGGTAAGCTCTTCCATGATATGCACGGCGCTATTGTCGTAAATAGCATGCACCGCATCGAGCCGCAATGCGTCTATATGAAATTCATCGAGCCACATCAATGCATTCTGTATAAAATAATTGCGAACCCCGTCGCACCAGGCACCGTCGAAATTGATGGAGTTGCTCCAGGACGCTTTATATTTTTCGGTAAAGTAAGGACCGTAGTCGGCGAGGTAATTGCCTTCAGGGCCGAGGTGGTTATATACTACATCCAGTACGACGGCTATGCCGCGTTCGTGCGCTGCATTTACGAGTTGCTTCAGATCGTCGCGCGTGCCATAGTCTTTGTGTACGGCAAACGGGTAAACGCCATCATATCCCCAGTTGTGATGCCCCGGAAACTGAGCTATGGGCATGATCTCGATGGAGGTAACGCCAAGCGATTGCAAATAATCCAGTGTTGAAATAATTCCCTGAAAATTGCCGGAGTTGGTAAAAGTACCGGTGTGTAATTCATAAATGATCATTTCGGCAGGCTCGATGCCATGCCATTGATCATCGGTCCAGGCAAAAGCGGTATGTACCACCGCGGAAGGCCCATGCACGCCGCCGGGTTGCCAGCGCGATGCCGGGTCGGGCCGCAGCAATTTGCCATCTATTTGATATAAATATTGCATCCCTGGAGTTACACGGTCTACATTTACACACCAATAGCCCTGCCCATCATTTTCCATAGGCCATGTAACTTCAGGCGATGCCTGTACAACCAGGTTTACTGAATTGCACAAGGGCGCCCATACAGTAAAGGAGCATTGTCCGTTTTCCTGCAGTAACGCACCTAATGAGGTATATTTATTGATCAAGGTGTTTTTTAACATTATTGAAAATCACATGCCAGTAACATATACCTGTATAAGGTCAGCCATCTTTTACGCTGCCCATGGATCCAGAACAACTTTTACGCAATTGTCTTCTTTCTTTTTGAACATGGAATAGCCGTCTGCAACCTTTGTAAGTGGCAGGCGATGCGTTATGATATCATCTAATATGACTTTCCCTTCTCTAACATACTGCAACAGTGTGTCAATATGCCGGTGAGCCGGCGCCTGACCGCCCCGCAGCGTCAGCCCTTTATCGAAGAACTGGCCAACCGGGAAGTTATCGTACGTTACCGGGTAAACGCCCAATACCGGTACGATGCCATTTCGCCTGACGGCGCTCATACACGCTTCCAGTACTTTTGGCGAGCCTTTTTCAAGATTGATCACCGCTTTCGCCCGGTCGAGAAAAGTCCGGTCAGGTTCAAAACCTACCGCTTCAATACATACGTCGGCACCCCGGCCTTTCGTAGCCGCCCTTATGGCTTCGATGGCATTTTTACCATCTTCTTCCCAAAGAATAGTTTCCGCATTGGCGGCTTTTTTTGCCATATCGAGCCGGTATTGTATGGTATCGACAATGAGCACCCGCGCTGCTCCACGCAGCCACGCTGCTTTGGCAGCCATAATGCCTACGGGGCCTGAACCGAAAATGGCAACCGTTTCACCCCCTTTAACTTCACCCCAGTCAACACCCGAATAGCCGGTGGGAAAAATATCGGTGAGAAACAACACCTGCTCATCGGTTAAATTATCAGGCACCAGGCGCGGACCAAAATCAGCATAGGGCACACGCACGTATTGCGCCTGACCGCCATCGTACCCGCCATACAGATCGGTATAACCGAACAGGGCGCCGCCTTTTTCTTCGAAGATGCCGCCTTCGGGGCCATACCTGGGGTTACTGTGCTCGCAATTACTTGGGTAGCCATGATCGCAAAAGAAACAATGGCCGCAGGCTATGGGGAACGGCACCACCACCCGGTCGCCTTTTTTTAAATTGGTAATGGCTTTACCCGTCTCTTCAACTATGCCCATAAACTCATGCCCCAGCACCATGGGCCGTGGTTGCGGAACCCCGCCTGAATAAATATGCAGGTCAGACCCGCAAATAGCGGTTGCCGTTACTTTAAGAATAACATCGCGGTCGTCTTGTATACCGGGATCGTCTACATTGTCGCAGGTAACCTTACCCGGAGCGTGAATCACTGCTGCTTTCATTTGTTTTATTTTATTTTTTTTCGCAGGATAATACTTACTATCCGATGCTGTTACTATGGATGGTTTATATTTTATCTCTTTTCATTTGCCGGTGCCTGTTTTTTATTCATGTTGTCAGCGGCCGCACTATCGGGCATCATATTACTCATGGCAACATTCACTTTATTCTTAAAGCCCGAAATAACCATATCGTCGCCACGCATAAGCGCTTCATACCCGTCTTTCGCCACCTTAACGGGATCATCGAGCTTGCCTTCCTGAACGATCTTAGACGCTTCCATTTCGGCGGTTTTAAAGAATTCGGTATCGGTTGCACCGGGCAGCAACGCGGTAAGCGTTACACCGGTATCCTTTACCTCGTTGCGAACCGCTTCTGTAAAGGATTGTACAAAAGCCTTGGTTCCATGATAAACCGATTGCCATGGACCGGGCGCCTTACTGGCAATGGAAGACAGATTGAGAATTCTTCCGGTACCCCGTTGCAACATTTCCTGCAGGAACAATTTGGTAAGAACAACCAGTGAAGAAATATTCAGTTGAATAATGTCGAGCTCCCGGTAAATATCGGTTTCTGCAAATTCGCCGTATTGCCCTTGTCCGGCATCATTCACAAGAATGTCAACAGTGAGCCCGCGTTGCTTTATTTCATCGAACAGTTCAAACGGGCTTTCCTTCAGGAACAGGTCTTTCGATATGGTGATCACATCAACGCCCAACGCCTGTAACTCGCGGGCTGTTTGTTGAAGTTTGTTTTCATCCCTGGCTACCAGAATGAGGTGATGCCCGTGATAAGCAAAAACTTTTGCCAGCTCATAGCCAATACCTTTCGTACCGCCAGTGATGAGCGCGTAGGTCCTTTCTTCCATAAAAATATTATTGAGTAATTAAATACCCGGTAAAAAAACGATGGTGTATGTGGAGAATTTGGATTCCCCAACTGCTACCGGGCCTTCAAATAATTTTACTGTAGTGGCATTTAGAACATGAAGCGCATTATTATTGCCGCAAAGGATGTGCCATGGGGAGAACAATAAGCAATTGACAATGGCAAAACGAATGCAAAACACAAGACAAAAAAAGCAGGGCTTAAAACACAACAAGGCAAAGTATAAGAATAAAATATAAAGCGGGTGAAGAATAGAAACTCTATTCAACACCCGCCATATACTCTTCACAGGTTCCTATTGCACAATCAACTGCTGCGATTGATCGGTTTTCGTATTCTTAATTTTTATAAGATAAGTTCCTGCGGTAAGGAATTTTGGTTCTATTACATACCGCATACCCGTGGTGGTTGCTTCCATTACTTTGGCGCCCTGTAAATTAAATACAGAGATGGTTGTTTTTTCATCGGCCTCGTTCAGGAAATGGAGCGTTACGCGGGTGTTCAGCCGCGCGGGGTTGGGATATACCTGCATCTTTACCAGGCTGCTGTTTCCGGTGATGCGGGTTGCGGGTACATCATGCGCACAATACTTCGACCAGTCGATGCCAACTGTTGCTTCCGGCGCCGTTGTTTCAGTGCGGGCCGATGACAGCGTGGCCGATTGATACCAGCGGGTATTCACACTCGCTGTGCCGGTAACACCGGTCACCAACCGTAGCCGGTAATCGTAATGCGCCTTGCGGGTAGCCTCGCCGTTATAGATATAATCGGTATTGGTGATAACCGCTATAACAACATTATTGGCCGGTGGCGAGGTAAGGTTCAATGTACAGGCGCCGCTGCTTACAGGCGTACTGTACACAGGCACTCCGGTTGTTGTACGGTACACAAGTTGACAGGTCATGTTTGCTCCAATGGGTTCAAAATTAACCGTAACGGTATTGCCGCTTATAGTAAGCGGTATCTGGTTGGCACCTGACCATCCGGGTAAGGTAATGGGATCGGGCGTAAGCAGTCCGCCATTATTGGTTGTTTTTACATAAGGGGTAGCCGTCCATACGGGCGGGTTCATCCATGACGGCTGCCATTCGGCGCCAATAGATTGTCCGAAGTGTGCATTCAGTAATGCCAGCACCGCATTCTTCCAGGGGCCAAAATCAACCAGCGCCTGTTTGGCCCTGTATTCTGTAATTAACCGACGGGTTTGGGCAGCACCTAAACCACTGGCAATACCTTCCAGTACGCGGGTGGGTGAATAACGCCAGATCCAGGGCACGGCGCCATCGCCCAATGTATTACCGAGGAAGGTAGGGAACGAACTGCTGTACTGATGCCCGCCTAAATAGGTGCGCCAGGTACAGATCTGCTGATTGCCATTGAACATATTCACGCCTTCTGCCGATGGGCCGCCAAAGCTGCCATCCTGCAACCAGCCGCTGTAACACTCGATGGGCATAAAGGGCGCAATGAAATCGGTGCCGTTCAAATCGCCCATTGAGCTGAAGTTGTTACTTCTTCGCGCATCGGCGGTTTGCTGTAACCATACATTACCGCCTTCATGGAACCAGGCCGATTGTTTAACACCGGGCAGGTCGGCCAGCAATGCATGGATGCCCTCATGCGTCATAGCGCCCTTTTGAAACTCGCGGTCGCTAAAAGTGCAGGCCGGGTCGAAACTATATACCGGGTAATAGGAAGCCAGGATCATAGGCCAGCTTCTTCCATTATAATTGATGGCGCTTTGCCAGCCGCCCAACGCGGTATTAGGTGCATTGTCGGTGCACAGGCCCGAACCATATAAATAAACCGAGCTGCGGTAACCGTTCTTTGCCCGCAGATCGGGCGGCCAGCCCATTTGATCGCGGAAATATGCAAAATCAGCGTTCAACCTTGCCAGCAACGGCGTGATGGCATTGGTGGTCACCAGCGAATTTTTGTTTGGGCCCCAACGGAAACACCACCAGTTCGACGACTGGGTGCCTGCCACCTGCGGACAATCGTTCAAAACGTTTGTTGGTGCAGGTAAGCTGGGAAATTCTGTTCTGAAATTATAACTGATGTTTGGTGAATACGCCGGCCAGGTATAGGGGGAACCGTTTCCACCCCCTCCACCGCCCCCAACAACGGTGCCCAACACCCGCCATTCGAGCATACCGGTGCTTTGGGCGGTGTTCAGCATTGTTACCCGTAAGCGGCTCATGTTAATATTATTTACCGCAAGCGTATTGAACGCATTGGTTACCAGCGGAACGTTGCCGATGTGCACCCATGCCGATCCGTTCCAGTATTCTGCATAGGCCGTGGTTGGTGTTAACACCCCTCCCCCGTCGTTGAACCAGTACACCTGAATGGATGTCACCGCATACGTTTGCGACCAGTCGTACTGCACCCATTGCAATGAATTGGGATTGTTCCAGTTGCCGTAGGCGCCGTTCGATTTGTCATTCGAACCGGCCGGGGTAAACCCGTCGTTCAGCGCGGCAATGGTTTCCCAGGGCGATACGTATGAAGTGGTGGCAACCGCGTTTGGCGCAATGTTGGTTTGCGCCCCGCTTTCGAGCGGAGCCATGGTTACGCACAGGCATGCGACGATCAGAGAAAATTGAATTTTCTTCATACAATAAAGTTTTAAGTGAAAAAGAAAAAAATCTAACAGAAGAGTGAGAGGGGAAGTCTTCGGACGGTAATCATACCGGGGACAAATATACTAAGACACGAAAAGACGGGGCATTCAGAAATTAACCCCTTGTTGTTAGAAAGTAGCGTATTTTGTAGCACACTTATTCATAAAAAAAGCTCCCCGGCGTGGGAAGCTTTTATTAATGTTCCAAAAACAATTACGCAATTGGTATTGTCTTTGACGTTTGTTTTACTTTTTCATTTTTGGGTAACGTCACATGCAGGATGCCATTCTCGTAATGTGCAGAAATGTTATTCGTATCTATCGCTTCGTTCAGTTGAAAGCTGCGGCTGAACGAACGCATGCGGTATTCCTGCCTTATATAGCCTTCCTGCATAGTTGAATCTTTTGTTTCATTTTTTTCTTCAAACGAAACGGTCAACATGTCGCCCGAAACGTTTAATTGAAAATCTTCTTTACGTAAACCTGGCGCCACCAGTTCCATTTCATAAGTACTATCAGTTTCCCGCAGGTTAACAGGTACTTTTGTAATGCGATTTACATCGCCATTGAAGCCCCAGAAAGCATCATCGAAAAAGCGGGATAAATTATTCTGAAAGATCTGATCTACCACACTTCCAAAGTTGGCTGGTTGGCGACTATTGTCTTTTTTAAGAATGTTTGCCATAGATCCTCCTCTTTTTTTAATGGTAATATGTTAGAATATTAATAAGAATTGAGATTATAGTACAGTGGCTAAAAAATAATAAACGGGTTATTGTCCTGGTCATCGTTCCGGATGCAGCGGATCAAATAAGTTGTATAGAATTTAACCGGCAGCCAAAACTGATGGTACCAATTGCTTAAAGTAGATCTCATAACTATTATACATTATAAGTTTTACGCAATAAGTTGTCAGTACAGGAGAAAATGAATTCCGGGCCGATGGGCGGCGGTTTTGCTGCCACGCAGGTATGCAGCAGGATCAACTCGGTATTGTTTGCCATGATATTATGTTTTTGAATGATTTACTAAACAAAAGCATAAAATGGTAATACAATTATTTCTATAACCTTTTTCAAGTTATATGCCATTTGGCCAAGGACATATACCGGCTAAAAATTTGTCATTTTTTATGTAAGAAGTTCAGCAACCGCAGCTGGCGCAGTTGAAAATTTGACAGGGTCACCATTCTTAAGGCTGGTGCTTTGCGTACCTGCCAACTATTTCTCCCCCACCGGGAGGGGCAGGGGAGTATTCTCCCGTTTTCACACTACATTTGCAGCCTTTAAATCAGGAAAGCGTATCATAAATGCCCGGGGGATTTCGTTAATACCTGCTCAGTTACAATGAGTTCTGTATAAACGGCCCATTTAGTGCCAAAATCTGCCAGATCCCTGATTTTGCAGGTTTACAGGTGTAACCGGGGGTTTATAGAAAACTTTCATAAAAAATCCTTCATCCCTTAATTTTACAGCTTATTATCACTGCCTATGCCGCAAGATAAAAACCGTCAGTTCCTGGATTTTGAAAAACCGATCAAAGACCTTTTTGATGATATAGAAGGCTTGAAGCAAAAGGCCGAAAAGAGTAAACTTGATCTGACTGACCCTATTAAGAAACTGGAAGAGCGTGTGCTGGAGACCCGTAAGGCCATTACGCAAAACCTTACGCCCTGGCAAAAAGTGCAGTTGAGCCGTCACCCCGACCGTCCTTATACGATGAAATATATCTCCAAACTCTCAACCGATTTTGTTGAGCTGTTCGGAGACCGCAATGTAAAAGATGATAAGGCCATGGTAGGCGGTTTCGCCAACCTCGATGGCCAGACAGTAATGATAATCGGTCAGCAAAAAGGTATCAATACCAAGGCACGCCAGTTGCGTAATTTTGGTATGGCTAATCCCGAAGGGTACCGCAAGGCCCTGCGGCTGATGAAACTGGCTGAGAAGTTCGACAAACCGATCATTACGCTCATCGATACGCCCGGCGCCTACCCCGGTCTTGAAGCCGAGGAAAGAGGCCAGGGCGAAGCCATTGCCCGTAATATTTATGAAATGATGCGGTTGAAGGTGCCGGTAATTTGTGTGATCATTGGCGAAGGTGCATCGGGCGGTGCTATGGGTATTGGCGTTGGCGATAAAGTATATATGCTGGAAAATACCTGGTATACAGTTATTTCGCCCGAAAGCTGCAGCTCAATTCTGTGGCGTAGCTGGGATCAGAAAGAAAAAGCAGCCGAACAGTTAAAACTCACTGCCGATTATATGTATGAATTTGGATTAATTGATGGTATCATTCCAGAGCCCGTTGGCGGCGCACACTGGGATTATGATGAAGCCGCAGGCTTGTTAAAGCCTTACCTCATTAGCACCATCAACGAGCTGAAACAGATGGATCCTGAAGAACGTGTTCGAAAGCGAATCGATAAGTTTAACAAGATGGGCTTCTGGGATGAATTGCCAGCTTAGCAGCCCCGGGTGGCTCGCCTGATAACCGGCACCTGCTGATCGGAATTATAATTAAGGCAGTAATTCTTTATTATGAGTTGCAGTAACTCTGCTCAGCATCGTTGCCCGCGCGAATGACCGGTTTCACTCACTTGTTCATCCTTATCTCTACTCAGCAATTCCAAACGTTAACAGGTTTCCCTTAAAGCGGGACTCCTTAAATCTAAAATCTGCAATTTTCAATCTGAATTATCATGTCTCTTCGTCAATCATTATATGGCACCGGCGTGGCGCTGGTAACCCCTTTCAAATCAAATGGAGAAGTTGATCTTGACGCGTTAAGTAAAATCATCGATTTCGTAATCAATGGCGGTACTGAATACGTAGTAACCCTTGGTACAACCGGCGAAACTCCAACACTTAGTAAAGAAGAAAAGATCGCCATCGTTCGCTTCACTTATGAAAAAGTGAATGGCCGGGTTCCCATTGTAGTTGGTATTGGTGGTAACGATACTGCTGAATTAATAAAAGAGCTGGAAACTTTTCCTTTAGATAAAGCAACCGCAGTGCTGAGCGCCAGCCCGTATTACAACAAACCTTCCCAGGAAGGCATTTTCCAGCATTACAAGGCGCTGGCTGCGGCTTCGCCCAAACCTATTTTATTATATAATGTACCGGGCCGTACCGGTCGCAATATGACCGCTGCCACTACCCTGCGCCTGGCCAATGAAGTAGCAAACATCGGTGGTATTAAAGAAGCCAGTGGCGATATGGCCCAGTGTATGCAGATCCTGCGCGACCGTCCCGAGAACTTCCTCGTAGTTAGCGGCGACGACGCCCTTGTGCTGCCCCAGATCGCCTGCGGTATGGATGGTGTTATCAGTGTTGCCGCCAATGCCTTTCCGCAACAATTCACCCATATGGTGCGCCAGTGTTTGAAAGGTGACTTCAAAGCTGCCAAATCATTGAACGATGTGTTGATAGAAGCATACGACCTGATGTTTGCCGAGAACAATCCAGCCGGTGTAAAAGCCTTTATGACCGAACTGGAACTGCTTCAGAACAACCTCAGGCTGCCAATGGTTCCGTTGAGCGAAGGATTGTATCGGCAGGTACAGGGGTTCCTTAAAGGGAAATAGAAAATATTGAATACTAAATATTGAATGTCGAATGTCGAAGTATCGCATTCGACATTTTCTTTTACTTCAACATTGAACATTTGAAATTCGATATTCGCTATTTCTTTTGAATGGCTCTAAACGAAACGCCTTCCAGCGCCAGGCTCGTATCGGGGAATACCTCGCAGGCTTCCTGCTCGAAAACATCCAGCTTGTCGTACTTCGAACTGAAATGCCCGATCAGCAAACGGCCAACCCCGGCATTTTTGGCAATGCCGGCGGCCTGTGTGGTTGTTGAGTGAAAACGAAGCGCAGCTCTTGTATCGAGGTCCTTTAAATACGTGGTTTCATGGTATAAAAGGTCAACGCCGCGCACTTTGTCAATCAACTCTTCATCGTAAATGGTATCGGCGCAATAAGCGTATGACAAAGGTTTTACCCCCGGGTTGGTTACCCATTCATTCTTTATTAGTTCCCCTGCTTTATTCATATAATCGTCGCCCCATTTCAACCGGTCGTAAAATGCAGCGGGTATGCCATGTTCAATGGCTTTTTCAGGATTAACCCGGCGCGGCGCGCGCACCTGGTCGAACCGGAAACCCCAGCAGGGAATACGGTGTTTGGTAGGGAAACAGGTAACCCTGAACTTCTCATTTTGTACAATCACCCCTTCTTTTTCGAGCGGATAAAAATGCAGTGGATACGGCAACATGTTGGAAGCCGCTTCCAGTTGAAGGTCGAGAATTTTTTGCAGGGGAGCCGGGGCAAACAAATGCAGGTCATGCTCACGATGCAGCAAACCCATGCTGTGCAAAAGGCCCGGTAACCCAAAATAATGATCGCCGTGCAGGTGTGATATGAAGATGTAATTAATGCGTGACCAGCGAATGCGGAATTTAGCCAGCTGCTGCTGCGTGCCTTCACCACAATCAACCAGGAATAAATTATCGTCCAGCGTCACAACCTGCGACGTAGGATGCCGGTCATAGGCCGGCAAAGCAGAGTTATTTCCCAGTATAGTAACAGCCAGCATTCAATTTGTTAAGAGGTTATCACTTTGTTTAAGACGGCGTCATAAGTCATTCTGCTGCATTTCATTGTACAAATTTATGCAATAGCTGCCATTACCCGTCATGCGCTTATTATCTGTTACATGCAACTTATTACATAATACTTACAATTTTGCGCTTTATTCAATTGGCATTTTGCTTTTTTGCAAATATTTCGGCAATCAACCTTCTCCATTAAATCGCGAATTCCCTTTGCCTGCTGCCAATCGCCAACTGACTAATGACTTTTATAACGTAAATCAATACTGTCGGATTGTATTCAAAATATCGGCCAGATAGCTTTTGCCAAACAAATTCAAATGTATGAGCAAAGGGTATAAGTTGCACACCTCCCATTGCTGCCTGTAGTTCGCCGGCAATGGGAAATGATAATTATAACTTTCATAAAAGCTGGCGTCAAAACCGCCA
Source organism: Niastella populi (assembly GCF_002078015.1). Classification (GTDB taxonomy): domain Bacteria; phylum Bacteroidota; class Bacteroidia; order Chitinophagales; family Chitinophagaceae; genus Niastella; species Niastella populi. The sequence goes on along the minus strand of NZ_LWBP01000204.1, from coordinate 33,708 downwards.
AATAAGGTGGTCATGGCCATATCCATACTTCTATGCCCGTAGTATACGGCCGGGTCGATCAGCACGGGCTTTCCTCTTTCATCGCAAAGGAAATTGCCGCTCCACAGGTCGCCGTGCAATAATACAGGCGGCTCTGCAGGAAATATAACACTTAACTGTTGATATAATTTCTCGAACTGAGCGGCATGTGCCGGTTCAAGCAGTTGATGGCTGAGGGCCAGTTTTAACTGGGGCTGTAATCGCTGTTGTATAAAGAATTCAGTCCAGCTACCGGTGGGTGTATTATGCTGGGGCAAAGCGCCCATATAATTGTCGGAAGCCAACCCGCACCCCTCGTGCTGTACATGATGCAGGGCTGCCAGTTGCCGGCCGAAGGTTTCCCAGAAGGTATCGCTCTTTACCCCCTGTTCAATCCATTCCAGTATAAGTATCTGGTTACCGTTTTTTTGTTCATTGGCAACTATTCGGGGAACGCGAATTATCTGTTGCTGAGCCAGCAAAGCCAGTCCGTGCTGCTCGGCATCGAACATGCCGGGGAAATCGGCGAGGCTGTTGATCTTGCAAAAAAAGCTGTGCTTACTGGTCTTTATTCTATAGGTATAATTGATCGATCCACCGCCAATAGCTGTAAATGTGCCTGTATCGTTCAATATTTGCTCAATGTATGATTGAACGGATGGCGTAAGCATGGATACCGTTTATGGTTTGTTGTTATAGTTTGTGGTTCTGCACGCAGTACCGCGGCCTGGGGCGCCGCTGTTTACCTATGAAAGAAGTTCCTTGCACTCATGCAGTAATCTTTCCTTATTCACCGCCGCCGTACCTACTTCCTCACAAACCAGCCCCCCGGCAATGTTGGCTACTTCGGCCATAAGATCAATGCGTTTGGTAGCAGCATAAATCAGGGAGGCTACGGCAATTACCGTGTCGCCGGCGCCTGATACATCTGCAATATTTCTCAAATGCGAAGGAATGATCTTCGAGGTACTGTTCTCCTGGTAAAACACGCCTTTTTCGCTGAGCGTAATGAAGGAGATGGAGTGGCTCAGTTTCTTTTGCAACTGCCGGTGAATATCGTTCAAAGTGGTAAGGTTAACCTCATCTATCAGCAGGTTCAACCCGTCCTTCACTTCCTTTAAATTAGGTTTAAAGATATCTACGCCTTCGTATGAGAAGAAATTTTTTCGTTTGGGATCAACGGTAGTGATAACGTCATGTTGTTTACAAAGGGTTGTCACTTCCCTGATCACGCGCTCTGTTAGCACGCCTTTGTTATAATCCTCGAATATGATCACCTGCGGCCGCTCGCTGATGATGTACTGACGCACTTTTTCAATCAGGGCGTTCTCGTCATCTGTGCTCAGGTCTTTGGTGATCTCTGCATCGAGCCGCATCATTTGCTGATTTCGGCTGATGATGCGGGTTTTGGCCGTAGTGATACGCGAAGGCTGCTGCGATACGTATGCGGTATTGATGTGGTGTTCGTTGAACAGTTCTATTAACGCACTGCCGTTTTCATCGTTCCCCATAACTGAAAGTATGGATGTATGGGCGCCAAGGGCCGCCAGGTTAAGCGCCACATTGCCGGCGCCGCCAATACGATGCTCTTTTTTATCCAGCGCCACAACAGGTACCGGCGCTTCCGGCGAAATTCTTTCTACATGTCCCCACCAGTAAATATCCAGCATCACATCGCCTATAACACCAGCTTTAATATTCGAAAATCCGGTAAACAGTTTGTCAAAATCTATCTTACTCATACTTTATTTGTTGCTATAAAAGCGTGCCACAGCCTGCCTCACTAAGTCCGGAATACCGGCACATTGCAAACAAACCGCGGCACACCAGCTTATAATCTATACGTTTTTCTTTATTCGCACTGCAAGATAATATAAAGGAACACCTGCCAAAACAATTCCCAGCCCAATTCCTGCATACTGGGGTTTCATTTTGATAAGGAAAATGCTGAATGTTAAGGCCAGAATAATATAAATAATGGGCAGCACGGGGTAACCAAAGGCTTTGTAAGGCCGATCTGCATCCGGACGCTTTTTGCGTAAAATGAAAATGCCGATAATTGTCAGCGCATAGAACAGCACCGCCACAAAGGAGATCATATCCAGCAGATCGCCATAGCTGCCGCTTAAACATAACACACTGGCCATGCCGGCCTGAATCCAGAGGGCAAATTCCGGAACGGCATTTTTGTTCAATATCGCTGTACGCTTAAAGAACAATCCATCCTTGGCCATGGTATAATAAACACGGGCGCCGGCCAGAATAAGACCGTTGTTACAACCAAAAGTGCTCACCATGATCATTACGGCAATGATATAAGCGCCTATATTTCCAAATATCGAGTTCGCTGCAGCCACTGCCACCCTGTCCCCTTCGGGATAAGCGATCTGGCTCAGGGGCAGCACATTCAGGTACATCAGGTTGGCGGCTACATAAATAACTGTAACGATGAGGGTACCCAGAAACAGGCTCAACCCGATATTCCTTTTAGGATTCTTTATTTCACCGGCAATAAAAGTTACGTTGTTCCAGCTGTCGCTGCTGAAGATAGAACCAACCATTGCGGCGGCAATGGCGCCAATCAACGCGGTACCGCCAATAGAAAGCCATTCCCCGTCCTTCAGGAAGTTGCCGCTCGCATCCTGTTGCAGGTGCGTGGCGTTCATTCCTGTTTGCCAGTTTTCGCCCCAGAAGCTATGCTGTACGAAAAGGAATCCCAATATGATAAGACCGAATAATGACAACAGCTTTACGGTAGTGAAAGAGGTTTGAATGATCTTGCCGCCTTTGATCCCTTTTGTGTTGGTGTAGGTAAGAAACATGATGAGAGCGATGGCCAGCACCTGGGCGGCACTGATGGAGAAGGAATATTCCATAACGCCCTGGGCATTCAGTCCTTTTTCTATTCCCCATAACTTATGGCTTTCGCTAAACCACGGAACGAGGTAAGCGGTATAGCGGCTAAAGGCAACTGCAACGGCAGCGATGGTAGCTGTTTGTATCACCGAAAAAAAGCTCCACCCATACAGGAAACCCGCTAACGGGTTAAATGCTTCTTTTAAATAAACATATTGTCCCCCCGCTTTGGGATACATACCGCTCAGCTCGCCATAACTAACGGCAGCGGTGATGGTCATGAAACCGGTGATCAGCCAAACGGCTATGATCCAGCCGGCACTTCCCACGTTGCGGGTAATATCGGAAGTAACGATAAATATACCCGAACCGATCATTGAACCGGCTACCACCATGGTAGCATCCACCAAACTAAGAGATGGTTTAAATGACGAAGCGTGTTCTGCCATATTGGTTTTATAATGGTAAGAAAATCAGGTTTTAACCTTCCCAAGATAAGGAAACTAACCCGAATCACGGTTATACCAGATTTCCACAATCTTTACGAATATTCGCCTGATCAGGCGACAGTTACACGATGTTTGTGCAAAAGAATGTTAGCAGCATGCGGGCGAAATGCGGAAAGAGTTGAAGCCGGAATGCAAAACGCCAAAAGCAGAACGTATACCACATTCAACTTTTGGCGTTGTATTGAGCAAACCGGGTATTCCCCTCTCAATCTGTTAAGTTTTCAACCAATGCTTACTTCTTCTTTCCTTTATACTGCGAGTTCAACCCATTGATAAGATCACCGGTGATGTTATACGCCGAGTCTTTATAGTAAATGATAAAGCCGGGCTCGTATGAAAGTATATAAGAGAACTTCTTTGACTTGTTGTACTCTTTCAAAAATTCTTCTACCTGTTTGCGCAGCTCGGTCATGCGGTCAACCTGAAGCTTCTGCATTTCCTGCTCCAGTTCGCCTTTGCGTTGCTGGTATTGCTGTTGCAGCAACCCTACTTCACGTTGCGCCTGTTCACCTTCGGCCTGTGTAATGTTATTGCCTTTCTCCTGCCATTTGCGAATGGTGCGCTGTGCCTTGTTGGTAAGGTCGTTCAGCTCGGCGTTCATGGCGTTCTCTTTCTTTTTAATATCACCCGATACATCCTTGAAATACTCATAATGTTCCTGCAGGGAATCGATATCGAAATAAGCTATCGAAAAATTACTGGAGGCATTTTTATCCGTACTTACCGATACCTTATTCGGTTTTTCGCCTTTTGCAAAATGTAAATAAAAAAGAACACCTATGAGAACAAGAGCAAGAATTGATAATATAGTAGAAATATTTTTCATGAACGCCTTTTTTGCAAGATAGAATACTAGTCTAAAAGAAAATTGTTAAAACTTTTAACATTAAGTATACCTTATAAAAAAAGTAGGAAGCTATTCACTTCCTACTTTATATTTCATTTCAACGAATGATCAGTTGTATTACTCTTCATCGTCAAAGCTCATCGCTTCGCGGGTTGTTTGCAGCAATTCATATTCTTCCTTGCTACCAACGATCATGTTCTCAAAGTCACGCAAACCAGTACCTGCCGGTATCGGGTGACCTGTGATCACATTCTCTTTCAAGCCCAGCATATCATCGGTCTTACCCTGGATGGCAGCCGAAGACAGTACTTTCGTTGTTTCCTGGAACGATGCAGCTGAGATCCAGCTTTGAGTACCCAGTGAGGCCTTGGTAATACCCAGCAGCACGGGGTGCGATGTAGCCGGGTTGGCATCGCGGTATTCAACCAGCTTTTTGTCGGTACGACGCAGCAGGGAGTTTTCTTCGCGAATTTCACGCAGGCTAACGATCTGGCCGGCTTTCAGGCGGGCGCTTTCACCAGGTTCAGAAATAACTTTCTTATCAAAGATCCAGTCATTCTCTTCGTTAAAATCAAAGCGGTCAACCAGGTCTTCCTCGAGGAAGCGGGTATCACCCGGATCAACGATCTCAACCTTTTTCATCATCTGGCGTACGATCACCTCAATGTGTTTATCATTGATCTTCACACCTTGTAAACGATACACCTCCTGAATTTCATTCACTACGTACTCCTGTACGGCGAACGGACCTTTAATTGACAGGATATCGCCAGGTGAAACCTGTCCGTCAGACAGCGATGCACCGGCTTTGATAAAGTCACCATCCTGCACCAGGATCTGGCGGGTCAGCGGCACCAGGTATTTTTTGATAACACCGTCTTTCGCTTCAACCACGATTTCGCGGTTACCACGTTTGATGGCGCCAAAAGCAACCACACCGTCGATTTCGCATACGATAGCGGGGTTACCCGGGTTACGTGCTTCAAACAACTCGGTTACACGAGGCAGACCCCCGGTGATATCGCGTTGCATCCGCAGCGTACGAGGTATTTTCACCAACACCTGACCGGCTTTCACATCTTCTGATTCATCAACCACAATGTGTGAGCCTACAGGCAGGTTGTATTGTTTTACGTCCTTACCCTCTACGATCAGGGTAGGTATCTTGGTTTTATCTTTTGTTTCAATTACCACTTTCTCGCGGTGACCTGTTTGTTCGTCGGCCTCTTCACGATAGGTAATACCTTCAATAACGTTCTCAAATTTCACCTGACCAACGATCTCGGCCACGATTACGTTGTTGAACGGATCCCATGTACAAAGGGTATCGCCTTTCTTCACGGTTTGACCGTCTTTTACGAACAGGGTTGAACCGTAAGGCACGTTCACCACATTCAATAAACGATCGTTCTTCAGGTCAACGTTCCGGATCTCACCGGTACGGCCGATAACCACCTGAATTGGATCACCTTCGTTGTTAACCGAACCTACGGTACGCAAACCGTCGAACTGGATGGTACCATCAAATTTGGCTGTGAGTGAAGATTCAACGGATGCAGATCCGGCAACACCACCCACGTGGAAGGTACGCAGGGTAAGCTGTGTACCAGGCTCACCGATCGACTGGGCAGCGATGATACCTACCGCATCACCTTTCTGTGCCCTGTTACCTGTGGCCAGGTTCTTACCGTAACATTTTACGCACACACCGCGTTTGCTTTCGCAGGTAAGTACCGAACGGATCTCAACGGTTTCAATACCGGCTTCTTCAATTTGTTTGCCGATCTCTTCGTTGATCTCTTTTCCGGCTTCAACGATCAGTTCATCGTTTTGCGGGTTGTATACGTTATGAAGTGAAGTACGGCCAATGATACGATCGTACAGCGGCTCTACTATCTCTTCATTATCTTTCAGTGCGCTGGTAGCAATTCCACGCAGCGTACCGCAATCTTCTTCTGTAATTACAACGTCCTGTGCTACGTCAACCAAACGACGGGTGAGGTAACCGGCATCCGCTGTTTTAAGGGCGGTATCGGCCAAACCTTTACGGGCACCGTGCGTAGAGATGAAGTAATCCAATACGTTCAGTCCACCTTTAAAGTTAGAGAGGATCGGGTTTTCGATGATCTCACTTCCGGTTGAACCTGATTTTCTTGGTTTCGCCATCAGACCTCTGATACCGCACAGCTGTTTGATCTGCTGTTTGGAACCACGGGCACCCGAGTCAAGCATCATGTATACAGAGTTGAAGCCCTGTTTATCGCTGCTCAGCTCACGGATCAACGTTTCGGTAATACGGGTATCTACCCTTGACCAGATGTCAACGATCTGGTTGTACCGCTCGTTGTTGGTGATAAGACCCATGTTATAGTTATCCCATACCTCGTCTACTTCACCTTTTGCCTGCTCGAGCACATCGCCTTTGATAGACGGGATGATCAGGTCATTGATGCTAAACGACAGACCACCTCTGAAGGCCGTACGGAAACCAAGCTGTTTGATGTCATCGAGGAACTTGGCTGTTTTTGGTACGTTGGTGATAGTAATGATGTCACCAATGATCTCACGAAGGCTCTTCTTTGTTAACAGGGCGTTGATGTAACCAACTTCCTTGGGAACAAATTCGTTGAAGATTACGCGGCCAACGGTTGTTTCGGTAAGCTTTTTAACGATAGCGCCGTCATTGTTACGAACATCCACTTTCACTTTGATGTGAGCGTGCAGGTCAACCCGGTTCTCATTGTAAGCAATGATAACCTCTTCGGTACTGTAGAAAGCTTTTCCTTCACCACGGATCTTTTCTGTTTCAGTTGATTTTTTACCCTTGGTGATATAATACAGACCAAGTACCATGTCCTGTGAAGGCAGGGTCATTGGCGCACCATTCTGCGGGTTCAAAATGTTATGTGAAGAAAGCATCAGCAGTTGGGCTTCCAGAACGGCCGCGTTACTTAAAGGAACGTGAACCGCCATCTGGTCACCATCAAAGTCGGCGTTGAACGCCGAACACACCAGCGGGTGCAACTGGATGGCTTTACCTTCTATCAGTTTTGGCTGGAAGGCCTGGATTGACAAACGGTGGAGTGTAGGGGCGCGGTTTAACATTACCGGGTGCCCTTTCAGGATATTTTCGAGGATATCCCAAACCACCGCTTCTTTTCTGTCAACCAGCTTACGAGCCGATTTTACAGTTTTTACAATACCTCTTTCGATCAGTTTGCGAATGATGAACGGTTTGAATAATTCAGCCGCCATATCTTTAGGCAAACCGCATTCGTGCAGTTTCAGTTCAGGACCAACCACAATAACGGAACGACCAGAGTAGTCGACACGTTTACCTAACAGGTTCTGACGGAAACGGCCCTGTTTACCTTTCAGTACATCAGAAAGTGATTTCAATGCACGGCCGCCTTCGGCTTTTACCGCGTTTGATTTACGCGAGTTATCGAACAGAGAGTCAACCGCTTCCTGAAGCATACGTTTTTCGTTACGTAAGATCACCTCAGGGGCTTTGATCTCTAACAATCTTTTCAAACGGTTATTACGGATGATCACCCGGCGATACAGGTCGTTCAGGTCAGACGACGCAAAACGGCCGCCATCCAGGGGAACCAACGGACGCAGTTCGGGCGGAATAACCGGAATATATTGCATTACCATCCACTCGGGGCGGTTGGTGATGCGGCTATTGGCCTCGCGGAACGCTTCTACCACGCTCAACCGCTTCAAGGCATCGGCTTTACGTTGCTGTGAAGTTTCGGTAGCGGCGGCATTACGCAGGTCGAATGATAAGCTGTCGAGTTCAATTCTTTGCAACAGATCGTGTACTGCTTCAGCACCCATCTTCGCAATGAATTTCTGCGGATCGTCATCTGGCAGGTACTGGTTCTCCTTAGGAAGGTTCTCCAGTATTTCCAGATATTCCTCTTCAGTTAACAGATCGCCTGATTTCAATCCGCGATCTTCTCTGATACCGGCCTGAATTACCACGAAACGCTCGTAGTAAACGATGCTCTCCAGTTTTTTGGAGCTAACGCCAAGCAGGTAACCGATTTTATTGGGTAAACTTTTGAAATACCAGATGTGTACAACAGGAACCACCAGTTTAATGTGGCCCATACGCTCACGACGTACTTTCTTTTCAGTTACTTCAACCCCGCAACGGTCGCACACGATCCCTTTATAACGGATACGTTTGTACTTACCGCAGGCGCACTCATAATCTTTTACCGGTCCGAAAATACGTTCGCAGAATAAACCATCACGCTCCGGTTTGTATGTACGGTAGTTAATGGTTTCAGGTTTCAATACCTCACCGTAGCTGCGTTCCAAAATGGAGTCAGGTGAAGCCAGCCCGATCGTGATCTTAGAAAATGTGGCTCTGGGACGATTATCTTTTTTAATAGCCATATTTCGTATTTCTTGTTTCTAGTAGTTTTTAATTCTTTGTTACCGGCGACAGTAACCCTTTTCATCATCCGTTGCGTCGCACTCTTCAACGTTCGGTTCGCTTATCAACTATTCAAACTTCAGATCCAGGCCCAAACCTCTTAATTCATGCACCAATACGTTGAACGACTCAGGAATACCTGCTCTTGGAATATTATCACCTTTAACAATAGCCTCGTAGGTTTTTGCACGGCCGATAATATCATCCGATTTAATTGTAAGCAATTCCTGCAGGATGTTCGAAGCACCATAAGCTTCCAGTGCCCACACCTCCATTTCACCGAAACGCTGACCACCGAACTGTGCTTTACCACCCAGCGGCTGCTGTGTAATAAGACTGTAGGGTCCAATGCTACGGGCGTGCATCTTATCGTCAACCATGTGGTGCAGTTTGATCATGTAGATCACACCCACGGTAGCTTTCTGGTGGAAACGATCACCGGTTTCACCGTCATACAGGTGCGTATGACCAAAGCTTGGTAAGCCTGCATCATTGATGTGTTTGGCAATTTCATCGGTGGTAGCTCCGTCGAAGATCGGCGTAGCGAACTTCACACCCATTTTCAAACCGGCCCAGCCTAATACAGTTTCGTAGATCTGGCCCAGGTTCATACGGGAAGGTACCCCAAGCGGGTTCAGTACGATATCAACCGGAGTTCCGTCTTCCAGGAACGGCATGTCTTCAGCACGCACGATCTTGGCAACGATACCTTTATTACCGTGGCGGCCGGCCATTTTATCACCCACTTTCAGCTTACGCTTAACAGCCAGGTATACTTTGGCTAGTTTCAACACACCGGCAGGTAATTCATCCCCGATCGAAATGTTGAACTTCTCTCTCTTATATCTACCCAGTTCTTCGTTATACTTGATGTTGTAGTTGTGCAACAAGGTATTGATGGCATCATCGATAGAAGCATCACCTGTCCAACCCAGCGGATTAACGTTCTGGTAATCGATAGAACCGAGGTTCTTCGGATTGAACTTGGCGCCTTTACCGATCTGCACTTCACCGAAGTTGTTGTTAACTCCGGCAGAAGCTTTGTCTTTCAACAGCGTTTGCAGTTTGTTCAACAATTCTTCTTTCAGGTCTTCGGTGTTCTTCTCGTGCACTTTTTCCAGCTTTTCCAATGCAGCTTTCTCACGGATCTTCGCGTTCTTGTCTTTTTTCGCGCGTTGGAACAGCTTTTTACCGATCACTACCCCTTCTACCCCGTTTGGCGCTTTCAAAGAAGCATCTTTGGCATCACCGGCTTTATCACCGAAAATGGCGCGTAACAGTTTTTCTTCCGGTGTAGGATCGCTTTCGCCTTTTGGCGTGATCTTACCGATAAGGATATCACCTTCTTTAATGGCGGCCCCCAAACGGATGATACCGTTTTCATCCAGGTCTTTTGTAGCTTCTTCCGATACGTTTGGAATATCTGGTGTCAGCTCTTCTTCACCCAGTTTGGTATCGCGTACTTCCAGTTCATATTCAGAAATGTGAATAGAAGTGAACAGGTCTTCTTTGGCTACTCTTTCGCTGATTACGATGGCATCCTCGAAGTTGTACCCTTTCCATGGCATGAACGCCACTTTCAGGTTACGGCCCAGCGCCAGTTCACCACCCTGTACCGCATACCCTTCAGTAAGGAAGTCGCCTTTTTTCAAACGCTGACCTTTTCTAACAGCAGGTTTGTGGTTGATACAGGTTTCCTGGTTTGTTTTTATGAATTTGGTAAGTCTGTAAACTTTCAGGTCATCTTCAAAGCTCACCAGACGGTCAGCTTCGGTACGGTCGTAGCGAACGTGAATTTCACTACCATCTACGTACTCTACCACACCTTCGCCTTCAGACAGGATCTGTACACGGGCGTCGCGGGCAGCTTTTCCTTCCAGGCCTGTACCCACGATCGGGTTTTCAGGGCGGATCAGCGGTACAGCCTGACGTTGCATGTTCGATCCCATCAGCGCACGGTTGGCATCATCATGCTCCAGGAACGGAATCAGTGAAGCGCTCAATCCCACGATCTGGTTCGGCGCTACGTCCATGAACTCCACTTCGTTCTGATCGAGGATCGGGAAGTCGCCGGTTTGGCGTGAAGTGATCTTCTCTTCCACGAAGTGGCCTTTTTCATCGAGCGGCGAACTTGCCTGGGCGATCTTCGCGTTATCTTCTTCTTCTGCACTCAGGAAGGTGAGCTTTTTCAGGTCAACCTTTCCGTTGTCAACTTTATGATAAGGCGTTTCAATAAAGCCCATTTCGTTGATCTTGGCGTGTACGCACAGGGTTGAGATCAAACCAATGTTCGGACCTTCAGGCGTTTCAATGGTACACAGGCGGCCGTAGTGGCTGTAGTGTACGTCACGAACCTCGAATCCGGCTCTTTCACGGCTCAAACCTCCGGGTCCGAGTGCGGAGATACGACGTTTGTGCGTGATCTCACTCAGCGGGTTGGTCTGATCGAGGAACTGTGATAACTGAGAGGTACCGAAGAACGAGTTGATCACTGATGATAACGTTCTGGCGTTGATCAGGTCAACCGGTGTGAACACCTCATTATCGCGTACGTTCATTCTCTCGCGGATGGTACGGGCCATACGGGCCAAACCAACACCGAACTGAGCATATAACTGCTCACCCACGGTACGCACACGACGGTTGCTCAGGTGATCGATATCGTCGATCTCAGCTTTACCATTGGTCAGTCGAACCAGGTACTTGATGATCTCGATAATATCTTCCTTGGTCAATGTTTTTTGATCCAGCGGCTGATTCAGCATCAGCTTGCGGTTGATCTTGTAGCGACCTACTTCGCCCAGATCGTAACGCTTGTCGCTGAAGAACAATTTATCAATGATACCGCGGGCTGTTTCATCATCCGGCGCATCGGCTCCGCGCAACTGGCGGTAGATGTGCTGAACTGCTTCCAGCTCGCTGTTCGAAGTATCTTTATTGAGGGTATTGTAAATGATGGCATAGTCGCCGCCTACATCTTCTTTCTGCACGAATACGCTCTTCACATCCATGTCGGCGATCATATCCACTGCTTCTTCATCAAGCACGGTATCGCGCTCGAGCACTACCTCGTTTCTTTCGATAGATACTACTTCACCGGTATCCTCATCTACGAAGTCTTCTACCCATGTTCTCAAAACGCGGGCAGCGAGGCGTTTGCCAAGATATTTCTGCAGTGATTTTTTATCGCCTTTCACTTCATCGGCCATGCCGAACAGTTCCAGGATGTCTTTATCGGTTTCATAACCGATAGAACGCAACAGCGTGGTAACCGGGAATTTCTTCTTACGGTCGATGTACGCGTACATTACGTTGTTGATATCGGTAGCGAACTCCATCCACGCACCTTTGAAAGGTATTACGCGGGCAGAATAGATCTTGGTACCGTTGGGGTGAATTGACTGACCGAAGAATACACCAGGTGAACGGTGCAGCTGTGAAACCACCACACGCTCGGCTCCGTTGATCACGAAGGTACCGCGGGGGGTCATGTAAGGGATGTTCCCCAGAAACACGTCCTGAACGATTGTCTGGAAGTCAACGTGCTCTTCGTCATTACAGCTCAACCTGAGTTTCGCTTTAAGGGGAACGGCATATGTTAAACCGCGCTCCATACACTCTTCAATGGTGTACCGGGGCGGGTCAATGAAATAGTCCAAAAACTCCAGCACGAATATGTTTCGTGTATCGGTAATGGGGAAGTTTTCCTTGAACACCTTGAACAACCCTTCAATGTTACGCTTGTCGGGTGTGGTTTCTAATTGGAAAAATTCTTTGAACGATTGAATTTGTACCTCTAGTAAGTCAGGTGCTTCAGCAAGATTTTTGATTTTACCGAAGTTTACCCTGGTTGACAGTTTTGTTGAAGACATATTGCTTAAAACCGGTTTTTTTAATTATTCGTACGACAAAACATCTATAGACAAAAAAAATTTTCCTTGAGAATTTCAAGCCTTTTGGTTCATGTTGAACTGTAAAGGTTAAATTCCCAAAGAATTAAAAAAGAGGCAGTTATGTTAATTTGGCCTTGTAGCAACGTACCTCTGCTAATTAGCTTTTGTGAAAAATGGAGGGCAAAGGTAAGGATTATACTTAAAAAAACAAGAAATTCAGGGCCAAAAATCAGACCGGAAAATTTGAGGCTGGCAGCGGTAAGTGACAGGATAAGTTAAAATGGTATGCCCCAAAGATAAAAACAAAGCCGCAAAGGATGGTTACTTTGCGGCTTAAAATGCATACTTATTTATTCACTATAACCCCGGGTAATCGGGATTTTGAGGTCTCAGGTTCGGATTGTTTTGCATTTCCAATGTAGGCAGCGGGAACAGCAGATGTTTTTTGGTCAGTGTAGCCCCGCTTTCGGTCAGTTTATATCCTTCAAACTCGTCAAAATTGTTGGTTAGCGGGTTATAGGCTTTTTCCAGCCGCACCATATCGAACCAGGTTACACCTTCATAACACAGCTCATGCCAGCGTTCACGCCATACGGCTTCTTTAAAAGATGCCTGGTTATAGCTGCCGAGCGTACCGGTGGTCAATCCAGCCCGGTCGCGAATCGCTTTTAATGCATCGAGTGCTGCCTGGGTAGGACCACTGCTCACCTCGTTCTGAGCTTCCGCAAAGGTTAAAAGCACCTGTGCATACCGGATGTTCATCCAGTTCAAACCGCTGGTTGCGGTACCCGCTTTACCCGACGTGCCGTGAGCGACACTATCAAAATGCTTAAAAATGTAAGGCGCTCCCAAGGACTTCAAAGCACCGTTACCTCCGGAGTAGTAACTTGTATAAAAGAATCCCTCCCGGTCAACAGTTCTTTTATCACCAGGTTCAAATGAATTATAAAACTGCACCGTGGGCGTTGTTGACCCGATTTCGGTACCATATGCTGAAACATCCTTGAAATTAGGTAACAGAATAGCCTGGTTGCCATTGTTGGCCACGCCGCCCAGGTATTGGATCTGAAAAATATGCTCCCGCTGGTTTTCCAACGATTCGTTGTGCAGCTGGTTGTAGGTGTCAAACAGGCTGAATTTGCCACTGGTGATCACTTCGTTCGCCTTATCAGCCGCCATTTGATAATGATCAGCCTTGTTCATAGGGCTACCCGCCATGGTTAAATAAACTTCAGCGAGTAACGATTTTACAGCGCCCAGCGAAGCGCGCCCGCCGGCATCGGTCCAGCTCAAACCCGAAGCTTCTGCCGCTTTCAGGTCGGTTATAATCTGTGTGTAGATCGAATCCTTAGAGGTGCGGCCGGAATATACTTTGGGATCGAGCGAAGTTAGAATTGAAGTAGTATGCAACGGCACATCACCAAATAACCGAACGAGGTAAAAATATGACCATGCCCTTAAAAACTGGGCTTCCCCCAATACCTGTTTCTTTTTTGTTTCATCCATTTTTATCCCAGGCACTTTATCCAGCACCAGGTTGGTTTGGGCAATAACACTGTACAGGCCGGTCCACCAGTTAAGCACAAATACGTTGTCGCCGTTATAACTAAGCCCAAGCAGGTTGTTCAGATCGGTATTTTGCCCTGTTTCGGTTTTAGCCGTACCAGTGGGCATTTCAAGCATGGAGAAATTATTGGCGAATATGCCTGCGCCATTGCCAATGAAACGGGTTCTGTCGTATGCGGCGGCTATGGCTGCATCGGCGTGACCGGGTAATGTATAATAAATGTCGGGAGACAGGTTCGATGGATCTTTATCTTCATCCTGCAACCATTTTTTACAACCGGTAGTTGTTAATGCCAGGGCTCCTAACAGCAGTATATATATCGGGTTGATTTTACGAATTTTCATAATAAGCTTGTTTTTATTACTTTTTATAATCCAACACTTATTCCCAGCATGTACGTAGTAGGCTTGGGATAATCAAAAAAAGTTTGTCCCTGTGCAAATGCGTTGCTGTAAGTTGTTACTTCCGGATCGTTACCCGAGAACTTGGTTCTGAGGAAGAAGTTCTGAACGGAAGCGGTTACGCGCAAACGGCTTAACCTTAACGTATTCAACATGCTGGCAGGCACATTATAGCCCAATAATAAATTCTTACCGCGAATGAAGGAACCATCTTCTACCCAGCGGGTGTCCACATTGGTTACATAACCAGCTCTGGTATCGCGGATGGTGGCGATCATGGTATTGTCGTTATTCTTACCCGGTTGGTAATAATCGAGCACTGAACTGAAGCTGTTGGCAATACCTGTTCTGTCTTCACCTGAGTGTTTTGTTTGATTCAACACATCGTTTCCATACATATAACCGATCTCAATAAGCAGGTCGAAGTTCTTATATTTGAAACTATTGTTGAATGAACCCCAGCCATCAGGATTACCATTACCGATAATCACCCTGTCAAGATCATTGATAGCATAATCACCATTTACATCAAGGTATTTCAGGTCGCCCGGAAGAATGGGCTTTCCACCGCGATAGCTGGTGTACTTTGCCGCCTCTGCCCTTTCGGCATCGGTCCAAACGCCCAGCCGTACCAGGCCCCAGAACGAACCAACAGGTTCACCAACCTTTATGATCCCTGTATTTGACAAAAAGTTCGGATTACCCGAAAAAATCGGCGCGGGTGTTGCCAGAGCAAGCACTTTATTTCTGTTCAGGGAGATATTAAAGGTGGTGCTCCATGAAAAGTCCTGGGTTTTAATATTTACAGTATGTAGTGTAAGCTCAATTCCTTTGTTCTCCATGCTGCCGACATTCTTGGTAATGGAAGGATAGCCGGTTGATCTTGGCAACGGCGTTTCCAGCAGCATGTCGGTAGTTTTACGATAATAATAATCGGCTTCAAAACTGATCCTGTTTTCCAACAGGCCCAATTCAAGACCGGCATCTGTTTGAGCTGTTTTTTCCCATTTCAGATCAGGATTGCCCAACCTGCTGGATCCAACACCTGAAAATCTGGCGTTGTTAAAGATGGCAGTGTAAGAACCCAGTAAAGGATCTGAAGAATAAGGAGCGATCTCAGAATTACCCGTTAAACCATGGCTAACGCGCAATTTAAGATGTGATACCACGCTGCTGCTTTTAAGAAATTCCTCATTGGATGCATTCCATGCAACTGCAGCTGAAGGGAAAAAAGCAAATTTATGGTTGTCGCCGAATTTTGAGCTTCCATCAATACGACCAGTGAAAGTAACCAGGTACTTTTGCTGGTATCCGTAATTTACGCGGCCAAAGTAAGAATTGAAAGCGAAATTGCTTTTGCTTGAACTGGATGCGTTCTGCACGCTTCCCTGGCCAAGGTTATAATATTGAAAGAAGTCGGTTGAAAAATTCTGGGCGCTGGCATTTACTGACGCGTAATTCGTTCCCTGCCATGAAAGACCCACCAAGCCGGTTACGGTATGATCTTCATTAATGTCTTTGGTATAATTCAGGAAGGTTTCTGATGACCAGTAAATTTCCCTATTATCGAAAATACTAGCAGTACCGTTTTGATCCATCGAAATGTTGTGCAGTGTGCGGCTGCTGAACTGGTTTTCCTGCCTTTGTACGATACTCACACCTACCTGGCTTTTAATATCAAACCCCTTACCAAGCAGGATGTTTACGTACGAATGACCAAGCATATTCTGAACGTTCACCAGATACTTTCTATCGGTCATAATATGCACCGGGTTGGAACCACCTTCTGCGCCGGGATAAAGAAAGTTGTCGCCCCAGGAACCATCAGCAAACTTAACAGGCATAAAAGGGAATGCTTCTGTGATCATACGCACAGAGTTCAAACCACCCGTACCCTGATCAACCAGATTTTCTTCCTGGTTATTATAGCTTACGCTACCGCCGATCCGCAGCCATTCTTTCGGTTTCAGATCGAGCACGAAACGTGCCGAGTAACGTTTAAGATAAGAATTAAGCAATAAGCCATTATCATCGCGATAGCCGAGGAACAACCCATATAAATTACCATTACTTCCACCGGTTACTCCCAACTGATGATTTTGCGACAGTTTATGTTGCAACGACTCTTTCAGCCAGTCGGTATTGTAAAAGGGCTTACCATTAGCATCGAACAGGTTAGGTAAACTTTGACGTTTTACGCGGGGATCTACTACCGATGAATAGTTTCCGGCAGCCCAGCCTGCAGGGTCATACACTTTAATATTATCGTATGCCAGCTCTTCGAGGTCAAGATATTGCTGCGCATTCAGCATGTGCACTCTTTTGGGACCAAGTGTAGGTACACTGAAGTTTCCATCATAGGTAACCTTTGCCGGGCCATTTGTACCGCGTTTGGTAGTAATAAGCACTACGCCATTAGCACCCCGGGCTCCATAAATGGCGGTACCAGATGCGTCTTTCAGTACTTCTACAGATGCGATATCATTCGGGTTGATATAGTCGATAGAATTACTGTTAAGCGTTTGGTTGCCGATAGGTATATACACCCCGTCTACCACATACAAAGGATTGTTCGATGAGTTGATTGAACTAAAACCACGAACACGGATACGGGTTTGTCCACCCGGACGGCCAGAGTTGGTTGTAACCTGCACCCCCGCTATACGACCAGATAATGCTTCGTTCACTGAGGCTGCAGGCCGCTCCTGCAACTGGGAAGCTTTTACCGAACCTACCGATCCGGTGAGGTCTCTCTTCTTTACAGTTCCATAACCGATAACCACCACCTCGCTCATAGAGCCTTTGCTTAATTCCAATTGAACATTCAGCGTTTCTTCCTGCCCAACTGTTACCTGGTGGCTTTCATAACCTGTGTGTGTGAAAATAAGTGTTGTACCGGGTGTAACACTTATAGTGAAATTGCCATCCATGTCGGTGCTTGCCCCTTTTGTTTGACCTTTAATTAGAACCGAAACTCCTGGCAATGGCGCACCATCTTTTGAATCGGTTACCTTACCGCTGATTGTACGGTCCTGTGAAAATGCTAAACCAGAAATAAAAAGTGCGAGTAAACTTAGCAGACATAGCCGTCCGACGAAATAAAACTGCTTTTTCATACGCAAGTTTTGGTTTGTTAATAAATACTATATCGTTATAGCAACAAGAGCAAAAGTATACCCGAATCACAGACAATTACATTCCTAAAATTCGAGTAGGTTTTTTAAATGTTTTCCAGGCATATACTATGCTTGCCATTTTGAAATGGCACACAATTGCGGGAGTTTGATTGTCAACTCCGGCTTATCATACCAAGGGTTAAGTGGGGTTTTAAGTGGATGGCTACCTTAACAAAAAAATCTGGTCAAACTCCTTCGATCATGTAAGGCACCTGTTATTTTTCATGGGACGAACTCACTCCTTTACTATTATCCAGGCCTGAAACAAGAATGGCAATACGCCTGTTTACAACTGCAAAAAGAATTAGCAATATGCATATGGCAATGTTTTGAGGAAATCGTTTTTTACAAATTAAAATTAGCGATTCTAAAACGTTTTTGCAAAATATTTATCATGAAATAACAGTTATTTTTTACGCGCATAAAACCGCAGGCTATGCAGAGAGGTTTGCATTGTTTTATGTAAACCAGTTATGGCTAACCTAACTGGTTATACAGTTACAGGCGTGAGTATTATTGAAGATAGTGTTCGGTTATGGCATCAGGAGAACGCAAAATTTTGCAGCCATTTATTTGCCACCGTTTATTTTTGAAGTTCTATTTATTTACTTTCTGACCATACTCGGTCGTTCCTCTTACAACTAAACCAGGCGAAATTTCAATCTTACTTTCCCCTCCATTATTCCCTTTGCCCAATTGTTCCATCAGCAATTCCAAGGCTGTTTTTGCAATCTCTTCGGCCGGCTGCCGAATACAGGTAATACCAGGGGGGTATAGGCGGAAAACATCATGATCATCGAACACGATCATGGCTAAATCATCTGGCAACTTCAGGCCAAGCCTGTGAATACTTTCCAAACCCAGCAAACCCAGGTAGTTTGTGGCAAAGAAAACAGCCTCCAGGTCAGGTGTATTCTGAATAAATGAAGTAACCTGGTGAATGCCCTGTTCCTTATCTTCTTCATATTTTATACTAAGCACAAGATCATCGGTAGGTAACCCCGCTTTATGCATACTGTCCTGAAAAGCTTTTAAACGTTCTTCCATCTGAACAAGGTTCAGATCAACGGTCACAAATCCTACACGCCGGTACCCTTTTTCTATCAGATGGGCCATGCCCTTCAGTACGCCTTCGTAATTATTCACCAGCACATGCGGCACATCGATTCCCGGGAAATAACTATCCATAAGGACCACCGGTTTATTATCTGCAATCAGCTCTTTGATGTCCTGCTCCATGCCCGGTGTAGGCGTTATTATATAGCCATCAACCTGACGTTGGGAAAGCATCCCAATCAGTTCCTTACCCTTCTGGCGATTATTTTCAGTGCTTGTATAAACGACTTTATAGCCAAAGCGGGCAGCTTCGTCTTCAATGATGCGTGAAAGAGAGGCAAAAAAGTTACCTGAAATAGTTTCAACGATCAGGCCGAGTATTTGTGATTTACCGGTTCGCAGACTTACCGCAACAGGATTAGGGTGGTATCCTTCTTTTTTGGCCACTTCCATGATCTTACTGGCAAGCGCTTCACTAATTCGCATTTGTTTTGCCTTGCCATTCAATACAAACGATACAGTTGAGGGCGAAACACCGGCAATGCGGGCAATATCTTTGAGGGAGACCCTTTTCATATTTGATTATATGTTATATAAAGGAGACTACTAAACTATGAAAATAAAACTTACAAAACTGGATTTCGCCCATATATAAAAAAACCCCGGTGTTTACACCGGGGCAATTATAGCTTGATTGAAAGTTCAATTACTTAACTTCCACTTCGGCACCAGCTTCTTTCAGCTTGGCAACCAGAGCGTCAGCATCAGCTTTGCTGATACCTTCTTTAACTGGTTTTGGAGCGCCATCAACTAAGTCTTTAGCTTCTTTCAGACCAAGACCAGTTAATTCTTTAACTACTTTAACAACGTTCAGTTTGTTAGCGCCACCATTTTTCAGGATAACGTCGAACGCAGTTTTTTCTTCAGCAGCAGCAGCAGGACCAGCAGGACCAGCAGCTACAGCTACAGCAGCAGCTGCAGGCTCAATGCCATACTCTTCTTTCAGGATTTTAGCTAACTCGTTAACTTCTTTAACAGTCAGGCTTACTAACTGCTCTGCGAATGCTTTTAAATCTGCCATTGTTGTAAATTTTTCCCGCCTTCATTGCCTGTGCTCCGGCGGATGTTTAAAAAAATTTTGATTGTATTTAACCCTCAGGCAAGGGTTGTTATTTTGAGATCTTTCAATTCAACGATACAGGATGCAGATCCTGGCACCGCTAAATCATAAAATCAAAATTACTGAGCGCGATCTTCGAGCGCTTTGATCAAACCAGCTAGTTTGTTGCCGGCGTTCAGGCCGCTGATAACATTCTTGGCAGGTGACTGAAGCAAGCCAATGATCTCCCCGATAAGGTCGTTTTTGCTTTTCAGGGTGGTCAGTGTCTGCAATTGGTTGTCGCCCATAAAAACATCGCCATCGATGAAGGCGGCTTTCAGCTCGGGTTTGGTAGCATCTTTTTTACCAGCCTTACGGAAGTCGCTGATGATCAGCGCTGGTTCCTTGGGGTTCTCGCTGAACATCAAGGCTGTAACACCATGCAGTGAATCGAACATGCCTGCATACCTTTTCTCATCAAGTGCTTCGAGCGCCTTGCGGATCAGGGTATTTTTGGCAACTTTCATTTCAACTTTCTTATTGAAACATACCCGGCGCAGGTTGCCTACCTGCTCAACAGATAATGATTCTGTATTTGTAACATAGAAATTGTTGTATTGAGAAAATTTCTCCTTCAATACTTCAATTACGTCGTTTTTTTCCTGTTTTGTCATAACGCTAAAATTTTGTTGGTTTCGCTCGTTATTCCGCTTTGGGCAGAATTACTTCGTCGCGTTATTAAAGTTTAGTTCATTAAAGATTTTGTGTCAACTGCAATAGCAGGGCTCATAGAACTTGCCATGAACACGCTTTTCAGGTAAGTGCCTTTTGCAGAAGAAGGCTTTGCCTTTACGATGGCGTTGATCAGCTCGTGACTGTTCTCGGCTATCTTCTCAGGGCTGAAGCTTACGCGGCCGATAGAAGCGTGAACGATACCAGCTTTATCAACCTTGAAAGCGATCTTACCACCTTTCACCTCATTTACGGCAGCAGCCACATCATTGGTAACAGTACCTGTTTTTGGATTGGGCATCAGGTTACGGGGACCTAAGATCTTACCCAGTTTACCAATTTTAGGCATCACTGAAGGCGTAGCGATGATAACGTCTACGTCTGTCCAGCCACCTTCAATTTTTTGAACAAACTCATCCAGGCCAACAAAATCGGCGCCGGCTGATTTTGCATCAGCTTCTTTATCGGGGGTACATAATACCAGTACTTTTTTGGTTTTACCGGTACCATGTGGCAGGGTAACAGTACCACGAATAGCCTGGTCGGCTTTCTTCGGGTCAACACCCAGGCGGATGTGAATGTCTACAGATGCGTCAAACTTTGTTGTATTAACGGTTTTCACGATAGAGGAAGCCTCTTTCAGTGAGTACACTTTATTTTTATCGACTTTAGCGTCAACTGCTTTTCTTTTTTTAGGAATTCTTCCCATTGTCATTCAGTTTTAAGAATCCCGGCTACCCGGGAAGTGAACAATTAATTTTCCCAGGGAGCATTACCATCAACGGTAAGACCCATGCTGCGGGCTGTACCAGCCACCATGCGCATAGCACTTTCCAGGGTGAAACAATTCAGGTCGGGCATTTTGTCTTTCGCAATTGCCTCTACCTGTGTCCAGTTCACTTTACCAACCTTATTACGGTTAGGTTCTTTAGAACCGCTTTGCAGTTTAGCAGCTTCCAGCAACTGAACGGCTGCAGGAGGAGTTTTAATTACAAACTCGAACGATTTGTCGGAATAAACGGTGATTAATACAGGAAGTACTTTGCCCATTTTATCCTGCGTGCGGGCGTTGAATTGTTTGCAGAATTCCATGATATTGATACCCTTGGAACCCAGTGCAGGACCTACAGGAGGAGCCGGATTAGCCTGGCCGCCTTTTACCTGTAGCTTTACGAAGCCGGTAATTTCTTTTGCCATGATTTACTGATTTATTGGTTCAAACGATGGTTCGCTCCGTTTCACCGGAACTACTTGATCTCCCAAATTCCTCTGATCCCTTGTTTTAGGGGAACTAAAAAGAACTTTCTTTTGGGGTCGCAAAGGTAACGAAAGTTTTGAAAAAAACAATACTTCTTCAAAAGGTGGAAAACGGCTGCAATTTACGCCAGATACGGCTCCCGCATCAGGTTACCTGGTAGCCGTTCAGGAATTTAAAGCGTCACCAATGCACCCGGCCAATAATAGCCCTTGCTCCTCTGTTGGCTTGCTGGTGGTAAACACCTGTGCCGGTTTATATGGCAATTCAGGAGCTCAGGTTCGTTGCTTGCATTCCATTACCAGCCCCGCACCTACCGGGTGTAAGCCCTACCCTCCTGCATGCTAATTGTAGCCTTGAAACCATATTCCTATTCCTTGGCACACCTAATCATCTATCTGATTGCTTACATACAAACATCACTTACATGCATTCATCTGCACCATCACCACCCTCTTTTGTAATCAAATAAGTTGCATTTTCAAGCGGTCGCAAATGAACACATGCCGGTTAAGCGCTTTATGGTTTTGCATTCGACAATTATGCAATCGATGTACTAAGTTTGCCATGTGACGATCTAAGATTTCCTATGATCACAACCGGGCATTTCAACCACCTGCAGCACACCAGGCGAGATGTGGCCATTGGCTGAAACGCTTACCTGATAAGGGATACAGCCAGCGGTGCAATAATCCAACCGAATTAACAGGCGCGTATGGATAAAGGGCATGAATACCTCATAAAAACCCATCAATGATGGCCGGAATTTTGCAAGCAGTATAGCCAATTATAACAGGATCAGGCATTAGAAAGCAGAACTACTGTTAGCAAAATGCACGTAGTTTTTTATTTTTTGAATATTTATACGTAGCTTTTGCGTTTAATTATAACAACGCTTCTTCTTATAGAAATTAACCAACAACAAAAAACACATCAACACTATGGCCAAAGCAAAGAAAAAAGCAGCTAAAAAAGCAGCTCCTAAGAAAGCAGCGAAGAAAAAATCACCGGCCAAAAAAGTGGCCAAAAAGGCCGTGAAAAAAGCCGCAAAGAAAGCCGCTAAAAAAGCTGCCAAGAAAGCCGCTCCCAAGAAAGCAGCTCCCAAGAAAGGAGCAAAAAAAGCCGCCAAAAAAGGAGCAAAAAAAGCCGTTAAGAAAGCTGCTAAGAAAGCCGCTCCCAAAAAAGCAGCAAAAAAAGCCGCCAAGAAAGCCGCTAAAAAAGTTGCAACTAAAGCACCGGTAAAAAAAGCAGCGAAGAAAGCAGCGAAAAAATCGCCTTCTAAAAAAAGAGCCGTATCTAAGCCAGAACCAATACAGGAAAAAGAACCAATAGTTATTCCTCCTGTATTTGATGAGGATGTTGATGCTACCGAGGCTGAAACCGATACAGATGTAGATGTGGATACTGATATCGATATGGATGACACTGATGATACAGATGCCGTTGAAGATGTTGATGGAGATGATGAAGATGTTGATACCGATTCTGACGATGATGATAACGCCATCGAGGAAACTGTTGAAGAAGACGACACTGACGAAGATGACGATGATGAAGAGAATGTGTAAGCAACTCCCCGTGTTTTGCTACATCAAAAAAAATTAACCTTTCCCGATGCGGAAAGGTTTTTTTATCGATTTACTCAAAAAAAAACATCTGCCCGAAAGCAGATGTCCTATTAGTATTTTAAGGCGAATTGTTAATTACGCTAACTTTTCAACCTGCATGTAGTTCAATTCTACCGGCGTAGAACGGCCGAAGATCTTCACCGTAACTTTCAACTTCTTCTTCTCGTCGTTCACTTCCTCAATAATACCATTGAAGTCGTTAAACGGTCCTTCGATGATCTTGATGGTTTCCCCAACAATAAATGGCTCACTCATGCTTACACCACCGGTTTCGGCCATTTCATCCATTTTACCGAGCATTTTATTTACTTCGGCTTTCCTAAGCGCAATAGGATTTTCCTTACCCAGGAAATGGATCACATTGGTTGTATTTTTAATAGCTTCACGTAAATCGTCAGACAACTTATTCTCCAGCACTTCAATCATTACATAGCCCGGGTAATAGTTCCTTTCACGCATCACCTTTTTACCATTCTGCACTTTATAAACCTTTTCCACAGGCAGAAACACTTGCTTAACCACTTCGCCCCAGCCACCACGGGATATCTCCTTGTCAAGGTATTCTTTTACCTTGCGCTCTTTGCCGCTCACCACCCGCAGCACATACCATTTAGTTTCTTGTTGTTGAGTAGCTTGTTCCATTATCAAATAAGTGAATATATAAATTTAAGGGCTTGTTGGGCAACCAGGTCCATAACCCATACCACCCCGGTGACCAACAAGGTAGCTACCAGCACTATCACCGTAGATTGCTGCAACTGCAACCATGTAGGCCAGGTCACCTTTTCAATCAGCTCCCGGTAAGATTCCTTCAGGTATGTTGATATCTTATTCATGTTCAGAAGATTAGCAAATATGAAAATTAGCAAATGGGAATACAATTTTAAACACAAATTCAAAATTCCACCCCATTGGCTAATTAGCACATTAGTGTAGCACGGGCACTAGGATTCGAACCCAGATCGAAGGTTTTGGAGACCTCTATTCTACCGTTGAACTATGCCCGTAAGTACGCCAAACACTTAATGATCAACACGTAACGCATTAAACATATGCGTTCGGCGTAAAAGATCTTTTATTAGAAAACAAAGTACCTGAACGGTAAAAGCTCAAGTACTTTGCAAATATACTAAGAATAAAACTCCTAGTTCTCCACTGTTAAGTAAAGCCGGAATGTTATTTCAGGATTTCAGTTACCTGACCAGCACCTACTGTACGGCCACCTTCACGGATGGCGAATTTCAGACCTTTTTCCATCGCAATAGGCTGAATCAGCTTAACGTGCAGGTTGGTGTTATCACCAGGCATTACCATCTCAGTACCAGCTGGTAATTCTACTTCACCGGTAACGTCAGTAGTACGGAAGTAGAACTGAGGACGATATTTGTTAAAGAATGGCGTGTGACGTCCACCTTCTTCTTTGCTCAGTACGTAAACTTCACCTTTGAACTCAGTGTGAGGAGTGATAGAACCTGGTTTTACGATTACCATACCGCGACGGATATCTTTTTTATCGATACCACGTAACAGCAGACCTGCGTTATCACCAGCTTCACCTTCGTCTAACAGTTTGCGGAACATTTCCACACCTGTTACAGTAGAAACGATTGGTTTTTCAACCAGACCTACGATCTCTACACCTTCACCAACTTTGATACGGCCTCTTTCTATACGACCAGTAGCAACAGTACCACGACCAGTGATAGAGAATACGTCTTCAACAGACATCAGGAACGGTTGGTCAACCGGACGAGGAGGCAGAGGAATGTAAGTATCAACAGCTGCCATCAGCTCTTCAACAGCTTTAACCCATTTTTCTTCACCAGCCAAAGCGCCGGTTGCAGAACCCTTGATGATAGGAGTGTTGTCGCCGTCGAAACCGTAGAAGCTTAACAGCTCGCGGATTTCCATTTCAACCAGCTCAAGTAACTCCGGGTCATCAACCAGGTCAACTTTATTCATAAATACCACCATACGGGGAACGCCTACCTGACGAGCAAGCAGGATGTGTTCTTTTGTTTGGGGCATAGGACCATCTGTAGCAGCCACAACCAGAATAGCACCATCCATCTGGGCAGCACCGGTGATCATGTTCTTCACATAGTCAGCGTGACCGGGGCAATCCACGTGTGCATAGTGACGATTTGCAGTTTGATACTCAACGTGCGCGGTGTTGATAGTGATACCACGCTCTTTTTCCTCAGGAGCTGCATCGATCTCGTCATATTTTTTTGCCTGCGCCAGACCAGATTTAGACAAAATGGTGGTGATAGCGGCAGTTAAAGTAGTTTTACCGTGGTCAATGTGACCGATGGTACCAACGTTAACGTGAGGTTTATCCCTCTTGAAAGTCTCTTTTGACATCGTTATCTGTTTTTAGTTGTGGTTTTATTAAATAATTACAAAACTCGTCCTTTTTTCCCTTGCAGGAAGAAAGGATTTATGTATCCGGCACCAGATAGCCTATGAAGCTTCCGTTGCGTCGCACACTTCATCTTTAGTATCTATACCAGGCATTTTCTCTTTCCGGTAAACCATCCGGTCTGTAGCCGATATAAACTTTTACGATTTAGGGTCTCAACACCCTTCAAATCTTCAAATAACTTTTAGCAACCCTGCTCAAATAACTTATGAGCCGTTAGTGAGAATCGAACTCACGACCTCTTCCCTACCAAGGAAGTGCTCTACCACTGAGCTACAACGGCTGATAGAGTTGTGAGGCATAAAAAAACTCAAAACCCATTCGAGCGGAAGACGAGGTTCGAACCCGCGACCTACAGCTTGGAAGGCTGTCGCTCTACCAACTGAGCTACTTCCGCATACTTTTAAATAAAAGAACTTAACACGAATGTGCCCGCCTTTTCCGCCAACTGGCGAATCGGCGGGCGAAGTGGGCAGGAGAGGATTCGAACCTCTGAAGTCGAAAGACAGCGGATTTACAGTCCGCCCCATTTGGCCGCTCTGGAACCTGCCCGTGTTATAAAACAAAAAGTAAAAGCAAACACGCAACGTGAAATGCAGAGCCACTTGTCGGAATCGAACCAACGACCTACTGATTACAAATCAGTTGCTCTACCAGCTGAGCTAAAGTGGCTTGTTTAAAAGCACATCTATCAAAAAACTTACAACCTTGTCGCATCAACTCATCGGCCTTCCCGGTTACTTCGGGATGCTCTACCAGCTGAGCTAAAGTGGCTTTTTTTTCAACTTGTCTATCAAAAAACTTAAAATTCTCTTTTACCGCCCAACACTCTTACAAACCCCAATTTTTGTGCAATATTAACTCACTGTAACCAGTATTCAATAATCATTTTTTATTGCCAAAATAAACCTTCAAAATAACTGAAACTCAGGCCTGTAAAGAACTTTTTTCACCTCATTTTCGCACCCTGCTATTTTTTGAGGAAGGCAAAGGTAAATGAATTTGTGTAATTCTAAAATTTTGATCAGTATTTTTTTTGCTTGTTTTCAACGATTTGCAAAATCTTTCCCAACCAACCTTCCACAAGGGGCCGCAAAGCTAATTACAATAAAGCTTATTCGAGCACTCAGGGCAAAAAAAAACCTCCCCGAGGGGAGGTTTTATAAAAGTGAATGAATTATCTGGAAAGAAGTTAACTCAAAATTCAGGCAGCTTGTTTTTCCTTTTTTCTTTTCACCTGGTTCACCAGCGAATCCAAAGCATTGTCAAATGACTCTTCGAACGATTTTGAACTACATTTCACAAAGAATTGATGACGTGGGACCTGGACCCTGATTTCTGCGACTTTATCCTTTATCGTGTGTACGACATTATCCAACTTCAGGTATACGTCTACCTTGATAATGCGGTCGTGAAAAGTATTAATTTTTTGAAGTTTACGATTAACATATTCGATCAGTTTTGAATCAGCAGTAAACCGCACAGACTGAATGTTTACGTTCATAACAATCGCATTTTAACAGTGAAACAATATTTAACAATAAATGAAAGATCTTGTTTTTTACCACCAATGTCAGGAGTGAGAGAATTCAATGTGGTGGCTCATTTGAAGGAGATTCGTCTATTACATAAGCACATCATTTAAGCTCTATGAAGATAATACAACAAGAATTCTTTTCCAAATTAAATTGTAGAATCAACAGTAAAGAAATTGAGGTTTAGTACAAATAAACTATTACCGAACAATTAGCACTTCTTTAGCATAAACCAAACAACAATTCGCTTATGCCGAATCCATCTTTCCCCTGTAACACTCTCACTTTTTAAATAAACAAAGAACAAAGGCTGGCAGTCAGCCATCGCCCTGTAAGCAGCAACCTGCTCCTTCTATCAATCGCTTATTCAGGCAGGTATATTGTACGCGTACTCAATTTTCGTTTAAACGATACTAATGCATGCACCATGATGCGCTGTAATAATAACGTCCTGTAATGTAAACTTACCGCTAAGGCAGGAAGCCTATGTTGACATTGATCATTCTGGCGAATGATTGCTGTTACGCCTTGGGATGCGCTTTCTTATAAACATCTTTTAGCTTCTCAATAGAGTTATGAGTGTATATCTGCGTGGCTGCCAGGCTCGAATGACCCAGCAACTCCTTAACCGCAATGAGGTCGGCGCCATTATTGGTTAAATGGGTGGCAAAGGTATGCCGTAGTATGTGGGGGCTTTTTTTATCAACCGTTGTAACCAGGCTTAAATATGATTTAACTGCCGTGTACACATATTGAACATGAACCTGTTTGCCCTTTTCATTTACCAGTAAATACACCCGGTCGGCCGCCTCGATGGCTTGTTTCAACCTTATGTATTCGTTGATCTCAGTGATCAACACAGGGCTTACAGGAATCACCCGTTCCTTATTCCCTTTACCCAGGACCTTTATGGTATTAGCCGCCGCATTCACCTGGCTTTCTTTCAGGTTAACCAGTTCGCTCCGCCGCATGCCGGTATTATAAAATATGGCCAGTATCAACCGGTCGGTTCTGCCGCTCCACGTATCGGGGAATTCCACATGTTGAAATAAGGTATCTGTATCCTTTTGCTCAACATAAACCGGCAGCCGTTTGGGGATTTTAGGCGATACGATGGTGGTCATCGGCGATTGCTCCAATTCGCCTGTTCGCAAATGATATTTAAAGAAAGATTTTAAAGAAGATATTTTCCGGTTGATGGTTTTGGCGCTGTTCTTTGCTTCCTTTAGCGAGGCCAGCCAACTGCGCACAAAGGAGGAACCTATTTCTTTTAAGGCCGGTTCCTGCATATCGAATTGCTTCTGCAGGTAGGTGAAAAACTGTTGCAGATCTTCCTCATACGCCGTAATGGTATGGCTGGAATATCTCTTTTCGAATTGGAGATAACTTAAAAAACCCGCAACTGATTGATTCGACCGGCTCATATAATGGAGATGACCCTTAAATTTACTTAAAACCTCATAATAAATAACTGAAATCGTTATTGGAAATGTATCATCAGTGAAGTTACCGTCAGCATTATTTCACCACCATGACCGTAACCGTGATTTTTTACCAGATATTTTCAAGATCCTTTTTCGTGTAGGTAGTGTTCCTGGTATTAAAATAACTGCCTCCCCTGGTGTTTGTTCTTTTCTTAAAAGCTTTCGATAGAAAAGACAGCGGAATCAAAATAAATATAAATACAACGGTCAAAATCACATTATTAATTACTGATCCAATAGCATGGCTGAGTTTTAACCATAGCAGTGCGATCTTTTCTGCAAGCGACTTAAACAATAGCCCTGCCATTGCTAATACTAGGGCGGCCAATAATAACCAGGGATTTTTAGTATACCAGTAAATTATACCCAGCATTATCACAAATGCCAGCATAGTTTCCAGCACCTTACTTCTTTCCATATAATTAAAATAGGGTATAAATAAACGGAGCCAGGGAGGTGCCTCCCAGTATCAATAGCACCCCTATCAATATAAAAATAATTATCAGTGGAGCAAGCCACCATTTTTTTCGCTCTTTTAAATAAAGCCACAGATCGCGCAAAAAATCCATACGTTAACCCGCTTTATAAACAATTTATTAATCAAGTCCACCCGCCAGTTGCCAGTTATCCTTTGGCATAACCGGCTGCTCTTTTTTATCGAACAGGTAATTTCCTGCCACCAGAAAATCCATATCTGTACGCATGAAACAATTATACGCTTCTTCCGGTGTATTTACAATAGGTTCGCCCCTTACATTAAAACTGGTGTTTATCATTACAGCACAACCGGTTTTATCTTTAAATGTCTTTAATAATTTCCAAAACCTTGTATTTGTTTCACGGTGCAACGTTTGTATCCGCGCAGTATAGTCAATATGTGTAACCGCCGGTATACTGCTTCTTTGAAAATACAGCTTACCCAAAAGGTCTTTTTTTTCAAAATCTGCCGGTAAAGAGATCTGCAATTCAGGTTTCACCTTCTTAACCAATGCCATATAGGGCGAAGTACCATCATAGGTAAAATAATCCGCCACATCTTCAGCAAGTACCACCGGGGCAAACGGTCGAAAGCCTTCCCGAAGTTTAATTTTCTCGTTCAATTTCTTTTGCATGTAGGGGTTACGGGCATCGGCAATTATACTTCTGGCGCCCAATGCCCTGGGGCCAAACTCCATTCGGCCCTGGTGCCAGCCTACCACATGACCTTCTGCAACCAACAACGCCACGCGGTTCAACAATTCATCTTCATTATGGAAATACTCGAAGGCTGCTTTGTATTTTCTGATGATAATGGCAATATCTGTATCAGTATATGCCGGTCCCAATAATGCGCCCTCCATGCCATCCATTTTGGCAGGCGACATCTTTCTTTCACCATCAAAATAAATATAGTATCCGGCACAGGCAGCACCTAATGCACCGCCAGCATCGCCTGCTGCAGGCTGAACGAAAATTTGTTTAAAAATTCCGGTATTATCTAATTTTCCGTTTGCCACACAGTTTAACGCCACTCCGCCTGCCATACAAAGGTAATCGGCGCCCGTAATACGTTTGGCTTCGGTAGCCAGCTTTATAACTATTTCTTCCGTTACCTGCTGAATAGCCAGCGCCAGGTCGCAATATTGTTGTTCAGGAAATGATTCGGGCGTTCGCTTTGGAAAACCAAACAGCTTTTCCCATTGTTGATCATGCACCATTCGTAACCCGGTGGCATAATTAAAATAACGCTGATCAAGGTGTATAGACCCATCTTCCTTCAACTCAACCAAATGCTCTTTGATGAGCTTTATATAATTGCTCACCTGTTCCG
The DNA here is from genome assembly GCF_002078015.1 of Niastella populi. Lineage (GTDB taxonomy): Bacteria > Bacteroidota > Bacteroidia > Chitinophagales > Chitinophagaceae > Niastella > Niastella populi. Next base: position 2,970 of record NZ_LWBP01000204.1, on the reverse strand, counting down.
AATGAGGATTGCCATAAGGGGCAAGCCCCATTAACTTATACTCACCTGAATTAACCCTGAACCCGCAGAAGTAAGTAAAAGCAGAATATAAAAGGCCTAACGAATGAGGGAAATTCAATTCCTTTAACACGGTTATTTTATTTCCTTCTCCAACACAAATTGAAGTGGTAGCCCACTCCCCCACTCCATCGATGGTTACAATAGCCGCTTTTTCAAAAGGTGACACATAGAAAGCGCTGGCAGCATGAGAAAGATGATGCTCCGGAAACAATAATTTGACCTTCCGGCCAGCTTTCTTATCAATATCGCTTAGCTGATCACGAATTATTTTCTTCAGAAACATTTTTTCCTTGATCCAAACCGGCATGGATGTAAGAAAAGAGCGTAACCCTCTGGGAGCGTTCGAGTAATAGGTTTCCAGCAACCGCTCGAATTTTAAAAATGGTTTTTCATAAAAAACCACGGCATCCACTTCATTCAGCGACCGGCCGGCATACAGTAAACAATATTTAATAGCATTTATTGGAAAGGCCGCATCGTGCTTCTTACGGGTGAATCGCTCTTCCTGAGCTGCTGCCAGAACTGTTCCATCCTGGATGATTGCAGCCGCCGAATCGTGATAAAATGCTGAAATTCCTAAAATTGTCATCTGGCTCAAATATACATAAGGAGCACGGAAATTATTCCCATATACCCGCAGTATGCATGAATTCTAAGAGGGTAATAAGGCCGAAGGTATAAAAACGGCCATCAGAAATGGCTGGCGGGAGAGATATAATTTTGAGGCTGAGCTAACATAAACCAAAAAGGCCACCTTTAGAGTGGCCGTAAATATGTTAGCTTGAATGATATTATTGTTTATCCTTCAATCTGACCGCTGGCAACCTTCTGCTTGTAAACAGCTTTCAACACCTCGTTGCGACGTTTTACCGACGGCTTGGTGTAAGATTGACGCTCTCTTAACTGCACCAATATCTTAGCTTTCTCAAATTTCTTTTTGTACTTTTTGAGGGCCTTGTCGATATTTTCGCAATCTTTTGAATCGATAATCAGCATAATTATATACCTCCTTTAAGGCGTTTTAGGGCTGCAAATATAGCCTAATTTCCTAAAAAATTCAAAATACCTCCAAAATTCCGATTTTTGTCCCATGTTTACAGGAATTATTGAAACCATCGGAACTATAGAACAGGTTATTACGGCCGGCACAAATAAAACTTACTGGATAGCCTCCTCCCTTTCCCGGCAATTTAAGGTTGACCAAAGCGTTTCCCATAATGGCGTTTGTTTAACCGTTGAAGAGGTTCAGGACAACCGCCACCGGGTTACCGCCATTGCCGAAACTTTGCAAAAAAGCGATCTCGACCATTGGAAAACCGGCGACCTGGTCAATATTGAACGCTGTATGCTTATGAACGGCCGGCTCGACGGGCACATTGTTCAGGGGCATGTTGACACCACGGCCATTTGCGTTGATAAAAAAGGGCTGGAAGGCAGCTGGGAGTTCCGGTTCCGGTTTCCCGAACAATTTGGCGCATTGGTGATCGAGAAAGGCTCAATCAGTTTGAACGGCATCAGCCTCACTATTTTCAACGTTACGCAAAATGAGTTTTCGGTAGCTATCATACCGTATACCTTCGAACATACGAATATTAAACAGGTGGAACCTCAAAGTACCGTAAATCTTGAGTTTGACATAGTGGGCAAGTATATCCATCGAATTGCCTCTCTAAAAAGCCTGTCTTAAAAATTGCGTAATTCGTTTGCAATTATTTCGGCAACTTTTTTGTGTCCCCTGGCATTGATATGGTGAGTATCTAAAATAAAGTAATCGTTTTTAGTAAACCTCCCGGCAAAATCAATCACCTTTAAGTTATTGTTGAATACCGATTGATAATAGGGCGTATAAATAAGTGAATCAACAATGCGCGCGAAATTTGAATTGATACTGTTCCGGCTATCCAGTTGAAACACTACGACTTTTGTTTTTGAGAAATCAACCGGCGCTTTTGCAATAATATTCAAAAACTGTTTTGCAGACGTAATATCTATTTTATCCACTTGTTCATCTACAGGAAAAAAATGATGTGCTTTATTTAAAACCTTTTTGAAAAATATCAGGCTTAAAAAAGTGAAATTTTTCGCCGGGAAATATTGCCGGTTAATTTTATGCGCTCTGACAACGTCTTCATACTCTTGCCTACCGGAGATGTTTAACACAAAATTATTCTGAACATATGAATTATTTTCGGTTTCATCATTAGAGCAGTATTGAATTATCAGATGGGTTAAATTGCTACGGTCAAAATGCCTCAAACTGATGATCTCCCTGGGCGTTCCATACGAGGGGATGCCCGCATTCAATACTTTTTTACCGCTAAATTTTTCAAGCAATTGAGGAAAGGCATTCTCCTGTTCTACTCCCCACCCAAAAGTAAAAGAATCGCCAATACATATGACCGAAGGACCGTGTAACGACATATCATCATCTCGTAAGCCAGCATTGTTCGCCTGAATACGGGTATTAAATTCAGGATTGGAAAAATCACAGGACACATTTGGTTTCAATGTATAAAACAAGCTGGCATTATATTCAGACGCGACATCGTCGAATTGAATATTGTTTTGCAGATACGTTCTGTAAAAATATGTATAAGTATCATTTAAAAAAACGGGCATTTGTGCCGGATAATATAACCAATAAGTACATAGCCCTTCCGCCAGTACCACATACCCTATAAAAAGAATCCATGCAATCAACCATGTTCTTTTAACCTGCGTAAATCTCTTTAATAATGCCTTAAAAGATGGTATAAACAAAAAACCCAGCAATGTCAGAAACTGTAAGGCAGAAAGGCATAATTCAAAAAAATACGAATAAGATAAACTCAATTTATTAAAAACCGCCTTAACCACTTGTAAAGCAAGAATTATAATAATTAAATAGAACAGTCTTTTTAACAATAATTC
>NZ_LWBP01000203.1 GCF_002078015.1 Niastella populi | reverse complement strand
AGCAAAAAATTATTAATAGTGAAATAGCGAGGAGGTCTCTAAAATCAAAATAAACTAAACAAACAACTATGAAAAGAAACACCACAGGCAAACTGTTTTCAGGTCTGTTATTATTAGCAGTACTCTCTTGTAACAAAGCAGAGAATTCAACAACCACACCGGGCGCCAATGATTCAGAACCGGAACAAACACCGGTTACCGCACCCGTAGAAGAAGCAACCGCCGCAGCAGCAGCCCGGGTAGCGTCACCGGTTCCCGGTTATACGGTAACCTATCCCTATGGCATAAAAAATCCACGGTATGCGGCAGGTTACCATACCGGCGATGATTATGCCGCACCTACCGGCGCCAAAGTAGTAGCCGTGCTGGGTGGCACCATTGTATGGTCGAACAATAACGGCGGCGCCTACGGCCGCTGGATCGGTTTGCGCGCCACCAATGGCCGCGATTATGTGTATTGCCATCTTTCGGTTCGCTCTGTAAGCACGGGAACCAAAGTAGTGGCCGGACAAAAAATAGGTGAAGTAGGCGCTACCGGTAATGTTACCGGCCCACACCTGCATTTTGAAGACAGGCCGAAAGGTGGTGGATACGGACAGGTAAGGAAGCCTACATGGTAGTTGGGGAAAACCGCTGCAAGCTGCAAGCTGCAAGCAAATACAGCCTAAGGCCGAAAGCTTAAAGCCTAAGGCGAATACAGAAATACAGCTTAAAACCCAACAGGCGTTCCTAAATTTCAGCATTCGATATTGGGAGTTTAATATTCATCTGTTTTCTGTATTCCCTTTCTTATTATTCATTTTTAATTTTTCATTTCTCATTTTCCGTCCGCCGCCGGTTGGCGGCGGCAGGGCAAACAACCGATATAAGGGATTCACCAGTGCTCTTTTAACCGGTTTGTTTCAAAGGAAGCTATGTTCATTAAACATGTGTTCGGTTTGTTCGCCGGGAACGCCGGACACATATGCTTCATAACATTAAAACCTAACAAATGAAACAAACAACATCCCGGGGCGCAACATGCGCCAACAGATCACACGGCCTTATTACACTGGCTGCCTTTGTACTTTTATCAGCTACGGCCTGCAAAAAAGGAACCGCCGATCAGCCGGCATCCACCAATGAAGAACGGCAGCCTGTTACGGAAGCCACACAAACCCACACGTATGTAAAGATCTTCGATGGCGGCAGCGATGGCTACCATTCCTTCCGTATTCCTTCCATCGTTCGCACCAATGCCAATACGCTGCTTGCTTTTGTAGAAGGGCGTATGAGCATGAACAAAGACCATGGCAATATCAATGTAGAATACAAACGAAGCACCGACAATGGATCTACGTGGTCGTCGATGCTGGAAGTAGTGGGCGCAGGCCAGGGCACCTGGGGTAACCCCACGGCCGTGGTTGACCGCAATACCGGCCGCATTTGGGTATTTATGAACTGGAACTCCGCCACCAAGAATATTGGCGGTACCGATGGTTACGACAAAATAGATACCTGGGGCGATCGAAAAGTATATTATTCCTACAGCGATAATGACGGACTTACTTTTTCTACCCCAACCGATATGACCAGTACGCTGCTGCCGCCCAATTATACCTGGGACGCCATCGGGCCCGGTGTTGGCATTCAAACCAGCAACGGCACCCTGGTCATTCCCGCACAGGGCAGAAATATCTATAGCACCGATCATGGCGCTACCTGGCAATACAAACTGATACCCGGCGGAACCAGCGAAGGCGCCATTGTAGAACTGAACGATGGCCGGCTTATGCGCAACGACCGTGCTACCAGTACGGTTTGGGCTAATGCCAAACGCCGGCATGTATCACGGGGCACACTTACCGGCAGCTTCAGCGCTTTTGCCCCCGACAATGTATTGCTCGACCCTGCCTGCCAGGGTTCAATAGTACGGTATACCGGTTCACCCGACCGTATTATGGTATTGAATTCGGCCAGCACGGAAACACGCTGTAAAATGCGCGTGCGCATTAGTTATGATGGCGGGGTAACCTGGCCCATCAGCCGTAAGATATATGACTGGTTAACCGACAGTGAGGCTTTTGCACAAGGCAAGGGTGGTTATTCAAGCATGGTGAAAACAGCCGACTACACCATCGGCGCGCTTATTGAAATAAATGAGAATACCGGCGACAGCGGTAACAGCCATCGCTCGATTGAGTTCCATAAATTCAATTTGCCGTGGATGACAAGCGGCGGTGCAGAACCGATACCTTAATTAGTTAATTAGTTAATGTGATAATGTGATAATGAAATGCTAATACAGTTCGAAAGATAATCTAATATTGCGCTATTGAGGCCTTGCCGTTTTTTGAGGCTTTGGAAATACAGCCTGCCGCACAGCATGCATTATCACATTATCTCAATTTCAATTCATTTTCTATCAGCAGCACACGCGGCAGCATCACTGCTTTTTCGAGGTACAGGTGCTGTACGAGATCATTATCAAGCTCGCGCAACTTCATGAACACCACATAATGGCTGCGGCAGGCGTTGGCCGGCAGCGTGTAATTATCGGTAAGCGCACGCATTCGCCGCAATACTTCCGTTACCAGCTGGTGCTCCTGTTCAATTACTTTTTCAACCGGTTTGCGTAAAGTGCGGGTGTATAAACCGGCCAGGGAATCATTTGAGGTATATGCCCGGTGTGTTTGTTTTATATAGGGGAATATGCTTTCTTCTTCCTGGATCATCAGCAACAGCATTTGCGTATGCAGCAGTTTGAATTGTTGCCCGAGCTCATCGAGCCACGGAAATTTTTTCCGGTGTTCGGCTATAAAGTGAGTGAGATGATTGTCCAATGCCGGCAGCGTGCTACGCAAATAAGCATGATGAACATGTATAATATAATCGGTCAGAAAATCGAGCGGCCAACGGTCAAAAGGCAATGAGGTTGAAATATGTACGGTACGGGTAGCTTCTTCCAGCTCCTGCTTTACAACGGCGGTATCGAGGCCGCGCAGCTCGCAGGCTGTTTGCAAAGGCCAGCGGGCCCCGCAGCAATAATCAATATTATACTTTTTGAAGATATCGGCAGTGCGGTAATCTCCCATCAGGATCTCTGTCACCAATGCCTGCTCATCAATTTTTTTTAGCGGATTCATCATACTCCCGGGCTTTCTTATTTGTGCTAATCAATTAGCGACAAATAAAACCCTTTGTAAGCACATTCTACCTGATTTTCGTCATGCCACCGGGATCTGCACCAATAAACGGCAGCCACCTCCCTGCCTGGAGTCGATTGAAAGGGTTCCGCCCAGCGTTTCGGCGCGGTTCAGAATGTTCAGCAAACCAATGCCTTTTGTTTGTTTTTTGGCATCGAACCCTTTTCCGTTATCCTGGATCAGCAGGGTCAGTTGATTGCCAATTTGTTCAATGGCAATTCGTACATAACCGGCTTCGGCATACCGCATAATATTGTTGGTTTGCTCCTGTATGATGCGGTAGATCATCAGCTGCACATCGTGCGACAGTTCGTCTTCCAGGGCCGGGTCGCATTCAAAGTCAACCGTAACAGGGCGTACCAACTGCATGTTCTTGATAATATCTTCTACGGGGTCAATTAAACCCACTTCCCTGATGATGGATGAGTTCAGTGATTTTGAGATCTTACGTATTTCCTGGATGGCCAGGTCGATGTACTGCGTGGTTTTATCTATCAGAAATTCTTTATCATCGGTATTTCCGCGGGCGGTAGACAACATGATCATGGCCGATGACAGGATCTGGTTCACATTATCGTGTAACTCTTTCGAAATTTCATTGCGCTCATATTCCTGACCGGTGATCATGGCCTGGTTAATGCGGATGCGCTCTTTCTCCTTTTGCTGCGCCAGCTCTTCTTCCAGTTTTCTTTTTTCGGTAAGGTCCTGTATGGCGCCAATGGCCCGTACAGCAACTCCATCTTTATAAATGATATAGCCCTTATCGGATAAATATTTATAGCTGCCATCGGCGCAACGGAAACGGTATTCATCGTGCCAGTAATTATTGCGCGCCATTAAACAGGCATTGATATGCTGCATCACCCGCTGGCGGTCGTCGATATGAATTTTTTCAAGCAGCCAGTACAGGTCGTTCTCCATATCGTTTTGCAAATACCCTGTCAGCTGGCTGAAGGGTTCGCTGCGGTAGATGGTACCGTTCTCTATGTTCCAGTCCCAGATATAATCTGATGTGGCCTTGGTTGTATAATAAAAACGTTCGTTCACTTTTTCAATTTCCTGCCGGGCCCTTTTCTCTTCGGTGATATCGATCGACTGGCCGCCGATAAGTTTCTTTGGCGTTGAGGTTTGCAGCAGGAACTTGAACACCAGGTATACGCCGGGCGTGCCATCGCGGCGCAGGGAATTTTCTATAGTGATCAGCGGCTGGCCCGAATCGAGTACACGGCGGTTGTTGTTCATATACTGTTCTACCATGTGCTGCGGCATAAGGTCGCGCATATTGCTGTACAGGTGGCTGTCGTTCAGGTTCCACACGCTTTTGAAAATATCATTCATGTAAATGATAAAGCCGTCCTCGTCGATGATCCAGGCGGGACTATGGGTATTGTTCATGAACGATTGAAAGATGTACTCACTTTCAGATAACCGCGACTCTGCCTCCCGGCAGGCAGTGATGTCATTAAAAGTTACCGCTATCAGTCCGGGCACCGCGCCATTGAACTCTTCCAGCAAACAGGTATTTACCGATAACCAAATAAGTTTTCCTTTGGCATTTATTAAACCTACAATCGATTGCCGGAATACCACGCCGGTTTTCAGGGTTATCATCGCCGGGTATTCATTCACCGACATAGGCGATCCGTCTTCCCTGAACGCTTTCACGCCTAACTCGGTAAGGTTTTTACCTATGATCCGTTCATGGGTAATACCGATAATATCGCAGGCTTTGTTATTAGCGGAGATGATGGTGCCCTGGTCGCCCTGCATCAGCATTACCCCTTCTTCGAGGGAGTTGAGCAGGGTTTTATATAAGATGCCGGGTTTTATATCTTTTTTGCGGTGAATGGCGGCCTGCAGATCGCGCAGGATGATCACCACATCGAGCAGGTATTGTGTGCCGGGGAACTTATGCGTATAACATGAAATGCGAAATGTGCGGTCGTCGGGTGTGGAAACAAAAATATCTTCTACCTGTTCATCGAGCGAGATGGCCCTTTGCAGCTGCGAATGCACTTCTACATGCCCCGGGAACAGTTGGTATATAAAATCGATGATATTTTTTTTGGCAGGCCTTTTAGGTTGTCTGAACCACAATTCTTCTGCTGATACATTCCAGTGTACGAGGTTAAAATGCCTGTCGGTAATAAATACGGCGTCCTGGCAGTCGTTGAGTATTGCTTCCAGCCAGGGGGCCATTTCACGGTAATTGGTTGTAAAGGACGAGTTCATAGGGCTCTCAAATATATTATGGTCAGGGAAACGATTCATGCTTTATTACCCGAAACTGTGCCAATATGTAATGTCTTTACAATCAACGCTAATCGAATCAGGCACCGGGTTTTTATTCCCACAAATAGAAAAACGTTCCCATGTATTAGTATCTTATATAGCGCCCTTGTTTGTGCATAAAATTTTGTTTGTTATACAATTACATAGTTCTACTTATAAGTATATACATAAAAGTTCACCAGGTATAGACAAATGTCAAACTGCAAAGAAGGTTAGCGCCGGCTCTCCCACTCTTCCTTTAGCAGGGAATAAACATACAGATCAACAAACTGGTTGTTCACGAACTCGCCCTGCCGTATTATTCCTTCCCTGGTAAAACCCAGCCTTACGGGAATGGCCTGGCTTTTAAAATTCTCTACAGCGGCCCTTATTTCTATGCGGTTCAGGCGCAGGCGTTTGAACCCGTCATCGATCATTGCTTTACAACTGCGGGTGATAATTCCTTTGCCCAGCCATTGCTTATCGAGCCAGTAACCTATAGAGGCGCTCTTATTCACAGGATCGATATTGTAAAAACCTATACGCCCTATCATGACGTGATTGACCAGGATAACATAACCCGTTTCGGTATGATTGGTATAGCGCTGTTTTGAGTTGTTGATATATTTTTTGAAATCTTCCACTGTGCGCATGTGATCGACCCAGGGAAGCCATTCACGCAGGTGCAGCCGGTTGATTTTCACCAGCTGGTACATCATTTCGGCATGATGATAATCTATCAGTTCGAGTACAATTGTGTCGTCGACTTTTATTTTAACCGTCATACGCAATAACCGATTTTGAGATTTTGGGATTTAGTGATTACCTCTTCGAGACAAATTGAATTTACTGATTTATTGGAGGGCACAAATATTTAATTCTCAAAATCGCGAAATCCCGAAATCAGAAATTCAAATCAATATCTGTAAACAAGTCGTCAAGAACCATCAACACATTCTTCATCCATAAATATAAATTCGTACACTAAGGGAATGCACATACGCGCATTCCGAGAACGTCTCCCCAAAAGCCTGGTCCTGTACTCTAACGATTGTACAAACCATTCGGATAACCGAAATGCCCGCCGTAGTTTTTTACGACACAAACCAAAACATCACAACAATGCAATCAAAACTGCTAAGTATCATCGCATTTACGGTAACGCTGTTCATTCATTCCGGTGCATGGGCGCAGAACAAACTGGTAAAGGGCAAGGTGCAGGATGAGAACGGGGCGCCTTTACCCAAAGCCTCCGTTCTTGTAAAAGGCTCACAAACCGGCACCAGCAGCGGCGACGACGGCTCCTTCGAGCTGAGCGTTCCGGCCAAAGCCACGCTGGTAATCTCTGCCATCGGTTACAACAAAAGCGAAGTAAAAACGGGTACGCAGGATTTCCTGACCATTACTTTAACTGCCGACAACAGGTCGTTGAACGAAGTGGTGGTTACAGCCCTCGGCGTAAAACGCGAAAAAAGAAACCTAACCTTCAGCTCGCAGGAATTAAAAGCCGATGAACTGGTAAGGGCTAAAGAACCGAACGTACTCAATGCCATGACGGGTAAAGTAGCCGGGGTACAGATCACCAGCTCTTCCGGTACACCAGGTTCTTCGAGCCGCATCGTGATCAGGGGCGTTACTTCCATTATTGGCAATAATGAAGCGTTGATCGTTGTTGACGGAATCCCTATCAACAACTCCGAAACCGGCGCGGTGAACAGCGGCCCCGGCAGTAACCGCCTTATCGATATCGATCCGTCCATTATAGAAAGCATGAACGTTTTAAAAGGCGCCGCCGCTACGGCCCTGTATGGTTCAGCAGGCGCCCGGGGCGTGGTTATGATCACCACCAAAAGCGGCGCTAACAGTAAAAAACCGGCGATAACGCTTTCGCAGGACCTGTCGTTCGAAAGCGGCATCTTTCCTGAAATACAAAGCAAATACGCACAGGGCGACCGGAAAGAGATCGGCGGCGTTGTTTATGACAATGTATATTATGATGGCGATATAGACAAAGCCAGCAGCTCCTGGGGACCATTAATGGATACGCTGCGGGTGAACGGAGCACCGGTGCAAAAGCGCAACCAGGTGAAAGATTTTTTTCAAACCGGGGTAACAAGCAACAGTACTATCAGCTTTTCGGGCTCGAACCATGCAGGCTCCAATTATTTTGCATCCTATTCTTATTTCGATCAAAAAGGGATCGTTCCTACCACCTCGTTGAAAAGGCATTCGGTCTTTACCAAGTTCACAACAAAACTTACCGACAAGATCACCGGCACTTTTCAATTCAATTATGCCAACAGCCGCACCAATCGCATGCCCGAAGGGTATATCCTGGAAAGCCCTATCTGGACCATTTATTCAGCACCCGTATCCTGGAACCCGCATCCTTATGTTAACCCCGACGGCTCGCAACGTGTTTTCCGGTTCTCGCGAAACAATCCCTACTGGGTACTTGACAATATTTATACGAAGGGTACCGTCAACCGCTTTATTCCAGTAATCACTTTAACATACTCGCCTTTCAGCTGGCTGAACATTACCGAAAGAATGGGCCTCGATACATACAACGAGCAGGTGAAATACTATGAGGCCCGCGGGTCGGCAGCCAACCTGAATGGTGTGGTGGTCGATCGCGTAAACACGTTCAGGCAATACAATCACGATCTTATTATCGACGCCCATAAACAGTTCAATAAATTCAATGTGCAGTTGTTATTGGGAAACAACGTTCTTTCAACCTATTCGCAAAATGTAGAAGGCCGGGGTGTAGGGTTATCTATAACCGGCGGCTATGATAACGTAGCGAACGCTTCTACCCAAACCTATAGCGAAAAAAATTACCTTACCCGTAAAACAGGTTTCTACGCCCAGGCGAATATAGAATACAACCGTTTCCTCAACCTGGCGCTGACAGGCCGGTATGATGGCAGTTCGGTGCTGGCAAAAAACAATAACTTCTATCCTTACGGTTCTGCAGCCGCGGGTTTTGTATTCTCTGAACTGCTTTCACCCAACATCACAAACATTATCAACTTTGGTAAACTACGCGTTTCCTACGCTACCGTTGGCAATGACAATGTGAATGCCTATTCCTTAACAACCCCTTATTTAAGTATAAGCTCCACAAACGGCAATACGATTGCCGGTATTTCATTTCCTTTCAAAGAGCAGAACGGTTTTCTGTTGAACCAGGTACTGGGCAACCCCTTTCTGAAGAACGAGCTGGTGAGCGAATTTGAGACGGGCATCGAGTTGAAAGCATTGAACAACCGCATCGGCGCCGAGATCTCATGGTTCTACAAAAAAGTAAAAGACGGATTGATACCGGTTACCATATCGCCCGCTACCGGTTACAATCAAACCACCATCAATACGGCGCGCATGCAAACAAAAGGAATTGAAATACTTTTGAACGCAAACCCCATCAGAAGCGGAAAATTCAACTGGGACCTGGTATTCAGCTTTACAAAACTCAACAACAAAGTGCTGGCCCTGCGCGATGACCTGAAAAGCGTGAGCGTTGGCTTCACGCAGGCGATCGTTGGTGAACCCTATGGCGTTAAGTTCGGCAACCGTTTTGCCCGCGACAGCGCAACCGGTCAGTTACTGATCAATGCAAGCGGTGTTCCTTTCACCGCTACCCAACAAGGCATACTTGGCAATATTTCGCCCGACTGGCTGGCCGGGCTAACCAACAACCTGAGCTATGGCCCGTTCAGCCTTAGTTTCTTTTTTGATATGCGCAAAGGCGGTGTTACAGAAAATAACGTCGATGGCTACGGTTATTTTTATGGCACGCCAAAAGTTACGGAAGACCGCGAGGTGCGCGTAGTACAGGGCATCAGCACCGTTGACGGTAAAGCCAATACCGTTCCGGTAAAAGGGCAGGATTACTGGCGTGCGGTTTCCGGCGTTGTGGAATCTGTTATCCAGGACGCTACCTATCTCAAACTTCGTAACGTAAGCATCGGTTATGTACTGCCGTCAAAACTTATTGAGAAAACCCCGCTAAAGTCGGCTTCATTGACACTTACCGGCAGGAACCTGTGGATCCATAGTCCGCACTTTACCGGTGGCGATCCCGAAACCAATTCATTTGGTTCATCGAACGGGTCGCTGGGGATCTACTCTTTCTCTACCCCCACCGCCCGCTCGTTCAATATCAGTTTGAAAGTCGGATTATAAAATGCTCATCGTTCTAACAACTAAAAAAGAAATCATGCGCACATTATCATATATCCTGTTTGTCGCCATCTGCATTATACACATCAGCGGGTGTAAAAAGTTCATCGATGTAAATAACGATCCTAATAACCCGCTCACCGTGCAGGAGGCGCTGATACTGGCCCCCGTTGAACTAAATATATCCTCTGTAATTGCAGGCGGCGCGGGCGATAACGGTATGGCCGGCATATTGATAAACCACTTTATGCAAAATGTGGCACTGAACCAGCCCGTACCCAACCATGGCACTTACTGGATCTTCAATGCCGACCTCGACGGCTCGTGGCGGAATATTTATGTAACCAGCCTCAACAACCTGAAGGTGATGAACGATAAAGCCGATCTCAACGGCAATCATAATTATTCGGGGATTGCAAAAATACTGACCGCGCTTTGTTTAGGCGTTGCAACCGATTACTGGGGCGATGTTCCCTACAGCGATGCCTTTAACGGCAGCAGCCAACTGCAACCAGCATACGATTCACAGGAAAACATTTACAAATCGATACAACAACTGCTCGATGACGGCATTGCCGCCATTGACAGGAACGCCGTTATAAAACCCGGCGATGATGATTATTTCTATAAGGGAAATATGGACAAATGGAAAAGGCTGGCCTATACGCTGAAGGCGCGGTATTATATGCATCTTACCAACGCCCCGGGTTATACACCAACCGGCCAGGCCGAGCTGGCATTAACGGCTTTACAAAATGGGATGACCGATAACAGTGACGATATGAAGCTGGAATACCCGGGCGGGGCCGGTGAGGAAAGTCCTTGGTTTATGAATACACGCCCGGTATCGACGCTGGTGTTATCATCGGCCTGTATAGATACGCTGGTAGTGCGTAATGATCCCCGCCTGCCGAAGTTAATAGCACCGGCCAAACAAACGGGTATGTACAATGGCCGGCCGATAGGTTCGGTAAATATCAGTGGCAGCCTCGATGTATATTCGCTGGCCGGACCAGCCATTGGCAATACCAGTTCACCCATGTATGTTTTTAATTATTCGGAAGCCCTGTTCCTGAAAGCGGAAGCTACATTGATAAAATCAGGCTTTGCGGCAGCGGAGCCGGTTTACCAGGATGCCATAAAATCGCACATGAGCAAACTGGGCGTCGATAATGCCGATGTAAATGCTTACCTCGCCAGCAGGGGCACGCTTACCGCAGCCAATGCATTGCAGCGGATCATGGAAGAAAAGAAGATCGCGAACTTTTTATCGATAGAGAATTTCAATGACTGGCGGCGGACGGGTTATCCGCAGCTGACAAAAGTGCCAAATGCGCTTTCGGAGATCCCGCGCCGGTTGTTGTACCCGCAGGTGGAGATCACGTCGAACCCGCAGAGCGTGCAGTCGGCAAGATTGACCGACAGGGTTTGGTGGGATAGATAACACCTGGAAATGAAAAATGAGGAATGAGAATGGGAATACAGAAGAATATTGAATATCGAATGCCGATGAAGCTCCGCCTGCCGGGTCTGATGAGTATCAGACTCCGTCAGAGATGCCGACCGAAGCGTCGGCATGTAAAACTTTAAATGTAGAAGTGGAAGAAGTTTGAGCCAGGCTTCGCTACGCCCGGCGGCGAATTGCCGATTGCCGTTTGCCGATTTACGATTTTAGGCAGTTGGTAATTACATGGCAGCGTTTGCGGTGGGCCTCTTAAGGCTCACCGTTTTTTATTTCGGCCCGGTTTTTCGTTCAGCCGCCGCTTTCCCAGCCTAAATATTCTTTTTTTGCTGCCATCGAGATTATTTCTAAATTTGTACCCGCCTTTTTACAAAAGGTGTGGTCTTATAAAATTGCCCGATAGTATAACGGTAGTACCGCAGATTCTGGTTCTGCTTGTCTTGGTTCGAATCCAGGTCGGGTAACAAAAGCCTCGCACGTAAGTGCGGGGCTTTTTTATTTGGCAGCGACCCGGGCCTGCCCCTTTACCGTCCTTATGTGAAAACCGGTAGTTTAATCAAGCCATTTGTCCGGTCTGTCTGCTTTTATATTTACATATCGCAGGATTTCGTAAGTTGTAGGCTCAAATTCAAACATTAAACGGCCGTTTTTTTGAACGAACTGGAACTGATACAACAACTCCGGGCAGGAGACGAACAGGCATTCAAATCATTGGTAACGAACTATCAGGACCTGGTATATAACACCGCATTGGGTGTTGTTCAAAACAGTGAGGACGCCGAAGACGTTGCGCAGGAGGTATTTATTCAGGTATTCAGGTCAATTGACCAGTTCAAGGGGGATGCCCGGCTTTCCACCTGGATCTATCGCATTACCACCACCAAGGCCCTCGATCACATCCGCAGCCGCAAACGGAAAAAACGTTTCGCCTTTATAACCAGCCTTTTCGGGCCAAATGACGAACTGGTGCATGATCCCGTTGATTTTCAACACCCGGGCGTAGCGCTCGACAGAAAGGAACAGGCGGCGCTGCTTTTCCAAATGATAAATCAACTACCTGAAAATCAGAAAGTAGCATTTACATTACACAAAACGGAGGAGTTGAGTTACCAGGAAATTGCCGATGTTATGGAATTGTCGGTATCGGCGGTGGAATCCCTGTTGTTCAGAGCGCGGCAAAACCTGCGGAAACTGCTTGAAAAACATTATCAACAGAATAATTCACAAGACAAGTAAAGCATACGAAGGATTTGTGAATTATTAGCGTCAAATGTATAAGTTTACATCGTAAATTAGATTTATGTCAACCGATCCAAATAACGACTCCCGGATAGATGCGGTGCTGAATAGCCTGGAGGGCATACAGCGGGCCAAAGCGCCTGACTTTATGTATACCCGGCTCAAAGGCAGAATGGAGCAGGAGTTTGATCAGGGCGGCCCGCTTGGCCGCTTGCTTACCAGGCCCATACTGGCTTTAACGATTGCCGCAATCATAATTATTGCAAACGCCACCACCGTTGTGAAAATGTGGGAGCAAAACAACCATTCCAATAGTAATATTGAATCAGGACAAATAGTTGCCGCCGAATACCCGGCCGGTGTGTACCCTGTATATAATGAAAATTTTCTGGAACCATGATCAGGCCCCCCCGTCAAAAATGGCTGTTGGTACTTGTAGCGATCTTACTGTTAACCAATATAGCCACCCTTTCTATTTACTGGTTTAAAAAACCCGCGCATTATGGCGGTTCCGGCCGCGATGGCGGCCACCGGGAAAAACGGATGGGACAATTCCTGGTTGACCAGATGCAATTCGATGCCGGCCAGGAAGCCGCTTACTGGAAGCTGCGCGATTCAATGATCGCCATTCAAAAGCCGGTGATGGATTCCATTCGCAGCACAAAAAAAAGATTCTTCGATCTGTTGAATCACGCCGAAACAACAGATTCCACGCTTATAGCTCACAGCAACGAAATTGCCGAAATGCAGAAAAAACTCGACCTCGTCACTTTCCGTCATTTCCAAAAAGTACGCGCCATCTGCCGGCCCGACCAGTTGCAAAAATTCGATACGGTCATTAAAGAGATCGTAAACAGAATGACAATGTTCCGCCGCAAACTGGGCGATTCTACGTTTAAGAAGTAAAAAGAATGGCAATGAGCAGCTCAATGAACTACACTTATGCGCTGCCTCATAAGCTTCAACTACGCTCTAATAAATAGAGGATCGCTCAGGTACTAAATCATTTAAGCAGATTTATTCTACCCAAACCCGCCACCGCCGGGGTGTTGAGCGGGCATAATTTTACCACGAAAAGGGTATAACGCGATACTATTTTTGGTTGTTACTTTGCTCTTTCCTGTAACACCAAAAAATTGTTTATGCGAGCAACTCTTCTAACGACTGTTTTTATTGGCCTGCTTTCAACCGCCAGCTTTGGCCAGGATTGCAACTCATACTACTTCCTGCAAGAGAACAAGACAATTGAAATGACCATCTACAATAAAAAGGGCAAGCCCGATGGCAAGCAGGTGTATACAGTATCGAATGTTTCGAAGAACGGCGGCAACACTACAGCTACCGTCAATACAGAAATGTTCAGCGAAAAAGGAAAATCAATTGCAAAGGGTCTTAGCGAAATTGCCTGCAGCGGCGGCGTTATGATGGTCGATATGAAAATGAAATTACCCCAAATGCAACAGGAGCAGTTTTCAAAAGCCGATGTAAAAGCCGATAAGATCTATATAGAATACCCCGCTAACATGAAAGCGGGCGATAAATTAAAAGATGCCACTTTAGATATGACCATAGACAACTCTGGCATGAAACAGAACGTAAATATGGTGACCAGCGACCGCACCGTGGCAGGCAAAGAAACTGTTACGACTTCTGCAGGCACCTGGGATTGTTTCAAGATCACGTATAAGAGCAAGATCACAATAAAAACAATGGGCATTGGAATGCCATTCAACATCGAAGGAACAGAATGGTTTGCACCCGGGTTCGGCATTGTTAAAACAGACAGCAAACATGGCGGCACGGCCATAACGGCCATCAAATAAGTAATATCCTCAGTACGGAAACCAGGTCCCGCTTCACTAAGCGGGATTTTTTTATCCCCCAGCCCCTTAAAGGGAATTATAAATGAGAAATAAGGAGTTTAAAAATCAGAAAGTAAATACAAATACAATACAGTAATAACACGTGCAATTACCCGATCCTGCTCCATTCGAAATTCATTGACTGATATTCATCTGTTTTTGTATTCCCTTTTTTACTTCTCATTTCCCTAAAAACAAACAGGGCCATAAAAATGGCCCCGTGTTGTATTTGTGTATGTATGAATTGTTAACTGAACTGTGGGTAAGGGACCACTTTCCCTCATATAACCGATTATAGTTTCGACATCTTCAACCCGAAATGCTTGCTTCCCTGCTGTATGTTTACATAATACATACCTGCAGCAAGTTGTTGCACATTCACTGGTTGCAGGTGACGCACGATCTGTTTGTGCACCAATATTCCGGCGGCATTATAAATAGTCATTGTTGCGTTTTGCGAATTATCGGGCAATTGAATGCGGAAGCTTTGCTGAACCGGGTTGGGTTGTATACGCGCTGCCGTTTCAGCTGCGGTTTGAACAGTCACTATTTTTGAATAACTATATGAACCGTCTTTATCTGTTTGTTTCAACCGGTAATACATTTTCTGCTCAACGGGAACAACTTCAGTAAAACTGTAATGCTGATCAACGGTGCTGTTCTCCCTCGCAGCAACCCTTCCTGCCTCCATAAAGTCAATGCCATTTGAACTTCTTTCTACAATAAACCAGGCGCTGTTCATTTCTGCCGAAGTTCCCCAGGTGAGCACTACCCTATCACTCTTTTGGGTGGCATTGAAGTACAACCAGGTCACAGGCAATGTTCCGGTGGCTATGCTACCACTCAACACAGCAGCAGTATTGTATACCGGCGCTGTTGAACCATTGTATTCAAAAACCTTGTAGTAATACACATCGCCTGCGGTTAAACCGGTTACAGTAACATTGTTACCGGCGCCTGCATATACCACATATTCGTCGATGGCAATTTGTGATCCTGACTTAAAGATCGCATTGGCTGGGTATACCCCCAGGTTGGCGGGTGAAGCCATTATATCACTTCCTTTCTTTACAACAACCAGCCGGTTCTCTCCATTACCATTGGTCCAGTTAAGGGTGATGCTGGTGGTGGTTGAAGAAGCAACCGCATTGCTTGCCGCTACAGTAGGAACAGCAGCGGTAGCGGCGGTGGCAGCCAGTACGCTGCTGGTGAGGTATCGTTGTAATGTACCGGTACCATTGTATTCAAAAACGGTAAGGTGATAAGTTGTTGCCGGTTGCAGACCGGTAATGGAAACTGTGTTACCTGTTCCATTATACACCACATACTGATCGCTGCCGAGGTTGGCGCCGCTGCCAAATGAAGCATTGGCGGTGTAATTGGTGGCGCTGGCCGGTGTAAAGCTCACCGCACTGCCGGCACGCATCACTACAATGCGGCCAGCTCCGTTCCCGCCGGTGAATTTAAAAGTGAACTTATTGCCATCCACAGCTGAAATAACCGGTGCAGCAGCCGCTACGGTTGGCGTGGTAGCGCCGGGCACATCGGTAGTGGTAAAACTATACGTGCTGCCAGGCTCCAGGTAAGCTGGCGCCGATGAACCGTTGTATTCCCATGCCGATACATAATAGGTTGTATTTGGCGCCAGGTTGGTTACAGTGAAATTGCCGCTGGCTCCAGAACTGCGATATACCAAATAGTTGCCGGTGCTTCCTACCTGTACGCCGCCATACGAAGTGCTATAACCTGCGTATACCGATATATCCTGCGGGAAAGCATCAACCGGTGTATTGGCTTTCATAAAGAACAACCTGTTGCTGCCATTACCAACTACATAGCTGATAGTAGCCTGTGTTCCCTGAATACCCGTTGCGTTCAACCCGCTTGTTTGTACCGTTGGCCACGGCAAGGTAGCGGCATTACCGGTTAAAAAGGCAGTTGTTAAATAATCATTGTCGCCGGCATCGGAGGTATTGTATTCATACACGGCGAAGTGGTAAGTAGTGTTCGTTTCCAAACCGGTCAAATCGAAATAATAACCCGAACCATCGTATACCACATATTCACCTGTAGCTACTTCTGTACCCGTACCGAAAATGCTATTGGCGGTATGACTGCTGCCGTCGGCCGGTTTATAGGTAACCGCCTGGTCTTTGCGCGCAACTATTATTCTTTTACCGCCGTTGCCGCTTGTCCACAATACCCGCATGCGGTCGCCATCTCTCGATTGTTGCGATAATGCGGTGGCCGCCTGCGTTGGTTCTAAAGGAATGGAAAAACTGATAGTGGCCGGTGTTTTATTATAAACGGGGTAATTGGTTCCATTGTAATCAAAAATAGCTATGTGATAGGTTTTACCGGCCTTGAGCGAGTTAAGAGAGAAAGCACCTCCATTCATTTGTCCGGCTATAGAATAATTACCGGGTGATAACTGGGTACCCTGCCCGAAATTCGAATTGCCGGGATATAATATCAGGTCCTGCGGAATGGCATCTACCGCACTTCCTTCTTTTATCACCGCCATATGGTAACTGCTGCCGCCGGGTGTATAACTTACAGAGGCCGTTGAACCGGTAATATTCTTTACAACCAGGTTGGTTGCGGTGGTAACCGGTGCAACAGCGGTGCTTCTGTTGCCATCCCTGGGCGTGTTTAAATAATAGGGATAGTTATCGCTGGTGATATCATATTCAATGAGCCGGAAATAATAAACGGTGGCGGGCTCAAGGTTTGTAACTGTAAAGTTGCTGCCGCCATTGCTGCCAACAACAAATTCACCGGGTTGTATTTCGGCGCCGGAACCAAATGCGGCATTTGCGGTATACACCGTTCCGTTTACCGGTAAAGCCGTTACGGGCGCTCCCTTACGGGCAATAAGCATTCGCCGGCTGCCATTACCAATACTGCTTCCCACCGTTAACCTGTTTCCTTCAATAGAAGAGAAAACCATGGTTTGGGTTGGTTTCGTTGGTCCCGCATTGGTAGTAACGTTTGCGGTAGCGGCCGGTTTCAAATACACCGGGGTTGAATTACCATTGTATTCAAAGAAGGCAAAATGATAACTGGTATTGGGTTCCAGTTTCGAGATGATTACGCCTGAACCTGTACTTTTGTATACAGTATAGTTGTCGCCATTAACGACGGTGCTTGTTCCAAACTCACCGTTGTTATAAGGCTGGTAAAATTTCAGGTCTTCCGGTTCTGCATTTACCGCGGTTGCTTTACGTGCAAAGATCAACCGGCCGGCGCCGTTACCATTCGTCCAGTTTAGTTTGGCGGTATTACCTGTAATTTCTGAAAAAACGCCGTTGCTGGCTTGTACTGTTGGCGCCACTACCGTAGCCTTTTCGCCGTTCAATGGAATGGCCAGGTATTTGGTGTTTACGCCGGTACCGTTGTATTCAAACACCGCCACATGATAAGTGGTGCCGGGTTTTAGTTTACTTACCGAAACAGAGTTCCAGTTATTCTTCTGCACTACATATTCGCCGGGAACCGAAAATTCAGAACCTGCTGTTGCGAAGTTTGAACTGGAGGTATAATCTTTTCCATTCTCGGGTAAACCGGTAACCGCACTTCCTTCTTTTATCACAACAAGATGATTGGTGCCATTACCTACATCGAAACCGACGGTGAAACTGCTGCCATCGACAGATGTAAAGCGGATGTTGCTGGCCGGCACCGTAGGGGTTGTTTGTGCATTTGCCAATACACTGAATAGCACAAACAGGAGTGTACACATTTGTTTCATGGGTCAACTATAATTGTATAATAAATGATTGATCGCGCCCTGGTACGGGGCAATGCATGAATTGTTCGGTGTAATCTGCGCAGGATCACATAGCGGCTTACCGCATCTTACTGATGGTAGCCATAACCGGTATGTGGAAGCAAATGTAGCGGGTTACACAGGGCTTAATACAGCCTTGATGATGGAATGTAAAAAAGGAGTATTGAATTGTGTGAGGGAGCGATTGGAATGGGTTGATAATTGAAATCGGTGATAAAGAAAATACATAAAGGCCCGGCGACAACTGGCCGCACCAGTGCAACCAATCTCAATTTACCAGGCATTAGAACTGAACAACTCAATAACTCAACAACTTTATACACTGCTGCAGCGAATCTTTCCAGTCAGGAATGGTACAATGAAATGTCTTTTGAATTTTGTTCGTATCGAGAATTGAAAACGCGGGCCGTTTTGCGGGTGTGGGATATTGCTCGGAAGGAATGGGATTCACCATGCAGGCGCTGCCGGTGAGTTCTTTTATGGCAACGGCAAATTCATACCAGCTTATGCGGCCCTGGTTGCTGTAGTGATATATTCCGGGCAACCAATTAGCAGTTGACAACTGGCAATTGGCAATTATCTGCATCATACATTCTGCCAGATCGGCTGCATAGGTGGGCGCGCCCACCTGGTCGCTCACGACGTTGATGGCCGTACGGTCGTGCATCAGCTTCACCATGGTCTTTACGAAGTTTTTGCCAAATGAAGAATAAACCCAGGCCGTTCTGATAATGATGGCTTCGGGGTTATGCTGCAAACACAACTGCTCGCCTTTTAATTTGGAAGCACCGTACAGGTTCACCGGGTCGGTTGGCGCATCTTCTGTATAAGGCGCCGGCGACTGACCATTGAATACATAGTCGGTTGAAATATGAATAAAGCGGGTATTGAAAGTTTTACATGCAGCAGCCAGGATGCGGGCTCCTTCAGCATTCACCTGGTAGGCGATGTCCTGTTCCGATTCTGCTTTATCAACAGCCGTATAGGCAGCGCAGTTGATACAATAAACAGGTTGGTGTGCGGCAAATACCTTTTGTACTGCAGCCTCATCATTTACCGGCATATTATCATGCGAAGTGAAAACGAACTCAAATGTGGGATACGATGCCGCCAACGCACGTAATTCCTGTCCTACCTGTCCATTGGCGCCGGTTACCACAATCACTGGTTGCGACATACTGCAATATTATCCTTTGTATTCAAATGGGTTTACACAATGGGCAAAATCAGGAAGCATCAGGTCTTTATCCGATACGATGGCTTTATCGAGAGGCACCTGCCAGTCGATGTTCAAAGCGGGATCATTATATATAATGCCATGTTCACTGGCCTTGCTGTAGAACTGATCGCATTTGTACAATACTTCAGCCACTTCGCTCAAAACGGAAAAGCCGTGCGCGAAACCGGCCGGAAGGAATAACTGCTTTTTATTGGCTTCGGATAGTTCAATTGAAAACACTTTACCGAATGTGGGCGAGCCTTTTCTGATATCAACCGCAACATCGAGAATGGAACCTGATAATGCCCTTATTAGTTTTGCCTGAACAAAGGGAGCAACCTGATAATGCAATCCCCTGATGACACCATAGGTTGAGCGGGATTGATTATCCTGTACAAACTGGTTTTCAATTCCTGCCCCGCCAAAGATCTTTTGATTATATGCTTCGTAAAAAAATCCCCGGCTATCGTCAAATACAACAGGTTCAAAAACCAACAGCCCCTGAATTCCTGTTTCAATAAAAGGCACTATAATATATTTTGAGATTTTGTGATTTAGCGATTTTGAGATGTTCTCAAAACCACTAAATCAAAACTTGTATTTATCGCTTTGAAATTTATTGATTTTGAAACTAAAGGGATTATCGAATGTTTTGAAATCCCGAAATCCCAAAATCCCGAAATCAGAAATTGTATTTATCTCTTAGCGTATTGCTCCTGGTAGTAATGCTGATAATCGCCCGAAGTTACGTGTTTTATCCAGTCGCCGTTTTGGAGGTACCAGTCAACCGTTTTCTCAAGGCCTTCTTCAAACTGAAGTGAAGGTTTCCAACCCAGTTCCCTGTTCAGTTTGGAAGCATCGATGGCATACCGCATATCATGCCCGGGGCGGTCGGTTACATAGGTGATCAGTTTGGCCGAAGTGCCTTCGGGGCGGCCCAGTTTGGCATCCATGATCTTACATAACAAATGCACCAGGTCGATATTCTTCCACTCGTTAAAACCGCCCACATTGTACTTCTCGCCCGTTCTTCCATTATGAAAGATCACATCGATGGCGCGGGCATGATCTTCAACAAACAGCCAGTCGCGCACATTTTCGCCTTTGCCATATACGGGAAGCGATTTGTTATTTACGATGTTGTTGATCATTAAAGGAATGAGCTTTTCGGGGAAATGGTAAGAACCGTAGTTATTGCTGCAGTTACTCATTACCACCGGCAATTTATAGGTATGATACCAGGCCATTACAAAATGGTCTGACGATGCTTTGGATGCAGAGTAAGGAGAGCGGGGGTCATAAGCGGTTTCTTCGGTAAAGAAACCTTCTTCGCCAAGTGAACCATACACTTCATCGGTTGAAACGTGCATAAAACGTTTTCCTTCCATTTTGGTTTCGCTGTTTGCCCAATACCTGCGGGCGATATTCAACAGGTTGACAGTACCCAGTACGTTTGTTTTTACAAATGCCAGCGGATCTATGATCGATCTGTCTACATGGCTTTCCGCAGCGAGGTGAATAACCGCATCAAATGCATATTTTTCGAATAAAGCTTCTATAGCGGCGGCATCGGTGATATCGGCTTTTTCAAAACGGTAATTGGCTGCTTTTTCAACATCTTTCAAATTCTCGAGGTTGCCGGCATAGGTCAACGCATCGGCATTCACAACCAGGTAAGATGAGTATGTATTTACAAACAACCGCACCACGTGTGAGCCTATAAAACCTGCCCCACCGGTGATCATGATCGTTCTTGTGTGTTTACTCATAGTATATTATTAATGCTGAACGCCGAACGCAAAACGCTCAGTAAATCTGCTGCGTTAAGCGTTCAGCGTCGGACTTTTAGCGTTTGGGATCTATTTCTTAGCCACAAACTCTTTTGGCTGTTTGAACCATTCTTCTTTAGGCAAGGATTTAAAATACTCGTACGTCACTTTCAACCCGTCTTTACGGCTTACTTTGGGCGACCAGCCAAGTACTTCTTTTGCCCGGGTAATATCGGGCTGCCGTTGTTTTGGATCATCAACAGGCAACGGTTTATATACGATCTGTTGTGTAGTGGCGGTAAGCGCAATGATCTCTTCGGCAAAATCTTTCAGTGAAATTTCATCGGGGTTGCCCACATTCACCGGCTGGGCATAATCGCTCATCAGCAAACGGTATATACCCTCAATAAGATCATCTACAAAACAAAAACTGCGTGTTTGTGAACCGTCGCCAAATACTGTCAGGTCTTCACCACGTAAGGCCTGGCCAATAAATGCCGGCAGGGCGCGGCCGTCGTTCAACCGCATGCGCGGGCCGTATGTATTGAAGATACGTACAATACGGGTTTCAACGCCATGGAATGTATGATAGGCCATGGTCATCGCTTCCTGAAAACGTTTGGCCTCGTCGTATACGCCGCGTGGACCAACCGGGTTTACATTACCCCAGTACTCTTCATTTTGCGGGTGCACCAGCGGATCGCCATAGATCTCGGAAGTGGATGCAACCAGAATACGGGCATTTTTCGCTTTTGCCAACCCAAGGCAGTTATGGGTACCCAACGATCCCACTTTCAGGGTTTGAATAGGGATCTTCAGATAATCGATAGGACTGGCGGGTGAAGCAAAGTGTAAGATATAGTGCAGTTCGCCGGGAACATGAATGAATTTCGATACATCGTGATGATAGAATTCAAAATGCTCCAGCTTGAACAAATGTTCAATATTGCGCAGATCGCCGGTGATGAGGTTGTCCATACCAATAACATGGAAACCTTCTTTTATAAAGCGGTCGCATAAGTGTGAACCAAGGAAACCGGCAGCTCCGGTAATAAGTACTCTTTTCTTTGACATGGGAAAAAGGTTGTTTATTTATGTTTATCTGCCGGATCAGCTACAGCACGGCCCACACTTTCATAATAAAATCCTAATTCTTTAATGGCGTCTGCTTCAAACAGGTTGCGGCCATCGAAGATCACTTTATTCTTTAACGCAGTTACAATTTTCAGGAAGTTCGGCGTACGGAACTCATTCCATTCGGTGGCGATAATGAGTGCGTCGGCGCCATACAGGCAATCGTACTGACTTTCGGCATATTCAATTTTATTGCCTACCAGTGCACGTACGTTATTCATTGCTTCGGGGTCATACGCACAAACAAGCGCTCCTTCCTTTACCAGCTCGTCGATGATATATAAAGCCGGAGCCTCGCGAATATCGTCGGTATTAGGTTTGAAGGCCAGCCCCCACAATGCAAAACGTTTTCCTTTCAGGTTGTCTTTGAAATATCTTTTTATTTTGGGGAGCAGGTGCAGCTTTTGTTTTTCATTCACATCCATAACGGCATTCAGGATCTGGAAATCGTATCCTGCTTCATTCGAGGATTTTACCAGTGCCTGCACGTCTTTGGGGAAACAGCTTCCGCCATACCCGATGCCCGGGAACAGGAAGCGTTTGCCAATGCGTTCGTCGCTGCCGATACCTCTGCGCACCATGTCAACATCGGCGCCGAGCCGTTCGCACAACTGGGCAACCTCATTCATAAAGGAGATCTTGGTTGCCAGGAATGAGTTGGCGGCATATTTGGTAAGCTCGGCAGAGCGAACATCCATATAAATAACAGGGTTGCCTGAACGTACGAACGGAGCATACAGTTCACCCATTACCTTGCGGGCTCTTTCAGAAGAAGCGCCGATAACCACGCGGTCGGGTTTCATAAAATCGTCAACAGCAACCCCTTCACGTAAGAATTCGGGGTTTGAAACCACATCGAAATCGCCCACATAGGTTTTGGCAATTGCGGTATATACTTTTTCGGCGGTACCTACGGGAACGGTGCTTTTATCAACGATCACTTTATAGTCGGTCATCAGTTCGCCCAGGTCTTTGGCAACACCAAGAATATATTTAAGATCAGCACTGCCGTCTTCACCGGGCGGTGTAGGCAACGCGAGAAAAACGATCTCGGCATCTTTTACGCCCTCATACAAACTGGTGGTAAAGCGCAGGCGCTCTTCCTTTACATTACGTAAGAACAATTTTTCAAGGCCTGGCTCATAAATAGTGATCTGGCCGGAAGAAAGTTTTTCAACCTTCTTTTTATCGATATCTACGCAGGTAACATCATTACCAGTTTCGGCAAAACAGGTTCCGGTTACCAGTCCAACGTAGCCTGTGCCTACTACAGCAATTTTCATTTTTAGGATGTTTTAATAGTGCCCTTTAGTAAATAAGGTTACTGTTTATTAATAAACTCCAATACTTTACTGGTAATAAACTGGAGCTGTTCATTACTCAGTTCGGTATGCATAGGCAGGGATATTACACGTTCGGTAAGCCAGTCTGTAGTTTTCAACTCGAAATTTGCACCGCCGAAAGTTGCAAACATTTTCTGGCGATGGGCCGGAACGGGGTAATAGATCATAGACGGGATACCCTCACCAGCAAGGAACTGGTTCAGGCCATCGCGGTCAACTCCTTCAAGCAACAGCGTGTATTGATGAAATACGTGGTTGCTGTAAGAAGCCCTGTATGGCACGGTGATCTTTGGATTTCCGGCAAAAGCCTTATCGTAAAAATCAGCTGCGCTGCGACGTGCCGCAATATATTCATCCAAATGAGGGAGCTTTACGTTAAGAACGGCGGCCTGTATGGTATCGAGCCGGCTGTTACAGCCAACGCGATCGTGGTAATATCTTTTAGCACCACCATGATTGGCTATCATTTTAAGAGCTACAGCCAACGCATCGTCGTTGGTAAAAATAGCGCCGCCATCTCCAAAGCAACCCAGGTTCTTCGAAGGGAAAAAAGATGTGGTTCCAATTGTACCCAGTGTGCCTGTTTTCTTTACGGTTCCATTGCTCAACTGAATATCGCCACCAATAGCCTGCGCATTGTCCTCTATTACGGGGATGTTATGGCGGTTGGCTATTTCCATAATGGCTTCCATATTGGCAGCGTGGCCGTATAAGTGTACGGGGATAATTGCTTTTGTTTTAGGCGTAATGGCCTTTTCTATAGCAACAGGATCGATGCAGAAGGTTTTTGGATCAACTTCTACAAAAACGGGGGTCAATCGCAACAGGGCGATCACTTCGGTTGTTGCGATAAAGGTAAAAGAAGGGGTTATCACCTCATCGCCCGGTTGCAGGTCGAGCGCCATTAAAGCTATCTGCAGGGCATCGGTACCGTTGGCGCAGGGGATAACGTGTTTAACATCGAGGTATTTACCCAGCCCGGCAGCAAAGTCCTGCACCGCTTTACCTGCTATGAAGGCGGTACTGTTTATAACTTCCTGAACTGCTAAATCTACTTCAGATTTGATTTTTGCATATTGCTGCTTTAAATCAACCATTTGTATGGGCTGCATACCTATTCCTTTTTTATTAAAACGGGCACAAACGTACAGTAAAAAAATGGTGTTAGCAAGCGGATAAGTCAGCACTGCACCCCAAAACCCATGCACAACAACCATATTTAAATATTTTGTGGTGTAAAACCGGTGCCCGCCGGTTGCAACATCAAATACCGGCAAATTGCGGCAGGTAAAAATGATGCATTAAACACACAATAAAAACATATTTTAAACCGCTAATTTGCGCTATTTGACAATTCTCGTTATAAAAACGACATTTGTTTTTTTTGAATTCAATTTATTACCGTGCACCTGTTCATTTACAATATCTTTTTGTTTCTATATTCTGTAGGTATCCGTATTACATCACTATGGAACCCCAAGGCCCGTAAATGGCGTGAAGGGCGGCTGCATATTTGGGAAGAAATACAATCGGCAATCGGCAATCGGCAAACGGCAGGGCCTGCTGCGAACAGATCGCAGAAAGTGGTAATAGCGCCAAAACGCGGCAAGGCAGGCGCTGAAACCGGCGAGCAGAAACAGGATGAGACCAATTCATCCCGCCTTCGCGATGCTACTGACGCGCAAGCATTGACCATTGACCATTCACCACTGGTTTGGATGCACTGCTCTTCGCTTGGCGAATTTGAACAGGGCCGGCCGGTAATGGAAGCCATCAGGCAACAATATCCACAGGCAAAGATCCTGCTTACCTTCTTCTCCCCCAGCGGTTATGAAGTACGAAAAAACAACTCCGGCGCCGATTATGTGATGTACCTGCCGATGGATTCAAAAGCCAATGCCCGTAAATTCATAAGCCTGGTTCAACCCAGCCTGGTTATCTGGATCAAGTATGAATACTGGTTCTATTATCTCACCGAACTGAAGAAAAAACAAATACCCCTGTTGCTGGTATCGGGCATTTTCCGGCAGGATCAGCCTTTCTTCAAATGGTATGGCCGCCTGCACTGGTATATGCTGGAGAGCTTTAATCACCTGTTTGTTCAAACTCCAAGATCAAAACAATTACTGGGCACTATCGGGTTCAACAACAACGTAACCATTAGCGGTGATACGCGGTTCGACCGGGTGGTGCAGATAGCCGAACAATTTCAGCCCATAGATAAGATAGCCCATTTTTGCGGCAATAGCGTTGTGGTCGTTGCCGGCAGCACCTGGCCCGAAGATGAAGAAGAGATGGACCATTATGCCAATACGCATCCGGAAATAAAATTCATTATAGCCCCGCATGAAATAAATGAAGATCACCTGAAGGAGATAGAGAAGTTATTCAAACATACCGTGCGCTTTTCGCGGCTGCCCGACAACCCCGAGGCGCCAAGGCCCGTGCCCCGCAACCGGCAGCCAGAAAGCAGCGCGCAAAAGCCCAATGTGCTGATCATCGACAATATTGGCATGTTATCGAAACTGTACAAATACGCCACTATAACCTATGTGGGCGGTGGTTTTGGCGATGATGGCGTACATAATGTGCTGGAAGCTGCGGTTTATGGCAAACCGGTAGTATTCGGGCCCGTATACGATAAATACATTGAAGCGGTTGAACTGGTTGAACAGGGAGGCGGCTGGGTTATCGATACCGCCCTTGAACTGGAAAAAGTCTTTACTCACTTAATAGAAGATACGAGCGCCTGGCAGAAAAGCTGTGAGGCGGCCCGTAACTATGTATATAATAATAAAGGAGCAACAAACAGTGTGATGCAGTACATTCAGGAGAACCGTCTTTTAACCAGTTGATAAAAGTGGCGGGTGCTTTCTTTGTTTTCATCCCAACCCAGTTTTACCTTCAACTCCCTTTCGATCCAGTACTGGGCTTCGGGTAGTATGCGAAAACTGTTGATGGTCTTTATACTGCGTTCGTACATTACTTCGTCGTTGCGGAAAAGTTCGCTGATAAAAACAAAACGGTCGTTTATGCCAATGGCCCTGCGCAGGTCGCGTACAGGCGCATCATTGAGCACGTGAGCCACTTCTTTTACTTCAGCTTTTAACTTTTCATTAAGGGAAGCTTCTTTTGAAGCCATCACCTCGTTAAGTTCTTTTACCGCCTGCTGATGGGCCAGCGTAGGAATTTCACGCAAAGGATCGATATTCCAACCATTGTTTTCCGTATGTTCTACATGGTGGCCATTTCCATTTTTTTCCACATGCCCATTAATGCCATTCACTTCAACTACCGGGGAAGTTACAACGGCCGGTTCTGTTTCCGGCGCCTTTTCAACCACAACAGGAGGAGCTTCTACAACAACCGGGGGCGCCTCAACCTCTGCTGCAGGCGGAGCTTCCGCCACAACGGGCTTATTTACCACTTTGGCAGGTGTTTGGGTAGTTACCTCTTCCTTTATATGTCGATTGTGCTGATAGCCATGACCATTAGCCGCCGTAGCCGCAGGCATCATAACTGCCACTTTTGAGGTGTGAACAGTTCGATGTGTGGACGTAGACATCTGTACCAATTCTGTTTCAATTAATTGGGTAGTAACTAATAGTTGAAACGGATCGGCGTTTTGTGCAAATTGTTCATTTAATTTGCCAATAAGTTGTGCTAAACGTTCCATAATAAGCGGGTACTTTTTTATGGTTAGAGTTAATTGCTAAAGTTAACAATTATTGTACCTATTTCCGTTAACATGTTTATAGAACCTAATATATCGGGTGAACGCCGGGGCAGTATTGAAGTAATTTGCGGGTCTATGTTTTCCGGAAAAACGGAGGAACTGATCCGGAGACTAAAACGGGCAAAGATCGCCAACCTGCGGGTAGAAATCTTTAAGCCGAAGCTGGATGTGCGGTATGATGTTCAGAACATCGTATCACACGATACAAACGCCATTCTGAGCTCTCCTATTGATAACTCCCAAACCATATTATTATTGCACGGCGAAGCCGACGTAATTGGTATTGACGAAGCGCAGTTCTTCGACGATCAGCTGCCCGAGGTTTGCGATCAGCTGGCATTAAAAGGCATACGCGTAATAGTGGCGGGGCTCGATATGGATTTTACCGGAAAACCGTTTGGACAAATACCCTTTCTGTTAGCCAAAGCCGATTATATAACCAAGCTGCATGCCATTTGCGTAAAATGCGGCCATATTGCCAATTATTCGTACCGCAGGCAACAGCACAATAGTGCGCAGTTCCTGCTGGGTGAAAAAGACCTGTACGAACCCCGGTGCCGGAAGTGTTATTATGAAAAGGCATAAAGGCAACAGGGCAACGAGGCATAAGGATATAGTGAGTCTGGGAAATTAGAACCACAAACGATAAACCACAAACCATAAACAGTCCATTCTATGTATGGGCAAACAAATCAAAAACACAATCTTTGAATCACATTCTTGCACTTATAAAGAAAGACCTGCTGCTTGAAATAAGGCAACAATACACGTTCTACGGGATCGTATTGTATGTAGCGTCGACCATCTTTGTTCTATACCTGGCCATGGGCCAGCCTGAAGAAAAAGTGTGGAACGGTTTGTTCTGGATGATACAGTTATTCATTTGTGTGAATGCGGTAGCCAAAAGTTTTTTGCAGGAAAGCCAGGGCCGCATGTTATATTTTTATACCGTTGCCGGCGCCCGCGATTTTATTCTATCCAAATTACTGTTCAATGCCGGCTTAATGATCCTCATGAGCATCGTGAGCCTGTTGTTGTTTCAATTGCTGATGGGCAATCCCCTGCAGAATCCTTTCCGGTTCATTGGTTTTGTTTGCCTTGGCGGATGCAGTCTGAGCCTGGTATTCACTTTTCTGGCAGCCATTGCCGCCCGTGCCCGCCAGGGAGCGGCGCTGATGGCCATACTGGGTTTTCCGCTGATCATTCCGCAGGTTTTGTTGCTGATGAAAATGTCGAATACCGCTTTTGCCGATGTGATCCAGGCCAGTCTTACCCAGATAATACTGTTGCTGGTGGCGCTTGATGCACTGGTTATTGCGCTGGCAGTCATCCTGTTCCCCTTTCTGTGGAAAGATTGAGCAGGGGCCCGCTTACCAGATGCCGGTAACAGGGTGCTGGTAACTGGTTACCGGAAACCGGTAACTATTTCCCTCCTTTCCCCTAATTTTGCCCCACCTATTTTGGATCATTGGGTCATTCGATCGCTTTCAGGTACCAATGATCATTCAACAAACTACAGCACGCTATGCGCCGGCACTGGTGGAAAATACTGTGTATTATATTACTGATCTATACTTTTATTGCAGGTCTTTTGATTCCGCTTCCCTATGAAACAGCCTATGTGAACAGCAACCTGTATGAAACCATGCGCAATTTCTTCTTTCATGTGCCCATGTGGTTCAGCCAGCTGGCATTGATCTCTGTTTCACTTTACTACTCTATCAGGTACCTGCGCTCACCCAATCCCGTTTACGACATTTACGCCACGGAATTTGCCCGTACGGCTACGGTTTTGGGATGTTTGGGCCTTGTTACCGGTTCTATTTGGGCCAACTATACCTGGGGTACCTGGTGGAGCAACGATCCCAAACAAACAGGCGCCGCCATCGCCCTGCTTATTTACGTTGCCTATTTTGTACTTCGCAATTCAATGCCCGATCTTGATAAAAGAGCAAGGGTAGCTTCGGTTTATAACATATTCGCGTATTTTATTTACATACCCATGATACTTATATTACCCCGGTTAACAGAATCACTGCACCCCGGTGGTAAAGGGTCTGAAGGTAATCCCGGTCTTGGGGGCAGCAGTCTCGATGCTACCATGCGACTTGTTTTCTGGCCCGGGGTTTTGGGCTGGTGCCTGTTAGGCACATGGATCTCTACCCTCAGGCTGCGCGTTCGATTACTGGAAGAGAAAAAACATTCTGCATAATTTTTAGTATGAAGCAACTAATTCTAACCCTGATCGTTTTATTTGTCCAATTACTGGCCAAAGCCCAGGATACAACGAACCATGCGGGGCAAACGCCAACCGGTTTACATGTTGGCAACAAGATCTACGTAGTGCTGGTAGTGGCGGTAACGATCCTGATCGGTTTATTCCTGTATGTAATCCGGCTCGACAGAAAGATCTCAAAGCTTGAAAAAAGCTAGTGATTAGTGGCGAGTGGCAAGCAGGTATCTCCACTGCCATTCACTATTGACAACTAGCCGTATTTTGAATTTTAACAGCTGGTTTTACGTGGAAAGATCCGGAGGAGTATTCCCCACTGGCCATTTAACACCAGCTACCAGCTTGCCATATACTGCTCAATACATAAACAAAAACAGCTTAGTCATGTCAGATTACAGTTTTTTTGGCGCGGTGGAAAAGAGTTTCGATAAAGCCGCGCAATTCACT
Organism: Niastella populi; assembly: GCF_002078015.1. Lineage (GTDB taxonomy): Bacteria > Bacteroidota > Bacteroidia > Chitinophagales > Chitinophagaceae > Niastella > Niastella populi. The sequence continues at coordinate 55,282 of NZ_LWBP01000203.1, read as the reverse complement.
ACCTGGGATCCCGGTATCCTGGAACAGATCAAACAGTGCAATGCCGTTTACCGCATGCATTTCCCGGTTAAGATAGGCGATAAGATAGAGGTCATCAAAGCTTATCGCGTACAACACTCACATCATAAACTGCCCTGTAAAGGCGGTATCCGTTTCGCCCTTTCGGTTAACCTCGATGAGGTAATGGCCCTTGCCGCCCTCATGACCTACAAATGCGCCATCGTAAACGTTCCGTTTGCCGGCGCCAAAGGCGGTATCACCATCGACCCCAAAAAGTATACGCCCTACGAACTCGAAAAGATCACCCGGCGCTATACATCAGAACTGATCAAAAAGAACTTCATTGGCCCCGGCATCGATGTACCCGCACCTGATTATGGTACCGGCGAACGCGAAATGGCCTGGATAGTGGATACTTATGCCAGCATGCGCCCCGGCGAAATAGACGCACTGGGTTGCGTAACCGGAAAACCCGTAACGCAGGGTGGCGTTCGCGGCCGGCGCGAGGCAACCGGCCTGGGCGTTTTCTATGGCTTACGCGAAGTATTGTCGATGAAAGATGTAATGGATAAACTCGGTTTACCGGTTGGCGTGGAAGGCAAACGCGTAGTGGTGCAGGGCCTCGGTAACGTGGGTTACCATACCGCAAAATTCTTCCAGGAACATGGCGCCAAAGTCGTAGGCCTGAGCGAATATGAAGGCGCTATTTACAATATGGACGGTCTGGATATTGAAAAAGTAGTTGAACATCGCAAAACAAAAGGTTCCATCCTGAACTTCCCCGGCAGCACCAACTTCGCCAAAAATACCGATGCGCTGGAAATGGAATGCGATATCCTCATCCCTGCCGCACTGGAGAATGTGGTGAACGGGCAAAACGCGCCCAACGTAAAAGCAAAGATCATTGGCGAAGCAGCCAACGGCCCGCTGACCCCCGAAGCCGATGAAATATTTGCCAAAAGAGGCATCCTGGTTGTGCCTGATATGTACCTCAATGCAGGCGGTGTAACGGTATCATATTTCGAATGGCTTAAAAACCTTAGCCATGTGCGTTACGGCCGTATGGAAAAACGCTTTACAGAAAACCTGAACACACATATACTGGGACAAATTGAATCGCTTACCGGCAAAAAAGTAAACGGTAAGGATAAAGAACTGATCCTGCATGGCCCCGAAGAGGTTGACCTGGTACGCAGTGGTTTGGAAGAAACCATGATCACCGCTACCCGTGAGATCATGGATGTATGGAAGAAAAATCCGCAGATCCCCGACATGCGTACGGCCGCTTATGTGGTAGCCATCAATAAAGTTGGTACCAGCTATGCCGAGTTGGGTATATTCCCATAGGCCTGGTTATAAATTTTAACTGAATCCCTCCGGCGCAACCGGGGGGATTTTTTTTATACCTGCCTGCTATTTAAAACTCTTTTATCTGTACGCATTTCCTACCTTAAAAGAAAGCAGGAATTTTGTAAACCAACTGTTTTCAGTAAGGCTTAACCCTGCTATGTTTTTAAGTACTTCCAGTCCTTTAAGCCTGATCACTTCGGGCAAATTAACGGAACAGCAAATTAATTTTATTAAAGACAATCAGAGAATCATCCTGCTTTTCCATGGTTCATTGTCACCGATATGGCAATTGCATACCACCCGTATGGATGAAATCATGAGCCTCGAAGTGCTTTTTGACGAATTCATAGAGCATAATAAAGTAACATTCCAAATCAAACAGGAAGATCACAATAAGGAGTTGAAAGAATACCAAAAACTGAAATTACACATACAACATGCCTGCTCACCGCTGAAGTTGAAAAGTTTACTGGAAACCTATGTTACGCAATACAGGGTTTATAAAGAATCTGACCTGCTGTTGGGCAATGAACAGGTGATCGTTTCAACAGTTCATAAAGCAAAGGGGCTCGAATTTGATAATGTTATAGTAGCAGAGTGCATTGGCGATAACTATCCCTTTTTTAATTCAAGAACGGAAGACGAGATCCGGGAAGACGCCAGGACCCTGTATGTAGCTATTACCAGAGCCAAAAGAAGGTTGTGCATAACCAGCCATACTTTTTATTACACCCCCAATGGTGACAGATATAACAAATCAAGATCGCCCTTTCTTCACGGCATAGCTTCCCGATTTGAATGCTATCCTGTTAAAAGGGTGAGCAACAACTAACCAAATATAACCATGAGGGGATGAATCACAATTCATCTTTTGGCTCCCCGTTGCCGAACAACACATCCTTATACTTATTGTACAGGAACGATACCACCAACAACAACACTCCAAGCGAAATGAACGATATGGTTTTGGTAATGGTACCGGCGCCGGCGAGGTCGTAAATAAACAGTTTTATCAGCGTTACCATAAACAACACAATGCCGGCCAGCCGCAGGTGTTTTTGCTTTTTCCAGATGCCCAACACCACCAGCATCATGGCATACAATCCCCATAAAATGCTCAACCCTAATTTATACTGATTGTCAGAACCGCGCATGGTGGTCCAGCACAAATATTCTGCACTTAGAAACCCAAGAGCAACCATATGCACCATCAACAACCAACCCCTTTGCGCCCAGGGTTCGGGAAAGAATGCTTTTACGCTTTGCCGGCTGGTATATAACATAAGAGCGGTAACTGCTATCACCACATACCTTATCGCAAACTCAAACGAACCAAAATAAGCGTAGCCTTTTTCAAAATATGCGATCGTTAATTCGTTTAGCAGTTGTAGCACGCCGGTGAGTAACGCCACCATCATCAAAGCAATGGCGGCTGCCGAAAATGCAGCCAGCGTTTTATTACGCACCCATCGCCGGTTCACCAGCATACAACCAATAGTGAATACCATGGTGTACAACAGCAACACTACAAAACCGAATGCACCGACTCCGGTATCATAGAAAATATTACCTGAACCGCCATGTTGTTGCGAGCTGAATTGCCTGAAATAGCCGTTTATCTCTACCTGGAAAACAAAATATAACGTAATCAGGAAGATACCCGGGAACACATAATTATAAAAAATGAGGACCGGGCTTCCTGCCTCCAGGCCCGTTCGATACTTGCTGTTCCGGTTGATATAAATGATGGCGGCATAGGCTGCTGCAATCAACAAACCTGAGGCAAACACGATATTGATAAACGGATGCACTCTCCCGCTTTCAGGAAACGTGAACCGGTCGGCATGGTTGAACCAGTCATGCACAAGGCTTAAAAAACTCAACAATGATAATCCCACGCTCAGTTTTTCATAAGCCGGCGCCTGCCTGGTGCGGCCAATCCAGAAAACCAGCACCGCTTCTGCCGTCCATAACAATGTAACCCAGTTACCATCTAACTGAACGGGAACCGCAATGGTACAAAATACGATCACCAACCCCAGCAGCAGGTAATACAGCGATCTGTCGGCCAGTTGCAGCCGCCTGATCACCTGGCTTACCGTCAAATGAATGGCTGCATTGATGATCGTAAACAGGCCTGCATAATTGGCCGGCTCATGATCTGCCAGCTTAAATCCCAACAGGTAAAATATAAATGCATTGCTCAACAGTACAAATACATCGTGCAGGCCATACTGTTCTTTTTTAATGATCTTATAGGCCAGAAAGGTGATATAAAATATCAGGAAGTAGCTTCCCAGGTAGCTCCAGGCTATGAACTTATGCTGATAGTAATTGAAACTGAAAACAAACCATGATATATATATTATCCAGGTGAGCGCAAAGGCCGTATAATATAACGACTTCCAGTATTTGCGCAACGACACCACCAGTATACCTGTATTGATAATGGCAATGTACCCGAAGAATACAGCATAGCGGCCTGAATTATCGCTTAGTAAAAAAGGGATGGCATAGGCGCCTATCAGCGCAAGGTGGGCAATGATAACACGGTCATATAACAGGGCTGCGTATACGGTACCCGCGGTAAACACCAGCATCATGCCAAAGGCCGCGCCCGGCGGCATCATATGATAATAGCTGTAGGCGATAAATGTGATAAAGTATAATACCGCCAGTCCGCCCCCCATTAACACGCTGCTATAGGCCTCGTATTTCTTTTTCAACCAAATGGCTACCCCTATCAGTGCGGCGCCGCAAACATAACCGTTGATGACCCGAACAAGCGGGCTTACCAGGTCATGATCGATGGCGTATTTGGCGCCGATAAAGATGCCTATAATGGTAACCAGGATACCCACTTTGCTGGCTACGTTCTTTCCAACAAATTCTTCAAATGAGGAAGATGTGCGGGAAGCAGTTGCAGGCCTTGTTGCCTGTTTGGCCACCGGAGTTGGCGGCGCCGCGAAGCGGGTTGGCGCTTCAATTACCTCTTTCACTTCAACCGTTTTTACCGGTTGTTCTATGGATTGCTGTGTTACCGGTGTAGTGACTATAGCGCCGGCGGCCTGTTGTTTCAGTGCCTCGATCTCATTGATCAATTGCACCAGTTGGTTGCTGATGGTGGTTTGCTGTTGGGCAAGCTGCTGAACACGGCGGGTTAGTGCTTCTATCTTCTCAGAGATAGCATTATCCATAAACAGGTTGTTGGTTAAGCTAAAGAACGCATAAAAAGCGTTAACAACAACTTAAATTCCAAATTCAGGCAAGGCTTCAAGCAGTTGAAGCTGGTTATTTTTTCTAATATAAGCGAAACAGGATGTGCCATTGGTGATAACCAGGTAAGGAACGGGAACGGCTATGTTATAACGCAGCACCTGTTGCAGCACGGCATCGTTCAACGCTATTTCCATACCCTTGCACTCAACCATCAACCAGGGTTGATGTTGTTTATCGTATACCAGGATATCGAAACGCTTTTTCAACTCCCCCAGCCTGATCTCCTTTTCCACAGCCGTTAGCGAAGCGGGGTATTTCAACACCTGTAACAGGTATTGCAGCAAATTCTGCCTTACCCACTCTTCAGATGTAAGCCTTAACCAAAGCCGGCGGTGCTCATCAAAAATAAATTCTTTCCCTTCTTCCTCTTTCATCCGAAAGGGAAAGCGGGGATATTCGATCCTGATCATAGCGTCAAAACTACTATCCGTAACTAAAAAACAACAGCTTTTGCTTAAAATAAACGAAATTTATTGACTATCTTAAACCTTATCGCTGCTGACCGGCCAGGTACATACTTCGCGTGCCGTAGCCTTTGGCGCAGGCGGGCTTACCCTCACGGCAATTCCCTACCGGGATAACGATTGACCCAATTAAAAAGAAGAAACAGATGAAAACAAAAGAAGAAATAGTCAAAAACTGGCTACCCCGCTACACAGGAGAAACCCTGGATAATTTCGGTGAATATATCCTCCTCACCAATTTCAGCGGTTATGTGAAAATGTTCGCTGAATGGAACAACGTTCCTGTTACCGGCATCGACCGGCCCATGCAATGCGCTACCGCGGAAAATATCACCATCGTAAATTTCGGCATGGGCAGCCCTACCGCTGCCACCGTTATGGACCTGCTCACAGCCATCGAGCCCAGGGCCACGCTGTTCCTGGGTAAATGCGGCGGACTGAAAAAACGCAACAATATCGGCGATCTTATTCTTCCCATTGCAGCCATTCGTGGTGAAGGTACTTCCAACGACTACTTTCCGCCCGAGGTGCCTGCCCTGCCCGCATTCGCCCTTCAAAAAGCGGTTTCCACCACCATCCGCGATTATGGCGTCGATTACTGGACCGGCACCGTTTACTCAACCAACCGCCGCGTATGGGAACATGATGAAAACTTTAAAGAGTACCTGCAAAAGATCCGCGCCATGGCCATCGACATGGAAACAGCCACCATCTTCTCGGTAGGGTTCTATAACAAAATACCTACCGGTGCGCTGCTGCTGGTAAGCGACTCGCCCATGATCCCTGAAGGGGTAAAAACCGAGGAAAGCGACAAAAAGGTTACCGCCAACTTTGTTGAACGGCATGTGCGCATCGGCATCGATTCGCTGAAACAATTGATCAATGACGGGTTAACGGTAAGGCATCTTAAATTTTAAGATTCGCTATAATCCGCGATATTTCCGGGTATCAGTTGTTCAGTTATTCAGTTGTTCAGTTATTCAGTTGTTCAGTTCTTAGTTTTCCATTGACTGAATAATTCACAAACTGAATAACTAAGGAACGCGGTACACCGGATACCTCAGATAGTCCGGTTCAAAATACGGGGAGTTCCGGTAAATGAAATCCAGTTGGGCCGATGCGCTTTTGGCAAAAGCGGTATCGCTTGCGCGGCGCGCGGTTAGCTGCGCTTTAAGTTCCGGATGTTCATTCAGATATTGCGCCGCCAGGTCTTCAAACGCATACGGACTATACCCTTCCTTTCTGCCCAAAATGCCATCGAAATAATTCCAGGCAAAATAAGAATCATCGCCCTGCGGCTCCAGCACTTCTACCAAAAACCGGTTGGCCGGCTGATTCAATGGGATATAATAATCACCCTTACGAAAACGCACCACCTGTTTTCGGCTACTCACTGTAACACCGGTATTCAAATGATGCATTTCATACTGCCGGGGCATGGTTTTGTAATCATCTATCCGGTAAACCTCCACTTCAATGCTGGTATCTTTTGCCAGCGCCTGCATATTCACCTTATTGATCTTCAACAGGTCGATCACCGTCCACCAGCCCTGCGGAATAATATAGGCCGCCGGTTTATCGATGGCGATGCGGGGCGCATAAGTGTTGAAATACCTGATCTGTTTTTCATACGGTTTGCTGCGGTCATAATACAACCGGGGCAATCCTGAGATCTCGCTGGGTTTATACCCCGCCTCGTACCCTTTGAACCGCACCTGCTCTACCTGCGTGGTATCGAGCTTCCAGCTTACCGGAAAGCTGGATTGTTTTTTTACGCTTTCTTTGGTTTGCCGGCGTAACTGGTGAATAATGGCGCTGTTCTTTGAGGTAAAGGCAATCATCGATTCCATAAGCGCCAGGGTGGCGGCCACCCGTTGCCCGTAGGGTTTCAGCATATGGGTTTCGGGCACAAATGCAAAGCTGTGCCACAAGGTGGCGTAACCGCTGCTGTACCGGGCGCCATCGAAATAAGCCGTCATGCCGCTTTCGGGAGTATTACCGGCAAAATCAACATACGGCACCAGATCGAACCCTTTTTCCTTCATCAGTTTATACAGGGCCGGCTCAAACTCGTTGTGCAGGTATTTGCCCATTACACCGCCCAGTTTGCTGTGCTGACTGGTGAGCAGGGTCATTATATGCTGGTAATCGGCCCCATTGCTTACGTGGTTATCTATAAATATGTCGGCATCGCACTGGTGAAAGATGGCCGCAAAGGAGCGGGCTTCTTTTGAATTGCATTTTATAAAGTCGCGGTTCAGGTCGAGGTTCTGCGAATTGCCGCGGGAACCAAAATCGGCCGGACCGTTCTGATCGGCACGGTACCAGGGGCTACGGTTGAGGCAGCCGCCGATATTATATACCGGAATAATGGCCAGCACCACGTTATCGGGCAGTTTTGATTTGCGAACGGCAATGTCGCGCACCAGCAGCATGCTGGCGTCGATACCGTCGGGTTCGCCGGGGTGAATACCGTTATTAATAAGTATGATGCGTTTGTTCTTGCGGCGTAAACCGGCCAGATCGAAATCGCCGTCGTTCGAAACCACCACCAGGTGCAGCGGGTAACCGGCATCGGTTGGCCCCATGGTGAGCATTTTAATGGCGGGAAAGCGGGCGTCCATCATTTTCCACCAGGTAATAATTTCGTGGTAAGTAGGCGTTTCCTTTGCCTGGCTTTGCTCGAATTTGGTGGTAATTGACTGGCTGAACAGGGATAAGGGCAATAATAAAAGAAGCAATATTCTCATAGTGTGACTGTTGGAGCCTAAAAATAATGTAGAATATTGAATGTTGAATATCGAATGTAGAAGGGGAAAGGCAGGAAATGAAAAATGAGAAATGAGAAAGTAAAAGGCAGGTTGATGGCGACAATGAACCCCTCGATGCCTGGTTGCCTTGATGCCTTCTTTCAAATAAAAAAACCTCCCGCGTAAACGGGAGGAAAAAACAAAAAAAATAATCTTATAGTCGCACTATCAAATGATTTGATAGCAATTCAACTTATTTCGCCAGGGTATTGATCTTCTTAGCCAGCTTGCTTTTCAGGTTAGCGGCTTTGTTCTTATGGATAATACCTCTTTTTGCTAATTTGTCGATCATAGAAGCTACATCAGGAAACTCTTTCGTAGCTTCAGCGCCAGTCTTAATAGCTTTCAGATCACGAATAGCATTACGGGTGGTTTTACCGTAATACTTATTTCTTTCACGTCTTTTAGCGGCTTGACGCACGTCTTTTTTGGTAGCTTTATGATTTGCCATTTCGTTCCTAGTTTAGACCCGAATAATTTTCGGGGATGCAAAGGTAGGGATTTGCATCATAAAATGAAAAATAAAACCCGAAAAATCTTATTCCGGTTCGGCAAGGTATGAAAAACAATCAATTAACCTTTCTTTTTTCCACCAATTTACCATAGAATGCACGCCCCTTGCAGGTTTTAGCCGCCCCCCGGCATAAATGAGCTCAAAAAACACAAAATGAAGTAATTTGGCTTTCATTCCTACCTTTTTTGACCGATATTTGTACCCCGATTTTAAATAACTCAATACACTTTAAGTTTCAATTGCATCCTCATGAAGGATTTTTCGTATATCACCAATTCCCACCCGGCCTTTATTGAAAACCTGTATCAGGATTTCTTACAAGACCCAAACAGTGTTGATCCCGACCTTAAAAAATTTTTTGAAGGATTTGACTTTGCCGTGGGACAAGGCATAAATGGGACAAACGGTACCGCAGCAAACAGTGAAACAGCCGGTGCACCCGCTGAAAGTTTCGACTGGAAAAAAGAAGTGGGCGCCTACCGGCTTATTTTGGGTTACCGCAACAAAGGCCATCTGATCGCTAAAACCAACCCCATCCGCCAGCGTAAAGACCGTGGCGCCAATCTCGATCTTGGGTTCTTTGGTTTTACCGAGGCTGATCTCGACAAAACTTACCATGCCGGTAATATGATCGGGCTGGGTACCACTACCCTGCGCAAAATTCTCGATCACCTGCAAAAAACCTACGCTGCGCACGTTGGTATCGAATTCAAATACATCAGCGATCAAAAAAGGGTTGACTGGCTCACCAACGAAATGGAACGCAACTTCACCAGGCCGTTAGCCATCAACAAGAAAAAACGCATCCTGGAAAAACTCAACCAGGGCGTGATCTTCGAAAAGTTCCTCCATACCAAGTATATCGGTCAAAAACGTTTCTCCCTCGAAGGCGGAGAAACCACTATTGCCGCCCTCGACGAGATCATTACCACCGCCGCCAATAACGACGTGCAGGAAGTAGTGATAGGTATGGCGCACCGCGGCCGCCTGAACGTGCTGGCCAACGTCATGGGTAAAACCTATGAGCAGATCTTCACTGAATTCGAAGGCACTGCAACGCCCGACCAAACCATGGGCAGCGGCGACGTAAAATACCACAAAGGCTACGGCAGTGAAGTGCAAACAGCCGATAACAAAACCATTCACCTGAAACTGTTGCCCAACCCTTCGCACCTCGAAGCGGTTGACCCGGTTGTGGTTGGTTTTGCCCGCGCAAAAGCCGACGTACTGTACAATAGCGATTTCGATAAAATATTGCCCATCCTCATTCACGGCGACGCTTCTGTGGCCGGACAGGGCGTTGTATACGAAGTACTGCAAATGAGCGACCTCGATGGTTACTATACCGGCGGTACCATTCACTTCGTGATCAACAACCAGATCGGTTTCACTACCGATTTCGAAGACGCCCGCAGCTCCGATTACTGTACATCCCTGGCATCCATGATCCAGGCGCCTGTGCTGCACGTAAACGGCGACGATGCCGAAGCGGTAGTTAAATGTGTTGAAATAGCCACCCGCTACCGTCAGGAGTTCAATTCAGATGTGTTCATCGATATGGTTTGTTACCGCAAACACGGCCATAACGAAGGCGACGATCCGAAATTCACCCAGCCCCAACTGTACGCACTGATCGAAAAACACGCTAACCCGCGTGAAGTGTATACCAACTATTTGCTGGAGAACGGGGAATCGGATGCAAAGGACCTGGCAAAGGAAATGGAAAAGAAATTCTGGGCCGACCTTCAGGAACGCCTCGATGATGTGAAGCAGAAACCACTGCCCTACCATTACCAGCAGCCTGAAATTGCCTGGAAGAACCTGCGCCAGGCTACCGACGAAGACTTCGACAGATCACCTGCCACAGCAGTAAGCGAAGGCGATTTCAAAAAAGTGTTCGAAGCCCTCATGAAATGGCCCGCCGATTTCAAACCATTGAAAAAGGTAGAAAAGATCATCAACGATAAAGTAAAACTCTATAACGAAGAAGGTAAAATTGACTGGGCAACCGGTGAACTGCTGGCTTACGGCAGCCTGTTGCTCGACGGAAAAGATGTGCGTATGAGCGGACAGGACGTTCGCCGCGGCACCTTCTCGCACCGCCATGCTGTTTTGCGCGATGAGAACAACGACAAAGCATACAGCAGGCTGAGCCAGATCCCCGATGCAAGCGGTAAGTTCAGGATCTACAACTCACTGCTCAGCGAATACGGTGTACTGGGCTTTGAATACGGTTATGCAATGGCTAACCCCGATGCCCTGGTATTATGGGAAGCCCAGTTTGGCGACTTCTGTAACGGCGCTCAAACCATGATCGACCAGTTCATTTCGGCCGGCGAACAAAAATGGCAGCGCATGAACGGCGTAACCATGTTGTTACCGCACGGTTATGAAGGGCAGGGACCCGAACATAGCAGCGCCCGTATGGAACGCTTCTTACAAATGTGCGCAGAGAACAATATGGTGATCACCAATATCACCACGGCCGCCAACTTCTTCCACGCCCTGCGCCGTCAGCTCGCATGGCCTTTCCGCAAACCGCTGATCAACTTCGCACCCAAAGCCAACCTGCGCCACGTGGGAACTTACTCACCAACACAGGAATTCGTGAACGGCGGCTTTAAAGAAGTGATCGACGATACATATGCAGATGATGCTTCACGTGTACGTAAAGTATTGTTCTGCAGCGGTAAAGTGTACTTCGACCTCGCAGAACGCCAGCAAAAAGAGAATAAGAAAGATACCGCCATTATACGGCTCGAACAGTTATATCCTTTACCTGTTAAACAACTGGAAGAACTGTATCGCAAATACAGCAAAGCCACCTGGTTCTGGGTACAGGAAGAGCCGCTGAACATGGGCGCCGCCTCTTTCCTCCAAATGAACCTGAAGAGCATCAACTATGGCGTTATCAGCCGTCAGCCAAGCGCTGCCACCGCTACCGGTTACGCCAAAGTACATGCACAGGAACAGGCAGAAATTATAGATACGGCTTTTTCAATCTGATGATTGAATGTGGATGATCGGGGTGCGAAACAGGAAGCGAGATCTAATTTCTGATTTTGAGATTTATAGATTTTGAGATTTACTTAGGTGCAAACTTTATTACAAATCTTAAATCTCTAAATCGCAAAATTCCAAAATTTCACCATTGACCATTCACCATTGACGATTGACCATTGCCCATTCACCATTCACGTTAAATAAGAAACGTTTTTTATGATAGATATAAAAGTTCCGACAGTTGGAGAATCCATAAGCGAGGTTACTTTATTAAAATGGGTAAAGAACAGCGGAGATTATGTAGAACGTGATGAAGTGATCGCTGAACTGGAAAGCGAAAAAGCCACTTTTGAAGTAAACGCCGAAAAGGCAGGCATCCTGCAACAATCAGCCAAGGAAGGTGATATCCTCAACATTGGCGACACACTGGCTTCTATTGATGAAACAGCAGCCAAACCCGAAAAAGCAGCAGGCTCCAACGGAACGCCGGAGAAAGAAGAAAAAGCGGAACCGAAAAAAGAAACCGCTCCCGCACAAACTTCGCAAGCTCCTGTAACAGCTGTATCGAACGATATTAAAGCCACACCCGTTGCAGCAGCGATCATCGCCGATAAAAAAGTAGACCCCAAATCAGTTACTCCCAGCGGGGTGAACAGCAAGATCATAAAAAGCGATGTACTGGCGGCCTTATCGAACCCCGGCAAAGTAACCGGCGGCAAACCACTGTTCAGCCGTGAAGAAAGAAGGGAGAAAATGAGCCAGCTGCGCAAAACCATCAGCCGCCGACTGGTAGAAAGCAAGAACACCACTGCGATGCTCACTACCTTTAACGAGGTTGATATGACGCGCATTATGGATATTCGCAAACAACATAAAGACAAGTTCAAGGAATCGCATGGTGTGAACCTCGGTTTCATGAGCTTTTTCGCCAAAGCCTGCGCCATCGCCTTACATGAATGGCCTGCGGTTAATGCGAATATCGATGGCGACCAGCTGGTATATCATGATTATATCGATATCTCCGTTGCCGTTTCTACCCCACGCGGTTTAACCGTTCCGGTTATTCGCAATGTAGAAAGCCTGAGCATGGCCGATATTGAAAAGAAAGTGATAGAGCTGGCCGGCAAAGCAAGAGATAACAAATTATCGATGGATGAGCTCACCGGTGGCACCTTCACCATCACCAATGGCGGTGTGTTTGGTTCACTGATGAGCACGCCGATCATCAACCTGCCACAAAGCGCCATCCTCGGTATGCACAAAATTCAGGAACGCCCCATGGCCATCAACGGACAGGTAGTTATAAAACCAATGATGTACCTGGCATTAAGCTACGATCACCGTATCATCGATGGCCGAGAATCGGTAAGTTTCCTCGTACGCGTGAAAGAATTACTGGAGAACCCCGAGCTGTTGTTGTTCGGAAGAGATCCGGTGAAAGCGTTGCTGGAATTATAATCAATTGGCAATAAGCAATTGACAATTGGCAAAAATACAAAGGCCGCTGTTTTAAACAGGGGCCTTTTTTTATGTAAAAGCTTGTCTGGCAATTTTTGCCTATTGCTTATTGTCTATTGTCTATTGTTTAAACAATCCGCTCACTCAACGCTTTCGCAATAGCCTCCTTGCCACAGTTCACATGTAATTTCTGATAGATGTTTTTCAGGTGTGAACGCACGGTATCGAACGCAAGCTTCATTTCCGCCGCTATGATCTTAATGCTATAGCCCTTAATAAGCCATTGGAGCACTTCTATTTCGCGGGGCGATAAATTATACTTATTGGAGGTTTCCTTTACCTGGAAGGTGTTCAGCACCTTGCGGGCAATCACCGGGCTCATGGGGGCGCCGCCTTCCAGCACTTCCTGTATGGCATCGAACAGTTTCGCCGGCGGGGTTTTCTTCAACAGATAACCATTTGCACCGGCGCAAAGGCATTCAAATAATTTCTCATCATCTTCAAACACGGTGTACATGATCACCGAGGTTTGCGGACGCGCCTCTTTGATCCAACGCACCCCTTTTATGCCATTATCGCCGGGCATGTCTATATCCATCAGCACCACATCGGGCACGTATACCCGGGCTATGTTCGCCGCATCGGAACACTGGTTGTAATCCCCCACCACCTCGTACCCGTTCATTTTCAGCAAATAGGCCAGCGACTCACGCAAGCGGTCATTATCTTCGAACAAAACGATTTTTATTGGCATATACAAATGTAATTATGTTCTTCCACTAAGTTATATCGCTCATTTGGGGTAAGGAGGGCCGGTGTCACTTAAGTGTGCCACACTTGCTTTCAGCGACGCCAGGAAAGTGTGGCACACTTCTTACGTCAGCGGAAAACTGACCTTCGTCACCGTTCCCTCGCCTTTTACCGAACTCATAGTGATGCTCCCGTTCCATTTTTCGATGCGGTTATTGATGTTCCTGATGCCGTTGCGATGCGTAATGGTGGTTGTATCAAAACCTTTTCCATCATCACAAATGTTCATATACAAATGCCCTTTCTCTATCCATACTTTTATTTCAACCCGTTTGGCATTGGCATGTTTGTAAATATTATTGATGGCTTCCTTAAAGATCAGAAAACAATCCCGCCGCTGTTCCATGTTCAGCTTGTACTTTTCAAACTGCTCTTCGAGCTGTAACGAATAAACAATATTGGCGGCATCGAACACTTCGGCTGCATACCGGCGCATGCGCGCCACGGTTTGCTCCAGCGTATCGTTTCTCGTATTGATACTCCACACAATATCATCGAGGGCCTGGCTTGAGTTATGCACCTCCTCTGCAATACGATCGAGAAAAGTGCCGGCCTCTTCTTTTTGTAATAATTTCTTTTTACTTAACTCGGAAAGGATACTGATGTTGGTAAGCGTGGTGCCAATATCATCGTGCAGATCGGTCGCTATTCTGTTACGTACTTTTTGCAGGCTCAATAACTGGTTTATCCGGTACCGGTAAATGGCATACAGGATACCGGCAAGCGCCAGTACGCATAAAACAAGGAACCAGGCCGTTCGCCAGAATGGCGGATTGATAATGATCACCAGTTCGGTGACCGGGCTGTTATCAGGCAATTGAAGGGCCGCCTTTACTTTAAACACATAGCGGCCCGGCGGCAGGTTGGTGTAGGCCACATAGTTTCTGTTGCCGGCATCGATCCATTTGGTATCGTAACCCGCTAACTGGTAGTAATAGTTGAAACGGCGCGGGGCCACAAAATCAAGCGCCGAGAAATTAAAGGAAACCGCGTTTTGGCTAAATGGCAAATGCAGGACCTTTTTATAGGCCATACCGGTATCGCTCACCAGCGGCTGGTTATTCACCATGGCCTGGGTAATTACCACCCGGGCAGATAAATTCGAAAGTACTATTTGTTCGGGGTGAAAAATGGTAAGCCCGTTAATACCACCAAACATTAACCTGCCATCGGCTGCTTTATGATAAGCGCCGGTATTGAACTCATTACTTTGCAAACCATCCTGCGCAAGAAAAACCGTAAAATTCGACCGGTTCACCGTTTTCAGATCAGCAGGCGGAACAAAACGGCAGATGCCCCTGTTGGTGCTTAACCACAAATAATTCTTTTCATCGGGCAGAATGCCATATACCGTATTGTTTGGCAAACCCTTTTGATCATCGATCGTATAAGTTTCGCCGGTATTCATATTACAGCCAACCATACCCCGCCCCAGCGTCCCTATCCATAACATGGGATACCGGTACCAGGTGCATTTGAAAATGGTTCCGCCTGCGATCAAACTATCGATCGCCGGGTTCGGTTTTACAAACAAATTACCGGTATTCATATTCAGGAACTGAATACCCTTTTTTTCAAAACCAATGCAAAGGGTGGAATCATCGATGAGGGTAAGCGAGCGTACATTGTTCTCGAGCGTGCGGTTACCTGACCTGTAGTTTGAATAAATTTTTACCAGTCCATTTTGTTTATCAATCAAACACAAACCGCTGTTTCGGGTACCGGCCCATACCTGGTTGCCTGGTGCCGGCAATATACACCAGATGGTATGATCGGGAATAAAGCGCCTCTTATCGCCATCAGGGTAGAACCGGGTCTTTACTTTTTTGGTAACCCCATCTATTACCAGCAATCCATTACCCTGGGTTCCTACCCATACATCGCCCTCTGTATCGGTATACAGCGACACCACGCGGTCGTAATTACCCTGCGCATTCGGCGCCGGCGGAAAGTGCCGGGTTTCAAATGAATTGTTTCGGCTGTTGGCAAAAGTTAGCCCGGTGCTGCTGGTGCCGATCCAAACACCGCCCTGCCGGTCGGTGGTAATGGCCCTTACCTGTTCAATAGAAATATCATCGGGCACATTGCTATTGGTAAGCATGGCGAAATTGTTCAGCCGTTTATCGTAATGGCTTACACCGCCGCCATCGGTCCCTATCCAGATACCGCCCTGTTTATCTTCCCTGATGCACAACACATCATTATAACTCAGTGAGAACGGATCTTTTTTATTGACCACATAATGCGTGATCGTTGCTTTTTCCTGATCTATCACATACAACCCGTTCCCATAGGTACCCACCCAAACCTGGCCTGCCGCGCCGGCCTTTACCGATTCAATCACCAGGTTGGCTGGTAACTTCGTCTGCTCATTATAGCCGGTGAAGGATACAAACTTTTTTTCACCTTTCTTTTTTGTATACAACCCGTTCCCATAGGTACCCAACCATAAGGTATGTGACTTATCCTCGTCGATAGTGCTGCACGACACATCTGTAAGACCGGTTTCAATGCCCCCTGACGGATGCACGTCGCCGTTTTCCGGCGCGCCCACATCGAACCGGCCGTTCTTCATTCTTACAGTCGCATATCCTCTCTTCGTAAGCAACCAGAACAGGTTATCACTGTCTTTAAAAATACCCTGCACAGAGTGCATCAGTGCGCCGTTTACTTTATTGGTATTGAGATCGTAACAGTACAACCTGTCGTTTTCGACGGCAATCAATAACACGTTCGATGAATCGTGATATACACAACTTACAGGGGGAAGCTGAATGCTATCGGCGCCGATGCTGCGAAAAGGAGTAAACGTTTCATTATAGAGATCAAGTTTTTCGAGGCGGCCGCCACTGGTTATCAGCCACAGGGAATTATTCAGTCCGTTCACGATCTTTCCCAGGCGGCTGCCGGTTGTAAGGGTAATATCGTCGAAGTTCTTTTTAAAGATCACCAGTTCGCGCCCATCGTACCGGTTGAGGCCGTCCTGCGTAGCAAGCCAAAGAAAACCCGCATCATCGGTGGCAATATCGACCACACTGCTTTGAGAAAGCCCTTCATTGATGCTCAGGTTGCGGAAAGAAAAAGGAACAGCCTGGCCATGCACCAATAGATGCATTATAAGCACATATGATATAAGTAAGCACTTGCGCATAGCAGCAGAGGAGTTGGATAAGTAAGTTATTATTTTTTTAGGAGAATGCGGATCGTGAATCGTGAATGGCGCCATAGCCTGGCGAAGGCGAATTGCCGATTGACGATTCCGATGAACGCCGCGACGAAGTTTGCCGTTTGCCGTTTCACGATTAACTTGCATCCCTATGAAATATTTCTCCCATCTGAACACCGCGGTGCAGCTGTTGCAACAATACAACGGAACACAGCCATTTGGGAGTTTTATAAAACAGTTCTTCAGCCAGCATAAAAAATACGGGTCAAAAGACAGGAAGAATATTGCGCATTTATGTTACGCATTTTTCAGGCTGGGAAAAGCATTACCACAACTACCGGCAGAAGAACGGATACTAACCGGGCTTTTTCTTTGCAGCCACGAACCCAACGAACTGCTGCAATACCTGCAACCGGAGTGGAACGATAAAACCCGTTTTTCCCTGCAAGAAAAACTTTCGGAGTTAAACCATCCCTTTAATATTCACGAGCTGTTTCCCTGGAAAAATGAACTTAGCAACGGCATCGATCACGAAGCGTTATGTTCATCTTTTCTAACCCAACCCGATCTGTTCCTGCGTCTGCGGCCGGGTAAGGAAACAATGGTAAAAAATAAACTGCAACAGGCAGGCATCACATTCCGTGAAACCGCGCCTTCCTGCCTGGCATTACCCAATGCTTCAAAGATCGATACTATCATTGAAGTTGATAAGGAAGCGGTGATCCAGGATCATAGTTCGCAACGGATCGGCGAGTTGATGGAATTGATTCGCACTTCTTCTTACGCAAGGCATACGGCCAACAAAACGCCCGACATCTGGGACGCCTGCGCTGCCAGCGGCGGTAAATCAATTCTTGCTTTCGATATCTTCAAAAACATTAACCTCACCGTTTCGGATGTCAGAAAAACCATTCTGATAAATCTTGAAAAGCGTTTTGCAGCAGCAGGCATCAGCCATTATCATGCTTTTGCAGGCGACCTTTCCATTTCAGCCTTCAACATTCAACAGTCATTATTCGATATTGTCATAACCGATGTGCCCTGCAGCGGCTCCGGTACCTGGAGCCGTACCCCCGAACAATTGTATTATTTCGATCCCCAACAAATTAACCGGTACAGCATGCTGCAAAAAAAGATAACAGACAATGCCATCACAATGCTAAAACCGGGTGGGTTTCTTCTGTACTGCACCTGTTCTGTATTTAAGCAGGAAAACGAAGAAGTGGTGGAACATATTCAGCAACAGCATTCGCTGCAGTTGCACCGGTGGGCACTGATGACCGGTTATAACCTGAAAGCAGATACTTTGTTTGGAGCGGTATTTCAAAAACTATAAAGCCACCACTATTTCCTCAACACTTTGCGGTCGTACAATCTCTTATTGCCGTTGTACACAGTTATCTCGTAAATACCGGCGTTCCAGCTTCCGGTGTATACTGTAGTGCTGTAATAACCGGCCGGTTTATCGGCCTTTTTTGCATACACTACGCGGCCCATCATATCGGTTATTTTAATACCCATATTACCGATGGCTTCAGGCAAATTCACCACTATCGACAATTGTTGATCGAATGGACTGGGCAAAGCCATCATGGTATTATCGGGAAAACAAACAGTGTTGATGGCCTGCTGCAGGCTGGCGATCTCGAAGGTGGTATCGGCCGAGCGATTGGTTTGTATTATCCGGTATTGAGCGGTACCGTTACCGGCAACGCGCATGGTATCGTTGAACATATAACTGTTGGCCTGGAACGATACTGAAGAAGAGTTGATTTGGCCAATGGTGGCAAAACCGCTTTCACCGGGCATTTTCTTTTGCACGGTATAGGTTGTGCTGGTATCGTCCTTACTTTTCCAGCTTATTGAAACAATACAGTTATTGAAGGAAGTACCTGCAGTTGCATATTTTTTGGTAAGCAATGCCACGGCTTTTTTGAAATCAGGAACGCCATGACCGAACCGGAAGTCGGGAGTATTATACTGGTCGGCGCTTTGCTGAATGACATCTATAAGCTGCATATTCGTAACCTCTGGAAACGCTTCCCATAAACAGGCAACCAACCCGGCGAGGTTGGGGCAGGCAAAGGAAGTACCACTGCCCGTTGCGGGGTTACCGGTTGATGAATTGGCGATAACCGCGTTCAGCCCAACAGAAACCACGTTGGGCTTTAACAGTCCGGCCCCGTTGGGCCCCCAACTGCTGGTTGATGCTATATTCCGGTTTATATCTATTGAACCGATGGTAAAGGCGCTATCGGCATCGGCCGGACAACCAATAAATTTTCCGTCGCCCGAACTGTTCCCACTGTTGCCACCGGCCACAATTACGAGGATCCCCTTTTTTGCAGCCATGTTGGCGGCAATGGAGATCATGGCCGTTTTACCGTTGCGTTGCGGGTAAGAATAATTAAATATAGAATTATCGAAATCGGCATATCCCAGTGAGGAAGAGATCATATCAACGCCTGCGCTATCGGCAAATTCAGCGCCTACGGCCCAGTGTTGTTCTTCAACCGGGTATTCGCTGTTGGTATCTTCCGTTTTCAATAACCAGTAGCTGGCATGTGGGGCAGAACCTACCAGCACACCCGGCCGGTTTGATGCCAGCAGGGAAAAAACACTGGCGCCATGTACATTGTCTTCATTCACACTGGCCTCATTGTTCACATAATCCCAGGTGCCCAACAACCTTCCCTGCAACCGCACACTATCAAAAACCGGGTTGGTGAGGTAATTCAGAAAGCCGGCATCGAGCACGGCAATGGTCATACCACGACCTGTAAAACCCAGCTTATGTAAATAATCGCCGTTGTGTATATGGATCTGGTTATACATGCTGCCGTAGTCAAAGGCAGTAGTGCCTGTTAACCCATTGACATTGTTAGCCGAAACCGGCCCTTCACCGGCCTGTTCGCCCGAAAGGCCATTGCTGCGGCCAATACGGGGAGCTATGGTGCCTGACCTTTTTACAAATGGTAATGCGTTGATGGTGGTTACAGCATTCGGATCGGAGGTTCTTATGAGCACCTGGTTCAACCACTTTGAAGTGCTGATGACGGTAACATTGGGGATATTGCGAATGCTTTCTATATAGGCCGGGTTTACCGGCAGATCGGTTGAATCGATTGCCAATTGCTGGCTTGTTCTGCGGGCAATTGATTTTGCCGATAAATAAGCCGACGGGTTCGAGAGCGTATATGGCGTTCCTTTTTTATCGGTGAACTGAACAATATAACGGCTGAACTGCGCTTGCGTTAATCCGGTAGTGGCGATCAGCAAAAGTACCAGCGTAGGTATTCTTTTCATGGAGCAGTAGTTGGCTAATTATGATCTATAATAGTCAATTTCAAGCCATATCCGTGCCGGTATCCTGAAACGGATGTTGGCGGCTGGTATTCCCATATCTCAACTTCTTTATATACAAGGCCTACGCCTTTGGCATATTTTTCAATCCAATAGGTTTTGGAAGCAGGCACATTGGCCTGGATGGGCAAATTGGCCGAATCGGCTATCTGCAGCACAGAGATGGTGGTATCGTATGTCTTATTGTTAAAGGTAAGCGGCGTGTGAACATCCTGGTAGGTGTAGTCCCACTCCTGAATATCTTCATCGTTGCTGAATTCGTACAGGTCCTGGTAAGGATTGTTGGGCAGGTAGCCATTGCCCCGCCAGCTGCGGCCATCCCTTACAGGGGTGGTTAGCTTTATATAGCGGAAATTGTTTTCGCTCAGTTCAATGGAATTGCCTGAAGGAATAACACTATAGGTCATCATGGGGCGCCAGTCGTTATCATTAGTGCTGTTAAAATCGCGCAAATACCGCACTATGCGCCAGCCGGAGCGGTTCATGCCATCGGTATAGGCTTCTTCAACAATGTCTTTCGCCTGGTACGATATAATGGTGTCTTTCTGCCCAAAATTGGTGAACCGCATAGAGTCGAGGCGGTACAGGATATATTTACCTGGTTGCAGCTGCATGTAATCAGTAACCGCATCGGAGGTAAAACCATCGTCTTTTTTATCGCAGCCGGCCAACTGAATAAGACTAACAAACAGGATACCGGCGGCGATCACGGAGATAAAACATTTCTTCATACAACAATTTGTAAAACAGCGACTTTGTTACAGACAACCCCGGGGGTGTTTTTGTTGCTTTATAAAAAAAACCGTTCCGGAACACCGGAACGGTTGGTAACGTTGATAAACAATTATTTATTGCCTGAAAATCAGGCTTATTATCCGCGCTGTATCACTCCGCCACCAATTACATCATCCCCTTCGTAGAACACGGCGCTTTGTCCGGGTGCAATGCCTTTGGCATAATGCGAAAATTGTACATGCACCCCGTTGGGATGGTTATGTAAGCTGGCCAATGCGCCTTTATCTTTATAACGGATCTTTGTAATGGCTTCGGTTCCGTCGGTTATACCGTCGTATTTGATCCAGTTGATCTTGCTTACCACCATTTCCTGGCGGTTGAGATCATCTTCTTCGCCCAGCATTACCGTATTGGTTTCGGGAATGATATTGGTAACATACACCGGTTTGCCAAAGGTGATATCCAACCCTTTACGCTGGCCGATGGTGTAGAAAGGATATCCTTTATGTTTCCCCAACACTTTACCCGTTTTATCTACAAAGAAGCCGCCGGTTACTTTTTCTTCCAGCCCTTCTACCCTTCTTTTCAGAAACCCGCGGTAATCGTTATCGGGCACAAAACAGATCTCATAGCTTTCGCTCTTTTTTGCCAGCTCGGGGTACCCGTAGTCAAGCGCCATCTGGCGGATGGCCGTTTTATGATAGGTTCCCAACGGCAACAGGGTGCGGCTCAACAGGTCCTGCTGCAGGCCCCAAAGCACATAGCTCTGGTCCTTGGTTTCATCAACGCCTTTGCTTAGGTAAAACCGGCCGTTCTCATGCTGGTGTACATTGGCATAATGGCCGGTAGCGATAAATTCGCACCCCAGGGCATCGGCCCGTTTCAGCAGCGCCCGCCATTTGATATGTGTATTACACATAACGCAGGGATTGGGCGTGCGGCCTGCCAGGTATTCATCTACAAAATTCTCGATCACAAAATCGCCGAATTCGTCGCGAATATCCAGAATATAGTGCGGGAACCCGTGCTGAACTGCCGCCATACGGGCATCGTTGAAAGAATCGATATTACAACAGCCGGTTTCCTTCTTGCTGCCGCCGCTGGCTGCATAGTCCCATGTTTTCATGGTAATACCCACCACTTCATATCCCTGATCGTTGAGCATCAGGGCCGTAACGGTACTGTCGATACCGCCGCTCATTGCCACCAAAACTTTTCCTTTCCGGCTCATATACTAATAAAATAAGGGTGCAAATATACAATTAATGGTCCAAAGGGGGTGTTTATGCTCACACCGGCCGGTCTCCTTACCGGTGCTACCAGGCACAATAACACAAAAGCCGTTAAATTGTTGAAAGACGCTGCGGTTGAACGCCCGTTGCGGTAACGAAGTCCTTACGGAAATATACCAGTTATGAGTTCGGTAAAACCGATCTGCTCCTTTTTGTCCCAGGCGTTAATACTCACAAGTTGAAACTGATCGCCGCCGTATGTCTTTTGCAATGTGGGTACAGAATGACCGTTGCTTTGGCTGCACTCTTACATTATTACCTGCGGTTTCCCATCAGAAATCTCCAAATTATTTTTCTTCCATTTGTCTTATCTTTCCCCGTCACTCTAAACAACCAAACCTTAAGCGTCATTATGAGAAAACCCGATTCCTGTAAACGGGCATGGGCAATTCTGTCCTGCTTCCTCTTCATTTTTCATATTGCTTCATCTCAAAACCTTGATTATTACCTGCCCGATAGCGTCACTTATAACCCTTCCATTCCAAAACCCGGGGAGATCATCTATCACGAACCTGGCGAATGGCATGTAACGCACGACCGGCTGGTGAATTATATGCAGGTTATTGCGGCTGCAGCCCCCAACCGCGTAAAACTGGAAGTGATGGGCTTTACCTATGAAAGCCGTCCGCAGGTGCTGCTGATCATTACCTCACCGCAAAATCACCAGCGGCTGGAAGCCATCAGGGAACAGCATGTTCAGTTATGCAACCCGCAGCGATCCGCTTCCGTAGATATAAACAACATGCCCATCGTGGTGTACATCGGTCATTCCATTCATGGCAATGAATCGAGCGGCTCCAATGCCGCCCTTGTAAGCGCTTATTACCTCGCCGCGGCACAGGGTAAACAAATTGACGAACTGCTCGAAAATACGGTGATCCTTTTCGATCCTTCCTTCAATCCCGATGGCTTGCAACGCTTCAGCACCTGGGTAAACCAGCACAAAAGCAAAACACTGGTTACCGATCCCGACAGCCGCGAATTTCACGAAGTATGGCCCGGCGGCCGGTTCAACCATTACTGGTTCGATCTTAACCGCGACTGGCTGCCGCTGGTACATGTTGAAAGCCGTAACAGACTGCAATGGTTCCATAAATGGAAACCCAATATTTTAACCGATCACCACGAACAGGGCGTTAATGCCACCTTCTTTTTTCAGCCCGGCGTGCCTTCGCGGGTGAACCCGCTTACCCCTGCCGGCAACCAGGAGCTTACCGGCAAACTGGGCGCTTATCATGCCGCCTTTCTCGACCGCATAGGTTCCCTTTATTTTACCAAAGAGAACTACGATGACTTTTATTATGGAAAAGGTTCTACCTACCCCGATATCAATGGCGCCATAGGTATTTTGTTTGAACAGGCTTCATCGCGCGGTCATGCGCAAAAAACGGAACATGGCATCCTGCGTTTTCCGTTCACCATTAAAAATCAATTCACCGCTACCCTTTCAACTCTCGAAGGCGCCAAAGCATTGCGAAAAGAATTCCTTACCTACCAACGGGATTTTTACAAAAATGTATTCACAGAAGCTGCCGCCGCACCGGTAAAAGGATATGTGTTCGGAAGTGCAAACGATAAAAGCAAGACAGCCTTGTTTATTGAGATGTTACGGCGCCAGCAGATAGATGTATATGAACTGAGCACTTCCATGCAGGCCGATGGTTTTACTTTCGAAAAAGGCAATGCATATGTAGTGCCGGCCGGTCAAACCCAGCATAAAGTGATCAGGGCCATTTTTGATAAAACCCTCAGTTTTAAGGATAGCCTTTTCTACGACATTACCGCCTGGACGCTGCCCCTGGCCTTTGGCCTTCCTTATGCAGAATTGAACGCCATTCGTTTTGCGCCCGCACTGATGGGCGCAAAGATCGATAAAGCCGTTCAGCCAGCCGGAACCGTAGCCGGTGGTAAAAGCAGTTATGCCTACCTGTTTGAGTGGGATGAGTTTTATGCACCCCGGGCATTGTATGCTTTACAGGAAGCAGGCATACTTACCCGTACGGCATCCGCGCCATTTGAGATCGCTGTACACAACGGCGTGCACAAGTTCAATTATGGCACTATTTTTATCCCGGTAAAAACACAAACCGCCGATACCGATCAATTATATCAGCAGGTAAAAAATATTGCAGAAAAAAATGGAATTACGGTGTTTGCCATCAATACCGGTAATGCCATCAGCGGCAGTGATTTGGGCAGTCACAGAATGCGCCTGGTGCCGAAACCATCTATTGCCATGCTTACCGGCACCGGTGTAAATGCAACTGATGCCGGTGAGATCTGGTTCCTGCTCGATCAGCGGTTCAACATTCCATCAACCCACCTCGAAGTGCCGGCGTTCAACCGCATCGACCTGAGTAAATACAATACCCTTATTATGGTGGGTGGCAATTACAATGGTCTCGATAAAGAAAAGCTGCGCAACTGGATCCAGGGCGGCGGCACTTTTATTGTTACCGAAGAAGCGGTGCAATGGGCAGCGCAGAACGGCATTACCAATGTTGGGTTCAAAAAGGTAAAAGAAGACACCACCAAACAGATCGCTTATATTGAACGCGAATACCGGCTTGGCGCGCAAAAAATGAACGGCGCCATTTTCAGGGCTATTACCGACCTGAGCCATCCGCTGGCTTACGGCTACAACTATCCGTTCGTTGATCTTTTCAAAGCGAATGCAGTGTATCCTGAAAGAAATAAAAACCCGTATTCCAACCCGCTCGTGTATGGCGATAAACCTTTGCAAAGCGGCTTTGTGACAAAAGAAAATTATGAGGCCATTAAGAACTCGGCGGCGGTACTGGTTAACACAGTGGGCAACGGCCGGGTTATTTCTATTGCAGACAATCCCAACTTCAGGGCTTTCTGGCTGGGCGGAACAAAACTGTTCATGAATGCGATCTTCTTTGGGCGACTGATTGAACCGGGATCGGGGAAAAATTAGCTAGTTAGCTAATGTGCTAATATGCTAATGGGAAACCACTAACATTTAAGCTCGCTACAATGCGTAAGGACTACTTAAATATGATATTTTTTATTAGCTAATTAGCACATTAGCTAATTAGCATATTATTCTTAAATTGCCTCACCAAACAATATTAAGTACGAAGCTAAATTTATTAAGTATGATTAAGTTACAAGTAATCGGCAACCTGGGTAAAGATTGTGTTACCAATAATGTGAATGGAAAAACTGTAATGAATTTTACAGTAGCGCATACAGAAAGGTTTCGTGACGCCCAGGGTAACCAGAAGGACAAAACCATTTGGGTTGATTGTGCTTACTGGAGCGACCGTACGGGTATTGCGCCTTACCTGCGCAAAGGAACCCAGGTTTATGTGGAAGGAAATCCTGAAGTAAGAACGTTTACCAAACAAGACGGAACATATGGCGCTTCACTCACCCTGCGGGTGCTTTCAATACAATTATTAGGCGGTCGTCCTGAAGGCAGCGGCGGCGGTGGCGATTACAGCGGCGGCAGCAATCAATATGCAGCACCTGCGCAAAAAACAAGTGCGCCGGCATCATCGGGCGGCAGCGGATTCAATGAGCCGGTTGATGATCTTCCATTCTAATCTTGAGATCGTGAAATAATAAAGAAGCCGCTGTGAATAACGGGGGCTTTTTTATTGGAAATAAAAAATTAAAAATGAAGAACAGAGAAATGAAAAAATATCGAATACCGAATGTTGAATTCTCAATGTAGAAGGGAAAACAAAATCAGCCACATTGAACTGAACAACTCAATAACTGAACAACTTAATAACTGAACAACTCAATAACTGAACAACTCAATAACTGGCTTTCACTCTTCCTGCTTCAAACTCCTTCACCAGTTTCTCCACTTCCCACCTGCTTACCGCCTTCCTTTGATCATCTATATCTATCACATACAAATAGCCCCGGCTGCCGGCTGTGGAAATAAATGCGCTCATGAGGTTGTACTGATCGCTTACCAGCAGCTTTCCGTTCGACACATTCCATAATTCTTTCGCACACAAACAACCCATGGTAGGCGTAAGCGGGTACCAGGGTTTGTTTTTGAAATATTCGGGGTCAATGGTAGTGCCATGCGCAATGATGGAATTGCGGCCGAGTTTGCCGGCATAAAAGGCTTCAGTAAATGAACTTCTATTGCGAAGTGAAGGCGGCAGCAATTGCAGGTACGACCACAATGCATCATAACCCGGTTGCCACACCGCTGTATCGCTTAAATGAAAATAGGTTGTCCATTTTCTTTCATACGGCATTACCAGTTGCAGGTTGGG
Organism: Niastella populi; assembly: GCF_002078015.1. Lineage (GTDB taxonomy): Bacteria > Bacteroidota > Bacteroidia > Chitinophagales > Chitinophagaceae > Niastella > Niastella populi. Next base: position 28,773 of record NZ_LWBP01000203.1, on the reverse strand, counting down.
TGTGGGCCCTATCAGTTTATTATAGGTGGTTGCCGTACCCTGTATGCTGTATATTCCCTGCGGGGTGTTGCCATCGGGAATAAAATAAGGCAGTCCCGATGCAGAGCGGGCCAGTTGTTCAAATACCATCAGGCGGCCATCGGAATAACGCATGAATGTACCGTCGGCATTTTGCACTATCGCCATGCCGGGGTAATCGCGGTTATGACGCTGCAAGGAATAAATAACTTTTTTCTTTATCACCTGCTGATGGCGGAACAATTCAATAAGATCACTGGCAGTGGGCGCTTTGTAGCGGGTATATCCGGTTAAGTATTTTTCCAGTTCCTGCAGTACCGTAATGTTGCTGTAATTCGGGAATTGTTCTTTGATCCTTTTTCTGACCGTAGCGGCATTGGTGGCAGATGAATCGTACCGCAAACTGTACGCAGCAGCTATGGCAAACAGCATGGGATTGGTTTCCCTGGCCAGCAGTAGTTGCATGCTTTGAATGTATTGCTCGGGGTACATCCCATACACCGTTTCAAGCATGGCGCGTTTGGTATCGTATTGTAAGGTTTCGTACTGAACGAACATTTGGGTAAGCCCCAGTTGCGTGGTATCATTATCGAGCATGAACTGAACAATGGCGCGGCAGGCGGCTTCGTACCGGTATTCCGTATTGCTATCGAGAGGGGCTAAAAAGGCTTTGCCAACAACATTTTCGTGCAGGTCTTTCAACAGTAACAGCCGCTTATTATATAAAACAAAATCGCTATAAATATCTTCCCGGCGCGGCTGCGCATCTGTTACATATTGTAAAAAAAACAGTAAACATAGAAGTACGGCCCTAACCTTCATAAGTTGTCAAATATACTTTACCCGCTGAAAAAAAATCTTTAATTATCTGTAACTTGAGAATGCTGTTTTTGGCTACAAAGCTTACAGGCGGGTACTCAGCAAGAAACGTGCAGTTATTAATTTATTTAGTATAAGCGGGAAAATTTGTTTGTGGTTTGGTTTTTGCACAATGCCCATGCTCACCGAAGGCTCAGGCTTTAGCCATACCCTTTTGAACACCCCTGTTACCGGGGCTTTATGCCTCGTTGCCTTTATGCCTTGTTGCCTCGTTGCCTTTTATCATGCCCCGATATCGCCAGTTGGAGATAAAGGGTTACACCTTAATTCTTATAATATGAAAAAAGACTACGCATCAACCCGCCGTAAATTCCTACAACAGTTAACCGCCACTACAGCCATGCTGGCGGCAGGCCCGTTCGCCTCTATAGCCAAAGAAAATGAGGAGCAACTCGAAGAACGCATCATTCGTTATGAACGGCCCATCAGCCCCAACGACGCCATTCGCATTGGAATTATCGGTACCGGCATTATGGGCCACCACGACCTGCAAACCGCATTGAAAGTGCCCGGTGTTGAACTGGCCGGCGCCTGCGATCTGTACACCGGCCGCCTCGAAAGAATGAAAGAATTATATGGCACCACATTATATACTACCCAGGACTATCGCGAACTGCTGAACAAAAAAGACATCGATGCAGTGATCATTGCTACCAGCGATAACTGGCATGCCCGGATCGCCACCGATGCCTTTCGCAAAAACAAACACGTGTATTGCGAAAAACCCATGGTGCACAAATTATGGGAGGGTTTACCATTGATAGGCGCCCAGCGGCTGAGCAAAAAAGTGATGCAGGTAGGCAGCCAGCGGGTAAGCAGCGTTGCATATATAAAAGCAAAGGAATTATATAAGGCCGGCGAAATCGGTCAGCTCAATTGCGTGGAAGCAACCTACGACCGGCAAAGCGCCATTGGCGCCTGGGAATACACGATGCCCACCGATGCCTCGCCGAAAACCGTTGACTGGCGCCGGTACATAAGCGGCCAGCCGTTGACAGCCTTCGACCCCAAGAAATTTTTCTGGTGGCGCAATTACAAACAATTCGGTACCGGTATGGCCGGCGATCTGTTCGTGCATTTATTATCGGGCATTCATCTGATCACCGACTCGTATGGCCCTACGCGTATTGTATCGAGCGGACAACTTTCCTACTGGAAAGACGGCCGCGATGTTCCCGATGTAATGACGGCCATAATGGATTACCCGACAACAAAGGCGCACCCGGCCTTTCAGGTAATGTTACGCGTGAACTTCATCAGCGGCGGCGGCAATAAAAGCGCCATCCGTTTGTATGGAACAGAAGGGATGATAGAACTGGAAGGCAATGGTTTTACCGTTACCCATAGTATGCTGCCCAAAGCGCCGGGCATTGGCGGTTACGATGCGCTCAACACCTACCCTGCCGCCATGCAGGAAGAGCTGAAAAAACAATACAACGAACGCTGGACGAAGGACGATCATAAGCGCCCTGAAAAAGCGCCGGTGAAATACAAAATGCACGATGGCTATAGCGATCACCTCGATCATTTCACGAACTTCTTCGACGCTATTCGCAATGGCACCATGGCCAATGAAGGGCCCGAATTTGCATTTCGCGCCGCAGCGCCCTGCCTCGCAGCCAATGACAGTTATTTTCAGAAAAGGATCATTCACTGGGACCCGGTGAATATGCGGCTCAAGGCGTAGTTGGTTGGTGGTTTATGGTTTGGTGTATGTGGTTGGTTGTTTGTGGTTGGTTCGCCTAAAACGGAGCTCACGACAACCTGCCGGACCTTCGCTGGAATACGAAAATTTTATAGCTGGAAATGGTACGTTTCCAGCTTTTTTTATGCATGTAACGGTTAAAAAGGTGCGCTCCCGATTATAAACATCCCTTTTCCGTTTGCCTTGATAGATTTTCTGATAGCGCGAACACCGCGCTGACAGATTTCGCTCATTTTCTGTTAGCGCAGACTCCGCGCTGACAGATTTCATTCATTATCTGTTAGCGCGAACACCGCGCTAACAGATTTTCATGCCGCGCTGACAGATTTCGCTCATTTTCTGTTAGCGCAGACTCCGCGCTGACAGATTTCACTCATTATCTGTTAGCGCGAACACCGCGCTAACAGATTTTCATGCCGCGCTAACAGATTTCGCCGATTTTCTGCCTGCGCAGCTGAGCCCTAACGGGTTTCGTTATGCACTACCAGATTTTACCCTCTTTCCAGCAGAAAACGGTAAGCCACAAACAATTAAAACTCCTTTGTCAACAACAATTGGCACGCTACAAGCTAACAACACCACGTTTCAACTGGCACCCGGGCACCTTAAAATGAACTGTGCACTGAAAACCACGAACTTTTGTTTCTTTGCACCATGCCAGAAAAAATATACTCGTACCAGCATCTCTTCAATTTCACCACCCAGGTTTTCAAACAAATGGGCTGTCCGGCCGAACAGGCTGAGCTGGCAGCGGAAGTGCTTTTGAGCGCCGATCTGCGTGGTATTGATTCTCATGGAGTTGCCCGTCTCAGCGGTTATGTTCGCCTGTGGGAAGCCAACCGGGTGAACGCCAAACCCATTATCAGGATCATTCACGAAACCCCGTCCACCGCCGTTGTTGATGGCGATAGCGGTCTGGGCCTCGTAGTGGCCCCCTTTGCCATGCAGGTAGCTATAGAAAAAGCGAAACAAGCAGGCACCGGCTGGGTTAGCGTACAGAACAGTAACCATTTCGGCATTGCCGGCTACCACGCCATGATGGCCCTCGAATATGAAATGATCGGCATGGCCATGACGAATGCCAGTCCGCTCGTAGCCCCCACATTTTCAACCGAACGCCTGCTGGGCACCAACCCCATTTGCGTAAGCATACCGGCCGGGGAAGAACCGGCATTTGTTGCCGACCTGGCCACCACCACTGCCGCTAATGGCAAGCTGGAAATTCTGCAAAGAAAGAACCTGGAAGCTCCCCTGGGCTGGATCCAGGATAAAGAAGGAAACCCTTCTACCAACGCTCATGAGTTAAAGACCGGCGGCGCCCTGCTGCCGCTGGGAGGCGACCGCGAACATGGCAGCCATAAAGGTTACGCGTTGGGCGCCGTTGTCGATATTTTTTCCGCAGTGCTGAGCGGCGCCAATTATGGCCCCTGGGTTCCGCCTTTTCCGGCCTATGTACCTATGCCTACCGGCATGCCGGGCAAAGGCATCGGCCATTTCTTTGGCGCCATGCGTGTAGATGCGTTTCGCCCGGCCAGCGATTTCAAACAACATATGGATAACTGGATCCGCCGGTTCAGAAGCGCCAAACCTGTTGAGGGTGAGGAGAAAGTACTTATTCCCGGTGATCCCGAACGTGAAATGGAAGCCCTGCGGATGCAAGATGGCATCCCGCTGCTCGATGCGGTGGTTACAGATCTTGAAGCAGTGGGGGCAAAGTTTGGAGTTACACTTTAAGAAAAGTTGCCGTTACAGGGTGCAGGCGTTGCCAGTTACCAGATACCGGGCGTCAAATTCGTAGTGGCTGATCAATAGTAAACAGCCTGAAAACTTAAAGCCCCGGAAACAGGAAACCGGAAACCAGTGCCTCCACAACCATCCTGCCGCGTCCTGCATTGCAGGCCCGCAGCAGGAAACCGGTATTCCCCGGAAACGGCAACCGGCATCTGATAAAGAGGCAGTCGCTTAACAACAAACCAGAAACTACAAACCACAAACAAGAAACTGTACCTTATCTTTGCAGCCCTTAATAAATAAATATTCCCAGATGAAACGAGCCAGGCCAAAATTTTTATTAATCATAAAAAACAATGAAAATTTTGGCCTGGTGAGTGCCATCAGGCAAAAACAAAAAATTAATATTTTCTGATGAAAATCATGAAGTTTGGCGGTACCTCGGTTGGCAAACCCGACAGGATGCACCAGGTAGCGCAACTGATAACCAAAGACGAGCGTGAGCCCCGCATTGTTGTGTTGAGCGCATTGAGCGGCACAACCAACTCACTCGTAGCCATTGGCGACGCCATGGCAGCCGGTCAACGCGACCAGGCCAAAGAAGCGATAGATAAACTGGAAGCCCATTACCAGTCATTTATAAAGGAACTGGTGAAGACCGATAAGGCCTACGCCAAAGCGAAAAGCATCGTATCTGAGCATTTCGAATTCCTGAACATCATTTTGAAGATCTCATTCAGCGAAGCCCTTAGCAAAGACATTCTTGCACAGGGTGAATTGCTGAGCACCAAATTATTCAGCGTATACCTCGAAGAAAAAGGCATCGATCATATGCTGCTGCCGGCGCTGGAATTCATGACCATCGACGCACAGGACGAACCTCAGCTGAGCACCATCAAGGTAAAGCTGGGCCGTATTCTGCAACAGAACAGCGATAAAAAATTATTCATTACGCAGGGTTATATCTGCCGTAACTCACGCGGCGAGGTTGATAACCTGAAACGTGGCGGCAGCGACTATACCGCATCACTGGTGGCAGCAGCCGTAAATGCTTCTGTTTGCGAGATCTGGACCGATATCGACGGCATGCACAATAACGACCCCCGTATCGTTAAAAAAACGCTGCCTATTGAACAACTGAGCTTTGAAGAAGCAGCCGAGCTGGCCTACTTCGGCGCCAAGATCTTACACCCTACCTGCATCTGGCCCGCACAACAACAAAAAGTACCGGTGAAACTGCTGAACACCATGCAGCCCGAAGCACTGGGCACTACCATTACGCAGGAAGCAGGTTCTGTTGGTGTTAAAGCCGTTGCCGCAAAAGATGGCATCATTGTAATAAATATCAAGAGCAGCCGTATGCTGCTGGCTTATGGCTTCTTAAGAAAGATATTCGAAGTGTTCGAAAAGTACCGCACGTCAATCGATATGATCACCACTTCTGAAGTGGCAGTATCGGTAACCATCGACCATGGCGGCAACCTCACTTCTATTGTGAAAGAGCTGGAACCGTTCGGTACCATCACAGTGGAAGACAACAACACCATTATTTCTGTAGTGGGAAATGAAATTGCACAAACAAAAGATATCCTGAGCAAACTGTTCGAAGCCCTGATTCCCATACCGGTGCGTATGGTAAGCTATGGCGGCAGCAAACACAACGTATCGATGCTTGTTCCTTCTTCTTACAAAACCCAAACCCTGCAGTTGCTGAATAAAGGGTTGTTTGGTTTGGAATAAGGTCAATTAGCTAATGTGCTGATTAGCTAATTAAATACAGTTTCATGATCAGGAACATTAATAACAAAGCCGGTATCGTTGCAGGACATTACCGGCTTTTCCATTGTATTCCATTATCGAATTATCACATTATCGAATTATCACAGTGTAACCAATTTGCAACTTTTACAAAAGCATCACAAGTATTTATTTAATCCAATTATTCTTAACCATCCACTCCTGCACCAGGTCCATCCACTTCACCTCACTGGTAGGATTGTTCATTCCAAAACCATGGCCGCCATTTTCGTAGAGGTAAAAATCGAACGGCACTTTATACTTCTGCAGGGCGGAAGCAAACAACAGCATGTTCTGCACCTTTACCGTTTTATCATCCTCGGCATGCACCAGGTAGGTAGGCGGTGTTTTTTTGCTAACCTGTAATTCATTAGAGAAAGCCGCTTTTCTTTCGGCAGAAGGATCTTTTCCCAACAGGTTATCGCGCGAGCCCATATGCGTAATACTGTCTGCAAAACTGATAACGGGGTAAACAAGGATCATAAAATCGGGCCGCAGGTTCACCTTTCTTCCCACTTTGATATAGGCATGGTTGAAATGAGTGCCTGCGGTGGAGGCCAAATGTCCGCCGGCCGAAAAACCAATAATGCCAACGCGGTCTTTATCGATGTCCCATTCTTTTGCTTTCTCCCGCACCAGCTGAATAGCGCGTTGCGCATCCTGAACGGGGCCAATTTCTTTATTGATCATGGTAACGTCGCCAGGCAGCCGGTATTTTAAAACAAATGCGGTAACGCCCATTTCATTAAAACGTTTGGCCACATCGCTTCCCTCGTGCGTAGATGCCTGTACCCGGTAACCACCACCGGGTATTACTATGACTGCGGTACCGTTCGCTTTTTCTTTCGGCGGCAGATAAACAGTAAGAGCTGGCCGGCTCACTTTGCTGATGGTTATATACCCCTTGTCGTTTGTTTCCGATTTCTCTTCATCGGGCACCGGTTTCGAATTGGGAATTGAATCGGGGTATAACGGAATAACGTTTTGTGCGCAGGTGATCAAAGCGAAACATGTTAATGTTACAGAAAGAGTGAGTAGTTTTTTCATACACGGCTACTTATAACCAAATTTACTTGTTTGCGGTAAAAGTTACCGTCCTTCTTTTTACCCCGCAACAAATTATCGGGAACCGCCACAGGTGTGACACACGTTCGAAGTGTGGCACACCTTGCGCTTTTTAGCTGAATTTTAAGTTAAATGCAGGCGCGTCCACCTTTTAAAGCCCGGTAATACAGCCATTTTTGTAATACCACCAAACGCACTATTATATGAAAAAAATTTACCTTGCTTGTATCCCCGCTCTTCTCCTCATCACTTCATGCAGCAAAGACTTTCTGAAATCGTACGACCGGCGCCTGACCGGCGGTACCTGGGAATTATATGATGTAAATAATTTCGGGCTGGGCAGCCGTTACAATTCGCCTTTCACCAGCGGCAAATTTACTTTTGAATCATCGGGCGATGCCACGTATGTGAACGACCAGGGCGATGTGTATACCGGCAGTTGGGACATCAGGAATTCCTGGCAGGGCGATGAGCGGCAGCAAACGTTATTTGTAAGTGTGCTGAACTTTCAAACCCAGGATATGATCACGGAGTATTTCGACGATATGCAGTTCACCGGCACCAACCGGTTCAAGGCTTTTGTGTATTCGGGGGGGAGAACGTATACTTTTAAGTTCAAAAGATAGTTATAAGTAGTAAGTTATAAGTCGTAAGTGCTTGCCGCGGTTTTAATTTTTACGAAAAAGCCGGTAGCCTCATAGTGAAGTTACCGGCTTTTTATTATCTATAAAGTTGGGCGGCCCAACTTAAAACGTAGAACTTATAACTAAATAACTAACATGGCGTCGCCATAGCTGAAGAAACGGTATTTATCCTTGATGGCTTTTTTGTAAGCTTCCATCGCCAGGTCGTAACCGGCAAATGCGCAAACCATGATCAGCAGGCTGGTCTTGGGCAGGTGCAGGTTGGTTACCAGTGAATCGGCTATATTGAACTGGTATGGCGGATGAATAAAGATGTTGGTCCAGCCTTCGGAAGGCTTCAACAGCTTTTCAGCCGTATAAGAGCTTTCAATAGCCCGCATGGTAGTGGTACCGATAGAGCAAATGCGGTGTTTGCCTTCGATGGCCTTGTTCACGATCTTGCACGACAGGTCGTCGATCTTATAGTACTCGGCATCCATTTTATGTTTGCTGAGGTCTTCCACTTCAATCGGGCGGAAGGTGCCGAGACCGGTATGCAGGGTTACTTCGGCAAAACGAACGCCTTTAATTTCAAGGCGTTTGATCAGTTCTATGCTGAAGTGTAAACCGGCGGTAGGCGCGGCTACTGCTCCTTCATGTTTTGCATAAACCGTTTGGTAACGTTCTTTATCTTCTGCTTCGGGTTTGCGTTTGATGTATTTGGGCAGCGGTGTTTCACCCAAAAATTCCAGCATATTGCGGAACTCTTCGTCGGTGCCATCCCACAGGAAACGAATGGTACGACCACGGCTGGTGGTATTGTCGATGACTTCGGCGATCAGCTCATCGTTCTCACCAAAATAGAGTTTATTACCTACACGAATTTTTCGGGCCGGGTCTACGATCACATCCCACAGCCGGTTTGGTTTATTTAATTCACGTAACAGGAAAACTTCAATTTTGGCCCCGGTCTTTTCTTTGCGTCCGTACATTCTTGCGGGGAATACTTTGGTGTTATTTACAACGAACACGTCCTTGTCATCGAAGTAATCCATGATGTCGCGGAAATGTTTATTCTCGATCTGGCCGGTGCTGCGATGCACTACCATTAAACGAGCGTCTTCACGTCTTTTTGTAGGGTGTTGGGCAATAAGGTTAAGTGGTAAATCGAACCGGAACTGTGAAAGTTTCATGTGTATTTTTAACTGTTTATAAAAGCCACATGATTCGAACATGGAGGGAGTAAGATCAGGGTACATCGGGGTCTATTCCGATACAAACGAGGTCTTACGGCACCAGGTTTGATATCATGTAAGCTAAAATTCGAGCGGGCAAAGGTAATAAAAAAAGGGGCCGAACCCAAATTTAAAAATCGGTAATATGACAGAATTGTCGCCGGCTACAGGGAAGTGCTTATTGGGGGATCCGGAATTGGTGGTTGGGAATAAGGAATTGGGAATTTGGAATTGGGGAGTTGGAGGTAGCTGGAAACTTCGACAGGTGGGAATCGTTGGTACGCGGAACAGGAATTGGGAATTGGGGAGTTGGAAGTAATTGGTAGCGAGCCCCGAACCAGGAACTATGAACTATGAACTTCCCATCGCGAACCCAACAACAAACCACAAACAACAAACTATAAATATCGACTATTATTACGAAATTTATAGAAGGGAAAGTGAACCACCGCCAATATCTCTCATCGCGCCTTTAAAATAGCCTGGAATCTGATTTACACTTACCGGTCATTAATTATTGAACAAGTATGAGAAAACGTATTGCCCTGATGCCTGTCCTGCTGTTTGCGATCGTTATGCCATCCCTGGCCCAACGGCCCGCTCCCAGGCCCAAACAGGCTCCCCCACACCCCATCGTTCGGGTAACGCCGAAGTCAACCCCCAAAAAATATCCCAGCCTGTTATGGGAGATCAGCGGCAATGGCCTTAATAAGCCCTCCTATCTTTTCGGCACCATGCACGTGAGCGATAAGCTGGCCTTTCACCTGGGCGACTCATTTTATACCGCCATCAAAAGCGCCGATGTGGTGGCGCTTGAAACCAATCCCGAAAGCTGGCAGGACGATTACAGTCAATCCGTTTTCTTCCGTGGCCGCCGAAGTGGCAACAACATGTTGAATCCAAACGCCAACCGGTGGGAATGGCCTTCCGATCATATGCGCATAACCTCTTTTGCCATCGACCGTTATGAAGAAGCCGTGAAAGCAGCACTGGCGGTAGAACCCTCCATGATCAATGGCATGCTGTACCGCACCTACGGCCGGCAGGCGGAAGATTTTGAAGAAGATACGTTCCTCGACATGTACATTTTTCAGATCGGAAAAAAGCTCGGAAAACGGGTAAGCGGGGTAGAAAATTTCCAGGAAAGCGAACGGCTGGTAATGGAAGCCTACAAAGCCATGCTGCGCGATCAGCATAAAAAAAGAAGAAGCTACGATTACGAAGGCATGATGACCAACCCTAAGAAAGTAGAAGACGCCTATCGCAAAGGCGATCTCGATCTGCTCGACTCACTGGAAAGCCTCACCGTTTTTTCAGATGCCTTCCAGGAGAAATTCCTATACAAACGAAATGAAATACAGGCGAACAATATAGATTCCATTATAAGAAAAATGTCGCTCTTCGTAGGCGTGGGCGCCGCCCACCTGCCCGGCAAACGCGGCGTCATCGAGTTGCTGCGGCAGAAAGGCTATACCATGCGCCCGGTGCGCATGGACGATCGCAACAGCCTGCAAAAAGAAACGGTTGACAGGATCAGGATCAACAACCCCTTCACCACCCAATCGGGCGACGATGGTTTTTATACGGTCTCCATCCCCGGCAAAAAATTCTATCGCTTTACCGACTGGAACGGGATGGACGTTGTACAGTATGCCGATCTGGTGAACGGCGCTTACTACATGGTTACCCGCATAAAAACAAACAGTCTTTCGTGGGGACATAACAGCGACCAGGTGTTCAAAAAGATCGACAGCCTGTTATACGAGAACATTCCCGGAAAGATCCTGAAGAAAACACCCATATCAAAGAACGGGTACAAAGGGCTCGATGTCATTAACCGCACACGCCGTGGCGATCACCAGCATTACCAGATCTTCATTACCCCCTTCGAGGTCATCCTGTTCAAAATGAGCGGCAATGGCGATTATATAAACACCGGCAATGAGGCCCACGAGTTTTTCGGTTCTATAAAACTGAAAGAATATACCACAGCCAACTGGCAAACCTGGCAACCGCCCACCGGCGGGTTCAGCATACAGGTACCTCATGCGCCTTCCCTGTTAATAGACAACGGCTTTGGTACCGACCGGCTCGAATATGCCGCTCGCGACGAATCAACCGGCAACAGCTATCTCGTTATGAAGGCTAACCTGCATAACTACACTTTCATCGAGGAAGACAGCTTCGAACTGAACCTGATGGACGAAAGTTATGCCTACTCGGAGTTCATCGATAAACAACTTAGCCGCAGGTTCGTCACCGTTAACGGTTACCCCGCCCTTGATAGCAAATTCAAACACAGGGACGGCAGCTTCAGCAGCGTAAAATATGTGATCCAGGGCCCCTTGTATTATGTTGTTATAGCCAATCATAAAAACGACAACGCGAACGCACAGCGTTTCCTGCAGTCATTTGCCATTACGCCCTTCGTATATTCGGCGCCAAAACCACGCACCGATACCATCCTGCACATTTCCGTTACCTCGCCCGTATATGCAGAAGACGACGAGAAAAACGACGGCGCAGATATGGAAGAATGGGCGCAATTATCGCGCGGGCTGGTCGATGACGATGGAGACGATCTCAGTATGCCCTCATTCGGTACACGGCTGATAGGCAACGATACCATTGGAGAAAAAATACTGGTTACGCATTTCAGGGTGCCGCAATACAGTTACAAAAGCGATAGTTCAACACTTTGGAAGAACGCCTCCGTAAGTACCTGGTTTGGCGACAGCACTTTCATTATAAAACAAAACAAACAATACACGCTGCCCAATGGCATGAACTGCCGCGATGTGCAACTGACCGATACCAATAGCAGCCGGCTTATTATCGCGAGGCTGTTCTATCGAAACGGGCATTTCTTCAGCATTTCAACGCTTACCGATACGCTGAGCACACATAGCGCTTTGCTTTCCGGCTTCTTCAATAGTTTTAAACCGGCCGACACGCTGAAAGGCGAATCGCTTTTTGTGCGCAAATCGGAACGGTTTGTAAAAGACCTGTTCAGCAATGACTCCATAACAGTAAAAAGAGCAAGAAAATCAATATACCAGGTAGCCTTCGACTCGCTGGATGTACCGCTGCTGAAAAAAGCGATCGACTCGCTCAACTGGAAAATGAAAGATTACCTGGTGTTGAAAAGATTTTTTATTGAAAACCTCGGCCGGCAGAAAGACAGCAGCATTACGCCTTACCTCGCCACCCTGTACTGGAAGGTGAAAGATACGGCCGACTGGCAGTCGGCTATTTTGAACGCATTGCTCAACCAGCGAACAAAGGCTGCGTTCCTCACTTTCAAAGAACTGGTATTGCAGGAACCGCCCATTATGGACGAAGATTATTCGTACGCCCGTCCATTGAGGATGCCATCGGTGTATGTCGACTACACCAACGCAGGCCGAAGCAAAAGAAGCGCTTATTATGGCCGCTGGTCGCCCCTGTTCGATACCTTATCTCTTACCAGGGTCGTATTCCCCGATATTTTACAACTAATGGATATCGACGACTACCGCAACGAAGTCAGGAACCTGCTGGTGACGATGGTAGATAGCGGTTATTTGAAAACGGCTGACTATGAAACCAGCTTTCCCAAAATATATCTCGAGGCCAAACAGTTATTGAAAAAACAACTCGCCAAAGAGAACAAGGCAAAATTGGAAAAAGCAGCCCGCAGGGATGCCTCACCCACCATGTCAATTTTTCCCGGTTATGAGGAAGACGAAGACCAGGTTTCCGATGCCGGCAATGCCGAGCTCGACCGATACGCCATTTTGTTGTTACCGTTCTATAATAAAAATACCGGCGTTCAAAGCTTTTTTGAGCAACTGCAAACCACGCAGGACAGGCGGCTGCTTTACAACACCTTTATACTTTTACTGCGCAACAGGCATCGGGTGCCCGATTCCCTGTTCACCCAATATGCGAAGCTCGATGAATACCGAAGCGAGCTGTATACAGATCTGGAAACAATCGGGATGACCGATAAATTTCCGAAACAATACAGGAACCAGCTCGACATTTCAAGAAGCCTCATTGTAAAATCATTTACCAATTACGATAAGATCGACACGCTGATCTTCATCGACAAACTACCGGTAATATACGAACAGAAAAAAGGCTATGTATACTTCTTCAAATACAAACGCATGCGCGACGATATTACCTGGCAGGTAGCCACCGCCGGTATGCAACCCGAAAAAACAGATGCCATCGATGTAAAGAATAATGATTTCACCTCGGTGGAAGAAGAACGAAAGCTCGACCCACACAAACCGGTTAAAGAGCAGCTGCAAAAAATGCTTAAAGAAATGTTGTATGCCCGGCGCAGTAGCGCTTCGGTATTCTACGATGCGCGCTCATTCAGTTTATACAGGAATTACTTATCGGAGATGGTGAAGAGTCAGCGGTACCGGGACTAGTTGAAAAGTTGATAAAGTTAATAAGTTGATAGAGTTCGAAGGACCCGTAGCGGGTCCTTTGTCTTTTATTTTATTTCCTTTATCACCTTTATCAACGCTGTCAACTTATAAACTTACCTTCGTCCCATGGGAAATGACCAACAGATCATAGAACAAACGAAAAACTGGATACAAAAAATTGTAATAGGACTAAACTTCTGCCCCTTTGCCAACCGGGAATTTAAGAACAATGCCATTCATTACCAGGTTGAGCACAGCGCCAAACGCACCGATGCGCGCGATGCAATATTGAAAGAATGCAAACGGCTCTACCGCGATAAAAACATCGCTACTACCCTGCTGATCTTTCCCAATGCTTTCCACGAGTTCGACGACTACCTGCAATTAATTGCATTTGCCGAAAAGCTGTTACAGCAAAAAGGTTATGATGGCGTTTACCAACTGGCCACGTTTCATCCGTTATACCAGTTCGAAGGCAGCGCCCCCGATGATCCGGCCAATTACACCAACCGGTCAATTTACCCCATGTTACATTTTTTACGTGAAGATCAGATTCGCAAAGCCGTGCAGTTCTATGGCAATGCCGAAGAAATACCCAAACGAAATATTCAGTTTGCAAGAGAAAAAGGAGAAGTATATATGAAAATGCTGAGAGATAGTTGCTTTTAGCAGTTTGTGGTTTATGGTTTGTAGTTTGTTGTTCAACTCGCGCTTTTTTATACCAGCGGATCAATGGCGGCAGTGTATATAGTCAGCAGGCAATTGATCAGAGGTTCCGAATAAAACGACAACAAACTTATCTTCCCTTTGGAATTGACGCGATCAACTGCCTTGTATATTCTTTTTGCGGCTTGAAATACACCTGCTCCGCATCTCCTATTTCTTCGATCTTTCCTTTATTCATCACCATAATGCGGTCGCTTATATATCGTACTACCGACAGGTCGTGTGAAATAAAGACGATGGTAAAACCCATTTCCGCTTTCAGATCGTTCAGCAGGTTCAGCACCTGCGCCTGTACGCTTACATCCAGGGCCGATACCGATTCATCACAAACAATAAAGGAAGGATTTAACGCCAATGCACGCGCAATAACGATCCGTTGCCGCTGACCGCCCGAAAACTCATGCGGGTAGCGATTGAAGTGCTCCGCCTTCAGGTTCACTTTTTCAAGCAACTCCACAACCTTGTCCTTCCGCTGCATACTGCCATTTATGATACTATGCACCTTTAGCGGTTCTGCAATGGCCGAACCGATCGTTAACCGGGGATTCAGTGAAGAATACGGATCCTGGAAAATGATCTGAATGTCTTTACGCATTTCCTTCATGGTACCGGCATCGATCTTCGACAGATCGGTACCGTCATAATACACCGAGCCGGAAGTTGGCTGAATAAGCCCCAGCAGTGTTCTGCCCAGCGTTGTTTTACCGCAGCCCGACTCACCCACCAGCCCCAGCGTTTCGCCTTTGTATATTTCAAAACGGATATTATCGATCGCCTTTACATATTCAAGCGGTTTGCCCAACAGGTTTTTCTTAGAAGGGAACCAAACGTTCAGCCGCGATACCTGAATAAAGGGCGGCTTAACAACATCAGGTTGTTTCTCAACAACCGGTTGAACAGCAGCCTGGGAATAACGGTGCAAGTCAAACGTTCGGTTATTTTCGAGGAAGTCGCTGACAATGGGCAGTCTTTCACCCCTGGGATGCAAAACCGGGCGGCAGGCCAGCAATCCTTTTGTATAGGGATGTTGCGGGTTGGTGAAAAGATCCGCTACCCGGCCCGATTCAACAATTTCACCGCGGTACATCACCACTGCCCTGTCGGCCACTTCAGCTACCACCCCAAGGTCATGTGTAATAAAAATAACGCCCATCTGCCGCTTTTGCTGTAACTCTTTTATCAACTGCAGAATAGTCTTTTGCACTGTAACATCGAGCGCTGTAGTTGGCTCATCACAGATCAGTAAGGAAGGCTCGCAGCTCATCGCCATCGCGATCATCACCCGTTGCTTTTGTCCGCCGCTCAATTGATGTGGATACCGGCGGTATAACATTTCGGGATTGGGCAACTGCACCTGTTTGAACAGTTCGATCGTTTTTTGCTTTGCTTCTTTTTTGGCAATCTTCAAATGCAGCCGCAACGCCTCCTGCACCTGGTGCCCGCAGGTAAATACGGGGTTCAGGGAGGTCATTGGCTCCTGAAAGATCATCGCTATGTGGTTACCGCGAATGGCGCGCATTTGTTCAGCTGTTTGCGTTAACAGGTTTACCGGTTCTTCGCCATTTACAGAAAAAAGAATTTCGCCGGTGGTATAACGCGCCGGTGGTTTTGGCAACAGTTGCAGCACCGACAATGAGGTAACCGATTTACCAGAACCTGATTCGCCTACTATGGCCACAATTTCGCCACGGTTCACAGTGAGTGAAATATTGTTCACCGCCGTTGTGGTGCCGATCTCAGTGACAAAGTCTACCTGCAGGTTATTTATTTGAAGTAAAGGCGCTGGCATTTTTGTGGTATGGGTATCAACAAATATCGTGAAAAAAGAAGTGCCATCCGCAGCTGCAGACAGCACTTCCAAATTTAAACTTACATACTACTTCTTACTCACCCTGATCACTCCGGCTCCATTATAAGAATGATATTCTCCATTATACATGGCCTCGGCGCTTACGGGGCCCATGCGGTAGTTACCCGGCGAAACCGCCCGCACGGCATAATAATAAACCTGCCTGTTATACCTCAGATCATCAAACAAATTAATACGATCATCACGTACATCGAGCGCCACCGGCGTTGCTGCATCTTTTATCCAGTCCATACCCGGGATCTCTTTTGTGCGCGGGTTCTCGATCTCGAACCCTGCCGGTAAAATGTCTGTGATCACCACATTATCTACCGAACCACTATAGTTTTTGTCTACCGTAATCTGCACGATCACCAGGTCGTTCTGCATAAATGAATTTCCATCTATAGTACGGCCATAACGATCGAAGAAATGACGGCGCACTTTAATATAGTTATCTTCTTCCTTATAAGCTCCGCTGGCGCTGATGCCTTCGCTTTGCCAGTAATAATACAAAAGGCCTTCGCCTTTCGAAGCGATCTCGATATTGGTTCCATTCAGTTGTTTGGCGGTGAGTTTTAGCGAACTGGTCGATACGCTTCCAACCGTTCTGCCACCCACTTTTACGTCGGCAGAAACCGTTGCCTTATTGGCGGCGCGCGCCATTTTACCCATGGCCAGGAAACTGAACGAACATTCCTGTGTGCTGTACCACTGGCGTTGTTTTAATTTATTGCTCACATGTGTGGCCATTACAGGTACCTGCGCATTGGAAGGATCGGCATCGAGCAACGCGTTCAGCGAAATGGCTTCATCGCGGATATCTGAATAGAAACTGCCGCCGGTTTGCGCTACCGATACTTCACCGCTGAATGAACCGGGCAACAACTCGCGGAACTTCGCTTTGTCGCCGGCTACAGCATAAGCCACGCTCAACAGGTATTTACAATCGAGGCTCAGCAGTGCCGCATTCGATTTGTAATAGTTCATGGCGCTTATATTAGGTTTGCCCGCCAATGCCAGCACATACAAACTGTACGCAACTTCTTTCGGCGCTATCTTTTTGTTCTGGCTTTGATTATAATAATAAAGAACCGTTTCCTTATTCTTCAACCGGTTGTTCAGGTAGTTGAGAATTCCGTTCAGCACACTCTTGTCAACTTCGAATCCGGCCTTCTGCGCTTCCAGTAAGAAATGCCCTGCATACACGGTTGCCCACCAATGCTCTGAGCCTTCTCCATCCCACAGGGTAACGGCGCCATTGTACAACTGCCGCATTTTTATTTTACGAATGGCTTCCAGCACATTCCAGTTGGCGCTGGCCTTGCCCGATTTATTGGTTTGCATTTGATCAACCAGGTCGCCATAATACAATTGCGGGAAGGCAGTTGAAATGGTTTGCTCGGTACAACCATGCGGGTAAGAAACCAGGTAACGCAACTGTTTACCCAATTCCAGCGCGGGGTTTCGGCTTACCACCAGTTGATAATCGGTGCTGTTGGGAAGGAAATCATTCAACGGAATATTTACACGTTGTACATTGCCGCCGGTAAACGAACCGCTGCCCGTTACCACCTGCAACGGCGAAGCCGGACGAATGCTGATCTCCGTTTCATCGGTAAATTGCTCGCCCAGTCCCTTTACTTCCACTTTTATTTTGCCCGTATTAACAGCAGGCGCCGCTACCACCTGGAAGATGGCCTGCCCTTCGCTGTTACTATTGATAGAGAGCGATTGTTCTTTATCACCCAGCACACTCAACGGACCGCTCACATGTAGCGAAGCCGTGGCCGATGCCGTGTTCTTTGTTGTATTGGTTATAGTGATGGGCACATTCACCGTATCGCCCGGACTTAAAAACCTTGGCAATGCCGTGCTCAGCACCAGCGGGTCGGCAACGGTCATGGTGGTTTCGCTGCTACCGAAACATTCATCTTTGAACGCAACGGCCATCAACCGCACTTCACCACTGAACTGCGGAATATCAAACTCAAACGCTGCATCGCCGCTCAAACCTGTTTTGGTAGTACCGCTCCAGTAAGAAACGACCTTGAAACGTTTGGCCGGCATGGGGTTGGTACGTTTGCTCATTTCCAGATCACCATCACCACCCGTACTGCTCAGCGTAGCCTTCAGTTCGGGAAATAACAGCGGATACAGATCATAACCATTTACTTCAAGCGCTTTGGCAGCATAAAAGTGATCGTAAGGATCAGGCGTATCGAAATCAGTTATCTGCAACACCCCGTTATCAACCGCCGCCAGCGTTACATAACTGTTAGCCGCGGCCTTTACGGTTACTTTCTGGTGCGTACGTGAACGAACCGATTTCTGCGCTACTATTTCTACATTGATCTTCCGGTTCTTCTCTTCTACTTTCAGGCTCTTGTAACCATGCGCTACAGTTAACGGAACCTCACTTACATCATGTGGTTTTATCAACGTGGCCGTAACATACACGTTTGGTAAATGTTCGGCTGTAACTTTAAGATCAACCGAGGCAGTGCGGTTCTCTACATTTACATACTGGTACGACACCACTTTATCGGTTTCCATAGTTACCAGCATGCGGCCGCTGAACGGCGTTTTGAACAACAGCCTGGCGCTCTCGCCTGCTTCATACGTGGTTTTATCTGCAGCGATATCTATATTACCTTCTGTATTCACTTCAAATGAAGCATTATCGCCACCCCAGAAACCATAACTGTAAAATCTTTTGCTCACATAACTGGTAGCACCGGGGATACTTACGCGTATCTCATATTCACCGGGTGAACGGGGAACAAATGGATAAAAAGCGCTTTCACCGCTGATGGTGATATGCTGGTCAGCCACTACCTTATCGTCCTTTTGCGATTCATACCTGAAATAACTACCCGATTTGGTAAGCACGGTACGGTATTCATGTTTTATCACTTTTACCTCGGCCCTGGCGCCATTGAGCACATGCTCGTCTTTATCGAGCGCAATCAACGGGAATTTCACTGCCTGGTTCAGCGGATAATACCAGTATCCATCGCTGCCGATACCAAAGAACACTTTTTGGGTATAGATATTGGCAGAAGCGCTACGGCTTACCGGGCGGCCGGTTTCATCGAACACCGTAGCATAAAATGTCGTTTTCAATAACCCTTTATTCGCAAACAAAGCCGGCACCTCGAAGGTCTGTTTTGCATTACCATTCTCATCGGTACTGCCTTCCTTCACCACTTTGTCGAACGACATGCCCTGGTTCACGATGCCAAAATCAAAGCCGCTGTATCTTTTCGCACCGAAATAAGCAGCGCTTGTTTGTATTTCAGTTTCGTAACTTCTATTGGCAGCAGGCGGCCCAAAGAAGTTGACCGCGTTTACCGAGAAGTTGGCGGTTTGTCCGGGTTCGAGCGCTGTTTTATCGAGTTGCGCTGTCACCTTAATACGATCGGGCACAAATTCCTCGATGCTGAAATTCTTGCTTGCCAGCAATACATCGTTCGAGGTATACACTTCCAGCGTATAACTACCGGTAATAGCCGCTTCTGAAATATCTACATCGCCGTCTGTAGCGCCCTGAGCATTCAATGTTTTGCGGAAGTTCTTCAACTCTTTACCGTTGGGCAGCAGGAACTTCATCTTCACCGGCAGTTCGCCCGGCGATTTCCATTGCCTGTCGCGCAGGATAACGGCGAAATTCACTTTCTCCCCGGGACGGTAAATATCGCGTTCGGCATAAATGAACGCGTCGAAGCCCGTACTGTTGGCCCGTTTCCCGCCTACTTCAAACCTCGATGTATTTACTTTGGTACTGCTGAAAGGCAGGTAGTTGAAGTCATCGGCGGTTTTCGCAATGATCATCGACGGCTTGAAGCCGGCAAAATCTTTACGCGAGAAAACCACTTCTGCCACCCCATCGGCATTGGTAGCGCCGGTACCCAGCACCTGGTTATTGTTACCATACACCACCACGTTCATCCCGTTCACCGGTTGTGCGGTGTGGATGGAATTGGCAAATACAAACAGTTTATCTTTTCCTTCGCGGGCAATTAAACCGATATCTGATTTTGAAATAAACCGGCTGTCGCTGATCCAGTAATCGGTAGCCGAGCGGATCTTTATATGATAAATTCCTTTAAAATCGGGCAGTCGGTCTTCCACATTGAAAGTAAATAACCGGCTGCTGCCGTATTTGGGTAATGAACGCGTATCTATTTCCTGTTCGTAGATCACATCGCCGAACGAAACATCGCTGTTATTATAATAATAGCCGCCATAATATTCTTCTCCATCCTCTTCGCCCGATGACCCTCTTTCATCTTTGGGACTGTATCCATAACGTTGAGCGGCCAGCAGGTTGCTTTCGTAAATTTTTGAAATGATCACTTTTACCCGGGGTATGTTGGTAACGCGTACTTCAATATTCTGATTGCCGAGCGCGCTCAGGTAAACGGCTTTGCTGTTACCGAAACGTAAGGAAGGCTCCAATTCGCCAAACGCAACATTATTATCATATTGCTCGCGCAGTTCACCGCCGATCCGGCCTTTCAGTCCTTTGGCAATGGTAAACACATAACTTTTGTCGGCATCGAATTTATCACTGCTTATACTGAAACCATCATCAGTTTGTTCAACCGTAAATTTTACAGCAGGGTTAAACTTTATCAGCGAGGCCACATTGTTCATGATCACCTGCTGGCTGGTACGCACATATACGGTACCGTTCAACCCGTCATGTTCGGCATGAACATCGTTGATGGTAAGATTAAATGGCGAAGGAATGAACACTTTATTCTCGATGGCTTCTTTGGTACCGTTAACCCCGCCATCGGGCACCAGCCCTTTCTCGAAACTCACTTTGGCATCCAGGTCCTTATCTTCCACTTTCAACCCTGAAATACGTAAAGAAACCCTGCTATCGGCGCCTTCAGTTATTATTTTATAGGTAAGCGGTTTACCATTCAGCTCCAGCTTCATTTTATCTTTTATTACTGCCGGACTGATAGCATAGTTAAAGTACAGGTCAACCTGTGGATAGTGGGTAGTGGAATGCTGGTCGGCCAGCATCCAGGTTACATTGGCATTATCCAGTTGCAGGTAGGGTGTGAAAAAACTGATAGCTTCGCTTTTATCGAGCTTGCCGTATTTGCTGTGGTCGAGCAGGTCGCCGCGAAGCGAGGCCTGGTAACTGGTAGCGGGCGACAATGGCTGCGCCGGCGAGAACACCAGTTCATCGGGATGTTCCCAGCGGAAACGCCCGGGGATCTTTGGTTCAAATGAAATATATTCAGTGGAATCCCATTGATTTAACAGCGAATCGGGTACAAGGGATTTATCGAAACGGAAAACCAGGTTACCGAGGGATTGCACTTCACCTTTGGCATTGGTATAACTCAGAGAAACAGCACTACGATTACAGGCGGCTATTATGAACACAACAGACACCCCTATTGTAATCAGCGCGAACAGGGACTTACGCATATAGGGTTAAAGTATTTGGCGTGATTATTCCCACCTTTACCGATCAACAATTCAGGCGGGGTATTGGGCGTTAAAATACAAAGAAGGAATTAAATATTATACTGTTCCTTTTGTTGATAGAAAGAAAACCGGAAATTAGCAGGGAAACTAAGGAGGAAGGCTTGACAAAGCCATAGAATTGAAATTGTAGCGGAAAGTTACAATCAATTTATTCACCCGGTCTGTTAATTTGTTATTAAAGTAAAGCAAGCAGAATATGCGCACAAAAGCGCAATGGCGCGAAAAAATACATACCTGGTACGATCGCGTAGCAACCTGGAGCCGCAGTAAACCCGCCACCAGAAAAACGCTTAAATACGGCAAACGCCTGCTGATAACCGTAGCAGCGACGTGTATAATATTTTTCACACTTAACTGGGTATTTCCGGTTCCGGATAAAATTGAATACTCCACAATTATCACCGACAGCAAAGGCGAAGTAGTGCATGCTTATCTTACCGCCGATCAGAAATGGCGAATGAAGACCGAACTGGAAGAAATTTCTCCCCTGTTACGTAAAACCATTATCGAAAAAGAAGACAGGTACTTTTACTCGCATCCCGGTGTGAACGCCCTGGCCATCGTGCGCGCTTTTGGCAAAAACATTTTTCGCCTTAAACGCACATCCGGCGCCTCCACCATAACCATGCAGGTAGCCCGGGCGCTGGAACCAAAGAACCGCACCTACGTAAATAAACTGGTTGAAATGTTCCGCGCATTGCAACTGGAATTAAAATACAGTAAGAATGAGATCCTGCAACTGTACCTGAACCTGGTACCCTACGGCGGCAATATCGAAGGCGTAAAATCGGCTTCCATTCTTTATTTCAAAAAGAATCCCGATCACCTTTCCCTTGCCGAGATCACCGCACTGTCAATTATTCCCAACCGCCCCTCCTCGCTGGTAATGGGAAAACACAACGACCGCATCGTTCGGGAACGCAACCGCTGGCTGCAACAGTTTGCGAAAGACAAAGTGTTCACCCAAAAAGAAATTGCCGATGCGTTGAGCGAACCGCTGACCGCTACCCGCGGCGAAGTGCCGAAGCTAATTCCGCACCTAGCCTGGAAACTGAAACAACAGGGCGGCAACACCATAAAAACCAATATTGAATTAAATACCCAGTTAAAAACTGAAAAGCTGGTAGCCGATTATGCCCGCATTCTCACGTTGAAAAATATTCGCAATGCGGCGGTGATCATAATCGATAATCAAACGCATAATGTGATCACCTACGTTGGCTCGGCCAGTTTCACCGACACCATCGATGCCGGACAGGTGAACGGCGCCAAAGCCATTCGCCAGCCCGGCAGTACGTTGAAACCACTATTGTACGGGTTGTGCATCGACGAAGGCTTTATGACGCCAAAGGCCATCATCACCGACGTAGCCGTGAACTATAACGGCTATGCGCCGGAGAATTACGATAAACAGTTCAATGGGTATGTGACCATGGAATATGCGCTGGAACATTCGCTCAATATTCCTGCGGTAAAGGGGTTACAGTGGCTGGGCAAAGATCCATTTGTAGACAAACTGGCTGCCTGTAATTTTCAACAGATAAAAAAAGACCAGCGTAAACTCGGTTTGTCGCTGATCCTCGGCGGCTGCGGCGCTACCCTTGAAGAACTGACCGGACTGTATTCGATCTTCGCCAATAACGGCCGCTTTGTTTCGCCCCGGTACACGCAGGATACCTTTCAGCAACGCGGCCAGGGTGAAAAGATATTGACGCCTGCTGCCAACTTCATGATCAATGAGATCTTATCAAAAGTTAACCGGCCCGATTTTCCTTTGAACTGGCAAAGCACAGAGCACATGCCCAAGATCGCCTGGAAAACCGGCACATCTTATGGCCGCCGCGATGCCTGGAGCATTGGCTATAATAGAAAATATACGGTAGGTATCTGGACGGGCAATTTCTCGGCCCTTGGCATTCCCGAGTTAAGCGGCGCCAATATAGCCACTCCGTTATTATTCAAAATTTTCAATACCATCGATTACGACAGCGATGAAGAATGGTTTACCCAGCCAAAAGACTGCGACATCAGGATGGTATGTTCCGAAACGGGTATGCCCCCCGGCGAACATTGTAAGAATACCGTAACCGATTATTTTATTCCATTGATCTCAACCAGTCAGTTATGCGATAACATGCAGGAGGTGGCACTGTCGGCCGATGATAAAATGTCGTATTGCAAAACCTGTCAGCCGGGCAATGGATATAAAAAGAAATGGTTCCGCACCGTATCGCCCGAAATGCAGCGCTATTATGAAGAAAGGCATATTGTATATGAAAAGATGCCGCCGCATAACCCGGCCTGTGAGCGCGTATTCAAAGAAGGCGGGCCGGCCATTACTTCACCCCGCAACGGTTCGGAATATTTCATCAGCAAAAAACACCCTGAGCCTTTGCAGCTTTCCTGTAATGTTGGCAATGATGTACATAAGGTGTACTGGTATGTAAACAACCAGTTCTATAAAGCCGGGGAAGCGCGCAACCGCCAGTTCTTTATTCCAGAGGAAGGACCGGTTAAAATTTCATGTACCGATGACAAGGGTAGAAACCGGGACATTTGGATAAGAGTGAAATATGTGGATCTATAAGTTATTCAGTTATGTAGTTTTTAGCTAGTAAGCTTTAAAACTGAATAACTGAATAACTGTATAACTGAATAACTAATCAACTTTCTTCAGATCGCCGCTGCCGGAAATACTTTTAGATACGATCTCTGCGCCGCCTTTATAACGGATATCGCCACTGCCCGTGATGCTGGCAGCCATTTTCACACTGGAATACACATCGGCATTTCCGCTGCCGGTTAACTCCACATTCGATTCTTCAGCCAGTAAATTCATGGCCCTGATATCGCCGCTGCCGGTAATATCGGCAGTGAACTTTTGGGTTTCACCTGAAAGTTTTACATTACCGCTGCCGGTTACACTGGCTTTCACTTCAGGCGCATCCAGGTCGAGGTTTAGATCGCCGCTGCCGGTTACGTCGATATTTATTCGTGAATCGCTCGATAATTTTGTCTGGCTGGTAATATTGCCCGAACCGGTATTCTCTATCCGGTTGAAAGAAGGCGAGGTAACGAATATTTTTATCTTTCTTTTCGGCCGCAGCCAAACGTTGTCTTCCGTTTCAATATTCACAACCCCATTCACAACATGCAGGTCTATATATTGAATAAGATTCTCTTCAGCTTCTATTTTTACGTTCGACGGACTGCCTTCGGAAAGGATCACATCAAAAGAAGAATGCAGTTCTACCCCATTGATATCGCCAATGGGCCTGCTTTGAGACGTTAATTTACCATTCCCTCTAACCCTGCGGCCATGCCATATACAGGAGGCGCCGAGAATGGTTATGGCTAATATAACAGCAGTGATCTTCTTCATAACTGGTTTCGGTTATATGGTTATGTAATTATTGTACCTGTTTGATATTCCCATTACCGGTAATATGGGTAGAAGGCTGCGCGTTCCCTTTATAACGAACATTGCCATTACCGCCAATAGTTACATCGAGTTTTACACTGGCATACACTTCCGCATCGCCGTTGCCAAGGATGTTCACTGTTGTTTCTTCGGCCATCAGACCGAATGCTTTCACATTTCCATTGCCCTGTACCTTACATTCAAAATCTTTCGACTGGCCATTTAGTTTAATACTGCCATTGCCGGTGAGCACCGTCAACACTTCCGGGGCGTCAACATCCAGTTCTATGCGGCCATTGCCTCTTACCTGCAGATCGAGTTTGGTAGAATCGGCAACGGGTGTTTCGCCGATGATAGCTCCCGAACCTATGGAATATATTTTTCCGAACCGGGGAGCGGTAATAAATACTTTAACCGGTTTTTCAGTACTCAGCCATACGCCCTTTTTCGATTGAATGCGCAGGGAATTATCGTCATCAATATAAGTCTCGATATAAGGCAAAATATTACTTTCCCCTTCAATTTTTACGGAGGTGGTGTTGCCTACAGACACATATACATCAAAAGACCCATGCGACGAAACGCCGGCAAAGCTGCCGGTATTCCGGTTTTCGGTAGATATTTGCCCGTTTCCTTTGATGCGTTTACCGGCAAAACCGCAGCTGGCTGCCAGCATAGAGGAGATTACAATAAAAAGCGCCCATTTTCTCATATTGACTGTTTAAGGTTTGTTATCTATTACAAATTAACCGGTTTTTGTTTCATTTGACGCAGCAGCCGCGAAAATGTTACAGTAAAGGGTTGACAAATAAAGGATTAATTTAATAGAACAAGGCAACGAGGCAACGAGGAAACGAGGCATTGAGGAACGAGGAATTGAGGGGCTCGCTGTTTTTAAATCGGGTTACGACGATTCTAAGTTTTCGTTTTCTTCTCTTGATGGACAGATTACGGCCAATTCACTGACTATCTCTAAAAAGGACTGGATTCTTAAGAATGTAGATTTTGATGCTAATACTATAAAATATACAAAGGAATTACAGGCAAATGTATTTTTTGTAGATAAGTCGTCAAAGAACTTTACCGGTAACAGTTTTTTAAAGGACCTTTTCGAGGGTAAATTAGCCCAAACAGAAAACAATACTGTATACAGGAATCTGAAAGTTGTTTTGTTGATCTCTGATGAAACCACTTCTGACGAAGATAGTATAGCATTTACAAAGTTTACTTCCAAAACCCATGTGGTTGTAAGTATATACTACAAACAGAATAGGCCTCATGTTACCGTTAAATATCCCACAACGGAAATTAGTGATGCGTGTCTTGGATTTGTCAATGCAATAGATCCACGAACATTCTGGCAGGGATTCTCTGATAAGTTGCAAGGTATTGGCCAGGAATTTTACGTAACGCTATATGATGGATTAGATTTTCTGGCAAAGGGTATTGGTAAGGCGAAAATTCCCAGTTGGGTTTGGAATTGTTGAGATCCAGAGTATGAGCCTCAATATGAGGCTATATTCAAGTATGTGCTATTACCTTTAAACATACTCACTCCCCTCATTGATCAACTATTCCAAAATGGATATGGGATTTCAGGTTGTACTCAATTTACGGCGAGCAGGGGCACATTTGCGTTTAACATAGGTATTTACAATGGATTAGTAGATGTGATAGAAGGTATTCCTACCGCACTTAAATTAGTGTTTTCAGCCGGTATAAAGCCTGAGCAACAAAAAGATCCTAAAACTGGTGAGGCCATCAGGAATGACTGGGGATTATTGAGTGACAGTATTAACGCGCATGGCGGGGGCATGATGGGTTTTATAAGGGTAGTTGGCAAAAGCCTTAAAGAAATGCATGATCCATCAAAGCCATGTCTATTTTATCATTCGGTGGGTAATGACATTCTTACCATTATTGCTGCTATTATTACAGGCGGGGAATCTCTTGCAGCAAGCGGTGCCGGTTCTTTGCTACGAACAATGTTTGTCACTCTTGATAGATTGGATCTGGTATCAAAGGCGATTGGTGGTTTGGTTAAGGGTACTAAGTATATCGTAAGTCCTGTGTTAACACCTGTATCAAATGCCGTTAAACAAAGTCTTCGAATTGTATGGAAGGACGTTAGTAATTATTCTGGGGCTGTTTTTGAGATCGTAGTCGAAGGAACAGTATCAAAGACTAATACAATTATTCGAATTTGGGATGCAGCAGCAGGTGTTTTTAAAGATTTTGATTGGACTCTTGCAAAGGAAGCGATAGCAAAAGTTAGAGCTATTAATGGAGGGACAGTAGAAGTTGGAATAGGCTTGCCTAATTTAATTGTAAATCCGAAATCATTGCCTGAGATCTTTTTCGTTTAGGAATAATTTAATACTTGAAATAAAAGGAGTTGTAAAAAATCAAGACGGGTCAGTTTTAACGAATGCTGAAGGTCAAGGTTTCGCAATTTTGAGAAGAGAAGGAGGAGATGCTGGTGAAGAAATAATTGGAGTTATAGACGATGTAAATTCAGTTGCGAACGGAGTTGTAGATTTATCTAATGAGCTTACCGTTTTTGCTCACGGCGGTGAAGATGCAGTAACATTAGCAAGTAGAAGAAATAGACCCGGGACTGCTGCTGGCAATGGCAAAGAAATAACAGGAAGATGGCTAAAAGGATCGCATGGAAATGCGGGATTAGTCCCAAAATCAGTAGCGGATAGGTTGAGAGGGAGAAATTTTAATAATTTTGATGATTTTAGAGAGGCTTTTGGAAAGCAGTGGCTGAAGATCCTAATTTGGCAAATCAATTTTCAGAAAGTAATATAACAAAAATGAGAAACGGTTTAGCCCCAACTCCTGTTAAGGCACAATGCTGGGAAAGGCAAAAACTTATGTTTTACACCATAGGACACCAATATATTTGGGAGGTGGTGTTTATGATGTGGATAATCTTTATATTGTTACACCAAGATTTCATAAAGAAATATTAACTCCACAATATCATTATGGGTATGGATACGCCGAATAACAAACAAGAATTAATTGTGCTTGTTCAAAAGATTATGTCTGCAAAGGGTACGCAAGAAGAAATTGATGAATGGATTGAAGAGTTAGAATCTAAGGTATTACACCCAAGAGTTGCTGATTTGATATACCATGAAAATTTAACTGCAGAAGAAGTAGTTGAAAAAGCCCTGGCTTACAAACCTTTTAATTTGTAATAGCCAATTTTTTTACACAATGATTTAAACGAAATTTAACTGTTGTGGTATCTTTTGCAATACCTTAACCGTGAAGAAAAAAAACCTAATACTCCTGCTTTTTGTAACCCTCGCCGCCTGCCACCGCACCATCACAGAGGTTACGGTAACGGCCGACTTTACCTATGAGGTACTGGATAATGATTAATAAAAAACAAGTATAAAAGTTTGTTTTCCAAAAAATGACTATGAAGCATTTAACACACTTTCAGGAAAGTCTTTTTTGCTTCAAAGGGATATTTATACAAAAGATGATTTTATTGAAGCTGTTGATAATATAAACAGTACATTTTATTATTTCGTTCAAATTCATTAGCTATGTTCTTTTTGAATTCACAAATTCCAAATGTTAAAGATTATATACTATCAAAGTATGGATTGGTGCTTATAACTGGGATGCATCCAACTTTCAATTTGAATATACGCGGAGAGCTCATTGATACGTATACTATAGACAACCCGAATCCCATATATATCGAATTTGAGGATTCTATTGTTTATTCCGGAATTTGTAGGCTCCCCCCAAATTCGGCCAGTTAAA
>NZ_LWBP01000202.1 GCF_002078015.1 Niastella populi | reverse complement strand
TTTATCCGCAGCTGACAGGTGAGCAGTGTAAGACCGTGACGGAAGCGGTTATAGCGTCGGTAAAAGAATTGCGTCCGGTGAAAATGCTGCTGCGTTCTATTCTCTTCCCCATCCTGATCCTGATGGGAAGTTTTGATAGTTCTGCGCTCTCGGAAGAAACTGAAATAGACACGGAAGAATCATACACATATGCCGAAGGCATGGTAAAACGGAAATCTGGCCGTTATTTCAAACTTGCCTGCTAGGCTTGTGCAAAGTTGCTGACAACAACGTGTTTTTATAATAATATTGGGCATCAAATAATAATATGTAATTTTACATTTTATATTTGATGCCCCTTTTACTGTTAGCCTAATTATAGTGATCAGCTAAAATCCAGAATAATATTCCTCGTTTGAATGCCTTGATTGTTTATGTCGCATACCAACAGAATTTTTTTGTATGGGGCCAGCGGACATGCGAAAGTGATTTGTGAAATACTGGAAGCCCAACACCGGAATCCCTACGGGTTAATCGATGATAATCTGAACGTGACGTCGTTACTGGAGTATCCTGTATATCACTCATTGCAGGAGGCCGCGGTAACGGGTACGGATGAGTTCATCATTTCCATAGGAAATAACCGAA
Organism: Niastella populi; assembly: GCF_002078015.1. GTDB lineage: Bacteria > Bacteroidota > Bacteroidia > Chitinophagales > Chitinophagaceae > Niastella > Niastella populi. The sequence continues at coordinate 227 of NZ_LWBP01000202.1, read as the reverse complement.
TTCGAAAAGCAGTCGCCACGAAATTAAATACACAAAAATTTACAGGCGCAATTCATCCTGCTGCTGTAATTTCGCCGCGCAGTTCTGTTGGTACTGGTACAGTTGTTATGCCGAATGTTTCGGTAAACGCTCACAGCAACATCGGTAACCATGTTATTTTAAATACCAATTGCTCAATAGATCACGATTGTTTGCTGGAAGAATTTGTTCATATTTCTCCCAACGCC
>NZ_LWBP01000201.1 GCF_002078015.1 Niastella populi | reverse complement strand
TTGCTCAATAGATCACGATTGTTTGCTGGAAGAATTTGTTCATATTTCTCCCAACGCCGCTGTTGCCGGTAACGTACAGGTGGGGGGGGGAACGCAAATTGGAATTGGCGCATGTGTGATGCAGAATATTCGTATAGGTAAGTGGGTAATGATTGGGGCAGGATCGGTGATCATTCGCGATGTACCTGATTTTGCGGTAGTGGTTGGTAATCCGGGCAGGATAATAAAGTTGAACCAGCCATAAGTTTGATCAAAAAATAGACAGGAAGTAATAATAAATTAATCTGCTTTGCAGAACTTGTATTTTCTGTAAATGCATTATAATTTGCGAAAATGAAAGAGAAAATCTGGTTGTCGTCCCCGCACATGGGAGAAAAGGAAATGGGATATGTTCAGGAAGCATTTGCTACAAACTGGATCGCGCCGCTTGGCCCCAATGTGAACGGTCTCGAGCAGGACCTGGAGAAATTTTTGGGTAACGATGTGCACGTGGCAGCGTTGAGTTCCGGAACTGCTGCAATACACCTGGCATTGGTTATTCTTGGCGTTAAAGCCGGGGATGAAGTTATATGCCAGTCAATGACATTTTCAGCTTCTGCCAACCCGATAGCTTACCAGGGCGCTTCCCCGGTTTTTATCGATAGCGAGGAAAGCACCTGGAACATGTCGCCGGAGTATCTTGAGGCGGCCATTCAGGACCGTATTAAAAATGGTAAAAAGCCCAAAGCGATCATTGTAGTTCATTTATATGGAATGCCTGCGCGCATGAGTGAGATCATGGCCATTGCTAACCGGTACGGCATCCCTGTTGTGGAAGATGCGGCTGAGGCGTTGGGTTCAACCTATAAAGGCCAGGCTGTTGGCACTTTTGGTACAATCGGCATTCTTTCTTTTAATGGTAATAAGATTATAACCACTTCAGGTGGCGGCGCCCTTATTTCTGCCAATGCAGAATACGTAAAGCAGGCGCGCTTTTTAGCTACGCAGGCCCGTGACCATGCTCCACATTATCAGCATTCACATATTGGATATAATTACCGTATGAGTAATGTATGCGCCGGTATTGGCCGCGGCCAAATGGAAGTGCTGTCATCCCGCGTTGCACAACGCCGCTATAATTATGATTTCTATAAAAAGGCCTTTGCCGATGTGAAAGGCATTCAATTCCCTCCCGATCCCGGGAAAGAGTTTTACAGTAATCACTGGTTATCGACCATTCTGGTAGACAGTGATGAGTATTCCATGATAGATATTCAGGAGGCGCTTCATGCCGATAATATCGACTGCCGTCCATTATGGAAGCCCATGCACCTGCAGCCCATATTCGAAAATGATTTGTATTACGGAAGTGGTGTAAGCGAACGTTTGTTCGAAAAAGGCTTGTGTCTTCCTTCAGGTTCAAACCTGACCGAAAAAGAACTGAACAGGGTGGTAAACCGCATAAGGGAAGTGGTGAATATCAAAAAATCATTTAAAAATGTTGCCAATAATCCAATTTCTTGCGTAACTTTCCTCCTGATTTCAACTCTCTCAATGATCCTATGAATTTCCTACCTGGTAACTGAAGCGGTCCTTTCCGATAATTAACCACGTGTACAGGATTCTTAACTCCTGAGAAATTGTATCCCGATCCTTTGAAATGTATCTCAATTACAAATCCATCTTTTGTCCTCTATTTTAGTCTACTATATATATTATATATCAATATCCTTGTGCAAAGACGTATAAAAATGTTGTTGTTGTTGTGTTAATCCTTTGAACATCCTGCGATTTACAATCCATTTTTCTGTGCATTCATTAACCCTGGATCCATATTTCCTGCGCAATATCCATTTCGCCTGACCATCTATTGTTTTCGCTGATGGTAGTTTCATCTATTTCCTGGAAAATCCGCGTTCGAAACAACAACATTGTAAACATATTGCTAATAGCATGAAGAAGTTTCTGTCATTCTCCAGGCCAGTACCCAGGTGGGTTATATTGATCATCGATCTGGTTGTAACCGGATTCTCCTTTACGTTATCATATTTTATCGTAAAGCAGTTTGAATTCTCAGCCATCCTGCGCGGCCACTTTTTTATATACACCATTTTATACTGCTGCATTTCTTTGCCGGTATTTTACTGCATGCGCATACACACGGGAATGCTTCGCTTCTCGAATGTGTATGACATGATGCGTATTTCGCTCGCTGTGCTCATCACCGGTGTTTTGTATCCCATTGCAGTAGTGTTTCTTGTGAACCGCGAATACCATATTAACACGCTTAACATTTCAGGCGTATTGCTGATCAACTTCTTTATAAGTTGTACACTTCATATGATGTTGCGTTCTATGGTGCGCGGGTTTTATTACTATATAAAACAGAACGCCATTGTCTTAAAAGAGAATGTACTGATCTACGGCAGCGATACCGAAGCTATGCTGGTAAAACAGGCCATTGAGTCGAGCATCACCAATAAGTTCGTAATTGCCGGTTTTGTTGATACCGATATCAATAAGGCCAATGTTTCCATTCAGCAAAAAAGAGTGTACCATATCAGGGAACTGCCTTTGCTGAAAACAAAAAAGAAGATCGATAAGCTCATTCTCATGAACGAGCAGCTCGACAGCAAGGATAAAAAAGTGGTTATTGAAAAATGTTTGCAGTTCGGCATCAAAGTACTTACGGTTCCCCCTTCCGACCAGTGGATCTATGGTAAACTTAGCCTGAAACAGATTCAGGAATTACGGATCGAAGACCTTTTACAACGCGAGCCCATCATTATCAATAACGAAAAAATTTCCAGCGAACTTACCGGTAAAAGGATATTGATCACCGGCGCCGCCGGTTCAATAGGTTCCGAGATCGTACGCCAGGTGTTATCGTTCAAACCGGAAATGGTTGTGCTGTGCGATCAGGCCGAGTCTCCTTTGCATGAGATGCAGCTCGAGATGGAAGAAAAATTCCCTGAGTCTGACATAAAGATCTTTATCGGCAATATTCGCGATAGAAACCGGATGCAGATCCCTTTCCGCGAGTACCGTCCTCACTTTGTATTCCACGCTGCGGCGTACAAGCACGTGCCAATGATGGAAAGACATCCGTCGGAAGCCATTCTTACCAACGTAATGGGAACGAAGATCATCGCCGACCTGAGCGTTTTATACAACGTGCACAAATTTGTAATGATCTCTACCGATAAGGCGGTGAACCCAACCAATGTTATGGGAACCTCCAAACGGATCGCCGAAATGTACGTTCAGTCGCTGAGCAGTGTGGCCGATAACCTGGTTGATCAAACCATTATGGGATTGATAAACGGTGATGGCAAACATGGTGCCGGCGCTACAAGAACCAAATTCATCACTACGCGTTTTGGCAATGTACTTGGTTCAAACGGCAGTGTGATCCCGCGCTTCAGGCAACAGATACAACAGGGCGGGCCGGTTACCGTAACGCATCCTGAGATCACTCGCTATTTCATGACCATACCCGAAGCGGTGCAACTGGTAATGGAAGCGGCCATTATGGGCAAAGGAGCAGAGATCTTTATATTTGATATGGGCAAACCGGTTAAGATCGTTGACCTGGCGCTGAAGATGATCCGCCTCGCCGGTTTAACGCCCGATGAAGATATCAAGATCGTATATAGCGGTTTGCGCCCCGGTGAGAAGTTGTATGAAGAACTGCTGAACGAAAAAGAGAAAACGCTGCCCACGCACCACGAGAAGATCAAAATTGCCAAGATAATACCCTGCTCGCATAAAGTAGTAAGAGATATTGAAGACCTGATAAGCATGAGCCGCCTTGAAGACAACTATGGTATCGTGAAGAAAATGAAAGAGCTGGTTCCCGAATTCAAGAGCAAGAATTCTCAATACGAAAAACTCGATTTGCAACTTAATAAGGCCTTAACAGCAACGGCCGCCGATTGAAACACCAACCTCACAGGCAGCAACCATAGTATATTGATGAAACCCGTTTGACAATGTATTATATTGGTTGTTGCCTGTTTTATTTTTTTATCAGGTAAACTTGTTATTCACGGATTTATTTTCTTTCTTGCACCCACCCAAATCCCAAAGAACTCACCGACCTCATTATCTGAAGAAAACCTGATTGTATACCTTAAGCAGTTGTGCAAACACAACAGCGGTATTGGCATTGTGCCATTCGTGCTGGTGATCTATACCATATAAATTATTTATTCATCAATAATATCCCAGTCCATGGTATATATTATAATACCAGTTGTGATACTGGTAATAACCTTTATTCTTATGTACTTATATGCGGGGCCTTTTTTCAAAGGATTACCGGTATTGGTTTACCATAAGATCAGCAGCACAAAAAAGCCCGATTTTTTAACTGTGGCCACTTCGCGCATGCGCGAGCACCTGCAGTACATTACAAAAAAAGGGTACAATACGATCTTTATCAGCGATATGATCGATTACATAGAGAAGGGCACGCCGCTGCCGCCCAAACCCCTCATGATCACGCTCGATGACGGCTTCCGCGATAATTATACCGATCTGTATCCTTTATTAAAGGAGTTCAACTGTAAGGCGAATATCTTTATCGTGGCCGGGTTTGTTCAAACGCACGATAATCTGGGGCCGCGGGCGGAAGGGGAGTTCATGTTGGTGGAAGAGGCAAAGGAGATCTGTAAAGATCATGTACAGTATGGGCTGCATACCATGTATCATCAGAGCTATCATAAAATGACGCTGGGAGAGATCGATGAGGATATGCGTATATCGAAAAAGCGGCTCGATGACCTCGGCATTCCCTATCAGCCTTGTTTTGCCTATTCTTTTGCGGCTTATATGAAAGACGACCCGGTTAAACAAAAGGCAGTGTTCGGCATTTTGAAAAAGTATGGGGTAAGGTATGCCTTTAAAGTAGGCGACCGGTTAAATAAAATGCCCATGAAAAATATGAACCGTTTACTGCTGAACCGGTTACATATGAACGGTGCTTATTCTATGTTCAAATTCAGGATGGCCCTTACAGGCTTTATCCGTATTGTACAACGCTTCGAACGTATCTTTAAATAGGCTCATTTAATGTCCGTACTCCCTTTCTTTACCACGTATCTCTATTTTAAACCTTATAATCAAAGAAATGGAAGAGTTGATCAAAGCAGACCTTTATCGTTATTTTGGAAGAAGTGATAGAAAAACGTTCTTTAAAGGTCTTCAGGTACCCGGCTTCAGGTATTCCTACATTTTACGAAAATGTGCCCGGTATAAGAAGTTTTCAATAGCGGGAATGTTTTACCGGATGCTGCTGAAGCATTACAAGTTCAAATATGGCTTCCAGATTCCCATTGCCACGAAAATCGGCAGAGGGCTATTCCTGGGCCATTTTGGCCAGATCGTAATTAATGGCAGGGTGGTCATTGGTGAGAACTGTAACCTCGAACATGGGGTCACCATTGGCCAAACCAACCGGGGCAGGCAAAAAGGATGCCCGGTGATCGGAAACAATGTTTGGATCGGCACAGGGTCGGTTCTGGTTGGTAACATCAGGATAGGGGATAATGTACTGATTGCCCCCAACTCCTATATCAATTCCGATATTCCTGCCAACAGTCTGGTGGTCAATAACCGTTCCCTTGAAATAATTCCGAGGGCCAACGCGGTGGAAGGATATGTAAATAACCCGGTTAAATGATAAATAAATAATGGTGTATTTAGTTGTAGCATTATTGGTAGTAGTAATAGTAGTTCTGGTAATTAAAATGGGGTCATTTTTTGGCGGGTTGCCGGTATTGAATTACCATAAAATAAGCAGCGGCAACGATGCGGATTTTCTTACAGTTACCACCAGCCAGTTGCGTGAGCAGTTTGATTACCTGAACAAAAAGGGGTATACCACTGTCTTTATCAGCGATGTAATTGCGCATCTTGAACAAAAAAAGCCGTTGCCCCGCAAATCTGTAATGATCACACTCGACGACGGGTACCGCGATAATTTTACCAGTTTGTACCCGCTCCTGAAAGCATATAACATCAAAGCGAACATTTTTCTGGTTGCCGGTTTTATTCAGTCGCCTGATAACAGGCACATGGATCCTAACCCAATGGGCGAATTCATGCATGTTGATGAAGCGGTTGCCATGAGTAAGGATATGGTACAATACGGTTTACACACCTACAGCCACCAGAGCTATTCAAAACTCAGCCTGGCCGAAATTGAAACGGATATCAGTAAAACGAAGGAGCGGTTAAAGGAATTGGGTATTCCGGTACAACCCTGCCATGCGTACACGTTCGGGGCCTATAACCAAAAGGATGAGAATAAGCGACAGGCAATGTTCGAATTACTGAAACGGCATGATATCAGGCTGGCGTTCAGGGTAAGTAACTGGGTTGATAAACTGCCGCTTCAACATTCTTTGTTTGTGAGCCGGATCCATGTGAGCGGGGTATTTCCGTTCTGGAAATTTAAGGTTTGCGTTTGGGGCTTTATAAAAGTATTCAACCGTTTTGAAAAAATACTGAGGTAGGTCATGGTTTTGTTGAGTTGTAAGTAAATTACCGGAATGTTGCCTGCTGAATTAATTGCGGGTTTTTAATAAATAAATTGTATCGCATACAGTTAATGGATACTAACTGGTATCCCGATTCTTTTTCTTCTTCTATTATTATATGTGTCGCCGGTTTTATTAAGATTATTCTTAATGGAACCGGCATTTTTGTTTTCCGGCCTGTCTGTCACCGCATTATTTTTTTTTGCAGTCGTACTATTTCGTTCTTTCAGGCGTTGCCTCAGGTGGCTGTGCATCAGCTGTTTTCTGCAAATAACTAAGTACTAATGCTTATTATTTTATAGGACTATCTTCATAATGAAATAGTAATTTCCGCCGGTAATTATACGAGTGTCTACTGCTTTTTCAAATCTAAATTTCTTCCTTATACTTTTTCGCATTGCAACACTGTTTATTATGAATACTAACAGGAACGCAGGTTCTATGAAATGATGAATGAGAGAAATAAGCGAAGCGCATCTTACATATTTCAATTCGGAAAAATGTGTTTGACTTTAGTCTATTTTTTTATGAATCTTTTTATCAACATGCTTTCAGGCACCATGTTTGTTAGTTAATTCGTGAAACTACTCTTTAAGAAAAACGTAAAAATATCCCTATGATCAACACTACTCGAAGGAAATTCCTACGGGATGCGTCAATGACTGCAACCGGGTTGGCTATTACGTCTCAATTGGGAGCGAAGAAGCAAGAAGTCCGTGCCAAGACGATAGAGTGTGCGCCAAGACAAACTTTCGCACTGTTAGGTACCATTTCCACTGTGCAGTCAGGTAACTGGTCTGATCCTGCAACATGGGGTGGAAAATTGCCAGGGCCCTCAGATACTCCTCTTATTTCTTCTGGTCATACTGTTACATACGATCTCACTACAGCAAGTTATGCAGGCGTCAGCATCAGCAGCGGAGCCACTTTACAATTTGATACGGGCAGAAATGCCACGCTTCAATCTTCAGGTAATGTGGTGGTTGAAGGAAAATTATCCATGCGTCCCTCATCGGCCAGCATAGTCCATACTTTACAGTTCATCAATATCGACGAAAGCAAATTCGTAGGCGGCGGTATGGATGTAGTTACAGCCGACGTTGGTTTGTGGGCCATGGGCTCGGGTTTGCTCGACCTGATCGGTTCGCCCAAAACTTCGTTTGTACGTGCTGCCGGTCATATTTCTTCAGGTACCAGTACCATTTCACTGAACAGCACCCCTTCGGGCTGGCGGGCCGATGATGATATCACCATTGCGCCAACGGAGGCGCCTGCGGTTGGCAGCGCTTTTACCAATGGTTTCGAAGATCGTAAGATAACCAGCATTTCAGGATCGTCTGTTACGCTGAGTGCCGGAACGCTTCGCGCCCACCCGCAAATAAATAATACGTGGAGTGCCGAAGTGATCAATCTCACCAGAAATGTGCGCATTGAAGGAACCGCTTCGGGAAGAACACACATTTTTATTCGTACGTCAGTACCACAAACAATAAAAAATATTCAGATCCGCTACATCGGGCCACGTAAGAACCGCACCGGTGATTCTACCCCCGAATTTGTTTTGGGCAGATATGGCATTCACTTTCACCATTGTGGCAATGGAAGTGTAGGTTCAGTAGTTGAGGGTTGCGTTATTCGTGATACCGGAAGCCACAGTTATGTTCCCCACGGTTCAAATGGCATAACCATGAAAGGCAATACCGCCTACAATTTCATGGAGATCGCCTTCTGGTGGGATGTGCTCGATTTAACCCATGGCATTACCTGGGATGGCAATATTGTGGCAAAAGGTTCATTTTTGCACAATGCCGCCGATATCGACAACGGCGATGCACCCACATTTACAGTAAGCGCCTTTCTATTGGGCGTTGGCGATGATAATGTATGTAATAATAATGTAGCCATCGGTATGACCGGTGATTTCCGGAATGGTGGCGGTTATTTTTGGCAGGAAGGGTTGATTGAAAGCGTTTGGGAATTTAAGAACAATATGGCGCACAATTGTTGCGGCGGACTGGTAACCTGGCAAAATAACTTAAAACTGCACGTTATTGAAGATTCTGTACTTTATAATAATGAAATGGGCATCTATCATGGCGCCTATTCTAACTCTTACCTGTACCGCGGTGGTTATGTATATAACAGCGAAATAAAGATCAAAGCCTCTTCTGGTAACAGTATGCGGGTGAAATTCGAAAACCTGATCATCGATGCTGCCGGACTGGATTATGCCATTCGCATGGAAGAAGGCCCGCTGGATGGTGAATTGCCTGTAATGATCAGGAACTGTACCATTACCGGTCACAGAAGAGCAGGTATTTCAAATGAATCGCCCAACGCCGTAAAAAAAGCAGACATTCTGCAATGTACTACTTCAGGTATCGCCGGCGGCGCCCTGTCGCTGCTTACCAGCGCAGTGGATTATTTATTAAGCCCGCTTGCCGGTTCAAATGAGGTGATAAGGGTGCAACCAGTTACGGGACAGCCTTACATGCTTACCAAATCGGGCAAAACAAATATTGCTCCATTTGCGCCAACTATCTGGGGCAATGGAAATGGCCTGAAAGCAGAATACTTCAACGATGCCGCTTTATCAAGAGCCGCATTTACAAGAACCGACGTTTGCGTATGTTTCCTCGACTGGAATCAATTAGGAGTACACTATAAAATTACCAGCGGCAGCTATTCTATTCGCTGGTCGGGAAAAGTAATGCCGCATTATTCTGAAGCCGTTACTTTCCAGGTGGAAACCGGCGGCGGTCTTCGCCTGTATGTTGATGGAAAACTGATCATTGACAGCTGGAAAGAACAATACCCGGGTATTTTAAGATCTTCTCCTGTAAACCTTATTGGTGGACAGAAGTACGATATTAAGATGGAGTATTTCAATACGGATAACCGCTCGAATATCGGGTTGATGTGGCAAAGCGCCAGCCTTCCGCTGGAGTATGTTCCTATGGGGCAACTTTTTTCAGATCCTATTGGTACACAGCCGCCAACCAATCAACCGCCTATCGCCAATGCAGGTACTGATATCACCATCACCTTGCCTAACAACTCGGTTACCCTGGATGGCGCCGCTTCAAGAGACGCTGACGGAAAAATTGTAACCTATGCCTGGACAAAAACGGCAGGTCCTTCTCAATATAGCATTGTAAATGCCGGCGCTGCTACGCCAACCGTAACCGGTCTGGCTGCAGGGGTATATGTTTTCCGCTTACAGGTAACTGCCGATAAAGGCGCTACTGGTTTTGATGAAGTAACAGTAACCGTGATAGCTGCCAACCTGGGGCCTGTTGCCAATGCAGGATCCGATATCAGCATCACCCTGCCAACTAATTCAACAACCCTCAATGGAGGCGCCTCGAGCGATCCTGATGGTTCTATAGTTAAATACGCATGGGCTAAAATAAGCGGTCCTTCAACCTTCTCGCTGGCAAATTCTGCCGGTATTACATCAGGACTTAGCAACCTGGTTGCGGGTACTTATGTGTTCAGATTGACGGTAACTGATAATAAAGGCGCCACTGCTACAGACGATGTAAATGTGATCGTGAACAATTCGAATGTGCCATCGAATAAACCACCGGTTGCCAATGCCGGAACCGATATGGCCATTACGTTACCAACGAACAGCGTTACTTTGAATGGGTCGGCTTCAAAAGACAGCGATGGTTATATTTCAAAATATGCCTGGTCGAAGGTGAGCGGCCCGTCGCAGTTCCTGATCTCAAGCCCCGGTTCTGCCATTACCATAATAAATAACCTCGTAGCTGGTACCTATGTGTTCAGGTTAACTGTAACTGATAACAGCGGGGCAACGGCTAATGACGATATTACCATTGTAGTGAACAATGCTGCGTCACCTGGTAACCAGGCGCCGGTAGCCGATCCGGGCAGTGATATTACGGTTCAGCTGCCAACTGCCAGCGTTACACTGGATGGTTCAAAATCATATGATGCCGATGGCCGGATCATTTCTTATAAATGGACAAAAGTAAGCGGTCCTTCTACCTTTACACTGGTTACACCTAATGCGGCAACAACCGAGTTGCGAAACATGGTAGCCGGTACCTATGTATTCAGATTGGCGGTTACCGACGATAAGGGCGCGGTAGATACACACAAGATGACAGTTACGGTGATCGAAATAAAACAACCCGATCTGGGAGTGCTTACTGCGGTTGCCATGCCTAATCCATCAACCACTACGTTCAAGTTGAGGATAACAAGTGCAAATACCGATTCCATCTTCATTCATATCTATGATTCGTCAGGAAAGGTGGTGAGCTCAATTTACAATGTGAGCAATAATGCAACTGTTACCGTAGGCGTTTACTGGCGCGCAGGAACTTATACCGCCGTCGTATGGCAGGGAAATAAGAAAGTGATATTGAAGCTGGTGAAGTTGTAAGCAACGGAGATATTTTTATTAGGATAAGCAGGCTGCTCCTTTTGGGGCAGCTTTTTTATTTAGAACTGTCATGTTAATACAAAAGCCTGGCACCAGGGCAAAAAAAATGGGCAGGCTTGTGGCCCGCCCCGATATGGTTCGGCAGATAAAACCGGAATTATATTACATTTCGGTTTGAATCCTTGAAGAGGCTTTTTCGGCAGTTTTTTTACCATTTTGCCACATTTCACTAAGCTTGTCAGACCATTTTCCTGCAGAGTCTTTTATGTTCTGTCTGATGTCACTTCCTTTTTCGGGAGCCAATAACATACCTACTGCAGCGCCAACCGCAGCGGCGCCTACCAGGCCCAGAATAACTTTAGTTGTTGTAGTCATGATTATAAATTTTAAATAAGTAATAGATTGTGTTGGAATATTATCTTCAAATCCTATTCCGCAATTAATACGTTGAATAATAAGAATGTACCGATTCGGTACTGTGCATAAAAATCCCCATAGAGGGAAAGTGGCTTATTACGTGGTTTTGCGGGTAGAAGTTACCAGTATTACTGCGCCAACAACGGCTACCGCAATACCAGCATAGGTGGGCCAGCCTACCGCTTTCTTTTCTTTCTTATTTATTTCAATAGGGCCAACGTCAACCACTTCTTTTTCCGTGGTGAAGTTTATCCCTCTTATCAGTATCATGGCTATGCCAATGACAATAAGTACAATTCCAAGAGCTTTCATTTTATTTATTTAAGTGTTTACAATTTCACCACCGTTAGGGTGAAAAACCTGTCCGGTGATGTATGATGCTTCGTCAGAAGCCAGAAAAACATAACTGCCTGCTATTTCAACCGGTTCACCTGCACGGCCTAACGGCGTATCGGAACCGAATGTTGAAACGTGCGATGGGGGAAAGGTGGCGGGTATCAGCGGAGTCCATACCGGCCCCGGCGCCACACCGTTCACTCTTATTTTATGTTTCGCAAAATAAGCCGATAATGACCTGGTAAAACTTACAATGGCTCCCTTGGTTGCCGAGTAATCGAGCAGGTGGGCACTGCCACGATAAGCGGTAACGGAGGTGGTGTTGATGATCGATGCGCCTTCCTGTAAATAAGGTTCCGCGGCCTGCACCAGGTAGAACATGGCGAAGATGTTCGTGTCGAAGGTCTTTTTCAACTGCTCAGGTGTAATGGCCGACAGTTCTTCCTGCGGAAACTGAATACCGGCATTGTTTACCAGCACATCGAGTTTACCGAATTGTTTTAGTGTCTTTTCTATGATCTTTTTACAGTGGGCCGGTTTGCTGATGTCACCGGGGATCAGCAGGCATTTCTGTCCAATTGATTCAATTCGTGCAGCTGTTGAACGCGCGTCTTCATCATCTTCATGATAGCTAATTACTACATCGGCGCCTTCTTTGGCAAAGGCGATGGCAACGGCTTTTCCAATACCGCTGTCGCCGCCCGTTATAACAGCTGTTTTATTGCGCAGGCGCAATACATCCCGTTCTTTTTCGAAAACCGGCTGCGGATGCATTTTCTTTTCCTTGCCCTGTTTCTCTTTAACCTTTTGCGCCGGGCGGATCTTTCTTTTCTTTTGTCCTGATTGCATTAATATAATGTTTTTCCGTGTTCATTCTTTTGATTCTTCTTAACTACCGTTGCACCAAGAACGGATGCGAGTGCTCCCAATACCGCGTTTGAGCCAATGGTATTGGAGAAGATGTGAAACAGTACATCACCCCGGCCGCTTTGCGGTGGATTGCTGCCATCGTTAAGGCCCTGGAACATTGAATTGATCACCAGAACCACGGCCGCCATTACAACCGCCAGCAGTATGCCGTAAATGGTGATCTTGATACCCATCATAGATGAAGATCGCAGGCTGGCGGTATCGTGCACCCGGTGATAACCCCTGATCACCCCTGTGAGTACAACGGCAACAAAAAGCATGTTGCCCACATATATTAACCAGTTATTCTCATACTGGTTGTAGACAAGAAAGAGAACGATGCCCACTGTATTCAGAACGGCTGCCCATATTGAATACTTCCGGTAAAAAGCTTTCAGCGTCATAAACCATTTTTAATATCAGCAAAAAATTCATGCCTGTAATATGCAGGACCTATGTAGAGATTAATCTACAGCCCAGAAAATGAAGCAGATAAGCAGATGATAAGCGCAGGTATAAGCTAATAAAGCCGGGCCAGCAGTTTTCGGGAAGGGAGAAGATGAGCACGGCGGTGAATAAAAAAAGGAGGAAATCATTTTGTGATTCCCTCCTCAATGGTTTAAAATTCCCGTAAAATTCTGCTTCGTAGCCCACGGATCTTCCCATGGGGGATAAGGTTGTAAATGGATAAGGTAACGAACCGGCGATCGATAGTGTCGGAAAATGTATCTCCCGACCCAGGGATTGCTGAAGTACCGATTGCGAACAACAGGCAGGCGAACCGGTGCCATGACCGTTCAGATACCGCTGCAGGCATTCAGTATAAAGGACAAGGTTGATGATAAGAACAAGGTTAATGAAAACCAAGAGCGGTAAAGGAGTAAAAGAGTAAAAAGAGGTTATGGAAAGCGCTTAATATCCCTCTTACTCGCTTTTTTGCTCTCGGCTAAGGACAAGGCTGGACAAGGTTAACAGTTACGGCTAAGAACATGTAAAAGCAAATTGCTTTACTTTTTTACGCACTTAGTTTTCAGGACAAGGTTATAATGGCATCGCCAGCAATGAGCGAAAAAAGGTCAAAGAGAAATGTGGTAGCTCTTATCTCTTCTTTATGTTCGTTCCTGGCTTTATTCTGCTCTAAAGCTATTTCTGGTGCATATGAACAGGTTACATGCCGCATATTGGTTGTATACCTGTTCTTCAAACTGAAACCCGGTTTTCAGCAATATTTCGTTATATACTTTATTATCGGCTTCGGGTTCTGCAATGATCTGATTGATCTCGGGGAATAGAAAGAAATATTCCACGCAGGTTTGCAGGGCTTTGAGATGAAGCGGGCGAAATGCTTTTTTATTGGTATTCATCAGCAACCGTATAATGTAATCGCCCGATGAAGTTGGGTAGTTCTCGCAGAGCCCGTCTTTATCTGCAACACAGATATCAACCTGGCAAAGGGCCATACGGTTATTCAGCAATACCATAAAAGAGCGGGCAAAATCAGAGCTGCCGGCATATAAATAACTCGATGCAACTGTACCGGCTGCACGGCTTAGCTTCCATGCCCAGCTATAAATAGCCGGCATATCGCGGGGTATGCAAAATGGGCGTAAGGACAAGGTAAAAGAAGGGTGTTGAAAGTGTTTTGAATAAACGACTTCCTTCTTTTTATTCAGGCCGGAAGAAGTTATCAACCCATCTTTCTGACCTGTTAATACTGGCATAGAGCATAAAATTTCCATAACGAAATATGTAAGCTCCCGGTTTTGTTGGTCCGGGAGCTCTTAGTGCCTAACCAGAGCCTTTGTGTAACTTCAAGAAATTTCGAGGCGCAGCAATCGCAAATTTCTTAGTGATGCTATTTTAAGCAACACCTGATTATAAACACCCAATCGTTCCTGAATGACAATTAAAAAAGTGCGAAACTTGTTAATATACGATCCAATATGTAGAAGCTTGTACATAGAATCACTTAGGATGTGTGCCGCTGCAACTTAGTACATCCGTTATAGATAGGAATCCTTATTGAACTTAAATAGCAGAGCGCTATTTAATTGTAATATATAACGTTTTATAATAATCGACAGTATATATTAACAGAATATATTTGGTTATTGCGCTTCCATTAAAAAATCAGTATTGGTAACGGGCCCTATAATGATCAACGCCGGGTGGGTTATTTGTTGTTCCGCCGCCAGCCGGGGCAGATCTTTTATCATACCCTTAGCCAGTTTGTGATAAGGCAGCGAGGCATAATGAATGATTGCAGCGGGCATTTCGCCATGGCCTTTATCGATATAGGTGTGAGCGATTTCGGTTAGTTTTTTCATTCCCATATAAATAACTACGGTTGCCTTGCTTTGTATAGCCAGTTGCAGATCGGCAGAGAGCGAGCCGTCTTTTTTGGTACCGGTAACCACCCAAATGCTTTCGCTGATATTGCGGAATGTTAATGGAATATCATACAGGCCGCTTGCCTGCATGCTGGTAATGCCGGGAATAAAAGTGGTTTGTATGCCATGTTTGCGGGCGAACAGGATCTCTTCAAAACCTCTTCCGAAAATAAACGGATCGCCTCCCTTCAGGCGCAATACCCTGCCTTTTGAAAATGCTTTCTCTTTTATGAGCTCGTGAATTTGTTCCTGCGGTGTATAATCGCCATAGGGAAGTTTGCCTACATAGATGTTCTCGCAACCGGGTTTGGTATATTCAAGCAGGGTCTTATTCACCAGGTTATCGTACAACACTACCGGCACTTCCTGTAAAAGCCGATAGGCTTTTAACGTTATCAGTTCAGGATCACCGGCGCCGGCGCCGGCCACAATAAGTTCAGGTTGAATGGGAAAGTTGGCCACGAAATAAATTATTTAATGCACTCAACCACAAAAGTATACTTATATATATTATATATGTGTTGGGTTGAACGCTGTACTACATATTTATTAATTCAAACTTCTACATCATTCACCGGCATGTTCATTCAGCTTATTGGTATCGAGAATGCAAATGTGTTTTCCCTGTAAAGCAAGTGAACCTTCCTGTACCATTTCATTCATGATCCTGAACACTGTTTCATAAGTTGTACCGGTATACGATGCCAGGTCCTGGCGGCTGAGGTTTATATCAATAAAGCCGTCTGCGGTAGTTCCAAACTTGGCGTGCATCGAAAGCAGCGCCTGGGCAATTCTGCCCTTAACCGGCATATGGGCCAGATTGCGCATTCTTTTTTCCGATTCTTTCAATTCGCCGGCAAAGAACATCATCAGCTCGTACAGGAACTGGTAGTTCACTTTCAGGGTCGATTGAAAAAAGCCGAGATCGATAAAGCAAACTTCAGAAGGTTCCAGCGCTGTGGCCGAAACCGGGTAATAAATGTCATTACCCAAACCCCGATGGCCCAGTATGGCGCCATCCTTGGCCAGCCGAACGATCAGCTCCTTGTCGTCGGTCCATTTTTTATGCACCTTGAAGGTGCCTTTATATATAAAGTAAATACCGGTAACCTCGCTTCCCTCGCTAAAAAGCATTTCGCCCTTGTTAACATGAAAGCTTTGGCGATGGGTGTCCAGCGCCGGTAGCCAATCCTTCGAGCATAGTTGGCATAAAAAACAACTCTTCAAATCACAACCATGTTTGTTTCGTTTCACGGGAATAGTATATATGTAAAAATAAATTATATATGTTCTTCGGGCAACAAGAGTCTGCAAAATCGCAATAGTTCCGAAATAAAATCACCCCATTCAATTCCACCCTCAAAATTGCGATAAAAAGCTAACGAATTATATATTGGTAAAATAAATATATTACTCATATCTGAATTTCCAGTAAAAATAATAACAAAAAGAATGTATTTTTATTACACAGATCACAAAACGACGGTATATTTTTTAGCGAATTGCCATGTAGACATTATATGTGATTTTATATAATATTAACGATTGCCTGCGGAAATTTAATAATGACCTAAAAACGCAGATTATGAAAATAGTAGTTATTGGCAATGGAATGGTTGGTTACAAGTTTTGTGAAAAACTAACTGCCAAAGCCCAACCGGGACAATTTGAGATCGTTGTTTTTGGTGAAGAAACCCGCCCGGCTTATGATCGCGTGCATCTGAGTGAATATTTTGCCGGAAAAACTGCAGAAGACCTTACAATGGCTCCGCTCGAGTGGTATGCCGAACGGCACATCAGGCTTTACCTCGGCGATCCCGTTTCATATATAGACCGCGAACAGAAAACCGTTCGCTCTCATCACGGAATTAACGAATCGTACGATTATCTGATCCTGGCCACAGGTTCAGCCGCTTTTGTTCCACCCATTCCCGGTGTTGAAAAAGAAGGCGTTTTTATCTATCGCACTATCGAGGACCTCGAAATGATGACGGCTCATGCTAAAAAAGCAAAGACCGGTGCGGTGATCGGTGGCGGTTTGCTCGGTTTGGAAGCTGCCAAAGCCATGATCGATCTGGGTGTTACCAATACCCATGTAATTGAATTTGCTCCCCGCTTAATGCCCCGGCAAATAGATGAAGCCGGTTCCAATATATTAAAGTCAAAGCTCGAATCATTAGGGCTTTCCATTCATACCGGCAAAAACACCAGCGAAATTCTCGGCGATCAGTTCATTACCGGTATGCAGTTCACCGACGATACCAAACTCGATGTGGATATGCTGGTGATCTCAGCCGGCATTAAACCACGCGATGAACTGGCGAAACTGGCCGGACTGGAAACCGGTCATCGCGGTGGTATTGTGGTGAACGACAGACTGGCAACAGACGATCAGTTCATCTTTGCCATTGGCGAATGTGCTTTGCATAATGGAATGATCTATGGTCTGGTAGCGCCCGGTTATGAAATGGCCGAAGTGGTGGCTGCCAACCTGATGGGAGGCGACAAATCGTTCACCGGTTTTGATATGAGCACCAAGCTGAAACTGATAGGCGTTGATGTGGCCAGCTTTGGCGATCCTTTTGTGGCAGCCTCAGAAGGCCGCAGCATTGTGCTGGAAGACCGCATGAAAGGTGTTTACAAACGCATTAATATTTCGCCCGACGGAAAATATTTATTAGGCGGAGTGCTGGTTGGCGATGCAGACGCTTATAATATGTTGCTGCAAACGACCAGGAACAAAGTGGTATTGCCTCCAAATCCCGAAGATGTTATACTCGGCGCCCGCGGCGGTTCAGGTAATGAAGGCGGCGGCGGTGTTTCGGGCCTCCCCGACGATGCATTGATCTGCAGTTGCGAAAGCGTTTCAAAGGGCGATATCTGCAGTGCTGTATGCGATGGTAATGAAACAATGGATGCAATTAAGAAATGCACCAAGGCCGGTACCGGCTGCGGCGGTTGCGTTCCCATGGTAAAAGACCTCATAACCCATACGCTTAAAACACAGGGTAAATATGTTCGCAACGTACTGTGCGAACACTTTAACTATAGCCGTCAGGAGTTGTACGACCTGGTGAAAGTGCATAAGCTCCAGACCTTCGATGAAGTATTGAACAAACTGGGAAGCGGCGATGGTTGCGAACTGTGTAAACCGCCGGTTGCTTCTATCCTTGCCAGTTTGTGGAATGATATGATCCTGGCCAAAGGAAACGATACCGCACAGGATAGCAACGACCGTTTTCTGGCGAATATTCAAAAAGGCGGAACGTACTCGGTAGTGCCCCGTGTTCCCGGTGGTGAAATAACACCTGAAAAACTGATCGTGATAGGACAGGTTGCACAGAAATACAATTTATATACAAAGATCACCGGCGGTCAGCGTATCGACCTGTTTGGCGCGCACGTAAATGACCTGCCCGCTATTTGGGAAGAACTGATCGCTGCCGGTTTTGAAAGCGGGCATGCATATGGTAAAGCATTACGTACGGTAAAAAGCTGCGTGGGTAGTACCTGGTGCCGCTTTGGCCTGCACGACAGCGTTAGCTTCGCTATTCAGATAGAAGAAAGATACCGCGGTTTGCGTGCTCCCCATAAATTGAAATCGGCGGTTTCGGGTTGTATTCGCGAATGCGCCGAAGCGCAAAGCAAGGATTTCGGCATCATCGCTACCGAAAAAGGCTGGAACCTGTATGTATGCGGTAACGGCGGTTCGAAGCCACAACATGCCCTGTTACTCGCAACCGATATCGATTCTGAAACATGTATTAAATATATCGATCGCTTTTTGATGTTCTATATCAAAACTGCCGATCCGTTAACCCGTACCGCTACCTGGCTGAACAAAATGGAAGGCGGCATCGATTATCTGCGCAACGTTGTAGTGAACGATAGCCTGGGATTGGCTGAACAACTGGAAGCAGAAATGCAAACGCTCGTCGATAACTATAAATGCGAATGGAAAGAAGCGGTTGAGAATCCCGAGATCCGCAAGCGTTTCAGCCATTTCGTAAATGCACCTGAGGCGAAAGACCCTTCAATACAATTTGAACCCATGCGGGAACAAAAAAGAGCGAAGGAATGGAAATAGCTAATTTGATAATGTGATAATGTGATATTGGAATACAGGAATACAGATACAGGAAACAGAAATGACAGCCTGTAAGCAACGGACAAACGCAACTACTCAACTGGCAACATGCACCGGATCGAAAGATCATTGCCAGTTCTTCTGATAACATCTGATACTAAAACACTCACACACCCACTTGCTATGTGGCTGGCCGGGCTAATGCCTGTTCCCGCTACGTATAATAACGATTGCTTGCCTGCATCAAAAAGATGCAGCAGGGTTTTTTATTCCCCATATTGAATGCCAGTGAAAAATTTGATCAGTGAAAACTGAATAGGGAATCTCTTTTTGTAAACACAATGTTCATGTTATGATACAAGAAAAAGTACTTACCTGGTTTTTAGCCTGCAAAACATCCGATGTGCCCGAGAATGGTGGAGTATGTGTAAAGTTTCAGGACGAACAGATTGCGCTGTTCAATTTCAGCCGCCGCAAAGAGTGGTATGCAACACAGAATATGTGTCCGCACAGAATGCAAATGGCCTTAAGCCGCGGTATGATCGGCACCCAGAATGGCGAGCCGAAGGTCGCATGCCCCTTCCACAAAAAAACATTTTCGCTCAATACCGGAAAATGTTTGAGCGGCGATGATTGTGGCGATCTGAAAACCTATCCCGTAAAAATTGAAAATGACCGGGTATATATAGGTGTAGAAAATGATTGATCAATAAGAAGTGAACCCCTTGCCGCAAACGGCGGCGGAGGGGCAGGTTTGAAGAGAGGATGATTCTATCGGTTGCCTGCTTATGACTTTGTTAACGATTGCCTGCCATATTTCGAAACCCGATTGTGTAACAAAATTCACCGTATGGTTAGAACCAAAACTACGCCAGCCGATTAAAAAACCCCGGCAGATGGCAGTCTGGCCGGGGTAAGCAAATTTTAAAATGAATCATCATCTTAAAAAAACCAAAACAAAAGTATGAAAAAATTAATTTTCATGGCAGTAACCGGAGTTGTGAGTTTTTTAGGGAAACCTGTCGACGTTGCCGCGCAATTTTCATTGCAGGGGCAGTTGAGAACCCGTTCGGAAGTTCGCGACGGGCTCGGAACGCTCAATGCCAGGGGTACTGACGCTGCTTTTTTCACTTCTCAACGCACCCGTTTAACGTTCGGCTACAAATGGGACCGCGTAAACTTCAACTTGTCTGTACAGGATATCCGCTTATGGGGACAGGATGCTTCCTCTATTAATAATGCCGACGGAAACAAGCTGATGGTTCATGAAGCATGGGCGGAAGTTACGCTCATGAATGTGGCAGATACCACCATTAAAACAAAGGGTATCGATAACCTCTCTTTTAAGATCGGCCGCCAGGCTTTGATATATGATGATGTTCGTTTACTGGGCGACCTCGATTGGTTACAACAGGCCCGCCGCCACGATGCCTTACTGGTAAAGGCATTACACCATGGCTGGCAGCTCGATCTGGGCGCCGGTTTCAACCAGCATTCCGATGCATTTGGCATTACGGGAACGAATTATACCGCAGGTAACGCGCCCCCCTACGTTACCAATTCAATGGGAGCGCTGGTAGCAACCCCTTCGGGATTTTTACCGCTGGCGCCCAATGGTTCAACCGCTGCCGCCAGCAGTAAGGCCGGTGCGCCCGTGCTGAGCAATGCCGTAAGCACCAATGGCATGAACCAGCAATACAAAAGCTTTCAAATGTTATATGTGAGCCGCAAATTCGGCCAAACGAAATTTGCCGGGCTTTTCTTTAAAGATGATTTCTCGAAATACCGCCTCGACTCTGTGGGCAATGCATCTTCAGGGTATGTGTTCGGCAGAAGATATGATGTAAAAGGCGTGAACAGCCGGCTTACCTATGGTTTAATGATCAATGGAACCATTGGCAGTGCCGCCGGTCTGAAAAAATTCTGGCAGGTAGGCGCTTACCTGCAAAGCGGTAAAGACCGCGATGGAAAAGACCTTACCGCTTCACATTTTACCGCCATGCTTACACTGCAGAAAGGTAAATTCAGCTTTGGTCCCGGCTTCGATTATTTATCGGGTAATTCATCATCTACCCCCGCAACTGAATCGCACCGCTTTGATCCCCTGTATGGCACACCGCATAAACATTGGGGATATATGGATTATTATTATGTAGGTACCGGTTCGCCTGTAGGTGGTTTGCAGGATGCTTACTTCAAAGTAAAATACCAGACCAGTGTACTCGCCTTAAGCCTTGACGCACACAATTTCCGGCTGGCAGAAAATATACCCAATGCGGCCGATCCCAATAAAGTTAACATAGATAAAAATTTAGGATATGAGTTTGATTTCACAGCTAACTATTCATTGAACAAATTCACTACCCTCGAACTCGGTTACTCTTTTATGAAGGCGAACAACAGTACCGAGTATGTGAAAAGAGGCACTATGGACCAGGCAAGGCACAATGCCAACTGGGCCTACCTGATGATCAATATTCGTCCGGATTTCTTTTTTAAAAACACGGCAGGCAAATAACGCCAACCATTTCAGATATAAGGAAAGCAGAAACTTTTTTTTAACTTTTTAATCAACAGTTATGGCAGTAACGAATCAGCAACCTCTCGAAAAACTGAAAATATTTTCTCTCAGCGGCATCCAGATGAAAACATTCCATATTACGTGGTTGATGTTCTTTGTTTGTTTCTTTGGCTGGTTTGGCCTGGCTCCGCTTATGCCAACCATACGTGCCGATCTCGGGCTCACAAAGGCACAGATCGGTAATACTATTATCGCTTCGGTATCTTCTACCATCATTGCAAGGCTGATAATAGGCCGGTTGTGCGATACCTGGGGGCCGCGTGTAACAGCGGTGCGCTTACTACTGATCGGAAGCATTCCGGTTTTTCTCGTAGGCCTTGCCAATGACTATACATCATTCCTGTTATTTCGACTGGCTATCGGCGTAATCGGCGCTTCATTCGTAATTACGCAGTTTCACACTTCCATGATGGTTGTGGGAAAAATAAAAGGTACAGCCAACGCTATTACCGGTGGCTGGGGTAACCTCGGTGGCGGAGTTACGAATATGGTAATGCCATTGATATTTGCAGCGATCGTAGGTTTTGGATATACACCTCATAGCGCCTGGCGTTATGCCATGATCGTACCAGGTGTAATGATGCTGATCATCGCTTTTTTATACCATAAGTACACAAAAGACACTCCTGCCGGCAACTATAATGAGATCGGCCGCACCAGGGCCACAAAAGGTAAAACCGACTGGTCAGTTCTTGCCGACTGGCGTGTATGGGCACTTACAATTGGTTATGCAATGTGCTTTGGTATGGAGATCACATTCGATAACGTAGCTTCATTGCATTTCGTCGATACGTTTAAGTTGTCGCAAAGCAGCGCCGGGTTCTGGGCCGGCATATTCGGTATGATGAACATCTTCGCCCGTGCACTGGGTGGTATCGTTTCCGACAAAGTAGGCGGCAAATACGGTATGCGTGGTAAAGGGCTGCTGCTCGGTTCTGTGTTGATGCTCGAAGGACTGGGATTGCTGGTATTTGCCCAGGCTGGTACGTTGGTGTTAGCCATTGCCTCTATGTTGTTATTTGCCCTGTTTTTGAAAATGGCTAACGGCGCAACCTATGGCATCGTTCCTTTCATTAATGAAAAGAACAGCGGTTTGGTTGCCGGTATCGTAGGCGCGGGTGGCAATTTAGGCGGTATGACCTTCGGCTTTTTATTTAAATCGGAGTCTATATCCTATATCGAAGCCTTCCGGTATATAGGTATCATTGTAATTCTTGCTTCCGTTGTCATATTCATTACCCGGTTCAGAAAAGGAGAAGTTAAAGGTGACCTGGAGCCGGCTGTAGCTGTTGCATAGTATAATATTTAAAAAATAAATTCTTGAATGTTGAGTGTTGAAGCGGTTAAGCGCATTAAGGTAACACACAGTCATATTTGGAAAGATGTCATGACGGCCCGGCATTATACTTCAACATTCCACATTCAATATTCAACTGGGTTTTCGGATATTTTATTGATTGCACCTTGTCTTAAAACAGTCCGTATCAAATAAGCATAATCATGAATAATCAGCATCCCGAATCAGTGACTACGACCTGCAGCTATTGTGGCGTTGGATGTGGCATTGTTGTAAATAAAGATAAAAAGGGAAACATAACGGTTGAAGGCGACAGGAACCATCCGGTGAACAAGGGCATGCTGTGCAGCAAAGGCATGAACCTGCATTACACGGTTAACGACAAAAGCGATCGCCTGTTTTACCCGCAAATGCGTTACAACAGGAACATGCCGTTGCAACGGGTATCGTGGGATGAAGCCCTTGACCGTACTGCCGCTGTATTCAAAACCTTTATTGATAAATACGGTCCTGACTCCGTTGCTTTTTATGTATCGGGCCAATGTCTTACCGAAGAATATTACGTGATCAATAAACTCATTAAAGGGTTTATTGGCAGTAATAATATAGATACCAACTCGCGGTTGTGTATGAGCAGCGCGGTGGTTGGGTATAAGATGTCGCTGGGTGAAGACAGTGTGCCCGGTTGTTATGACGATATTGAGCTGGCTGATTGTTTATTTTTTACCGGCGCCAACCCCGCCTGGTGCCATCCTGTTTTATGGCGCCGTGTGGAAGCGCATAAAGCGGCTAATCCTAATGTAAAGATCATTGTGGCCGATCCGCGTAGAACCGATACCTGTTCCATCGCCGATGTTCATTTGCAATTGAACCCGGGTACCGATATAACGTTGAACCACGCTATTGGCAGGTTGCTGATAGAGAACGGTGATGTAGATCTTGATTTTGTAAAGAACCATGCCGAAGGGTTCGAGCAGTATAAAAAGATCGTTTTTCAGCGCACGCTGGCCGAAGCCGCAGAGATTTGCGGCGTTGATGAAATAACGATCAAACTGGCAGCGCAGCATATTGGCAATGCCAAAGGTTTTATGAGCTTTTGGACCATGGGACTTAACCAGAGCGCTGTTGGGGTAAATAAGAATTTAAGTCTCATCAACCTGAACCTGATCACCGGTCACATCGGTAAACCAGGTTCCGGTCCGTTTTCATTGACGGGCCAACCCAATGCCATGGGCGGCCGTGAAGTGGGTGGTTTGGCAAACATGCTGCCGGCACACCGCAACCTGGCCAATGCAGCGCACCGGGCCGAAGTAGCGCAATTCTGGGGCGGCACCACTATAAACCCGAAACCGGGGTTAACCGCAACGGAAATGTTCGATGCGTTGAACGATGGCCGGTTAAAAGCCATCTGGATCATTTGTACCAACCCGCTGGTGAGTTTGCCCAATGTGCGTGTTGCCGAGGAAGGGCTGAAAAAAGCGAAGTTTGTGGTAGTACAGGAAATGAGCAACCGCCCCGAAACGCTGAAATATGCCGATGTCATTCTGCCTGCCGCCACCTGGACGGAGAAAGAAGGTACCATGACCAATAGTGAACGAAGAATTTCTTATCTGAATAAAATTGTAGACGCGCCCGGTGAAGCATTGCCCGATGCGGAGATCATTTGCCGCTTTGCGGAGAAAATGGGTTATCATGGCTTCGATTATAAAGACGCTTCCGCTATTTATGATGAACATGCAAAACTAACCGAAGGCACCAATATCGATATCAGTGGGTTAAACTATAGTACTATAAAAAACAGGAGGACGGTGCAATGGCCCTTTCCCAAAGGGGAAACGGGCCAGGGCACTGCGCGTTTGTTTACCGACAAAAAATTTTATACGCCTTCTGCCAAAGCCATCATTCACCCGGTGCCCGACGACCTCACCAGTGAAAAACCCGATGGTGATTTTCCGTTTATTCTAACTACCGGCCGTATTCGCGATCAATGGCATACGATGAGCAAAACCGGCAAGGTGAACAAGCTCAAACAACATATTTCACAGGCGTTCCTTGAAATTCATCCCGAAGATGCGCGCCGCCTGCATATTAAAGATGGCGATATTACCATAGTAAATTCGCGCCGGGGTGAAGTACAGGTAAAGGCCTCGGTAAGCAATACAATAAAAAAGGGCGTGGTATTTCTGCCCATGCACTGGGGTAAAATATTGAATAATGATCTCAACCGGGCCAACAACGTTACCAGCCCTATGTTAGATCCGCTTTCAAAAGAGCCCGATTTCAAATACTGTGCGGTACAGGTAGCGGCATATAAAAAGCCCCGCCAGCGGGTAGTGATCATTGGCGCCGGCGCCGGTGCTTTTGGTTTTGTGAAGTCGTACCGCGAAATAAACAGCGAAGATGAACTGGTGATCTTCAGCAAAGAGAACTTTCCTTTTTACAATCGTGTGATGTTACCCGATTATATCAGCGGTACACAAAGCTGGGAGCAGTTGATAAAAATGAAGGAAGCGGAGGAACCGGATTACAATATCAAATTGTATAAAGGCGTAAGTATCGAGAAGATCGACCGTCAGAATAAATGTGTGATAGATTCAACCGGCCGCACCACTTACTACGATGTGT
Organism: Niastella populi; assembly: GCF_002078015.1. Taxonomy (GTDB): domain Bacteria; phylum Bacteroidota; class Bacteroidia; order Chitinophagales; family Chitinophagaceae; genus Niastella; species Niastella populi. The sequence continues at coordinate 62,180 of NZ_LWBP01000201.1, read as the reverse complement.
TGCTGATGGCAACCGGAAGCCGTGCTGCAGTGCCGCGCAATGTGCCCGGCCTGAAAGGTATTTTTACCATGCGCAGCCGTACCGATGCCGATGATTTTAAAAACCACGTACCGGCCGATGGCCATGTGGTGATCGTAGGTGGTGGATTGCTCGGACTTGAGCTGGCTGCCAGTTTGCGGGAAGTAAATGTTAAGGTTACCATTATACAACGCATTTCGCGTTTCCTCGACAGGCAGCTCGATCCGTTGGGAAGCCAGCTATTGCACGACGAGATGGTTGATCAGCAATGCGATATTTATTACGATGATGAAGTGCAGTTGTTCTATGGCCGAAGCGAGCTCACCGGTATTCGCCTCAAGAGCGGAAAGGTGATCGATTGTAATGCGCTGGTATTTGCCATAGGCACCATTCCCAATATTGAGCTGGCGAAAGAAACCGGTTTGCATTGCCAGCGGGGAGTGATCGTAAATGACCGCCTGCAAACCAGCGACCCGAACATTTTTGCCATAGGTGAAATTGCCGAGTTCAATGGGGTTTTATATGGTATTACCGCAGCGGCAGAACAACAGGCGCACGTGGTAGCCCGCTATTTGATGGGCGATATCGCCAGTTATTACACCGGCAGTTTGTTCATGAACATCATCAAGATCCATGGTTTCGATCTGTGCAGCATAGGAATTCCCGAATGTCCCAATGACGATTATGAAGAAGTGATCTTTCTCGATAAGGCAAAACGGTATTATAAAAAATGTATCATTCACCAGGACCGCCTGGTAGGCGCCATTCTCATTGGCGATAAAAGTGAGTTCCAGGAATTCAGGGAGCTGATCGCGAATAAGATCGAACTGAATGAAAAACGCCTGCAGCTGTTGCGCAGTGGTAAAAAGGCAGATCCGGTTCTTGGAAAACTGGTATGCAGCTGTAATAATGTGGGCAGTGAGAATTTGAAGAATAAGATCAACGAAGGTTGTACCGATTTCAAACAACTGTGCACACTGACAGGTGCAGGAACGGGTTGCGGTTCCTGCCGGCCTGAAGTGCAAAGGATCCTTGAAGAGACATTGACAAATGCGACGAGCACTTTGTTGGTAAAGTAGAAAAGGCAACGAGGCATAAAGTCAGAGAGGTAAGAAGAAGCGAGGCCGGAATTAAAGACCCACAAACCACAAACCATAAACTGAAAGTTGAGAACCAGGAGTAAGAATTTATGCGTAAGTATCATCATATAAAAATCAATCTTCCCGGTGGCATCATTCCCGCCGGTGATCTGCATGCATGGATGGAAGCGGCGGAAAAATGCGGGGTAGAGCAGGTGCAGTTTGGCAACCGGCAGCAATTGTATTGCCGCGCCGAAAGTTCCAATGAAAAAGAATTTCGCGCAGCGCTTGACCAGCTGGGGGTTATTTATGAGGTGAATAAAGATGAGTACGCGAACATTCTTACTTCATACGTGGCAGAAGACGTATTTCAAAACGCCAACTGGTTAAGTGAAGGGGTATATAAAGATATCCTCGGCCTGTTCGATTACCGGCCGCAACTGAAGCTGAACCTGGTTGATGCGAACCAGAGCTTTATTCCCTTCTTTACCGGCAATATCAACTTCATTTCATCGCAGGTAAACAATTATTGGTACCTCTACATTCGCTTTCCCAAAACTACGGTTATCTATTGCTGGAAAGGATTGATCTATTCAGATGATATTCCGCGCATGACCAAACTGGTGGAAGACGCCATCATGGAAAATAAAACACTCACCGATGGCGATGCACTGTATGATATGGTGCATAAAAAAGAACAGTTCATTATGCAGCCGGTTGTTGCGGAACTGAGCATTCCCCAGTTTGCCTTGCCTTATTATGAAGGGTTCAACCGGTATGGCGAGAAGACCTGGCTGGGCATTTATCGCCGCGATGAATGTTTCCCGGTTTCCTTTCTGAAAGATATTGCTTCGTTGTGTTTGAAGACCAAGGTGGGGCAGCTTTACATTACCCCCTGGAAATCGCTTATTGTAAAAGGTATTGCGCAGAACGACCGTACAGCATGGGAGTACGTTTTGAACACGCATCGCATCAACGTGCATCATGCCGCCAATGAACTGAACTGGCAAATAGAAGATCTGAGCGAAGAAGGTTTGAACCTGAAACGGTATATCATTCGCCAGTTCGATAAAGATGATGTGCGCACACATGGGCTCAGCTTTGCCATCAAAACAAAATCAAAATCGGGTTTATTTGGTTTGTTTGGTGGGGTAGTGATCGCCAGGCAGCAAAATGCCAGCCGCAATAAAAGCGCGGCCATGAACCGGTACGATATCATGTATACAAAGGATTTCAATCCCAACAGCCGCGAGTATATCTTGTTTCGCAAGGGGGTGCAGAAAGAAGAACTGGGCGCTTACCTGATATCGCTATGTAAATATTTTTATGACCTTACCACTGAAGCCGATAAGATCCTGCACAGCGTTTACCGCCAGGAAGTAGTGCAGGACACGGTTGCCAAAGCGCCGGTAAATATGCCCGTTATTTACCAGTGTAAGCACTGTTTTACCGTGTATGATGAACAATATGGCGACACCATAAATGACATTGCGCCGGGTACGGCATTCAGCCTGTTGCCCGATACATATCAGTGCCCGGTATGTGAATCCTCAAAATCGGAGTTCCGGGCAGTGCAGGGGGAAGGCGTTAAGGCCTAGGGTTACAGGAAAATGTTGAAATTTCATCATATTTAACATACCTTTTTTTCTACCGTGTGTAACAGAGGGTTTGGTTCCGGGCGCTTGCGCCTTGGCTGCTGAACCCTTATCTTTGTTACATGAAACCCACTATTACTATAGAATATTGTCCAAAATGCGGATGGCTGCTCCGTGCGGCTTATATGGCACAGGAGTTGTTGACAACCTTTGCCGATGAGTTGCAGGGTGTGCTGCTGCAACCCAGTGAGGTAAGTGGCCGGTATACTATTTGCATCGGAGAGCAAAAGATATTCGATCGAAAAGAAGTTGGCGGTTTCCTTGAAATAAAAGAAGTGAAGCAATTGGTGCGTGATGTGATAGCGCCGGGGAAAAGCCTCGGGCATGCAGATCGCAAAGTACACGAGTAATGCTATTATTGATCACATTCCAGTATTTATATTATGGAAAACTTGTTGGGTGTAATACTATGTGGCGGCGAAAGTAAACGTATGGGCTCCGACAAGGGGCTGATGCCGATTCGTAATACCATATGGGCCAAGCATATGCATGAAAAGCTGGCCATGTTTCACCTCCCGGTGATCTATTCGGTTAACGAGCAACAGGTGCATACCTACGTTGAAGAGATTTCCCCCGAATTATTAGTGGTTGATAATGCTGAAGTGGAAGGCCCGCTGAAAGGACTGCTCAGCGTTCATCAACGATATCCCGATAAAGACCTGCTGTTGCTGGCTTGCGATATGCTCGACCTCGATGCCGCATCCATCGACTATCTGCTGCAGGAATATATGCGCGATAACCAGTTCGATTTTTATGTTTACCAGGATGTGGATTTTGCCCAGCCGTTCTGCGGTATATATACCCGCACCGGCCTGGAAAAAGTAGCCGGCCGTATTATGATCGGCCGTTTAGAGAATTACAGTCTGCAAGCCATCTTCGATGAAGGATGTACATTGCGTTTGCCTATGCGCTCGCAGCATGTTTTCCGCAATTATAATTCGAATGCCGATATAGAGGCTTACTTTGAACATCCTTAAATTCAATTTGATAATGTGAGAATTTGATAATGCTTCATGTGCAGCGGTTCTTATAAAAGCGAAGCTCACGCGTAAGCATCCATTATTCTGTATTCATTATCAAATTATCACATTATCGAATTATCAAATTAGCTTAGCACATTTTTTTCACTAAGTTCCCTGTTATACGTATTCCCCGCTCAACATCGTCGCCCCAGGGACGACCATAGCCTATTCGAATATAATTACTATACCTGTTGCGCATGGAGAAAATTCTTCCCGGCGCTACCGATACCTGGTACTTCATCGCTTCCTGGTATAGTTGAAATGTATTCACTTTTTTATTCAGTTCTAACCATAATACAAACCCGCCCTGCGGCCGCGATACTTTGGTATCGGCAGGAAAATGATCGAGTATGCCCTGTACATACCGCAGTTGCTGCGTGTGCAGTGCGGTACGTAATTTTTTCAAATGAAAATCGAAGCGGCCAATGCCAAGGAAATGCGCCATGGTATGTTGTGTAATGGTAACACCCGCAATGGTATGCCGCATCTTCAGTCGGATAAGTTGTTCTTTAAAGCGGCCGGGGATCGTCCACCCGATGCGGTAACCCGGCGCCAGCGATTTGCTGATGGAAGAACAATACAGCACCCAGCCTTCGGTATCGTAGGTTTTGCAACAGCGCGGGCGGTGATGGCCGAAATACAGTTCGCCATAAATATCATCTTCGATCAGGGGTATGCGATGTTTGGTGATCAGTTCAACCAGCGCCTTTTTATTTTCATCGGGCATACAACAACCCAGCGGGTTATTGAAACTGGGAACAAACACACAAGCTTTGATCTTCGATTTTTTAATGGCCTGCTCAAGGTAATTGAGGTCAACGCCGGTAACCGCATCCGTAGGGATCTCGATCACATGCAGTCCCAGCGTTTGCATAACCTGGAAAATGCCAAAGAAGGTAGGCGTTTCAATGGCCACCGTATCACCCGGACGGGTAACTGCCTGCAGCGAAAGCGAAAGCGCTTCCATACAACCGGCAGTGATCACCACATCGTTATCGGCTATTTTTCCGCCCCAGTTAAAGGCCATGCGGGCAACCTGCTTGCGTAATTCAGGATTACCCTGTACATCTTCATACTGAATACAACTAGTGGGGGAATTGCGAAAGGCATGTACTATGCTTTTATTGAGTTTGGCCAATGGCAGCAGTTCAACAGCCGGTGCTGCGAGGGCAAGGTTGGTAATATCGGTGGCGCTTAATTTTTTAAAAACGGCGGCCACCATTTCATCAACACTTACCGAATCACCCAGCGTTTCAGGTTTGGGCGCGGCGGGCAGCGCAGGGTACCGCTTTTGGCTGAACCTTACATAATAACCCGATTTGGGGCGCGACTCAATAAGCCCTTTTCCTTCGAGATAATAATAGGCCTGAAAAGCTGTGCCCATGCTGATGCCGTATTCGTTGCTCAGCATACGAACCGAGGGAAGTTTATCGCCGATCTTCAGTATTTCATTCTGGATCATTTGTTCCAGGTTTCCCGCGATCTGCAGGTACAGGTGATCGGCCCCGTTCAGTTTGTTTTTGTGCATCTGGTGGTTGGTTCAGTTATAGGATCTGATATAGTTAAAGTTACTGATTTTTTAACTGTATCAGTGCGGTGGAGGGGGAGTTGACTGGTTGACGGGGTTGTCTGGTTGAGGGGTTAACTAGTTGAGGAGCTTCAGGCTTTCGGCTTTTTGCTGTATTTACATGCGCCTGAAGCTTGCCGTGCGGCGCTGTATTGTATTTGCTTTCCGCTTTCAGCTTTTTGCCTTCCGCTAGCTTTCAGCTGTATTATTTTGCAGCGTTTCGGTTCTTCCATCAGCGTATCCCACCAGCACCATATCGGCCATGTTTATGAACAACCCATTATCAACCACACCGGGGATGGCGTTCAGGTCATACGTTAAAATACCGGGGTGCTCAATTTTATTGAAGGGGCAGTCGAGAATATAATGGCCATGATCGCTGACGAAGGGTTGGTCATCTTTAGTGCGTAAAGACGCTTTTACATTATAGGTTGCCTGTATGTGCCGCTGCACCTGCTTCCAGCCAAATGGAATTACTTCCAGCGGCAGGGGGAATTTGCCCAGTTGACGTACCAGTTTGGTTTCATCGGCAAGGATAAACAGTTCACGTGATGCGGCCGCCACCATTTTCTCCTGTAATAATGCGCCGCCACCGCCCTTTATCAATTGCAGGTTGGGGTCAATTTCATCGGCCCCGTCGATGGTGATATCTAAAGCGGTAACGTCGTTCAAAGCGGCCAGTGGAATATTTTGTTGGGCGCAAAGGGTGGCCGTTTTTTTAGAGGTGGGAATAGCGCGAAAGAACAACCCCTGCTTAACCCGGCTTCCCAGCTCCATAATAAGCCAGTAAACCGTAGAACCTGTACCAATACCAACTGTCATATTGTTTTGAACCAGTTGGGCGGCCTGTTTCGCTACCAATTGCTTGATCTCATCCTGCGTTAGCATGAGGTGAAGATAATTGGAAAATTTGTTAATAGCACACATATGAAAACAAACTATTCACTCATTGCTTTAGCCGTGGGGCTTATAATGAAGGACCGGCTGATAACATTTGTTGGTCATTTTGAAATTAGTAATGGCCGTTTATAATTCTTGAGGCATGATTTGTAATTATAAACGGGGATTTAAAATTCTGGAAGTACGTTCCGTAATTATGAGCGGGTTTTCAAAATTCCGGAAGTATATTCCGTAATTAGGGAAGGGGATTCAAAATTATGGAAGCATGTTTCAAAATTATGGAAGGGGCATCCAGGATTATGGAAGCATGGTTTGCAATTTTAAATGAGCGTTTATAATTACGGAAGAGGCGGAAGAATTTGGCAGAACCGCTTTTTCATATGAAAACGTATTTAAATCATATGGTGGAGTATCATTTTCATATGAAAACATAGTGAAATCATATGGTAGCGTTCCATTTTCATATGAAAACGTAGTAGTATCATATGAACAAGTACCATTTTCATATGAAAACAGGTTGAAAGCATATGGTAAAGCACCATTTTCATATGAAATGGGGGTAAAAAAATATGATAAATAACCGGGTTTTTACTGAAAATCAGGCAGAAAGGGGGGGATGAATTGTAGCTGCGGCGGGGAAAGGGAGGAAGGAAGGGGAAGATGTTGACAAGTTAACAGTTTGACAAAACCTGCCCCGATGAAGTCGGGGTTGATAAAGGTGTATAGGGTATTGTTTATGTACTTCGCTTTATGCTTTAAACTTTCAGTTTTTTTGCTTTTTGGCTTTCAGCTTTCGCCTGTATTTGCCTGCAGCTTGAAGCGTGTAGCTTGTATTTGTATTCGCTTTCAGCTTTCAGCTTTCGGCTGTATTGGCGGGTGCTCCGAACTCTCCCTGGTAAACAACTCCGTATCGAGGATCCTCGTTTCAAACTCAGTAACGGGGCGTTTGCTCTCGATGATCTGGATCAGCAGCTCCGTAGCCGCCTGGCCCATATCGAAGGCCGGCTGGCGAACAGCCGATAAAGGCGGGTTGAACAGCTCTGCAATATTGGTATTGGTAAAACCTATCACCGAAATATCTTCCGGTATGCGTTTACCGGCAGCTTTCAGGGCCGTAAGGCAGGAGGTAGTAACGCGATCGCTGGCGGTTAAAATAGCGTCAGGTTTTTGACGGGCACTGAACATCTTTTTTATTTCTCCCTCGATCTCATCATAGATCATACCGCCATGCAGGGTGTAGTGCACCAGCTTTTCATCAAACGGGATATTATTCTTCTTCAGCGCCTCCTGGTACCCCTGCAACCGCTCGCGGGTTATTGACAGGTTTTGCGAATTGGTAATATGCGCAATGCGGGTAAAACCTTTATTGATCAAATGCTGGGTGGCATCATAAGCGCCTTTGAAATTATTGGCAGTAACCTTATGGGTATTTATTTCGTCGGTAATGCGGTCGAAGAACACAACCGGCAACCCTTTTTCGTGAAGCTGTTTCAGGTGGCTCAGATCGATGGTTTCGTTCGAGAGCGATACCAGCAACCCGTCAACCGAACGCGAGGCAAGGTGTTGAATGGTCACCTTTTCCCGCTCGTACGATTCATGGCTTTGGGAAATAATAACGTGGTAGCCCCGGTTGTAAGCAATGGATTCAATTCCATTGATCGCCTGCGAGAAAAACGTATTAGCGATCTCGCTGACTACCACGCCGATCGACCGGCTTTTCCGTTCTTTCAAACTCAAAGCGATCGGGTTGGGCCGGTAATTGATTTTCTCGGCGTATTCAAGCACCAGTTTTTTTGTTTCGGGACTGATCTCATAACTACCACGCAATGCACGCGAAACGGTAGAAGTTGAAAGTCCCAACGCCCTGGCGATATCTTTTATGGTTACAGTCTCAAATTTCACAGTATGGCTGCTATATACCGATAAAAATAGTCTTTTTTCTATAAGGCTGTTAAACAATTGCAATTTGCAATATAGTAACCAATTGGCCATAGGCGATAGACAACAGGCAGGGAAGAAATTTGCAAATTTTAGGACAGACCGAAAACCGGCAGCTTTTGCCTGTTGCCAAAAAGAGAACTGCGAATTATAGGAGTTCGCAAAACCTGGTACGCTTACCAATTTCATATTCCAATTGAACCTGGGGTTGATTGCACGGGAAAAGGCCGGCGCAAAACCTGGTATTCAAAACTTTCCGCAACGGTGAGTGCCTGCCCCGGAAGGCTGGCGCAAAGCCGGGGGCATTGATTAACAATGCGCAATAAGCAATTAGCAAAATGGGATAATGCACACCGTGGCACGGATTATAACAGGTTTTTTTGTTCAGGAAACCATTCGCCCTAAACATCGTTTCTGCACCGGCAACCAGTAACCAACAACCGGTAACATTGCTTACCCTGTTAGTTCCCTGCGGTTTACATCGTTGCCGGGAACGATTGCATAGAAAAATGCCAGTGGTTTCTCATTAATTAAAAAATATCTCACTAGAATTGACATTGGATTAAGTTAAAAACGATTGCATTTAATATTCAGATACTCCAGGTAACCGGCAGATAATGCCGCCTGAGGCAGTATGAACCCCCAAAATTGACCAGCCATATGAGAGTTACTTTGGTAGTCCTTCATTTCTTCATTCCACTATTTCTTTTTGCCCAAACCCGAACGATCAGCGGAACTGTTTCCGATGAAAAAGGTGTTCCGCTTGCTGCGGTAAGCGTGATGGTGAAAGGGACCAGTACAGGTACGCAAACCGATGTATCGGGGAATTTTAAGCTACCTGTTACGGGTACGGGAAAAGTGATACTGGTAGTTTCATCAACCGGTTTCAGGTTACGTGAAATTGCTACCGATGGAAATAAACCGGTTTCAATTCTTCTTGAAACACTTTCTTCAAACCTCGATGATGTAGTGGTAATTGGATACCAGACGGTAAGCCGGAGAAATGTTACCGGTTCGGTATCATCGGTAGCAGCTAAAGATATGAAAGACATACCGCTGAGTTCGGCTGCCGAAGCCATTACCGGGCGGCTGGCCGGCGTTCAGGTTACTACCACCGAGGGTAGGCCTGGCGCCGATATACTTGTACGTGTGCGTGGCGGCGGTTCAATTACGCAGGACAATTCGCCTTTGTATATCGTAGATGGCATTCAGATGGAAAATGCTTTATCGGTATTGTCGTTGCAGGAAATAGAATCGATCAACGTGTTGAAAGATGCTGCTTCAACAGCCATATATGGGGCCCGGGGAGCCAATGGGGTGATAATCATTACTACCAAGGGCGGCCATGAAATGAAAACCAAGGTTACCTACAACGGATTTGCGGGTGTAAGGAAGATAGTTAACAAACTCGCTGTAATGAATCCTTACGATTATGTAAAGTATCAGTACCAGATATATAATTACAACACGAACCAGGAAACCAGAGATGCTTTCAGAGATCGTTATGGAAGTTGGGAAGATCTGGAGTTGTATAAAAGTATGCCGTTTACCGACTGGCAGGATAAGGTTTTTGGCCGCGATGCTTTCAGTCAGACACATGTATTGGGTGTAACCGGTGGAACAAAATCAACCACGTTTAACATTGGCCTGAATAATACCGATGAAGAAGGGATCATGTTGAATTCGGGTTTTAAAAGAACGTTGGCAACCCTGAAGCTTGATCATAAAGTGAATGACCGGTTTAAAGTTGGAATAAATACAAGGTACAGCCGTCAACGGATAGATGGGGTGGGTACTTCAAGCACCGGTACACAGGGAACGAACAGGTTGAGGAACTCCGTACGGTTCAGGCCCTTTATTGCCCCGGGTTTGGAAAGCCAGGTAGATGAGTTTGATGAAAATTATGCCAACCTTACCAATTTGACCAGTCCGCTTTTATTGGCCAACCAGGAGCTAAAATACGATTACCGGAACGATGTGATCGTAAATGGATATTTCAGTTATGAGATCATAAAAGGGCTCACTTATAAAACTGTTTTGGGTATTAATAATACAGAAAGAAAGACGAATACATTCAATGGGGTAGTTACAGGTATTGCGCGGCAGAATGCCGATATGCCGGTGGTTCAGATGACAACAGGTGACGGGCTTTCATTAACCAATTCCAATACGCTTAATTATAGAAGAGGTTTTGGTAAACACCAGATAGATGTTTTGGTGGGTCAGGAAATTTACGAGGCCAGGTCGAAGAGTTTGAATATTACGACCAAATGGCTGCCGAAAGATATTACACCGGAACAGGCGTTTGCGGGTATTCAGAAAGCTACGCCGCCTTCCGGATTAATACAGGATGCTCCATCAACCTCGCATGGGATAAACCGGCTGTTGTCGGTATTTAGCCGGGCAAACTATTCATATGACGGAAAGTATATGGCAACTTTCACATTACGCCGCGATGGTTCCTCGCTTTTTGCAAAAGAAAACCGCAACGCTTATTTTCCTTCCATGGCACTCGCCTGGCGCATTTCCGATGAAGAATTTATGAAAGAAGCCGACTTTATTTCTGAATTGAAAATGCGGTTTAGTATCGGTACGGCGGGAAACAACAGGATCGGCGCCGATCTGTATAAAACAATGTTTACAGCATCAGGCAATGACGGATATGCATTTAATGAATCCGTTACGCCGGGTTTCGCAGCGTTACAACTGGCGAATGCAAACCTTAAATGGGAAACCACCGTTTCACGAAACCTCGGGTTAGACATCGCTTTATTCAGGAACCGGTTGAATGCAACAATAGACTGGTATTTTAACAATACCAGGGATCTTTTGCTGCAGGCGAATATTCCACAAACCAGCGGATATACCACACAGTTCCAGAACATAGGAAAAACGGAAAACAAGGGCCTGGAAATACAGCTAAACGGAACAGTTATGAGAAATAAGGATTTTAACTGGAACGCGAGCTTCAATATGGCCTTCAATAAAAATAAAATTGTTAGCCTTGGGCTCGATCCTTCCGGCCAGCCCAAAAATTCTTACCTCGAGGAAGCCGGCTGGATAAGCGCTACCTACCAGGATTTTTTGGTTCAGGTAGGGCAGCCGATAGGACAGTTTTACGGTTATGTTACTGACGGGTTTTATACCGTAGATGACTTTGACTATAATGCCTCTACCCAGGCGTATACGTTAAAGGCAGATGTCGCTAACACCAAAAACGTTGCTTTGGGAAACAGGGATCCCCAGCCGGGCGACCTGAAACTAAAAAAACTGGGCGATAAAGCCGATATGATGATAGGCGCCGGCGACAGAACCGTACTTGGAAATGCCCAGCCAAAGTTCTCAGGCGGGTTTAACCAGCAGTTTAGTTACAAAGGATTTGATGCCAGTATTTTTATGAACTTTTCCGTTGGCAATAAAGTGTATAACGCCAACAAAATAGAATTTACTACCCAGTATTTATACCGCGACAATAATATGCTTGCTTCAATGAACGACAGGTGGAAGTGGTATGACGATAATGGTGTGAAGGTCACTGATCCGGTTGCGCTGAGTGAATTAAATGCGAATACAAAATACTGGACCCCATCCGCCGGTCAATACTTCCTGCATTCATTTGCGATAGAAGATGGATCGTTCCTTCGTATCAGCAATGTGACGTTGGGTTATTCCCTGCCCGATGGGTTGTTGAAAAAAAGTAAAGTGTTTTCCCAGTTCAGGGTGTATGCCACCGTAAATAATCTGCTGACACTGACCGGTTATTCAGGGTTTGATCCCGAAGCGAATACGCGCCGTAGTAACCCGCTTACTCCCGGTGTCGATTATGCCGCTTATCCCCGCAGCCGGTATATTCTGGCTGGTGTAAATGTTACTTTTTAACCGCTAAACGATCGCCTCGATGAAAAATAGAAATTCAAAATCAGCACTTCTTATATTAATAGCTACAGGTTTAATTGTATGCTCATCCTGTAAAAAATATCTTGATGTAGAAAACCCTTCTACCGTTTCACAGGATGCGGTATTCCCCAGTTTGTCATATACCGAATCGGCTGTAATTGGGGTTTACAACAAGTTAATGGGCGATAATGGTTATGGAAGCCGTATTTCGCTTTTGTATCCCATGGCGGCAGAAGATTTTAAAACATCGGGCGACTATAACCCGCTCGATAGAAGGGGGCTTAGCTGTTATGGCGCAAGCCCCGACAACACCGAATTAGACAAACCCTTCATACAATTATACGAAGGCATAGAAAGAGCCAATATCTGCATCAAATATATTCCTCTGTCTGATTTATACAACGATGGTACTGCCGCAGAGAAGACGGCTATGCGCAGGTTATATGGTGAAGTACTTACGTTGCGTGCGCAGTTTTATCATGAATTGATCCGTAACTGGGGCGATGTGCCGGCACATTTGCAGCCCTCTGCAGATGTTTCCAATTTGTACCTGCCTAAAACCGATCGTGATTCGATTTACAATGTGCTGCTTGAGGATCTAAATACAGCTGCCGAACTGTTACCCTGGCGGGGCGAGGCGGGAGAGGATCTCAGTACCCGCATTACGAAAGGAGCTGCAAAAGGGCTTCGTGCAAGGATCGCATTGGCGCGTGGCGGCTATTCGCTGAGACGTGAACCGCAGGTAATGACACGCAGAGATGATTATAAAGACTTTTATAAAATTGCCCTCGATGAGTGCCGTGAAATTATGGAGAGCGGTAAACATGGCTTGAACCCGAGTTTTGAAAACCTTTTCAAAACCCTACATAACAGCAACCGGCAGGACGCCAACCACGAATGGATATTTGAGGCGGGCGCATTCGGCGGTAATGCAAGAACCGACAGCAAACTGGGGTATGCCAACGGAATAAGGATAAATGCCAACTCATCTTATGGATCGGCTAATGGCGGCGTTGTTGCGATCCCGACTTATTTTTATGAATTCGATTCCATTGGCGACAGCCGCCGTGATGTAACGCTTGCTTATTTTGAAGTAGATGGTACCGATAACAAAGTGCTCACAGGCGCTACCGATATGCGCGACGGAAAATACCGGAAATACTGGACAAGCATAAACGGCACCAACCAAACGCTGGGGATCAACTGGCCGATCTTGCGATATGCCGATGTGTTACTGATGTTTGCTGAAGCAGATAATGAATTGAACAACGGACCATCTGCCCAGGCCATCAGCGCTTATGAGGCAGTACGTAAAAGGGCTTATACAGGTTATGAAAGCAGAATGGGCACAACGCCTACAGATAAAGCAGGTTTTTTTAATGCACTTGCAAAGGAGCGTTTGCTTGAATTCGGCGGTGAGGGAGTTCGGAAATACGATCTTATCCGCTGGAACCTGCTGGCTTCAAAAATAACCGAAACCAGAGCGAAACTGAGAGAATTTATGACCGGAACCGGCCGTTACGCCAATGTACCCCAATACATTTATACGATTGCCAATAAGCTGAAAAACGGGACCATTCCCGCCGAAATAGCCGATTTCAACCTGTATGGGGGAGAAGTATCCAAAGTAATGTACCAGCCTGATCAAACAACTACAACTCCGTCGGGCCATTTAAAGAAAAACTGGAGAGCGGCAGTTACCGAAGAGTACATAACAGGTTCAAGGCAGGGATTTGCCCTGGCATTCAAGGAAAACAGCAGGGAGTTGTTTCCTATATACACAGGCATTCTGAATCAAAATTTTAATCTCTCTCAGGATTATGGGTATTAATGATTGAATGATTGCATTACGGATATCTAACTTATTACACATATGAAAGCTATAAATACAATTATAAAAGGATTACTACTGCTGCTGGCGCTTGTTATATTGAATGTGTCATGTAAGAAAGATGTAGAAGACGTTTTTGAACCCGACAGATTTTTCAAGCCTGCCAAAATCACCGCTGCATCAGGTGAAACTGCAGTAAAGCTGGAGTGGCCTGCATCGCTTTATACCGCGGGGAAAGGTGTTCAGTATACGGTAGAAATATCCAAAGATTCGCTCTTTCAATCAGGGATCGATTATTCTGTTGTCATTGACTCAACCACATTGTCGATCACAGATGATAACCTTGTAATAAAGCAAAAATATTTTGCCCGCGTAAAAGCCAACGCAATTGACAATATTGGTGATTCTAAATGGGAATACAGCAGCAGTTTTTCTATTACAGGCGAACAGATCATTTTCCCGGTACTGGATGCGGAACTTAAAGACAAAAGCGTTATCCTGCGGTGGAGAATTACAAGCGGTTTAACCAAAATTGTTCTCCTGCCAACCGGCGGGTCTCAGATAGATGTAGATCTTGATGCAAATGATGTAGCGGCAGGATTTAAACAAATTACCGGGCTGACAGGCAATACAACTTACAATGCAATAATTTTAGCGGGTACCAAGGTGAAAGGAACAATGAACTTCGTTACTCCCGCTGCAAGTATATTTACAGTGGTTTTAACTCCTTCAGATGATTTGGTAGCGGCTGTCAATAATGCTGCAAACGGCGATGTAATTGGTCTTGACCCGGGCACCTATAATTGTGTAGATGGCACTGGTGCTTTCGTTAATTTGATCATTTTGCAAAAAACAATTACAATTCAGTCGGTATCGGGTAACCCGGCAGATACAAAGGTCAACTACAGGGAAATCACCCTTAAAGGAACCGGCGCCGGCATTACGTTAAAAGGTATTGAGTTCGACGGCGCGGCTGCCAATGCCACGGCTTCCCAGGCGCTGTACTTTCTAAATCTTACAGGGTTGAACAGTGATTCGGAAGCGGCTACTTTCACCGATATAATAGTTGAGAACTGTTATGTTCATGACATGGGGAATTGTATTTTCAGAGGCAACAGGGCTGCTAACAACGCTCATAAGATTGGTACTATGAAATTCAACAATTGCAAACTGTATGATTGTAAATCGCTGAATGCCTACACATTCTTTACTATGGAAAAGCTGCAGTTCGAAAAACTTGAATTTACCAATTCCACCCTGTACAACCTGGGCCGCGCTTTTATCGGCTGGAGCACGAATATAACGGTGGCCGTACCGCCGACTATTTTAATAGATCAATGCACCATCAATAGTTTTGGCCGTGACGCCCGGAACAATTTCTTTATTGATGCCAATGCCAATCCACTTATTCTAACCATCAGCAATAGCATTATCAGCAATACACCGATGCCGGGATCGACCAGCGGTACAGCCCTTATGCGTGCAACCGCGGCGACCGCAGACATGTCTTATTGCAATACCTTTAACCTTACCAATGGCGCTTCTCCTGCAGTGGCGGCTACATTTCCTGCTATTGTAACGATGCAAAATAATAAAACTGTCGACGCAGGGTGGACTGGCAACAGCAGTGATTTTACACTGCCGGCTGGTTCTGAACTAAGAACAAGCAACAGTTCAGGTGGTCCGGTGGGCGACCCCCGCTGGGCGTTCTAACTGTAAGCGAAGCTGCAGATGCAATAAAAACGCGGTTCAACTGAATCGCATCGATACATTATGAAGAAAAGAATGCACTATATCTTTTTAACAATATCCTTACAGTTTATATTGTTTTCAGCAATTGCCCAACCCATTGCCTTTCCCGGCGCTGAAGGCTTTGGCCGGTATACAACGGGCGGGCGAGGGGGCAGGGTGATAGTCGTGAATACGCTGAACGACGATGGCCCGGGCAGTTTTAGAAAAGCCGTTCAGGCAAAAGAGCCGCGTATAATTGTATTCGCCGTATCGGGCACCATTCATTTACAATCGAAACTTGAAATAAAGGGTAATGTTACCATCGCCGGGCAAACAGCGCCCGGCGATGGTATTTGCCTGGCCGATCATCCCGTAGGTTTAAGCGGTGACAATATCATTGTGCGCTACCTGCGCTTTCGCATGGGCGATAAAAATCAAAACAAAGGCATGGTCGATGGCGGTGGCGGTGACGACGCATTTGGCGGCAGCCGCCGTAAGAACATTGTCATCGATCATTGCTCCATGAGCTGGAGCACCGATGAAGCGTTCTCCGTTTACAATGGCGATAGCACCACTTTACAATGGAACCTCATTGCAGAGCCTTTGAACTACAGTTATCATTTTGAAACAGGCGATAAGGATTTTGAGCGGCATGGCTATGGCGGCATCTGGGGTGGAAAACATACCTCGGCCCATCATAATCTTTTTGCGCACTGCAACAGCCGCAATCCGCGTTTCGATGGCATAAGAAACAGCCCCGAAGAAAATGTCGATTTCAGGAACAACGTCATCTATAACTGGGGCGGCAACAATGCCTATGCCGGCGAAGGCGGTAACTATAATATCGTGAACAATTATTATCGCTGCGGACCTGAAACAAAGAAGAATGTAAAGTACCAGGTAGTGAACCCCTGGAGCAAACCACCAAAGATCGCATATGGAAAATGGTTTGTAGATGGAAACTATGTCGATGGATCGCAGGAGGTAAGCAGTAACAACTGGCTGGGGGTACGCATGGGCGGTAAAAACGTTGATGACCCCGCACAGGCAAAAGCAACAGCGCCATTTTCAACTGTACCGGTAACCACCCAGCCGGCCAAAGAAGCCTTTGAACTGGTCTTGAAACAGGTGGGTTGCAGTTTACCCAAACGCGATACGCTCGACGAACGCATCATCGATGATGTAAAACACCGGAAAGGCCGTTTTATAGATGTGCAGGGTGGCTACCCGCATGGTACACCATA
Source organism: Niastella populi (assembly GCF_002078015.1). Classification (GTDB taxonomy): domain Bacteria; phylum Bacteroidota; class Bacteroidia; order Chitinophagales; family Chitinophagaceae; genus Niastella; species Niastella populi. Next base: position 45,298 of record NZ_LWBP01000201.1, on the reverse strand, counting down.
CGAAGCTACCGTAAATGCCTGGCCGGCTTTGAATGCGACCCCGGCATTACCCGATAAAGACCAGGACGGGATGCCCGATGAATGGGAAACGGCGAATGGGTTGAACCCCGGGGATGCGGCAGATGCTGCAATCTGCACTTTGGAAAAGCAATATACCAATATAGAAATGTATGTGAATGGGTTGGTTAAGTAGATCGGGGAGTTGACGAGTTTACAAGTTGATAGGGTTAATAGAGTTGATAAAGGGAAGGCTGAAGTAAGAAGTGGGAGGTGAAGGCTGGAAGTAGCGATGTGAGCGTTTAATGGCGAATCATGAGGTAAGAGCATTTCACGTTTGCCGTTAGCCGTTTCACGTTTCACGACCGCAGGCAGTTGACAAATTATAAACAAGAACTAATGAACAGGATATTATTCATAGGGTCAATGATACTGGCAGCATTCGCCCTGCCACCCAAAAAGAAGATCACGGTGTGGCTTATAGGCGATTCAACCATGTCGAATAAAGCGGAGCGTACGTATCCTGAAAATGGCTGGGGCATGCCTTTTGTTTATTTTTTCGATTCTACCGTAACGGTCGATAACCGCGCGCAGAACGGCCGCAGCACAAGAACTTTCATGGAGGAAAATCGCTGGGCGCCGGTAGTGGCCAACATGCAGGAAGGCGATTATGTATTTATTCAGTTTGGTCATAATGACGAAGTAAAAACAAAGAAAAGTTATACCACGGAAGACCAGTTCAGGGCGAACCTGGTGAAATATATCGCAGATACCCGTAGTAAGAAAGCCAGCCCGGTGCTGCTGACGCCGGTGGCGCGCCGCAATTTCGATTCAACCGGTCATATAGTTGGAACGCACGATGTGTACGCTCAGATCGTACGTGATGTGGCTAAAGAAAATAATGTACCGTTGATCGATCTTGATAAAGAAGCGCAGGCCTTGTTTCAGCAATGGGGAGTAGATCGGTCAAAACTCCTGTTTAACCACCTGGCCCCCGATGAACATCCCAACTATCCTAAAGGAAAAGAAGATAATACGCATTTCAATGAGTTAGGCGCGCGTATCATTGCACAGATCGTTTTGAAGAACATCCGGAGTTTACACCTCGTCCTTGCCGAAAGGATCAGAAAGTAAGGTCAGTTTACAGCTGTACGAATACATGAATGCAATGTACTAATTAGCTAATGTGCTAATGTGCTGATATGCTAATGCCGCAGAGCGGGATTAATTGTGAATGAAGCATAGCTTCAGTTGCAGGCATACAATGCAGATGTGGCAAGCTTGCCTGGGATTATTGCGTTTTTAGTAGCGTGAAATTAATTAAGCGGCCATGAAATTGAGCATTACACGATTCACGATTGCCGGTTACCCTGCAATGATCTTTTGTTCAAAAATATTGATTTGAAAATTAAATCATGTGTGATGTTGAAGGTGCGAATTCACCATTCACCATTGACCATTCACCAACTAACGTTTGCTTATGCGAAACTTTACCCGCTGTGCCATTGCACTGTTTTCTTTAATGTTCACGCTGGTTACAACCCGGGCGCAACAACCTGCGTTTCCGGGCGCCGAAGGGGCCGGCATGTTCACCACCGGTGGCCGCGGTACGGCTTCTACGCCAACTACCGTTTTTGAGGTCACCAACCTGAACGATGATAACAATCCCGGCAGTCTGCGTTATGCCTTGTCTGCCACGGCAACGTATCGTACGGTGGTGTTCAGGGTATCGGGTACCATTCACCTCAATTCAAAACTGAGTATAAGGGCGAATACCACCATTGCCGGACAAACAGCGCCGGGTGATGGCATTTGTATCGCCGATCACCCGGTATCTATCGGTGGCGATAATGTGATCGTACGGCACATCCGGTTCCGCCTTGGCGATAAGAACCAGAAAAAAACAGATGCGCAGGGAAACCCTGTCGATGGAAGTGGCGGCGATGACGCATTTGGCGCATTGGGCGCCAATAATATCATCATCGATCATTGCAGTATCAGCTGGAGCGCCGATGAAGCACTTACTATTTACCGTGGCGATAACCTTACCATACAATGGTGCTTTATAACCGAACCGCTGAACTATAGCTATCACTGGGAAACCGGCGATACCGATTATGAACAACACGGTTACGGTGGTATCCAGGGCAGTAAAAGAGCTACTATTCATCACAACCTGTATGCTGCCTGCCGCAACCGCAATCCCCGTTTTTCAGGCATAGGAACCTATACCCCCAGCACCATAGGTATTGAGAATGTCGACTACCGCAACAACGTGTTGTATAACTGGGGTATCAATACCGTATATGGCGGCGAAGGCGGTAATTATAATGTAGTGAACAATTATTACAAGTGGGGGCCCAATACCGGGTCTGGTGTCAAGTACCGCATTTGCAACCCCAGCAAAACAGATGCGATCGATTATGGCAAATGGCATGTGAATGGGAATTATGTCGATGGCTCTACCCAAAATACCAATAACAACTGGTCGGGCGTAACCATGCAAACCACCGCCAGTGATACCGCGCTGGTAAAAACGCTTACTCCATTCGACCTGGGTTATACGGTAACCACACAGGCTGCTACCGATGCATTTGAATCTGTTCTACAGGGGGCAGGCGCCACTTTGCCCCGCCGCGATACGCTCGATCAGCGCATCGTAAACGACGTACGCAACAGAACAGGCCGTATAATAGATGTACAGGGCGGCTATCCGCATGGTACTCCTTATAACTTAACCGTGAATGCATGGCCCACGCTGAACAGTACTGCAGCACCGGTAGATACAGACCATGATGGTATGCCCGACAGCTGGGAGCTGAGTAATAATTTGAACCCCAATGATGCGGCCGACAGAAATACTTACGACGGCACCGGGTATACGATGCTCGAGAATTATCTGAATGGCGTGGTGAATACCGACCCCGCCATTGCAGTGGGTGGAACGATCGGGTATTTTTCACAAACATCGGCCGGTCCATCTGATGTACAAACCTATACAGTGGCCGGTTACAACCTTACCGGAAATGTAAGCATTACGCCCCCGGCTTCCTATGAACTGTCAACCGATGGCATCACCTGGTATGGCAGTACCAGCCCTATCGTATTGACACCCACAGCCGGTACATTAAACAGTACCACCATCAGGGTGCGTTTGAATGCAACCGCCCAGGGCACGTACGCCGGTAATATCACACATGTAAGCGCCGGCGCCGCTACCACCAGCCTGCCGGTGAACGGCCTGTTTGCCACTTATCTTAATGGTTTTGGTTTTAATGCCGATATGGATGGCGGTTTTGAAAAGCAGAACGACGGGTCGTATACAACGGTTACATCACATACGTCAACCACACAATGGGAAGTATCGGCCGCATGGAGTATTGCATCGACCGATGCGAGAACAGGCGATAAATTCCTGCATTATAACCAGGCCAGTTCAAGTAATAAATATATATTTTCACCGGTATGCACTACTACGCCGTTGGCGCCGTCTACTTCATACGTAGTGCAGTTCTGGTACCGCGCGCCGGCTGCATTGACCAGTACAACTGTCCTGAGCGCCTGGGCAACTATAGCCGGCTCAACCGGGGGAACCAATTCAAGCGGTTCAACAACCACGGCCTCATTGAGCGCAGCCACCACACCGGGCACCTGGTATTTTTTCTCGGGAACGCTTACAACCCCTTCCGGTATGCCAACGAGCACCTATGCAGGTATAAAAACAAGTAACCCGCAGCCGCCATTTTTCGATATCGATGATTTTGTAGTATATGCCGGTAATGCGTTGGATGCAACCGCACCCGATGCCGCCACTTCACCCGTTGCCGCCGGTAACGTCAATAACAATACGATAAAAATCGATTGGACGGCCCCGGCCTCCGGCGTTGATGGTGGGGGGTATGTAGTAGTGCGCAGTACATCGTCTACCGCACCTGTGCCCAATGCCAACGGGGTTTATATTGTTGGCAATACAATGGGCGCCGGCTACCAGGTGGTTTATTTGGGAACAAATAATACCTATACTGATACCGACCCTGCTTTGCTGTCATCGACAAGATATTACTACTATATATTTACTGCCGACAAGGCATATAACTATTCGGCAACCGCTGTATCGGCAAATGTGGTGATCGATGAAAGCACCACGCCGGCGCCGGCCGTCAGCGCTACCGGTACGCTCACCGCTTTTTCCCAAACGGTCGGTTCACCTGCAACTTCCCAAACCATAACGGTATCGGGCACCAGCCTTACCGGTAATATTACGCTTACGCCACCAGCCGGTTATGAACTATCTGTTAATAACGGAACCAACTGGAGCACGTCGGCAGTTATGTTAACGCCCACTGGCGGCACTGTTTCAGGCACTGCTGTTTTGGTTCGGCTGAACGCTGCCGCAACCGGTTCTTACATCGGCAGCATAGTGGTAAGCAGCGCCGGTGCAACAACTGTTAATGTTGCCGTAAGCGGAAATACGGTGCCTGCGGGCAGCACACCGCCGGCTGGTACAAAAGCGGTTGTGGCTAAAGATGGCAGCGGCCAGTATACCAGCATACAGGCGGCTATCAATGCGGCGCCAACAGCGCAAACAGCTCCTTATACGATCTATATCAGGAAAGGCAAGTATGTTGAAACGGTAACAATACCCGGTAATAAACCATTCATGCAACTGGTAGGGGAGAGCCTGGCAGAAACGATCATTTCATACGATAATTATTCGGGTAAAGCGAATCCCGCCGGTGGTACCTATGGAACATCTACCTGTGGTACGGTGATCATCAATGCGCCCGATGTAATGTTCATGAACCTGTCAATTGAAAATGCCACCGGTTATGGTATCAATGCCAATGCAGCGGTGCCGGCGCCGGGCGATGGCCCACAGGCGGTAGCGGTATATACCACCAGCGACCGGGTGGTATTTTATAATTGCCGCATGAATGGTGGGCAGGACACTTATTATGGAGGTAACGTGAAAGGAACAAGATGTTATTTCAAAAATTGTTATGTCGACGGCAATACCGATTTCCTGTTCGGTTCATCCACCATCATTTTCGATACCTGTATCATTTATCCGCGCACCCGGCTCGATAACGCTGCCGGCGGCTATGTGACAGCCGTGAACACCAAAGCTGAATCTGGTTATGGCTACGTATTCCGCGATTGTAAGATCACAAAGAACCGGGGCTTTACGTTGTATTCCCTTGGCCGGCCCTGGCAAAATGATGCCGGTACCGCCGATGCGGCTAAATCACGTAACAAGACCGTTTTCCTGAATACCCAAATGGGATCAACCGTTAAAGCGGAAGGCTGGAGCGCCTGGGATGCGGGTACCAATACCGGTTATATTACGTATGGCGAATACAACTCAAAAAATTATGACGGCACGCCGGTAAATGTCAGCGGCCGTTTAGCGTGGACAAAACAGCTTACCGCTGCCGATGCGGTTAAGTATTACAACAACGATACGGTGTTTGTAAATGCGAATACGCCTGCCATGGCAACCTGGAACCCCTACGCAACATGGGCAGAACTGAGTGCTCCCTTTACGCCGGAGCTTTCCGCTTCCAACCTGATAGCAAAGAAAAGTGCGGGTAATACAATCCTTACCTGGAACCTGTCGTGGCCAATGAGTGGTATCACCTGCGATCTGTACCGCAGCAACGATAAAACCAGCTTCACAAAAATAAATACACAGGTAAGCACCGAGGACTCAGCCTGTAATTTTAGTTTTTCAGAAAGTGTTCCGCCGCCCGGACAAACCTATTATTATATCGTTCGCCTGTCGAAGAACGGTTATACCAGCACTACATCAGATACGGCTTTCGTTACCAGCAAACCAACCATTACCGTGCAGGGCGTGTTGGGCAGCTTTTTGCAGGGATTGGGTACGCCTTCAACGGCGCAGTCGTTCGTGCTGGCCGGCGAGAACCTGGTAGCAGGCATTACGGTTACACCACCTGCCGGTTATGAAGTATCGTCGAATAATTCGACCTGGTTTACCGGCAGTTCGCCACTCGTAGTTACGCAAACGGGTGGTGTGCTGGCCAATACCAATATTTATGTACGTCTCAACGGTACAGCGGTTGGCGCCATCGGCGGAAATATAGTTTGTTCATCAACCAATGCGAATAGTGTGAATGTGGCCGTGAATGGAACCGTACAGGCCGACCCGCTGAACACCAGCGCCATATTGCTGGAGCAATGGCCGTTTACCACGAACAACCAGGATAGTGCCAATGTGCGGGCTGCCGGTGTGGTAGGAACGATGCCTGTGTTTAACAACCTTTATATTTCAAATGGCGCCGCAGCGCCTGCCGTACCGGCTTATTCGGCATTGCATGGCCAGGCATTTGGTTCGTCAACGGATGGCTCCGGTTCATGGACCACCGCCGGCGGCGGGCCGGGGGGCACGCTCAACAGGCTTTATTATGAACAATTCACTATTGTGGCAGATGCGAAGTATACTTTACGCATCGATTCCATATTGTTATCAACCTCGTTTTACAATACCTCGAGCGGAACCAAAATGGCCGTCGTGTATTCGCAATCGGGTTTCAGAACCGATTCAACCGAAATAAAAGTTGTTGCAAAGAATGGTACGGCGGTTACGCCCGGCACCAGCGGTACGTTTACCAATGCGGTGGATGTGAGCAATCAGACAGCCGGCACTACAGATGTGTACGCGATGCTCATCAATGGGTCAGCCGGTGTTACGCTGCCGGCAGGCGATACGCTTTTCTTCCGCATTTACCATTGCACGGGTTCTGGTAGCCCGGGCCGTTATGCCAAGCTGAAGAATGTGATGGTGAAGGGAACTACCACCAAAGAGCCTGAACCGGCTATCGTAACTGCCGGTACATTGAATGCCTTCTCGCATATCGCAGGTACACCATCTGTAGAACAAACATATTCCGTATCGGGCAGTGCCCTTTCGGCCGGTATTATCATTACGCCGCCCCCAGGTTACCAGGTGTCGAATAACGGAACAACCTGGTATGACAACGCCTCACCGCTGACGCTAATAGCAGTAAATGGGGTAGTGGCCGCAACAACCATTCAGGTTCGGTTAAATGCAACGGCAGCCGGCACATCTGCCGGTAATATAACCCATGAAAGCACCGGCGCCATTACTCAAAATGTGGCGGTAACCGGTACCACTGCTAGTAACATACCGGTGGTTACCACAAGCGGGGTTTTAAATATTTTCTCACAAACCGTGGGCAGGCCAACCGATGCGCAAACATTTAAGTTGTCTGTCACGAACGTTGCCGGCACTGTTACCGTAACACCACCTGCGGCATATGAAATGTCAGCTGATACCGGCAAAACATGGTATACCGCTGCACAGGTTCCTGCGCTTACAGTTGCTACCGGAAGTACATTGGCAAAATCCCTTATGATCAGGTTGAATGCATCGGCTGCAGGATCGTATGACGGCAATGTGGTGATACAAAACAACGGCGCCGCCGGTTTAAATGTTCTGGTGACAGGTATTGCGTACGGAACGTATACGATCAATCCGAACCCGGCCGGCAGTTATGTAAATATTTTTCATACAAAACTGTACACGCCGGCGCATATAAGGATCTACAATGTAAGCGGCCGTTTAATGGGCGTATGGCGCAGCAGGCCTGCTACCAATTACACAACTATTAACATTAGCGACCTGCCGAACGGAATGTATTTTGTAGAACTGGAGCGGTTGTCTGATAAAGTGATGTTGCGATTTATAAAACAATAATACCGTTGCCGGCAACTATAATGAAGTGTGCCACGTCTTTACATCGTGGTACACCTTTATGATCATAATAAGTTATGTAACTTGGCTTCAAAATTTTTGTGCATGTATTACAGGATTGGCTGCTTAACTTTTTTGATTTTGTTAAGCACGATTGCATCAGAGGCGCAGGAGTTTATTCCTTTGTGGCCTTCGGGAAAAATGCCTAATACGAAAGGCATGCGATTGAAAGATAGCATCAATAATGAACGCGTGTACCAGGTGGGCGTGCCGGGCATGTTTGCCTTTTTTCCATCTGCGCAGGAGAATAAACAATGTGCGGTGATCATTTGTCCGGGTGGCGGTTATCATCACTTATCCTACCAGATCAGTGGTTTTCAACTGGCCAAATGGTATAATACAATGGGCATTGCCGCTTTTGTGTTGAACTACCGGTTGCCTAACTCACCCGATCTGGCAAAACCGGAAACCGGTCCCCTGCAGGATGCGCAAAGAGCCATCAGGGTCATTCGTGCTAATGTAACCAGGTGGAATCTGCAACCGGATAAGATCGGGATAATGGGGGTGTCGGCCGGTGGACACCTGGCGGCTTCATTGGGAAATATTACCGATGATGTGAGCGCAATTGGCGATTCGCTCAATGTGATATCGTTTCGCCCCGATTTTACCATCCTTGTTTCACCGGTGATTACCATGGGCCAATATACGCATAAGGGAAGCCGGGAAAATTTATTGGGCAAAACGCCGTCGAAAGAAATGGTGGATAAGTATTCGATGGAGTTACAGGTAAAATCAACCACGCCGCCCTGTTTTATTGCGGGTGCGTTTAATGATAAAGGTGTTGACCCGCGCAACAGCCTGTATTTTTACCAGGCATTGCTGGAGAAGAATATTTCAACCAGTTTTCATGTTTTTCCGCAGGGCGGTCATAACATTGCGCTGCGTAACAATCCCGGTTCCACTCAATTGTGGACGACCTTATGTGAGGAGTGGCTGGTGGAGATGGGGTTTGTGAAATGAGGAATGAAAAAGGGGATACAGGGGAAGTTGATAAGGTTGATACAGTTGATAATGTTGATAAAGTTGATAAAGAGAGGCGGGTTAACGAGTTGACAGGTTAACAAGTTGACTGGTGGTTTCACTGGTTGTTGTTTGCGCGTGCAGCTGTATTCTGTATTTGCTTTCGGCTTTAAGCCTTAGGCCGTATTCGCTTGTAGCTGTTCTAAAAGATAAAGTAACATTTATAGTAATGAAAAACTTATTTCTACTAAGTCTCTCTTTGATCAGTTTAAGTGCTGTTGCCCAACAACCATACGTTTCAAAAGTATGGGTGTCGGACAAAAAGAACGGGACGTATAAAAACCCGGTGCTCTATGCCGATTACTCCGATCCCGATGCGTGCCGGGTAGGTGATGATTATTACCTCGTGGCATCCAGTTTCGATGGTATTCCGGGCCTGCCCATTCTTCATTCAAAAGACCTGGTTAACTGGACCATCATCGGCCATGCCCTGAAGCGCCAGCCGCCATACGATCATTTTTCACAGACCCGTCATGGCATGGGTGTGTGGGCGCCGGCCATCAGGCACCACAACGGTGAATTTTACATTTATTACCCCGATCCGGATTTTGGCATCTACGTGGTAAAGTCAAAAAGCATCAATGGCCCCTGGACCGATCCCATACTGGTGGAAGGCGGCAAAGGGTTGATTGACCCCTGTCCCTTGTGGGATGATGACGGGAAAGTGTACCTGGTGCATGCCTATGCCGGCAGCCGCGCCGGTATAAAAAGTATTGTAGTAATTAAACGACTCGATGCTGCCGGTACAAAAGTACTCGATGGGGGCGCTATGGTGTTCGATGGTCACGATCAGGACCCAACGCTGGAAGGCCCCAAGTTGTATAAACGAAATGGTTATTATTACATCTTCGCTCCCGCCGGTGGGGTATCCACAGGCTGGCAACTGGTGCTGCGCTCAAAGAATATTTACGGCCCATATGAAAGAAAAGTGGTGATGGACCAGGGCGGTTCTGCCATTAACGGTCCGCACCAGGGCGCCTGGGTTGATACAAAAACCGGTGAGCACTGGTTCCTGCACTTCCAGGATGTGAATGCATACGGACGGATCGTACACCTGCAACCGATGAAATGGGTGAATAACTGGCCGGTGATCGGGGTTGATAAAGATGGCGACGGAAAGGGCGAACCGGTAATGGAATATAAAAAACCAAATGTCGGTAAAACATACCCGGTGCAAACGCCACAGGAGTCTGATGAGTTCAATGGCCATACCATGGGATTGCAGTGGCAATGGCAGGCCAACCCCAAACCCTACTGGGCCTTCCCGGGCAGCGGCTACCTGCGGTTGTTCTCAGGCCTGGTGTCAGATACGGCAAAAAATTTATGGTTTGTGCCGAATGTGCTGATGCAGAAATTTCCGGCCGAAACATTTACCGTTACAACGAAGCTTGATTTCAAGCCGCGGCTGGCCAATGAAAAAGTGGGAATGATCGTAATGGGGTCAGATTATGCATATGTAGGGCTTACGAAAAAAGACGATGGATTGTATCTCTCGTACGTGATCTGTAATGGTGCCGAGGCCGGCAAACCGGAGCAGGAAAAAGTGATAGGTAAAATTTCCGGAGCAACGGCTTATTTCAGGGTGCAGGTAAATGCCGGCGCAAAGTGTAGTTTTTCCTATAGTGAAGATGGAAAACAATTTTCGCCTGCCGGCGATGTGTTCACCGCTTTGCCGGGAAGATGGATCGGTGCCAAAGTAGGTTTGTTTTGCACGCGCACCACCGTTACCAACGATGCCGGTTTTGCCGATATCGATTGGTTTAGAGTTGAATAGATTTACAAGTGTGCCATTCCAATAAGCAGGGATGGCACACTTGTAAGTGGTACACTTTCGTAGTAAGGAAAAAATGACTACATTTATCGGCGATTGACTGCTTATGAAAAATGTATGACCATTAGCCTGCCACATATTCAGCAAGGTATATATGCCGGAAATGAACAATACCTGGCAGAACTATACAAATTATTCAGCAAACGGCTGCACCATTTCTCCCGTGCAATCACCCGCTCGCCTGAAACTGCTGAAGAAATTGTAGAAGATGTGTTCGTAAAATTGTGGAGCAACCGCCATCGCATAAACGAAATCGAGAACCTTACTGTATATTTATATGTGGCTGTCAAGAACAGATCGTTGAATGCCATTGCCCAAAAAGCAACGGAACTTATCAGGGCGCCCTTCGATGACCTGGATATCGAAGCCGGCGAAATTGCTGCCGATCCTTACAACCTGCTGGTAACTGCCGAAATGATGAAACGCATGCAACAGGCAGTTGATAATTTACCACCCCGCTGTAAAATGATCTTCAAACTGGTGCGTGAAGACGGCCTCAAACACCGCGAAGTAGCCGAAATTCTCAATATTTCCGTCAATACGGTAGATGTTCAAATGGCCATTGCCATAAAAAAGATCTGCACCGAGTTGCAGGTTAGCAGAATACAAAATACAGCCGAAGGCCGAAAGCTAAAAGCCTAAAGTAAATACAGCTGCAAGCGAATACAAAATACAGCTGCAAGCTGCAAGCCTCAAGCTGCAAGCGAATACAAAATACAGCTGCAAGCTTCAAGCTTCAAGCTGCAAGCGAATACAAAATACAGCTGCAAGTTTCAAGCGAATACAAAATACAGCTTCAAGTTTCAAGCTGCAAGCCTCAAGCAATACAGCTGCAAGCTGCAAGCGAATACAAAATACAGCTGCAATGACCATTCGTTATTCTTCTGTTTTCTGTATTCCCTTTCTCATTGTTCATTTTTTATTCCTCATTTCTCATTTCCTGTATTCCCTTCTACATTCAACATTGGATATTCGATATTCAACATTCCCCTGTCTTCCCTGGAAATTCGTCATTCAATATTTTTTCTAAAAAATCTCATTTTCTTTTAATGGTGTTTTCAAAAACGCCTGTCCATATAGTCATAAACGCATTTGGCGCAAATGGAAACACCCGAAAGAATCTGGTTTTTGTTGTCTCGCAGTTTGAGCGGAGATGCTACGGAACAGGATAAAGAAGAACTGAATATCTTATTACAACAGCATCCCGAACTGATGCAGCAGTATGAAATGCTGCACCAGTTATGGTCTGTGAACACGCCTGTACATGAAGAGCCCGCCGCTGAGGACAAGGTAAGCCGCATACTGCAATTAGCGGCTGCCGAAACTGCGGTAAAGCAGGAAGGCGGCCAGGTCATTCGCATTGGAAAATGGCGGAAAATATATTGGGCGGCTGCCATTGTAACCGCCATAGGCGTGGGAACCTGGTTGTTTGCGGCCTGGAAGAAAAAACAAAATACGCTTGCTGCCAATGAAGTGGTAGCACCGAAAGGAAGTAAAACAAGAACTATTCTGCCCGATGGTTCAACCGTTTGGTTGAATGCCGGCTCCCGCATCGTATATGCCAGTTTCAACGGCCCGGTGCGTGAAGTTACACTGGAAGGTGAAGCTTATTTCGATGTGGTGCATGTAACCTCGGCTGCCACGCAGCAGCGGAAACCTTTTATTGTTCATGCCGGCAGCATAGATATAAAAGTATTGGGTACGGCCTTTAACGTTAAGTCGTATCCCGAAGAAAAAACCATTGAAACTACGCTTATCAGGGGTTTGGTACAAATCACCCGCAAGGGCGATAAAAGCGGCGGGCCGGTATATCTGCATCCCAACGAAAAGATCGTGTTGCCTGCCAACGGCGCAGATGCAGGTATAGTGAAGAATCCGGCTTCCACCGCTTCTTTTCAAACAAACCAGCAAATAATAAGGATCGACAGCACGGTAAAAGAGAACGAACATCCTGAAACAGCCTGGGTATTTAACCGGCTCGAATTTCGTGGCGACAATTTCGAGCAGTTGGCCCTTAAACTGGAAAGATGGTATAATATCAGGGTTTACTTTGAAGACGATGCCGCCCGGCACCTGGTATTTAACGGTTCCCTGCAAAACGAAACGGTTGAACAGGCTTTTATGGCATTGAAAGAAGCTGTTCCTTTTGAAGTATCGATCAATAATAATGAGGTGTTTATAAAATCGATAAAATAAATATGCATCCTACGTAAGCAAAAAAAACGGAGAATGTTGGCGCATTCTCCGCGAATTACAGGTTAAAATTTTCGGTGTTTTATTCTCTCGATCCCGCTGGCAGGCGGGAAGGGATAGTGATTTCTTAACCCATAATAATACTAATGTATGAAAAGTTTTATAACGGGTGTAAAAAACCCGTTGCTTTCCAATGCGCTGCTTGTTATGAAAATGACTTCTTTCTTATTGCTTGTTTGTGTGCTGCAGGTTTCAGCCAGGGGATTCGGCCAGGAGAAGCTGAACCTCCGGTACAAAAATGCCGAAATTGCCGGCATCCTTATCAATATTGAAAAGCAAACAAACTACCGCTTCCTGTACAACAACCAGTTAACGGGTATCAGGCAAAAAGTGACCATCAACCTCGAAAACGTCGACATTCGCCAGGCATTAGACAATCTGTTCTCTCAAACCATACTCACTTACCGGTTCATGTCCAACGGGCTCATCGTTATCAATGAAGATGCCCGTAAGCAAAATGCCGAAAAAAAAGTAACCGGTAAAATAACTGACCCAAACGGAGGTCCCCTCTCAGGCGTAACGGTGACCATAAAGGGAAAAGCAAAGGCCACCACAACAAATGAGCAGGGGGTATTTACCATTACAGCGGAGGACGATGATATACTTGTATTTTCCTATGTTGGCTACGAAAGCCAGGAAATAAAAATAGGCGACAAAACACAGATCAATCTTTCCCTTGTATCTACCGCATCGAGCCTCGAAAATATTGTGGTGATCGGTTATGGCACCGTAAAGAAAAGAGACCTTACCGGTTCCGTTGTTTCATTGAAAAGCGATGAAGTAAAAAAAGTGCCGGCAGGTAACGTAATGGAAAGTGTGCAGGGTAAGGTAGCCGGAGTTGATATCACCCGCACCAGCGGCGGCGCCGGTTCAAACGTAAATATTACCGTACGTGGTAACCGCTCGCTGCTTGCCCAGAACAACCCATTGTTTATAGTGGATGGCATACAGTATTCGAACTTCCAGGATATAAATCCCAACGACATACAATCGATGGAAGTGTTGAAAGACGCTTCTTCTACCGCTATTTATGGTTCCCGTGGCGCTAACGGCGTAATTATCATTACTACAAAAAGAGGCCAGGCCGGCAAGGTGCGCGTAGGCGCCAATGCCTATTATGGTATTACCAAACTCACCGGCTATCCCCGCCCCATGAACACACAGCAGCTGGCCGATCTGAAAAGGCAGGTGGCCCGTACCGGTGGAGCCTGGAGCTCGCCGGCCGATGATCCCACCGTTTTCGGCGCTGCTTACCAGGCGGTAAGGGATGGCGTAAATATCGACTGGCCCGGATCGATACTGCATGATGGTTCGCAACAGGATTATGGCGTGAACGTGGCTGCCGGTTCCGAAAAAACCAAAGTGTTCTTTTCGTTTGATTATTTCAAAGAGAAAGGCTTGCTGAAGAACGACAAGTCTGGCCGGTATACTTTCCGGTTGAATATCGATCAAACCATTGTCAGCACCTTAAAAGTTGGGTTGCAAAGCCAGGTCACCTACTATGATGAGAACCGGCGGGCCGACAATGTATTGACATCCGCCATGAAAGTATTCCCGTACTATACTCCATACAATGACGATGGTACTTTGTCGAAGAACCCGGGAAGCGGCGCACAGGCCAACCCGCTGCAGAATGATGTGCCGGGCAATTATATTAACCAGTTCAACACCACCCGTATTTTATCATCAGCATATGCCGAGTGGAAACCCCTGAAGGATCTTACCCTGCGCAGTAATCTCGGTATAACCAACAGCAGTTCCCGCAACGGGCAGTTCAGTCACGAGAACAGTATCGACAGATACCTGGCTACGGGCTCTATGTCGCGGGTGAACAATACCACCCAGGTTGATATCCTTTGGGAGAACATTGTTACCTGGCAAAAGAAAATAAGCGAGCACAATCTCGATGTAATGCTGGTGACCAGTTATCTTTCCAACAAACAGGATAGTTCATACGCTACCGGTACCGGGCAGCTTTTACCCGGCCAGTCGTGGTATGCGTTGATCAGTAATCCATCAAACGTTAGTATCTGGAGTAATTATGTGGGCAGTAACCTGATGTCGGGTGCTTTCAGGCTGAACTATAGTTACCAGGGTAAGTACCTTGTTACGCTTACGGGCCGTGCAGATGGCGCCTCCCAGTTATCGAAACAAAACCGCTGGTCTTTCTTTCCCTCGGCAGCTTTTGCCTGGCGCGCGATTGACGAGAATTTTATGGCAGGCCAGTCTACATTCAGCGATCTGAAACTGCGGCTTAGCTATGGCGTTGCCGGTAACGCTGCGGTAAAAGCCTATTCAACGCAGAGCGGTCTGATACTGATCCCCTTCTCATGGAACGATCAGTCGGCGATCTCTTATGGTCTCGATCCGCAAACGGGTAATCCCGATCTGAAATGGGAGCTTACCGCTACCAGCAACATCGGGCTCGATTTCGGAATATTGCAAAACCGCATTACGGGTAGCGTGGATTTCTATGATTCCAGAACGCGCGACCTGCTTTTGCCCCGGGTATTGCCGCCAACTTCAGGCTACCAGAAAGTAGTGCAGAACGTGGGCAAAACCCGCAACAGGGGTTTTGAGATCGCGCTGCGCACTATAAATATTAAATCGAACAATTTTTCGTGGGCGAGCAATATCACCTATACACGCAATAAAGAACGCATTGTTGAGCTGGTTGGTAAACAAAACGACATTGCCAACGGATGGATAATAGGTTCTCCTACCAAAGTGTTTTATGATTATGAAAAACAGGGCATCTGGCAAACCGCCGATTCGGGCCAGGCAGCAGTGTATGGAAGAGTACCCGGCGATATCAGGCTGAAAGACCTGAACGATGATAAACAAATAACGGCTAACGACGACCGCCGGGTAGTAGGTGTTGCCGTTCCGGATTACAGTGTTGGTTTCAGCAACGACTTTACCTTTAAGAATTTCGATGTGAACGTGTATGTGTTTGCAAGAATGGGCCAAACCATCAATTCCGATTATGCTGCCAAATATGAGATCAACGGCATTGAGAACGGCGCCAATGTGAATTACTGGACGCCGGAGAACCCCAGCAACGATTATCCACGGCCAACCTCTAAAACATCGCGCACCCAAATGTACGGTGGTACTACACTGGGTTATAAAGACGGCTCGTTTGTGAAGATCAGGAATATCACCCTCGGATATACGCTGCCCAAAACGCTTACCCAAAAGTTTGGGGTGGGCAGCTTGCGCTGGTATGTAAGCGCCAGGAACTATTTCACATTCTCTAAAATAGACGATTATGACCCCGAAGGGGAAGGTTCATTAGACCGGCCATTGAATAAATTAATTGTTACCGGCCTGAATCTTGAATTTTAACAGCACCGGGCATTGCGCCCTTTTATATAGATCTCTTAATTGAATCAATCGCTTTGAAATGAGAAACAATATAAATAAGATCTTGCTTGTGCTGCTGACAGGGGCAGTCATAAGCGCCTCATGTGATAAAAAATTAGAGGAGTATAACCCATCCGGCATTACCTCTTCTACTGCATATACTACAGCCAAAGGCTTTGAAACGCTGGTAAATGCCGCCTATACCTACACCCGTTTCTGGTACGGAAAGGAAGAAGGTTACCAGATCTCGGAAATGGGTACAGATATCTGGACCGGCGGTACCGGCGATGTATACCCTGCCCTGTCAACTTATAAAGACCTGCAGGGGAACCTGGCTGCATTGTCGCTTATCTGGACCAATTTTTACGCTGCCGTAAACCTGTGCAATACCGGTATCGCCGGCATAGCCAAAGTAACGGATTATACCGCACAGCAGAAAACCGCCCGTGAAGCCGAACTACGCTATTTACGGGCTTTTTATAACTGGCATATCGTAGAAGTGTGGGGCGGAGTGCATTTTACAACAGAGCCCAATGCAGGGGCGGTTACAAGCGCCAATAAAACACCGGTTGAAACTTTTTACAAACAGATCTTCGAAGACCTCGATTATGCTGTGAAAAACCTGCCGGCCACTTCCGCAGAATATGGCCGTGCCACCATACCTGTGGCCAAAGCCTTCCTGGCCCGGATGTACCTGACCCGGGGTATGAACCAACAGGCAATGGACATGGCAAATGAAGTGATCAACACTACCAGCTACGGTTATCAACTGGTTCCGAACTATGGCGACCTGTGGAATATGGGCAATCTGAAGAATAAGGAAGTGATATGGGCCGTCGATTACAGCACTAACCTTACTTACAACGACCTTCGCACATCAGCCTATCCTTACGGGCATCCCCGCGGTTCAAACAGCGGGCATTTGCTGTTCCTGATGGTATATGACCAGATAAACTCAAACATCCTGTTCAGGGATGTGAACAATGGCCGGCCATTCAACCGCTATATGCCAACCAAGGCGCTACTCGATCTGTTCAACGATAAGATCGATTCCCGCTACCGGTCGTCTTTTCAAACCGTATGGTATTGCAATAAAGCCGGTACGCAGAAAGGCAACCTGTTCAACCCCGGCCTTACTTCAACTTTTAAAATAGGCGATACCGTAGCGTATTGCGCCAAAGACACGCAGAACGTTGCCGAAATGAATGCAAAGCCATATACGACGTACGATATGCCCCGGGTTTATACCTCAAACGGCGGTACAGACGAGAGAAAGAAATTTTATGTGTCGTTGAAGAAATTCAAGGATTCTACACGTGCAGTGCAGGGCGAAGCCCAAAGCGCCAGGGATGTTTTTGTAATTCGTTTGGCCGAAATGTACCTGATAGCTGCTGAAGCAGCGTTCAAACTGGGTAATCCGGGACCGGCAGCTACTTATCTTAACAAGATCCGTACGCGGGCCGCTATTCCAGGCCAGGAAGCGGCGATGCAGGTGTCGGCATCGGATATAACCCTCGATTTTATACTCGATGAGCGGGCAAGAGAACTTGCCGGCGAACAATTGCGCTGGTTCGATCTGAAGCGAACCAATAAATTGATCGACCGCATCAATAAAATGAATCCCGATGCGGCAGCATTTATAAAACCTTTCCATACGGTAAGGCCCATTCCGCAGATCCAGATAGATGCGGTTACCAATAAAAGCGAGTTCACTCAAAATGAAGGATACCAATAGGAACTGGTTACCAGGTACCGGTTACCGGTTATTTAACAGGTATAGAACAAAACGGGATGTGTGGTTTGCATAGTATTGACCTTTCAGGGGCCTGTAGAAACCGGCAGTTTTGGGAGAACCTGCCCGTTCTCAGGTGCTGAGGTCAAAGGATTTAAGGTGAAGTTCAACATGGGGAACAACCACAAACTATGAACTACAAACCACAAGCTCTTCCAATCTTCTTGCTGGCAGTCGCGTAAAGGGGTATGGTTCTGGGTAATTTTACGCTGATTGCCAGCATTTTATTTTCAACCCGTATGTTATCGTTGCCGGTAACGTTTGCGTAAATAAAATTCCATATTCGTTTCGGCGGGTTTAAATATCTGTGTACACTTGCCCTGAAAAACAGGTATTATGAATGGTTGCAGGTTGCAGGTTCCAGGTTTCAGGGAGGTATTCCCTGTATCCTGCAACTTGTAACTTGTAACTTTCATCTATTGAAACGATTGTATTGCTACGCGCTGATAATCACCTTTTCCAAAATTACTGCAGGCGTACGCACCGATCATTAAATCATCGGTTTGGTTCCCCGGGGCTCATACCTTTGCATTTTAAAAATTATTGAAGAAAACAACGTGTAATGAACAATTGGTTTAAAGCAGCAGCAGTAATTGGTTTAATGGCATGTTCTTCTGGTATATGGGCACAAGGCAGGTTGCCGGTGATACAGCAAACCAGTTTTAGAAAAGATTCAGTTTACATTACAAAGTTTGGAGCCATTGCTGATGGCCAGACGTTGAACACGAAGGCCATCAATTCTGCTATCGATGCCTGTAATAAGAAAGGGGGCGGGGTAGTGGTTGTTCCTGCCGGCTTATGGCTTACCGGCCCGCTGGTGCTGAAAAGCAATGTGAACCTGCACCTGAAAAAGGGCGCGTTATTACAATTCACAAAAGATTTCAGTGAATATAAACTGGTAGCAGGTAATTGGGAAGGATTACCGCAAATGCGTAACGAGTCGCCCATTTCGGCTACCAATGCCACCAATATCGGTATCACCGGCTATGGCGTAATCGATGGCGGCGGCGAGGCCTGGCGCCAGGTAAGAAAAGAAAAACTTACCGAAAGCCAGTGGAAAAAATGGATCGCCTCCGGCGGTATTGTCAGCGAAGACGGCAAATCGTGGTATCCCTCCGAACAATGGCTGAAGCCCACTAAAATGAAGAATCCCGGTGAGATCACCCCCGACAGAACACCGGAATATTATAATAGCATTAAAGATTTTCTGCGTCCCAACCTGGTGGTGATCACAAAATGCAAAAAGATCCTGCTCGAAGGGGTAACCTTTCAGAACTCGGCAGCCTGGTGTTTGCACCCGTTGATGAGCGAGCACCTCACCGTAAGGAACGTTACGGTACTGAATCCCTGGTTTGCACAGAACGGCGATGGTATTGATGTGGAAAGCTGTAAGAATGTGCTGATAGAGAACTCGAAGTTTGATGTAGGCGATGATGGTTTGTGTATGAAGAGCGGTCGCGACCGTTGGGGAAGAGAAAGGGCCATGCCTACCGAGAATGTGATCATCCGTGATTGCGAAGTGCGTCACGCGCATGGCGGTTTTGTGATCGGCAGCGAAATGAGCGGCGGCGCCCGCAATATGTGGATCAGCAACTGCACGTTCATTGGTACCGATATCGGTTTGCGTTTTAAAACAACCCGCGGCCGCGGCGGTATTGTAGAGAATATCAATATCAACAATATTCAAATGATCGATATCCCCGGCGAAGCGATCCTGTTCGATATGTATTATATGTCGGTTGACCCGGTTGCGCTCGCCGGTGAAAAAAGAGAACTGCCAAAAGTAGAGACCCTGCCGGTGACCGAAGCCACTCCCCAGTTCAGGAATTTTGTGATAAAGAATGTGGTTTGTAACGGTGCGGCCAAAGGCATTTTCATTCGCGGTTTACCCGAAATGCATGTAAAGGATATTCACCTCGAGAACATGGTGCTGCAGGCCGAAAAAGGCATCGATTGCCAGGAAGCATCGGGCATTACCTTTAAGAACATAACGATACTGAGCAACCACACCAATCCCGTTGTAGATATCATCAACAGCGACCGCCTTACTTTCGATAAGCTGAATTATAAAAAGGATTCGGAATTATTGTTCAGAGTGGCCGGTGAAAGAACAAAAAGCATCAATATTCAAAATACCGATGCTTCAAAAGCCAAAGAAAAGATCCTGTATGAGTTTGGGGCTTCTGAACAAAATGTGACAATAAAATAAATAACAAGCATTAGTTAAGTATAAAACTGTTACAGGTTTTAGGTTTAAAGGTGTGCCACGGTTACCCAGGCGACGCAAACGAACCGTGGCACACCTCCTGCGCATCCCCTGAAACCTGTAACTTGCAAACCTGAAACCTGTTCAAAAAAATAACCATGAAGATCTCACACGTATTGTTTGTCATTAGCAGTGCAGTTTCAATAAACGCCTTCGCCCAGCAGGGTACAGCAGTATCGGGCATAGTGCCAGGTAAAGAGAACTGGTCGCAGGGTATGGCTGCTTCGGTTATGAGCTGGTGGAACGATTCTGCCGCCAAAAAACCTGGTAAATGGAGCTACGACATGGGCGTTGTTTTAAAAGGGATGGAATCGTTGTGGAAAGCCACCGGCAACCCCGCCTATTTCAATTACATTCAAAAAAGCATCGATGCATGGGTCGACGAAGATGGCAACATAAGAGGATATGAACCCCATGAATATAATATCGACCACGTAAATAACGGTAAACAGTTATTGCTTTTATACCGGGTAACCGAAAAAGCAAAATATAAAAGAGCGGCGGAGCATTTGCGCGCCCAGTTGCAAACACACCCCCGAACCAACGAAGGCAGCTTCTGGCATAAAAAAGTGTACCCCTGGCAGGTATGGCTCGATGGGTTGTACATGGGACAGCCATTCTATGCCGAATATGCCATGCTGTTTGGAGAAGATACTGTTTTCAATGATATCACCCGCCAGTTTGCAGCCATAGAGCGGCATGCCCGCGATCCCAAAACAGGGTTACTGTACCATGGCTGGGATGAATCGAAAGAACAAAAATGGGCCAATAAGGAAACCGGCCTGTCGCCCCACATCTGGGCCCGGGCATTAGGCTGGTACGGAATGGCTATGGTTGATGCGCTGGATTATTTTCCTGCCAGTCACCCCGGCCGCGATACCATCATCGGCATCCTGAACCGCTTCACAAAAGCCATTACCAAAGTACAGGACGCCAAAACCGGTTTGTGGTACGATGTGATCGATATGCCGAACGAACCTAAGAACTACTTCGAGGCATCGGCATCCGCCATGCTGGTATATACCATGGCAAAAGGCGTTCGCAAAGGGTATTTGCCTGCCACGTACTGGACCAATGCGCAGAAAGGTTATGCCGGCATTCTGAAAAGGTTTGTCGATAAAAATGCAGATGGCCAGGTACAACTGAAAGGCACCGTAAAGGTTTCAGGTTTGGGCGGCAAACCGTACCGCGACGGGAGCTTTGCCTATTATATGAGCGAACCGGTGATCGTCAACGACTGGAAAGGCGTTGGCGCCTACCTGCTGGCCGGTGCTGAAATGGAAAATTATCCTTCGGTATTTCCCGGTAAAGGCAAAACCGTAACGGTTGATTACTATTTCAACCACGAAGACAAAAAAGAACTGAACGGGTTCAAATACCCCACGCATTATACCTGGAACGAAATGAGCTATAACGGGTTCAGCTACCTCGGTGATATTTTCAGCAGTTACGGCGCAAAGCTCAGTACGCTGGAAGAGGCGCCCACGGCAGCCAACCTGGCAAAAAGCGATGTATATATCGTTGTTGACCCCGATGGGTTAAAAGATAACAGGAACCCGAATTATGTGCAGGAAGCCCATGTAAAAGCTATTGCCGGCTGGGTTAAGAAAGGCGGTGTGCTGGTATTGATGGCCAACGACAGCTTAAACTGCGACCTGTTGCATTTCAATAAACTGGCCAATACCTTTGGCATCAACTTCAGTAACCGGGGCCGCAACTTTGTAAAAGGCAACCAGTACGAAACCGGCGCCGTGCCCATTCCTGCCGGCAATGAGGTGTTCAAACAAACCAAAAAAGCCTATCTGAAAGAGATCAGCATAATTGAGGCAAAAGCACCCGCCAAACCGCTGGTAAAAGTGGAGAACGATATCATAATGGCAGTGGCAAAATATGGCAAAGGAACCGTGTTTGCGGTTGGCGATCCCTGGCTGTACAATGAGTACACCGATGGCCGGAAGATCCCCGCTGAGTATGAAAATGCCAAAGCAGCTTACGAACTGGCCAAATGGCTGCTGCTGCAGACATCGAAGAAGTAATATATTAGCCGCTGGTCATCACTACGATGCAAGCGGTAAAAACAGCAGGGGCAAGGTAAGTGCAGGACAGGTATTAGCCCGGAACGATAGATATTGCAAAGTTGAACTGTAAGGCTGTTCAATAAAACGATCACCGATCATTAAATAAAGAGATTTTTAAATTTTAAACGCGTAGTGTATGATCCTTTCGAGGTATAACCTGAAAAATATCAGTGCGCAGGACGTAGTAACGCCTGCTGAATCAATATTTGATCTTCCTGAAAAAGTATTACAGTTCGGCACTGGCGTATTGTTGCGCGGGTTACCTGATTATTTTATTGATAAAGCCAACCGCCAGGGCGTTTTCAATGGCCGGGTGGTAGTTGTAAAATCAACCGACAGCGATTCTTCCGCATTCGATAAACAGGATGGATTGTACACGCAATGCGTGCGTGGTTTGGATAACGGCAAAACAGTGGAAGAGAACATCATCAACTCCTCTATCAGCCGCGTGCTGAGCGCAAAGGATGAGTGGAGCGAAATACTGCAATGTGCGCACAATCCGAACATGCAGATCATCATTTCAAATACTACCGAGGTAGGTATTCAGCTGGTACAGGACGATATCCATCGCCTGCCGCCCGTTTCGTTTCCCGGCAAACTGCTGGCCTTCCTGCTCGAGCGCTACAAGGCTTTCGACGGCAGCCGCCAGAGCGGTATGGTGATCGTGCCCACCGAACTGATCCCCGATAATGGTAAAAAACTGGAATCGATCGTACTGGAACTGGCCCACCTGAACGGCCTCGACGATACGTTCATTCAGTGGCTCGAGAACTGTAACTATTTCTGCAGTTCCCTGGTCGACCGTATCGTTCCCGGCAAACCCGACAGCGCCTTCCGCGAAGGGCTGGAGAAAAAATTTGGTTATAAAGATGAGCTGCTCACCATGTCGGAGGTTTACCGCCTCTGGGCCATCGAGGGCGGCGAACATATAAAATCGGTGCTTACTTTCGCCCCGGTTGATGAAGGCGTGGTAATTGCACCCGATATCAACCTGTTCAGAGAGCTGAAATTACGTATGCTGAATGGTACGCATACCTTGTCGTGCGGACTGGCCTACCTGGGCGGTTTCGGAACCGTGAAGCAGGCTATGGACGATTCAGGTATGCAAACATTTATCAGCCGGCTGATGTTAAATGAAATAGCTACAGGCATTCCCTACGATGTAGAGCAGGGCGTATCCCAAACATTTGGAAATAAGGTACTGGACCGCTTCGCCAACCCGAATATCGAGCACCACTGGATAAACATTACCATGCAGTATACTTCAAAAATGAAAATGCGTAATGTGCCCGTGATCCTTAAATATGCAGAACGGATAAATGCAGTGCCGGAGAATATTGCTCTGGGATTTGCCGCTTATCTGTTATTTTTGAAGCCCGTAACTAAAAAACAGGATAAATTTTACGGCGAATGGCAGGGTAAGGAATACCATATCCAGGATGACTTTGCGGCCTATTTCTTTGAAAAATGGAGCAAATCGACACCGGCTCAACTGGCCGATGAAGTTCTGGCCGACACTGCCCTGTGGGGCGCCGATCTGAGCGCAATTCCCGGCTTTGCACAGGCGGTGAAAGACAATATGGCCTCATTGCTGGAAGCCGGCGTAGCTAAAACAATTCAAACACATCAGACCAAAAAAGTATTGGCGTAATGAAGAAAAAGGTCTTAAAAGTTCATGAAGATGATAATGTGGTAGTAGCACTTACCAACTTATCAAAAGGTGAAACGGTATCACTGAACGGGCAGGAGTATACATTGCTTGAGGATATCACTGCCAAGCACAAATTCGTAGCTACCGATCTGAACGCAGGCGACTCCATCATTATGTATGGCGTGCTGGTAGGAAAGGCGCAATCGCCCATTAAAAAAGGCGGCCTTATTTCTACAGCCAATGTAAAACACGCAGCCAACGATTTCGAGATCAGCGCCAGGCGCAATACCAACTGGAAAAAGCCTGACGTTTCAAAGTTCGCCGGCCGCACCTTTATGGGCTATCATCGCCCCAATGGCGAGGTGGGAACCGCCAACTACTGGCTGGTGATTCCCATGGTATTCTGCGAGAACCGCAACCTCGATGTGCTGCAGGAATCGCTGGTGCGCGACCTCGGTTACGGCCGTAACAAAAAATACAAATACCAGGCACAGCAACTGATAGAATTATACAAGACCGGTAAAAGCGTGGAAGACATTCTGAATGCAGATATTCGCGCCGAAGCCTCGGAAGAACAGTCAAATCGGTTATTCCCCAACGTAGATGGTATTAAATTCCTCAACCACGAAGGTGGTTGCGGCGGCACCCGCCAGGATGCGCAGGCATTATGCGGACTGCTGGCTGGTTACATTACGCACCCCAACTGCGCCGGCGCTACCGTGCTGAGCCTTGGTTGCCAGAATGCGCAGGTATCTATTCTCGAAGAGGAGATCAAAAAACGCGACGCAAGTTTCGCAAAACCATTGTACATCCTGGAGCAACAAAAGATCGGGCTTGAATCTGATCTGCTGGCTGCTGCCATAAAACATACTTTTGCCGGTTTGATCCTTGCCAACCAAACCAAACGCGAGCCTGCACCGCTGAGCAAACTGTGCATTGGCCTCGAATGCGGTGGCAGCGATGGCTTCTCCGGTATTTCAGCCAACCCCGCTATCGGTTATACCTCCGATCTGCTGGTAGGCCTTGGCGGTTCGGTAATTCTTTCTGAATTCCCCGAACTGTGCGGTGTTGAGCAGGAACTGAGCGACCGTTGCATACAGGTAGATGTGGCCAAACGCTTCTCGCACCTGATGAAGACCTATAATGCAAGAGCCGTAGCCGTAGGCAGCGGTTTCGATATGAACCCTTCGCCGGGTAATATCAAAGACGGTTTGATCACCGACGCTATTAAATCGGCCGGCGCCGCCAAAAAAGGCGGTACTTCACCGGTAGCCGATGTGCTCGACTATCCCGAAAAAGTAACCAAACCCGGTTTAACGCTGTTGTGCACACCCGGAAATGATGTGGAATCGACCACAGCCGAAGTGGCCGGCGGCGCCAATGTAGTGTTGTTCACTACCGGTTTGGGAACACCCACCGGTAACCCCATTGCACCCGTAATTAAATTATCGAGCAATACCGCTTTATATAACAAAATGCGTGATATCATCGATATCAACACCGGCACCATCATCGAAGGGGAGGAAACCATTGAGCAGGCTGGTGAGCGCATTCTGGACTATGTGATCAAAGTGGCCAGCGGTGAACTGGAGATAAGCGCCGTTCGGCATGGGCAGGATGATTTCATTCCCTGGAAGCGGGGAGTTTCACTCTAGTTCTCAGTTCATAGTTCTCAGTTCATAGTTCATAGTTCATAGTTCTGAGGCCCCTGGTTTAGGATTTTATTATTTTTAAAATAGCAGGCGAATGGTGAATGCAGCGAGTCAACTCACCTATTATCATTCACCATTCACCTTTGACCACACATCATGAAAAAGTTTGTTGACGAGCATTTCTTACTGCAAACACCCACTGCGCAGAAACTGTACCACGAGTTTGCCAAACAAATGCCCATTATAGATTATCATTGCCATTTACCTCCCGATCAGATAGCCAATGATACCCAATTTGAAAACCTTACCCAGGTATGGTTGTATGGCGATCATTACAAATGGCGCGCCATGCGTACCGCAGGTGTAAATGAAGATTATATTACCGGTAAAAAAAGCGATTACGAAAAGTTTGAGAAATGGGCTGAAACCGTTCCTTACACTTTACGTAACCCGTTATATCACTGGACGCACCTCGAGCTGCAACGCTACTTTGGGGTGAACGACATCCTGGATGGCCAAACCGCTAAAAAGGTTTATGAAGAGGCTACAGCGAAACTGCAAACAAAGGAATTCTCTGTTCGCGGTTTGTTGCAGAAGATGAATGTAAAAGTGGTATGTACAACCGATGACCCCATCGATAACCTCGGGTTCCATAAAAAGATAAAAGCCGACGGTTTTGAAGTAAAGGTATTACCTGCGTTCCGCCCCGATAAGGCCATGAACGTAGATGATGCCGCTGCATTCAAAGCATATGTAGGAAAGGTGGAAGCAGCTTCCAATACCTCTGTAGGCAGTTATGCCGATTATCTGAAGGCATTGAAAAAGCAGCACGATTTTTTTGCTACCATGGGTTGTTCGGTCAGCGATCATGGCCTTGAGCAGATCTATGCTGAAGATTATACCGAAACAGCCATCAAAAACGCTTTCGACAAAGTAAGAAGCGGTAAAGAATTGACGCTGGAAGAGAACCTTAAATTCAAATCGGCCATGCTGGTTGAATTTGCCCGCTGGGATTGGGAAAAAGGCTGGGTACAACAATACCACCTTGGCGCGTTGCGTAACAACAACAGCCGCATGCTGAAACAACTGGGCCCCGATACCGGTTGGGATTCTATCGGCGATTTCTCACAGGCCCGTCAGTTGTCGAAATTCCTGAACAGGCTCGATACAGATAATCAACTGGCTAAAACTATTCTTTATAACCTGAACCCGGCCGACAATGAACTGATGGCTACCATGATCGGTAACTTCCAGGATGGCAGCGTGGCAGGAAAAGTACAGTTCGGTTCAGGCTGGTGGTTCCTCGATCAGAAAGACGGCATGACCAAACAGATCAACGCCCTTTCGAACATGGGACTGCTGAGCAAGTTCGTAGGAATGTTAACCGATTCAAGAAGTTTCCTTTCATTCCCCCGCCACGAATATTTCCGCCGTTTGTTGTGTAACATGTTCGGCGATGATATTGAAAACGGCGAATTGCCTGCCGATATCGACTGGGTAGGTAAAGTAATACAGGATATTTGTTTTAACAACGCTAAAACCTACTTCAACTGGTAATGGGGAATGTACTAAGCTTTGGAGAGTTACTCCTTCGGTTATCGCCCGATACAGATGGAGAATGGCTGGCTAAATCATCGATGCCCGTACACGTAGGCGGTGCTGAACTGAATGTAGCCAGGGCGCTGGCCCTCTGGAATATACCGGTGAAATACTGTACCGGTTTACCCGATAATTATTTATCGCAACAGTTGGTGAATCAACTGAAGCAATGGAATATCGATACTTCTGCCATTCAGTTTGGCGGACAGCGGATCGGCATTTATTATCTGCCGCAGGGCCTGGATGTAAAGAATGCCGGTGTCATTTACGATCGCGCTGAATCATCATTCGCCCGTTTACAAACCGGTACCATCAACTGGGACACCATACTCGAAGGAGTAAGCTGGTTCCATGTAAGTGCTATTTGCCCGGCCCTCAATGCCGATGCCGCCGATGTGTGTGCAGAGGTAATGCAGGTATGTAACAAAAAAGGCATCACTGTTTCCATCGATCTTAACTACCGCGCCAAATTATGGCAGTACGGTGTTCCGGTACACGAAGTGATGATGCGCCTGGCGCCTTACTGCGATGTGATCATGGGTAATGTATGGGCAGCCGAAAAGATGTTGCAGATACCGGTGCATGCCGGCCTGGTTACTACCGATACAAAAGAAATGTATCTCGAACAGGCCCTGGTTACTTCAAAGGAGATCATAAAACAATACCCGCGCTGTAAAGCAGTGGCCAACACCTTCCGCTTCGATCATAAAGGCATTTTATACTACACCACTTTATACACCAATGATCAATTGCATGTTTCGCAGGTTTATACAACCGAAACGGTAGTCGATAAAGTGGGCAGTGGCGATTGTTACATGGCGGGATTGATCTATGGCTTTTATAAAAAGCAGGCGCCGCAGGAAATACTTGAGTTCGCTACGGCGGCCGCTTTCCAGAAACTGTTCATCAAAGGCGACGCTACCAACAAATCGGTAGACGACATAAAAGCATCTATTAAAAAATAATGAAGAATCAACAGGATATATTAGGTCAGATAACGCAGCAGAAAATGCTGCCGTTGTATTTCCATAAAGACGCAACTGTAAGCATCGATATATTGAAGGCATTGTACAATGCCGGCATCAAAGCGGTGGAGTATACCAACCGCGGCATTGAAGCGGTAGATAACTTTAAGGCATTACGTAAAGTAGTGGACGAAAGTATGCCCGGCATGTTATTGGGAATTGGAACGGTGAAGACCGTTGAAGATGCACAAAAATTCATCAGCGCCGGCGCTGATTTCATTATTAGCCCGGTTGTATATGCGCCTGTGGCTAAAACGGTACATGATGCCGGTTTGTTATGGATTCCCGGTTGTTTAACGCCAACGGAAATATTCACCGCCGAAATGAGCGGCGCTAAAATGGTGAAGATCTTTCCGGGCAGCGTAGTGGGACCTTCTTATATTGCTGCCATTAAAGAATTGTTTCCCGGCTTGTTGTTTATGCCAACCGGCGGGGTTGATACAACGGCTGAAAATATCAAAGAGTGGTTCGATGCCGGAGTGGTAGCGGTAGGAATGGGCAGTAAGCTCATCAGCAAAACCGTACTGCAAAATCAGGAATACGAGAAGCTTACGTCGCAGACGAAAGCCGTCCTTGAGATTCTAAATAATATCAAATAATAATTGAAGCTGGAAGGTGTGGCACACTTTCTAAGTGTGCCACACCTGTTCCCAGTTTCTCCCTTAAAAAAAGGACTGACATGCAAGCTATAGGAAAGTACCGGTGGACCATTTGCGGCCTTGTCTTCTTTGCTACTACGATCAACTACCTCGATCGTGCCGTTATCAGTTTATTAAAAGAAACCTTCACAACCGATCTGGGATGGGATGATGCTGATTATGCCAATGTGGAGATCGCCTTTAAGATCGCTTATGCCGTTGGGTTATTACTGGCCGGCCGCATAGTTGATAAATTAGGAACCAAGATCGGTTATGCGGTAGCTACTACTTTATGGAGTGCCGCTGCCGTTGCGCACGCTGCGGTTAATACCGTAGTAGGTTTTGGCGTTGCCCGCGCTTTCCTGGGCGTTTTTGAGGCTGGTAACTTTCCGGCTGCTATTAAAACAGTGGCTGAATGGTTCCCTAAAAAAGAACGCGCCCTGGCTACGGGGATCTTCAATTCAGGAGCGAATATCGGTGCTATCCTGGCGCCGGCATCAGTACCATTTATGGCCAAGGCCTGGGGCTGGGAGTCTGCTTTCATTATTACCGGTGCGCTGGGTTTTATCTGGCTCATCCTCTGGTTCATGTTTTATGAAGTACCCAAAAAGCAAAAGAAATTATCTCAGGCCGAATACGAATATATTCACAGCGATATCGATGAAGCCCCGGCTTCGGAGCAGGTAAGACCAGGCGTTAGCTGGGCCAAACTGCTTACCTATAAACAAACCTGGGCATTTGCCATAGGTAAATTGCTTACCGATCCCATCTGGTGGTTCTATCTTTTCTGGTTACCCGATTTCCTGAACAGCCAGTATGGGTTGAAAGGAACCGATGTTGCACTCCCCGTGGCGCTTGTTTACACCATTTCAACCATCGGAAGTATTGGTGGCGGATGGTTGCCAATGAAACTGATCAACAGCAACTGGGCGCCATTCAAAGCACGTAAAACGTCTATGCTCATATATGCATTCTTTGTGATCCCGATCTTCTTTGCACAATTGGCCGGTAATGTAAATATGTGGCTGGCGGTAATTGTAATTGGTATAGCCGCGTCGGCTCACCAGGCATGGAGCGCCAATATCTTTACAACAGTAAGTGATATGTTCCCCAAGCATACAACCGCATCGGTAACCGGTATTGGCGGTATGTTTGGAGCATTGGGCGGAATCCTGTTCTCGGCAGTAGTGCAAAAGAACCTGTTTGTTCACTACCGTGAGATCGGAAAAATTGAAGTAGCCTATTACATCATGTTTGCCGTGTGTAGTAGTGTGTACCTGCTGGCATGGGTGATCATGCACTTCCTGGTGCCAAGGATGAAGCGGGTTGAGTTGTAACCAGGTATCAAACTTTTATAGTATCAGGGAAGAAGCCGGTAAAACGCTTCTTCCCTGTTTTGTTTTTACAGGTGTGCTGCCCGGCCGGTGGCGAGCTTCTTTTTTGCCCCTTGGCTAACCCCCGCAATTTCATCGGTGCAGGCCCTGCCAATTTATCAACTCGTTAACCCGCCGTAGGCGTCAAAACCTTTTAGCTGTTCATTATTGTCCTGAAGGCTTAATAAATTTTTTATTTACCGATTTTAATGATCTGCGCTAAAAATGCGTAAAAAGTCCGCATATGGGGCAAAAAATGACACAGTGCAGATTTAATATTCAAAAAAAATCGAAACAATTGCCGTTTGGTGCTCGTCGTACGGCAGAATTTTGTAAATTAGAAATATTCCGAATCGAATTTCCTAATACTAAAAATCGACTGTTATGGAAAGAGCCTACAAATGCTGTCAATCCTGCGGTATGCCTATGAAACGGGATAATGGTGGCACTCATGCGGATGGCACCATAAGCAAAATGTATTGCAGTCACTGTTTCCTCGACGGAAAATTCACAGTGCGTAACATTACAGTTGATGATATGAAGGAACGGGTAAAAGGAAAACTAAAAGAAGTAGGTTTTCCGGGTTTCCTTACCGGCTTTTATACCCGTAACATCCATAAACTGGAGCGATGGAAATCACATCCCCTTGCTGTTGAGTAATATAACAGTGGCAGGGCGTTTTTATGAACACTGATCAATTGCAATCTTCACCCCGTAAAAGTATAGTGCTGTTCTGTTCAGGAGCAGCCTGATACCTTTGCATGCAGTATCAAACACACTTTGATACACCAACGCCTATTGCCTTTACCCGCTCTTATGCAAACTTTCCATAAATTGATATTTTACATTAACTGAGCAAATTTTTATATTGTTTCCGGGCGCCACGCAGTGGTGCTTTTTTTATATACGATTATTGCTAACCGTTTCCTTTGGCTGTTATTTGCCGCCTGATGCAACAAGTGAAAGGGTGGGTGGGTCATTAGCCGGTTGGGGGATCGGACTTTTACATCAGAAAGTTGAAACACAATTCTGTTCCTGTATTTAATGGCCACATTATGTACAGGAACAATTAAATGCTAAATATGAAAAGATCACTAATACTTTTAACCGGTTTCCTGTTCATCTTTTGCGCACTGCAGGCCCAGCGTAAGCTCCCAAAAATGTTTGCTGAAGTGTCGTTTGGTGCGTCTGTTCCTATAGGACAATTTGCTGAAAGCTCATACAACGGCCCACTCGATGAAGACCAGCCCGGCATGGCCAAAACCGGCATGGCTGCCAATGTAACGGCAGGTATTTATCTGAAAGAAAATGTTGGACTGTTGCTCACGGGCGGGTATAGTGTAAATATGCAAAGTGAGGAAGGGTACAGGGATTTCCTGTCGAAGAACCCTGTCAGTTCTTTGTCCCGGGTTTACGTAAATACCGGTAAATGGAAGATGTATAAGTTAATGGCCGGCGGCTTTTTTGTAACGCCATTGGTCGATGATAAATTGAACCTGGTTACGAAGCTCAGTGCAGGTATATGTAAAACAGCGATACCTTCATACGATTGGGCTATTACCGGTATGGGAGGATTGGCCTTTTCGCAGGGGTGGGTAAGTAAAGAAAAACTGCCTGCCATGTTTTGTTACCAGGTAAGCCTGGGATTGCAGTATAACGTCACCCGCCGGGTATATGTACTTTTCGATGTGATTTCTTTTAATGCCGCCGCCAAAAAAGACTACACGGCCTATACGATGACACCCGTTCCCGGCCCCGAAACTACCGTTACCCAAAAATATAAGTTCGGCTCGGTAAATGCGCTGCTGGGGCTTGGAGTAAGTTTTTAGGAACGTTGCCTGCCGGGGGATAAACTGTGTTCGAGGCGCCAATTTCTCATGTTATTCTAATGCGGGGGGTGGCTACGCCGTGCATATCTTTGCCCACGAATAGCCTGGATACTTTCTGCCTACGATCTTTCTGCAGTTTTACCTACCAGAAAACCATTCCGGGGAGCCCGATCAACTGGTGAGGATTGGTATTTGCAGTAACAGGCTCTGATATTATATATGAAGAAGCTCATCAAAGCCCTCCGCCTCCGTTTAAAATGGGGGTACGACCAGTTGCACAATGAACGGGTCAAAACCAATCTGTTACAGGCCATTCCCTTTTGGATAGCATCCGTGATAACCGGCTTGTTGGCGGTGTTGTATACCAAACTGTTTTCCTGGGCCGAAATGGGCACCGAATGGGTGATGCGTCATGGCGTTTGGTGGCTTTTTATTATTACGCCCATCACCTTTGTACTTGCCTGGTGGCTGGTGTTCAGGTTTGCGCCCGGGGCACGGGGCAGTGGTATACCGCAGGTAATTGCCGCAGTTGAACTAACTACACCCAAATACAACCATTTGGTGCAAAAGCTGTTGAGCGTACGCATCATCTTCTTTAAAATGGTATCCAGCATCATTATGGTTTTTGGCGGCGGGGTAGTGGGAAGAGAAGGTCCCACCATTCAGATCGCCGGCTCCGTTTTCAGGGTTATCAACCAAATATTGCCTTCCTGGTGGCCCAAAATTTCAAAAAGCAATATGATAAAGGCCGGCGCCGCTGCCGGGCTGGCCGCCGCTTTCAATACCCCGCTGGGTGGGGTGGTGTTTGCGATGGAGGAGGTAACCCGTACCCATATCAGTTATTTCAAAACCGCCCTTTTTACAGCAGTGATCATTGCGGGGTTAACAGCGCAGGGTTTACTGGGCCCCTATTTATACCTCGGTTATCCCGATGTAAGTAATTTATCGGGTTATATTTTCTTTGGGGTAATTGCTGTAGGAGTTGTAAGCGGCCTGTTAGGCAGTGGCATGGCGCGGATAATTTTATCTATTATGAAATGGGTGCGCTCGTTCAATATTTCAAAACGTGTTGTTTATTTAACAATATGTGCATTGTTACTGGCATCCATGGCTTACTTCATAAGCGAAAGGGCTTTAGGGTCGGGCAAAGACATCATGACGCATGCGCTGTTCACCGCCGATAAACATTTGCCCTGGTATATGCCGCTTGTGCGGATCGTTGGTTCAATCATTTCATTTACAAGTGGGGCTGCGGGTGGCGTATTTGCACCGGCGTTAGCGGCAGGCGCCAGTATCGGCGCCGTTATGGGCGAATGGTTCAATGTGTCGGCCACGAATGTAAACCTGTTGATCCTGGCCGGTATGGTGGGTTTTCTTACCGGTGTTACCCGCACACCGTTTACGTCGGCCATACTGGTACTTGAAATGACCGACCGCCACAATGTAATATTTCATTTAATGCTGGCTGGCATGATAGCTACAATGGTTTCCTATCTCGTTGACCGGCATTCGTTTTATGACCATCTGAAAATGCAGTTTATTCAGGATCTGCACCACGAAGCGATACCGGCTGAGGGTGATGAAAAGCAGGGAAATGAGGAATTGGAAATGAAGGATGAG
This sequence comes from Niastella populi, assembly GCF_002078015.1. Taxonomy (GTDB): domain Bacteria; phylum Bacteroidota; class Bacteroidia; order Chitinophagales; family Chitinophagaceae; genus Niastella; species Niastella populi. The sequence goes on along the minus strand of NZ_LWBP01000201.1, from coordinate 11,513 downwards.
AAATGAAACAGAAGAATGTCGAATATCGAATTTCCAACGTCGAAGTGAAATACAGGTAAATGAGAAATGAAAAAGCAAATACAGGAGAGTTGATAAGTTGATACAGGTGATTGAGTTGATAAAGGGAAGGCAAAAACCGGTGAAGTAGCATTTAAGCTGTATTTGCTTGCAGCTTAAGGCTTACAGCTGTATTTGTATTCGCTTGCGGCTTGTGGCTTGCAGCTGTATTTGTAGCATTTAAGCTGTATTTGTATTTGCTTGCAGCTTGTGGCTTGCAGCTGTATTTGTATTTGCTTGCAGCTTAAGGCTTGCAGCTTGCAGCTGTATTTGTATTCGCTTTCGGCTTGTGGCTTACAGCTTGCAGCTGTATTTGCCCTTAGGCTTTTGGCTGCCTTTCGTTCCAGCCTTTGAACTGAATGAGGTCATCAAATTCAAGCGAGAGGCCTTTCTTGAAAACTATAGCTTTGCGCAAATAAAAATACCGGCGTAAGATGGGCAGGTGATGCCAGTTGCGTACGCGTTTTTTGAAATTATGTTGCAGTTCGGCAACCAGCAACTTTTTATCGAGTTCGCCATCTTCACTAACGGCCTTTAATAATTTCATTGAAAGAACACCAACCACGGCGCCTGCCATAAAGAACAGGTTCCATTGTCCGCGCCCGAATAAATCAATTACAAAATGGCTGGTAAAGAAATCGGCCAGTAAACCACCCACTAACGGGGCAGTTGCTGAAAATACCGCCGTGCACATGTTTTTGGTTACCAGGTATACGATGCCTTCATCGGCGGGAGCCAGTTTTAACCCAACGTTTTGCAGGGCAAGCGTGATGCCTGCATTGGAAGCGCCCATCAGCATGTGCATGATCACCAGCACAGGCAGCATGAATACTGAACTCATGATGCCGATCACCGACCAGGCCATAATGCAGGTTATATATACCGGAGCACAAATGCGAATAATGGTTTTGTTACTATAACGGTCTGAACATCTTCCCCATAATTTTATAGAAGTGATACTGCTCACCTGGCTAACAATGTTTAAACTGATGACATATACCAGTGGTAAACCCAGGTTCTTCATCATGTATACCGAGAAGAAGGGTGTAACCAGGTTGAACGCAAAGATCCAGCAGGAGTTGAACACCAGCAGCTTTCTGAAATTGGGCACGGTGAGCGGTTTGCTGAAAAGCTTAACGATGTTATCGTTAATAGGTTTTGATTTTGGTTCGGGGGTGCGCGCAAGTGCATAAGCGCCCCACATACCAGCTATACCGCTGATAATGAACATGCAGGCATAAGCTGTGATCTCATGGGCGGGATAATGTTCCTTTATGTGATCTATGCTCATGGCAATGAACAGGCTGAGCGTAACATTCAATATTTGCATCAGGCGGCTGCGGTGAGAGAAGTAGCTGCCCAGTATCTGTTGTGGAATAAGATCGCGCATCCAGGAGTTCCAGCTGCCACCGGCAATAGAGGCAAACAGGTATTGAAACGACAAAAGAAAAATAAGGGCTGAAACGCTGGCCGTATCGGAAAACAATAAGGGCAGGGTTCCGATCAATAATAAAGGGACGCGGGCGCAAATGGCGCCGGTTACTGTTATGGCGCGGCGGTTATTGAACCGTTGCACCAGCCATACCGATACCAGCTGAAATATATTGGTTAACGTAGGGAGCGCTGCCAGCACACCGATCTGTACGTTCGAGGCGCCCATGTATAAGGCTATGGCAACCAGAAAGGTACCGGCTGTAAGTGTGTTTATGGTCTCGGTAGCAAGGCCATCCTTTAATATCAAATGCAACCCGGTTTTTACCTGGGCATTGGTTAATTGATCAGATGGTTGAAGTTTCATCTCTCGGCCTCTTTATTGATACATAATATTAACGCTCAAAATCACAAACGAATTTCAACTGTGGATATTATTAAGAGCAAATACTAATTGACCCTTAGTATGGCATAAAACCATTATTTATAATCCCCTTAACGCTAAACGCGGAACGCGAAATGCAGAACGCTTAACACGAAACGGTGAGGGTTGAAGGCAAAGGCTTAGGCCGGGGTGGAAAACGGAAGGCAAACGGAAGTATAAACGGTGATAACAGGGGCTGCTAAACAATAAAAGCTGTGCGCTATTTGGTGTGCGAACAGCTTTTATTGAATCGAACGCATTGAGTTAAGGTGTATTGCTGAAGGCGTTAAGCGTTTAGCATTCAGCCTATTCCTCGTATTTTTCATTGCATGCTTTCACATTGGCATCCTCTTCTGCAATCCGGGTAAGTAAGCTGTCGGTCACTTTTTCTTCAGCTAGTGTTTGATCGAGCAGTTCGGCCGCATCGTCGTGGCCCATAGTGCGGGCTAACGTTACCAGTCCACCGTAAGTAGCAATTTCGTAATGCTCCGCTTTTTGAGCTGCAAAGATCAAACCTACATCGCGTTGTGCGCTGCCATCATCCGTTTCATCGATAATATCGGCTCCCTCATCCACAATGCCTGCCATAGCCGGGCATTTCAAGGCTTTGGGCTCTTCGCCTAAAAGGCGAAAGATATTTTCAAGCCGCGTAACATGGTTGATGGTTTGTTCAAGATGATCGTTAAAGGCTTGCTTTAAACGGGGAGAGGTTGCAGCATCGGACAATTTGGGTAATGTTTTTACCAGCTTCTTTTCGGCCCAGTACACATCCTGTAGCTGTTGCATAAAGAACTGATGCAGTTTTGAATCGGGCATAACCGAAGAACGGGGTGTTGTTTGTGAGCCTGCATTGGTTTGAATAGCCATAGAAAAGTTTTTTATCGAATTAACAATGTAATGGGAATGGTTCAATTTCTTTTAACAGTGCTTGCCGCAGTAGGGCTGCAATTATCATTCCCATGCATTATGTGGATCGATGTTGTTGTTGAAGAAGAATTAAAGGCAGCGACGCAACAAAGCAATTTACAGTTCTCCGTTCTGTTTTCAACTTCAACATTCTACATTGAACATGCCGACGCTTCGGTCGGCATCCCGGCAAGCAGAGCTCCGTCGGGATGCGTTATTCTGTATTTCCTTTGCCATTTCTCTGTTCTTCATTTTTAATTTTTCATTTCTCGAGGCTATACACCTTTCCTTTTTCTATTACCAGTTCTCCTTTATCGTGCAGATGCCGCATAGCCCTGATAACCGTTTCAACACGCAGGCCGGTCATATCGGCTATTTGTTGCCGCGTAAGTTTTATCTGGTGGCAAACCGGACAGGTATGTTTATGGTGCTTCCTGAAATAGGTCAGCAAAGTGCGAATGCGGTGTTCGGGACTATAATACGCCAGCTCGCGAATAGTGAGGAATTTGAACCGCATGCGTTCGGTCAGCAGCCTGGTAAAGGCGAAATGAATGTCGGGGTTATCTTTAAGCAGTTGCAGGAAGTTACTTTTATGCAACCTGATGATGACGGTATCTTCTTCTGCAATGGCCGTGGCCGCATAACAGCCATCATCGAACAGCGGCAGCTCGCCGAAGCTCTCACCTTTTTCAACCATTAATTGAATGAACTCGCGGCCTTCTTCATTTATACTTACCCATCGTACCGAACCGCTTACCACCTGGTAATAAAAATTGGCGCAGCCGCCTTCATGAAAAATGATTTCATCATGTTGTACTTTCTTATATGTAGCGCCCCAGGTGAGCAGCAGGTCGATATCGATCATCATAGATGGTTAATTAACTGTATCAAAACTAACCCGGGTGTTCAGGTATGCACATGATCTTATACAGCAGCCGGTATGATTTAAATCAGGTAGCCCGGCCGGAACGATGGCAGTGGATCTTATGAAACCCAATGCCATACGTGCTTTTAGCGCGTTCGGCCGGTATGATGATCGTCATGTGCCAATGGCGTGTACAGCGGGTTTTCAATTCCTGAACCCCATTTATGACTCCAATCATAAAGGCCCCCTCCGCGGCAGCGTAATCTTGTGTTGTAATACAATCAAATAAATCACCTGTATGAAAAAAATGATCTTGATACTGAGCGCGGCTGTTGGTTTATATGCCTGCTCGGGTAATGCATCGAAACAGGAAACACCCGCCGCATCAACGCCGGCGAAAACGGAATCGGGAAATCCTGCTTATGATCCTGAAAGAGGCGCCGGAAAATTTAAAGATGTGGCCGTTAGCGCAACCCTCGATAAACCAATGGCCGAAGCGGGATTGAAAGTATATGATGTCAAATGTGCATCCTGTCACAAGTTAAGCGATGAAAAACTCGTTGGGCCCGGCTGGAAAGATGTTACCAGGCGTCACAAACCCGAATGGATCCTGAACTTCATCACCAATGTTGATGAAATGCTGGAGAAAGACGCCAAGGCGCAGGCCATGCTTGAATTATGCCTGGTGCGTATGCCCAACCAGAACCTTAGCGATGAAGAAGCGCGCAATGTATATGAATACATGCGGCAGAATGATGGAGTGAAATAATTAGCTAATGTGATAATGTGATAATGGGATAATGGAATGCAGCTTCGCGGGCAAACGGCAATTCGCCTTCGCCGGGCTACGGCGAACAGGTCGGCAATCCTTGCCCGTCCGAAGCGTAAGCGAAGGCGGGGGCAATCGGCTCAAATTTCGGGCGGCGCAGGGTCGTAATAAAATCTGAATAATCGCGAGGGCATTGACCATTGACCATTCACGAGGCCATTCATGAACGTAAAAACATCAACATAATAAATAAAACGCTCCTAATAAACTAGTATATGAAACCCTTCAATCAGACATTCCTTCTTTTAACTGTAACTGCGGCTTGCTGGCTTCCTGCCTGTAAACCCAATAACGCGGCCACCGCTGTGAGCGGAGATGCCGCTGCCAAAGCGTATGTGGCGCCCGGTAAGTACGATGAGTTTTACAATTTTGTTTCAGGCGGTTTTAGCGGACAGCTTTCCGTATACGGATTGCCTTCTGGCCGCTTACTGCGCGTTATCCCGGTATTTTCAGTTGACCCCGAAAAAGGTTATGGTTACAGCGAGAACAGTAAAGGCATGTTGAACACCTCGCATGGTTTTGTTCCCTGGGACGACCTGCACCATACCGAGCTGTCACAAACCAATGGTGAAGTGGATGGCCGCTGGGTGTTTGCCAATGCCAACAATACTCCCCGTGTTGCACGTGTTGACCTCAAAACCTTCCGTACAGCCGAGATCATTGAATTACCCAACAGTGCGGGTAACCACTCTTCGCCCTTCATTACCGAGAATACCGAATACGTAGTGGCCGGAACCCGGTTCAGCGTGCCGATAGGCGATAACCAGGATGTGCCCATCAGTTCTTACAAACAGAATTTCAAAGGCTCGCTCAGCTTTATCAGCGTTGATAAAGGCACCGGAAATATGGATATCGCCTTCCAGCTGCAAACCCCGGGTGTGAACTTCGACCTGAGCCATGCCGGTAAAGGCCCCAGCCATGGCTGGTTCTTCTTTAGCTGTTATAATTCTGAACAGGCCAATACCCTGCTTGAAGTAAACGCTTCACAGCGCGATAAGGATTTCATTTTGGCGGTTAACTGGAAGAAAGCGGAAGAGTACCTGAAAGCCGGCAAAGGTGTAAAGAAAAATGTAAAGTACAGCCGCAGCCGTTATGACGAAAGATCACATATGACCAAATCGGAGATGCTGAACGAAGTGACCGTGCTCGATCCGGCCGTGCTGAAAGATATCTGTTATTTCATCCCATGTCCCAAATCGCCGCATGGTTGCGACGTTGACCCCAGCGGTGAGTATATAGTAGGCAGTGGTAAACTGGCTGCCCTGGTGCCTGTGTTTTCCTATACAAAAATTCAAAAGGCCATTGCCGATAAAGCCTATGACGGCGAATTTGAAGGCATACCGGTGATCAAATATGAAGCTGCGCTTTATGGCGAAGTACAGAAACCAGGTTTAGGCCCCTTGCATACCGAGTTTGACGGAAAAGGAAATGCCTACACCTCTTTCTTTGTTTCTTCCGAGATCGTAAAATGGAATATCAAAGAGCTGAAAGTGCTTGACCGCGTACCTACCTATTATTCGATCGGTCACCTGTGCGTACCCGGCGGCGATAGCCGTAAACCGAATGCCAAATATGTAATTGCCTATAACAAGATCACGAAAGACAGGTATCTGCCAACAGGTCCCGAACTGGCGCAAAGCGCACAACTGTTCGATATCTCCGGCGATAAAATGCAGCTGATCCTCGACTTTCCAACCATTGGCGAACCGCACTATGCGCAGGCCATTGCGGCCGACCTGGTGTCGAAGAACTCAACGAAACTGTACAAGATCGAGGAGAATACCAATACCTACGTAACCAAAGGCGAAAAAGAAGCGAAGGTCGTGCGTGAAGGCAATAAGGTGCATGTATATGCTACTTCTATCCGCAGCCACTTTGCCCCCGATAATATCGAAGGCGTTAAGGTAGGCGATGAAGTATACTTCCACGTCACCAACCTCGAGCAGGACTGGGATATTCCACACGGTTTTGCGGTAAAAGGCGCCAACAATGCCGAACTGCTGATCATGCCGGGTGAAACGCAAACCCTGAAATGGGTGCCCGAAAAACCAGGGGTGTATCCTTTTTATTGTACCGACTTCTGTAGTGCATTGCACCAGGAAATGAGTGGGTATATAAGGGTATCGGCCCCCGGTAATAACGTGCCCTTAAGTTTTAGTTTAGGTAAAACAAATGATGCAGAAGCTGTCAGGTAATAACTAACCGTGTCACGGTTCAACACCGTGACACGGTTGATCAAGCGAATTTTATGAACAACAGGTTATCCACTACTTCAAGAATTATAACAGTTATATGCGCTTTGTCGCTGATCGGAGTATTGTTCCTGCCCATCTGGCGTATCGAATTGTCGGCCCCGCAGTATCCCGAAGGCCTCGGGTTGAAGATCTATGCCGGTAAACTGGGCGGCGATGTGGAAGTAGTGAACGGGTTGAACCATTATATAGGCATGCGTACCCTGCATGAAAAAGACTTTGTTGAATTTACTGTTCTGCCCTATATAATCGGCGCCTTTGTGTTGATCGGGTTGGTGGCAGCGCTCCTGAACCGCAGGTGGCTCTTTATTACCTGGGTGACAGGTTACCTGTTGTTTGCCCTGGTGGCGCTGATCGATTTTTATCGCTGGGAATATGATTACGGACATAACCTTGACCCTTCCGCGCCTATACAGGTGCCCGGTATGTCGTACCAGCCGCCGTTGATCGGCTATAAGCAGCTCCTCAACTTCGGCGCATGGTCAGTACCCGATACCGGCGGCTGGATCTTTACCGGTGCAGGCGTTATAATGGTATTGATCGCCTGGTTTGAATTGCGCAGAAGAACAAAAAGATCGTTTACCAATGTAAGGACGGTTTTAACCACCGCGGCCATCTTTATAATGGTGTTTGCCAGCAGTTGCAGCACCGGTCCGCAACCCATTCAGTTCGGAAAGGATGCCTGTGACTTCTGTAAAATGACCATTTTAGATCAGCGGTTCGGCGGTGAGGTCATCACCGGAAAAGGTAAAGTATACAGGTTTGATGACATACACTGCATATCCTCGTTTTTAAGATCCGACCATTCAGTAAAAACCAATGTTGCAGGAGTTTACCTGCTTGATTATGGTACCCCAACAAAATTTGTACAGGCACAAACCGGTTTCCTGTTGACCAGCGGTGAGCTGCACAGCCCCATGGGAAGTAACATTGCCGCCTTTGCCACAGAAGCAGGCAGGGAACAATGTAAACAACAGGTGAACGGAAAAAATGTACAATGGAATGAAATCAATCAATGATCATATGAAAAACCTCTGCCTGGCCATAAGCCTTGTTGTATTTACAATTACGGCAAATGCCAAAACATGGATCGTTCGTCCGGCAGGACCGTTGCAATCGCTTCAGGAGGCCATTAACAACGCAATGCCGGGCGACACGGTCATGGTAGAACGGGGTGTTTACAGGCAACCCACCATTATTGTAAATAAACCGCTTTACCTGAAAGGCATCGGGTACCCCGTGCTCGACGGGCAGAAGAAGCATGAGATCATGATCATTAAAAGCAGCCGCGTGGTAGTGGAAGGTTTTGCCGTTCAGCACAGCGGTTACTCGGGATATAATGATATTGCGGCTATTCGCATTGTCAACAGCCGCAGCGTAACCATTCGCAACAACAGGTTCGATGATAATTTCTTTGGTATTTACAGCCAGCATGCAACCGGCTGTACCATCTCGGGCAACGAGCTGCGCTCGAATGCCATCAATGAAATTAATTCAGCCAACGGCATTCATTGCTGGAAGAGCGATAGCATGCAGATCCTGAACAATACCATTACCGGTCACCGCGATGGTATATACTTCGAATTCGTTACCAATTCCATAATAAAAAACAATACCAGTACCGGCAACGTACGGTACGGGTTACATTTTATGTTCTCCAATGACGATGCCTATGTAGGCAACCAGTTCAAAGATAATGGTGCCGGTGTGGCCGTTATGTTTTCCAAAGGCGTTATCATGTTGCAAAACACGTTTATTGAAAACTGGGGCAGCGCCGCCTACGGCATTTTATTGAAAGAAATTTCCGACAGCCGGATAGAGCATAACCGGTTTGTTCGCAATACCACGGGTATTTATATGGAAGGTACCAACCGTATAAAGGTAGCTAAGAATGTGTTTCACAATAACGGCTGGGCATTGAAGATCCAGGCCAGTTGCAGCGATAATACCGTAACACAGAACAATTTCCTGGGAAACAGTTTTGATGTGGCAACAAATGGCTCGTTGGTATTGAACAGCTTTAACAGCAATTACTGGGATAAATATGAGGGTTATGATCTTAACCGCGATGGGGTAGGCGATGTGCCGTACCGCCCGGTAAGTGTATACGCCATGATAGCCGAGCGCAACCCGGTCACCATGATGTTGTTCCGCAGTTTTATAACCAGTTTGCTCGATAAGGCAGAGAAAACAATTCCCGGGTTTATTCCCGAGAATCTGAAAGACGATCAGCCCCGGATGAAAGCGTTTAAATAAAACCGTTGCCGGTTACCGGGTAAAAATGTGGGGAGCCGCGCCGGTCGACATGCAGGCGCTGGCAACCTGAAAACGGTAATCTGTAACCCGCAACATGTAACTCCTGTAACATTTTCTTTTATGATCATTGCTACAAATGTAACCAAGAAATTTTCCAAACTTACCGCCCTCGACGATGTAAGCGTTACCTGTACTAAAGGGCAAACGATCTCGCTGATAGGACCCAACGGTTCGGGCAAAACAACTTTCATCAAATGCCTGCTAGGCATGGTGGTGCCCGACAGCGGCTTCATCACCTTCAACAAACAGAACATCGCCCATAACTGGCAGTACCGCTCGGCCATTGGCTACATGCCGCAAATTGGCCGTTACCCCGAAAATATGACCATTGCGCAGGTGCTCGATATGATGAAAGACATACGCAAGCGATCGGCTGGTGCGCTCGATGAAGAACTGATCCATTCATTCAGGCTTGATGGCATGATGCATAAAAGAATGGGCACTTTATCGGGCGGAACACGGCAAAAGGTAAGCGCCTCACTGGCCTTTCTTTTCAATCCCGATGTGCTGATCCTCGATGAGCCAACGGCCGGCCTCGATCCCTTATCTACCGAGATCCTGAAAGAAAAGATCATGAAGGAAAAACAGCAGGGCAAACTGGCGATGATCACTTCACATATCCTGAGCGATCTCGATGATATAGTAACGGAAGTGATTTATATGGAAGAAGGCAAACTGCGTTTTCATAAATCGCTGGGCCAGTTGCAGGAAGATACGGGCGAAAAGAAATTATCACGCGCCATTGCGCAGGTTATGAGTGCCGGTAATTGAACGGCAAACGGCAAATGATTCCGGCCCGGCAAGGTCGTAATAAAATCTGAACAATCGCGAGACCATTGACCATTGACCGCCCACCACTCCCCATTCACAACAACGAAGTGCATGGTGTAAACAATCAACAATGAAAAAGATCATCAAATACGTATTGCTCGACCTCTTACGCAACAGGATCATCATTGCCTTTACACTGTTCCTGGCAGTGATCTCATTCAGCGTATTCAACCTCGAGGACAATCCATCTAAAGGCATTTTGAGCCTGCTGAACCTGGTATTGATCATTGTGCCGCTGGTGAGCATCGTTTTTTCAACCATCTACGTGTATAATGCCGCCGAATTCATTGAACTGCTGGTATCGCAGCCATTGCGGCGGGTAAATATCTGGCTGAGTATTTTTACGGGGCTGGCTGCTTCTATGTGCGTGGCTTTTCTGGTGGGTTGCGGTGTGCCGGTGCTTATATATGCGCCAACCGATGTTGGGCTTATGATGACGGCCATGGGATTGTTGTTAACCATTGTATTTGTAGCCATTGCGCTGCTGGCTTCGGTGCTGACAAGGGATAAGGCAAAAGGAATTGGTGTTGCTATTTTATTATGGTTCTATTTTACCCTTATTTTTGACGGTATTGTGTTATTCCTTTTGTTCCAGTTTATGGATTATCCCATGGAAAAACCAATGGTAGTGTTCAGTTGTTTAAATCCTGTAGACCTGGCGCGCATCCTCATCCTGTTAAAACTCGATATTTCGGCTTTGATGGGCGCTACCAGTGCCATCTTCAGTGATTTCTTTGGCAGCAAATGGGGTATGATGGCTACGGTGTTGATCATGATCGCCTGGGCTTTGCTGCCCCTTTGGTGGTCGGTAAGAAAATTTAATAGAAAAGACTTATGAAAATGGATATTGCCAACCGGGCAGACATACAGTTGCTTGTTGATACGTTTTATACCAAAGTAAGGGCCGATGCAACGATAGGGTACCTGTTCAACGATGTTGCCCGGGTGAACTGGGAGCTTCATTTGCCGCGCATGTACGAATTTTGGGAGAACATCCTGTTCCAGACCGGGAGCTTCAAGGGCAACCCCATGGCGGCCCATGTGCAGTTGCATCAGAAGTCACCGCTGACGGCGGGCCATTTTGAACAATGGCTGAAGCTGTTCCTGGCTACGGTGGATGAGCTGTTCGAAGGCGATAATGCCGAACTGATAAAACAACGGGCGCGTTCCATAGCCACCATGATGCAGATAAAAGTGCATCCTTCCAACGATCCCAGGTCAATACTTTAAAAGCATGTATAAATAAAAAAATCCTCCCTACTGGTCGGGAGGACAATGTCTTTTGGTGGGTTTCCAAAAGGCGGGTTTTTACTGATCTTTCATTGGATTGGCATAACGCTGAACGCGTAACGCTGGTTTTCGAAATTTGAGTTTCCTGAATAAATTCATACAAGTTCGAAACTCGGGATCTGGCCTTCAGCGTTTGGCGTTAAGCGTTCCGCTTTTCTGTGGGTTTCGGATTATAAACGGGCTTAGGTTGGGAACTGCAAGGATTCTGTTCTTACCTGCGGTTTTTCAGGATACGGGTATAGATAAAGGTTTCAGAGGTAATTCAGGCTGAATGCTTAACGCTTAAGTGATAAATAGCATGACATAGGATAC
>NZ_LWBP01000200.1 GCF_002078015.1 Niastella populi | reverse complement strand
TATTTGCCGGCCTCGCCCTGGGCTTTCTTTTTTCGCCTTTCAGCTGTATTCTGTATTTACTTGCAGCTTGCAGCTTGCGGCTTGCAGCGTGCAGCTGTATTCTGTATTTGCTTGCAGCTTGCGGCTTGCAGCGTGCAGCTGTATTCTGTATTTGCTTGCAGCTTGCAGCTGTATTTGTATTTACTTTAGGCTTTCGGCTTTCACCTGTATTTTGTATTTGCTTTCGGCTTATAGCTTGCAGCTTTCAGCTGTATTCAGTATTCCATTATCACATTCTTACCGATCAACTTACATAGTAAATATATATAACATTTAACCCGGTTCCTGTCATTTATTACCTTCGGTGCAACGTAATAGAAGCGTTGATTGTCAGGTACAGTACAAGAAATGGATTATAACAGGCTGGTAAAAGATTGTTTAAGGGGGCTGCCGGAGGCCCAACGACAGCTCTACGAGCATTTTGCTGAGAGTATGTTGGGGGTGTGCTATCGCTATACCAAGTCTGTTGCCGATGCAGAAGATGTGCTGCAGGAAGGGTTTATAAAGATCTTCCGCAACCTGCACCAGTTTAAATTCGAAGGCGAGCTGGGAGGCTGGATCCGCCGCATTATGGTGAATACGGCATTAAACTATCTCAAAAAGAACAGCCGGTATCAAACCGATCTATCCTTTACAGAAACGAGCCTGCACCCGGTGTCAGATGATAACCCCGAAGTGGCATTGCAGGCCAAAGACCTGGCCGAGATCATTCGCCAGTTACCGGCCGGTTACCAGACTGTGTTCAATCTGCATGCCGTTGAGGGGTTCTCCCATGTTGAAATCGGAAAAATGCTTGGTATTAACGAGGGTACTTCCCGGTCACAATATGCCCGTGCACGCGCATTATTGATAAGCTGGTTAAAAAAAACGACCGTAGAAACAAAAAAGGAATCGTATGTCCGACCATGAATTTGAGAAACAGGTACACCAGAAGCTGCAGGAGCTAAAGCTGCGTCCTTCTGATACTGTATGGATGGAGGTGGAAAAAAACATCCGTCAGCACAAACGCCGCCGCCGCTTTTTGTGGCTGTGGTCTGCTGCCCTTTTAGTTGCACTTACTACCAGTGGGGTAGTGTTATATAATTATACCAGCAATAACAGGAAAACGCTTGAAATGGCCACCGGTACAACAACCGGGGCATCGTCGTCTTCTTCATCATCTTCTTCAAACCAAACCAACAAAACCGTATCGCCTAACTCTGCCACTACCAATACAAACGATCATACAACACAGGTTTCACCGGTTCAACCCGGTTTCGGCAATGCGGCATCTGTGCCGGCAAATGAACCAGTTGATGTAACCGAACCTGCACCGGCAACTGTGCCGGGTGAGCCGGGATCAGTTCCACCGGCCGCACCGGTAATTACACAAGGTCAACCTGATATATCTTCCCTTCCGATCCGTAGGGAAGCTGTGGCAGCAGGATCAGCAACCCTCACTAAGGAAACAATCGGTACCAATAATAATAAGCCCGTGAAAAGCGGGGCGGCAACGCCTTTGGTAGCTCGTAACCATAAACAGGTTGATAAAAAGAGAACGGCGCCGGTTATTACAGAAGAAGCGGTTGATGCAGAACCGGGGGAAGCGGCAATCGTTACCAACTTAAAACCGGATGCATCTTCAGCACCATTGAAAATAACCATACCTGCATTGGTACATGAAACCGAACCTATAGTTACCAGTAAGGCGGCCACTGATGGGTTCAATATAAAGGCGCATTTACTGATGCCTGATTCGGCAAGTGCGGGCAACGCCGTTGCAGCCATGCCTATTCAGCGTAAAACGCCTTCTTTGTGGCATTGGGGCGTTAAGGCCGATGCCGGTTATTCGCGCATTTCGGTAAGTAAATTATTCCAGTTGCGTGGGTTGTTAGGCACCGATAAATCGTATGCCGAAGACCTGGCTGCGCGCAGTTATTCCAGCCCTAACAGTGTGGGCGCAAATAACCAGTTCCTGAATGTATCTGCTAATGCCGTACCTGTAAAAAAAGTGGCTTCACCCATTCAGCCCGATTTTGCCGCATCTGTAGGGGTATTTATTCAACGTACTTTATCGCCGCGATTGAAAGTATCGGTTGGGTTGGAATATTCTTATATGAGCGTTAATACCCAGGTGGGTAAAAGGTACGATTCATCGATTGCTGTGAACGTTGGCGCCAATTCCCTGAAGGTAATACCTGAATTTTATGATAGCCCCGGTTACATCGATACTGCCAGCGGCAGGTTCCCCAGCGTGCAATGGCAGGGGCAGGCGCCTGGCCAGAACCAGGGCTGGGAGTATTATAGCCAGAAACAACGCTACCGGTTCCACTATATAGAAATACCCATCATGCTGAACTGGCAGATAAATAAAGGCAGAAGATTACCGCCGATTGCATTTGAAGGCGGCGTGTCTGTCGGCCGCCTGTTTGCGGTTGATGCGTTGCATTATGAAGGGGTAAAAGGCGTTTACTACGAGGATAATAGTTTGTTCAACAGAACACAGTTCAACTTCGTTACCGGTTTAAGCGTAGGACTGTTGCAGAAAAGCAAACACCCGCTGTGGATCGGTCCCGACCTGCGTTACTCCCTCAATGGATTGGTTAAGAAAGAAGTTTCTACAGGACAATACCTGTGGTCGACCGGCATTAGCTTTAAAATGTTGCTGGGAAGATTATAAAAAGAATTGCTGTAAAAATAACAAACGCCAGGCAACGGTTACTCCTTACTGTTTGTCAGTTAAGAAAACGCTAAACTTATGAAACGGCATCTTTTGTCGGTTTTACAGTTAACCATTACTGTAATGCTTGTTGCTTCTTTGTCTGGTTGCGATAAAGAAAAAGCACTCCAAACCTATACCTGGTATGAACCTAATTTCAAAACGCTAACCGAAGTGCGCGCCGATATGAAAAGCGGTCCGGCACAGGGTTTGAAACGCCCCGGTAAAATTTACATTTTTGGAAATTATATTTTCCTGAATGAGCTTGATGAAGGCATTCACATCTTCGATAACACACAGCCTTCATCGCCGAAGAACCTCGCCTTTATTCCCATTCCCGGTAATGTTGACCTGGCTGTAACTGGTAATGTATTATATGCCGATTCATACAGCGACCTGGTGACCTTCGATATCACCGACCCCAAAGCGGTAAAGCCGCTCAAGTTCATGAACAATGCATTCCCGCATCGCAACATGTACTACCAATATAACAATAGCGGCGGTACGCGGCCGGTAAACACCGATAGCATACAGGTGGTAGTTAGCTTCACGCGCCACGATACCACCATGGCTTATAATCCCCGGCCTATTGGTATTTATATGGATGCCATGCTGTACTCCAGCGCCGCGAGCGCTACGCCCGGCAAGAGCGGACAGGGTGGTTCCATGGCGCGGTTCACACTAATGAACAATTACATGTACACGGTGTCAACCTCTTCGCTGTCGACCTGGAATATTTCGAACCCGAAAGATCCGCAGTTCGTAAATACTTCGGTGATCGGTAATCAGTTTATAGAAACGATCTATCCGTTCAAGGACAAATTATTTATCGGATCTACCCAGGGCATGTTCATCTATGATGTATCAACGCCTGGCAACCCCGTTAAACAGGGCTCGTTCACACATGTTCGCAGCTGCGATCCCGTGGTGGCCGACGATACAAAGGCCTGGGTTACCCTGCGTTCGGGTACTGCCTGCGGCGGTAATACGAACCAGTTGGAAGTAGTGGATATTACCGACGTTACCAAACCTTTCCTGATAAAGCAGTACAGCATGACCAATCCGTTCGGACTGGGTAAGGAAGGGAATACCCTGTTTATCTGTGATGGTAAAGACGGCGTAAAAGTATATGACGCCGCTGATGCCAATAACCTGAAGCTGATAAAGAAAATAGATGGTATGGACACGTACGACGTAATTGCGTCGAACAGCAGGGCATTGGTGGTGGCGAAAGACGGTTTGTACCAGTTCGATTATAGCAACGTCAATAACATTCGTTTACTGAGTAAAATAGGCCTTGCCTCAGGCAAATAATTCAGGTTATGCAAAAAAGACTGCTTCTTCTTTGGTTTTTTCTTAGCGGGTCTGTTCTGATAACCAGTGCACAGGAAGCAAAACAGGAACGGCCGGCCAAAAAAGGTTGTTCCTGTTCTTTTTCTTCCATTGTTCAGGCCGGCGTATTGAATGGTTCCAAAGGCGTTAACTTTCAAATGCAAGCCATTAATGGTATTAGATACAAAACCTGGTTTGCCGGGGTAGGGGTGGGCGTAGATAATTATTACCGTGGCGGTGTTCCCGTTTTTCTCGACGTTCGCAAATATATCCTGAAAAAAAGCACTACCCCTTTTGTATATGGCGATATCGGCGTTCATTTTGTGAGTGATAAAAAAGACGTAACCAACAGCTGGTTTGAAGACCGGTACCACAATGGCTTTTATTCAGAGGCGGGACTGGGATATAAATTTGGGTTTCACGGAAAAGACCGGTGGGTGATCAGCGCCGGTTATAGTTATAAATATGTGAAGCGCCTGAATGTGAATATTTGGGAATGCCCAACTTCACGTTGTAACGAACTATATTATACGTATAAGAATTATCTGCACAGGTATGCCATGAAACTGGGAATACAGTTATAGTTTGTGGTTTGTTGTAGCGTTTATGGTTTATAGTTTATTGTTTCCTATATGAGGGAAGGCTGATTAATTGCGAGGCTTGCAAATGCTTATTAGTTGGGAATAAAAGAACCATAAACTAAAAACTATAAACCATAAACTCCTTAATTTATTCAACGAGGTATAAAATCAACCTTTAAGAAATTTCACATTACGTTGTATACCCTGGAACTTTGCTCGTTTTAGTGGTGAATTCCGAAATATTTTTTTGAACGCTTCTTCCGTTAAAGATTCCCATTCTTTGGTGGTGAAATTAAGTATTTCGGGAATGGGCGTGAAGCCTGTTTCCTGTGTGGGTTTGGCAAAGCGGTTCCAGGGGCATACATCCTGGCAAACATCACAGCCGAACATCCAGTCGGCAAATTGTCCTTTCTTATCATCGGGCAGCAGCAGGTCTTTCAGTTCAATGGTATAATATGAAATGCACTGGCTGCCATTGATCACTTTTCCTTCGGTGATGGCGCCGGTAGGACACGCATCGATGCACCGGCGGCAACTGCCGCAGTAGTCTTTGGCAATAGGATCGTCGTATTCCAGTTCGAGATCAACGATAAGGGTGGCGATAAAAAAGAAAGAGCCCTGTTGTTTAGTGATGAGGTTTCCGTTCTTACCTATCCATCCCAGTCCGCTCCGGTGGGCCCAGCTGCGTTCCAGTACCGGGGCCGAATCGACGAAACCGCGGCCTTGTACTTCGCCGATATGTTCATTGATCAGCGCCAGCAGGGTGTGCAGCTTTTTTTTAATCACTTCGTGATAGTCGTTGCCCCAGGCATATTTTGAAATATGGGGAGTGCCGGCCCGTTGCGCCTGTTGCGGAAAATAGTTCAGCAATACGGTGATCACCGATTTAGCGCCCGGCACCAGTTTGGTAGGGTCGATGCGCAGATCGAAATAATTCTCCATGTATTGCATGTTGCCATGGAGCCCTTTGTTCAGCCATTGCTCCAGCCGCCGCGCATCATCATCGAGTTGCTGCGCACGGGCGATACCGCAGAAGTTGAAACCAAGTTCACGAATGAAGGATCTTATTTGTTGAGTATGGTGTTGTTTGTGGTTTATAGTTTACAGTTTATTGTTTATGGTTTTTAGTTTATGGTTGTTTACTTCGAAACTCGCAACTATTTTCAAGCCTCGCTTTTATTGGTTTGTGGTTCTTTCATTCCGGGCCATAACTATTTGCCGGCCTCTCTGCCTCGTTGCCTTTCAGTTGTATTCTGTATTTGCTTATAGCTTACGGCTTGCAGCTGTATTCTGTATTCGCTTTCAACTTCTACATTCGAAATTCTACATTCAATATTCGACATTGTATTTACTTCATTTCTCATTCTTCATTTCATTCAGCGTTCTAAATTCATCCGGCCGGTATTCCTCCTGCTCCTGTATTCGAAACTGCTTCCTGAATCCCGATGGGGTAAGCTGTTTTAATTTAAGGAACTGTTTATTGAAATTGGCCAGGGTATTGAACCCGCTTTCATAACTGATCTCCAGCACCGATTTCTGCGTGTCGATCAGTAGTTTACAGGCATGGCCGATACGTACTTCATTCAGGAAATCGACATAGGTCTTCTTCGTACATTTTTTAAAATAACTGCAAAAGGCCGGCACGCTCATGCCGGCGGTGGCCGCCACATCGCTAAGGGCTATAGACTCCTGGAAATTATCGATGGTGAACTGGAAAATACGGTCGATGCGGTCTTTGTTCTTCGCCTGGAAGGTACTTACCTCCTGGGTGGATACCGTTTCATATTCATGGGCGGTAGCTATGGCCTGCAAACACTCGCACAGCCTGATGATGCGGGCAAAGCCCTGTAAATGTTCCAGTTCGGTTAGCATGGGTTTTAACTGCTGCCGGGTGGCGCCCTGTATTTTCAACCCCTGCAGGGCTACGGAAAACAGTTTCAGAATGCTTTTACTTTCAGGCAGTTGCATAAAACCCGGTCCCCAGAAATCATCGGTGAACTGCACCACTATGGCCGAGGTGATGAGGTCTTTATGCGCTTTCTGAAAGGTATGGGGCAGGTTGCTGCCAAGGAAAAACACATCGTCGGCTTTGAATTCGCCGATATAATTGCCGATAAAGGCCGAACCTTCGCCTTCGAGGAACAGGATCAGCTCATATTCAATGTGCTGGTGCCAGGGCACTTCGAAATGCGGCGTGCGGTAGGTGCGCGCCACAAAGGAGGTGTTTTGCGAAAGCGGTAGTTTTTCAACAAGTGGTTTCATGCCAAACGGTATAAAGGAGCACTATATTAAGCAAAAATAAACATATGGCTTATCAATTATATTAAAATAGTTTATGTTTTCGAAAATAAAGTGGAAGGCCATTTTATTAATATCAAATAATTTCGATACTTCGATAAAGGTTTTTGGTTAACAAGGGCAGCAGGTGTAGGGTGCAGAATCAGAACTTATCTCGAGCTTGCTGCCTTTTTTAATACAGCTTCAAGCGAATACAAAATACTGCTTCAGGCTGCAAGCTATAAGCTGTAAGCGAATACAGAATACAGCTTCAAGCTGCAAGCTATAAGCTGTAAGCGAATACAGAATACAGCTTCAAGCTGCAAGCTATAAGCAAATACAGAATACAGCTTCAAGCTGCAAGCTATAAGCTGTAAGCGAATACAGAATACAGCTGAAGACAACTGAATAACTGAATAACTCATTAACTGAATAACTCATTAACTGAACAACTGAGAACTAAGAACTAAGAACTGAGAACTAAGAACTGTGAACTGTGAACTGAGAACTATAAACAATTAAGCTGCCATATGCTACTCCTTGGAATTGATGTAGGCACGTCCTCTATTAAAGTTTCCGTCGTAGATGCTCAAACGCAACAGTGCAAAGCATCGGCACAATATCCCGAAACAGAATCGCCCATTATATCGCCCCAGCCCGGTTGGGCCGAGCAATCGCCCGAAATGTGGTGGGAACATGTTCAGCAGGCCATTAAAAAGGCGCATGCACTTAATGCGTATAATCCCGCCGATATTGGCGCCATTGGGATCTCGTACCAGATGCATGGACTGGTAATGGTCGATGAGCACCAGCAGGCTTTGCGCAATTCTATTATCTGGTGCGACAGCCGCGCCGTTGAAATTGGCGATAAAGCGTTTGAGGCCATCGGTAAAAAGAAATCCCTTTCGCATTTATTGAATTCGCCCGGCAACTTTACCGCCTCCAAACTGGCATGGGTAAAGGAAGAAGAACCGGCTACCTATAAAAAGGCCGTCAAGATCATGCTGCCCGGCGATTTCATTGCCATGAAAATGACAGGCGAGATCACTACCAGCATCTCCGCCTTATCGGAAGGGATCTTCTGGGACTTCAAAAAAGACCGCATCAGCAAAGATGTGATGGAGCATTACGGTTTCGATGATAAACTGATCCCCACCATACAGGATGTTTTTTCAGACCATGGCCGCCTGAAGGAAGACATTGCGGCATTGCTGTCATTGCCCGCAGGCATACCGGTTGCTTATAAAGCCGGCGACCAGCCAAACAATGCCTTATCGTTAAACGTGCTGGAACCCGGCGAAGTGGCTGCTACGGCCGGTACTTCGGGTGTGATCTATGGCGTTAGCGATGAACTTACCTATGACCCCGAATCGCGCGTAAACACCTTTGCGCACGTAAACTATACTACAGAAGAAAAGCGGTTGGGCGTACTGTTGTGTATCAATGGTACGGGTATCCTGAACCGCTGGGTTAAAAATATTTTCACGCCGGCCATCAGTTATCAGCAAATGAATGCCGAAGCAGCCAAAGTGCCAATCGGCGCCGATGGATTGCGCGTGCTGCCATTTGGTAATGGCGCCGAACGCATGCTGAACAATAAGATCATCGGCGTTCATTTTCATCATATCGATCTGAACCTCCATTCGCAGGCGCATTTGTTCCGCGCAGCGCAGGAAGGTATTGCCTGTGCGTTCCGCTATGGGTTAGATATTATGCGCGAGAACGGGATGAACCCGCAGGTGATACGCGCCGGGAAGGCCAATCTCTTCCTCAGCGAACTGTTTGTGGAAGCATTTGTAAATACCACGCACGTGCCGGTTGAATTATACAACTGCGACGGCAGTGTGGGCGCCGCACTTGGCGCAGGCATTGGCGCCGGAGTGTACAAAACACCAAAAGAAGCATTCACCCAGGCCAAACCACTCACCGTTATTGAACCAAAGAAGAAGAAAGAGTATAAGGTGGTGTATGAGGAGTGGAAGGGGTTGTTGGATAATTTGATAATGTGATAATTCGATAATCCCACAGAGCGGGACAAGTTGTGCTAGTGGAATACAGCGAAACGCAGAACGCGGAACGCAAAACGCAAAGCAGCTTAATAGGTGTATTTAGCGTTAAGCCTTAAGCGTTCAGCATTAATCGTTCAGCCTGCAATTAATTAATCTTTAGAAAATAACAAACAACGCATATGAAAATCGTTACTGGAGAAAAAGAATTCTTTAAGGGAATCGGTTCCATCAAATACGAAGGCGTGGAGAGCGACAATCCACTGGCCTTTAAATGGTATGATGCTAACAAGGTAGTAGCCGGCAAAACCATGCAGGAGCATTTACGGTTTGCGGTATGCTACTGGCACACCTTCTGCAACACCGGCGCCGATCCTTTTGGTCCGGGTACAAAACATTTTCCCTGGGATACCAACGCCGATGCCGTAGGCCGCGCAAAAGATAAAATGGATGCCGCGTTTGAGTTCATTACCAAACTGGGTGTTCCTTACTATTGTTTTCACGATGTTGACCTGGTTGACGAAGGCGCCAACATAAAAGAATATGAAAGCCGTTTGCAAACCATCGTTGACTATGCAAAACAAAAACAAAATGCCAGCGGCGTAAAACTGTTATGGGGAACCGCCAATGTGTTCAGCAACCCCCGATATATGAACGGCGCTTCTACCAACCCCGATTTTGCCGCCGTAGCGTATGCGGGCACGCAGGTAAAAAATGCACTGGATGCTACCATTGCGCTTGGTGGTGAGAACTACGTGTTCTGGGGTGGCCGCGAGGGTTATATGAGCCTGCTGAACACCAATATGAAACGTGAGCTCGATCACCTTGCCCGCTTCCTTACCATGGCCCGCGACTATGCGCGCAAACAGGGTTTCAAGGGTGTGTTCTTTATTGAACCCAAACCCTGCGAGCCTACCAAACACCAATACGATTACGACAGCGCCACCGTTATCGGTTTCCTGCGGCATTACGGTCTCGATAAAGACTTTAAACTGAATATAGAAGTGAACCATGCTACATTGGCCGGACATACCTTCCAGCACGAATTACAGGTGGCTGCCGATGCAGGCATGCTGGGCAGCATCGATGCCAACCGCGGTGATGACCAGAACGGCTGGGATACCGACCAGTTCCCGATCGATCTGAACGAACTGGTTGAAAGCATGCTCATTATCCTGGAAGCCGGTGGTTTTGCCGGCGGTGGAGTGAACTTCGATGCCAAAACGCGTCGTAACTCAACCGACCTGGAAGATATCTTTATTGCACATATCGGCGGTATGGATACATTTGCCCGTGCGCTGGTGATCGCAGATAAAGTAATGCAGAAGTCGCCTTACCTGAAATTCCGTAAAGACCGCTATGCTTCGTTCGACAGCGGTAAAGGAAAAGATTTTGAAGGCGGTTTACTGAAACTCGAAGACCTGCGCGAATTTGCATTAGCCAATGGCGAGCCTAAAATGATCAGCGGCAAACAGGAGTGGCTGGAGAATATTATCAACCAGTATATTTAGGGTAACAGTTGACGAGTTAACAAGTTGACGTGTTGACGGGGTAACTGGCTTTTCATCAGGAGTAATATATAAACAGGAAGCAGGAGATAAGCGGTAAGAAGAAAGAGCTTGGAATTAGTTATTAGTTTCAAAAATCGAAAACTTCGTACTTCAGATCTCTTACTTCCTGTTTTCGTTTTTACATGTCTCCAAAAAATCCATATCTACAGGATCAACATAAACAAAACGATTGTAAAACTTAAACTAAACCGCTTGCCATATGAATTTTATTACAGGGATCGACTGGATTGTTGTATTTATTTATTTCGCCGTTATTGCAGGTATATCGTGGTGGGCGATGAAACAGAAGAAAGATTCTGCGGAAGATTATTTTTTGGCCGGCCGGCATTTGGGCTGGTTCATCATTGGTGCATCTATTTTCGCCTCCAATATCGGATCGGAGCACCTGGTAGGGCTGGCCGGTTCGGGCGCAACCGATGGGGTGGCCCTGGCCCATTATGAACTGCATGCCTGGTGTTTACTGGTGCTCGGTTGGGTAATGGTGCCCTTTTATATGCGATCGATGGTATATACGATGCCGGAATTCCTCGAAAGGCGGTTTTCACCTGCGGCGCGTACGGTGCTTTCGGTTATCTCGCTGATAGCTTATGTATTGACAAAAATTGCGGTGGGGATATTTGCCGGTGGTATCGTGTTCAGTGTGCTGCTGCCCGATATAAACGTATTTGGGCTCGACAGTTTCTGGATAGGGTCCATCCTGGTGATCCTGCTCACCGGCGTGTACACGATCATCGGCGGGTTACGGGCCGTTGCTTACACCGAAGCGATACAAACCGTTGTTTTAATAATCGGTTCATTAATGGTGACCTGGTTCGGTCTGGAAGCGCTGGGCGGCTGGGACAGGCTGAAGGAAATAGCAGGAACTGAAATGTTCAACCTGTGGAAGCCGATGGTGCCCGCCAATATGGAAAGTACCTGGGCGCCGGTAAGGGAATCGGGGCGCCTTGCCTGGTATTTCAACGACAACTATCCCTGGCTGGGCATGCTGCTTTGCGCCCCCATCATTGGGTTGTGGTACTGGTGTACCGACCAGTATATTGTACAACGAACGCTGGGCGCCCTTAATGAACGCCAGGCAAGAAGGGGAACTATTTTTGCGGCGCTGCTGAAGCTGTTGCCGGTTTTCATTTTTATCGTTCCCGGTATCATATGTTTTGCACTGGCAAAAACGGGGGGGAACGCCGCCCTGCAAAATGCGCTGATCGATGCGCAGGGTAACGTGATCCGCGATAATGCCCAACAGGCGTTTCCGCTGTTAGTGGTGAACGTATTGCCTGTAGGCGTGCGTGGCATCGTGGTGGCCGGCCTGCTTGCCGCCCTCATGAGTTCCCTGGCAGGCGTATTCAATGCGTCTTCTACTTTATTTACCATGGATTTTTATTCGCGTTTCAGGCCGAATGCCACCCAAAATCAATTGGTTTGGATCGGGCGGGTGGCAACCGCCATTATGGTGGTCATCGGTTTACTGTGGATCCCCGTGATCAGGGGCGGGAAAGGATTGTATGATTATCTGCAGGGCATTCAGGCCTACCTGGCGCCGCCCATATTTGTCGTGTTCTTCTTCGGCATCTTCATGAAACGGTTGAATTCTGCCGGTTGCCTCGCCACCCTCATAACCGGGTTTGCCATGGGACTGTTCCGGCTTGCCGTAGACACACCCGTAAAATTATTCAGCGGTTTCTCCTATACCGAAGGCTCCTTTCTGTGGGTTGTAAACAATATATTCTTCCAGTATTACAGCCTGTTGATAACGATCGTATGTATCATCGTAATGATCGCCGTTAGCTATGCCGGTAAGCAGCCCGATTATGCCCGGATCAGCGGGTTGACAATGGCTACCAGAACAGAGGAAGATAAAAAAGCTACCCGGGCCAGTTGGACAAAGGGAGATGTGGTGATGTCGCTGCTGGTAATTGCGCTTATTTTGACCGCCTATTTATATTTCAGAGGTTAGTGGAAGTACACTATCCTGAATGGGAAAAGTCTGAAAAGAGCATGTTCTTTTTTCAGGCTTTTTTTATTGCTACCAGTTGTGTTTGGCTATTATGATACAGATATAGGATTGATAGTCGCCGCCATCGCTTTTGACAAAACCGATACCGATATCATACAGCGAGGCGTCCCAGTCGGTAACACCGAGCAAATGATTGCGGTGGCCTTTGGTGGCGTCGCCTTCATCGATGATCAGCGATTTTACTGCAGCTATGCCCGAATCGTGACCGGAGGCGATGGATTCAAAGAAATTCTCCTTTTTATCTTTCAACCAGTCGGTATTGAGCTTATAACCGCTTTGGTTTATGAAGAAGTTGATGCCATAGCCATCGGGATTAACGTGGTTGAAGTAATTACGTTTGGCCATATCGAGGGCTTTGGCTTCGGCTACGCGGGCAAGGGTATCGTTCCAGCGCAGGGGCGTTCTGGTGATGCGTAGTTTCGAACTGAGCTGTAGTTCCTTATAATATTTTTCGGGGCTGCTTCTGATCGTATTGATCAGTTGAAACGCCTGTTGCGCTTCCTCTTTAACTATAAAGGGATTGTTGTTATACAGGAACGACAATAATAGCATCACCACTGGTACCATATAAGATATCACTTTCATAAGAGTACGGTCAGGTTACGAAATATAGCTGTTATCTTAAATATAAGAATAACTGTTTGCTTTTGCAACAGGTGAATTGTTAATAATAGTTTATAGTCAAAACTAATGGCTGACGTCGCTGTTATTGGTTTGTGGTTTGTTGTTTGTTGTTTGTGGTTCTTTTATTCCAGGCTCGTAACTATTTGCTGGCCTCTCTTTTGGCTTTCAGCTTTAGACTGTATGTATTTCCTCGTTGCCTTTATGCCTCTACGCCTTGACTTTAAGCTGTATTTGCTTGCAGCGTGCAGCTGTATTCTGTATTTGCTTTAGGCTTTCGCCTTTCAGCTTAGGCTGTATTTTGTATTCGCTTGCGGCTTATAGCTTGCAGCTTGCAGCTGTATTCATTTCTCATGATACATCCCTTCTTCGCCCGTAGCAAGTGATTGAATCGTAATGATGTTATTACTGCCTATCAGATCGCCCGAAGTCATCACTACCACGGCAACGGGCACATTGCGTTTCAGGATGGTATCGCCGTTGAAACTAAAGTTTTTATTATCGAACTGCAGTTGATCGCCAATGCGGTAGCCTTCGCCATACAACCATTGGTGGTCCTTAATATGTTCAGGGCTAAGCGTAGTACAGGAGGGTAGCAGCGGTATGCATAAAATGCACAGGATGGAGAGCGCTTTCATAAGTAAAGAAGTTAGGTAATAAAATAGTAGCAAGAACCGGGCCGGGACTTTTGTTGTTTATAGTTTATGGTTTATGGTTTATGGTTTTTGGTTCTTTAGTTCGAAACTCGAAAGTAATTGCGAACCTCGCTAGTTCTTAGTTTGTGGTTTGTTGTTTGTCGTTTGTGGTTCTTTCATTCGGAGCTCGCGAGAAATGTTTATGGTTTTTGGTTTATAGTTTATGGTTCTTCTGTTCGAGGCTCATAACTATTTGCTGGCTTCTCTTTAGGCTTTAGGCTGTATTCTGTATTCGCTTGCAGCGTGAGGCTGGAAGCTTGCAGCCTGGAGCCTGTATTTGTATTTGGCTTATAGCTTGCGGCGTGCAGCTGTATTCTGTATTTCCCTTGTCAACCCGTCAACTTGTTAACTTGTCAACTACCGCATGCAGCTGTATTCTGTATTCCTCGTTGCCCCGTTGCCCTTATGCCTCGTTGCCTCTATGCCTCTATGCCTTTTTAAAAAACTTACTACCCGCTTTAGGTGGTTTTGCGTATTTGAAATAATTGTAATGTCAGTTATTCCAGTTGGTTATTTATTGTATTTACTTTTCGAATCACTATCAAATCCAAACCTGCTGTATGAAAAACCGTTACACTGTTAATGTATGTATATGTATTCTTTTGAGCCTGCTGACCGCCGGCCTGGCCCATGGCCAGAACACCATTGCGGTGAGCGGCGCAGGCACCGCTGCCGTTAATGGTACCTATACTTATGCAGGAATGTCGAATAGCAGGCCATATTATACCAAAGGATCTTATCGCATTGAATATCGTAATGATTTGTGGAATATGAGCATGAATATCTGGATGATCTGGAATACCTCAGATATTGACTGGGCGTATTATGGTAATACGAGTTCTTCTGCTACTCCCGCAATTAGTGGGTGGTATACAGATATGGGCTCAGTCGCTGCCCCCACTGTTACCAACCAGGTTGCTTTTTCCAATGGCAGCGGTTATAATGCTCCTGCGCCGGTACCGGGCACAAATAATAATGCAATTGGCCGGTTCTTCCTCGACCCCGGCGCCGAAAGCGCCATTACCGCGGCTACGGTGCAGTTAGGCGGAACGCCTTCCGGCATAACAGCCGTTAAATTATGGCGGTCGGCCGATGCTACATTCAGCAGTGCCGTTGATGTGCAGTTGAGCTCAAAACATTTTGCCTCATCGGTAACGTTCAATGGGTTTTCTTCGAACATAGATATAAACGGTACTTATTATTTTATTACGGCCGATGTAAGCGCCGGCGCCACCGGTAGCGTAGCCGCCAGTATTGCGAATGCGGCAGCTTTTACTTTATCGTCGGGTTCTTCAATAGCTACCGCTATTTCCAATGCCGGTCTATCTGCCGCATCAGTGCCATTGCCGGTACACATGTTATCGTTCACGGCGCGGTCGAATGCCGATGGGGTGATGTTACAATGGACAACTACCGGGGAGGAAAGTTTTGCCGGTTTTGAGCCCGAACGTTCTGCCGATGGCAGCAGCTGGAATAAAATGGCGTTCATAGCAGGTAAATCAAACAACGTATCGGCCACCACGCAATATAACTATACCGATAACACACCACTTAGCGGGTACATGTATTACCGGTTGAAGATGACAGATGCAGACGGCGGCTTTATTTACTCAAAGCAATTGACCGTAATTAATAACAGCGGTAGCAATGCGGCACTTCAGAACTATCCCAACCCGTTCAGCGGCCACACGAGCATCGCCTTCCGGTTGCCTGTTGGCAGTATGGCCATGCTGAAAGTGTTCAACAATATGGGGGTTGAAGTAAGCACGTTGGTGAATAAACAGCTGGAGGCCGGCAACTACACGGTTTCATTTGACGGCGCTTCGCTGCCGGCCGGCGTGTATCATTATACGCTCCGCTATGGAAAAGAAAAATTATCGGGTACTATGCTGCTGAGACCATAGCCCTTTTTTGATATCATTTTAACGAATAAGGACTGATGATGAACACGGGTGTTCCGGGTAACCGGGATGCCCTTTTTTAATGTGATAATGTGCTAATTAGCTCATGTGCTAATTCTTCCAGTTCTGCAGTCCTGTTTTCCGTTTCCTCGCTTTAGACATCTTTGCCCACGCGCGGCACTCACTCAACCTGTATTCAATTAGCACATTAGCAAATTAACTAATTGGCACATTGACCTACTGCTTCATCCACCGCAGCTTTGAACTCCATCATAATATCTTTCTTTTGTTCACCGAGTAACGACTTCGTTAACACGATGGCGGCGTAATTGCGGCATTTATCAACATATGGCCAGGTGCCAAACAAACCCGGACTACTCACCACAATGCTGTTGCCATTGGCATCTTCTTCCTGGATCCATTCGCCCAACCCGTAATGCCAGCCTTCAGCAATTTTGGGGGTGAACTTTACCGGCAGGCTGGTGAACTGCGGTTTTTGCATTTCCGCTATGGCCTGGGCGCTGAGGATCTGTTTTCCTTCAAACACGCCTTTGTTCAGGATCATGGAAAGGAAGTTGATATAATCATTTGCCGAGCTGCGCGCGCCGCCGGCGGGATTGGGCGCGAACCCGTTCTCGTTCACGAAACTGGTTTGCTTCATTTTCAGGGGCCGCAATAATTTCTCCTGAATAAGCCGGTCGAACGGTTTTTTACTCACCACTTCCATCACGCGACCGGCAATGTTAGGGCCGATAGCGCCATAATGAAACTCTGTGCCTGCGTTGTTCGAGATCTCTTTGGCGGCAATCGCGTTCACTACTTCTTCAAGGTTCATGTACTTGCCGCGTTGCATCATTTTGAGCAGGTTGCCTTTATCATTTTCAATACCGGTAGTATGCGCCAGGCACTGGCGAATAGTAACATAACTTTTCATGTACTTATCGAATATGGGAATGTATTTACTAACCGGGTCGTCGAGTTTTATTTTGCCTTCATCAACAAAGATCATTACGAGGGCGGCCGTTAACCATTTGCTGCAACTGGCAATGGGCGCCGCTGTTTTGGCATTGAACTCACCCAGTTCTTTGCTGTGGATCACCTTCCCGTCCTTATATATTAAGGCAACTACACCATTGCCAAGTAATTTCTGGTTCTTTTGCAGCAGGGCATCGGCCTGGCTGAAGTCGGGTTGGGCGAAGCAAAACTGAAAGAATAACAGGAACACGGATAAAAGACTGCAACTGAGGCAGGTAGGGTTCGTTTTTAATGACATAAATGCATAAATTTTGGCCTGGATTATGATTTGCAGGTAATGTACAGATTAATTGAATAATGGTGACACAGGGTTAAACCGGAATGTTCTTTTTTACGTTGAACATATTAAAATGGTTGGTGAAACCCTTTGGCTGTTACCGAATATTAGGGCGCTATTTAATTAGTGACTTCCCAGGCTTTCGAATTTCTTTAGGTTTTGATAAAGTAGCGAGGCCCGGAATTGAGGTTTTAATTATCACATTAGCATATTATCACATTAGCAAATTAGCATTATATGAACTTAGGAAATTTTACCATAAAGGCAGCAGAAGCGTTTCAACAGGCGCAACAATTAGCGTTTAATTCACAAAGTCCGAATATTGAAACGGAACATGTGTTGAAAGCTTTGCTTGAACAGGAAGATTCTCCGGTTGAATATCTTTTAAAAAAGAACAATGTTACCGTGAATCTCCTCGAAAACAAATTACAGGAGTCGATCGGTAAACTGCCTAAAACAAGCGGCGATGCGGCGCAGATGGTTAGCCGGGAAACGAACAACGTGATTTTGCGGGCCGGTGCTACGCTGAAGGAGTTTGGCGATGAATTTATTACGGCCGAACACCTGTTGCTGGCCATTGTGCAGGGCAACGATTCTACGGCCCGTTTGCTGAAAGAAGCGGGATTAAGCGAGAAAGGCCTGGTGGCCGCTATTAAGGAATTACGTAAAGGGGGAACCGTACAATCGCAAACCCAGGAAACGCAGTTCAATGCGCTTAATAAGTATGCCCGCAACCTGAACGACCTCGCGCGTGCCGGCAAGCTCGACCCGGTTATCGGCCGTGATGAAGAAATACGAAGAACACTCCATATCCTTTCGCGCCGAACAAAGAACAACCCCATTCTGGTGGGTGAACCGGGGGTGGGTAAAACCGCCATTGCCGAAGGCATTGCCCATCGTATAGTAAATGGTGATGTACCCGAGAACCTGAAAACAAAAGTGATCTATGCACTCGATATGGGCCAGCTGATCGCCGGCGCCAAATATAAGGGTGAGTTTGAAGAAAGGCTGAAAGGGGTTGTAAAAGAAGTGACCGACAGCAATGGCGAGATCATTTTATTCATCGATGAAATTCATACCCTGGTAGGGGCCGGTGGTGGTGAAGGGGCCATGGATGCGGCGAACATCCTGAAGCCTGCACTGGCTCGTGGTGAATTGCGTGCCATTGGCGCCACCACGCTGAATGAATACCAGAAATTCTTTGAAAAAGACAAAGCCCTTGAACGCCGGTTCCAGAAAGTAATGATAGATGAACCATCGGTTGAGGATGCCATCTCCATTCTGCGCGGGTTGAAAGACCGTTATGAAACGCACCATCATGTTCGTATAAAAGACGAAGCCATTATTTCGGCGGTGGAACTGTCGAGCCGGTATATTACCGACCGGTTCCTGCCCGATAAGGCAATTGACCTGATAGATGAAGCAGCGGCGAAGCTGCGGCTGGAGATGAACTCCATGCCCGAAGAGCTGGATCAACTGGTACGGCAGATCCGCCAGCTGGAGATCGAACGTGAAGCGATAAAACGGGAGAACGACGAGGATAAGCTGAAAGCCCTGAATACGGAGATCGCCAACCTGAGCGTAGAGCGCGATACGTTGAAAGCGAAATGGCAGGAAGAAAAAGAACTGGTTGATAAAGTGCAGAATGCAAAGGCCGAAGTGGAGCAGTTGAAATTGCAGGCTGAAAAAGCCGAACGGAACGGCGATTACGGTACCGTGGCTGAGATCAGGTATGGCAAGATAAAAGAACAGGAACGAGTGATCAATGAGTATTCAGCGCAGCTGAATGCCATAAGCGAGAACAAACGGTTGATGAAGGAAGAAGTGGATGCAGAAGATATTGCGGAGACAATTGCAAAGTCGACCGGTATTCCGGTAAGCCGCATGCTGCAGAGCGATAAAGAGAAATTGCTGCACCTGGAAGAAAAGCTGCACGAGCGGGTGGTAGGACAGGATGAGGCGATAACAGCCGTGGCCGATGCAATTCGCAGAAGCAGGGCGGGACTGCATGATCCCAAAAAGCCGATCGGTTCATTTATATTTCTGGGAACCACCGGTGTGGGTAAAACAGAGCTGGCAAAAGCCCTGGCCGATTACCTGTTCGATGATGAGAGCATGATGACCCGTATTGACATGAGCGAATACCAGGAAAAACATACGGTAAGCCGCCTGGTGGGCGCGCCTCCGGGTTATGTGGGGTATGAAGAAGGAGGGCAATTGACCGAAGCGGTTCGCCGTAAACCATACAGTGTGGTACTGCTCGATGAAATTGAAAAGGCCCATCCCGATGTATGGAATGTATTGTTGCAGGTGCTTGACGATGGCCGGTTGACCGATGCCAAGGGCAGGATGGTGAATTTCAAAAACACCATCATCATTATGACCAGCAATATTGGTAGCCATTTGATCCAGGAAGCGTTTGAAGATGTAAAGGAACAGGATGTGGACAAGGCTGCGGAGCGGGCTAAAGTGGAAGTAATGAACCTGCTGCGGCAAACCATCAGGCCCGAGTTCCTGAACCGGGTCGATGAAGTGATCATGTTCCAGCCACTGTTGAAGAAAGAGATCATGGGTATTGTACAGATCCAGTTGAACGGTCTGAAAAAACAGGTGGCGGAAAATGGCATCGATCTGCGGTTCAGCAATTATGCCCTGGAATACCTGGCCGAGCAGGGATTCGATATACAGTTTGGCGCCCGGCCGTTGAAACGGTTGATCCAGAAGGAGATCGTTAATCCGCTTAGTAGAAAGATCCTTGCAGCAGACATCGATAAATCTAAACCGGTGATGGTTGACGTATTTGATGGAGTAGTGGTGTTCAGGAACGAAACGCCCGAGCGGGTAAAATAAATGGTAAGTTGAAAAGTTGATAATATCCTCCCCCTGCCGGGTGATGCCGGGAGGGTGCCAACGAATCGTTAAAAGACAGGAAAGTGAGGCGGGCTACCAACTAAATGATAGAACCGATGTTATTAAAGAAGTGAGTGAGAGAGAATATGTGAAAAGCCTGTCAGGTCTGATACGGGGTACAGGATTTTGGGGAAGACCTGACAGGTTTTGTTTGATAGGTAATAGATGCTGAGGATGTATGAATTTGAACCAGGCCACTCTGCTACAGGTAGAGTGGCCTTTTTAATTAAGTCATAACAAAAACAAATGAAAGAGGAGTAAATATGCCAATTAAGAATGATAAGAACAAGGAGATCATTTCAACCAAAGGACTATGGGCCGGCGACCCCGATGCGCCGGTAAGCATTGTCTTTTATGGCGATTACGAGAGTGAGGAATGTGCCAAAGTACACCGGGTGATCGTAAAGTTGATGGAGTCGCATGGCAAAAAGGTAAAGCTTAATTACCGGCATTTCCCTTTAACTCAGATTCATCAGCATGCGCATAAGGCGGCAGAAGCGGCTATTGCCGCTGCCCAGGAAGGCAAATTCTGGGAAATGCACAACCTGTTGTATGCGCATAATCGCCGGCTGGGCACCATCAGCTTACGGGAATACGCCCGGGAGGCTGGAGTGACCAGCAAGAATTTCCTACCCGACCTTGTGGAGAGCAAATACGGGTGGACGGTTCGCACCGATCTGCTGGAAGCGCTGGCAAAAGGCATCCGTACCGTGCCTACCTTGTATATCAATGGCCAGGTGTATGATGGAAGGCTTAGTCAGCCTGAAATTTCAAAAGCCATCGACCTGGCGTGTACAGATGCAAAACGGAAACGGGCATAACAGGAAGGAGTTGAAATAGGAAAAACCAATAGTATATCAGGGTGTTGTTTTTACAATACCCTTTTTTGTGCTTTTAAGGGTAGAAGCCTGAAGTTTTACCTGAAAACAGCTCCTGAAAGCGGGTATTTTAAAAAAAATTTAATTTTTTTTTTAGCCTTTTCTGGGATTTAGCAATTATAGCCAGAACTGTACTTTTTAACGTTGAATGCGCTTTAAAGTGAAAATGTGATGAAATAAATTGCAGGTGCATGCGGTAACAGCAGGAGAAATTAAGAGAAAGTTATTCAGATATTAAATATGTGATATTATTTAATGTGTGTTCTGCAGGCCCCGGTTGGCAGCCATTTGCCTGCTAACGTTTGTTAATTTCAGCAGAAAAAAGAAACTTTGGTTAACGATTAAAATTATAACGATTGCCTGTTCATAGATGCTCCCCGCCAGGGAGCTTTTTTTATGCCCCAAATACAGGCGTATGCCTTCCCCTGGCGCGATGGCCGCTTCAAAGTGCGCGGGCTCGATTCAGGAATTTACTCGGTATTTGTAAACGCCGGCAATGGTTACCAGGATACCACCATCAACAATGTATCGGTAACTGTTGGAAAGGAAACCGATTTGGGAACCATCACGCTTCATAAATAGAACATCAGAAAAACCCATAACAGCCCTGGCAATTTGGTTTGCCGGGGTTGGTGAATACAGCTGTAAATTGCAAGCTATAAGCTGAGAGCCTAAAGCAATACAAATACAGCTGCACGCTGCAAGCTGCAAGCCGCAAGCAAATACAGAATACGAATACAGCTGAAAGGCGAAAACAGAAAGCCCAGGGCGAGGCCGGCAAATAGTTATGAGTTTCGAATGAAAGAAACTACAAACAACAAACAAATCGTCGCGAATCCTGCAATTACTTATTGATCCCGAACAAAAGAACCATAAACAATAAACCAAAAACCATAAACTGCCACTAAAGAACCACAAACAACAAACCATAACCACAAACCATCTCAGGGGGTTGGCAAATACTTATGGGTTCGAAATAAAACATACCTTTGCGCCTTCAATTAAGTTATGCTGCTCTACAAAGAATTTACATTCGATTCAGCCCATTTTTTACCCAACGTGCCGGAAGGGCATAAATGTAAGAACATTCACGGCCATACCTATCGTTTGCGGGTATGGCTGAAAGGCAAACCCGATCCCAAATTCGGCTGGATCATTGATTTCGCTGAACTGAAAAAGATCATCAAACCGGTTGTGACCCAGCTCGACCATAAGCTGATGAACGACCTGCCGGGGCTGGAGAATCCCACCTGCGAGTTGATAGCGGTATGGATCTGGGATCAGTTAAAACCAGCCCTGCCCGCCATGCACCGGATCGAACTGCATGAAACGCCTACCTCTGGAGTAATTTATGAGGGGGAGTAATGATTGCTGGTTTTGAGATTTAAAAATTTAGTGATTGGATCCGGTTTGAATATTCTCATAAATCTCAAAATCCCAAAATCCCGAATTCTCACGCCTGGTGTTTACTGAAAAAATTATCGAGCGACACCGGCCCGCCTCCTTCTATCAGGAACAGGATCAGTAACAACAGGATGATGAACGCAAATGGCAGTTCAAAGGGGCCAAATGCATCCCGTTGGGTATTGACAAATACGATGGCGCCCATCAGTATGGGTATCTGCAACAAAACAGCCCACCGCGTAAGCAACCCGATGATTATCAAAAAGCCGCCCAGCAGGTGCGACCAGGTTATAAAGATCGCCATCCAGTCGGCCCGGTTGGCCACCAGGCTGCCCCTTACCAGTTCTTCAAGCGTTGATGTATTTGCAAGGAAAAATATGCCTTTAAAGAAGAGACAGATGCCTAAAGCTACCCGCAAAACAACCAGCCAGCGGGGGTGATGCGCGAGGCTCCACCGGTGAATTTGTTGAAGCGTACCCATGGCATGACATTTAAAGATTTGTAAAAATGCTAATGGGTAAACCCTTTCAACGTGATGATGCCGGGAGTTACCCGCTAACATATTAAGTGCTTATAAAGTTACACTGGTTTATTTACAACGGGTGGCGCGGCACATTAAAATATAAAATGTAAAAACCCTGCTAAATCAATCGGCTGCTAAAATATATTCACATATAATGCGTTGTTAGCAAATTACCCGATCTTTATTCCCCTTCCGTAGAGCAACTTATGAATCATCAAATTAAGGCCTGGTGGCCTTCCGTTAAAAAATCAATTACCATGAAGAAATCTGCCCTTATATGGACAGGCGCACTATTTGTACTCTCCGTTTCCTCATTGTCTTTCAGCATGTGCAAACCCGGTAATGCAAAGGGGGAAGCGGTTCTGGCCGAAGCCAATGAAAAGACCGCATTAAAAAGTGACACGGAGGTTGTAAAACCTTCATTGCCACCGCTTGATACGGCCTTATTCAATGCCATGCTTCAAAGGAATGCCAATGGCGATTCAAGCGGTAAATGGCCGGTAAAAGGCGCTTATCCTTTGCCAGGCGCTATTCTCCCTTTCAAACGCGTGGTATCGTATTATGGTAATTTCTATTCAAAAAGAATGGGCGTACTGGGTGAATATCCGGAGGATGTGGTGATTGAAAAATTAAAAAATGAAGTAAAGAAATGGCATGCGGCCGATACGGCTGTGGAAGTTGTTCCTGCCATTCATTATATAGCGCTTACGGCGCAGGGCAGTCCGGGCGAAGATGGCAAATACCGTTTGCGGATGCCTGCTGCACATATTGAAAGGGCTATTAATATGGCCGGTAAAATGAACGCGTTGGTATTCCTTGATATTCAGGTTGCTTTAAGTACGCTGCAGGAAGAGGTGCCAAGGCTTGAAAAATGGTTGAAGCTGCCCAACGTGCATTTTGGCATCGACCCCGAGTTCTCCATGAAAACCGGCAAAAAGCCTGGTTCGGTGATCGGCACATTTGATGCGGCAGATATCAACTGGACTACAAACTACCTTGCAAAACTGGTTAAAACCTATAACCTGCCACCCAAGATCCTGGTAGTGCACCGTTTTACAAAGGCCATGGTCACTAATTACCAGCAGATTAAATTACAGCCTGAAGTTCAGATAGTTATGGATATGGATGGCTGGGGGCACCAGGCGCGTAAGTTCAATACCTACAAACAGTTCGTTTATAAGGAGCCTGTACAGTTCACCGGTTTTAAAATATTCTACAAGAACGATCTGCGGGAGGCCAACAGCCATGTGCTGCAGCCGGCGGAAGTGCTGAAGTTAAAACCACAACCGATCTACATTCAGTACCAGTAAGAATTGGTTTGAAATATTTTTCTGAATGGCGCCTTTATACGGGCGCCATTTTGTTTTACGGAAGGCGTGTATAAGATAAAAAAACGGCGCGTTTTTTAAACGCGCCGTTTCACCTATTTTAATACTATGTTTCGGCTGAATATTAGCGAGGTCTGCAATTGCTTATTAGTCTGAAATAAAAGAACCACAAACAACAAACCATATACCACAAACCATTCTAGTCTACTTTCGTGATCTTCACTACGTTGGTAGGTATGTGCAGGTGTATGGGCGTACTACCGGTGTTTACCACCACATCGCCGGCTTTAAGGAAACCTCTTTCTTTCAGGATCTTGATCTGGTCGAACATGATATCGTCGAGGCTTTCTTCCTCGTCATAGAAGAAGGCGCGCACACCCCAGCTTAAGCTCAACTGGTTTACCAGCGTTTTTTCCTTGGTAAAGATGTACAGCGGCGAGTAGGGGCGATAGCTGCTGAGCACAAAGGCGGTGTAACCGCTTTGCGTCATCCCTATCAGTGCATCTGCCTTGGTATCCTTGGCCAGTTTACAACCATTGTAGCAAATGGCGTCGCTCAGGAACGAAGGAGAGTGCGGTAAGGGCTTCAGGTCCTCTTCGCGGTTATAACGGTATTCGGTACGTTCTACTTCGAGAATGATCTTGCGCATGGTTTCAACCACCAGGGCCGGGTGTTTGCCGGTAGCGGTTTCCCCACTCAGCATCACCGCATCGGCGCCTTCCAGAACGGCATTGGCCACGTCGGTGATCTCACTGCGGTTGGGTTTTACGCGGTCGATCATACTTTCCATCATTTGTGTAGCCACGATAACCGGTTTGGCGCGGTGGATACATTTACGAATGATGTCGCGTTGTGCCATCGGTACTTTTTCAACGGGCAGCTCAACACCGAGGTCGCCACGGGCCACCATTACGCCATCCGATTCAAGGATGATATTGCGCAGGTCGACCAGGGCCGAAGGCATTTCTATTTTAGCAATAACTTTCGATTTGCTTTTCGCTTCATGCAGTCTTCTTTTCAGGTCCACGATATCGTCTGCTTTACGAACGAACGAAAGGGCTACCCAGTCAACTTTCTGGCCAATGATAAAATCGAGGTCGATCAAATCTTTTTCGGTTAAAGCCGGAAGGGAGATTTTCGTATCGGGCAGGTTAACGCCTTTTTTGGGTAACAGCAGACCGCCATAGGTAACCTTTACTTTCACATCGCCTGCTTTGGTGATTTCGGTAACAACCACTTCCAGTTTACCATCGTCGATCATGATCTTGTTGCCTACTTCCACATCTTCGTGCAGGTTGGGGTACGAAACATAGATCTTTTCTTTGGTGCCTACTACTTTTTCTTTAGAAGTAAAAGTGAGGATATCGCCGGGCTCGATGAGCAGGGCGCCGTTCTCTATTTCACCAACGCGTAATTTGGGACCCTGCAGGTCGGCCAGGATCGAGATGTTGTAAGGTTCTTTTGAATTGATGGCACGGATGTGCTCTATGATCTGGGCTTTGTTCTCATGGGTGCCGTGAGAGAAATTGAGGCGGAAAATATTAACCCCTGCTTTCACCAGTTCCAACAGTTTTTCGTAAGTGTCGCAGGCAGGGCCCACAGTAGCTACGATCTTAGTTCTATGTATAGTATGCTGTATGCCTGCTTCCTTATCCATTTCATTATGCAGGTACTTGGTTAAATCTCTTGCCATTGTATTAATTTCTTGATTCTAAATTTTCAGGTTTATCCGATACAGGTTTCTGGTATTCGTCAGTATAATTAGCTGGCCAGGATCTTTACGATCTTGATCCATTCGTCGCTGATCTTTTGTTTCGAT
This sequence comes from Niastella populi, assembly GCF_002078015.1. Classification (GTDB taxonomy): domain Bacteria; phylum Bacteroidota; class Bacteroidia; order Chitinophagales; family Chitinophagaceae; genus Niastella; species Niastella populi. Next base: position 63,429 of record NZ_LWBP01000200.1, on the reverse strand, counting down.
TTTACCGCTCTTTCAAGCAGGGTGTAATGCATGCGGTTGTTTAAGATACCCACCATTACATTATGACGGCCTTCGAGTAACGATTCTACGGCGGCATAACCCATGCGGCTGGCTATCAGCCTGTCTAAACAGGTAGGTGAGCCACCGCGTTGAATATGGCCGAGGATACAAACCCGGGTGTCGGTGAACGGAAGGCGTTCTTTTACTACCTTGGCTACTTCATTGGCGCCGCCGAACTCATCGCCTTCGGCAACCACTACCATGTTCACGAGTTTTTTGCGGCGTTCTTTTTCCTGTAACGACGCAACCAGCTCTTCAATATCTGTTTTACGTTCCGGTATCAAAATATGTTCCGCACCGGTGGCAATACCACTGTGCAGGGCAATATAACCGGCATCGCGACCCATTACTTCAATAATGAACAAACGGTCGTGCGCATCGGCTGTATCGCGAATTTTATCTATCGCTTCTACCGCAGTGTTTACGGCAGTGTCGAAACCAATGGTAAAATCGGTACCGGCAATGTCTTTATCGATAGTGCCGGGTAAGCCTATACAGGGAATGTCGAATTCGCGGCTGAAGATGTCGGCGCCTCTGAATGAACCGTCGCCGCCAATGATCACCAGGCCATCGATGCCCAGTTTTTTGAGGTTCTCATAAGCTTTCTTACGTCCTTCGGGCTGAAAGAATTCCTTGCAGCGGGCTGTTTTCAGGATCGTTCCACCCCTTTGAATAATATTGGCCACACTACGCGAATGCATGGGTACTATATCATTTTCAATAATACCGCTATAACCACGCATAATACCAAATACATCCAATCCATAATAGTTCCCGGTTCTCACAACGGCCCGTATGGCGGCATTCATACCTGGTGAATCACCACCCGAGGTAAGAACACCGATTTTAGTCACCTTTTTTGCCATGAATAAAATCTGTTTTATTTAAAAATCTTCGAATCTGCAAAGGAAATCGTTAAAGGCTGTCTTTTGAAAGGCGGCCCAAAAATAAGGTTTTGTTTTGATACACGTATTAAGTACACGCTGGCTCGAAAAAACACTAAAATTGTTTTATAAAATGATGTTTTTTTTGCGAAACACTATTTTTTTTAACCATTATTGCTTTTTTATTTAGGAAAAGGGTTTAGCTGAACAGTTGTACGTTTAGGCGTCAAAACCGGGCGTTAAGATAGTAAATGTGATAGAAACAAAAGTGCTTAAGTTTTTAAGCAATCAACTGATAAGCAGATATTTTCAGCTTGAAACCAAACGAAATAATGTAAAGGAATATGAAACTTGCCTGTGCAAAATTTCCATTATGATGCCGATGGCTTATGAAAATTTTGTGTGGGAAGGTTATATCCGGCGTATGCAAAACAATAAAAAATTTTCAGATGAAAGTACTTATAACCGGTGCAAATGGATTGTTGGGGCAGCATATGATCAAATTGTTACTCGACAGGAATTATGAAGTAGTAGCCACCAGCCGCGGCGAATCACGATTGCCGTTTCAACCATCGGCTAATTATACTTATCGCGAAATGGATATTACAAATTCTTTGGAAACGTTCGCGGTTATGAGTAATGAAAAACCCGATATAGTGGTTCACGCTGCGGCCATGACGCAGGTTGATGATTGCGAATTGCGCCCGCAGCATTGTGAACGCATCAATGTACAGGGCACATCACAGGTACTTACAGATGCTGAAACTTTTAGCAGTCATTTCATTTATATTTCAACTGATTTTGTGTTTGATGGCGAGCAGGGAAATTATGCCGAAGAAGATGATACAAAACCAATCAGTTTATATGGGTTTACCAAACTACAGGCTGAAAGTATGGTGCAAACCAGCACCATACCATTCGCTATCGTTCGCACCTGTTTGGTGTATGGAAATTTATTACAGGGCACCCGTAGTAATATCGTTAGCTGGGTGAGGGAAAACCTCGAACAGGGTAAAACCATTAAGGTAGTGAGTGATCAGCTGCGCACACCAACATATGTTGAAGACCTGGCAAAAGGGATCTTACTGATCATTGAAAAGAAAGCTACCGGTATATATCATATCTCGGGAAAAGATTGGCTTACCCCCTACGACATAGCGCTTAAAACCGCCGCTAAGTTCAACCTGGATGCCGGTAAAATTGTAAAGGTTGATGCCGCTACATTTAAACAACCCGGCCGCCGCCCGTTGAAGACGGGGTTCATTATTGAGAAAGCAAGAAAGGAGTTGGGGTTTGAGCCAATGAGTTTTGATGAAGGACTGGAATTAATGTGAAAATTAGCAAATATGCAAATGTGCAAATGAAATACAGAACAGGCAGCATCTGTAATAAAAAAGCTCACGCGAAGCACTCACGTGAGCTGTATTTCACTTTCACATTTTCGAATTTTCACATTTGCACATTCAAAAAAACTTCCGCCATCATACACCTCGCGCTGCCGCCGCCGTTTGTTTCAATGGTTGTAAGCGGCGCATGCAGTATACGGTTATAACCTTCCAGCTTCTTTACCTGATCTGGTTGTAACGATCGATATGCCCGGGTTGACATAACAAGCAGTTTTTCACCCTGCTTATTTTGCACCTGCAACATGTTGCCGGCAAAATGGTTCATTTGTTCAAAGCTGATGGTCACCATTTCCTTACCGGTTTTACCGATCATTTCCTGTATCATCTGATATTCTGCATGATTGGGCAGTGATTCAAGGCAAACAACCACATACCTGTCGGCCACACACATCATCACATTGGTATGATATATGGCTTTACCTGCGCCATCTGTTGCGGTAAACAATACCGGCCGGTAACCCATCTGCCGGCAGAAATCATCAAGTACTGTTTGATGTGTGCGGGGCGAAAGGCAGGCGTAGGCAATTTTATGATCACGGTCGAGCACCATGCTGCCCGTACCTTCCAGAAACAACTGGTCGTTTTCGTATGAAGTAAGATCATACGTGTTGTCGATGGTGAATGTTTTTTTCAGTTGCCCGATCACTGATGGTTTGCGCTCCTGCCGCCGGTTGCCGGCAAACATGGGATACAGGCAAATAGTGCCGGGGTCATGGAACGAGATCCAGTTATTGGGAAAAATGGAATCGGGTGTATGCGGCTCAGGCGTATCGTCGATCACTGTTACCCCGATATCGTTCGAACGCAGCAGTGTTACGAAATCATCAAACTCTGCCTGTGCTTTTTCCTGGGCATCCGCGTCGGCGCCGGCCACCTGGAATGCATTGTTCACGGCCGTTTGGGCATTGAAGCCAAAATTAACCGGCCTTATCATCAAGATGTGCGATGTTGTTTGCATAACTTAAATACGTTTAATCGATATCCTCCCGTAATAACGGCATGCTCATACAATGAAAACCGCCGCGGGCGCGCGACAATTCCGCAGAAGGGATCAGGATAAGCGTGTTTTCCAATTCATCGGGCGTCGTTTCTTCCTTTTCAAACTGATCGAGCAGATCTTTTACATGTACCACACTAAAACCGGCTTCCCGAAATGCTTCCACCGTTTTGTCGTTGCGGTCATAACCCAGCACAACCCCTTCTTTTAATGCCAGCAGGTTACAGCTATCTGTCCATTGTTCGCGGGTATCGAAGGGGAATTTGTTATTACCACTATAAATGAACCTTACTTTCTGATTGCATTCAAGATCGTTCTGGCTGATATCTGTAAGCAGCTCTTCAAGGTTATCGAAGAACACCGGGTTCTCGGGATCTTTTTTTCTGAACTGGATGATCTTGATCTTATCTTCTTTTTTCGGGCCTTCCAGTATTCGTTCAACCGGATCGGCGCCTTCGTGTTTCATTACTTTTTTACTGAACGCGCCCAGCATTACCCATACGTTGCGTTTTACCTGTGTGAAGATGGTATCGATATGCATGTAATCGCGCCGGCGGGGAATTTTGATCACCGTTATCTTTTTAACGATGTTCTTTGCAAACAGCATATTCACTACCTGACGGGCGGCTTCCATAGTAGTGCGTTCGCTTATGCCGATCAGTAAGTGATCCTTGTGTACGACCATTACATCGCCGCCCTCGAGCGTCACCTTTTTTTCATCGCCGTCGCGTGGTAACAGAAAGTGATGGGCCGTATCGGGTATTTCAAGGATGTTATCGTGGTATGCTTCAAATAAGGGATGGTTGAAGAAAATGTATTTGGCCAGCAGGGCTTCCCGAAGGCGCGCGGTTTTGGCTGGTTTGTTCAGCAATACATATTCATTGATAACAATGCCGATATCGCGGGTGAAAATAAAATTGGGAATGGGCGGAAAGATCAGCCGGTCGTCTTCGATAGTGCCGCTGATGATGACCTTTGATAACTTGACCGGTGAAAGCGCCAGTAACTCGTTCTGGGTGGCATAGGAACAACCCTCCACCGCGCAAACCGATGCAATGAGCTTTAGTTTTATTTCCTGGTCTTCCAGTATATCGGCCAGCAGCCATTCCAGTTCAACTACTTTATCCGATTTATAGAAATCCTTTTTTTCGGGTTTGTAAAAATCGCGGTTGCTTTCCGGTGCGTCTATCTGGTGCAAACGGCCCCTTATCTTTTCGGGGTCTAAAAAGTACAGGAGTATTTTTGTGTAATGATCATATTCTTTCTTCCGCATGGTTTCGAGGTGCACAATGTCTTCAAACAACCAGTCCTGCGCTTTCGAAGGAACCACCTTACCCAAACCACTATCCGGGCTATGCACCAACAATCGTCGTAACCGGCCAACTTCAGAGGTTACCTGAACTATTTTTTTGTCTTTACGGGACATAAGTTTTTATCGGTTTATTTTCTAATAATCATGTTGGTTCAAATATAACGAATCCGGTTTAACAGGCTTTGCACGGGGAATGATGAATGTCGAATTTCCAATGTTGAACGTTGAAGGAAAGAAAATGTTCGCGAACTATTTTTTGATTAAATCTCATACTATCGCTGTTTACTTCGTCATTCAACATTTAGCGTTGCATATTCGATATTTTATTGAACTATGATCGAAGTCATAACCCGTCGGCCCGGCATGATGGAATTTTACAAAAAATATATATCATGCTGGAATATAAAAATCATACGTTAGCGGCGATCGTTTCCGACAGACACCAGGCGGCGGCTGTATTTGAAAAATATCATCTCGATTTTTGCTGTAAAGGAAAACGTACCCTGCAGGATGCATGTGCAGAAAAGAACATTCCCGTAGAGCCAATACTGGAAGAATTGCAACAGGTATTTGAACCGGGTAGTGGGGTAGAAGACCAGTTACTGGCAACCATGTCGGTTTCTCAGCTTTCCGATTATATCGTTTTGAAACACCATATATACGTTAAACATGCCATGCCGGTCATTTATGAACATTTGAACCGGGTGGCTGCCAAACATGGCGACCGTTTTTCTTATATGCAACAGGTGTTTAATTTGTTCAGTACCCTGCAAACGGAACTGGACGCGCACATGCAAAAGGAAGAAATGGTGCTGTTTCCCCGGATAAAAGAAGTAGAAAAAGCGCTGGAGCAGAAAAATAACCAGCCGGCATTGAATACAGGTTATATAAACAGCCCTATACATATGATGGAAACGGAGCATGAGGAGGCGGGTGAACTGCTGGCGCAGATCCGCCGGTTGACGAATGATTACACCCCGCCGGCCGATGCCTGTGCTACTTTCCGCATCAGCCTGGCCGAACTGAAGTCGTTTGAGGAAGACCTGCACCGCCATATACATTTGGAGAATAATCTTTTGTTTCCCCGCATTGTGAAAATGATGCAGTAACCTCATATGAGAGGATCTCAGGGAGGCGGGTCGTTCGCCGTCTGGTAGCAACCGGGTGGCGGAGGGCGCGCCTTTTTTGTTGGAAAAGCATAAAAATAATACGAACGAGTGTTAGTTTTGTAATGAATTCTGTTATCTTGCGGCCAATTATTAAATTCGTGATATGCAATTCCAACTTACTGAAGAACATTTGATGATCCAGAAAGCTGCCCGCGATTTCGCCCAGAACGAGTGCCTCCCGGGGGTTATAGAACGTGATGAACAGCAGAAATTTCCCCGTGAGCAGGTATTGAAGCTGGCGGAACTTGGTTTTATGGGTATGATGGTAAGTCCGGATTACGGCGGCGCCGGTATGGACACCATCAGCTATGTGCTGGCCATGGAAGAGATCAGTAAGGTGGATGCCAGTGTAAGCGTATGCATGAGTGTGAACAACAGCCTTGTTTGCTGGGGGCTTGAAAAATTCGGTTCGGAAGAACAAAAACAAAAATACCTCGTGAACCTGGCGCAGGGCCGTAAAGATGGAGAACTGCATATCGGCGCCTTCCTGTTGAGCGAACCCGAAGCGGGGAGTGATGCCACCTCACAACGCACTTTTGCAGAAGATAAAGGCGATCATTATATTTTGAACGGCACCAAGAACTGGATCACCAACGGATCGTCGGCCAGTGTATACCTGGTGATGGCACAGTCGGATGTGGAAAAAGGAAGCAAAGGCATCAATGTATTTATTGTAGAAAAGAACTGGCCCGGTGTAACCGTTGGCGCCAAGGAAAATAAACTGGGCATTCGCGGCAGCGATACGCACAGCATAACGTTTACCGATGTAAAAGTGCCAAAAGAGAACCGCATAGGCGGCGACGGGTTTGGGTTTACATTTGCGATGAAGACCCTCGCCGGCGGACGCATAGGCATTGCTTCGCAGGCGTTGGGCATTGCCAGCGGCGCCTATGAACTGTCGTTGAAGTATTCAAAAGAAAGAAAGGCATTTGGCAAAGAGATCATGCATCACCAGGCCATTCAGTTCAAACTGGCCGATATGGCAACAAAGATTGAATGCGCCCGGTTGTTGTGTTTGAAAGCTGCCTGGGAAAAAGATCAACACCTCGATTATACGTTAAGTTCTTCAATGGCCAAAGTGTTTGCCAGCGAAGCGGCCATGTGGGTTACCGTGGAAGCGGTACAGGTGCATGGCGGTTATGGTTATGTTAAGGAATACCATGTTGAACGCCTTATGCGCGATGCCAAGATCACCCAGATCTATGAAGGAACCAGCGAAGTGCAGCGGATCGTTATCAGCAGATCGATACTGAAATAATGTGCTGATTAGCTAATTTGCTAATCCCGCAGAGCAGGACAAGTTGTGCTAATTGGAATACATTGGGGCTTCGGTTAGTAGTTAATTATTTAACTACTAATTTTCTATTCCCATTACCTTTGCCGCGGCATAAAATTTTGTTTGTATAACAGATTAAATAGAATATCTGATGGCGGTAAATACAAAAGCATTCCTTGAAATAAACGAACAATTACAAGCTCAACAGGTTACCCTGGTGGCGGTATCAAAAATCAAACCGGCCGGTGATATACAGGAACTCTACGACCTCGGACAACGGGATTTTGGTGAGAACTATGTGCAGGAACTGGCCGAAAAACACCTGTTGCTCCCCAACGATATCCGCTGGCATTTTATCGGTCACCTGCAATCGAACAAGGTAAAATACATTGCCCCCTTTGTGCATTTGATCCATGGTGTCGACAGCTACAAATTATTGCTCGAAATAGATAAACAGGCCCGCAAATTCGACCGGGTTATCCAATGCCTGTTGCAGGTGCATGTTGCGCAGGAAGAAACCAAGTTCGGTTTTAACGAGATAGAACTGATGGAAGCCATGGACGCTATTCATAAGTATAAACTCTTAAACGAGCTCAGGAACGTAGAGGTTGTTGGCTTAATGGGCATGGCTTCGTTCACTGATGACGTTGAGCAGTTGCGTAAAGAGTTTAAGTACCTGAAATTACTGTTCGATGGTTGTGCCGATTTGCCGTGGAATACCCAATTTAATACCTTGTCGATGGGAATGAGCGGTGATTTTAAACTGGCCATTGAAGAGGGCAGCACCATGGTACGCATCGGCAGTCTTTTATTTGGCGCCCGCCAATAATTGCTTATCGGTTTTTAGCGCTGATTCATCGTGAAATTATATGCAAACATCGAAACGATTATGAACCGGGCACGCTACTGGTTATCTTTGACTTACATAATTAAATAGTGTTTTTCATAGGTTATTGATTAATGGTAAAGGGCTGTTTCTACAGCTCTTTTTTTTTGCCTTCCCCGGCCCTTCCTGAAGGAAGGGAACCCAAAGCAGTTCTCCATTCCCCAATCTGCATTTCGTGTAGTAAAAGGCACTGTAAGCGTAAATAGTTATCCCGTGCCAATTTTGTATATTTAATTTGAGGTATGAGCACTGCCGGTTTTATACAACGTTATTACCTGCATCATTTAATTGGCTGGGGACTGCTGTTCTTTGGATGGCATTTTTTCCGTTACCAGGATTATCCCGCCGGAAAAGGCTGGTACATCACTTTTATAAAAGTGGCCGACCTGGCACTGATGGTGTACGTTACCAATTACCTGCTCATTCCCCGTTTGTTGTATAAGAAAAGGTACGTACTGTTTGCGCTGCTGTTCGCCGTGCTTGTTTTTTCGTTCAGTATTGGTAAAATGTATATCGAGGCCGGGTTAATGAACATTTCATTCGATATCTGGGACCGCTTTAAAGTGCGCGTATACGATAATGTGATCCCGCATTTTTTGCTGGTAAGCACGGGGGCAGCAATGAAATTACTGGCCGACCATGCCCGGGCACAGCGGCGGCTGGGTGAAATGGCCAGAGAAAAGGCAGAAACGGAACTGAATTTTCTAAAGTCACAGATCAATCCGCATTTTTTGTTCAATTCGCTGAACACGATCTATTTTTTGATAGATAGGCAGAACGCGGAAGCCCGTACCACCTTATTGCAAATGAGCGACCTGTTGCGTTACCAGTTATATGATTGTAACAGTTCGACCATTGAAATAGAAAAAGAAGTGCTTTACCTGCGCCATTACATCAGGCTGCAGGAACTGCGAAAAGATAACCAGTACGAAGTTGGGATAGAAGTAGGGGAGCAGGTGAAAGGGTTCCGGATAACGCCATTGCTGCTGATACCGTTTGTGGAGAATGCGTTCAAACACATCTCCCATTATAGCCATGAAAAAAACTTTATCAGGGTACAGCTGCAACGGCAAAACGGGGCCCTTTCTTTTATTGTAGAGAATACGAAAGACGATCAGCAGCGAAGCACGGAACCCAGGGGCGGCATAGGGCTGGCGAATGTGAAACGCAGGCTGGAATTACTGTATCCCGGCAGGCACAGTTTACAGATCCATAACGATGCGCATCTATTTAAAGTTGAACTCAATTTACATTTATCATGATACTCCGGTGTGTGATCATAGACGATGAGCCTATAGCCCGTAAAGGGTTGAAGGAATACATCCAGGATGCTTCCTTTCTGCAACTGGCCGGGGAGTTCGATAACCCGTTAAAGGCGGCCGATATGCTGGTGCGCGAAAAGATCGACCTGTTGTTCCTGGATATACAAATGCCGAAGATGACCGGTATGGAGTTCCTGAAAACGTTATCGCATCCGCCGATGGTGATCTTTACCACAGCCTACCCGCAATATGCAGTAGAGGGTTTTGAATGGAATGCGATCGATTATTTACTGAAGCCATTTTCATTTGAACGTTTCTGGAAGGCGGTATCGAAAGCGCGCGGCATGCAGGAAGCTATCGCCCGGCCGGCACCGATAGGAGAACCGGATCATTTCTTTATAAAGACCGACAACAAACTGGTGAAAGTATTGTACGACGATATTTTATTTGTGGAGGCCTTACAGAATTACGTAGCCGTGTATACGACCTCGAAGAAGTACATTACTTATTTAACCTTTCATAGTATTGAAGCCCATTTACCGCCGGCGCGTTTTATCCGTACACATAAATCCTACCTTGTAGCGGCCAACAAAGTGGAAAGCATAGAAGGAAATGAAATAACCATCGGCACGCATCATATTCCTATCAGCAGAACCGAAAGGGAGGCGGTGTTGCAGCAACTTATACAGAACCGGTTGTTGCGGCGGTGATACCGGTTAATGTTGTGCTGTTCACGTGACCAACAGCCGTTTACGGTAACCGCTTCATTTACATGCCCCATTGTATTACCAAAATATTATTTCGGGCGATATTTATACCAGCGGGTTACCTTTTCCCGTTTTTTGTATAAATTTGCAGAAGGAATTAAACGTTCCTTAAAACTCCTCCCACTCGACGCTGCTTGTCTTCTCTTGTTAATCAACAGCTTGCCTCCAGATTTAAACGATTTGCTTTCATATTAACAATTTTTGTATCTAAAAACAAAACGAATATGAAAACAATCATGCTCAAAGCCTTTTCTTTAGTTAAGAAAACTGCTTTTATCCTGCTGGCGGTTACAGTAACAGTTACTTCTGCCTCTGCTAAAATTTCTGATTCTACTTACGAAGATGATGAAAACGCTACGGTATCATGCCTGAAAATGGAAGAAGGCCAGGTTTACTTCAATGTAAAGTTTGACAACGCCGATGGTGGCCGTTTCGACATCCTGGTGAATGATGTTACCGGTGACAACCTGTACCGCGCTACTTTTACCGGCAAGAACTTTAACAAAGTGTTCAGAGCCCCGGTTGAAAATGGCAAACTGGTTATCATCATCCGTGACAGCAAAGAAAAAACCAGCCACAAATTTGAACTGTCTACCGAATCGAAGATGGTTCAGCAGATCCTGGTTAAAAGAATGTAGTAGCTGACGCTTTTGCGCAGTATGGCTGCTTATAGATCTTTTGGAATACGAATTTGTTTTGTCATACCTGCCCATAAGTTTCATTCCGTTTATCGGAATGAAACTCGCCGGAAGGGGTGTCCTTTTCGGTGCTCCGGCGTACAGGACCCTGAAATGCGCCGCCTAACAGATCCCGGCATAAATGTTTGGTACAGGCACTACGAAGCCGATAACAGCACGCTGCTGCCTCATGAAAATATAATTCCCATCCCTGCGATAACTGGCGCTTCTGCCGCATCTGGTTGCTTAATTTCCGTTAAATTTGCCAAATTCAATCTATTGAGTTATGGCAGAGATCAACACTCCGGAAGAAAAAAGTCTGAATTTTATAGAAGAGATCATTGAAGAGGATCTGAAGTCGGGCAGGTATAAATCCATTATCACCCGTTTCCCCCCCGAACCCAATGGTTATTTGCATATTGGCCATGCTTCGAGCATTTGCCTCAATTTCGGTCTTACCAAAAAGTTTCCCGGGTATACCAACCTTCGTTTCGACGATACCAACCCCACTACAGAGGAAACCGAATATGTAGAAAGCATCAAAGATGATGTTCGCTGGCTGGGTTTTGAGTGGAAGAATGAATTGTATGCTTCCGATTACTTCGACCAGATGTACGCATTCGCCGTAAAACTGATAGAAAAAGGACTGGCGTATGTCGATGACTCCACTTCCGATCAGATAGCTGCCATGAAAGGCTCACCTACCGAACCTGGTAAGGACAGCCCTTTTCGTACCCGCTCTGTTGAAGAAAATCTCGACCTGTTTACCCGCATGAAGAACGGGGAGTTTCCCGATGGCTCCCGTACCCTGCGTGCAAAAATAGATATGGCACATGTGAACATGCTGATGCGTGATCCTGTATTATACCGCATTAAACATGCCCATCACCACCGTACCGGCGACAAATGGTGCATTTATCCCATGTACGATATGGCGCATGGACAAAGCGATTCTATCGAGAACGTTACCCATTCCATTTGTACTTTGGAGTTTGTGCCGCATCGTGAGCTGTACGACTGGCTGATAGAAAAACTGGAGATCTATCCCTCGCATCAATATGAGTTTGCCCGCCGTAATTTGAGCTACACCGTTACCAGCAAAAGAAAACTGCTGCAACTGGTGAATGAGAAATACGTAAGCGGCTGGGACGATCCGCGTATGCCAACGATCTCGGGTTTACGCCGGGCAGGTTATACGCCGGAAAGCATCCGGGAGTTCTGTACGCGTATTGGTATTGCCAAACGCGACAATATGATCGATGTATCGCTGCTGGAATTCTGTGTACGCGAACACCTGAACAAAATTGCCCTGCGCCGCATGGTGGTATTCGATCCGGTAAAGGTGGTGCTCACCAATTACCCGGCCGATGGGTCGTTTGAAATAGTGAAGAGTGAAGACAACCCGGAAGATCCCAACACCACGCACCGCGAAATTCCTTTCAGCCGCGAATTGTATATAGAACGCGAAGACTTTATGGAGAACCCGCCCAAGAAGTTCTTCCGCCTGGCGCCGGGACAAATGGTTCGCCTGAAAAGCGCCTACATCATCAAGTGCGATGAAGTGGTGAAGGACAGTAATGGCAAAATAACCGAGTTACATTGTACCTATATACCCGAAAGTAAAAGCAATGCCGATACCTCCGGTATACATGTGAAAGGCACTTTGCATTGGGTAAGCGTTGCACAGGCCATCAGCGTTGAAGTGCGCCTGTACGACCGGTTGTTCAAGGTTGAAAACCCTTCCAGTGAAGAAGGCGATTTCAAGGATTATATCAATCCCAATTCTTTGCAAACGATCACCACGGCTTATGCCGAACCCGCATTGAGGAACATTCGCTTTGCCGATCGTTGCCAGTTCCTGCGCAAAGGCTATTTCTGTTTGGATAAAGATACTTCTGAAGAGAAAATGGTCTTTAACCGAACGGTTACGTTGAAGGATACGTGGGCGAAGGAAGCGAAGAAGGCTTAACGCAGAACGCATAACGCCAAACGCATAAAACAAAATGCCGGATGTTCACGCATCCGGCATTTTGTTTATAACAGTATGTTGAGTTTTCGCGTTCAGCATTGAGCGTTCAGCGTTTTGCGTTCCTGGCATAATCAAACACCAGGTTACAAAATGCCTTAACACCTACATCGAGGCGGCTGTCGTCGATATAAAAATCGGGGGTATGATGCGGCGGCGCTTTTGATCTGTCGGTTCCTTTGGGCATGCCGCCAAAGTAAATAAAGAACGAAGGCGCCTTCTCGCCATAATAACTGAAGTCTTCTGCACCGGTTACCCATTCGCGTTCCCTTACATTTTCCTTCCCGGCAGTTCTTTCGAGCGTAGGGAGCATCATTTTTACCAATGCCGGGTCATTGTATGTTACCAGCGTTTTGGTATCGATGGTCACTTCGGCTGTTGCGCCCATGGCATCGGCAATGGTGGTGGCTATTTTGCGTATGCGGTCATGGGTTTCTTTTTGCATTTTGCTGTCGAGCGTTCGAATGGTACCCTGCAGCACTGCTTCTTCGGGAATAATATTCGCACGAACACCGCTATGGAATTTGCCTACTGTAACAACTACCGGCGCTTTGGTAAGCTCCGATTGCCGGCTTACAATGGTTTGCAATGCATTTACGATCTCCGTGCCTGTCACAATAGGATCTATTCCTTTCCAGGGTTGCGACCCATGGCTTTGTTTGCCTTTGATGTTAATCGTAAACCAGTCGGAGGAAGCCATGAATGCGCCGGGTTTGTATTCGAAGCTCCCGGCTTCAATGTCGGCCTCTATATGCATGCCGAATACCGCATCTACTTTGGGATTATCCATACAACCTTCTTTCACCATCAGCGGCGCACCGCCTTCTTCAGTTCCGGGCGGACCTTCTTCTGCCGGCTGAAAAAAGAACTTTACAATGCCCGGAACGTCTTTTTTCATGGATGACAATACTTCTGCGGCGCCCATCAGCATAGCCACATGGCTATCGTGCCCGCAGGCATGCATAACAGGAACGGTATCGCCCATGTATTCGGCCCTTACCGTTGATTTGAAAGGGAGGTCAACGCGTTCCTTGACCGGCAATGCATCCATGTCGGCGCGTAGGGCTACAACAGGCCCCGGTTGCCCGCCCCGCAATATGGCCACAATACCGGTTTTTGCTATGCCGGTTTGCACCTCGAGCCCCAGTTGCTTCAAATGAGCGGCAATGTATTCAGCAGTCTTGTATTCGCGGTTCGATAGTTCGGGATGCTGGTGCAGGTAACGGCGCCATTCAATTACCCGGGGCAGAATGGCTGCGGCTTTTTGATCGATGGCCGTACCGGCAGATTTCGACGCTTTGTTCGACTGGCCCTGTGCTATGGCTGAGGCCATGATAAGCAAGACAGGTAGCAGTACCCACCGGGTTGATCGTTTTGGCTGCATGCTTAATTATTTTGCTGAATGTAGAAAAAAATCACGAGTGGGAACCCTTACTAAACATATGATTTTTAATCTACTTTATATAGCACTTATCATGATTGCAATCGCTTGAGGTAAAACATGTAATAAGTAGATATATTTAACGTTTATTAAGTGTTTAATCCCGAAAACCCGACCCCAAAATGACCGTCCCTGTTTTGAAAACCGCCATTGCCAATGGCCGACCGGCAAGGTTGTGCCGCATTGGTAAGTATGTTTGCAGTGTAATGCTGCATTCGATGATCGTTCTACCCTGCCTGTCGCAAACGATAGGCCACTGGAACTTCACCGGTTCAACTACAGGCACCGGCAATACATATAATACAGTTTCCAATGCCGATTTCAGCGCCGCTATTCCCACCAGAACGTATCATGGTGCTTCGGAATATTTTGGCGAAGGTGGCTGGCCGTCATCCACCGTTCCGGATCCCACTTATTATTTACAATTCACGATAAGCCCGAATGCCGGTTACCAACTCGATATAACGAGCATTGTTTTGCGCATGCGCCGTAGTACCACCGGCTCATCGGGTTCGGGGCCCAATAGCTGGAGCCTGCGTTCAAGCCTGGATGGTTATGCCGCAGACCTCGGTACAAGCAGTTTAACCAGCAGCTACAACAATTATACGGTTACACTTGGCAGCGGCTTTTTGCATGTTTATATACCTGTTACCTTTCGTTTATATGGTTTTAATGCCACTGTGTCGAGCGGTGGCGGCCTCAGCCGGGTGGTTCTTGATGATATCAGCATCCAGGGCATTGGCGCGGTGTTGCCTGTAAACCTTACCGGTATACAGGCCGTGCGGAATAACGAAAAAAGCATTGCTGTAAAATGGCAAATGAATAATGTGGAGGCGGGAACTTCATTCAATGTACAGCGCTCTGTTAACGGTTTTGATTTTACCACCCTGAATAACATCACTGAAAAGGAATACAAAACGTCAAACGCTTATAATTACACTGATAACCAGGTGCCGGTTGTTGCACAGCCGTTGTACTACCGGGTGCAGGGCATACAGCCATCGGGACAAACGTTCTTCTCACCTGTAGTAAAGATCGGTAACAAGGCCGCCACGCAGGCGCAGATCGGCTATACCTCCATTCAGGGCCAATCGCTGCTGACCGCATTGCAGGCGCCTGAGAAGGGCACGTACAGGCTGTCGATCATTGGCCTTAACGGGGCCATTCTGCAGCAGCGTTCCGTTGAAATGGATGCCGGAACACACGTTATTACATTGCCTTTGAACGCCCTTGGGCATGGGGTTTATGTAATTCGCCTGGCGGGCAATAAGCTAACCAGCAGCAAAAAGTTTGTGTGGTGACATGATCAATGGCGCACAGCCGCATTTGGCAACATTGAACCGGGTTGTACATCCCGTTTGTATAATGTAAAAACCGGGTACAGGCATACCCTGTTACCGAATTTTTATAGATATTAAAGAGATGATCCCGGGATATCCCGGTGCTTATTAAAGCCGAAATATATCGGTCTTATATCCGGGATATATCGGGGATATCTCCGGGATATCTATTGCTTTTCCCTAGGAAGACAGGAAGTGAATGCCCTGAAACCCGCGCCAGACAAGGGAGGAACCCTCCCGCGCTTATCTGGTTCAGAATCTTAAGGGCATAAAAAAAGCAGGGGTGACCCTGCCGACAGTATAGCTTATAGCTGTTTATTTACGTTTTGGCCGCACTTAAGCTGTTTTCAATTAGCGCAACTTGTCCCGCTCTGCGGGAGTAGCAAATTATCCCATTAGCACATTGGCCATCTGTATTCCATTATCCCATTATCGAATTATCCCATTTCCCCATTCGCTATCTGTATTCCATTATCACATTATCCCATTATCGAATTATCACATTAGTTTACCTGTATTCCCCAAACACCTCCCTTAACGTATCGGCAATTTCACCTAAGGTGCACTTGTGTTCAACGGCCTCAATAACGGTGGGCATGATGTTCTCGCCCGAAGTGGCTTTGTCGCTCAGGTATTGCAACACCTGGTCGCATTTGGCGGGGTCGCGGTTATTGCGCAGCTGCGCCAGTTTCTGACTTTGCACCTGGCGAATGGAGTCGTCTATTTTAAAAACAGGCGTAGTATCTTTTTCTTTTGATTGGAATTTGTTGACGCCTACAATGATCTTTTCGCCGCTTTCAACTTTGCGCTGGTAGTCGTAAGAACTGCGGGCGATGGCATCCTGAATAAACCCTTCCTCGATGGCCGACACAGCGCCGCCCATAGCGTCGATGGTGGCAATAAGCTCATAGGCTTTTTGTTCTATTTCGCTGGTCAGCGCTTCTACGTAATATGAGCCGGCGAGCGGATCGACGGTATCGGCGGCGCCGCTTTCAAAGGCAACGATCTGCTGGGTACGTAAGGCAATGCGAGCCGCTTCTTCCGTAGGCA
The DNA here is from genome assembly GCF_002078015.1 of Niastella populi. Classification (GTDB taxonomy): domain Bacteria; phylum Bacteroidota; class Bacteroidia; order Chitinophagales; family Chitinophagaceae; genus Niastella; species Niastella populi. The sequence goes on along the minus strand of NZ_LWBP01000200.1, from coordinate 46,876 downwards.
GGCTCAGCGCCTCATCGAACCCGTTGGTGTGCAATGACTGGGTTCCGCCCAAAACAGCGGCCAGCGTTTGTACGGTTACCCGGGCAATATTGTTTTGCGGTTGTTGGGCCGTTAAGGTGCTTCCGCCGGTTTGGCTATGAAAGCGCAGCATCATGGCCTTTGGGTCGGTAGCGCCCAGTTCTTTCATTATATTGGCCCACATGCGGCGGGCTGCCCTGAACTTGGCTATTTCTTCAAACAGGTTATTATGCGAATTAAAAAAGAACGAAAGCCGGCGGCCAAATACGTTGATGTCGAGGCCCTTTTCCAACGCCGCTTTTACATATGCCTTTCCGTTGCTTAAGGTAAACGCGATCTCCTGAACGGCGGTACTGCCGGCCTCACGAATATGATAACCCGAAATAGAGATGGTGTTCCATTTCGGCAGGTCTTTGCTGCAATACTCGAAAATATCGGTTATGATGCGCATGGAAGGCTGGGGGGGATAGATATAGGTACCCCGGGCCGCGTACTCTTTTAATATATCGTTCTGAATGGTGCCGGTTATCTTTTTCAGATCGGCGCCCTGTTTTTTTGCCAGCGCCACATAAAAGGAGAGTAGAATATAGGCGGTGGCGTTAATGGTCATGGAGGTGGAAACCTCTTCCAGTTGTATGCCGCTGAACAGCGTTTGCATGTCTTCTATACTGTCGATGGCCACGCCTACCTTACCCACCTCACCTTCGGCAAGGGCATGGTCGCTGTCGTACCCTATTTGTGTGGGCAGGTCGAAGGCCACGCTTAAACCCATTACCCCCTGTGATAACAGGTAGTGATATCGTTTATTGCTTTCTTCGGCGGTACTGAACCCTGCGTACTGGCGCATGGTCCATAGTTTACCGCGGTACATATCTTCCTGTACGCCCCGGGTAAAGGGGAATTGTCCGGGCATTTCCTGCCGGCTGCCCGCCGGTACATCGGAAGGGGTGTACAGTTCCTTTATTTCTATGGCGCTATCGGTATATATCTTTTTATCTGGCATAGCTGTTTTCTTACTTCTTCTCCCTTATTCGAAATGTTTACACCATTAACTTTTTAGCTTCATAGCTCAGCACGTCAGCCACCACATTATGCAAAGAGGCCTTGGGGTTTTGCATCAGCATTTCGAGAATGCTGCGGCTGAGGTCCTGCCCGGTGGCATCGGCCGGAAGGAAAGAAGCGATCTGGTTTATGATGAGCAGGTTTTGATCTTTCAGGTTGCGAACCGCTTCCCATGATTCCTGGGTAACATAGATCTGCTGGGTAACATTATATTCGAATTCCTGGCGTATTTGCTGTATTAACAGCATTTGCATATCGCGGGAGCTTAATCCGGCTGAAGCGGTGCGGCCAATAAGGTTGGGCAATGCAATGCGGTCTACCAGTAACATCAGGCGTTCGTAGGCCTGTAGTTGAAGCGGTTGAGTAGATTGGGGGGCTGCGGCTGCTTTTTGTTGTTCGTGCTTTTCGAGCAATTCTTTTGCTTCTTTACGCTGTTTCCAAAACAAAAAAGCGAGGGCGCCGCCGAGGACAAGGGCAATTACAATGGATATTGTCATTTGGGTGGACGTCAGTTCCAATAAATACATTAAATAGGTTTTAGGTTAACAAAAATACAGTTTAACCCCCCAACCCCCTGAAGGGGGAGGAAAGTTTTTAATTTAAGTTATCAGATATTACCAGTTGGTTGCTTAAACGTAGAACTTACACAACTAGTATAATTACAGGAAGTTACCGGTTGGCTGTTTCCAGTTACCGGTTACCAGGCACCGGTTGCCGGGAAGGCGGGTGTCAGATTACAGGTTACAGAGCTTGCCCCGCTCTGCGGGGTTGCAGGGTTTTATTTTCGGGAAGCCCTTCCGGGAACCCGGACATGCTGCTTACCGGGCTGATCGCTGTTTTTTTGTTACAAAAGATGGAACCTCCTGCTTTCAGGACCTTGCACGAGATCTGAACCTGCAACACACTTGTAACCGGTTCTTTGTCACTATCTTGTAAATTACTCTTTTCCAATGCCCGGCAACTGGTGCCAGCAACCCGGTAACCGGATTTTATCGTAATTTTGCAATAATAAACGATTCGAGTATGGATATGACAATGGCTGTTCCTGTGAGTTTTACTGCCGGCGCCCTGGCTGAGATCCGTCGCCTGATGAGCGCCCCGGAGTTCGATACAACCAAATTCTTACGAATTGGTGTGAAAGGGGGTGGATGTTCGGGCCTTTCTTATATTTTGGGTTTCGACGATAAAACAGCAGATGATGAGGTATTTGAGTTCGAAGGACAAACCTTTATCATGAATAAAATGCATGGCATTTACCTGATGGGAATGCAAATTGACTGGGCCGAGGGTTTAAATGCCCGCGGGTTCACGTTCAGTAATCCCAATGCCAGCAAAACCTGCGGCTGCGGTACTTCGTTTGCCGTGTAGGCACTTACACTTTTATGGTTGCTATAAATACCTTCAAACAACTGGCGCTTTCTTTTCCGGGTACGGAAGAACAACCGCATTTTGAAAAGTCATCTTACCGGGTGAAGAAAAAGATCTTTGCCACCCATGCGCCCGACAGCCATATCATTTGCGTTAAGCTGTCGGAGATTGACCAGTCGGTCTTTTGCGCGTTTGACAAGACAATCATTTACCCCGTCGATAACAAATGGGGAAAACAGGGCTGGACTTTAGTTGACCTGAAGAAGGTTAAAAAAGCAATGTTAGTTGATTTGTTGACTACGGCTTATAATGGAGTTGCTGTGGATAAGGCAACGAGGCAACAAGGCATAAAGGCAAAAAGAAGTTGATAAGTTAACAGGTTGACAAGGCGCTCACGCGGCATCAGAGACAAGTTAATAGGTTTTCAGCGATTGCACGATGAATTCGAGGTTAACAAGTTGACAAGGCTCCTGCGCGGCAGTAAGAGCCCTTTCACGTTTCACGAATGACCCACCGGTGCATTGAACCGGAAGCCAACGCCATGAATGGTTTCCAGCACAATATCGGGATCGGCCCTGAAATACTTCCGTAGTTTGGTCATAAACACATCCATGCTTCTGCCGAGGAAATAATCATCCTTGCCCCACACGTTCCGCAATACTTCATCGCGTTTTAAAATATGATTGGCATGCTCGCACAGGAACTTGAGCAGGTCGGCCTCTTTTTGCGTTAAGGTAAACGTATCGGTTTGCGTACGCAGTTTGAGATCGGTATAGGAGAACTTCATTTGCCCGATGCTATACTCCTGAATGCTGTCGGCATGCAGCTTACGCGTGCGGCGAATAAACACCTCCATACGCAGCAACAGCTCCTGCATACTGAACGGTTTGGTAATATAATCGTCGGCGCCGGTGAGAAACCCTTTTACTTTATCTTCCTCCATCGATTTGGCGGTGAGAAATAAAATAGGCACCATATCGCTTTGCTGGCGGATCTTGCGCGCAACGGTGAAGCCGTCTTTATTGGGCATCATAACGTCGAGCAAACAAATGTCATACTGCGTTTTATCGAACTTTTCGATAGCGGTTTGTCCGTCGGCACATAATACCACTTCATAACCTGCATCCTGCAGGTTGTCTTTGATCACATATCCTAACGACAGGTCGTCTTCTGCGAGAAGTACTTTAACTTTTTTTGGTAGCATAATCAGCTATTTACAGTTCCTGGAAGAATAAGCCTGAACTCGGTGCCTATACCGGGCAGGCTGTTTATCTTAATGGTGCCATGATGGGCATCGATAATTCTTTTTACGAAATTCAGTCCCAGTCCAAACCCTTTTACATTGTGTACGTCACCGGTAGGCACGCGGTAAAATTTATTGAACAGGCGTTTCTGGTATTTCTTTTCTATTCCAATACCATTGTCTTTTACGGAAATGTAAATGTTTCCGTCTTCGTGCCCGGTTGAAACGATAATATGTGGTTTAACCGAAAACTTAAGTGCGTTTTCCAACAGGTTCACAACGGCCAGTTCAAGTTGTGTGCGGTCGGCATACAGTTCAAAATTCTGTTCTTCATCGATGGGTACATCCACATCTGCTTTTTTCTCATCGATAATCGGTTGCATTTTGGCAACGGCCTGTTCAATTAGGTCTTTCACCGGCACCAGCTTTTTTTGAATAGGCAGGTCTCTCCGGTCGCTGCGGGCAATCTGCAGCAGGCGTTCTACCTGGTGCTGTAAATGCTGGGTCTGGTTTTCTATAATGGTGGCGTATTTGCGTAACCGCTCGGGTTGGGTTGTTATTTTTTCATTCAGCAGTACTTCAGCCGATATTTTCATTACGGCGAGCGGTGTTTTGAATTCATGCGTGAAGTTGTTCACGAAATCTTTCTGAATTTCGGCCAGGAACCGTTGCCGGTAGAAAAAGAACAGGATCACTGCGAGGCCAACCAGCACAACGAACAACACGGCGCTACTGATGAACCAGAAGTTCATTTGTTGCAATACGTATTTATTGCGGTGCGGAAAGTACAGCATGATATAATTATAGTTGCGGTTGTATACGGCGAGGTTGATCTTCTCTACATCATAACGCGAAGCGGCGGCCGTAATGTAGGTCGTATGCCTGTAGCCGGGCTGGCCGGCGGTATAAAAGGCAATGTGCGCGTCGGTGAGCACATCGAAATCGTTCAGTTCATGTTGCAGGTACGATGCAATGGAATCCTCAAAATAAGGGTTATCGACCCTGAACATGAAATAATCGGTACGGGGATGTTCTATGAGGTCCTGTAAATGCGTACGGGAGTTAACAAGATCGAGGTCTTCGTACAGTCCCCTGATACTTTTGACAACATTCATGTTGAATGTTTTTTGTTCAAACGAATACACCTTGTTCAGCCAGAACAACTGCACGATAATGATAAGCGTTATTAAAACACTTGCCAACAGAACCAGCCATCTGAGTGTTGATGATCGCATAAAATCTGATATACTCCTGTAAGCAAATTTGCCATTCATTATTCTTACTTTTTGTGTAAACTGGTTAACTGCTCGTTAAGGAAAGGTACAACAACTGCTACAGATGGTCAAGGTGGCGGGGTTTGTTAATCACCGGTTAAGCAGCGCCCAAAATTTCTTCGGGGTAGTGCATTTGAATACTTTCACATTAACAAAAGCAACCGGGGCGCCTACGCCGGTGCTTCGGCGAACAGGCATTAAAAATCCATTCAAATCATTAAATAAACAGAAAGTGTATCACTGCCGGGTTGGCCGGTGATAATGGGTTTTATCATGAGGGCGCAAATGCATCATAAAAATTATAGCCCGGCTTCAACCCCGGGCATGTAATGGCGAAAAAAGCTGCTGATCCAACATGGCATACAGATCATAAAAAATACTAAAATAGGTCGGTTTCTTTAGGGTTTAAACGTCGCTCCGGGTGGGCGGCGTTTTTGTTAATGTGATAATTGGATAATTCGATAATTAATTAAATTCGTGATGACCGCCAATGGGCAGGCTTTCCGCATAAGGCATTATCACATTATCACATTATCACATTCCCTTCTTCCTGTCTTCCCTAATGATCGTATGCAGCAGTTTGATCTGTTCGGCTTGTGATTCTATCAGTTCTTTGAACTGTTCATGAATAAGCAGGTCTATCTTCTGATGCAGGGTCCTGATCTCGATCTCGGCCTTCAGGTTAACCACATAATCGTTCTCATTGCGTTTGCGGTCCTTTTCTTCCTGGCGGTTCTGGCTCATCATAATTACCGGCGCCTGAATGGCGGCAAGGCAGGAGAGCAGCAGGTTCAGCAAAATAAAAGGGTAGGGGTCGAACCGGTTGGGGCCTTGCAAAACGACGTTAATGCCAATCCATACCGATAGGATGATCACGAACGAGGAAATGAATTTCCAACTGCCGCCGAAACGCGCTACCCGGTCGGCCAGCCGCTGGCCTGCAGTAAGTGGTTCATCCTTTGGTTGGGTAATGCTTTGCAGCAACAGTTTTTCCTGCTCTATTGACTGTAAAACGATCTCGTTCAATTTTTTCTGGTGATCATTCTCTGTACTGAGCAGTTGGTTGATGTATTTTGCTTTTGACGAGTGCATAGTGTGTTGTTATTAAAGTAAGTTGAAAAATTTGGCGATGCGTTACTAAAGTTACTTCAGTGGAAGGGAGATACAGCTGCAGGTTTCAGGCTACTGTATGAATGCAAAGCAGGTGGAAGGATAAACCTGGGATGGTTAAGGAGCGGTTAATGGGGGTTAGTTGATAGAGTTGATGGAGGAGGTGATAAAGTTGATAAAGGTCACTGTTTTGGGACTCATAATTAAATTCGAAAAGCCTAAAACAGCGATAGCCCTCTATCACCTGTATCAACTTTATCAACTTTTCAACTTGTAGAAAGCACGCCAAAAACAAAAAAGCCCCTCCGCCAGCTGGCGGGGAGGCTTTTTTTATAGAAAGAGATCAATTAAGCTTTCTTCGCGAGCGCTGGTTTCGCAGCTGCTGTTTCCGGTTTTTTAGGAGGAGCAGCTTCGCCCAGTGGTTTGTCTTTGGCAAAGTCGACCAGGATCGGCGCTGCTACAAAGATAGAAGAATAAGTACCGGTAACTACACCTATCAACATTGCGAAGGCGAAACCTTTGGTTACCTCGCCGCCTACCAGGAACAGGATGAGGATGGTGAGGAACACGGTGAGTGACGTCATTACGGTACGGCTCAGGGTGTCGTTGATCGCTTTGTTAAGAATGGTGGTTTTATCAACATTGTGCATGGTATGACTGTACTCGCGGATACGGTCGTACACGATCACGGTATCGTTCATTGAGAAACCGATAACGGTCAATATCGCGGCAATGAAGTGCTGGTCAATTTCAAGCGGGAACGGTACTACGTCTTTCAGGAACGAGAACACGGCCAGCGTTACCAGTACGTCGTGCAGCAGGGCAATGATGGTACCTACTGAATATCTCCAGTCGCGGAAACGGATGAAGATATAGATAGCGATGATCAGCATCGACCAGAAGGTGGCCCATTGGGCACCGGCTTTCAGGTCATCGGAAATGGTTGGGTTTACCTTATTGCTTCCTTCCAGCAAACGGTTGTTGAAATCCTGCTGGGTGGTTCCTTCAGGCAAAAAGGTTTTCAACCCGTTATATAGTGTGGTTTGCACGGCTGAATCGACACCCAAACCGGTTTCATTTACGCGGTAATCGGTGGTGATGTTCAGTTTGGCGTCGCTGCCGTAAGTTTTAATAACGGGTGTGCTGCCAAATGTTTTTTCCAGTGTATTGCGAACCTGTTCGGCATTTACCGCTTTACCAAAGTTCACTACATAACTTCTACCGCCGCTGAATTCTACCCCGTATCTGAAACCGTGGAAGAACGAAGCCACGCCCAGTAACAATACGATTACTGAAATACCATAAGCTATTTTACGGTACTGGATGAATTTAAAGGCAGCGTGTTTGAATATGCGTTTTGAGATAGCTGTGAAATAATTGAAGTGCCTGTTCTTGTTGGTATAGAAATCAGTGATCAGGCGTGATACCAGGATACCACAGAACAACGATAACAGGATACCGAGGATCTGGGTGGTAGCGAAACCTAATACAGGGCCTAAACCATAAATGAACAGGATGACGGCGGTTAACAGGGTGGTGATGTGCGCATCGAGTACCGGAGGCAATGAGCGCAGGTAACCTGTTTTAACTGCCTGAGCGTAGGTGTTGCCTTTCGAAAGCTCCTCTTTAATACGCTCAAAGATGATTACGTTGGTATCTACCGCCATACCGATGGTCAGCACCAGACCGGCAATACCGGGCGCTGTTAAGGTGGCATTCAGGGCGCTCAACACGCCAATGGTAAATAACAGGTTCAATATCAGTGCGATGTTGGCAACAATACCTGCGGTATTGTAATAAACCAGCATCAGGGCGAATATGACGATGAATGAAATGGCGAAGGCCATGATACCGCCGTTTACGGCCTGCTCACCGAGGGTGGGACCAACCACCTGTTCCTGAACGATAACGGCTGGTGCTTCCAGTTTACCGGCTTTCAGGATGTTGGCGAGGTCATTGGCTTCTTCGATAACCAGTTGCTGGTTCTTTCCGCCAGAACCCATGGTAATACGTGAGTTACCACCATCGATCTTTTGAATCACGTTGGGGGCGCTGTAAACGATGTCGTCGAGAACGATGGCGATTGGTTTGCCTACGTTCTTTTCGGTCATGCGGGCCCATGTTCTGCCGCCGCTGGGATTCATTTCCATCGACACAGCCACTTCGTTGGTAACCTGGTCAAACTCCTGGCGGGCATCTTCGATAGCGTCGCCTTCGAGTTCGGCCTTGTCTTTACCGGGAACGGTTTTGATGGCATACAGTTGCAAAGCATTGCTCAGCTTGCCTTCCGCATCGCGGTCCTGTTTGCCCCAAAGGAACTTCAGGTTGGCAGGGAAGCTGTTGCGTACAACAGGGATGCTCAGGTATTTATTGATGGTGCTTGTATCGGACAGCAGGGCCATACCGAGGTAAGGCGAATAGCTTACTTTGCCGGTTTGGGGATCCTGTTGCGGCGGGAAGAATCTTATTTTGCTGGCCAGAATATTGCGGCTGGCGGCTGAAGTGTCTTTTACAGCTACACCGTTTGAATCGGTTTTAGTGACAGCCAGGTAATCGTCGAGCGCCTTGGAAGCGTTCATCACTGAAGAAGATAATTCTTCGAGTGTATATACTTCCCAGAACTGCAGGTTGGCTGTCGATTGCAGGTATTTACGAACCCTTTCAGGATCGCTGGCGCCTGCCAGTTCTACGGTAATGATACCTTTGTTCTCATCGAGGCTGATGTTAGGCTGGGCAACACCGAACTTGTCAATACGCTTTTGCAATACCTGGTAGGTTTGCTTCATTGCAGCATTGGCCTGTTCGTGAATGTAGCTTAACACTTTGCTGTCAGAAGCGTTTCCACTCAGTTTGTTGTTTGAATTAGCGAACAGGGGGGCCAGTCTGGCGCCCGGGTTCTGTTGGCTGTAAGCTGCGGCAAACAGATCGATGAAGTTTCGATCGCTATTGATCTTTCTCGCCTGCGCCTCGGCGATCGCTTTTAACAATTGAGGATCTTTCGGATTGTTAGCCAGGCCTTTAATGAGGCCGTCGAGGGCTACATCCATCGTTACGTTGATACCGCCTTGCAGGTCGAGCCCCAGCAACAGTTCGCTTTCTTTGGCTTTCTGATAGGTTTGACCCCACCAGGTAATTTTTTTGTCTCTTGTAGCAGTCAGCAAGCTATCGAGATAAGCGTCGCGTACATTGTCCACGGTATCCTTGTAATAGGCCCGGGCTTCGGTGTTGTTGGGGTACTTTTGGGCAGGAGTAAGGGGATAGGCCCGTTTCACATAGGCATCTGCTTTTTTACCCATTTCCTTTTCGTGCTGGTTAACAAACCAGGTAAACGAAAGCTGGTATAAAGAGATCAGGATCAACAGACCTGCAAAAATGCTAACCAGTGCTCTCATTGGATTGTGTCGTTTATTTTTTTAGAGTTGGCAAAGATAGTGTTTTCGATCAGAAACAGGTTACAAGTTACAGCGCCTGTCCCGGATTTATCGGGATTTTACGGGGTTTTCCGGATTTCCGGCTCCCTTTCACCCCCATCAGGATTTCCTGGTTCAGATTCAGGATTTTAAGTTTACGTTAAAACGTGTATTTGGGCGAAAATTGTGGTGAAGTGTCGCGGAATTTTGCAATTTATACAGTTTTCTGCCTTTTAGCCGCTGCAACCTGTAACCTGCAACCTGTATGGGCCTCCTGTTTTTTCAAATGTCAAATTTTTGGCCCGGGGCTTTTTTCAAACCAGCACATTAGCGCTTTTGGTGTACTTTTGCGGCACAAAAAAACTATCAACCAATAAATAGTATGCAACTTTCATCACGTTTACAGTTATTTAACGAGCCTGAAACTTTGAAGATGGCTAAGTTGGGCCGTGAATTACGCGCCAAAGGAATCGATGTGATCGACCTGAGCCTGGGCGAACCTGATTTCGATACGCCTGAGCATATTAAAGAAGCTGCCAAGAAGGCAATTGATGAAAACTACAGCCATTACACACCGGTAGCCGGCTATCCCGAATTGCGCGAAGCGGTTTGTACAAAGTTGAAGCGTGATAACAACCTGTCATATAAGCCTGAAAATATCATAGCCTCAACCGGCGCCAAGCACAGCCTTGCCAATGCCGTTTTTGCCACTGTAAGCAAAGGCGATGAGGTAATCATCCCTACGCCTTACTGGGTTACCTATTCCGAGATCGTGAAACTTGGCGAAGGCGTAGTGAAACTGGTACCTACTTCTATCAAGAACAAGTACAAGATCACGCCTGAAGAGCTGCAGGCTGCGATCAGCGATAAAACAAGGTTGTTCATTTTCTCTTCACCCTGTAACCCCAGCGGCAGCGTGTACAGCAAAGCCGAACTGGAAGGCCTGGCCAAAGTATTTGCAAAATATCCCAACTGTTATATCCTGTCTGACGAAATTTATGAGTACATCAATTTCGTAGGCAAACACGAGAGCATTGCGCAGTTCGAAGAACTGAAAGACCGCGTTATTGTATTGAACGGTTTAAGTAAAGGTTTTGCCATGACCGGTTACCGGTTAGGTTACCTCGCCGCTCATCCTGATGTGATCAAAGCCTGCGAGAAATTACAGGGCCAGTTCACCAGCGGTACCAACAGCATTACCCAGCGCGCTGCCATCACCGCGTTGACTACCGATCTGAAACCTTCTTTCGAAATGACGAAAGAGTTCGAGCGTCGTAAAAAACGTGTGATCGAATTGATGAAGGCTATCCCCGGTTTAACCTTCCCCGAGCCGGATGGCGCTTTCTACGTATTCCCGACCGTTACCGCTTTCTTCGGAAAAAGCGATGGTGAAGAAACGATCAAGGATGCCGACGACCTGTGTATGTACCTGCTGAACAAAGCGCATGTATCTACCGTTACCGGCCGCGCCTTTGGCGAACCTACCGCTATTCGGATCTCTTTTGCCAACAGCATGGAGAAGATCGAAGAAGCCTGGAAACGCATCACTGCCGCGCTGGCGAAGTTGAAGTAAGTTGAATAGTTGACGGGTTGACTGGTTGACGAGTTGACTAATGAGTTGGCGAGTTGACAAGGAAAACTCAACAATGAATATATAAGAACCCTGGAGTGTAATGCTGCCAGGGTTTTTTTGTTTTGTTTCTTACCGCACCGCCGTAGCCTCCAGTTCTATCTTTAATGTTTCAAAAAGCACCGGCACTTCAAACAGCGTTGTCGCCTGCTTAATGCCATGCCTGGTGAGCCAGCTTTGCAGCAGGTCGAAGTGGGGCCACAATTCGGCTGATGATGTAGTGAGGATATTCAATCGTACAATATTGCTGAGCTCATACCCGGCTTCCGTAATAACCTGTTCCAGGTTTTGGATGGCCAGTTGCAGCTGCGTTTTCATATCTGCATTGCTCGATTTGCCATCGGCATGAACCGCTGCCTGTCCGGCCACATACAGCGTACCTGTTACGTTCTTTACTTCAACGGCCTGAACATAGTTGCGCGCATCCTGCCATTTCCAGGGATTGATGATCTTCTTTTCCATAATCTTTACTTTTTTTATGTACTGCAAAGCTGGGAAGAAGCCCGCAATTAGCCCCCGATGTACATCACAAGTTTGGCGTGATGTACATCACGCTAGGAGGTGAGGCGGCTAAGGGTTTCGCGGGAAACGCCAAGGTAGGCGGCCAGCAGCGTTTTATTTACCCGTTGTATAAGAGAAGGGTACTGCATCAATAACTGTTGGTACCGTTCCGCTGCGCTTGAACTGAGTAACGCCAGCAGACGCCGTTGCAGGGCGATGTACCCAAAGTGCGATTTTTTCAGAAAGAAATGTTCCATTTTAGGCATGGCGGCAAATAGTTTCCGGTTGTCTTCCCTGGTTATGCAAAAAACGCCGGTATCCTCGAGACAGTCGAGCGACATGGTGGCGTTTGTTCCGGTTAAGAACGCATGGTCGTCGCTTACCCACCAGTCTTCCATGGCAAAAAGCAGGATATGCTCTTTATCATTGGCATCGGTATGTGACAACCTCAGCAGGCCCGACACCACAAAAAAGGTATGATTTACGGGATCGCCCTGCTGAATAAGATACTGGTGCTTTTTGAATTTTCTAAACGTAAAATGAGAAAGCACGAATGCGAACTCTTCATCCGTTAGCGAAATGATCTTCTCAAAATGTTCTCGTAGCTTTTCCTGCATAGTTGTGGTGAATAAGCCCGAAATTAACAACTTCCCAAACATGATCCCATCTTCGATTGCCTGTTGCCTATTGAGGTGTGCCACACTTTCCTGGCCGCGATAATGTAAGTGAGGCACACCCTGCCAATTGCCGATTGCCAGTTGATTATGGCACAGAATTTACTTTAAGTAGATAAGTGCCAGACTATTCTTCTTCCAATTAAAAGTTCGCAAATGAAAAACGGTACGATCAAATCGGTGATCAATGTAAATTGGTTTAGCGTAGCACCTGGAATATGGGGACTGCGCGATGCATTCGTTAATGTTTATTTTATTCATAACGCTGTTGAGAAAAAATGGGTGCTCGTAGATGCCGGTCTTAAACGCTCCGCTTCCAAAATACAGGAGCTGGCCGATAACCTGTTCTGGCCCGATTCAAAACCGGCGGCCATTATCTTAACCCATGGCCATTTCGATCATGTAGGTTCTGTCCTCGAACTGGCGCGGGAATGGGAAGTGCCGGTTTTCGCCCATTTGATGGAATTGCCCTATCTCACCGGAGTTTCTTCCTATCCGCCTGCCGATCCATGGGCCGGTGGAGGTTTGATGTCGATCGTATCTCCTGCGTTTCCCAGAGGCCCCATTAATTTAAGCGATCATATTCAGATCTTACCCCAGGATGGCAGTCTGCCTTTTTTGCCCGACTGGAGATATATTCATACACCCGGTCATTCACCGGGCCACATCAGTCTGTACAGGAAAAGAGACCGCGTATTACTGGCCGGCGATGCAATTGTTACCACCCGCCAGGAGTCGGTATGGTCGGTAATGATGCAAACCCGTAAGCTTACGGGGCCGCCCCGCTATTTTACCTGCGACTGGCAGAAAGCGGCCAAATCGGTAAAAGCGCTGGCGGCACTTGATCCTGAGACAGTGGCTACAGGGCATGGTCAGCCAATGAAGGGAGAACAAATGCGGAAAATGCTCCACAATCTTGCAGATAATTTTAATGAGATGGCAGTGCCTGCCGATGGCCGGTATACCCATGAGCCCGCCCGCACCGATGAAGGCGGTGTTACCTATGTTCCCAAACCGGTGAATAAAATTGCGCCGGGCGTAGCTGTCGCCGCAGGTGTTGCGGTGTTTGCTTTGACGGCGTTGCTGGTTTATAAGAACAGAAAAGTTATTAGTTCTTAGTTCTTAGTTCTTAGTTCACAGTTCACAGTTCACTGTTCGCAGTTGTTCAGTTATTCAGTTGTTCAGTTTAGACTCGCTATTATTCGCGAACTCAATAACTCAATAACTCAATAACCGCTATTTGCCATTATCAGCACTGAGCTCCATAAATGTATTATGCATCTTTAAAACCTGTGGTATTACGGGTTGCTGCTCATCATTGGTTATAACAAAATCGCATAACCGCATTTTGATCACCTCCTGAATTTGTTTACCCATACGGGCAAGCACCTGTTCGCGGGTTGAACCGTCGCGCCGCATGGCGCGCAGCGTTCGCAGGGGCAGGGGCGCCGAAACGCCAACGATATAATCGTACTGATTTTGGGTGCCGCTTTCAAAGATGATGGCGGCTTCCTTGATGGCATAGGGAGTGGTTTGCCTGGCCATCCAGTTCTCCGAATCGCGAATGGTGGCGGGATGCACGAGCGAATTCATCAACTCGAGTTTTTCTTTGTTGTCGAACACCTGGCTGGCAATATATGCGCGGTCGAGCTGGTTGTTCCTGTAAGCGGATGGGCCAAAATGACCGATGATCTGCTGTCGCAGCTCTTCATCTTCGTTCATAAGGCGGCGGGCGGCATCGTCGGCATAATATATGGGAATGCCCAGTACTTCAAATACTTTGGCTACAGTGCTTTTGCCACTGCCGATACCACCGGTGAGGCCGATCTTTAACATGGGGGCAAGTTAGTGAAATCCCCCCAACCCCCCTGAAGGGGGAGTTGGTAGATATCGGTTATGTGGGGCAAGTTGGCAGGCTACATCACAATAAAAAAGCTCCGCCAACCGGCGGAGCCTATAGTTATATTCTTCCTCCCCATGAGGGGCAGGAGTATGGTATTACTTCGCCGGAGTAGCAGTGGCTTTGTTCACATTAGCGGTCATTTCCATAGAAATGGCGCTTTTTTCTACCTTCATATAGCTGCCGGGGCTGGTTTCCATTTCGATGGTACCATCTTCATTCATTTTATTTACTCTGCCGTGGATGCCGGCAATGGTTACGATCTTATCGCCTTTTTGTAAATTTTCCTGGAATGATTTGGCCAGCTTTGCCTTTTTAGCCTGCGGACGGATCATAAATAACCAGAACACGAGGATCATACCTACCAAGAGGACCAACTGCATGTATCCGCCGCTGCCGCCCTGAGCTTGTAATAAATAAACTAAACTTGTCATTGTTATTGAAATTTAAAAAATGTTATAATTTGATGATTCGATAATCCCGACTAAAGCCGGGACAGGTGGTGATAATGAAATACAGGCTTTCGTTAATGCCTTCGCGTGAACTTAGCTTTTATAAGAACTGTACGACCTTAAAGCATTATCACATTAGCACATTAGCTAATTAGCCTTCTCCACATCCACTTCAAAGTGTACGGTATGGCTGCGTGTACCTTTGGTATTTGCTTCAACATAAATATCCTTGCTGTTATGGCCCGGACGGTTATGGCTGTTGAAGGATGCTTTTATTACGCCTTCTGCCCCCGGTGCTATCGGCTCCTTGGGCGGTTCGGCAGCGGTACAACCACAACCAGGCTTAACATCCATGATAATCAGCGGCTTGTCGCCGGTATTCTTAAAACGGAAAGATACATCCAGCGTTTGTCCTTCGGTGATCTTGCCATAATTCCTGGAAGAATCGATCCATTGTATCGTCGTATACTTAGCGCTGTCCAATGCTTCGTTGGGAACGTTTGCCGAGCCCGAAGCCGTTTTATCGGCATAATCACAGCCAATGAAAACGGCTGCTGAAATCAAGGCCAAAAAGTATTTCATCAAGGAATAAATTTTCTGCAAATCTAATCATTGCATGGAAATCAGGAAGGTTTATTCGCCGATTGTGGCGGCTGCCCGGGGGTGGGGGAAAAAGCCACTTTATTCATTTGATTATCCCGCACCAGATCCTTGTGTATATTATCCAGAATACCATTTACAAACTGGCCGCTTTGCTGCGTACTGTATTCCTTGGCCAGGTCAATGTACTCGTTGATGGTAACTTTCGGGGGAATGGTTTCGAAGAAAAGGAATTCGCAAACGCCCATCCGCATCAGGATCATATCAAGCGACGCTATACGGTCGGGGTCCCAGTTCTTGAGTTTTGGTTTTATATATTGTAATGCCAGCTCTTTCTTTTCGAGGGTTGTTTGCAGCAGGTTTTTGGCAAACTGCCATTTTTCCCTGCTTAACAGTTCCTGAAAGTTGTAGGCAGCGGGTTTGTTCAGGAAATTCTGCATCAGTACCACCACCATTTCGGCGTCATCGTCCCAGTTGCTGAAGTACTCTTCTATATAGCTGGTGAATGTTTCGTTAGGTAATAACAGGGTATCGAAGATATACGAGATGATCTCTTTTTCTTCTTTTTTATCCCTTCCCTGGGCGGCAATGTATTGCTGGTATTTTTCCGAATCAACCAGTTCCTGGTAGATCTTCTTCAGCAGATCGGCATCGGTGAGCATTTCAGGTTTGTCTTCTTTGACAGCCTGTTTGTACGAAGGATGATCGAGGATCTTCCATAACAGCTCGTTGCCGGCCAGTTTGATGTTAACGTTAAGGTCTTCTTTCGTTGGCAGGTGTTTCGAGGCGCGGTTGCGGGCGTCTGTCTCTGCATATCGGGCCACTTCGGTAAGAAAATGGATCAAATAAATAAAAAGCTGCCGGGTTTGATCAAAGTGTTTTTGTAGGATCTTCACAGTATCAACTGGCTTTGCAGGCACTTCACCTCCTGATTCTGCAAGGTGGCTTTCTACAGAATAGATGGTTTGCATAACTTTCACACGAATGTTTCTTCTACTGATCATCTTGCAAGAACTTGTTTTTGAGCGCACAAAGCTAAACCATTTAAAGGGTACCCCCAAAATCGTGTTTATGAACCTGCTCATATTATGTATTTATTGCTCAACGCCAATAACCTGGATGTGAACCGGTTGAATGCTGCTAAAATGGCACATTGCCAGGTTGGCCTGGCTGGTGTTTATTTGGGTTTTCTGCCATACTTTGGCAAAAACGCTGAAAAAATGACCTTTAGGAAAGGATTGGTATAAAATTCGTTTACTTTTGCCGCCCGGCTTTTTGGCAGGGCGCCTATATTCTGTGTCGGGAAAATCATATCCCTCAATACATCATCTAAAATCAAAAATTAATACACTATGGCTAAGAAAGTAGAAGCTATAAACGTTACCCCACTGCATGACAGGGTAATAGTTAAACCAGCTAAAGCGGAAGAGAAAACCGCCGGTGGTATCATCATCCCCGATACTGCTAAAGAAAAGCCGCAACGTGGTACGGTTGTAGCTGCCGGTCCTGGTAAGAAAGATGAGCCGGTTACTGTAAAAGTTGGCGATACTGTTTTATATGGTAAATACGCAGGTACAGAGATCCAGATCGAAGGCGATGATCTGCTGATCATGCGCGAGAGCGACATCTTAGCAATTGTTTAATGTGCAAATTAGCAAATCTGAAAATTAGCAAATGAAATGCGCAGCGGTTTTCCATTTGCACATTTGCACATTTTCAAATTTTCACATTGGTATTTGTATTTGCATTTTCAAATTTTCACATTTTCAAATTTTCAAATTAACTAGATATGGCAAAACAACTTTTCTTCGATATCGATGCCCGTAACAAAATGAAAAAGGGTGTTGATACACTGGCCAATGCTGTAAAAGTGACTTTAGGTCCTAAAGGCCGTAATGTGGTTCTGGAGAAAAAATTCGGTGCTCCTGCAGTTACTAAAGATGGCGTTACCGTAGCTAAAGAAATTGAACTGGAAGATCCCATCGAAAATATGGGTGCTCAAATGGTAAAAGAAGTAGCTTCTAAAACAGCAGATATCGCTGGTGACGGAACTACCACAGCTACCGTTCTGGCACAGTCTATCATCGGCGAAGGTTTAAAGAACGTAGCTGCCGGTGCTAACCCGATGGACCTGAAACGCGGTATCGACAAAGCTGTTGAAGCTGTTGTTGAGAACCTGGCAGGTCAGTCACAAACCGTTGGTATCAACAGCAAACAAATTCAGCAGGTAGCCTCTATCTCTGCCAACAACGACGAAGCTATTGGTAAACTCATTGCCGAAGCTTTCTCTAAAGTAGGTAAAGAAGGTGTTATCACCGTAGAAGAAGCAAAAGGTACCGATACAACTGTTGATGTTGTAGAAGGTATGCAGTTCGACCGCGGTTACACTTCAGCATACTTCGTTACCAACAGCGAAAAAATGCATGCTGAACTGGATAACCCATACATCCTGATCTACGACAAGAAGATCAGCGCTATGAAAGATATTCTGCACATTCTGGAAAAGGTAGCACAAAGCGGCCGTCCTTTACTGATCATTGCAGAAGAACTGGAAGGCGAAGCACTGGCTACCCTCGTAGTGAACAAACTGCGTGGTACCCTGAAAGTGGCTGCCGTTAAAGCGCCGGGCTTTGGCGATCGCCGTAAAGAAATGCTGCAGGATATCGCTGTTCTTACAAAAGGTATCGTAATCAGCGAAGAGCAGGGTTACAAACTGGAAGGCGCCGACCTTTCTTACCTGGGTCAGGCAGCTTCCGTTACTATCGATAAAGACAACACTACTATCGTAGGCGGCAAAGGTAAAAAAGACGATATCAATGCCCGCGTTAACCAGATCAAAGCACAAATTGAAGTAACTACTTCTGACTACGATAAAGAAAAATTACAGGAACGCCTGGCTAAATTAAGCGGTGGCGTAGCTGTACTGTACGTAGGTGCTGCAACCGAGGTTGAAATGAAAGAAAAGAAAGACCGTGTTGACGATGCCCTGCACGCTACCCGCGCTGCTGTTGAAGAAGGTATCGTACCAGGCGGTGGTGTTGCTTACATCCGTGCTATCGCCGGTTTGAATAAACTGAAAGGTATCAACGAAGATGAGAACACCGGTATCGCTATCGTAAAACGCGCTATCGAAGAGCCCCTGCGCCAGATCGTTGCCAACTGCGGTATCGAAGGCAGCATTGTGGTTCAGAAAGTAAAAGAAGGTGAGAACGATTACGGTTTCAACGCACGTGCCGAGAAATACGAAAACCTGCTGCGCGCCGGTGTAATCGATCCTACTAAAGTTACCCGCATTGCATTGGAAAACGCCGCTTCTATTGCCGGTATGGTGCTCACTACCGAGTGCGTAATTGCCGACAAACCCAAGAAAGAAGAACCCCATGTACATGGCGGTGGCGCTCCTGGTATGGGCGGTATGGATTATTAAGCTGAAGTATGAAGTAAGAAGCAGGAAGTATGAAAATGCCTCCGGCGCTTACCTCACGATAATGTCCCGTTCGGTGATGCCGGACGGGATTTTTTTTGGGTGAATGTGGCCATTCCTGCATTTCATTATCACCACCTGTTCCGGCTTTAGTCGGGATTATCGAATTATCACATTATCAAATTATTTCGTACCTTATAACCAATCAAAATTGCGGCCATGAAACATATTGCCTGGTGTTTGCTGTTGCTGTGCCAGTGTGCGTTGGGCCAAACACCGAGAGAAGATGAAATGAATTCGATCACCGGCAACCCTTATCTCATGAAAGACTGGTGCGATGGGGTGGTGCGTTTTACCAGCGGCCGTACCCTCACCCAGTTCAAACTGAAGTTCGATTGTTTAAAGAATATGTTACTGCTGCAGTTCGAGGGCAATGCCTTCGCAGCCGAAAGCAAGGTGAAGGAATTTGTATTGTATCCCAAAAAGAAAGACTCGCTTTTATTCCGCCGCGGATTTCCCTCAACGAACAAAACCACCGATCAAACCTATTTTCACGTGCTTTTGCAGGATAAAATTTCACTACTAAGGTTAATTGCGCGCAATATCATTGAAGAAAAACAACTCGTTTCGGTGAACGGCCGTATTAACCGCCGCATGGAAGAAGTAGAATTTTATTACCTGCTGCGCAATGGCGAAATGGTATTGTTACCCGCCAGCCGTACCGAGCTGCCTGAAATTTTTGCCGATAAGAAGGAACCGCTCGCGCAGTTTATTGCTGCCAACCAGCTTAAAATGCAACACCCCGAAGATTTTGTAGCGGTGGTGAAGAAGTATAATGAGCTGGAGGCTGCGCAGTGAGCCGGGTTAGCATAAAATACAGCGTTCTTACCGCGGTGCCATGTATAATACCCAATTCATATATGTCTCTAACGAATACTTGTAGTTTTTACCTTTGTATTGCATTTTTTCAGGAAAAATTTTATTAAAAAACGGGAAGTATTTAATTCTTCCATAAATTTAATACAGAATTTCGTCTGTTTTGGGTTGATTGCTGCTTGTGACCCAGATCTGCTGTTTTCCTTTTACCGCGCTGCCATCAATACATACTGACTGCATTCATTCTCATTTTTACAGGGGCCATTCTTATCACAACTACCAAAAAGGAGTTGAATGAAAACCTATAACCTTATCTTCCTGTTCTGCCTGCCTGTGCTATTTAAACCATTCTGCGTTTATGCACAGGATCCCACACCTGCTGAGCTTGCAGGCCTCTCCAATACATTCGGTAAAAGTATATCTCACAAGTCGCTAACGCTCAATCATGAAGTTGACCGGAAAACGAGTAAGGCACTACGTAAGTACGCGAAATATGAAAAAACTATTTTACGTAAATTATATAAAACCGATTCTGTAGCGGCCCGCAATTTTTACATCGTATCTGAACAAAGATATAAAGACCTTCAGCGTAAACTGGCCGCACCAGGTGCCATGTCGAGATATTTTCCGGCGCTGGACACCATTACTTCATCACTTAAGTTCTTACAGCAATCTAAGTTGGGAGGGGCGCAGGGCGGCGAAGTGCGGAATGCCGTTGCAAATGTTACGGCATTTACTGCCAAACTGAAGAACGCAGAGGATATCAAACAGTATTTGCAGGAGAGCAAAAGTTACATAAAAGATCAGTTGAACCGGTTCAAATTATCGAAAGAGCTTACAAAGATCAACAAGGAACTGTATTATTACTCGGAAGAGTTAATTGGCATAAAAGAAACTTTCAGTAACCAGCGAAAAGCGGAGCGAACGATATTGTCGATACTGGGCCGCATGAAACCATTTGAGGAGTTTATACAAAAAAACGGCATGCTTGCAGGTTTGTTTGCAGCAGGCAGCCAGGGAAACGGGTCAGCAGCGGCTGATTTAACGGGCCTGCAAACGCGATCGGCTATGAATGAATTGATCCAAAATCAATTGGCGGCCGGCGGCCCGAATGCCCAAGGCGCGATGCAGGCTAATTTACAGGCAGGCCAGGCGCAATTGCAACAACTGAAGAATAAGATAGGCGAAACGGGCAACCGGGGCAGCGATGATATTATGCCAGAGGGATTTAAACCAAACCCACAAAGAACGAAATCTTTTCTGCAACGGCTCGAGCTTACCACCAGCCTGCAGTCTCACAAATCGAACGGCTATTTTCCCGCATCTTCCGAACTGGGGGCAGGTATAGGATACCGACTTTCCAACGCCGGTACTATCGGCCTCGGCGTTTCCTATAAGTTGGGGCTTGGCGAGAACATCCGGCGAATTCAGCTTACGCACCAGGGGGTTGGCTTAAGAAGTTATGTAGATATAAAATTCCCTGTTACGCTATTCGGCATTAAAAAGACCAGGGGAAGCTGGTGGATCACGGGGGGCTATGAACGAAATTACCTTTCGGAGATCAGGAAAATTGCCGACCTGAAGGACCAGCCGGCCTGGCAGCAAAGTGCGTTGCTGGGAATAAGTAAAACCGTTTCGTTCAGCTCAAAACCATTGAAGGGCGCCAGGCTGCAGTTACTGTGGGATTTTTTGAGTTACAGGCAGGCGCCCCGGCCAGGCCCACTGGTTTTCAGAATGGGGTATACCCTGCGTTAACCTGTTTACAACCTTATTCAATAGAAGTATAATGAACAAAACCAAAACCTTACTCCTCTGCTTCGTTTTGCTGCCACTTGCAGAACTGTTTGCCCAGGGCAATTTGAACAATCTGGGATTTCCATCACCCAATAACAGCTTTTTGAATTCCATAGGTGGTTCATCCGGTGTGGGGGTAGACCTGTATACCGGCGCCGCCCAGGTTAATATTCCGCTTTGCGAGCTTTCATCGCGTGCGTTGAATATCCCGGTTTCCCTGCAGTACACCGCCGGGCGGGGTATAAAAGTACAGGACTATGCAACCAGTGTGGGCCTTGGCTGGCAACTATCGGCCGGTGGAAGCATTTCACGCGTGGTGCGGGGCTTCCCCGATGAATTTACAAACGGTTACCTGGGAACCCTTCGCTATGGCCGGAAGATAAAACAAAACATGGTTGACAATGTTCCCTTGTCTGCGGCCGATTACAAGGCCATTACAGGGTGGGACGGTACGTCTTACGTGGGTGTTACCGCCGACGGGGAACCGGATATCTATTATTTAAGAACGCCCACCTTTAACCTTCAGTTTACGTTCGATGAGAACGGTAACCCTGTTTTTAACAATGAAACAGGCGTCAGGATCACTACTTCCGGCTTTTTTGCAACAGGGAGTTACGATAATTCGATCTTTACCGTAACCGACCCTGCGGGCAATGTATACACTTTCGGTAATTCGAGGGAAAAGACCATTACCACGCTCTACGGCACATCGTACACTTTTACCACTGCCTGGTACCTGAGCAATATTACCAGCTTTAATGGAAAGGACAATGTAAACTTCAGTTATACCTCTTCTTCCAATAATGATGTATTGAACCATTATCAATGGACGCGAACTTATTACTACAACGGGTGTGTTACCAATACCAGCGATCCTATTCCCATGACGGTCGTTCAGCCTAAGTACCTGTCATCCATCAGCTGTGCAACCGGTCAAATTTCATTCACTTATGCTTATGACCGGCGCGATATTACCACCGCGGCCAGGCTCACATCGGTAAGCCTGAAGGCTACCGGTTCTGTGGGCACTATTGTGTTGAAAACATTTGGCTTTAACTATAGTTATTTCGGCGACCCTACCACCAATGTGAACCTGCTTCGGCTGAAGCTGGATAATATCACAATGGCGGGCGGTACCGTTGCCACCTCCACGCCGGTTACCTATCGTTCCTTTACTTATAACGCCGATCAGCATTTACCGGCACGCAATTCCCAGAACTTCGACTACTGGGGTTATTATAAATCTTTTATCCCATACGCAACCACCGATCCCATGACCGACCCTACCATCAGGTCGGCGAATGCGCATAATTCAAAAGCCGACATTCTTACTAAAATTGCGGAATTGGGCGGCGCTACCTGGACCATCAACTATGAGGGTAACACATACTACCAGGCAAATCCCGGTTCAAATACCATTGTATGCGGGCTCAGGGTAAGCAGTATTGCAAAGAGCCTCGCAGCCGGCGATATAATTCAAACACAATACGTTTACAATGATGCCACCGGAAAATCTACCGGGCAGATACAAACGGAAGCCTACCAGTACCTGGTAGTGAATTCCATCAATGGCAGCTGCCAGCTCCTCGCGCAAAAGGTTCTTTCCGAGTCGGCAGTAAATATCTACGACCTCAATGGCGCATTCATCGGTTATTCATCGGTGAAAACCGTACAGCAGAATGGTGGATATACCGTTTGTAATTTTCAGAACTTCAGCGATTTTGGCGATGTGTTCAGCACCGGTATGCTTTGCAGCGAAACCAACGTGCCAACGCTTACATCCTCTGTAAGTTTCGCACACAAACGGGGTTTGCTTAAATCAGTCATTGCATACACTGCCGCAAACGAAAAAATTACAGAGGAGATCAATTCCTATACAAGCCTTACCAGCCCGGTCGCAAAATCGGGCTGGGCCTATCGCTCGTACATTGCCAACGCATCGTGCGGTGGAAACTGGAGCCTCAGAGACCTCAGTTCCGTTTATTACACCAATATAGAGAATTACCGGTTGTCGGGCGTGGTGCGCCGCGAATACGATCAGCTGACGCCGGCCAATTATATTGAAACGGCTACCAGTTTTACCTATTGCGCCAATAAGCGAACCATACAAAGCATATCTTCTACAGACGCTAAAGGGAATACCGTAACCAAAACTGTTCATCATGCACATGATACGGGTATTCCCATGATCACAACTGCCGAACAAACGGTAGTGAACACCCTGAAATCGATGAACAACCTCGATGCCGTAGTACATGAAACCGCGAACAGGAACGGCGCCATCAGGCAAACCCATTATACCTATACTTATGCTTACCAGGGAAGTACGGCGCCTTACCTCACCAGCGCGGCCAGTTATAAAGGCAGCACCCTGCTCACCACTAAAACGCTGAAGTACGAAACCACCAACGTTAACATGGTGGCCAGCAAAGAAACCGGCGGTAAAAGCACCAGCGTGTTATATGGGTATAACAATACCTATCCGGTTGCCGCGGTTGCCAATGCCGACGTTTTTTTGCAGGTGAACCAGGGATCGAGCGGTTTCGGCAGCTCCGTAACTTCTACGTACACGGTAAACATAACTACCGACTATGCAGGTTCGCTCATCTGGAATATTTATCCCATGGGTAATTTGACAGGCAATATTACGTGGAGCTACACGATCACGGGCTCCTCCAATTTGAGTGGGAGCCATTGTATGGGACCCTCAGGTTCAGGCTGCTCCTCCAACGTTTCGGCAAATATCTCACTTCCGGCCGGAACCTATACTTTAACGCTTACGGCAAGCAGTGCGCCGGGTTTCAGTTTTTACATTACGGGAACGTACCCAAAGAATTATCCCACCATGACCAGGGAGTATTTTTATCAGGGGTTCGAAGAAAATGCCGGAACGGCCGGTAGCGCGCATACGGGCAACAGGTACAGCAGTTCGGGTTCGTATGCGGTTCCGTTCTCACCCCCCAACAGCAAAAACTATATTATACAATGGTGGAAATGGGTAAGCGGCAAATGGGTGTTCAATGAGGCGCCCTATACTTATCCAACTACGCTCAGCGGCGTAGTGGACGATATCAGGGTGTTCCCGGCCGACGCCCTGATGACCACCTACACATACGATCCTCAGGTGGGTAAAACCGGCGAGATAGATCCCAGCGGCAGAACCACCACCTATGAATTCGACGGTTTGGGCAGATTGAACGTTGTACGGGATAACGACAGGAACATCGTATCTAAAAACTGTTACAATTTTGCCGGGCAGCCGGTAGCCTGCCCCGTACCAACGGTATATGCGAATGCATCGCGTTCACAAACCTTTACGCGAAATAACTGTGCCGCCGGCTACCTGGGCAACCAGGCTACCTACGTAGTGCCCGCCGGTATATATACGTCGGCCATCAGCCAGGCCGATGCCGATGCGCAGGCGTATAACGATGTGGTCACTAACGGGCAAACGTATGCCAACAATAACGCCACGTGCTACCAGGTTTGGTACAATGTGGCCCAATCGGGCAGCTTTACCCGCAATAATTGTGGCACCGGCAGCACCGGCAGTACGGTCACCTATACCGTAGCTGCGGGCACCTACATGTCGACGATCAGCCAGGCCGATGCCAACCAGAAAGCCATTAACGATGTGAACACCAACGGGCAGGCGTATGCAAACGCCAATGGCAGCTGTTCGGCCATATCGTGCACGATAACGACGAATACCGGTTACAGCACCATTGCCAGCGGTGCGTCTGCATCGGGAGGAACGGTTACTTTCTATATGATATTCTATCCCACTTCGGGCACGATGTATTTTGGCTCCAGTTATTTCATTGGAACCATCAGCGGGCTTTGCCGGCCTTCCACAACCAGGTATGTAACCGTTTCGGCGGCCGGCCGAACCTGGCAAATTACTATATATACTACCGGGCAGATATATGCCCAGATCACCAGCGGCACTGACGTTCCGCCGAACAATACCGTGCCTTTAAGCGGTGTTACGTTTACTCTTTAAAGAAAATAACATGAGATACCTTATCATATTTACCGTATTATTTGCCTTTGGCCTGCATCGGTCATGGGCGCAGGATACCTTTTATTTGCGTGTGCGCCCAGCGCCGGTTACATCGCCGACCGTAGCTGCCAGGGCCATAGGGAATCTGCCCGCGTCGCTGGCTCCCGATTCAACACTTTCACTGCGCATGGCGCACAGGCGTGCCAGCGAACTGGCCGATACTTCGGGGTTTGTACCGAACCGGCAGGGCGCCTGGTCATTGTTTGCTTCGTATGTGAGTACCCGGGGACGCGATAGTGTGGTGCTGGAGGCCGCCGTTTCCCATAGCCGCGATGCCGACTGGAGCCAGTATCGGCCTTTCGGCAGGATCAGGGATAAGAAGTTATGGCCGCCCAATGCCGTGGAAGCAAGGTACTGGCTGTTAACCGACGTGTACGACATCAGGGTACAAAAGGATGGCTGGTGCTTTATTAAGTTGTCTGAAGGGCAGCTTCCTTCAACCGATCCGGTTGTATTACCTATCCGCATCACTTTTAAAGTCAATTGAACATGACTATCAATAATAAACCTTACCTGCGATCATTACGCATTCTTTCCACCATAATGCTGTTGCTGAACGCTTTCACCAGCTATGGTCAAACATACAATACGCTGAAGTCGTGGGTGGCCCAAAAGCCGTTTGCCAACGAAATAGATATTGTGTCCACTTCCTTACCTGTATCGCATGTGATACAAAGTACCGAGTACATCGACGGTTTTGGCAGAACGGTGCAAACGGTAAGCAAACAAATCAGCCCTTTGCAGCAGGATGCGGTGGCAATGCACGTATATGACAACTGGGGAAGGGAAACAAAGAAATACATGCCGTTCATCAATGGCAGTGACGGGGCCTTTAAGAACAACGCCCTGGCGCTGCAAACCGCTTTTAACCAGGCCATGTTCCCGGGCGAATCGAATTTCTATTCGCAGATAGATGTAGACAATTCCCCGGCGAACAGGGTATTGAAGAGCTATGGCCGGGGCAGCAGTTGGGTGGGCAGCAACAGAGGCACTACCGTTCGCCATGTTACCAATACGGCAACGGATAATGTGCGCATCTGGAATATTGCGGCGGCGCCCGGGAGCCTTCCTGCCAGTTCCGGCGCCTATGCAGCCGGCCGGTTATATAAAACTATCGGTACGGATGTAAACGGGAATCAAAGCATTCAATATACCGATAAAGATGGCCTGGTTATCCTAAAAAAAGTGCAGTATACAACAACTACAGCAGATAACGGTAGCGGCAGCCCGCATGCAGGCTGGCAATGCACTTACTATGTGTATGATGATTATAGTAATCTACGTTTCATTATCCCCCCAAAAATGGTTGCACTAACAGATGGCACATGGACAATAGACCAGGGCAGGGCTGATGAATTATGTTTCCGATTCGAATATGATGATTATAACCGGGTTATTATCCGGAAAAATGCCGGAACACCCACTGGTAGCGCCGGAGAAGTGTGGACGGTATATGATCAGAGAGGCCGCATTGTAATGACACAGGATGGTAACCTGAGAAATATACATAAATGGCAATATTTTCAGTATGATACGCAGGACCGGCCGATTGCAACGGGTTTAATGACTGATCACACCAATTATAACAACAGGATTTATCATCAGGGTATTGCCAAAGGGTCTACCACCTACCCAAATGTGGCATCCTACACAACAGAACTGCTTTCGCAAACATGGTATGATAACTATGATTGGGTAGCGGGCACAGGTTCAGGACTTGGTTCCTCATTGGATGCTTCCAATACATCGAATACCGCAATCTTTTATGCTGCCAGCAACAACACGGCACCATATCCCCAGCCCATTGTGCAATCGCCCATGATTAGGGGAATGGTTACAGGCAGTAAAACTGAAGTGTTGGAAAGCAATGGCACCCAATACCTGTATACCGTTAGTTTTTACGACGACCATGGCCGTGTTATACAAACACAGGGAACGAACCTAAGCAACGGTATAGATAAGGCTACCACACAATACAGTTGGACGGGTGCGCCACTAAGAGTTTATGAACAACATAGTAAACCGGGGACGGGAGCGCAGTCACATAACGTATTGACAAAAAGGAATTATGATCATGCAGGCCGGTTGCTCTCTGTGGTGAAAAATATCAGCAGTACTATTGGTGGCGCTACCGCGAATAGTAATGATAAAACAATAGCTGCCTATACCTATATGGAAACTGGCCAGGCTAAAACGAAAACCCTTGGCACTTCGCTTGAAACCCAAACCTATGACTATAATGTGCGGGGATGGCTGACAGGTATTAATAAGAACTATACTATAGCTGGTAATTCAGGCAACTGGTTTGGAATGGAACTGGGATATGATAAAACATCAGCCACAACCGGAACTACCAGCTTTTTAAACCCGGCTTACAATGGCAGCCTTAGCGGGCAAATATGGAGAAGCAAAGGGGATGGTGTATCAAGAAAATTCGATTATAGTTACGATAAAGCAAACCAGTTGACCAATGCAGCTTATTTGCAAAATACCAGCAGTACTACCTGGGATAAATCTTACATGGATTTTTCTCTTAACAGCATGAGCTATGATTTGAATGGCAATATTAAAACACTTAATCAAAATGGATTTGTATTGGGCGGGGCTCCAAATATAGATAACCTGAGCTACGCCTATCTGAACATAGAAAACAGCAACAGGCTTCAGCATGTGATTGACAATGCCAATGTTGCCGGTTCTAAACTGGGCGACTTTCACTATGCAACAACATCCAAAACAGCTGCAACGGTAGATTATGGTTATGACTATAATGGCAACCTTACCAGGGATGATAACAAAAATATAAGCCTGATTACCTATAATGCTTCAAACCTGCCCAATGTTATCACTTTTTCCAAAGGGAGCATCACTTACCAGTACGATGCAGCAGGAAATAAACTGAAAAAGACGGTACAGGAGAATGGAGCCTCCGTTAAGTTGGGTATCAATACCTATACTTCAAATATTACTACCGTTACCACTTACATAGGTGGATTTATTTACCAGTCGAAAAATTATTCAAACGCTTCGCTGTCATCGTTAAACCAACCGGAATCCCTGTTATTTATGGCGCATGCAGAAGGCCGCGCCCGGCTGAAGTCTTCGGGTAGCAATTACACCTGGGTGTTTGACTATTATATACGGGATCATCTGGGGAATATCCGTATGACCCTTACAGACGAATCGCAAACAGTTTACTACCCTGCCGCTACGCTTGAGGCCGGCGGAATGGCAACAGAACAAACCTTTTACAATATTACCAATGATGCCAATCATGTAGTAACGATGAGCCAATTAGGCTGGTATAGCTCCGTTAGTGGCAATAGCTATAACAATAACAGTAATAATGGGCTTCCGACGCCGCCTGACCCAACGGTCAATCCTACCCAGGCCAGTACGAAGATGTATAAGCTGAACGGCGCTACCGGTGATCGTTTTGGCATGGGTATAGCATTGAAAGTGATGGCAGGAGATGCCTTCCAGGTATATGGCCGTTCGCTGTGGCATAACCCGGGTGGTTCAGTTAATAACACCGGTTACCTGGTAAGTAATGTACTTTCCACCTTTATCAATGCCTTTGCCGGGACCAATGCGGTAGTAAGCGGTAGTAAAGGAGCCGCAACCGGTACACTGCTAAATGCTAATGTGCCCACCACTGGCAACCTCTCACCCATATTAAACAGTTCTTCGGTTCCTGCCACTTCCCCGCGTGCCAATATCTGCTGGATACTATTTGATGAACAATTTAAACCGGTACAGGCCGGCAGCGGGTTTGACCCTATCAATGCCACAGCCGATGCATTTAAGCTTCACTCGTTTAACATTAATGTTGTAAAAAGCGGGTACTTGTATTTGTATTGCAGCAATGAAAGTAATTGGGATGTATATTTTGACAACCTGCAGGTAGTACACACAAAAGGGGCTTTGCTGAATGAGATGCATTACTACCCGCAGGGGCTTGCCATGTATGCCCTTACCAGCCGTGCTTACGGTAGTATGCAAATGAATTTTGGATACCAGGGAAAGGAAATGCAGCAGGGGGAGTTTTATGACGGCAGCGGGCTGGAGGAGTATGATTTTGAAGCCAGGTATTATGATCCGCAATTAGGAAGGTGGCACGCACAGGACCCGGCCGGGCAGTTTGCGAGCCCTTATAATGCGATGGCTAATAACTGGCCCGGTACTATAGACCCGGATGGAAAATGGGCAGGATGGGATGATGTGATCGTTGGCGCCATTGGCTTTGCAGTAGGTTATGTATCCTCTGGTTTGACCACCGGAAATTGGGGCTGGCGTTCTGTACAATCTGGCCTGTTGAGTGCCGGTACCTTTTTGTTGGGATACTATACAGCCGGAGGTTCGGCCGGAATAAGCCAGGGAAGCATTGCGAATGCTTTCTCCAGTGGAGGCTTTCAGGCGCAGGCAAACACGGTCGGATTATCTTTTGCAGCCAAAACGGCGGCAGCCAGCGCGTTAAATTCAATAATGCCTTCCATTAACATACCCATAGGTGATTTTACATTCAGCGCTTCAATTGGGTTGGGTTTTAGCGGAGGAGGAATTACTGCCGGCGGAAATTTTGGAGCTGCCTATGATGATGGGAAATGGAATATTTCTGCAGGGATCGGAACTACAAATAACTCTGTATCGGCGGGAGGCGGAGTAACATACAACGGTTATGGCGGCTCCTATTATCGTACCCATTATGGCAATGCCATTGGTCCGGATGGAGCTTCAAATTCCCAAATCGTAGGTGGGGTAAAATTATCGTTCAGGGATGTTTCATTTAGATTGGAAAATGATTTCTTTGCCGGTAATGGCGACAGGTGGCGAACAAATGCCTGGGAGCTTGGAGTGGGAAATTTTGTAGTTGGATCTTCTGTTTACACAAATGAACGAAAAGAAGGAAGCCCTGTTGCAAACAACCCAAGCCCAACCTATGGTTATAATCAACGACCAGGATTTTCTGCCTGGGAAAAAGGTATGGTTTACTCGAGTCCTTTGTGGATTGGTTACAGAAATGGTTCAAATGTTTCGAGATTTGGTTACAGCCACTGGATATTTCAGGACGTGCAACAGAATGGCATTCATCAATCAAGAGTATTTACGTTTGGCAATCAAAATTATTACTTAGATTATAGTCAGTTTAACCAGGGGCTATACGGCTATTCAGGATATTACAATCCGTATTCTTTATTCTAATACCCAACTTATTTGAAGTAATGAAAATTGCAGTAGTTATAATAGTATTGAACCTTTTATTTGCATGCTCATACAAACCAGTATCTAAAGATATAAGAGAACGGTTTACCAATAAGCTCGAAGGGAAAAGCACAAACATCAGAAGCCTCTTGAATATTGATGGTTATTACCAATTTTGGGAGCGGGGAGAATTTTTGAAGAATAATAGAACCGGGAAATTGGATAGCTTTTTTGTGCAGATGCTTTTTTATGAAGATGGTTCGTTTGTATACAGCTTCTTCTTTCGTCAGCCTTTTCCACCTGATGTTGATAGTTGTTTAATGGCCGTTGCCAGAAATGGTATTGGAGATGAATTTTACATCGGTTCATATTGGGGAGCTTATAAGATCGACGGAGACACCATCAAAGCACAGTATATAAATAACGTTTCACGTAGTTATCTTGCTCCCTGGTTTGGCGGGGAATTTTGGCTTAAGGTGATCAAATATGATGAGATTAAAATAGTTTACATGGCAGACCTGCAGAAGATGACTGATCAGGACATTAGATCAAATAAAGAAATGGTATCGAAATTTACCAACGGGAAATTTCATCCATTAGATACAATACCTCCGCCCCACGGTTGGGTCAAAAAAGAGCGATGGATCTGGCGAAATGAGGCATACTGGAAAAAATATGTTGAGGCATTGGGTAAATTGTCTTCTCGCAAGTCGGGTTAATTCAATGTTTCCTGCTTCCTGTTTGGTGAAGCAGTATAATGAGCTGGTGGCTGCGCAGTGAAGGGCATTTCTAGTGATTTTCAATGAAGTGTACAGATGTCAATTATTTATAATTTCTTAAAGTAAAAATAATCTTTCAAACGATATATCTGTAATAGGTTTGCATCTCATTTAAAAGGCCCCTGTTATGATTAGTAGTCTGAAGGAGGGAGATCATAAAACTTTCACAGACGTCTTCGACGAATGGAAGCACAAGGTGTATTCCTACTTCATGCGTAAAACAAAACAGGAAGAAGTTGCAAAAGAGCTTACGCAGGATACTTTTATAAAATTATGGAAGTACCGGCAGCAAATGGATGCAACCATCGGCCTCGATCAACAGATCTTTCAGAAAGCCCGCCAGATCTATATTGACTGGCTCAGAAAAGAAGCCAGTTATCGCCGGCATGTTGAAACGCCGGAAAATATTCCCGCCGAAATTTCTTCCGCTGCATTTAATGACCGTCATGAACTTCGCGATGCTATTCATTCGGCATTGAACAGTTTGCCCGCAAAACGAAAGCAGATCTTCGAATTGAAGCATGTTCACGGTTATTCTTATAAAGAAATATCCCGCCTGCTGGGCATTTCCACAAAAACGGTTGACAGCCAGTTGCTGAAGGCGTTAAGCCACCTGAGAAAAACACTGAGCAACTCCCATTTTATAATTATTTACATTTTATTTTTTACAGCGTAGGGGAAAATCAGATTTCGCCCGTACTTCCTGTTATAATAAATCTCCGTTTGGAAAAAAGAGACCTCGTTATAAAGTTTTTGAGAAATGAATGCACTGCAGAAGAAGCGGAGCAGGCTATGCAGTTCATTAACGGGGACCCGGGCATTCTTGACGAATTGGCGCCAAAAGCTGAATGGGATATGCCTGCAACGGAAATACCACAGCACATTGAAGAAAGCATCCGGGGGCATGTTTCCGCAGCCACTACCAGGGGTAAGCTGGCTGCCCTATGGAAACCACTGGCGGCGGCTGCAGCCGTCATGATCTTTATTACAGGCGCATATATGTTAATGCCGGTAAAAAAGGAGAAGGCTGTTGTTGCAGGTAATATATTCGCTGCACCGGCATTCGACAGGATTGTCAATGGCGACAATAATGTACAGGAGGTCTTACTGGCCGACGGTTCGCGATTGAGTTTACATCCGGGGTCTGCTGTGATCTATTCAACCGCGAAAGATAAAAGAGACATTTATTTAACGGGTAAAGCTGTTTTTAATGTAGCCAAAAACCCAAACGCCCCCTTTACAGTATACAGCGGCGGCATTACCACTACAGCGTTAGGTACTGTTTTCATGGTAGATGCGGGTAAAACAGCGACGAATATCAATGTTCAATTATACGAGGGAAAAGTGGTTGTAAGATCGGTGAATGCGCAATTGGCCATTGGCGATACCTATCTTTTCCCGGGCGAACAATGTAATATAGATCTGGCGCTGGCGCAGGTAAAAGTTACAAAGATCGGGGAGGTGATGGCCGGCAATGATAACCGTAATTATATAGCAGGAACGGTTAAAGACAATAGTGCCGGCGAACTGGTGCTTGACTTTAAAAAAGTGCCGCTAACGGCAACATTCGACCGGCTTGAAAAAATATTTGGGAAAGAAATTGTTTTTAACGGAAATGAAACCGGTCATGAGTTGTTTACCGGGCACTTCGATAAAAGTGATTCTTTATCACAGATCTTACAGATCATCGCCGTTATGAATGGATTGCAGGTTGAACAACAGGGCGATAAATTCCTGCTGTTTAACAAAGCCGCAAATACCAATACAGCCCCGGTAAAAATGCATGAGCAAACCGTTAATGAAACCACCCCCGGGTTGCTTCCATTGCCTGAGAAACCGGCAGTAATACCCCCAGCGGTGGCCGATAGTAACCTGCACACCGTTCAGTCAGATGCTAACGGAATGCGCATCGCCGATGTGCCGGCCGGCAAAGATTACCGCAAAGTGCCGCTGTGGCTGGTGTTTGACCAGGTGGCAGAAAGGAACAACGTAATAATTAAATATCAGAAAGAAGAAATACGGGACCTGTATTTTACCGGTACCATCCCCAACGATAATTCATCTATCGAAATGCTTCCCGTTATATGTCGCATGAACGGTTTAAAGCTAATTAAAAAGAAACGCGGCGAGTATACCGTGAAGTTGGCCAGGCAGTAAGTACTTATAGAATCATAAACAATATATTTTACTAAACAATCAACAATGAAAGTTGGACTAACTTGTCTCCGGCGGGCAGGGGCATGTTTATTACTGATGCTTCTACTGTCATCCGGAATAAAAGCCCAAACAGGCGCTATAACCGGTACCGTACTGGATGAAAAAGGTACGGTGATGGCCAATGTAACGGTTATAGCAGTAAACGCATCCGATACATTCTCCCGAATTACAACAAATACAAACATCAACGGTATTTTCAGCTTCAACCAACTGAAAACAGGTACCGCATACCATTTCCGGTTTTCTTTTATCGGGTATCGGCAGTATGATGTAAAGAATTTCCTTATCAAAGCGGGGGAGAGTAACTCTATAATGGTGAAGATGGCGCTGGCGCCGGTGAACAGTATGGATGAAGTAGTATACGTTGGATATGGTACGCAGAAGAGAATGAATTTAAGTGGCGCCGTGCAACAAATTGTGGGTGATGATCTACGCGACCGGCCTGCTTCCAACATTACCACGCTGTTACAGGGCGTGGTGCCCAACCTCAATATCCGCGTAGCCAGCGGAACGCCCGGCCAGATGGGCACATTCAATATCAGGGGTAATGCTTCTACCGGCGGCCCGGAAGAGCCGTTGGTGATCATCGATGGGGTGCCCGGCACGCTCGACCGGCTGAATCCGGAAGAAGTAGAAAGTATCAGCGTACTGAAAGATGCATCGGTAGCCGCCATCTATGGCGCGCGCGGCGCATTTGGCGTTATACTGGTAACAACCAAAAGCGGTAAGTCGGGAAAAACAGTTATACGTTACAATAATTACCTGGGATATTCCACCCCCACGGTTAGTACCGATTTCCTGACAACAGCTTATGACTGGATGCGCCTGAACGACGCCGCCCTGGCGCATGTGGGCGGATATTCAGGTTATACCGAAAGGGATTACCAGGAATTATATGACAGGCGTAATGATAAAACGGAAGATCCGTCCCGGCCATGGGTAACCATCCAAAACCGGAATGGCAAGGATCAATACGTTTACTATGGTAATTACGATTGGTGGGATATCATGTTTACGAAATGGCAGCCATCGCAAAACCATAACATCTCCATCAGTGGCGGTAGTGAAACGTTCAGCTATATGATCAACGGTAATATCAAATCGAAAAACGGTATCATGCGTATGAATACCGATAAATACAGTGCTAAAACTTTGCGCACCAAGATAAGTGCAAAGCTCAATCCCTGGTTGCGCATTTCAAACAACACGAATTTATACCATAACAATTATACCTACCAGGGACGCGAAGGTGGGGGAACCGCCAACTTTACGCATATAAATGTGCATGCATCGCCGGCTTATGCTCCTGTAAATCCCGACGGTACGGCTTCCTACAGAACCGGCCTGAATAACTATGATATCGGCGATGGTATCTTTGCCATGCTGATCGATGGCAATACCAAAGGGGTAGATAAAAAATACGAGCTCACCACCATCAATGAAGTAGTGGTAACCCCGCTTAAAAACTGGAATATTACCGGTAACTATAGTTTTAACTTATATACAGATCCCAGGTTTTACCGGCAAACGCCTGCAACGTATTCTTTATATCCGGGGGTAGTGGAAGTTGCACCCAAGTATAGTGTGGATATGTTGAAAGAGACACAGCAGTTTAATCAACGGCATGTAGTAAACCTGTATTCCGATTATACCACATCGTTCAGTAAAAATCATCACCTGAAAGTGTTGGTGGGTTATAACCAGGAATTGCATACCGATAAGAGCCTGCGTGCAGAAAGGAATAATCTGACCGCGGAAGACCTGAACGATTTAAACCTTGGTACCGGGGAACAACGCGTTTTTGGCGGTTCCTCTGAAGTAGCGTTGATCGGCGCTTTTTACCGGCTTAGTTACGACTATAAAGGGAAATATATCATTGAAACAAATGGACGTTATGATGGATCATCGCGGTTCCCGGCAAAGGATCGCTGGGGCTTTTTCCCTTCCATGTCAGCTGCATGGCGCATCAGCCAGGAGCGTTTCTTCAATGCCCTGCTACCTGTTGTAAGCGATCTGAAGATCAGGGGTTCCATCGGCTCATTGGGCAACCAGCAGGTGGATAGCCGCTATCCTTACATCTCGAGCATGAACCCGGGAACAGCTTCCTATATCCTCGATGGCCAGAAAGTTAACTACTATAGTCCTGCCAACCCTGTATCGGCCAGCTTAACCTGGGAAATGGCTACCACGTACAACGGGGGCATCGATATCGCCTTTTTCAAAAACAAGCTGAATATCAGCTTTGATAAATTTGTTCGTATCACCGATAATATTCTGGCTGCCGGCGTCAAGATCCCCAACGTATATGGGGCTACGCAGCCATCCGAGAATGTGGCCAGCATTGAAACAAAAGGATTTGAGCTGGCAATGAACTACCGCGATCAGTTCCGGTTGCTGTCTAAAACTTTTAAATATGGAATTACAGTTGCTTTAAGCGATAACTACTCCACCGTAAAGAAGATCAACAATCCTACAGCCCTCACCAACAGCTTATACGAAGGAAAAAGAATGGGGGAGATCTGGGGCTATGTAACGGATGGATTTTTCCTTACAGATGCAGAAGCGAAAACCTATCCTGTTAATCAACGGTTTTTAAACCGCACCCGCCTTGATAACAATATTCCCCTGCGGGCAGGTGATCTTCGCTGGATAGACCTGGATGGAAACGGCATTATTAATTCCGGCGCCAATACTATCTACGACCCGGGCGACCAGCGGGTAGTAGGTAATAATACGCCACGTTATTCTTATTCGTTCGGCGGCAACGCCAGTTGGAACAATATAGATCTTAGTTTCCTGTTCCAGGGGCTGGGTAAAATGGACTGGTACCCCGGTAATAATGCAGACCGTTTCTGGGGACCTTATTCGCGCCCGTATTTCTCTTTCATTCCAAAGGATTTTGAAAAAGATGTGTACAGTGTTGACAATCCCAATGCCTATTTCCCCAATTTGTTAGCCTATGTGGCGCTGAACGCGAACAACGAACTGCGTGCAACGAATAACCGGTACATCCAGAACCTGGCATATATCAGGCTGAAAAATCTCACGATCGGTTATACGCTCCCGCGGCAACTTACCCAGCGGGCCGGCATAAAAGGATTGCGCTTCTTTGCCAGCGGGGAAAATATTTTCACCAGCACCAAACTAAGATCAAAGTATATAGATCCGGAGCAGGCAATGGCGCAGATCGACGGAAGGGTGTATCCCTTTAGTAAAACATATTCATTTGGACTGGATATTACCCTTTAATCCTGTTTGTTTTACCAAAAAAAGTAAAGATGAAACTGAGTTATAAACTTATCATAGCTGCAAGCCTTATTTCTTTCACCAACTGTTCGAAGGATTATCTTGAACGTTACCCTACCGACCAGGTAACGCCGCAAAACTTTTTCCGCAGCGAGGGAGCATTCATCTCCTATACCAATGGCTTTTATCCGCAGTTCCCCGATGCAGCGTATATCTATGGAGAGGCGGTAGATAACGTAGTTAAATCGAGCGTGAATGCCGAAGTGAGTGGCACCAGGATCGTTCCTACTACCGATTCCAAATGGGGATGGAGCGATCTGCGCAGTATCAACTTCCTGTTGAACAATACCAGCGCCATAAACTATAAAGATGCCGCTGTGCGCGATCGCTATTTTGGACTGGCGCGTTTTTTCAGGGCGCAGTTCTATTTCGAAAAAGTAAGATGGTTTGGCGATGTGCCCTGGTATAGCAATGTACTGGAGAATAACGATGTGGAGAACCTGATGAAGCCAAGGGATTCAAGGGTATTGATCATCGATTCTGTTTTAGCCGATCTTGACTTTGCAATAGACAATTTACCTGCTGCCAAAAGTGTGGAACGTGTAACCAAATGGACTGCACTGGCTTTAAAATCGAGGGTTGCACTGTATGAAGGAACATGGCGAAAGTACCATCATAAAGAATTTAATTTGCCCGGCGCCGAACGGTTGTTGGCGCTGGCTGCAGAAGCGTCCCTGAAATTTATAAACGAAAGCGGGTATATCATTTACAATAAAACAACGGGCCCTTCCGGCAAACCGTACCAGGACCTGTTTGCTACCATCAATGCAGATGGCGTAGCCGATGAAGTAATTCTTGCCCGGCGTTATTCAAATGAACAGGCTATACGGCATGGCCTTCAGTTTTATATGACTGCCAGAACACAGGGAAAACCCGGTTTGGAAAAAAGCCTGGTAAACAGCTATCTCATGGCCGACGGTTCGCGATTTACCGATATACCCGGTTACCAGATTATGGAGTTTTATAATGAAGTGCAGAACCGCGATCCGAGGCTGGCGCAAACAATTCGTACGCCGGGTTATACCCGTATAGGACAAACAACGTCGCTCGCTCCCGACTTTGAAGCAACCATGACCGGTTATCAGCCCATCAAGTGGATGAATATCGTTGCCATGGACGGAAACGGCCAGTCGTACCATGATATGGTATTGTTCCGCGCCGGCGAAGTTTTGCTGAACTATGCGGAAGCATTGGCTGAACTGGGTACCCTTACCCAGGCCGACCTGAATATGTCTATAAAATTATTGCGCGACAGGGTAAATATGCCCAACCTCGATATGTCGGTAGCCAATGCCCAACCTGATCCCTACCTCGCAGATATGTACAAGAACGTCGGAAGCGACAATAAAGGAGTGATCCTTGAAATAAGAAGGGAACGGAGAATAGAACTGGTTATGGAAAATAACTTTCGTTGGGACGATCTTATGCGTTGGAAAGAAGGTCATTTGCTTACACGGCCTTTTTTGGGCATGTACTTTCCCGGGGCCGGCAACTATGACCTGAACAGGGATGGAAAGGTGGATGTTGAAATATATGACGGCGCCAAACCACCGGCAACCGGTCCTTACCAGATTGCCAGCAGCGAACTGACGCTGTCGACCGGCGGCTATATTCTAACTAACAGGAACATCAACAAAACATTCCGGGAAGACAGGGATTATTTATGGCCTTTGCCTATAGAGGACAGAGAACTGAATAAGAACCTGGCACAAAACCCTAACTGGTAATTAAACTTACAATGGAAATGAGTAAACGTTTAACATCCCTGATAGCGGCAGCAGTGTTATTGATACATTGGGGCTGCAATAAAGATCCGTATATGCCCGATACGCCGCCTGCCTATGTAGAGTTGATAAATAATGTGAATACTTACGGTAAGGATAATGATAATGATCCGGCTTTGAACAGTATTAAAATAATGACGTATAATATTCACGCCGCGGTGCCACCCGGATCGCCCGGAACAGTGAACATAGCAGCTATTGCCAAAGTGATCACCGATGAAGACCCTGATATCGTTTTTTTACAGGAGGTAGATAAGAATACCGGCAGGAA
Source organism: Niastella populi (assembly GCF_002078015.1). Lineage (GTDB taxonomy): Bacteria > Bacteroidota > Bacteroidia > Chitinophagales > Chitinophagaceae > Niastella > Niastella populi. Next base: position 7,918 of record NZ_LWBP01000200.1, on the reverse strand, counting down.
CGGGTATACGAAAGACCAGTCGGCAGAGTTGGGCACGCTTACAAAAATGAATGTGGCTTATTTTTCTGCCATCAACTATATGAAGGGTTTCTATGGGGTCGCAATCCTGAGTAAGTATCCGATGAGCCAGATCAGGAAACAGCTTTTGCCAAAAGGCAATGCTGCCGAAGAGCAGCGTGTATTGGGCCTGGCGCAGGTTGACCTCCCCGGCAAAGATTCCCTGCTGGCACTGGCAACGCACCTGCAACATGACAACGATGCAACGAGGCTGTTGCAGATAAAGGAGCTGGTGAATGTCGCCTCTTCATTTACCATTCCGATGGTGATGGGCGGCGATCTGAACGAACGGCCTTCCGCTACTGAGTTCATCAACATATTGGATGGTGCGTTTACCAGAACATGTACAACGTGCCCCAATACCTTTCCGGCCAGCAATGCAACAGCCGTTATTGACTACCTGGCTTATAAACCGGCGGCCAGATACAGTGTGGTCAATCACAAAACGATCATGGAAACATTTGCCTCCGATCATTTACCGGTGGTGAGTGAATTAAAAATAAACAGATAAAGCATATATATGAGATCAATTTTCCACTGTTGTGCAATGAGCCTGTTGTTGTTACTTGTTGCGGGCGGTTGTAAAAAGGTGAACGACCAGTCAGGAGCGAAGCCTGTTATTACAATTGATGAAAAATATACAAAAGTTGAGGGATTGAACAGCGGTGATCAATTGCGCATTCCCGTTCAGGTTCAGTCGGCGGCGGGCATTAAACGGCTTGCCTGGTATTTGATCACGAAAACAACCAACGGCACAAGCGCCGGCGATCCTGTTACCATCGATCGAACAGATGCGCCCACCAGCCTTACCGATACGATCGGGTTTACGGTAACTGATAATTTTTTAGCGCTGGTGGTCATTGCATTTGACGTTCAGCATAAAAACAGTGAACTACATATTACAACCGACAATATCAGGTCGGTACAGAAAATACAATTCAAGGATGATATAAGCCACCGGCCATCTGTGTTCGAAGGAAAAAAGATGGTTGTGGAAGGTAATGTGGTTTCGGAATTTGACCTGGCTGCCATCAGTTACCAGACTATTGTGAATGGAACAGCGTCGGGGGAAACTTCCATTGCAATTGCCGATAAGCGGAATGCACCGTTTGCCATTGACATAAACGTAACAAACGGTTTATCTGGTATTGTCATCAACACTACGAATATATATAATGCCATAGTAAAGGATACATTTACCATTGGCCAGGTACAGGATGATGCAGTGGTTATTTCGTTAGACAATAACATGACCGGCATTGAAAAAATGTATACTACGGTGAATAATACAGTAAGCGGTACTGTTTTCTCAGGAACCGCTGTAACCGGTTTAAGCTATGCCATCAAAAAGAGCGGCGCATACGGTGCGGAGATAACGTTGCTCGTAGGTAATCCTGCTGATGAATTTCCCTTTTCATTCAACTTTTTAGGCGAAAACGATATTGAGGCAGTCAGGATCACCGGAGCCAATGCCGGTGGAAAAAATGCTGTAGTGGAATATAATGTGGCGAAAGTTTACAAACCACTGAAGGTGTTTAAAAATATCGTATTGACAACGGAAATAGGCTCCGGGAAAAACAATTTCTTTTCTGCCTACCAGGCGCCGCATGTTTTTAGCATCGATAATGCAGCGCCGAATGATGAAATGATCGACATCGGGTTCTTTAAATATACTTCTACGAGCAACAACATTATGCCGCCCGCGGTTTTTGCTGCCGGTACCGCGTATGCAAATGCGCTTGCCCCTTATATGACGGGGTTCGATAAAGCGCCATATACATTGGTTACCGCTAACCGGCCCAGTGTAAATGTTACCTCATTCGATACGCTGCTGTGGGATACGCAATTGATGGAACATGTTGCCACTAAAGTGGCCGCACCAACAGCACAGGGTGGCGAAGGATATAATATTTACGCTACCAATCGCAGAACGAATAACGTATTCAATGTGGGACAGGGTTTTTATATTGGCTGGGGCCAGTGGGACCCCATCAACAACCAGTCGTTTGGTATAGTGATAGTAAGAAACTACCAGGTAACCGGTCAGTACGCCACCATTACGCTCGATATTAAAGTGCCTGAAGAAGATCAGCGGGTAAAGTACAATCCGGTATCATTATTTAATTATCCATAACAGGTCATGACAAAAAAATATTTCATTGTTGTTTTATTTGGTGCTTTGTTAATGAGTTGCAGCCAAACCGGTAAATTGTCTGCAACTTATACAACGCTTACTGTTTTAAGTTATAATATTCATCATGCTAACCCGCCTTTGCAGGCTAAAGCGGTTATAGACCTCGATACAATAGCGGCTACTATTAAAGCTGTCGATGCTGAATTGGTTGCGGTTCAGGAACTGGATAGCGTTACAAAACGCAGTAACGGCGTGTATCAACTGAAAGTGTTGGCCGAAAAGTTGGGAATGTATTATCATTTTGAACGGACCATTCCTTACGAAGGAGGTTCATACGGGATTGGTATTTTGTCTAAGTACCCAATAAAAGAAGCGACGGGCTATCAGCTGCCGTCGATAACCGGCATCCCAACAGAACCGAGAAAGTTGCTGGTGGTAAAAGTTGAAATCAATAAACGCCCGGTTTATTTTGCGTGCACGCATTTCGACTTTAAGAACAGGGAGGTAAAAATGCTGCAGGCGCGGGAAATGGTAAACGTGTTTAGTTCACTCAAAAAGCAGCGGCTGATAATTGGAGGTGATTTTAATGCGGTACCTGAAGAGGAGAGCATTCAATACCTTATGCAGCAGTATACCAATGCAGGCAGCATGAATGCATTCACTATCCCGGCAGAAAGGCCAAATAAGAAGATCGATTATTTTTTTTATCAGCCAAACGGGCTTTTATTAAAAAAAGACAGCGTGTTGGCTACGCACAGTTATGGTTCAGACCACTTACCGGTGATGGCTGCTTTTACAATTATAAAATAATATCCCAAAAGGTGGGTTGCGCTTAACGGAGAAATCAGCTTTTGTAGAAAGGAGGGTGTATCATAGTCAGGTACGCCCTCTTTTTATTGGGGTACCTGATGGAGAAAACTTTCGTTTACGCGATTCTCAGGCTCTCAAAATTGCTTTTGATACTTCCACCTGGCCCATCGCCGGGCCACCCTGCGCCGTTGTGGGCTTGTAATAAACATTGGCTCGTAACGGGTCATTGTTGGCTTGTAATGGAGCAATGTTGACTGGCAACGGTCTATTGTTGTTTTGTAATAGAGCATTGTTAACTAATAACGGAGCATTGTTGACTTGTAATGGACGTTTGTTGGCTTGGGATTAACTAATGGTGGATTGTAACGGCCTATTGTTGGTTAGTAGTGGAGCAATGTTGACTGGCAACGGTCTATTGTTGTTTTGTAATGGAGTATTGTTGAGTTGAAACGGAGGATTGTTGTCTTTTAATGGACGTTTGTTGGCTTGGGATTGACTAATGTTGGCTTTCAATTGGCCATTGTTGACTTGTAATGGAGCATTGTTGACTTGCAACGGTCTATTGTTGCTTTGTAATGGAATATTGTTGAGTTGAAACGGAGGATTGTTGACTTGTAATGGACGCTTGTAGGCTTGGAATTGACTAATGTTGATTTGTAATGAAGCATTGTTGACATATGTCAGGTCAAAGTCAGGATTTGATGCGCAAACTACTCAAGGAAAAGTCGTTTCCCGGAGGCTTTTACGTTTTCCCTGACATTTTTAAGGAATCCCTACGGGTTTTCTGATTTCCCGCAGGCTTTTCAGCTTTCCCAAAAGCTTATACCTTTTCCCTAAGGATTTTGCGATTTCCCGAAGCCTTTTACGGTTTCCCGAAAGATTTTACGGTTTCCTGTAAGGAAAAGCAATTTCCCTGAGGGAAAAGCGAATTCCCTTCGGGAAATGACTTTCAGGAGATTTTGGCTGAAAAAAGCCTAAAGCTTCATAATGTAAAGGTGCGGAATAGGGGATAATTGAGCGGTAAAAAAGATCAAATGTGATTGAAAACCAATTTATTCCACTCCTGTAAATAAAAAAGGCTGGGCCAAAAAGCCCACCCTTACATGCAGTAATTCTTTGAGCCTGTGGTCTCGAAGATTACCCATAGCGGATCTAAAACGGGTTAAAAAGGGAGCGGGTAGCACTGGTATGACGGGGAATTGTTCCACACCGTTGTATGGGCGCCCGGGAATGTTGATAAGTTGGTTATTTAGTTGAGATTTATTGGTTAAAGCTACCTATTGCCGGGAATTTGCGTGGTAAGCAATTAACCAGGTAGCCTGAATTGTAAGGTACCCCGGCTACATCGGCGTTGACCTGTCAGCTTTTCAACTTTATTCTGATCTTCTTCCACCTTACTTTAATACCGCCGCCGGAATGGATCTGTAAGGCTATAAAACCCTCGCCCCGGCCTATTTTATCATCTTTCAGGTTGATCATCTTATGACCATTTAACCAGGTAGTGACCTCGTCATCGATTGCCTTAATTTTTAATATATTCCATTTGCCCGGTTTCAGCCATTGCTCATCTTCAGGTGCCGGCTTTATAAGCCAAGCGCGGCCATACGATTCATAAATGCCGCCGGTATGGCCATTCAGGGGAGCCACTTCTACCTGCCAGCCGGTGATCTTCACCCCTTCAATACTGCTGCGGAAGAATACCCCGCTGTTGCCATTGGCTTCCTGTTTGAACCGCAGCGTTAGTTCGAAGTTCTTATATTTTTCGTTGGTGCTTAAATAACCGTATTCTTTATCGGGCCCGCTTTCACAAACCAGTTCACCCCCGTCGACATACCATTTTTCGGTGCCGTGGATCGTCCACCCGGTAAGGTCTTTCCCGTTGAAAAGCGACCTGTTCTTTTGAGCCGCCAGGCTGCCGGTGAGCAGGAGGAAACTTGTTATGAGCAGTAATTTATTCATGATTTTATATTAGATGATGGTGTTAGCAGCAATTAAATTACTAACTTATTATGGCATTCTTCACCCTGATAATCTAACTGCATGTCGCGTTTTCATATAGATGCTGATATTTCCCGGGCTAAAACTTTACATACTGATTTTTATACAGACCCTGCGGTTTTTGAACTGGCCAAAGAGAAGCTGTTTGCCGGCAGTTGGCAGTTTATAGGCGATGTTGGTATGGTGAATGAACCAGGCCTTTGTTATCCTTTCACACTGCTTGAAAATTATCTCGATGAGCCGTTGCTGCTCACCCGCGATCATCAGCACAACCTGCATTGTATCAGTAATGTATGTACGCATCGCGGTACGCTGGTTATAAAAGAACCCTGCAGGGCCGCCCATTTGCGATGCCGTTACCATGGCCGGCAGTTTGGCCTCGACGGCCACTTTATTTCCATGCCTGAATTTAAAGAGGTAAAAAACTTTCCAACTGCAGATGATGACCTTAAGCAGGTGCCGTTCTTTAGCTGGGGGCCGCTGATATTTATTTCGCTGCAGGGAGCATCATCGCCACAACTTTATTTACAGCAAATGATGGAGCGGGTTGGGTGGTTGCCATTGCAGGAATTTGTTTTCAGGCCCGAATTGTCGAAAGATTACCTGGTGCAGGCGCATTGGGCCCTGTATTGTGAAAACTACCTCGAAGGTTTTCATATTCCGTTTATACATGCCGGTTTAAATGCGGTGCTCGATTTCGGTAATTATGTAACAGAATTGTTCCCGTACAGCAACCTGCAGCTGGGCATTGCCAAAGACGGGGAAGATGTATTTGAACTGCCAGTTACCTCACCCGATTACGGCAAACCTGTGGCTGCTTATTATTTTTTCGTTTTTCCCAACATGATGTTCAATTTTTATCCCTGGGGATTAAGCATCAATATAGTAAAACCGGTTTCGCAACAGCAGTGTAAAGTGTCGTTCCTGACGTACGTATGGAAGGAGGAATTATTTAACCGCGGCGCCGGTTCCGATCTGAACCAGGTAGAGATGGAAGATGAAGAAGTGGTGGAGACTGTGCAGAAAGGAATACGGTCGCGGTTCTATAACCACGGCCGGTATTCGGTGACGAGAGAACAGGGCACGCATCATTTTCATAGAATTATTGCTGAATTGTTGAAGAACGCCTGAGGAAAAGGGCTGTTGACTCGTTAACCTGTTAACTGGTTTCTTACCTCTTACTTCACTTCGTTTATTCTACCTATACACTTGAATTCTCAATTTGTATGCGCTCAGTATGCTGATTTTTTTGTGCATATGCCGCGGTTCGATGCTGCTATTGAACGGTCTGTCGTGTGGCATATTCCTTTTTTAGGGAATCTGTACCCGTTAGCCAATGCAGGAGTAAAGCTGATGGCGATCGTACTGGTGCTGGGCCTTACGTTGGTAAATTATCTTAGTGTGCGGGCTGGCAGTTCGCTGCAACTGGTATCAACGGTGATAAAGATGGTGGTGGTGGCTCTGTTGATAGCAGGCATATTTTATTCGGGCAATGGAACAGCGGCTAATTTTATTAACCCATCCACACATCCTAAACAGGGGTTCTCCCTGGCGGGTGGGCTGGTTGCCGCATTGACAGGCGCTTTTATGGCGTATGACGGGTGGATCAATATCACGTTTCTCGGTGGGGAAATACGCCATCCGCAAAAGAATATTTTTCGCAGTCTCGTAACCGGTGTATTTACCTGCATAATAGTGTACCTGCTGGTAAACCAGGCTTATTTATACGCGCTGCCGGTTGATAAAATGGCTGCATCACCATTGGTGGCTTCAGATGCCATTGCGGTAGCCCTCGGAAAAACCAGCGGCGCCATTGTGGCCGCTCTTATCGTTATATGCACTTTGGCGCCATCAATGGTAATGCAATGGCTACGGCACGTGTAACATATGCAATGGGAAAAGATGGATTGTTTATTCCCTGGACCGGTAAAACCCACACCCGTTTTCATACACCGGGTAATGCTTTGTGGCTGCACGGCATATGGGCTGCTTTTCTTATTATAAGCGGTTCGTTCGATATGCTGGCAGATATGTTCACTTTCGTTACCTGGGCAGCGTATTTACTGGGCGCAGTTGGTATTATCCTATTGAGAAGAAAAATGCCCGACCGGCAACGGCCGTATAAGGTATGGGGTTACCCGGTAACACCGTGGCTGTTTATTGCATTTGCCGCTTTTTACCTGGTATGGCGGGGTGAGATATAATTTATATTTTAGTAGTTGTGTCAATCACACAGCACGGGCATTGACAATATCTGGAGTTCCAGCACTTGGCATACATCCTTTTATTCTCCATGCGCAAATGTTTTTAAGGTCAGTTGGTTTTAGGCCCATTTATTTTTCACAATATTTAACTCAATAAAGCAAAATTAATATGACCGGTTTATTAATATTAATCATGGCTTTTTCATCACCATTTATTCCACCGGATGAGATCTATGTAGGAAAAAGCTTTCCCTGGGAGATTTATTACGATTTACATAAAGAGAGAATTACAATAGAGATATATGGAATTAAATATGGTAAACATGATAACCTGAAAAGTACTTCTTCAACAAAGGATATCATTGCTAAAAGTGACATAGGGAAATTGTACCGGAAGGGGGATGATTTGTACTATGCAAACGAGGAGTTAAAAGTAAATGTTAAATTAGAGAAGAAAAAATATTCGCAAAAGATCGACAATAGAAGGTATAAGATCTTTGAGATTGATGCTTTCAACAGGATATCCATTTTGAAAGATTCCCTGGAAGTCAAAGATTATAAATTTGAATGGAATGTTAAGAATGATTATCTCTACTTTAGAGATAATCATTTGTCAGATGACTATAAGCCGGAATATATAAGAAAATTTTACGGACAAAAATAATAGTGCGATGCGTTTTGGTTAATAAAGCATTCCTCCCGCGGGAGGAATGCT
>NZ_LWBP01000199.1 GCF_002078015.1 Niastella populi | reverse complement strand
TCTTACCTGGGAAAAATTGTATACGACCAACGTTGGTATAGATGCCGGTTTCCTTGATAAACGGGTGAATATGAGCCTCGATGTTTACCAGCGTAAAAGCTTCGACCTTATAAGCACTATCAAAACATCGGGTATCGGCGGTGAGCCATATAAAGCGGCCAACTATGCCGATATGGATTCAAGAGGTGCGGAAATACTGGTAGGCGCTGAGATCATTCGTAAAAAGAATTGGGGCTGGAAAACTACGGTGACATTTGGTTACAATACCACCAAGATCACCAATGCGAAGAATGAGCCCAATATCTTCAACCTCGTAAGTGCAGAAGGTGGCAATAAAGAAGGTTACCCCGTTCGCAGCCTGTTCTCTATAAAATACAAAGGGCTTGAGCCGTTCACGGGTTATCCCACTTTTATCGATGAAGAAGGAAAGACCAGCGCAACGGTGTATATGCAGTCTGAATCGACAGGCAACCTGCAATACGAAGGACCGGTTGATCCGCCCATTACGGGCGGATTTTCAAACACCTTCCATTACAAGGCATTTTCACTGAACGTGTTCATTACTTACCAGGCAGGCAATACGATCAGGTTATATCCGGCATTCAGAACCAGCTATTCCGACCTGGATGCCATGCCCAAAGAATTTTACGATCGCTGGAGCATGCCCGGTGATGAAAAATATACCAATGTTCCTTCTATACTGGATGCATTTGCCCAGTCGCAATTGAATGGAGCATATCCTTATAATAATTACAATTATTCAACACAGCGGGTGGCTAAAGGCGACCTGATACGATTGAAAACCGTATCGCTGTCTTACGCCGTGCCTGCAACGATGGTAAAGAAACTTGGATTGAACAACGCATCTGTTACTGCTGCTGCTACCAACCCCTGGCTGATCTATAGCGATGAAAAACTACGTGGTCAGGACCCTGAGTTCTTTAATTCCGGGGGCGTAGCGCAGCCCGTGCAAAAGCAGGTAACGTTGGCTTTAAAAATTGGATTGTAACCTGAATTGGCAACCGGCAGGCATAAGAACAGTAGCCCGTTACCGGATGCCAGTTGCGAGGGCGCTGAGGTTGATTTTCTTGTATTTCCCGGAACCGGGAACCTGTAACCTAAAACCTGTAACAGAAATTAAAATGCAGAAGATACTATCATACACCACATTCTTTCTGATACTGGGAACTACCAGTTGTAAAAAATTCCTCGAGAAGAATCCCGATAACCGGGCTTCCCTGGAATCTCCGGAACAGGTGTCGCAGTTGCTGGCCACCGCTTACCCGCAGAATAATTACATGGCTTTCTGCGAATCCATTTCAGATAACGTTTCTGATAAAGGAACAGGCGGGCTCGACCTTACTGTAAAGCAACCGTATTTTTTTGAAGACGTTACCGAGAACGAACAGGATTCACCCGAGGGGTACTGGAATGCCTGCTATGCGGCGATCTCTGCTGCCAACCAGGCGCTGGATGCCTGTATAAAGGCTGACGACCCGGCCAGGTTTTCTTCGCAGAAAGGCGAGGCACTGATCTGCCGGGCCTATGCGCATTTTATGCTGGTGACCCTGTTTGCCAAACCATACGATGTCAATGGCTCATCAACTGATGCCGGCATACCTTATGTGCTTACGCCGGAGAAAGTGATCTTCCAGCATTACTCCCGACAAACGGTTAAGTATGTATATGAGATGATAGAAAAGGACCTGCTGGCCGGTTTGCCGCTGCTCGATGATACGCGTTACACCGTACCGCGATACCATTTTACAAAAGCGGCCGCCAATGCATTTGCTGCGCGCTTCTTCCTGTACAAACAGGATTATACCAAAGCGCTTGGTTATGCCAACGCCGTATTCTCTACTTCGAATGTTACATCGATCCTTCGTCCATGGAATACAACCTATCTCACGCAAACCTACAGGGAGCTGTGGGCCAATTATGCAAAAGCTTCCGAACCCGCCAACCTGTTGCTGGTTGAAACTTCTTCGGTGTGGGCGAGAAATTATTACACCCAGCGTTATGGCATGGACGCCAATAAACGCACCGAGATCCTGAATTCGAACGTTACCGGTGGCGCGTACGCTTTCACACGTCAAACCTATACGGCCGGTACCAACAACTATATGCTGCCAAAGATCAATGAATACTTTGTGCGGGCATCGGTGAACGCTACCATTGGTTATCCGTATGTGATGGTGCCGTTACTGACCGCAGAAGAAGTGTTGTTCAACAGGATCGAAGCCAATATCTATCTCAATAACCTCAATGATGCGCTGCAGGACCTGAATGCCTATGCAGCCACCCGCATTTACAATTATAATGCAGGCACGCACACGATCACCAATAGCAAAATGCAAACCTATTATGGTACGTCCGATCTCCGGCTGGCGCTGCTGGGCACCCTGCTCGATTTTAAACGTGCCGAGTTTGTACAGGAAGGAATGCGCTGGTTCGATCTGGTACGCTATAATATACCGGTTACGCATACTACAACAGACGGGCAAACGCTCACACTGGATGCGGGCGATAAACGCCGGGTATTCCAGATCCCTGAGTCGGCCAGGCTCTCCGGTGTTGAATTAAATCCACGTTAAACCCTCCACGCAATGATGCACGAAAAACATACCGAACAACGAACAACAGCCAAAGTGATACCTATATCATCTGCCAGCGGCTGGTGGCCTGTATTTAATTCATACGATGAGATGATTATCGACAGCAGGGTTCCGGCATGGTTGGTTCCGCTGCTCGAGCGGCTCAAACATTTAAAAAATTTCCTGGTGAACAATATACATAAAACAGTTCTGTTTATTTGCATCGTTCTTTCCCTTGCTTCCTGTAAAAAGGAGTCGGTAGGCGATGTTGAAAATATCCCGGGTTTGGGTGGCGATACCTGGGCCAATACCCCGATTGATACCTGGATCAACGATAGTTTAACTGTACCCTTCAACATAGCAGTAAAATATAAATGGGATCAATTTGAATTGAGCCTTAACAAAACGCTGGTGCCGCCGAAAGAAGACAAGATCATTCCGGCACTGAGCGCGGTAAAGAAAGTCTGGATCGATACCTATATCGCAGAGACCGATTCTTTGTTCATGAAGAAATACGTTCCCAAATTCTTTGCGCTGTGCGGCAGCGCCAGCTGGAACACCGACGGTACCATTACCCTCGGTACGGCTGAAGGCGGAAGAAAAGTGGTGTTGTACGTTTTGAATGATTTCAGGTCTAAGACCATGAGCGGTTATGTGCCTTCAGATTCATTCAACATCAAACAGATGTTCCACACTATTGAGCACGAGTTTGCGCATATCCTTCACCAGACCATTATGTACCCGCAGGCATATAAATCCATCTCGGTAGGGTTTTATACTTCCAACTGGAATAACGTATCGGATGCAGATGCACGCCGCGATGGTTTTGTGACGGCGTATGCAGAGTCTTCACCCGATGAGGATTTTGTGGAAATGGTGTCGATGATGCTGGTGGAAGGAAAAGCGGGTTTTGAGGCCATTGTGAGCAGCATACCTGCCGGTACCAGCGCCAATAATGTAACGCAGGCGCAGGCAATAAGCAAGTTGCGGCAGAAGGAAGCCATTGTGGTCAACTATTTCAAAGATACCTGGGGAATAGATTTCTATAGTTTACAGACAAGGGTCAGAACACAGGTGGTTGATTTGATAAAGTGAGGAAATGAGGTTCGAGGTTGACAAGTTAACAGGCTGAAAGGGTTGAAAAAGTTAAGTAGTGAGTTATGAAGTATCAGCCTTTCACATTTGCCGTTCACGTTTCACGAATTCTGGTTCACAAAAAAACAATCAATGAAAAAGTCTCTTACATACTTATTGGCAGCAACTATCGCACTCGCCGGATGCAACAAACATGAAGATGCTTTTGATAAGTCGCCCGATGAGCGGATCAATGAAGCGCTGGCTACCTATCAGTCGGCCCTTACTTCTTCACAGTTTGGCTGGAAAGGATTGATCTATCCGGCCGGACTGGAAGGTGGTGTAGTGTCGTTCTATTTCAAATTCAATGAAAGCAACCGGGTTGAAATGTTCTCCGATTATGATTCAACGTCTTCGGTTACACCGATGACCGCAAGCTACCGGCTGAAAGCATTGCAACAACCTGCATTGATCTTCGATACCTATTCCTATGTGCATGTGCTGGCCGATCCCGATGCGGCCGTGAACGGCGGTAGTTATGGCGCCGGCCTCGGCTCCGATTTTGAATTTGCCATCGACGGTATTGCCGGTGACACGGTAAAACTGACCGGTCGTTTCAATAAGAGCAAAGCCTTCCTCGTGAAAGCCACGCAACAGGAAATGCAGAATTATTACGACAAGAAGCATGGCAACAGGCTTTTTAGCAATATCAGCAAATACATCACCTATTTTAAAAGACTGGTAGTTGGGGGTGTGCAATATGAAATTCAGGTTAACCAAACCACCCGTACCATCACCTTTACCTGGGTAGATGCCAATGGGAATTTACAAACAAAAACTACCGGTTATTATTATACTCCCGATGGTATAGTGCTGTCGCCCGCATTCTCAGACGGTACAACAACCATTTCTTCTTTGGATAACATTAGCTGGAACCCGGCAAACACCACATTGTCGTTCAGTGTGAACGGCACGGCTTCTTCGATCGTTGGTTCGGGGCAGCCTATAAAGATCGACCTGGATGGACCCCGTCGCTGGTGGCAGTATGCGCTTGGCCAGGGTGGTTACTGGGTTTCACCGCAGGGTTTCCATGTAAACGGTGTCGATGATGCGTATGGCATAACCAGAACTTCAAATTTCTATTTTCTGTTATACTGGCCAAGATACGGCACTTCAGGCGGCACTAATTACGACCTGGCGGGTTTTGTAAAAGTCATCAATAATTCCTTGTCACTGGCATACGGACCTGCTTATCGTCAGCCGACGTTTACAGGCGACGGCCGCATCATCTTCCCGTTCTTAGGTACGCTGGGTACGGTTCCTTCTGCCGATTCAATACCCGTTGCCAGAACCCGGTTACAGTTCGCAGATGCAAGCGGGTATTACCTCGTGCGCCTCGATTCAACCACCTATGATATGGTTAGTGCAAAAGATGGCAAGGCCTGGATCAACTGGCAGTTTTAAGAAGGGATAGTGAGTGGCGAGTGGGATGAACCCTGGCGCGGTTAAGAAAATATTAGAAGAAAAACCAACGAGAATACGGCCCTATGAAAATCACATTTTGTATGTAAGTAAATAGTCCGCCCGCATAACAAAAAATTATCAAAATAAGAACTGCTATGAGAAGAACATTTATCAGCCGATTGTTGCCGCTGTTGCTTCTTTTTACCGGCGCCGGTAAGGCGATGCAGGCGCAGGTTGATCCGCATTTTACGCAGTACTACGTATATCCTTCCTGGCTAAACCCGGCATTGACGGGTTCTTTCGACGGTGATTACCGCGTTTCGGGCATTTATCGCAACCAGTGGGGGAATATCAGCAAACCTTTCCGTACGGTAGGTTTGGGTGGAGAGTTTGTTACAAATAACAATGTGAACATAGGCATCAACCTGCTTAACCAGACAGCAGGCGATGGCGGTTATTATTATACGACGGGTTATGCAAACCTCGCGTATACCGGCGTGCGTTTGGGCGCTGCAGAGAACCATCGCATTGTGATGGGTTTGCAGCTCGGCATGATCTGGCGTGGTTTCAATTCCTCCAAATTCACCTTTGGCGATCAGTGGGACCCTATTACCGGTTTCAATCCCGGTACTTCAACCGATGGTTTCAATAAAACAAAAACAGCTTCCTTCGATGCCGGTGCAGGCTTGTTATACTTCGATGCGGCTCCCGGTAAAAAGGCCAATTTATATGCAGGGTTCTCCGTATCCCATCTTACCAAACCAAAAGACTATTTCAGCGCCAATGGCGACGCCAGTTTACCAATCAGATATACCGGTCACGCAGGTGTACAGTTAAATGTTTCAGAGTTCCTGAGTGTTACTCCCAACGTGTTGTATTCAAAACAGGGCACGGCTGAAGAAAAAATGGCCGGGGCTTATGTTCAGTTGAATGCAGCGCCAGGCACCGATGTCATGCTGGGCGCCAATTACCGCATCAAAGATGCCATCTCGCCATTTGTTGGCCTTACTCATAACAATATGGTATTGGGCATCAGCTACGATGTAAATACATCGGAGCTGGGTAAAATGGCGCATGGCTCAAACAGTTTCGAGATCTCGCTGTCCTTCACCGGCAGAAGATCGATCAAAACCCCCGAAGCGCATTTCATTTGTCCAAGGTTGTAATCACTCAAAAAAACACGATGAAAAAAATAATTCTCATACTGGTTGTCATTCCCGGGGTAATGGGCGCCCGGGCCCAGTTTGTGACTGATTATCTGAAGGCGGCCGACAGTTATTATAAAAAGGGCGACTATTATTCTGCCGCTCAGTATTATGAAAAATACCTCGCTTCAAAAACTACAAAAGCAAAACCGGAGGATTATAATCCATATAACGTTAAACCGGCATCTGGTGTAAAAAGCGCCGTGCCCGGTGTGCAGCTTGCCGTATACAACCTGGCGGAAAGCTATCGTCAACTGAACTATCCGGTAAAAGCGGTAGCCTATTACGAGCAGGCGTTACGTTATAAGAACAGTGAGCTTCCCCTGGCACTGTATTATTATGCCGTTACATTGCGGGCGTTGGGTAATTACGAAGGGGCGGAGAGAACATTTCAACAGTTTTTGGATGAATACAAAACGGAGGATGTATACGCCAATTCCGCCAAAAGTGAAGTGCTGAACCTGCATTTTATAAGAGAACAATTGAACAGGGACGACCTGAAATTATATTCCGAAGAAAAACAGGGGCAACAGATAAATGCCGGCGGCGCCAATTATTCGCCGGTTTGGGTTAACAGCAGCACGTTGCTTTTTACTTCTACGCGTGCCGAAGGTGATTTAAAGGACAAACCATTTCTCAACCGGTTGTATGAGGCGGTGTATGAGAACGGGGAAGTGAAAAGCGTAAACCAAATTGAAATTCCACAAGGGGCGGGTATTCACCAGGGAGTGGCTGCTGTTTCACCCGATGGCAAAACGATGTTCCTTACGCGCTGGTCGTTAGTGGCCGGAAAAAAGACCTCAGCGATCTATACCAGTAAAAAGCTCGACAGCGGCTGGGCTGAACCCGTGTTGTTCGATGCATTGGTGAATACGCCCGGTTATAATGCGCAACAGCCATTTATAATGGCTGATGGCAAAACCTTATTGTTCTCAAGCGATAAACCCGGCGGCAGCGGCGGTTTTGATCTCTGGTATACAACCCTCGATGCCGATGGAAAACCCGGCAAGGCTGTTAACCTTGGCGCTACTATCAATACTGTCAACGACGAGCAGGCGCCGTATTACCATGATGCATCCGGCACACTGGTGTTCTCCTGCAATGGCCGTACCGGCATGGGCGGATTCGATTTCTTTTTCAGCAAAGGAACGCCGGAAGCCTGGGCAACGCCTGAAAATTTTGGATACCCGGTTAATTCTATAAAAGACGATATCTATTTCACCAGCCGCGGCAGCGCCAAAAACATTCTTGAAGATGTGCTGCTGAGCTCTGACCGTTCGGCTGAATGCTGCCTTGAATTATTCAACCTGAAAAGAAAAGACAGTATACCCAACCCGGTTCCTGTTCCTGTTACAGAGGTGGTTAAGGAAGAGCCGAAGGTTGAATCGGTGATCGTGCTGGAGAATGTGTATTACGATTTTGATAGTTCAACGCTGCGTGTGGATTCGTACCCGGCACTGGATAAACTGGTTGGTTTGCTGAACGAATATCCCACCATGGTGATCGAGATCAGGGCGCACACCGATAATAAAGGAAATGATAAATATAACCTGAACTTATCCGGCGCCCGGGCGAAGGTGGTAGTTGATTACCTGATAAGCAAAGGCATAAACAAAGATCGTTTGCAAAGCAAAGGCTACGGGGCGGGTATGCCTGTTGTGCCTAATACACATGAGGATGGTAGTGATGATCCCGATGGGCGTCAGAAGAACAGGCGAACGGAATTTAAGGTTCTTGCGAAATGAAAAATGAAGAATGAAAAAGTAAATACAGTTCGCGGTTGCAGACGCTGTTTTTGCTTGCAGCGTTAAGCTTGCAACGTGCTGCTGTGTTACCTATTCCCGAAAACATAAACATCATGAAAAAGATAACAGTCCTGATCCTGATGGTAGTATGTGTACAATCGCAGGCCCAGCAAAAGCCGCATTACACACAATACATCCTTAATCAGTATATTCTCAATCCGGCGTTGACGGGTATAGAGAATTATACCGATATCAAGGTAAGCCACCGACATCAGTGGGCTGGTATCGACGGTTCGCCCGTAACTACTTATCTCACCGCTCATACACCTTTAGGTAAAAAAGATTATAAAACAACTGCTACTTCTTTTTCAATGCCCGGTGAAAATCCAAGGGGAGAACGGTATTGGGAAGAATATACCGCGGCCGAACCGCATCACGGGATCGGACTGCAGGTCATCAATGATAAAACCGGGCCGTTAAACCAGTTCACGGCCAATATTACTTATGCTTATCATCTTGGCATCAGCCCGCGTACAAGCATTGCTGCGGGTTTTGGCGCCGGGTTCACCAGGCTGGGACTGCAAACCGATAAGCTGCAGTTTGCTACCGCCGTTGATCCTGCTGTATATAGCAGCGGCACTATCAACAAATGGAAACCCGATCTGAGCGCGGGCTTATACCTGTATTCCGCTGACTATTTCGTTGGCCTTTCAGCGCAACAGATCCTTCCGCAAAAAATTGATTTTACTGAAAATACTGTGAAGCAAACCGGGGGCCGGCTTGTCCCTCATGTGTTCGCGACAGCCGGCTACCGTTTTTTGGTGGGTGATGATTTCAACTTCATCCCTTCCGTACTGGTCAAATACATCAATCCGCTGCCCATGCAGGTTGATATAAATGCCAAACTGCAATATCTCGATTTCCTGTGGTTGGGCGCCAGTTATCGCATGAAATATGGGTATGCCGCCATGGCGGGCATCAATGTATCGAATACTGTGCATGTTGGTTACTCTTATGATTATTCAACAACCGCACTGAATAATTACAGCCATGGAACACATGAGTTATTGATCGGCTTCACCATCGGCAACAAATACGATGATGGCTGTCCGCGCAATGTTTGGTGAAACGCAAAACGCGGAACGCAGAACGCTTAACGCCGGCTTCCGAAATACGCGCTGCCCGAATAATTTCAAACAACCCGAAGTTCGGAATGTAGCGTTCAGCATAAAAAATCATTTGCAAAACAGAAATTAAATAATAATGCTTTTAAATAGATATGGTTGCGTAGCGGTGCTGGTTATGTTGCTGGGAGTTTTCCCCGCAAAGGCGCAGGATATGCCCATTAAGCGCTGTGCAACCATGGAGTTGTTGAAGGCTTCGTTTGAAAAAGACCAGCAGTTGAAAGAAAGATATCAGCAGGACCTTTTGCGCATAGAACAACTGGCGGCACAACGTGCAGGCAATCCGCAGGCGCGTGAAATGGCAACACCGGTTTATATTCCGGTGGTTTTTCATATTGTGTTACCAGATCCCACTGAGGTTACCGATAAAATGGTGGAGGATCAGTTGAAGGTTTTAAATGCCGATTTCGCCGGCTTGAATGGCGACTCGGTAAATATTCCGGCTGCTTTTAAGCCGCTGTTCGGTCATTCTAAGATCCAGTTTGTGCTGGCGAAACGTACGCCTTCCAATCAGCCAACCACGGGTATCGACCGTGTTACTACCACTGTGCCGTCATTCAGCTCGGCCAACCATAATGTAAAACACGCCGGTACGGGCGGCGCCAATGCCTGGAATTCTTCGCGCTACCTGAACATCTGGGTATGCCAATTGTCGGGTGGGGTTTTGGGTTATGCCACTTTCCCAACCAGCGCTGCGGCCGACGACCAGGGAGTGGTAATATACAATGTAACCATGCCCGGCGGCGCTATGGCAGGTTACAATGATGGCCGAACGCTTACTCATGAAACCGGCCATTTCTTTTTCCTGTTCCATATCTGGGGCGATGATGATGGCGCCTGCAATGGCAGTGACGGGGTAAGCGATACGCCGAACCAGTCTGATGCTTCTTCAGGCTGTCATACCGGCGTGCTTACCGATGCATGTACAACTACCGCACCGGGTGTCATGTACCAGAATTACATGGATTACAGCAGCGATGGTTGTATGGCCATGTTCACGCTGCTACAGGTAACCCGCATGGAAGCGGCGATGAACAATTTCCGTTCGTCGCTTACAACTTCCAATGCCGCGGTGTCGCCGCTGAAAGATGTAGATGCGCAATTGCTGAGCATAGATAACCCGGTAAACCGGGTGTGCGATACAAAATTTCAACCTGTAATTACTTTTCGGAACTATGGCGCATTGCCTTTGACCTCGGTTGAGATCAATGCCAGCGTAGATGGCGGTACCCCGGTACTTACCCGCTGGACCGGTTCCTTACCCAGTCTCTCTGCCGTAACAGTAACCTTAAATGCAGTTTCAACCGGCGCCAACGGACCGCACACTCTTGCAATACAACTCAGTTCACCCAACGGCACTGCCGATATGAACCAGGCCAACGATAATATGAGCAAGGCTTTTGTTTATCCGGCAGCCGTTACGGCGCCGATTACCGAAGGTTTTGAAGCGGATGCCTTTCCGCCGCTCAACTGGGACATCCTTAATACCGATAATTCTTATACATGGGAACGTGTAACAGGGGTTGCGAAAACCGGCGGCGCATCGATGGTTGCGCGTAACTTTTCCTATACGCAAAACGGACAGATCGATTACCTGCGATTGCCGCAGGTTGCCATAACCGATGCAGATTCGGCTTTTCTCACATTTCAGGTAGCGGCAGCTATCCGCACCGGTGCCGGTACATTATTCAATAGCTGGGATACGCTGCAGGTACTTGTTAGTGACAATTGTGGTAGTACATGGACGAGCCTGTACAAAAAATGGGGCGGGCAATTGAGCACCAGGAGCGGAATTACCAATAGTTCGTTTGTGCCTGCTGCAAATGAATGGAGAAAAGATTCGGTGAACCTCACCGCTTATATAGGCAGAGGGCCGGTGATGATCGCTTTCGCCAATTCAACCGGTAACGAGAACAATGTTTACATAGACGATATCAACCTGTACAAAAAAGGAACACATAACAGCCTGAATGAAGAGGGCTGGCTGATTGCACCCAATCCATCGAACGGACCGCTTACCGTACAGTTCAGCGCACCGCCGGTTAACCTGAAAGGCATTGCCCTGTATAACAGCACCGGCCAGAAGGTAGCGGAGCAACTCGTTGGCAATAATGCGCCGGCTACGTTTTACCGGTTCAACCTTGGCCGTTATGCAAGCGGCGTGTACGTGGTAAAATTGGTTTATAGTGATCATACAGTATCCAGGAAAATCATAAGAAAATAATTCTCAAAAATATTATAAAAGCAAAGCCTTGACTGATGAACACACAGCGCCGTAATAACCAGTTTGTTAACGACAGCATTAAAAAGGGTAATACGATAATGCAGGGTAAATTCTTTGTTTACGCAGGTATGTTGCTTGGATTGCTGATCATGTATAGCGCCAGTTATGCGCAACCAGCCTATAACCCGATTGCTGTAACCGGGTTTCAGCACGACGTAATTGCGGATACTGGTACCAGTGTGCTGGCCACCACCACTACCATGATCGATGGTAGTCCTTTTGTGGCGCGTCACGTGTTGTATTCGGCAACGTTTGCGGCAAACAATGGCGTAACAGGCGGTATGCCCGATAACGGCACTATTGTAAGCGGGAAACGAACCTACCAGCTTGCGCCCTATATAGGCCGGAATGCTTTGTACCTGTCGAGGTATGGTACGGTCGACAGCACGAAAACGGAGGGTACCCTTACGCTGGTTAACCCGGGTTACTACGCGCGCATGAGCCTGGTGGCTTTTTCAACAGAAGGCTCGAGCAGTATAAATATCGATATCAACTATACCGATGGAACTACCGAGCGCGCCATGACAAATGCGCCGCTGGCCGACTGGTATGTAGGCACCGCCAATGTGGTGTTGACCGGTCCGGGGCGTATCGGCCGCGATACCGTACCGCCATTTAATGTAGATGGAGTAGGTGTGTGGCCAAAATTCTTTTCACACGATTTCATGACAAACTGTAATAACCAGAACAAGATGGTGCAATCGGTTACCATTATCGATACCAGCATAAACACAGGTTCACGGGTTCTGGTACTGGCATTGTCAGGGGAAAGTATTCAGCCATATAATATCAGTTCTACCGTATTACCTGCCCGTTGCGGTAATACCAGTAACGGAAATATAGCGCTGAATATAACAGGAGGCGTTAAGCCATTCACCTATGCATGGAATACCACACCTGCGCAATCAACACCGTTTGCGTCGGGGCTTGCTGCAGGCACTTATACCTGCAATGTAACAGACTCGAACGGTTGTATACGTCCTTATACGGCTACCGTAACGCTGGTAACACCGGCGCCGGTTGATGCAAAGGCTACCAGTTTGCAGGTTTGCGCAGGAACAACCACCACCTTATATGCAGACACATCAGCATATCCTACCCCGGCCACCTTTACCTGGAACCCGGGCAGTGCAAACGGATCTGCTATTGTTGTTACGCCCGGTACTACCACCAAATATTATGTTGACGCAGAAGACCAGTATGGCTGCGCTTCCTCCGATACAGTTGAAATTACCGTTAACCCGGCTGCTACGGCTGCTTTCACGGTAAGCCCCGATCCGGTTTGTCCGAATACACCGCAAACGGTTACCTATACCGGTAATGGAGATGCTACAGCTACCTACAACTGGAATGGGTTCGCAGGCGCTTCGGTTCAGTATGGCAGCGGGGCCGGGCCTTACGGCATTGTATTCGGCACAGGCGGTATGTATACCATACAACTGCAGGTGACCCTGAACGGTTGTACCACCACAACCAGCAAACAGGTAAATATAAACGGACCGCTGGCAACGCCGGTGGTAACGGTGGCTGCCGTAACCAGCAGCACCGTCAACTTCAGCTGGCAACCTGTTCCCGGCGCTACGGGTTATATCGTGTCGGTCAACGGCAGCCCTTACATCACGCCCACATCGGGTAGTCTTGGTACTACGCATAACATCGTGAACCTGCAGCCTGTTGAAAAAATGACCATCAGTGTTATAGCGCTCGGGGTGGAGACCTGTATCAACAGCGCCATTGGTATGGCTACCGGTATAACGCTTACCGATGCAGTGTTTATCCCGAACTCATTTAGTCCGAACAACGACGGCCGGAACGAATTCTTCCGCGCATATGGAACTGCCATTGCCGGTATCAATATGAAAGTGTTCAACCAGTGGGGTGAGCTGATCTTCGAAGGAAGCGATTACACCAGAGGCTGGGATGGTAAACACAAAGGAAAGTTACAACCCATGGGTGTTTACTTCTATGTATTCAAAATAAGGCTGGCCAATGGCACAGAAAGCGTCAGGAAGGGGGCTGTGAACCTGTTGCATTAAGAAGCCAAAAGCCAAAAGCTCAAAGCCAAAAGTCCAAATCCAAAAGCTCAAAGCCTAAACCCTAAAGCCCGAAGCGAACACAGCCTTAAGCCTTAATCGTATTCAAACAAAAGACAATGATTAAGATCGGATTACATATCGGCCTGTTGATTGGTGGGTTGGTTATTGCAACCGGTTCCCTTGCGCAAACGTATGCTCCTATTGCCGTTAGCGGATTCAACCAGGATGCGATCGCTGAATCGGGTATAGACGCCACTACTGTAACCAGCACGTCGCTTGATCTTTCGAGTAATATCATGTACTCGACCATTTTTGCGGCCATCAACGGTTTGGGCGGCGGGTTACCTACCAATGGAACTATTGTTTCAGGTACCAAAACCTGGCAATTGCAACCGTATACCGGTAATAACGTATTGTATCTTTCTTCGGGCGGTTCGCAACCCAATACCATGGTCTGGGGCAATTTAACCCTGGCAACGCCGGCCAGCTTTTCGGTAGTGAACCTGTTGTTGTTCTCAACCGAAGGGAACAGTACGATAAACATAGTGTTGAACTTTACAGACGGCACTACTTACAATTATGGCAACCCTACCATCTTCGACTGGTTTGGCGGAACAGGTTTTGTTTATTCCGGTTATGGAAGAACAGCCCGGTTAAATGCGCCGCCTTATGTTACAGATGGGGTGTCAACCAATAATCCGCGGTTCTACCAGGTAGATATTCCCCTGAGCTGCGCCGATAAGAAAAAAACGCTGCAATCGATTACGATCAGTTTTTTGTCGGGCACAACCGCGCCTTCACGACTGGTGGCGCTGGCACTGGCAGGTGTTGGCTATACACCGCCGGTAGTTACGCCTGCTATAACACAGGCTACCTGTGCCAATGCCAATGGGAGCATTGGCTTAACGGTAACGGGCGGAACGGGCCCCTATACCTATGCATGGAACACAACGCCCGTACAAACAACGGCTACAGCCACTAACCTTGCGGCGGGAGCATATTCATGTACTATCACAGAGGCTGACAATTGCACGGTAAATTATTCAGGTACGGTGACTTCGCCGCCGGTGGCCATGTTAACGGCAACCGCGAACCCGGCCGCAGTGTGTGCGGGTGACCCGGTAAACTTATCGGTAAGCGCCTCTGGTGGTACGGTGGCTGCCTATACCTGGAATCCCGGTAATGTAACCGGAAGCAGCGTGTCGGTTACGCCGGCTGCTACCGCAACTTATACCGTAAGTGGAACGGATAATAACGGTTGCGCCGTTTCAGCCACGGTTCCGGTAACAGTGAATACGGCGCCTTCTTCAACTTTTACAGTTACACCTGCCAATACCTGTTTGGGAATTACCCAAACGGTTACCTATACCGGCAATGCAACCGGTACGGCAACGTACAACTGGTTTGGCTTTGCCGGGGCTACGGTGCAAAGCGGGAGCGGACAGGGGCCCCATACGATCTTATTCAATAGTGCTGCAAGCTATAACCTGCAATTGCAGGTAACGGAGAACGGTTGTGTGTCGACGGTAACAACAAATCCGGTTGTTATTTCTCCGCCGGTTACCGCTTCCTTTACCGTAAACGAGGCATCGGTCTGCAGTGGTTCAACCATTACCGCTACCTATACCGGCAGTGGCCCCGGTGGCGCCACCGCAACATGGAACTGGGGTGGGGGAACGGTGCAGTCGGGCAGCGGCTTCGGGCCGTATACTGTCAAATACGACAAAACCGGCATCATCAGTCTTTCTGTAAATGATGGCGCCTGTATGTCTAATGCACCTTCGGTGCTGATCACCGTATTACCTAAACCGGTGGCTGATTTTGATCCCGGTTCACCGGCTGGTTGTGTGCCTTTTTCGGTTACTTATAATAACAAATCACAAAACAGCGATTCGTGGCGATGGGATTTCGGAGATGGCGCCGGTTATTCCTACAGCGGCTTCAACTCATCCTACACCTATAACAATACGGGTTTTTATACCGTAATGCTTATTGCCACTTCCCAGGGAAAATGCAGCGACACGCTGGTACGTACGAACCTTATAAATGTAAAAACATATCCAACGGCTGCGTTCTCAACCAACCCGGCAGAGAATGTGCCACTGGAACTTCATGAAGCGAATTTTAGTTTCTCTAACAGCTCAACCGGCGCAGTTACCTATAAATGGGACTTTGGCGATGGCGGCAATTCAACGATCACGAACGCATCGCACCAGTACCAGTATCCCGGCAATTACACGGTTACCCTGCATGCCTATAATGATATCGGCTGTGAGGACACGGCGGTGCGTCAGTTCATGATGGTACTGCCCGATAAAGTGTTGATCATTCCAAATGTGTTTAGTCCAAACGGCGATGGTACCAACGATACGTGGGAAATAGCCGGTTTGCGCAATGTTGCCAACTGTTCGGTAGAGATCTTTAACCGTTATGGCCAGCAGGTGTATAACAGCCATGGGTACAGCAATCCATGGGATGGCTCCTGGAAAGGGAAACAGGTTCCGGTAGGTACCTTCTACTATGTAATTAAAACCGTGAGCCGGAATTACAGCGGCTGGGTTGCGGTGATTCGGTAGAAGTACAAAATATCGAATAATGAATTTCCAATGTAGAATGTTGAAGTTGAATACAAAGGAAAGGGAGCGAAGAGTTGACGGGTTGACTTGTTGACGAGGAAAAAAGAATACAAATATCGAATAATGAATTTCCAATGTAGAATGTTGAAGTTGAATACAATGGAAATACAGAAGGCAGAATAAAAAGACGTAAACGATAAACCTAAACCATAAACTGTTTTAATATTAAAAACTCAATTATGAAACACATGTTCCTGAGGAGCGCTTCTGTTTTAGTGGTATCTGCTGCATTATTATTCACGGCCTGTAAAAAAGGCGATGCCGGGCCGGCCGGTGAAAAAGGCGATAAAGGTGATACCGGTGCAACCGGAGCTACCGGTTCAACCGGAAAACCAGGAAGCGCCAATGTTATTTATTCTGAATGGCTTAACGTTACTTTCAATGCCGTGGATACATTTTTTGAAGCGGCTATCGATGCGCCGAAGATCGTTGACAGTATTATAGAAAAAGGCGAGGTTAAAGTTTACTGGAACATAAACACTTCTACCGCCCCTTCTATTGTGGCATTGCCATATGCAGATAATGGTTTGATCTTCGGGGCGAAGGACCTGTTTGTATTTCCGGTTATTCAGGCCGGTAATATTTATATCGAGTCTACCTATAATGTAGGTACCCGTCCTTCAACCAATGATCCCAATATTCCGGTATGGCAATACCGTTATGTCATCATTCCTGGTGGTATGGCTGCCCGTTCTGGTGTAAACTGGAACGATTACGCCCAGGTGAAAGAATATCTCGGGTTGAAAGACTAGTCTTTCCCCGAACTGTAACAATCGGGAATAACTTCCCGATTGTTTCATAAAATGTAAATCGGGTTGCCTCTTTTGGGGCGGCCCCTTCTTTAAACAATTGACAATTGGCAAATTGCAATTGGCAAGGATTGCCAATATGCATGCTTCCTTTTAATCGCGAATTCCTCTTGTCTCTTGTCTACTGCCTATTGCTTATTGATTTACCATTTCACAATACTGTAATATGAGAAATTCTGCGTCAGTGATCCGGAAGGTTCATGCGGGGTTACAAACTTTTTTTGCCGGCATCCTGTTGATGCTGTTATCATTTGCCGGTTCGGCGCAAACGGTTACACCGGTTACTGTGAGCGGCTTCAACGCCGATGTAATAGCCGATGGCCCTGCGTTTGCCGGTTCGGTTACCGCCGATGTCGACAGTGGCGGTTATTATTTCCTTAACCAGAGTTTTACCGCTTTCGGAACGCCCACGAGGTACCTGCCCAGTTCCGGTTTTATAACCAGTGCGGCTTCGGCATTGGTGACCTTTCAAATGGCAGACGCTACAGGCAATAACTCGCTGCGTTTGGATACCATCAACGAAACCGGAACCCTGACCCTCGCATCGCCCCGTACTGCCGGTATTGTTTATTTGCTGGTTACATCGGGTGGCTCCAATGCCACGATAAACGCTACGCTTAATTTCTCCGACGGTTCTACCCAAACCATTACAGGGTTGAATGTGCCCGACTGGTACAATGGCGCCGGTTTTGCCATTCAGGGGATAGGCCGGGTTAACGGCACCGGTCAGGTGCTCGACAATGCCGGCGGCGCCAGCAATCCACGCATCTATCAGGTGGCGCTGGCAGTCAGCGGCGCTAACTATGCAAAGAATATTACTTCATTGACATTTACCCGTACCAGTTTCCGCGGTATCACGCATTTGATGGCGGTAAGTATGATGAATGCCTGTGTGGCCCCTGCTGCACAGCCTACAGCACTTGTCCTGAATGCTTCGTCCACCAGTCAGATAACAGGCTCATTCACCGCCGCAGCTCCTGCTTCCGATGCGTATATTGTTGTACGCTATCCGGCCGGCGCTACGCCGGTTGATCCCGTTCATGGTACTACTTATACCGCAGGAACCGCTTTAGGAACAGGTATGGTAGTGCAAACAGGAACGGCCACTACTTTTACTGCCGGCGGTTTAACCGGCGGCACAGCCTATGATTTTTATGTATATGGTTATAATAATACCAACTGTATCGGCCCGGTTTACAATACGGCTGCGCCGCTTACGGGAACTCAATCAACCAATACCTGTACCGGTCCCGCTGGTGTAATACCTGTAGGGCCAACAGGCACCTATCCTACATTGACCGCAGCACTGGCAGCATTGTCAGGTGGCGTAAGCGGCTCTGTGACGCTTGAACTGCAAAGCACCTATACCAGCAGCGGTGAAACATTTCCCATCGTAATTGCCTCCAATGCCTGTTTCAATGCGTCGCGTACGCTAACCATTCGTCCCGAAGCAGGCGCAAACGGACTGGTAATTGCCGGCTCCAATACGGGGCCAACCATTGATCTTAACGGCGCAAAGTATGTGACCATCGACGGCCGTCCCGGCGGCGTTGGCACAACGATAGCGGTTACAGCTGCCGGTAATCTCAATACCATTAATTTGAATATCACCAACACCAGTGCAACGGGCACTGCTATCAGGCTCGACAATGGTGCTTCCAACAATACAATAAAATATTGCGATCTGCAGGGGCAGAACACAAATGGCGCCAACCAGCCGAGTGCATTATCGGGCGTGGTTTATTTAGGGAACATGGGCGCCGGTGGAAACGATAACAATACATTCGATCATTGTAATATTCACTCCACCGGTACCGGCGCTGTAAAACCTTCTATCGGTATTTATTCGCTGGGGTACGACAATTCGAGCGCCATTGCCGCTTACGCACCACAGTTCAATGATTACAATGCCGTGATCGGTTGTAATATTTACGATTATTTCAACGCCGCCAACTCGGTTGGCTTGGAGTTGAACCTGGGGAATACCAGCTGGACGATCGCTGCCAACAGTTTTTTCCAGACCGAAGCTATAACTGTTACTACAGCCAATTCATTTCACCGCGCCATGTGGCTGGTGCCTTTCCGCACCTCTTCGGCGGGAGAAATAGGTAACGGGTTTATCGTTATTTCAAACTTTATTGGCGGCAGTGCGCCTGGTTGCGGTGGTACGCCTTATACGCTGGCCGGCGGAACAACCGGTTATTTTGAAGGTATACGGGTAGAAGTAGCTGATGCGGCCACACCGCAGGCGTCCACTTCCATACAGGGCAACCTTATAACGAATATCAATCTTTCAACCAGTACCGCTACCACCAGCACCGATGCCATGCATGCGATTGCCCTCGTAAACGGCAGAGGTAACGTAGAGGTGGGCAATTTCACCGGAAATACCATCGGGTCTGCTACCGGCGTAAACGGGCATGCCGATGGCGGTATAACCATCAACGCTACCGGTTCCATTGCCAGTCATATGATCTATGTAACCGGTACGTACAATGCAAACATCAGGAATAATACCATTGGCAACGTATTACTGACCGCGGTTGGTAATTACTTTTCCGGTATTTACACCAATACCGCTATAACGGCGAATTTCAGCAATAATACCATCACCAATATTACGGCATCCAATACCGGTACCACTACCGGCAGGTACATAAATGGTATTCATGTACCATCCGGTGCATCGGTGCTCACCATAGCGGGTAATACCATCAGGAACCTTACCAGCAACTATGCCACTACAGGCACTGCCGCTTCGCAGGTGATCGGTATCAATATCGCTTCTACAACAGCCAACATAAGCGGCGGTATAACCAATAATATCGTTGCCAGGCTGGCCAATGCCACACAAAGCACGGCTACGGGCACCGGAAGCGCCATAATTGGTATTCACTGCGCCAGTACGAATGCGGCAGGCAGTGTGATAACCGGCAACGTTGTCGATTCGCTGGTGTCTACGACGGCTGCAGTGGTTGCGGTGAATGTAACCGGTTTGTATGTAAGCGGTACAACCGCTGTAACCAATACGATCGCTAAAAACTTCATTCATAGTTTTGATGCGGGCGCCACGAATACCAGCGCTATATTCACGGGTATCCATATCAATAGCGGCACGGGTGTTTACAGCAACAATATGATCCGCCTGGGGGTAAAACCTGACGGTACTTCACTCACCACGGCGCTCACAATAAATGGGATCGCTGCCAATACAACAGCGGCCAATAGTTTTTACCATAACAGCGTGTATATTGGCGGCGCCGGTGTGGGTTCCAACGCGTCGAACTCATACGCGTTTACCCGCAATACTTCTTCAGGCACCTATGACATCCGCGACAATATCTTTGCCAATAACCGTTCGAACGCAACCGGCGGCGGCAAACATTACAGCATTTATTTCGCCGGCGCCAATACAGGGGCAACCGTTGATTATAACGTTTACCAGTACAGCGGTACAGGCGGTAAGTTCGCGTATGGCGGAACTGTGGAGATCAGTAATTACATCAATGGCGGCGGACCCATTGGCGGCTGGATCAGCGGCGATGTGAACAGTGTGACCGGTGATCCGAATTTCATTGACCCCAATGGCAACCTGCAGGCCGTAAATCTGCATATCAATACCAGCGGCGCTTCAGTGGCCGAGGGTACGGGTACGGCCATAGCGTCAATAACTGACGATTACGACAACGACACCCGCAGCGGGTTAACACCGGTAGATATCGGTGCCGATGCCGGTGTTTTTGTGGCAGCCGCTGCAACCTGTACAACGCCCAATGCGCCCTCTGCACTGGTGCTCACCACTATTTCTGCTACCCAGATAGATGGTGCGTTCACCGCTTCTGCCGGTGGCGCCAACGGATATTTAATTGTACGTTACCCGGCCGGCGCCACACCGGTAACTCCTGTAGATGGCATTGCCTATCCTGTAGGAAGTTTACTGGGAACCGGAACCGTAGTTGCTTCCGGCGCTTCTTTGAGTTTTGCCAATACCGGTTTGCTGGCCAGCACAACGTATGATTATTATGTATACGCGTATAATAATGCCTGTGTAAGTGCAATGAAATACAGCACCGGCATCACCGCTTCAAAAACCACCAATGGTTGTAGCGGACCAGGCGGCCTGATCACTGTTGGGCCCGGCGCTGATTATCCCACGCTGACTGCAGCCCTGGCTTCCTTAAATGGCGGTATCAGCGGTTCGGTTACGCTGGAGCTGCAAAGCAATTATGTAAGCACCGGTGAAACGTTCCCGATCACTATTGGCTCCAATGCATGTTTTAGTCCGGCCAATACCGTGCTTATCAGGCCGGCTGCCAACGCAAATGGCCTGGTGATCACTACCTCACTGCCTGTGCCAACGATCGATTTCAGCGGTGGTACCTATGTTACCATCGATGGCAGACCGGGTGGGGTTGGAGCAGGCATCACCGTTACAGCTGCCGGCAGTTTGAATACAACCAATCTGAACATCGTAAATACCAGCGCTATCGGATCGGCGATCCGTTTTGATAACCAGGCCGCCCGCAATAATGTAAAATATTGCGATCTGCAGGGGATGAACGCTATCGGCGGTACGCAACCCGCTACTATGGCCGGGGTTGTTTTCTTCGGGAACAATGGTGCAAACGGTAACGATAATAATACGATCGATCATTGTAATATTCACTCGAGCGGTACCGGTGTTTCCATTCCATCGATAGGAGTATATGCACTGGGCGCCAATAATACCGGGGCGAACAGCAACTTCAATGACAATGACACGATCTCCAATTGTAATATCTATGATTTCTTCCTGGCAAATAATAATTCAGCCGGTATAGAACTGACTCAGGGGGTGAGTGGCTGGGCGATCATCGGTAACAGTTTCTTCCAGACCGCAACGCGTACCTATACAACAGCAGGATTTAACCGCGCTATCTGGATTTCATCTAACCGCAACGCCGGCAGCACAGGCAATGGATTTACCATTACTGATAATTACATTGGCGGTTCTGAACCAGCCTGCGCCGGTACGCCATATACTTTAACCTCGTTTGCCAACTATTTCGATGGTATTCGCCTCGAGGTGGCCGATGGCTTCCCCGTAATGCCAAGTTCAATACAGGGAAATACTATAACCAATATCGCTATAACCAGTACGGTTACCACGGCAAATGATGTTTTCCATGGGGTAGCGGTTACCGGTTCAAACGGTAACGTGAACATCGGAACGGTTACCGGAAATATCGTTGGTTCGGCTACCGGAACCGGCGCCATCACTATCGCGGCCGGAAGCGGTTCTCATACCATTCCCTATTTTATCTCGAACGGGGGCGGCGCCAATTCGGTGATCAACCTGCGGCAGAACGTAGCCGGCGGTATCACACTTTCCAATGCCGGTAATAATTTCTCGGGTATCTACGATAACCAGCCGGGAACGGTGAATATCGATGGCAACCTGATAGGTAGTTTAACCACTGCCAACAGCATAAATGCAGTAAGCACAACTAACAGCATATATGTAAGAGGTATCAATATTCCTTCAGGCGCAGGTACGTTCGCCATTACGAACAATACCATTGCCAACCTCACCAATAATTCTACTTCAACGCTCAATGGTTGTCAAACAGCCGGTATCAATATCGGATCGGCGGCATCTATTGTTTCAACCGTTTCGGGTAATACCGTGCGCAATCTGTATAGCGCTTCCGGTTATGCGTTTGGCAGCGGCAGTTCGGCAGTGCTGGGTATTTATATGGGGTCTACTACCGCCAACCCGGTAACGGTGTCGGGCAATACCGTTCACAGCCTGGTTTCAGGTGCGGCCACTGCCGGGGTATATATTGAAGGTATCTTTTTCTGGGGTAATAATTCAGATGCCATTACCAATACCATTTCAAAAAATACGGTGCACAGCTTTGATGTTACTACAGCCAATACCAATGCCAACATGCGGGGTATAGAACTTAACCAGGGTAAAGCTGACATTTATAATAATATGGTGCGCCTGGGGATACGCCCCGACGGTACTTCATTTACCAATGCAATACGCATCGATGGTATCATGAAAGGCTCCGGGCTTAACAGCAATATTCTTTACAATAGTGTTTACATTGGCGGAACCGGTGTGGGAACCACGGCAAGGAACACTTCTGCCATTCGTAAAGAAACCGTGACAGGAAGCGATAATGTACGGAATAACATCTTTATCAATGACCGGTCGAACGCTACAACGGGTGGTGTGCACAATGCCATTTGGGTAAATGGTTTGGCCGGCTTCTCCTTCGAACATAATATTTATGGCTATGGCGGAACCGGGGGTAATTTCGTTTCCACCAATACAGCAGGTATCGTGTTTGCTACCGCTTACACCAGCGGCTGGAATATCGGGGGTGATACCACCAGCCAGGCAGCCGACCCATTGTTCGTAGATGCAACCGGCCCTTCCGCTACGGTAGATCTGCATATCACCACTTCGGTTTTCTCACCGGCGAATGGCGCCGGAGACCCGGTTATACTGGTAACAGATGATATCGAGGGCGAAATAAGGGACCCGCTGACGCCTGATGTGGGCGCCGATGAGTTCACGCAATCGAATGGCATCGATATGCAGGCGGTTTCATTGGAGTCTCCTATAACCGGCAAAGGATGTTATGGAAAAGAAGCCGTGACGATCAAAGTGAGAAATAACAGTTCTGTGGCCATCGACTTTGCCGCCAACCCGGTTACCCTTACCGTAAACGTTACTGGCGCAACTACCGCAACTGTCAATACCACCATAAATACAGGTACGCTGGCAGGAGGCGCTACGATGGATGTTGAACTGAACGGTACTACCGACTCGGTGAATATGAGCGCCGCAGGTACTTATATTTTCGACGCTAAAACAACCGTAACCGGCGATGTGAAAGTCTCGAACGACGCTATGTCAACAGTTACCCGTACCCGTGTTGCACTGGTGTTGGGCGCCATCAGCGCATCACAAACCAGCTATTGCTTTAACGGGGCGCCTGTACTGACCATGACCGGTGGCAATGGGTTCTCTGATATTCAATGGCAGCAAAGTACCGACTCCGCTACGTATTCGAATATCGCCAACGCGACCACAACGCCATTTACGACACCTGCAGCAACGCAAACTTTGTATTATCGCCTTGCGGCTGCCTGTGTAGCCGATACTTTGTACACACCGGCCGTTAAAGTGATCATAAACAGTCCGGCCGTCACCGGCACAACACCAGGCGCCCGTTGTAACCCGGGTATGGTAAATCTGCAGGCAACAGGTTCGGCAGGTTCAACGCTGTACTGGTATGCCGATGCAACTTCAACTACTCCCGTAGGAGTTGGTTCATCCTTTACCACGCCTGTGATCACAGATACCACCACGTATTATGTAATGGCTGCCGCGGGTACCTGTTCAACTGCGCGTACGCCGGTTGAGGCCAGGGTAAATGACAGAATTGCCATTGTTACCCAGCCGCAAAACCAGGGTGTATGTATGGGCAGCCCGGTTGCATTCAGCATTGGTGCAACCGGTTCGGGGCTTACTTATCAATGGAGAAAAAATGGCGTGAACATCACCAACGCTACCAACGATACTTATTCTATTTCAAATGCTGTAGTAACAGATGCCGGCCAGTACGATGTGGTGATCACCAATCCCTGCGGTATTGTAGTATCCGGTGTGGCTACTTTATCTGTTCAATCATCCAATAGCTGGGTGGGGCAGGTGAGCAGTGACTGGAACACGGCAGCCAACTGGTGTGGTGGTGTACCGGTATCAACCACAAATGTGACCATCAATGCCGGAACGCCATTTAGTCCGGTGATCAGCGCTGCAGCCAGTGCCAATAACGTTACTATCGGCGCCGGAGCTACGTTGAATATAGATCCAAACGGCACATTGAACCTGTATGGCAATTTTGCAAACAACGGTACATTCATTGCCAATGCAGGTACCATAGCCTTCCGGGGCGCAACCAGCCAGCAGGTAGCAGCCATGACGGTAGGTGAGGTGATCATGGACGGTGCGGGCGGCGTTACACTGGATGGTAACATGTATGCAGGTAATATGCTTACTTTAACAAACGGTAATATTACACTTGGCGCTTACGATCTCTCGTTGCGAAAAGTTACCGGTGGAAGTTTGGGCAGCCATATCATTACAAATGGAAACGGCTCTGCCATTGCTGTGTATGTTGACAATACGGTTACTGTTCCGGTGGCACATGCAGCCGGCAACTATAACCCGGTTATCATTGGCAACGGCCAGGGAATGACCTATGTAGTAAGGGTAAAAGCCGGGCTGATCGCCAGCGTGATCGATGACAACAAAGCCATCAACCGTACCTGGAACGTAACGACAACCGTTATTCCCGCAGCGCCTGTGGATATTACGCTGCAATATGCAGATGCCGATGCAAATCCTGCATGTGTGCCAACAGCTGTTATGGATGCAGGCGTTTACAATGGAGCCACCTGGGCGCTGATATCACCACAAGGCGGTGTAACACCTGCCGGTACACCGGCTGCCAGACTGGTAACTTTATCAACAACCGGGTTGGGCAATATCGTACTAACCAACCAGGGTATGCTGAAAGCAGCCGTAGTTGAGTTCAATGTGAAACTGATGCCGACACTGGTTACCGGAAGCAGCGCCAAACTGCGGATAAGCACGCCGCGAACAATGAAAATAAGCTGGACCGTGTTGGATGCAGTCGGTAAAAAGGTTAAACAGTTCACCACTTCTTTAATATCGGGTGTGAATGATATCGATGTTTCGCTGGCCGGAATGGCAAATGGCGTGTATACGTTGCATGGAATAGGAGATGACGGGAAAAAACAAACCATCCGGTTTATGGTGCGGCACTAAACGCAGTATGCCAAACGCCTGACGCCAAACGCGGAATGCCTGATGCGTAACCAGATAACATGGTTTTTGCGTCAGGCGTTCCGCGTTAAGCAACTATTCAATCGTTTTCAACCAGTTCGCGATCTTCTGTAACACAACAGGTGAAATGGTTTCGGTAAACCGTACCGAGGTGAATAAAACGGTTGCCATGATCTTGAAATTATAATTCCGTTCATTCTGCCGTTCCTCACGGTCACGTTTGTCGCAGTCATCTGCATTCTTAATTAAAGTGCTGATATGATCGGGAGTGTTTTTTTTGATCAACGGGTTTTGTGGAGAAAATACACCAGCAACTTTGGTAATAATTGGCGATTAATGCCGATAAGAATTGATTTAAAGATCGCATGCTGAACAGGGTTGGGAATACTAATTTGCGATTTTATATCAGTTTAAAAAATATTTCTAAAAGTATAAAACCCATCTGATTGAGTTCACAATCAGATGGGTGTATTTATTGTTGATTAATATAATCAGGCAACGCTCATAACAGCCGGATAATCGATCTTTCCATTGGGCGTAAGCGGCATACAGGGTATGTATTTTACCTGTACAGATGCCGGATGGATCTGCAGCTTTTCTTTCAATACCAGTTTGATCACGCTTTCTTCCAACTGATCGTTTACGTGAGATACCCGCAGGTATTTGTCATTGATGCCGGTGCATACAACTGTTTGTCCGCCCAGCGCGTTCTTCAGGATCAGTTCTACTTCATCGAGGTTCAGGCGGGTGCCAAACAATTTTATAATGCGTTTGATTCTTCCGGTTATATAATAATAACCGTCGTCATCTACCCGCGCTACATCACCGGTGTAAAGTTTGTTGGTTTCATGCCAGGTGCCGAGATCGCCGGGGCCATTGGCATAACCGCCAAACACATTGGGACCATAATAAATAAGCTCGCTGGTTTCATCGTCGATCTCGAACCGGCCGTTTTTAATGGGCCTGCCAATAGAAGCTGCTTTCTCCAAAAGATCCTGTTGCGGAAGATATGCCATACGGCCCGCGGCTTCTGTTTGTCCGTATTGCGCAAAAAATTGTTTACCGTAAGTGGAAATATACCGGGCGATCTCGGTGCGTAATGCCTGGTTGAGGATGCCGCCGGTTTGGGTCATGTAGCGCAAAGAGGGATGATCCTTTTTAAAGAACCCGATGCGGTGCAACATTTCATACACGTATGGTACACCGCCGATGGTGCTGCAATTGTATTTCGAAAAGTCGGTCCAGAAGGCAGGTTGCAGTATGTCGTTATTGGTGCATACAATACTGCCTGCCGCCATACAATTGGTGGTGAAGATCGACAGGCCGTATACAAAAATAATGGGCACATTCAACGGCACTACATCATCTTTTTTGACAGGCATATAGTCGAGAATGGAATAGGCATTATGCACTAAGTTCCCGTCCGATAACTTGACAAACTTCGGTGAGCCTGTAGTTCCTGAGGTGCTCAACAGCATTTTTATGTTGGAGTGAATAGAGTAAGCCGGCGTTTCCTTTCTTTTTAATAAACGAATGGAAGCCGAAACCTGGGTACTTTTATATCCTTCAATGGTTTTACGCCCCGGGTCGTAAATGTAATAGGGCGTGTACAGTTCTTCCAGGTTTTGTTTGAAAGAAGGATGCAACTGCGCGCCGAGCAGCACAACGGTGAATTTGCTGTTCAGGAAATTCAGCAGCACTTCAATGGAACCGATCAGGTTATCGTTGTAAATAAACACCAGTCCCTGCGTATTGTCGATTTGCAGGGATTGGTGCATTGTTTTTACAGAAACGGCATGACCCGTTTGCGCATCTATAAAGAAAAGATCCTGATTCTTATTAATAAGATCGTATAATGACATGGTGAATGGTATTGGTAAATGATTATTGCCTTTCATTATCACATTATCACATTGTACTTTTTCAGCAGTTCCTTCACTTTGGCCACACTGCCCATGGTCAGTACATCTTCCATTTCGATGGTGATGCCGTAAGCAGTTTCCAGTTCGGTAACCAGTACCAGGTGCGATACGGAATCCCATTCAGGGATGCCCTGGTATTCCAGTTCGTCGGTAATGTCGGTTGGGGCAATGCCAAATGCTTTGGCTATCACTTCCTGTAAATTTTGTTGTGTGTGCATTGTTATTGTTATTGGTTTGTTGTTAATTGTATTTCTTCCCTTTAATCGAATTTTATAGTTGCCGGTTTTCCGGTTGCCAGGTCTTGAATTCCGGTCGTTTTAAAAGTAAACGGGAACTCAGCATTTTTTACCCGGTAACTGGTACCCGGTAACCTTCATACTTTGATCGTTTTCCATTTTCCTTTTTTGAAAACGGTAATGCAGGCTATGGCCAGTACCAGTTCTGAAACAAGAATGGCAATGAAAATACCTTTTGGTCCCCAGTTAAACACAACGCCCAGCAGCCAGGCCAATGGCAGTTGCGTAATGTAAAACATCAGGATATACAGTAGTGAAACCTGTTTTATATCGCCGGCTGCATTCAGCGATCTTGAGATCACCATGGTATAACCGAGCAGTATGTATGCCATTGAAATAAACTGAATGTACATGATGCTGTAGCTGATCACTTCGGGTACATCGGAAAAAAGGCTTACGACCGGTTTTGCGGCAAAGAACCAGAACCCGGCTACCAGTATCAGAAAACACATGTTTACAGTACCTGCTTTCCAAACGGTTTGCACGGCACGTTCAGGTTGTTTTGCCCCGAGGTTTTGTCCGGTCAATACCCCGGCTGCATTGCCAATGCCCCAGGCAGGCATGGTTGCTACCGAGGCAACCCGCTGTGCAATAATATACCCCGCCAGCGCATTGGGGCCAAAGTGCGAAACGATCTTTATCATAAACATCCAGCTGGAGGCGGGGATCATATATTGTAAGGTGCCGCCGGCTGCCTGTTTTACAATTTTGCCAATGATAGCCGGAACAAAAAGTAACTGCGCTTTGCCAATGGTAATAATGGTTTTGCCGCGCAACAGGTACCACGATTGATACACTACGCCTGCTATGCGGGCGCCAGCTGTTGCCAGTGCTGCACCGGTTAAACCCATCGCAGGCACGGGGCCCCAGCCAAAAATGAGAATGGGGCATAGCACAATATTGATACCGTTCGATAACCAGAGTGTTCGCATAGCGAGGGCTGCATCACCCGATCCCCTGAAGATACCGTTGATCGCAATACGCAGCAGCAGGAATAACGTGCTGCCAAACATGAGCCGGCAAAACAGGGCGCCTTCATTAATAAGGGCGGATGATAAACCCATCCATTGCAAAATTTCGCGATAGAATACGCTGGTGATAGTACTGATGAGCAATGAAACGGCCAAACCGGTATAGATCACCTGCATGGCGGTAAGCCCTGCTGTTTTGGGTTTTTTCTCCCCAACCCTTCGCGAAATGATGGAAGAAGCGGAAACGCTTAACCCGATGGCAACCGAATATGAAAACGTGACGATCGATTCGGTGGTGCCGGCAATCGAGATGGCGCTGGCGCCCAACCTGCTTACAAAAAACAGGTTGGCGCATACGAATAATGATTCCATCACCAGTTCCAGCACCATTGGCACGGCCAGTAATACAATGGCGCGGTTAATGCTTCCTGTAGTGAACTTTTTCTCCTTGCCCGCAACGGCCAGTTTCAGCAGCTCGAACAGGTAAGTACTGTACGAGAGCGCCGCTTTTATTTTTTGTTTGTATAATTTCATAAAGCTGCCTGTGCGTTTATTGATTCGCTTAGCGCCTGTTGCCTGATAGGCGCCAGCGGATTTTGTAAGGTGCCGCCTTTGCGCGGAATGGCAAAGCTGGTCTTTTCTTCATACGCATTCCCCAGCAGCCGTACGCTATTGATGTAAAAGCGTTTGAATTCGGGCGTGAACAGGTTGTATTTGTCGAACTTATGCCTCAATGCCGGGTGGGCCAACTGGTAGTCGACAATAACATCATACACCTGTTGCCAGAAACTGCTTTCATCATATTTGTCGTACGTGTGCAGTACATTGCTCAGGTACCTGAAAAATGCGTCAAAAACGCCCAGCAGGATAAACAGCGGAATATTCTCCCTGTTGGAAGACGCGATCATGCCCTCTGCAAGGTCTATGGGCAGTTTTTCTTTGGCTTCTTCAGTGAGCACAATGTCATCAACGAAATCTTTGATGATAATACGCACCGGTACATCGTTCTTTAAAACAAGAATGATGTTCTCGCCGTGCGGTGTTACGCAAAGGGAATGCTGGTAATAGATCTGCAGCAACGGTTTCAGGTAAACGTTCAGGTAGGCCTGTAACCAGACTTTTACGGTAAGGCCTGATCGTTTTGCCAGTTCGCCCACCAGGGAGTTGCCTTCATTATCTACATATAACAGGGAGGCCATAGTAATAATGCGTTCGCCCGGTTGAAGATATTTTCCGGCACTTTCCCGCCACAGTACCCCAAGGAATTCCCTGTATTGATATGGCGGATCAACAATGGAGTGGTAATATGGATGTATATAACTTACGGTTGCCACTTCGCCCAATAATACCAGGCCAAGGCTTTGCAGGTAAACATCCTGTTGCAGTATATTCATCACCCACGTTGTTACGCGCGGCGCTATTGCCATTTGTTTGGGTGAAAGCCCCCGGATATTACCCGTGCTTAAAATGGAAATGGCTGTTTTTACATAATGTCTGTTGGGGTTACTGGTATTGTAAAAGGTACGGATACTTTGCTGGGGTGAATACATATCGTCCCCGGCGCCCATCGGGATCAGTAGGTTGTTGGCAATGTCGCCGGCGTATTGCACCAGCAGCTTATTGTTCCATTGCCAGGGATGTACCGGTATGAAGGTATAATCGGCCGCATTCACGCCACGATCTGTAAGTTTTTTTTCAAACGCTTCGATCATTACTGTACCTAGTTCCTGCTTAAAGAATGCTGATTCTTCAATATGGTCGAGGCTGCGGAAGGCGGCGCGGCTTTTATGCGCGGCGATCCATTGCAACTGTACCGGCTGACCGGCTTCGGGTGCATAATGGCTGTAATCTTCATGATCGAAACCCAACCGGCTTTTATTTACGATCACCCAGGGATGGCCATCCATCTGGCGTTCTACCGTTTGGTAGTCTGCAGCCGCCAGTTCGCAGGCTTTTAACCGGGTGCGCGTATGTATAAAAGCGTCTGCATACAATGTGTGCAATAACTCTTCTACATAATGCGCCAGCGTAAATGAACTTATCCCGAATGTGGTTTGCAGGTCTACAAAAAACAGCGGCGCATCTGCTGCAGTTTCCGTATTGCCATTGTTGTGCCGCAGGATGCTGTTGGCTTCTATATGCCAGTAATCGAGCTGGCGTTTATAACCGGCAAAGGTGTAATAAATATTCAACTGGCCGGTAGATAACAGGAAATGCGTTCTGCCGTCATCATCTTCCGAAACAATGTCGGGTTGCGCCACCTGTTCATGCATTAATTCAGCAATGCTTTTTGCCAGCAACCGGTTGTTCACTTTTTGCCATATGGTTTTATCAAGCGGCCGGGTGCCTGCTGGTAATTGTGCATTCATTTTTTATGGTTTGCTGGTTGGTTTAAATGATGTTGCTGTATACCGGCGCCAGTTGTTCTGTTTTTTCGGCGCCAAAGGTTTGAAACGCGATCCGTTTTTCGATCTGGTATACTTCGCGGCCGCTTACCTTATTAATGATGTGTGCGTTGCGGTACGCGCCCATACCGAGGTCGGGCGTTACAAAGCCATGGGTGTGCAGTTCTGCGTTCTGTACAAAGATCTCGTCGCCGTTCACATCGATGGTGTAATCGCGTTGTACCCTGAACAATCCATCGGGCTGGCGGTTGATGCGGTTGGCAATTCCCGCTAAGAATGCCGGCTCCCTGTATTTGTAACCGGTTGCCAGTACAACAAAACCGGCCTTACACCTATACGGCTCCTGCTGTTCGGTTTCGGTGAACAACAGCTCATTTGTTCCGCCTTCTTCTGCCGGTGTAATATTTTCCAGCCGCATGTTCGATCTTATGTTCACCGGCAGCGGTACATTGTCGACACTCATTTCATACAACTGATCAAAGATGTCGTTGATCAGGTCGTAGTTGATGCCTTTGTACAAGGCGTTTTGTTTCATGAGCAATTTCTTTCTCTTTTCTTCCGGCAGGTTGTAGAAATAGTCAACATACTCAGGAGAGGTGAGCTCGAGCGTGAGTTTTGAATATTCCATGGGGTAGAAACGGGGCGAACGGGTAAACCAGTTTACCTGCATGCCCTGTTGGGTAAATGGCAGCAGGTCCTGGAATATTTCAGCCGCACTTTGGCCGGAACCGATGACCGCCACGGAACTGCTTTCAAGCAGTTTCTTTTTGTGCGTCAGGTATTGTGAAGTATGGATCACATTCGGCGTTTGACTGCGGTCGATGAAGGCCGGCATATAAGGTTGCGTACCGGTGCCAAGCGCAAGCCGTTCTGCATAATAAATTTCGGGTTTGCTGTTTTTCGCCCTGCGAACGGTTACTGCATACAAATTGTTATCGTATTCAATGCCGGTAACTTCATGGCCAAAGCGCACATTGGTCAGTTGGGTGGCCACCCACTGGCAATAGCAGTTATATTCTTTCCGCAGTACATTGAAATTCTCCCTGATGTAAAACGGGTAGATCCGTTCCGTTAGTTTACAAAAATTAAGGAAGGTGTATTTGTTGGTAGGGTCGGCCAGGGTAACCAGGTCGGCCATAAAGGGCACCTGCAGCGTGGCATTGGGCAACATGAGCCCCGGGTGCCAGTCGAACGATTCCGATTGATCGAAGAACAGGGTGCTCATATCTGTCAGCGGTTCTGTCAATGCCGCAAGCCCGAGGTTGAACGGACCGATACCGATACCAATTAGCGAATATGTTTTCATTTAATTATCCTTTTCTTTTACAAGTATGTTTTTTCTTTTAAATAACTGCTAAACCCTGAAGGCTGAACGCTAAATGCAAAGCTTTTTAGCTGTCTTTCATTCCGAACCTTCGCGAAGGTGCAGAAAAGAAGAAAGGAGCGCCGGTATAGACTGTAGCGTTATGCCTTCGGCTTTTAGCGTTATCACGAGGAACACCGGTTCGGAAGGCAGTCTTCAGCATTAAGCCTTAAGCGTTCAGCCTGTATTGGGGAAATTTGGCCCAGAACCATTCGCGGTAGCAAAAGTTCAGGTTGGCTTTTTTGTGTGGCATTTCAATGATCTTTTCTACCTTGAAACCCACATGGAGTTTATTCATAAGCGATGCCATCGAATCGACCGAACCTTCGCCCACCATTTTACCTACCTGCGGTTGTGCAAATACATAATCCACTATACACTGGGTGAAAGGCGATACGTATTTCTTTTTGGGATCAACCGGGGCAATGTACTGGTGTGTGCCATAATCGGTGGGCAATACATCGTAGTATTCACCCACCAGATCACGAACCGCCCAGTATACTTCGAAATAACAGGTGGGCTCGCCATTGGCTTCACCGATATAGGCATACAACATATCACCGGCAAGTAATGTGCGGTAATAGGTTTCGAGTTTGCCAATGGG
Organism: Niastella populi; assembly: GCF_002078015.1. GTDB lineage: Bacteria > Bacteroidota > Bacteroidia > Chitinophagales > Chitinophagaceae > Niastella > Niastella populi. The sequence goes on along the minus strand of NZ_LWBP01000199.1, from coordinate 385,919 downwards.
CCAGTTCATTTGCCAGATCTTAATAGCATGCTCCCGATGGAACCACTCGTGCAACATTTCAAGATCACGTTCCAGGTCGATCGGGCGCAGGCTGATCGTTACATTTTCTTTTTCGAAATGGCGGTTATAGAAAATTTCCTTTGAAGCCGGATCGATGAGGGTATTGCTAAAGAAATATTTGTGCAATGGATTGTAAAAAGTCCGGTACACCGCAGGGTTGGTGCGCGGCGCACTGGCTTCATCCATGTTATTGATACTGGTAAGCAAATTGCCTTTGGTGTTCAGTTTATGGCTTGTCATAAAATGGTTTACCAAACCTGTGGTATCTGTATCCTTCAACGATGCCAGTGCTTCATACACCATTCGCAACAGCGTCACTTCATCGGCCAACTGGTATTTACCCATTGCGCCTACCAGGCCGAATAAATTATTTGAAATGAGATAGTGGTCCCAATACCGGTACATACGTTCTTCGGGAATAAATGAACGGCTGTTACTGCCGAAACCGGGAATGGCCTTTAGCAATTCATCTACTTTCCCTTCACGGAAAAAGAAACCCTGGTTATCGCGGAAATATATTTTTGCGGGGAACAGGTGGTTATCCATTTCAAGCAACAAATTCTGCTGATGGTATTCGCTGCCCAATCCAAATTCATTGAATATTCCGATCAGCGGTTTTACACAAACCTGCAGGTATTGCGCAAACCAGTTGAGCGCAGTTTCGGTCACCGGCCTGTTCCGGTATTTTGCCGCCTCATGTATGATATTTACAATGCGGGGAGTTTGCCCGGCAATACTGTCCTGGCACAGGGCAGCTATCAACGATACATTTTTTTGTGCATTGTTTCCCTTAAATACATTCTTACGAATGCTGGTAGTGAACCCGTCTATCACTTCACCGTTCCAGTTTACCATAATATAAGCAGGATCGGTAATGAACTCCACACCGGGAAACCGTTGCTGCAATGCTTTGCCCCAGCCGGTTTGCATCAGTTGCGCTGCTTCGTTACCGCGATATAGTTCATGCGGATAGTTCACCCGGTATGAATTGGTGATCTTTACGTGAAGAGAGAGTTTGTACATCCAGTCGCTTTCTTCATTGTACACGGTGCGAACAGAGGAGGTGGCGGCGTATAGCACGCCGGTTTCTCCAAGGCTATGCAATAAACCCTTCGCCATCATTTCCTGTACCGCGGTTTGCTGTAGCAGGTATTGTGCTTCCCAGGGATGTGCCGGCACTACTTTATAATCATAGTATTCCCTGAGCATCGATCTTATGGCAGGGCTGGCATCGCCTGCCAGCAATTCCTGTTTCAGTTTGTCGCAGGGAAGGATGGCTTCCGTGTTTTTCTCCGTTACATACTCAGGATGGATCAAAAAGTAATGTAATGGAAACCGGGCCTGCGTTTCTGGGGAGTAACGCAACAGGTCATCGGTATTGAAACCTTCTCTTGTTTTGGTTAGCGGGTGTAAGCTATGGCCCAGTAGCAGGGATTGCTCTGCTTCAATGAATGTTTGTTGCGGGTTGAAAATACCAGGCTTGTTTGTTTCGAACCTGTCGAGGAAAACGCCAAGGTTATGTATGCTGTTCTGCATCAGGTAAGCCGTACGGCCGGCTTCCGCATCGGGATAAATGCTTGTTGCATATCGGGTCACCAGCCCGAGGAAACGGGTGGCATCGATGGCGGTGATACAATTGGCCGACAGGTCTCTTTCCGCCACCGGGAAATAAAAACCATGCATGCCGGTTTCAGAATAATACTGCAATGGGATATATACTTCAGCACCTATGGTAGAAAGATCGATGCGAATATGCCTGGCGTACCCGGTATGTTGAAACCAGTCGGCCAGCACCTCATCATATTTCGGAATGCCCTCATACCGGCTCCAGTTACCGAACTCGCGGCAGTAACTGTTGATCAGCGCCGTGTAATTTATGTGCTCAGCTGTTTGCCGTTGCGTGGCTGCGTTGCTCAAAATCTTTTCCATGCTTCTTTATGATTGTTAGAATGTGTTGAATGTGTTGAATGGTCGTAAGGGGGTTCAGGATGGTGAACTTCAGGTAGAACTGTCCGTTCACCCTGGTACTGGCTACCAGTACTTCGCCATTGAAGAACATGGTTTGTTTAATGTGCAGGTTCATGGCGCAAATGTCGATGCCGCCTGTGTGCTGTGGTATATACCGGAATACCAGCACGCCGAGGTCTGAATGGCTCAACAGTTCGAAATGATGCGAGTTGTCGATTAGACAGGCGGCCTGTTCGGTTGTTTCGATGATCGTATCGGTATATCGGCCCAGCTTTTGTTTGCCCATTAAACGCAGCGTGAACCATAGTTTCAATGCATCGAAACGGCGCGTACTTTGGGTAATAGATTTGTTGATCTGCGCCGGCAGCTCATCATAATCCTGTTCTTTGGGGTTCAGGTAATCGGCGTGATGTTTAATGATATTGAGGTGCAGTTTATTCCTGACGAGAAAGGCGCTGCTGCTGATCGGTTGAAAGAATGATTTGTGATAATCGACCGTTACCGAATCGGCCAGTTCGATACCATTTATCAAATGCCGGTACTTATCTGACAGTAGTAACCCGCAACCGTAGGCGGCATCTACATGCATCCACATGTTGTGCTGCCTGGCAATGCGGGAGATATCTTCCAGCGGATCGATATTCCCGAAATCGGTAGTGCCGGCAGTAGCTACGATGGCAATGGGAATATTGCCTTTTTCTATTTCCTCCTGAACCGCTTTCTCCAGTTGCGCTGCATCGAGGCGGAAGCGCTCATCGGTTCCAACCTTTATGATGGCCTGTTCGCCCAGCCCCATCAGCGAAGCATTTTTCTGATTGCTGAAATGCGCTTTTTCCGACACAAAAATTCTGAACTTATGTGCATTGGCGGGATGTCCCTGTAACTTGATATTGTGGTTTAGGTATGCGAGCGCATAGTAATCACGGGCCAGCAGTAACCCCATCAAATTGCTTTGTGAGCCGCCCCCTGTAAATACGCCATCGCATTGGGTATTATAGCCTATCTGTTTGCCGGTCCAGTCGATAAGCCGGCGTTCGATAAATGTGCCGCCCGCGCTTTGATCGTAGGTGTCCTGCGATGAATTGATGGCGCTGATGATCACTTCGGCGGCCAGGGCGGGAATTACTACCGGGCAGTTTAGATGCGCTATATACTGCGGCAAATGAAAAGCGGTTGCATGTTTTATGTACAACGCATTTACCTCGTCATACAGGCTTTTATAATCGGGCAAAGGGGTATCGAGACTGATATTCTCAAATTCAGCCAGGAGTGTGGCCGGTTTTATACCACTGAAGGGTTTTTTTGTGTGCTTTAAAAATCCGGAGATCTGTTCGGCCGCAGCCCTGATGGCAAGGCGATATCCGGTTTCCGTTCCTTCATGAAAGATGTCGTTGTACAGGGTATCGTCCGTTTCATTTTCGGGTAACTCCGTTGCGTATATGGAGATCAAGGTTTGTTTTTCCATTGGTGTACCTGGTTATTGTTGTGAAGGATCTTTTTGAAAAAGCTTCCCATAATGTTCTTCCATGATGAAGTAGGGATCGTCGGTGTGCGTTACCGAGCTGATATTGATAAGGCTTGTTTTGCTCATCATTCGCAGCATAAGCCTGCGCTCGCATTTTACCATTTGCCCGTTCTCGTTGCGGTAACCGGCTATGAAAGAATTTCTTCCATGGGCGCACAGGTGATTGTTTACGAAAATGAGGTCGCCCGATTCGGGTATGAATTCGTTGTAAATGAGCTGGCGGGCTTCTTCCCAAAAGCGAACGAGGTTGCTCATGGCTTCGGTACTCTGACCGGCTTTTTCATTATAGATCTGTTCGGCTGCATCGAAGCGAATGAATGGCCTTTTGCGATTGCCATATAATATAGATGTGGTTACGTCATCGCCGGCGTTCTCCTCTTTGTCGTAATTGGCGTCTTTCGGGCATTTGTAAATGGGTTTGAACAATGCTTCCATTACTTCATTCGTGTCGCCATGCGAGCGAATGGAATACAGTGTGGAGGGAACCTGTTCTTCATTACGCAGGAAAAGGAAGCTCAGGTAATCGGCCTGGTTAAATAGAAATGCATCCTCAGTATGAACAAACAGATCGGTGCGGGAGCCGGAACCCGTTTGGGTAAAGCTCATTTTTTCGTCGGGAATTACGGCATGTAACAAACCGCCGCCTTTCCGTTGGGCATAATACTGAACCGGCTTCGAGGGAATAGCGCCATGCAGCAGGGAGCAGATGAACCCGTATTTGATCAGCTTGCTGTAATCGGTCTCTTTCCATGAGGGCGGGGTAGCACCGAGTGCATCCTGATCGACATCGGTAAGGCCTCTGAATACAAGTGCGCCGTATTGATTTCCCGAGAAATCGGCGCCAAAACGGCTTAGGATACCTGCAATACGTTCAGGTAATAACTGGAACGCATTCAGGTGCAGTGATGAAATATAATCGGGGTGTTCATAATGGCCAAATGCTTTGATAAGGATATTGGCCACATTCGATAACGCTGTTCGTTCCTTAGGTGTAGCGTCAATGATCATTGGTTTCATGGGCGGTGGCAGTACGCCGGGGCCGTTGATAGCCTGCCCCGGTTTGTCGGGGGCAACCTGGCGGGCAGATGCGGTAATGGCTTCCATGGTTTTAAATTTCTGTTTAATGATTAATTGATACTTTTTGTTATTAATAGTCTTTTTTGTTTTGATGATTTTGAGTCTCTTAATTATTCTTACTTTCTTCTTTCTCCTATATTCAATACAGTTCAATCCGCTGCGTATGTCGCATTGGGTATAGGCATGGGTATCCCCATACGCTACTACAGGCGTTTTTTCAATTTGCTTTCCGTTTGGGCAATACAATTCCTCTACGCCGGTTCGGCATGTTTTCATCCTGTGCAACGGTTTGAAATTGCACAGGTATGACTGCACGCATTTGGTGAATTTGCGTTCCGCGTTCAGCGTAAAAAGTGAATTGCGTTAGGTTACACGCGATTCAAGATCGGGCCTTTAACAGTGTGATAATTATTACGCAGTGAGCCGCTTTGCGTTGAGCCATAAGCGTTCTGCGTATGCAAACATTGGTAGATTGGAAGGAGAAGTAATGCGTACGCAATTTAAATACTAAATCAATTAGGTGGTTACGCGATAAGGAAAAGTTTTATCACGTTTACACAATGGTAATATATAATGTAAGTGTGCCACGTTTTTAAAACGTGGCACACTTAGAAACGCGGCACACAAAAAAAACGGTCTGGGTACTACCCCAGACCGTTACAATGAAAATGCTGCTTTATTATTACATGGAAAAAGAGGCTAGAACTTGATCGTTACGTTGGCAATAAAACTGCGCGGCATTTGCGGTGTCAATGTGCCCTGGCCAACAAAATATAATTCATTGGTGATGTTATCGAGCTTTACTCCGAGGCGATACCAGCGGGCATCGTAAAACACCGTTCCATTCAATAAGGTATATGCAGGCAGGGTGAATACACCGGTTGTTGCTGAATTAGCGGTCATGTGCTCATCAACATAGTTGCCGCCAAAACCAATGCCCAGCCCTTTTGCCTTTCCATTTGAAAGCGTATAGCTTATCCAGGCATTTCCGAGGTTACGCGGACCGGCAGAAGCAGGGCGTCTGTCCTGCAGCGCAGGAGCGCCTTTTGTGAGGCGGCTGTCATTGTAGCTGTAACCGGCAAGCATATGTAAACCGGTAACGGGGTTGGCCTGCAATTCAACTTCAAATCCTTTGCTGCGTTGCGTGCCATCCTGAACGGTTATATTATAATTGAGTCCATCCTTTACATATACATCAGTACGGGTCATGTTATCAACCTGTATGTCGTAATAGCTGGCTGTAACATTCAATTTGCTGTTGAACAGTTCCACTTTAACACCGGCCTCGACCTGGTTGGCCTGCTGTGGCTTCAACACGCCTGATACTTCAGGCACCGGCTGGGTAACGGGGGCCAGGTTACTGAAGCCATTCATATAGTTGGCAAATACCGAAACCTGGTTTTTAACTACCTGGTATACGAGACCGAATTTGGGTGAAAAAGAAGTTTGCTGATACCGGGTGTTGGCCTGCAGGGTATCGGCAAGGTGGTTGCGGGTACCCTGACTGCTGAAACGGTCTACCCGAAGGCTCAGCATGGCCATTAACTGGCTGGTAATGTTAACTACGTCAGATGCATAGGCGCTGTATACTTCTGAAACGGTATGGTTACGGGTAGCACTGGCGGTGCTGGCCGCAATACGCTGGTCCAAAGCATACCGTGATATTTTTGCATAGTTCCTGTCATCGTAATATTCACCATTTACAAAATCGAATACGATATAGGGCGAGTTGTCATTATTTACTTTGAAGTGAACATAGTCGAGCCCAACCAAAGCACGATGTTTTATGCTGCCGGTATTGAATTTACCGGTAAAGTTCTGCTGAATGTTCAGCGCCGTATTGATCGTGTTCTGCAGGCTTACGTTGCGCTCGAGGGTATCATCTGTGGCCTTGCGAATGAACTGGTACTGGTAATAACCGTCCGATTTACGCGTATTGCTCGAAATGATGGTTTGTGAGGTCCAGTCGCTATTGAGCTTATAGGTGGCAATGGCCCTGATATTGGTAGTGGGCATTTTCATGGTGATGTCGTTGGTAGTATAGGAACGCTTCCAGTTAAAACCAAGTTCATCGGGGGTGCGGGCCACGAACTGACGGGTGCGGTTCAGAAAAATAGTGGAAGGGCTGGTCATTTCTGAATTATTGAACTCTGCATTCAGGTTGATCTTCAGCCTGTCACTGGCCCTTATTTCAAAGGCGGGCGCTATGACGATCGATTTTCTAAATCCTGCATCCTGGAAACTCTGCTGGTTCTGATAGGCCGCATTCAGGCGAAAGAACAGGTTGCCTTCTTTATTGGCCGGGCCATATACATCGGCACTAAACCGGGTAAGGTTATAACTGCCGGTGTAAAAAGATACCTGGCCGCCAAAAGTATCCACCGGTTTTTTGGTAACGAGGTTGATCAAACCGCCAAATGAAGTAACGGCGCTGCCGTACAGGGTAGCAGAGGGGCCTTTCAATACTTCAAGATGTTCTACGGTTATGGGGTCCCATTCGCCGTTCGACTGGCTGGGAAGGCCATCCACCATCGATACCTCGGTACGGAAACCACGAAGTGAATAAAAAGTAGCGCCATCGGTATTGATACCGCGGTTGCCCTGGATCTTGAAAAGACCGGGTGTATTTTTTAATGCGTTACTGAAATCAACGGTCATTTGCTGATTGATCAGTTCTTTGGAGATGGAAGTATACACCTGCGGATTTTCCAAACGGCTCAGCGGCATTTTGGCTGCAGTTTCACTGAACGATGGCTTGCTCTTACTGGTTGCTATCACTACTTCCTGCAAAGTGGCGTGATTTTCATTCAGCGAAAAATCGGTCACCAGTATTTCACCTGCATTTATGGTTATTGTTTTTTCAACGGTTGTTAACCCAACACCGGTTACCCGAATGGTATAGGTACCTGGTTTTATCCCGGTGAGTTTATACTCGCCCTTTTGGTTTGTGGCTGTTGTTTTTTTAAAATTGGCCAACGAAACCGTAATGCTTTCAGCCGGTTTACCATCGGCCGTGGTTACTTGTCCCTGCAGAACGCCATTTTGCTGCGCCAGCAGAACGGTTTGTGAACCGGTAATCAGGAATAAGAACAAAAAAAGACGAAGCTTAATTTTCATTGTTTTTCATTTATTAATACAAATTGCTATGGTATGTTGATTTTTTATCAGGTCACCGGTTGTTCTGGCAGGGAATTGTTGGTGCCAATAAAAAGAACCTGTTTAGGCAACTACACTGTGTCTGGTTCTCCTTCCGTTACAGTGCAGGTACGATAAACAGGTAATTAGTTGGAAAAGGTTTTTTTAACAGCTTTTGTCACTTACTTTATTCATCACAGATCATTTTCTACGGGGTAAGTGTAGTGATAACATAAATTTTGTGTAACAATTGAGCGTCAATTATTAATTGTTACATGGAAGGAGAATAAAATCGTGGTGCAAAGAAAAGTGATGGCCGCAAAAACCCGGTTACGCAATCAGGAAAATGATTTACGAATTGGGAAACATAACGCACATGCGAAAAGGGAATATTATTGAGCAAAAAAAGCCCAAAAGGATCTTATTATTCCGGAAAAGGAGAGGAAATTGCCCGAAAACTATATGCAACTGTGTTGCAAATGTAAAACTTTCCCTACATTTGCCCAATTCCTCAGATTAAAAATTATTTTATGGCATACGAGAAACAATATGATGTGATCATTGTAGGCGGAAGCTATGCTGGCTTATCGGCTGCTATGGCATTGGGCAGGAGTTTACGAAAGGTTTTAATAATAGATGGGGGAGAACCCTGTAACCGGCAAACGCCGCATTCGCATAATTTCATTACGCACGATGGCAAAACGCCAAAGGAGATCGCGATGCTGGCCAAAGAACAGGTGCTGAAATATGAAACGGTTGCCTTCCTGGAGGGAACAGTAGTTACGGCCGGCAAAACGGAAGGGGGTTTTGAGGTTAACACGGCAGCCGGCGAGTCATTTTCAGCCCGAAAGCTACTATTTGCCACAGGGATCAAAGATCAAATGCCCGCAATTGACGGTTTTGCCGCCTGCTGGGGCATTACTGCCATTCATTGTCCATACTGCCATGGGTATGAAGTGCGGCATGAAAGAACAGGTGTGATGGCCAATGGCGAAATGGGATATGAGTTCTGCAAACTCATTAGTAACTGGACGAAGGATCTTACCCTGTTCACGAATGGTAAATCAACTTTAACTCCTGAACAGGCCGAAAAACTGGCAAAACATCATATTCCAATCGTTGAAAAGGAGATCACCGCTTTTGAGCACACGAACGGCCATTTGAGCCAGGTGCGCTTCAAAGATGGCAGTACGCTATCGATGAAAGCTGTATATTCGAAGCTGCCGTTTGTGCTGCATTGCGATATTCCGGTACAACTGGGTTGTGCGTTGAGCGAACAAGGATTGTTGGTTGTGGATCAGTTTTACAAAACAACAGTGCCTGGTATATATGCGGCAGGTGATGCTACGTTTATGATGCGATCGGTTGCGATGGCAACTTATAGTGGTAATTTCGCCGGCGCAATGATCAATAAAGACCTGGTTGACGAAACTTTTTAAAGATGGAAATATTAGCCAATATTTTGGTGGGACTGGTTGCCCTGGAGCATCTTTACATTTTGTACCTCGAAATGTTTGCCTGGGAAACGAAAGGCAGAAAAGCATTTAAAGGCTCATTACGTCCCGAGCTGTTTGCGCCCACCAAAGTGCTGGCAGCCAACCAGGGTTTGTACAATGGATTCCTGGCTGCGGGGCTCATCTGGTCGTATTTTATAACCGACAGGGCCTGGAGTACCAATGTGGCTGTATTTTTTCTTTGTTGTGTAATTGTGGCCGGTATTTATGGGGCCATTACAGCAAGTAAAAAGATCTTTTTTATTCAGGCCCTGCCGGCATTGCTGGCATTGGGTGTTATATTGCTGCAATGAATGAAGTAGAAAAATACATTGCACAATTTGAACCGGAGATCAAAGAGCGGTTAATTGTTTTACGGCAATTGTTTTTTGATGTTGTACCTGGTACGGAGGAAAGCATCCGGTACAAGATGCCGGCGTTTACGGTAGGAAAGGAACATTTGTATTTTGCTGCGTACAAAAAGCATATTGGCTTTTATCCTGTGTATGGGTTAACGGAAATGGAAGAACAGCTTACGCCATTCAGGGCAAAGGGCACCAAAGACTCGTTGCATTTCCCCCACAACAAACCACTGCCTGTAGAGTTGATAAAGGAGATTGTGAGGTTGAAGGGGAAGAAGGGGTAGAAGATAGGGCGCATATTATCATTTCGTCACCCCAATAATCACCCCAAAATCGCCATCGGTTTGTACCCAGTTTTTCTCGGGTAAATAGGTGCGTGATACAAAACCATCGAGGTAGAGGGCATATTTGCAGCCTGTTTCCTGGAAGTATTTGGCGAAATCATAAAAATTCACAAGGCCTTTCGACATGGCAAATACCACCTGGCCATTTGATAAAACGCCTACACCATTCCTGATGTTCGTATTGGAAGAGCCTTTTGTGAATACCGGGTTGATTTCACCATCGATCACCAGTAGTGGCCCTGATTGGGTGGCGTATGTTATTTTGCCGTTGTTCGTGAAATCTTTCGTTTGACAAACAACCGCTTTATTGTCGGTAGTAATATAAAATACCCCATTGGGCTGCAGGTAGAAGTTGCCGCTGCCACGGGCTTTGTTCAATGGCCTGAATTGTTTCCTGTTTTCTATATATAGTCCCAGGGGTGTACGGTCTTCCATATACATGCCGCCATTCATGGCAAAGACCAGCGTCTTTTTTTGACTTTCGAGCCAGCGCTTCAAATTGCCGATACTGTTGAATTTTTCGTTTTTGTCGTTCTTCCAGTATAGTTTCAGATCGCTTTTCTTCGGGTCAATTATATAGGAAATAAATATGTCCCCGTTCTTCTCCTGGGCAACACTGTTATGGAGACTTCCTGCTGCCAGCACGAAAGATAGAAGCAATGCTTTAATATTCATTGGAGACAGTTATTTAAACTCCCTGGTCACCTCTATCAATCCCACAATATTGTTATTGAACTCATCCATTTCTTCAGCAGGTACCCATAGTTCGTTGTGTATTTCACCACCCACATTCCGGATCTCAAATTTGCTTACATAGTCGCTATCGACGGCAAACTTTGTTACATAGCCCGATCCATAGGCGGGCACATTCCAGTCCCTTGAAATTTGAATGGCATATTCTTCATTCATTACAGGGTAAAAGATAGGTTGCTCGGGAAGCCGGGGAGGAAATTGTTTCCAGCCTGATTGTTCAATCAATTCCAGTTCTTTAGGACCTACGGGGCGGTACAGCATGGTTGTGTTTTGCATATTGCTATTGTACGAAATTCTTTTTATTTACCGGCACGGTCATACTTGCGTAGGATGCCGTTTTCTCCTTATTCCATAAAGTCCCTTGTGAAATATGTTGTCAGCGGGCGCCAGCCGGTGTTTTTTTCCGGGCCTGTCTTTTTCCTACAACCGAAAAAACTTCGTCTGTTGAGGATTTAACTCCATTTATAAACATACAGGTGACCGCGTTGGTACAGGTCCACATTTCCCCTTTGCTGTCTGTGCCGCCTTCGGTTTGTTTGCTAAAAATGATCTTATTGTCTTTTTTTGAGTAAAGCGAGGTGGTAAGTTTTAAAACCGGTTGGCCGTTTTTAATTGCTGAATGAACGTTGCTGAAAAATACCACGTAGTCAGATTGGGAGGTATCTGCCAACCGGGCCAGGCTGGCCAGGTCGGTGTTTTGTGCCGGCGACTCGGCTATTTTTGAGTAGGGTTTGTATTCGTTAAAGTAGAATGTATAAACTGCCTGCGAATAGGAGGAAAGTATATGATGGCATTTGAACTGTTTTACATCGTTCTCCATCGATCTCAGATACGATAACTGGTTTTTGAGCTCTTTTATAAAATTGGTATCCCGGGGGCAATCGGTACAATTTACCTGATCCTCGATGCCTTTCACCGCCTGGTAATATTGTCTTTGCTGTTCTGCAACCATAGTATCCCGGCCGCTGTACAATGAAGTGTCTAAAATGGCGGTATCTGCCTTAATGATAACCAGTTTGAACGAATTCCAGTTTCCGGTAGTCTGGGCAAAAGATGATGCGCTTACAAACACTAGAAGTATCGCAATGAGTCGGTACATAATATGCTAATTTAAAAAACCCGTTTCATAAACATCGATCTTTTTCTCCACGTCTACCTAAGGGTTTACATTAAATTATTGATATATTATTTATTTATAATTCCAGGTAATTTCATTCCAACTCAATCACTTAGGAGTTTTTAAGCGTTATTACAACACATTTGAAGTGCGCAGGCCAGCCGGATAGAATAACCCGCGGTCGATAATAGTCTTTGATCCGATTCCCTAAAGAAAAAAAGTGTCAGGCAATATTCCTATGAAGTTTAGTATAAAACAACGGATAGCATTCAGTTTCTGGTTTTTAGGGGGCGTGTTCCTGGTAAACGGGTTTATTACGATCGTTACCCTCATCGGAAACCACAGGCATTCGGAAAAAATATCTGATGTCATATTGCCTTCATTGCAGGGTATCGATGAACTTAACGCCATATTGCTGCAATCGAAAATGTATACCACCAACTGGGTGTTTCTGCGTTCTAATGAGGGGGATAAAGAACTGTTGAGGAAGATACATGATTCGGAGTATGTTGCTACAAAGCAAAATATAACTGCCAATACCAGCACCTGGCGGCAAAAAAGAATTACCGACAGTCTGCAACTCGTGTTTAACCATTTTGAACAACTGCTTGTTGTTGAAAAGGAGATCATGGCCTCACTGCAAAAGTTTCAGGACTATGATGACCCGGTAACAAAAATGGAGGCGGAGCGAAAAATTGAAGAGGAGGTGCTGCCGCGAACCGCTGCCATCGTTCATTCCCTTGATAATATTCATAAATTAGGCAGTCAGTTCCTTGAGCAGGAGAATACCAGGCTGGCGCAGTCGCGGTACAACCTGCGGGTATTTATAATAGTATTATCGCTGTTGTTTGTGCTGGTGGGTTTTTTGCTTTCCCTGTATTTTACCAAAAAGATCCTAACGCCCATTGCCCGCATCAGGAATATAGTGAACGATCTGGGAAAGGGTATTACCTGTAAGGTAGACCATCACACCACGCGCGACGAAATAGGAGAAATGGTAGTTGCCGTAAACAACCTGTCGGAAAAACTACAGGTGACCAGTTTATTTGCCCATGAGATCGGGAAACGGAATTTCGATATGCCCTTTCATCCGCTAAGTGAGGAAGATACGTTGGGCAAGGCGCTAATAGCCATGCGCGACAACCTGAAGTCGAGCCAGCGGGATCTGCTGGCTGCCACCTGGCATTTGCAGAAAAAAGACCAGTTGTTGCAGGCGGTAGCGAAAGCCACCCATGGGCTTATCAGTAACAATGACCTGAACAAGGCCATCGAGGAAGCGATGCGCTCATTGGGGAAAGGTATCAATGCCGATGGTATCAATATATACACCATGCGGTTCGAAGCGGCCGAAAATAAATTGTATGCCGATTCATATATGCGCTGGTTGCAAAGTACGGACGAGATAAATTTCAAATCACCGGTTTATTACGATGCCAGGCTTATGCCGAACGCCATAGCCGCTTTGAGCAACAATGAAGTTTTCTCCCGCCTTACCAAAGATGTGGAAGACAATGATCTGCGGGCAATGTTTGAAAGACGAAGGATTAAATCAGTTGCTACCCTGCCTGTTTTTGTGATGAACCAGTTCTGGGGCTTTATCGCTTTAAGCAATGAGTATGAACGCGTGTGGACGGAAACCGAATTTTCCATTCTCAAATCGTTTGCCGTTACCCTGGGCACAGCTATAGAGCGTATTAAAATGGAGCAGCAGCTGGTAGTGGCTAGAGACAATGCCGAAGCGGCCAGCCGGGCCAAAAGTGAATTTATGGCCAATATGAGCCATGAGCTGCGTACGCCCATGAACGGTATTATCGGGTTTACCGACCTGGTGCTTACCACCGAACTGCAAAAGGTGCAACGCGATTATTTGAAGAACGTGAGCAAATCGGCTTACAGCCTGCTGAACATCATCAATGACATCCTTGACTTTTCAAAGATCGAAGCCGGTAAGTTATTGATTGATGAAGTGCCCTTTAACCTGGCCGAACTGGTTGAGGATACCGTTGACCTTATTTCCATAAAAGCCGAAGAAAAAGGCCTGGAGTTAATTTGCTCCATCGATCCGGCACTGCCTTCTCAATTGCTGGGCGATCCCATTCGCATAAAACAGGTGTTGATGAACCTGATGGGCAATGCCGTTAAATTCACCAACAAGGGGGAAGTATTGGTGCATTTACAGCCTGGTAAGAAATATACAAAGGACAATACATCATTTACTGACGTCAATATTACGGTAAAGGATACCGGCATCGGTATTCCTAAAGATAAACTCAATGCTATTTTTGAAAGCTTTACCCAGGTCGATAACTCAACTACCCGTAAATATGGCGGTACCGGGTTGGGACTTACCATTTCCAAAAGCCTGGTGGACCTGATGGGTGGCCGGTTGGAGGTAGAAAGTATACCGGGCAGCGGCAGTTCGTTTGCATTCAATTTATCGTTACAGGTTATGAATGCGGCGCCGCCGGTATTGTTCGATTTAAAACCCCAATTAAGGGAAGTATTGATCATCGACGACAACGAAACCAACTGTAAACTGATGCGCGGCATTTTCGAATACCTGCATATTCCCTGTAAAGTATGTACCAGCGGGCCTGAAGCATTGCTGCTGATCGCGGAATCGGTTCAAAAAAACGAATTGTTCGACCTGATCATTACCGATCACCAGATGCCGGTGATGGATGGCATCAGCCTGGTGAAAGAAATAAAATCACTGCTGCAGGGGCACACTGAACCTTTTATACTGATGCTTTCATCGCTTGAGAAAACATTGGTGCAGCACGAAGCGGAAAATATCGGCATCAACAAGTTCCTGTCGAAACCGGTAAAAATGCATGAGCTCAACAATTTACTGGCGGTTATTTTTAATAAGGCCAGGGCCGGCGACAATAGGGAAGCGATACCTTTTATTCAGCCATTCACGCATGTTAACAAAGTGCTGGTTGTGGAAGATGATCCGCTGAACCTGTTGCTGATATCGGAGGTGTTGCGAAAAATGGCGCTAGAGGTGATAACGGCGGGCAATGGCAGCGAGGCGGTAGCTATGTTGCTGCAGCATGATCCTGCCATGATCTTTATGGATATCAATATGCCGGAAATGGATGGGTTCATGGCCACTGAGCTTATCAGAAAACTCGACACGCATCACCGTAACATAACGATTGTTGCTTTAACAGCCGATGCCATGCAGGAGGATAAAGACCGTTGTCTTGAATCGGGCATGAACGATTATATATCAAAACCTTTCCGGCTGGAGGAGATCCATGCGGTGATAAAAAAATATTCTCCCATGCCGAATTTCAGAACGGAAACGCTTGAAAAAAGCGGGCGCTGAGCTCAGCGGTCCATTTTTCGCCAGATCTTTTCTTTTTGTGTTACCTGCGTGTATTTACCGGCAACGGCTGAGAACCGCAGGCTTTCCTTTGAGCCGAGCACCAGGTAACCCAGTTTTTCGAGGCTGTTATCGAACAGGGTAAGCACTTTATCCTGCAACACCTTGTCAAAGTAAATAAGTACGTTGCGGCAAATGATGATCTGAAATTCATTGAACGACCGGTCAGAGGCGAGGTTATGCGTGGCCACCACCATTTTTGTGCGGAAGCGGTCGTGGAATTTTGCCCAGTCGTATTTAGCGGTATAATAATGCGAAAAATCTTTCTTGCCGCCCGAGGCTATGTAGTTTTCTGAATACTGTTTCATTTGCGACAACGGAAAAATGCCCCGGTTTATATTCTCAATTACGGTAGGGTTCAGATCGGTTGCATAAAGCAGCGATTTATGCAACAGGTTGGCTTCCTCGAGCATAATGGCCATTGAATAAACCTCCTCGCCGGTTGAACACCCCGCATGCCAGATCCTGATGAACGGGTGAGTGGCCAGTACAGGCAGTATGTGTTCCCTGATGGCTTTAAACACCATCGGGTCGCGGAACATTTCCGTTACATTCACCGTTAGCTCCTGCACAATATGATTGAAATACCCCTCTTCGGTCTTTACTTTATATAACAGCTCGGCAAAACTGGGGATGCGGTCTACGACCATTACCCGGCTCACTCTTCGTTTGAGCGAGGCTTTTGCATAGTTGCCAAAATCATAACCATATTGTTCGAACAGGGTAGCGATCAGCATATTCAGCTCTTCCTCTTTGATCATAGGTGTTTTTTATTGATAAAGCCAAACGCGTAACAGGGAAATGAGCTGGTCTACATCAACCGGTTTGGTTATGTAATCTGATGCGCCTGCCGCAATACATTTTTCGCGGTCGCCCGTCATGGCTTTGGCGGTTACCGCTATCACCGGCAGGCTCCGGTATTTAGGCATTTTCCGCAATTGTTTTGTTGTTTCATATCCATCCATTTCAGGCATCATCATATCCATCAGCACCATATCTACCCTGGTATGCGTTTCCAACTGCCGCAATGCTTCTTTGCCGTCGATGGCCGATATGACATTCATTCCATAACTCTCCAGCGATTTGCTCAGGGAGAAAATATTGCGCACATCATCATCTACTACCAGCACTGTTTTCCCTTTCAGCACTTCGCCCGCTTCCGTCTTGCGGGTACGCCTGTACCCACGGCCCTCGTTCCGGTTCTCTTCAACAAGGTGCAGGAACAATGACACTTCATCGAGTATGCGCTGATACGAGTGAGCGGTTTTCACCACTATCGAATCGGCATACTGTTTTATTTTTACTTCCTCGTTCTGCGACAGGTTCTTGCCCGTAAAAATAATGATAGGCACTTCTTCCAGCCCGGGTGTTTTTTTCACTTCATCCAGTGTATCATACGAGCGTTGTGCGGGTATACCCATATCGAGGATCACACAATCCACTTCCTGTTTGTTGAGCGATTTAATACCTTCTTCTACCGAATCTCTTATTTCGGAAGCCACATTGTAATTTTCGAGGAAGTAGGCAAGCGCCCGGGCATGTTGCGTGTTCTCTTCAACGATCAGCACTTTTTTCGGATGGCGGTTCAATGCGCTTTCGATCTTCGAGAACATTTCGCCCAGCTTTTCAAATGCCACCGGTTTATTGATGAAATCAACGGCGCCTTTTGAAAGGCTCTTTGTTTTTGCCTGGTAGGCCGACATGATATGCACCGGTATTGGCCGGGTATTCACATCTGATTTCAATTCATCCATTACCTGCCAGCCACTGACAACAGGTAATTGCAGATCGAGCAAAATACCCAGCGGCAGGTATTGTTTGGCGAGGGCTATACCTTCATCGCCGCGTACGGCTACAATACCCTTATATCCTTTTGCCCGGGTATAGTTGAGCAGGGATTTGGCAAACGCCGTGTCGTCATCGATGATCAGTATTACCTTATCCCCGGCGGCGATGGCGCTGCGGTCGTCATCAACAGGAGAGGGGATAACGGGTGATAAGAATTCGCTATCGCGCAAGGGTAATGGAATACTTGTTTTTTCAGCCGGCTCTTTTTGAACCGGCACTTCACCGGTAACGGCAGGTTGTTGAATTGTATCGATCTTCAGCGCCGGTAAGATCAGCGTAAATTCACTGCCTTTATTCACTTCACTCGTAATGGTGATCTCACCATTGAGCAATTGAGCCAGTTTGCGGCTGATGGAAAGGCCGAGACCGGTGCCTCCATACTGCCTGCGGGTGCTGCCATCTGCCTGTTGAAACGCTTCAAAAATAATGGCCTGTTTCTCAGGTGCAATACCAATACCGGTATCCCTGACGGTGAACCAGAAGTCGGCGCCTTTCTTTTGAATGCTCAGTTTTACGGAACCTTTTTTGGTGAACTTCAGTGCGTTTGAAAGCAGGTTGCGTAAGATCTGGTTGAGCCGCAAACGGTCGGTTTCGATGGAAAGCGGCAGATCGTCTTCCTGTTCAATGGTAAATTCAATGCCTTTTTCAGTAGCGAGCGGTGCGAATAACGATTGCAGTTCATTCGTAAGTTCATTAATACGGATATCGGTATACTCCAGTTCCATTTTGCCGGCCTCTATTTTTGAGAGGTCAAGTATTTCATCGATAAGCGTTAATAGTCCCTTGCCCGAGCTTTGAATTACAGTCGCATATTCAACCTGGTCGCTGGTTAAATTGTTGGGATGGTTTTCGGTGAGCAGGCGCGACAATAACAAAATTGAATTCAGCGGGGTGCGCAGTTCATGGCTCATATTGGCCAGGAATTCCGATTTATACCTGGTGCTTTGCGTAAGTTCTTCGGCGCGCGCCTGGATCTCGAGATTGCGCTCGAGGATCAATTCATTTTTCTCTTCCAGCAAACGGCTTCTTTCTTCCAGTTCCTGGTTGGCATGCTGCAGTTCTTCCTGTTGCACCCGCAGTTCTTCTTCGCTGGTTTGTAAACGTTCCGCCTGGGCTTCCAGTTCGGCATTTATATTTTCTAGTTCGGTATGTTGTGCCTGCAGTTCTTCCGATTGCGCCTGGGTTTCTGCCAGCAGTTCCTGTAAACGCTGATGGTCGCGGGCGCTGTGGATGGCCATGCCGATATTGAAACCTGCCACCCGTAAAAAGTCGAGTGCCACGGAAGAATAGGGTTGCATGGAAGCGATCTCGATAACGCCCTTCAGCCGGCTTTCGTAGAATACAGGCAATGCCACTATTGCTACCGGTTTAATTGAACCGCCCGTGTAATCGAGCACTACCTGGGCATCGGGTATATTTTCAAGATGGATCTGCCGGCCCGATTGGGCGCATTGTCCGGCCACACCTTCCCCAAAATGAATTTTGGGGCGTTCCTTTTTACTGAAACCAATACCGGCGGCCAGTTGCAATTCATCTTCATCTACCCGTAAGTAAAAAGCGCCCTGTATTGAACTGGTATAACCGGTAATAAATTCTATGACGTCGTAGGTGAGTATTTCCAGTTCCTTTTTCCCGATCATGCTTTCGTTCAACTGGGCCACGCCGGTTTGCAGCCATTGCTGGTCTTTCAGGTTCGTGAAGGAGAAATTCAGCGCTTCGGTCATCCTGTTTAACGAACCGGCAATGCCCCCAAGGGCGTCAGCGCCTGTGTCTTCAACTTTTACCTCGTAATTACCGCCCGAGATCTCGGTTGCCACCTCATTGATAAGGGTGATCCGCCTCGAGATCTGTTCATCCTTCTCCTGTAATTCCACCTGCAGCGCCGCTCTTTTTTCATAATCGTTCAATACCCGTACAAATGAAATAATGGTTACTACGATTCCCAGCAGCATGGCAATAATAATGAGCGTTGGGGTACTGGCAGCGAACCGGTTCATGTTCTGGGTCCTGATCTTCAACAATGCTACTTCGCGGCCCTGGATGCGTTTTACAATTACGCGTACGCTATCCATATACCTCTTTCCAAGCACCATCAGGCTATCTGAAATGGGCTCATCGTTCTTTTTTTTCTGCACCAGTTCCCCAAGGAAATTCAGGCGGGTAACTGCCTGTTCCTTCAAAAGATCGCAATCCTGTTGTTGCAATATATTGTCTTTGGTAAGATTCTTTACTTCGTTTAACAGGACGGTTGTACGGTCAACGGCGCCGCTATAGGGATCGAGGAACTGCGGTTTTCCGGTAAGCAGGTAACCCCGCTGGCCGGTTTCGGCATCAACCAGGCCGGCTATTACCTTTTCCACCTTTTTCTGTACTTCATTGGTATGGTTTACCCATTTGGCACTGCTCAACAGTTTGTTGATACTGATGTACGACGCTACAGCGCTGATGATAAGCAGTAACAGCGAGATACCATAACCAATGATGAGATTACGCTTGAAAGCATTCATCTTTTTAGAAATATTATTGTTGATTGAAACGCTAGTTTGTACTGTTGCTTTGTTTTACCGGAAGTACGATCGTAAACGTGGATCCTTCGCCTTCCCTGCTTTTTACGCCAATGATGCCGTTGTGTTTTTCAACGATCTTTTTTACAATGGCCAGCCCGATGCCGGTGCCCTCGTATTGTGCTTTGCCATGCAGTCGCTGGAAGATCACGAAGATCTTGTCGATATACGACTCATCGAGGCCAATGCCATTATCGGTGATATGAATACGGATAAACTTTCCGTTCTTATCGGGTGCAGCTTCAAGTGACAATTCATTTACCGCTTCGTGGCAGATGTTTATTTGCGGACGAACCCCGGTTTTCGAGAACTTCAACGCATTGCTCAGCAGGTTCTGAAACATTTGACGCATTTGTCCGGGAATGGCTTCTATTTCGGGCAAATGAGTTACATCGATGAGGGCCTGTTTTTCTTTTATGGTCAGTTCCAGGTCGGCCAGTGCGTCTTTTACCACTTCATTTACATTTACCGGGGTAAACAGGGAAACAGCCGATAATTTCGAATAGCTCAGAAGGGCGTTGATCAGGTTCCTCATTCTTTCCGAGGAGGTGATCACCTTCGACATTTCGGTTTTTGCTTCCGGAATATTTTTCAGGTATTTTTCTTCTATGATCTTTATAAAGGTAATGATCTTGCGCAAGGGCTCCTGCAGGTCGTGTGAGGCCAGGTACGCATATTGCGCCAGTTCGGCATTCCGGTTCTCGAGATCTTTATTTAACTGCAACAGGTCCCTGGTCCTTTCTTCTACCTTGAATTCAAGCAGGGAGTTGATCTGCTCTACTTCCTGCTGCGATTTTTTCCTGATCTCTATTTCCCGGCGCAGCGCCTCTTCCACCTGCTTCAGTTCCTGGCGTTGTGTATACAGCCGGTGAAAGGTTTTTACTTTCATCAATAAAAGATCGTTATCGAAGGGTTTGGTAATATAATCGACCCCGCCGGAATCGTACCCTTTTGCAATAAAGCGTTTATCGATATTTACCGCCGACAGGAAGATGATGGGAATGTCCCTGGTTTTGTTAAGGCCCGAAATGGCTTCCGCTACTTCATAGCCATCCATGTCGGGCATCTGCACATCGAGGATGATTACGGAATATTCGTTCTTCAGTATTTTTTTCAGGGCTTCCTCGCCGGAAGCGGCCGTATCGGTGTCATAAGCGTAGAGTTGCAGTAATGTTTTTAATGAGAACAGATTTTCGTATTTATCATCAACGATGAGGATCATAACAAATCAGAAATATGCTAACAAACAATAAAGCAGCTTATGTTCTTTTGAAGCGTTTGTAAGGTGGCCGGTAGTTTTTGAACAGGTGTATGGGCAATGGCCGACAACAGGGTATTCAGCTCATTAACTCCCCATGGTTTTGTTATAAAACACATAGCGCCCGTCATCATGGTTTCTTCAATGTCTGTCGACTGAGAAGAAGTGGTGTACATAAGCACAGGAATGTTTTTTAATTTTTCATCATGCTTCAGGTGTTTCAGGCACTCCTTGCCGTCCATCCGGGGCATGTTGATGTCGAGGAAAATAAGGCTTGGCAAATGCCCGTTATTTTCTGCAAGAAAATCAAGCGCGTCTTTTCCGTCATGAACGTAGAAGAGTTGAATTTTTTCATCTACCTTCTTCAGCGTTTCCTGGAAAATAAGAATATCGTCGATGTCATCATCGACGAGTAAAAAACTACGGGGGTGAGTCATATGAACAATTCCTGTTGTTATTAAAATATTTAATTATTTGTACCTCGGATCCCTCTACAAATGTCTATTAGCCTGTGTAATGACTAACTCGTATGGCTGTGACAGCTATAGCTGATATAAGTTGCAATCCACATTCCACACAATCAAGGGTAAAAAAATCCACAAAAGAAAGGATTTTCCCGGTTGTTTACTTCAAATTGCGGTTGTTTTTAAATGCATATTAATCTGCGACCGGTTATTGTGTTACAAACACTTAAAGCCATATTTTAATATGATGCCGCGCCGGGAGCCGGTCCTTTAAAAAAAACACAAAAACGGCATTTGCCTGTAACGATACCCGGTTCTATTCGCCTTTGTGTTTACTAATTGCTATTTTAACGGTCTTATTGGCCTTTTCAACCTTTAACCGCCTTTTGACAAAATTTATGCGTAAAAGAAAAATGATGTGGTATGCCATCCTGGCGCTGATACCCGTTTGTTTGATCACTGTTTTCTCCTGTAATTACATCATTCATAAAACCGCAAAAGGAAAGTTGTTTACCGATACAAAAGCCATCCCTTATAATAAAGTGGGGCTATTGCTCGGAACTTCCAAAAAACTGGGCAATGGTTATCCCAACCTGTATTATACCTATCGCATCGATGCAGCCGCCCGGCTGTTGAAGGAAGGGAAAATAAAATATCTTGTAATCAGTGGCGATAATGGCCGCAGGGAATACAGCGAACCGGAAGACATGCGCGCCGACCTCATGGCGGCTGGTATCGATTCTTCGGTCATATTTCTCGACTATGCCGGTTTCAGAACTTTTGATTCCGTTGTGCGGTTAAAGGAGATCTTCAGCCAGGATTCGGTGACCATCATTTCACAGAAATTCCATAATGAGCGGGCATTGTATATGGCCCGTAAGGAAGGGATCGATGCCATAGCCTTCAATGCTGCAGATGTAAGCGCCAGATATGGTTTCCGGGTGCAGCTGCGCGAAAAGCTCGCCCGCGTAAAAGTGTTTGTCGATTATCTGTTCGGCACAAAACCCAGGTTCCTCGGCGAAAAAGTGATCATTCCTGCTTAAGTTGTAACTGGTAAATATGCGGCCAGTGTTTGCCGGTAACATAAATAAGATCCGTTGTGGAGTCGTATGCGATGCCATTCATTTCGCCGGCTTCAGGGTTTGCCATCGATGCTTTCATGGCAAGCGCGCTCAGGTCGAGTTTACGTATCATATAAAAAGCCTGAAACGGCCCGCAGCAGTCAAAAATGTATTATAAACCTTTATTTAAGGGAGTTGGCAACGGCTTTCACCCCTATGCGGATGACGTTTTGTTTTTTATTGTGATGGTGAATAAAAACTTAACTTTATAAAAGTTTTTAATGCCGGGGTTCTTTTATTATACTTGCCATTCCTATGCTGCTGTTCCTTAAATCTGTTGCCAGAAAATTGGTTGTACTGCCTGTATGTATCGTTTTTGCCGTTTTGTTGCAGGCCCAACAGCCAACTCCCTATCATTTTGCTCACCTCGATTTCAACCAGGGACTTTCCAATAACCAGATAAATTGCATTTACAAAGACTCAAAAGGGTTCATGTGGTTTGGCACCATGAGCGGATTGAATCGTTTCGATGGCTACACTTTTAAGTCTTTCCGGCACTCCATTCAGGATACTACCTCTCTTATCGATGATTTTATTTCAAAGATCATAGCCGGCCCCTATAACAATTTGTGGATTGAAACGAGAGTTGGTTTTAATATCTACGATCCCGCAACGGAGAAATTTGACCGGGCCGTTGACAAATATTTGCAAAGACATGGATTGCCCGGCTACGGGTTAACCGATATCGTTCCTTTTCACAAAGGGTATTTATTCGTTTACCGCGATCTGGGTATTTACTATTTCGAAGAGAACAGACCGGTACTATCCATTATCAACAACACTACCCGCGAGGTAAATGTAATTGCCGATGTAAGAACCGATTCTAAAAATAACATCTGGGTTGTTTATTGCAATGGGCTTATTGAGCAATATGACGGCGGAACCAAAAAAGCGATCGGCCAAAGTAAACTGCTGCAGCAAAAACAGGGCAGCGGTAAATTCAATTACCGGTTGTTTATCGATTCGCAGAACGATCAATGGATCTTTGGCAGCGGTATTGTAAATGGAATTTACCGGCATAACCCCGCCGGCAATACGATACAGCAGGTTGCCAGCAATGAAGGCACCGCCGTTCTCAGCAGCAATATCATTTTAGATGTGGCTGAGGGCAACAAAGGGCTTTTATGGATAGCAACCGATCATGGCGGGCTCAATATTCTCAATAAAAGGAACATGAGCGTACAGGTGCTGTTGAATGAACCCGGTAATAGCGGCAGCCTTTCCATGAACAGCCTCACCGACCTGTATAAAGATGACCTGGGGATCCTTTGGATAGGAACATTTAAACAGGGCATTAACTATTATCACGAAAGTATTATTCAATTCCCTTTATACCGGCACGATGCAACCGCCGGCGCCAGTTTGCCCTACAACGATGTGAACCGCTTTGTAGAAGATGCCAAAGGCAACCTGTGGATCGGCACCAACGGGGGCGGGCTTATTTATTTCGACCGCCGGAACAATACCTTCAAACAATACCGGCATAATGCCGCCAACGACAACAGTCTTTCCAATGATGTAATCGTAAGCCTGCTCATCGACCATGCCAATGTATTATGGATAGGCACTTTTTTTGGCGGGCTCGATAGTTACGACGGAAAAACGTTTACCCATCATCGCCATAACGACAAAGACAGCAACAGCGTATCTGATAACCGCATTTGGGAAATTTATGAAGACCATAACAATGATCTCTGGATCGGAACGCTGGAGTCGGGCCTCGAGAAATACGACCGGGCCAACAACCGCTTTATTCATTATAAACCAATGGCGCCCGGTTCGGTGCATATGGGGTATGTTTCTGACATTGCAGAGGACAGCCAGGGAAATTTATGGGTGGGCACCAGTTATGGTATCGATGTGCTAAACAGGAAAACCGGTGTTTTTACCCAAATGCTGGGCCGCGAAACAAAACTGAGCAACGACAATATTATCAGTATATTCAAAGACAGCGGCGGCCGCATGTGGGTGGGCACGCGCGATGGACTGAACCTGTACAACCCGCAAAAAAATACCTTCAGGGTATTCAGGAAAGAGGACGGTTTGCCCGATAATACCATCCTGAATATCGTAGAGGACAATGCACATGATCTGTGGGTGAGCACTCCCAATGGCATCAGCCGCATAAGCTGTATCGGCGACCGTTCGCAGCCGGGTATAAGCTGCATCAACTACGACCGCGCCGATGGCCTGCAGGGAAAAGAGTTCAATGAAAACGCCGCTTTAAAAACCAGGAACGGCGAACTGGTATTTGGCGGGCCCAACGGGTTTAACCTGTTCAACCCCGCGAATTTAAAATATAGCACCCGGGCGCCGAAGGTGGTATTTACCGGGTTACAGGTATTTAACCGGCATATAGCGCCGGGCGATAAAATTAGGAGCCAGGTCATTCTGCAAAAAGCTATTGCAGAAACCGAAACCATCAACCTGCGCTATGATGAAAACATTTTTTCCATCGAGTTTGCCGCCCTGGGTTATATCAATACGCAAAAGAACAAATACGCTTACCGGTTGCAGGGCTTTAACAATAACTGGTTGTATACCGATGGCCGTGAACGCAAAGCGACGTACACCAATCTCGATCCGGGCAAATACACTTTGTATGTAAAGGCCTCGAACGATCAGGGAGTTTGGAATGAGCAGGCGGTAGCAGTGAATATTGTTGTGCTGGCCCCGTTCTGGCAAACGCCCCTCGCATACCTGTTATATATACTGGCGGCAGTCGCTGTCCTTTTCTTTGCCCGGCGGGTAGTGATACAGCAGACAAAAATGCGTTTTGCATTGGAGCAGGAGCGAAAGGAAGCCAGCCGTATACGCGAACTGGACCAGATGAAGACCCGGTTCTTTACCAATGTGAGCCATGAGTTTCGTACGCCGCTTTCATTGATCCTGACACCGCTTGAGCGAATGATAAGAACGGACGGGGAACCCGCCCGTCATGCGCAATACCAACTCATTCATCGCAATGCGCGGCGGTTATTGAACCTGGTAAATCAACTGCTCGATTTTCGCCGTATGGAAGTGCATGAACTGAAACTGCATACGACAGCCGGCGATATGGCGCAATTCATTGAAGAAACAGCCGGTTCGTTTACCGATATAGCAGAGAAAAAACAGATCAGGTTTTCCTATTCCGCTTCATTGAAAAACCTGTATACGCATTTCGACCATGATAAACTCGAGCGCATAATTTTCAACCTGCTTTCCAATGCATTTAAATTTACGCCGGAAAACGGCACTGTGTCGGTTGAGGTAAATATGGTTGGCAATGGTGAAACTGCTTCGCTTGCAATAACCATAAAAGACTCCGGCATTGGTATACCGGCCAGCCGGCATGAGAAAATATTTGAGCGCTTCTTTCAACATGATGTGCCGGGCACCATGGTAAACCAGGGAAGCGGCATCGGCCTTGCCATTACCAGGGAGTTTGTAAACCTTATGGGCGGCGCTATCAGCGTGGAGAGCGAAGAATTTAAGGGATCGGTTTTTACCGTTGTATTGCCGGTTAAAGAAGTGAAAACGGTTGTTGTTGCACCTGCCGTAAACGGCGCTATCGCAACAACAGCTGAAAACGTTACCGATATGACTATTCAGGCAGCTTCGGGTAAAAAAGAACATACCGTGCTGCTGGTTGAAGACAATGAAGACTTTTTGTTTTACCTGAAAGATAACCTGCGGGAGTATTTCAATATTGCCGAAGCTGTGAATGGGCGGGAAGGCTGGCAGAAAACCCTGTCGGTACATCCTGACATTATCGTAAGCGATATCAGTATGCCGGCAATGAATGGTATTGAATTGTGCGGGAAGATAAAACAGGACCCCCGCACCAAACACATTCCCGTGATTTTGTTGACCGCCCTTACCTGTGAAGAACAACAATTGCAGGGACTGGAAACCGGCGCGGCAGATTACATGACCAAACCATTCAATTTTGAGATCCTCGTAAGCAAAATAAAAAACCTGTTGCGCCAGCAACAATCATTTAAACAGGCCTTCACAAAACAGGTAGCGGTAAAAACAACCGATGTGCCGGTGGAGAACCCCAATGAGAAATTTGTACAGGATGCATTGGCGATCGTTGAGAAAAATATAGGCAATTCCGATTTTTCGGTAGAGGAATTAAGCCGCGCTTTACTGTTAAGCCGTGCGGCTGTTTACAAACGCCTGTTTGTACTTACCGGAAAAACCCCCATCGAATTTATACGAACGCTGCGTTTACAACGGGCGGCGCAATTGTTGGAAAAAACGAATATGACCGTGGCGGAAGTTGCGTATGAAACCGGCTTCAATAATCCAAAATATTTCTCGAGGTATTTCAAAACCGAATACGGAAAATTACCATCTGCCTACCAGTCTGAGATCAAAAAGGGTGTCAGTTGACAAAATATACTGTTTCAGTAGACAAATTAGTTGCACCGGGAAACATTTTGATACCCTCAATTATACGTTCACATACCCCCCGTATAAAATTTGACTGTTAATTTCACCATCCATAAGATAGCTGCCGGTTTATGCCTGCAGGTAATATTCGTAGAAACAACAGAGAAATACACGAGTGTTAAATAATTCAGGTGTTGGCTCTTCATTGATGTATGAGGCCCGCCGGCAACCTGGCAAAATTGTATACGGGTAGTCCCATACGTTTTATTGGGAGGAACAGGAAAACTAAGGATCACATTGTTCTGAAAACAAACCGCCTGGTTGCAAACCGTTGGGGTAAATACGGGGGCGGTTTTGTTTTCAGACTTTTTTTACCACCATTACTGCACTTTTTACCGGGCCGTTCGCTTTTCTTTCAGGGTTGAAAAAAAAATGATAATAATTTAAATACGACCAGTAATAGAATTAACGTTAATATGTTGGAAGACGAATCATAGAACAGATTTAGATTTTAGGATTATGTTGAAAAAGAGAGGCATCCCGCAACCGCGGGGTGCCTTTTTCTTTATGGTGGTACCTTCGACTGCGGGCGGCCGGTACTATTACCTTATCGCTGTTCGTAATCCCCTGTTGTAACAATTCCTATAATTCGTTGCGTACATCCACGGCTTGTGATCTTTACTAACGGTATTTTATACCTGATAATATTACTCAAAAAAAAGAAGCTGTTTCCCGGCATGTAGAATCCTTCGCCGGTAAGATGGTGGTGCGCGCCAACCGGGTGTTGGGTATCACCGGCCGGGTTTTCACACGGCTAAGTAAATTTTTGACATCGCCAATAAAGAGAAGCTGTTTCCAATGGGGTGAAAGCTTCCGCCTGTCGGTTTTAATGCTTCCGCCAATCGATTCAATGCCTCCCCCCGTAAGGTTGTTACCCGACACCAATAAGTAACATGCATTCCCAAAAAAAATGGAGGCTTTACCTCACAGGTGACAGAAGTATAAAAATCAGTTAACAGCCTTTACCGGTCAGTGACAAGCCTTCTTCAACCGGGTTGAGGCGATACCCAACCGGTTTATTGAAGCAACGGGCCGGTTTTTGACATTTCCAAAAAAGTATAAGCCATCTCCAACCGGGTAAAGGGCGCAACCGGCCGGTACAATGTAGCAACTGATGGAGGAAAAGGGTTTATTCGCCAGGGGCTTGGGAGCCAGTGACCAATTTTTCACCTCACCCTGATGAGGGGCGGGTTAAACTGAGTTGGTGAAGTCAAAAAACAAATGGTTGCAGGCAGAAAACCGATTGAAGCGATGACAGAATGAGCAGGAAAGGTCAGAATTTGAGTTGGTGAGGTCAAAAACTAACCGGTAAAGTCGAATACCCGGCCAGCCCTTTCAAAAACCGGGTAAGCATAGTGAAAACCTGACCAGGTATTTCAAAAACCGGATCGGCATAGCCAAAAAACCGGAAAGTTTTATGCAAGGCAGACCGGCCTGCTGCGTTAAAGGGTTGGCGTTGAGCCTAAACTGATGCCAATCAGTTAATTAATAATTCATTAAGTTCATATAATTTTCGTAATTTCAACCAGTCCAACATGTTACAGGACAAATTCGTTTGAAGCTTCTGATAAAATACAACCGGTTTTTAAGATTCCTGATAGAAAAAGGGCCAGGCTGGTAGAGCAAGGAATTACCGGCTTAAAATTGAACAGGTTAAAGGTCTGTAGTAGCAAATTTATATACTTGCAGTAATTACGGGTGTAATACTGCATAATCGCTTATTGCTATGAAATATATCCGAAACCTGTCGATCAGGAACAAATTACTGCTTGTCTCCCTCATCCCGCTGGCCGCCCTGGTGTATTTTCTGGCCGTAGATGTAATGGACAAACTTGCCAAAAAAAGGAATATTCACCGCGTATATAATGATGTGTTTGAAATTGAACGCATATCTGATGTCATTCACAACCTGATGGAAGAACGTGGCTTTTCAATCTCTTATGCCGGCAGTGGCGGTAAGGATGAAAAAGCCGAAATGCTGATGCAGCGGGTTGAAACCGATAAAGCCATTTCCGCCTTCAAACAGTTGCTGACAGAACAAAAAAAGAATAAAGACCTCTCCTCACTGGGCATTTTGCCCGATGTACGCAACGGCATCAATCAATTGACATTGAACACTGACACGCTGGCCAGGAGATATGCCATCATGAGCATAATGTTACTGGATGATGCGAATATAACTTATCGTAATGTACGTGACCCCGAGATCAGGAACCTGATAGAAACGCACCTGTACCTGTTAACCGCAAAAGGATATTTAGGCCAGATCAGGATGCACCTGCATCTTGCACTGGTAGATAAGGGATTTCGTAATATGGAACATGCCGAATTTGCGAGGCTGCGCGGAAAGTTCGAAAACAATATCGACCGCTATTATAAAAATGCACCGCCTGCGCAACTGGCTGCTTTCAATACCCTGCTTAACAACCCGGCTGTTGCATTGACCAAAAAGCTGATCGATTCGGTTTTTAAAGATCCTGGTTTGGTAGCTACCATGCCTAAAGACACCTGGCGAATGAACGTTACCGAATACCTGAACGGGTTGAAGAAACTGGAGAACCAGTCAACCTTCGAAACCCGCCAGCTGGCGTTGAATAAACAGGCGGCTATCAGTGAAGCGTTGAGCTGGGCGGTGATCAGCGTAGTACTGGTGATCGTTTTTATTTCGGTGTTGTTATTCCTTGTTATCCGTTCCATTGTTGATCCGCTGCGGGTGATACAAACGGCTGCCGAACGCATAACACGTGGTGAAACAGAACTAACCGTTCCGATATTCTCCAAAGATGAAATTGGCGATCTGGCTGATGCTTTCAACAAACTTATAGCCGCCTCTGAAGAATATACCGGTGTGGCCGAAACGATTGCAAAAGGCGACTATACTCCCGCTGTCATTATTCGCAGTGAAGCCGACGTATTGGGCAAAGCCCTTACCAATATGAAAGACAGCCTGCTAAAGTTATCGAATGAAAACGCCGAGCGTACCTGGATGCTGGTAGGCGCCAGTGAACTGAACGATATTTTGCGGGGCGAAAAACCGGTGCGTGAACTGGGTCAGCAGGTGGTCAATATGCTTACGCCTTACCTGAAGGCACAGGTGGGCGCCATTTACCTGGCCGAAAACGAGCATCTTGAATTGATAAGCAGTTATGCATTTTCACACCGGAGCATAAATAACAGTATTATTCAACTGGGTGAAGGACTGGTAGGGCAGGCCGCTCTCGAAAAAAAGCCGATCGTATTTACCAACGTTCCCGAAGATTATGTAAAAGTCAACTCGGGCCTTGGCCAGTCGACCCCAAAAAATATTCTTATATACCCTTTCATGTATGATGGTTCTGTGAAAGGTATAATTGAAGTAGGGTCGGTACGGGAAATTACCGACCTCGATCTTCAACTTATGAAGATCGTTTCGGAAAGTATTGGTATAGCTTTTAATTCGTCACAGTCAAGGGCCAGGCTGAAAGAATTGCTGGAAGAGACCCAGCGCCAGTCGGAGGAGCTGGAAGCGCAGCAGGAAGAACTGAAACAAACCAACGAAGAGTTATCAGAAAAGACGGTGATGCTTGAAAAGTCGGAGGCCGAGTTGCGGGCGCAGCAGGAAGAACTGCAGCAAACCAACGAAGAGCTGGAAGAAAAGGCGAACCTGCTGGAAGAACAAAAGGAGAAGCTGGAACTGGCCAAAGTAGAAGTGGAGAGCAAGGCAAAAGAACTGGAAGCTACCAGCAAGTACAAATCGGAATTTCTGGCCAATATGAGCCACGAACTGCGCACGCCGCTGAACAGTATCCTGATATTGTCACAGTTGCTTACTGAAAACAAAAATCAGACGTTAACGCAAAAAGATATAGAGTTCGCTTCGAATATCCATAACTCGGGTACCGACCTGTTGAACCTCATCAACGAAATACTCGACCTGTCGAAAGTGGAAGCCGGTAAAATAGAGATCGAGATCGAGCCGGTTCCGGTAAATGAGATCTGCCAGGGCCTCAGCCAGACATTTACCGAATTAGCGCGCAGCAAGAATATCGGGTTTCAGATAAACTGCAATGACGAACATTTTCCTTCACCCATCTTTACCGACCGGCAGCGGCTCGAGCAGATCCTGCGCAACCTGTTGTCGAACGCGTTCAAGTTCACCGACCGCGATGGCAATATTACAGTTACCATAGATGTACAAACGCCTGATGTATCTATTCGAAATGAAAAATTACGCCGGCTGCCACAGGTAGCGGTGTTCTCGGTTTCCGACACGGGTATCGGTATCCCCGAAAGCAAGCAGGGTATCATTTTTGAAGCGTTCCAGCAGGCCGACGGTTCTACCAAACGCAAATTCGGCGGTACGGGTTTGGGCTTATCGATAAGCCGCGAACTGGCCGGCGCCCTGGGCGGTGAAATTCATTTGGCCAGTGCCGAGGGGAAAGGCAGTACGTTCACCCTGTACCTGCCGCTGCAGTTTGATGCGGCCGGGGTTATCAGCGGTGAAAAAAATATCGAGATCAGGAAACCCATAGTAAAAGAGGCGGAAGCTGTGATACCTGAACATGTGCCATCACCGCAGAAAGAGGCGGAGGATGACCGTTATCAGATCAGGGAAACGGATAAAACCATTCTCATCATAGAAGATGATGAATCGTTTGCGCGGATCCTGCTTGATATTGCCCGGCAAAAAGGATACAAGGGCATTATGGCCCACCAGGGCAATACAGGGCTTAGCCTGGCGCGGTACTACCGGCCCGACGCCATTATACTCGATATGAAGCTGCCGGTGCTGGATGGTTCCGAAGTATTACGGTTGATGAAGAACGATCCGGATCTGCGGCATATACCGGTACAGATCATATCGGGGTACGACCGGCGCAAGGAAGGGCTTGAACTGGGCGCATTTGATTTCATCAGGAAACCGTTAACGCATGAGGCCGTGCAGGGCGCATTCGACCGCATAGAAGATTTCATGAACCGCAAGCTGAAAAAACTGCTGGTGGTGGAAGATAACCCGCAGCACAACAAAGCCATTCGCGAACTGATCGGCAATGGCGATATAAAATCCTTTGCCGCTTACACGGGGCATGAAGCCTATAATATGTTGCAGGATGAAAAGTTCGATTGTATCATCATCGACCTCGGGCTGCCCGATATGAGCGGTTTCGAGCTGATGGAAAAAATAAAAGAGAGCGATGAACTGAACCGTATTCCCATCATCGTATATACCGGCCGCGACATGAGCAGGGAAGAAGCGCGGAAACTCGAAAAGCTGGCCAATACGGTTGTTCTGAAAACATCCAATTCGAAAGAAAGACTGCTCGATGAAACGGCGCTGTTCCTGCACCGGGTTGAATCGAAGCTGCCCCGGGAAAAGCAACAGATCATTCGCAAACTGCATCGTGCCGAAGAGGTCCTGAAAGGCAAAAAAGTACTGATCGTCGATGACGATATGCGCAATATTTATTCGCTTACCAATGTGCTCGAAGAGGAAGGTATGAAGTGTTATGTGGCCGAGAACGGCAGGGTAGCCATCGAGATGCTGAACAAACACAGCGGTATAGAGATCGTTTTGATGGATGTTATGATGCCCGAAATGGATGGTTATGAAGCAACCATGGCCATTCGTAAAATGGAGCAGTTCGACAGGCTGCCTATCATTGCGCTAACGGCAAAAGCGATGAAAGGCGACCGTGAAAAATGCCTCGAAGCCGGTATGAGCGATTATATTTCAAAACCGGTGAATATTGAGCAGTTGCTGTCGCTGATGCGGGTATGGTTGTATGGGTAAACCATTTCGAAAAATAGTTTTTAAAAATAAACAAACTATCAGTTTCAGGTTATATGTTACAGGCTGCAGGGTGTATAATAGGATTTTATTACGGGTATTTTCCCTGTAACCTGGTACCTGAAACCTGTAACAAGCATTTTACTAATGATTGCCAATGAAGAATACAGACAATTCCTTGAATCGGTACGGTTCGTATACGGGTACGATTTTACGGAATATGCAGAGGCGTCGGTGATTCGCCGCATACGTTCGTTCATGGAAACGAACAGGATCGGCGGCTTGAAAGAGCTGGGCAGATTGGTGATGAAAGACGAGGCGGCATTTGAGCATTTTATACAGGAGATCACGGTAAACGTTACCGAAATGTTCCGTGATCCGCAGTTTTACAAAAGCCTGCGTAAAAATGTGGTGAACCGGCTGGCTACGTACCCGTTCATAAAAGTATGGATAGCCGGTTGCAGTACCGGCGAAGAAGTATACAGCATGGCCATTTTGCTGCGTGAGGAAGGGTTGCTGGAGAGAACGGTGATCTATGCCACCGACATCAACCAGGATGCCCTTCAAAAGGCCAAAGACGGGCTTTCAACCATCAGTAATATGAAAAATTATACTGAGAATTACATAAAGGCAGGCGGCAAAAATTCATTTTCCGATTATTACAAGGCTAAATACAATTCGGTGCTTTGGGATAAATCATTACGGCAGAATATTGTTTTCTCCGTACATAACCTGGCCATGGATAAATCGTTCAACGAGTTTCAACTGATCCTTTGCCGCAATGTGCTCATTTATTTCAACCAGAGCCTCCAAAACAAAGTGATCGACCTGTTCTACGAAAGTTTATGCCCTTTTGGTTTTCTGGGGCTGGGCAATAAGGAGTCGTTATTGTTTGCCGATAAGCAAAAGTGTTTTGAAGAGATCGATAAAAAAGAAAAAATATTTATGAAAATAAAATAGAACGGGTAACTGTCACATGGAGGATAAAAATGAGTACCATGCAATTGTGATCGGGGCTTCTGCCGGCGGTTTGTATGCGATGACCCGAATTTTGCAACCATTGCCGGCTGCCTTTCCTTTGCCGATAATGGTGGTGCAGCACCGCGCAAAGGATGAGCGGAACCTGCTTGAAGAAGTGCTGCAACAAAAATGTAAGGTACGGATAAAACAGGCCGATGAAAAAGAGGCAATTGAAAACGGCGTCGTGTATTTTGCACCGCCCGATTATCATTTGCTGATCGAAAATGACCGCACCTTTTCCCTAAGTTTTGACGCGCCGGTAAATTTCAGCCGTCCGTCGATAGATGTATTGTTCGAAACGGCGGCGGATGTATTCGAAGAACGGCTGCTGGGTATCATTTTAACCGGCGCAAACAATGATGGCGCCGCGGGTATCAGGAAGATCAGTATGCGGGGCGGCGTTACCATTGCACAGTCGCCCGAAACTGCCGATTATGCCGATATGCCGAAAGCGGCTATCAATACGGGTTATGTGCGCCATATTATGACGCCCGATGAGATAAGCCGGTATTTATTGGCGCTTATAAAAAAATAATCAGGATGGTAAAACAGGCTGAAGATAATATTCTGATCGTTGACGATAAGGTTAATAACATTTATGCGCTGGAACAGATCCTGAACCAGCCGGGCCGTAATTTGATCAGCGTTACCAGCGGTAATGAGGCTTTGAAAATTGCGCTGAACCAGGAAATAGACCTCATCATACTCGATGTGCAAATGCCGGGTATGGATGGGTTTGAAGTGGCGCAGATCCTGAAATCGAACAAACGTACCAGCGAAACGCCTATCATTTTTGTAACGGCCGAACTGAAAGACCAGAAATTCGTATTGAAAGGATTTGAAGAAGGGGCTATCGATTACCTGGCGAAACCGCTTAACCCCGAGATCACCGAGGCCAAGGTAAATGTGTTGCTGCAATTGCACCGCCAGCAACGCGAGTTGATGGAGAAGAACCAGGCGCTGGAGAATTATGCGTTATTGATCAACAATTCGGCCGACCTTATTTGCATCATCAACAGCAAAACATTTCACATAGAAGAAATGAACGATGCAGTGTACGACCGCCTCGGGTATAGCGCGCAGGAAATAAAGGGATCTTCATTGCTCACTTATTTGTCGGAAGACGGTCAGTGGAAGGTGCAGCAACTGGCAAAACAATGCCCGCCCACATTTTCATTTGAGGCGTTGATGTATACCAAAAGCAATGAGCCGCGGTATTTCAGCTGGAACGTGGTGCATAAGAACAAAAGCTGGTTTGCCAATGGCCGTGACATCACCCGCCAGAAAAAGGCCGACTTTGAAATAAACCAGTTGAATAAGAACCTGGAAAGAAATGTTGCCCAACTGCAGTTGACCAATAAAGAACTGGAAGCGTTCTCCTATTCCGTATCGCATGACCTGCGGGCGCCGCTGCGCAGTATTAATGGCTATGCACAAATGATACAGGAAGATCATGCGCAGGATTTCAACGACGAGGCCAAACGCATGTTGAATGTGATCAGGAACAATGCGCGGAAGATGGGCACGCTTATTGACGACCTTCTCGAGTTCTCGCGTATGGGCCGCAAGGACATTACGCGTGTAGCCATCGATTTTAAAAAACTGGTAGAACCGATCGTCGCAGACATACGGCATACGGCATCGGAAAAAACGAAAATAACGCTCCATTCGCTGCCCGGAACACAGGGCGATCCGGCATTGCTGTCGCAGGTGTTCATCAACCTTATCACCAATGCGGTAAAGTATTCCGCTAAAAAAGACAACCCGGAAGTTGAGATAGGCGCTGAAGAAAAAGACGATGAAATTGTGTATTATATAAAAGATAATGGCGCCGGGTTCGATATGCAGTATGCGCATAAGTTATTCGGCGTATTTCAACGGTTACATAGTAATGATGAATTTGAAGGAACAGGCGTAGGACTGGCCATTGTACAACGGATCATCGTAAAACATGGCGGAAAAGTGTGGGCTGAAGGAAAGCCCGGTGACGGCGCTGTTTTTTACTTCTCATTACCAAAAACCAATAACCCTCCTATATGATTGAAAATGCAAACCCCGGTAAAGTAGACATAGTACTCTGTGAAGACAATGCCGACGATGCCGAGCTAACGATTCGCGCCCTTGCAAAAGAAGGGCTGGCCGGTTCGCTGATCCATGTAAAGGATGGCGAGCAACTGCTGCACTATGTATTTTGCACCGGTGCGTATGCCCGGCGTAATGCAGCCGACCTGCCAAGACTGATCATCCTTGACCTTAAAATGCCCAAAGTAGACGGGCTGGAAGTGATAAGAAAGCTGAAATCGGACAAACGTACCAGAATGATACCCGTTGTGCTGCTTACCTCGTCAAAAGAAGAAAAGGATATTATGGAAAGCTATATGCTTGGGGTAAACAGTTACATAGTTAAACCCGTAGAATTTGAAAGTTATATAAAGGCTGTAAGTTGTATGGGCCTTTACTGGTTAATATTAAATCAACCCTATCAATCGTAAGTTATGATAACTGTGCCAGGTATTAATCTACTGATCCTCGAACATGACGACAGCGACCTCGAGCTGTTGTTGTACCAATTAAAGAAAGGCGCCCTGGATTTTGTTCCAACCATAGTGGAAACAAAAGAACAATTCAGGAGTGCATTGCTCGATTGTAAACCCGATGTTATATTGAGTGACTACTCGTTGCCGGGATTCGACGGCGTATCGGCATTCAATATTAAACAGGAAATTTGTCCGGATGTACCGTTCATAATTGTTTCAGGCACCATCGGCGAAGAAAACGCGGTGGAACTGATCAAGAACGGGGTTACCGATTACGCTATAAAGGATAAACTGTTTACGGTGATACCCAAGATAAAAAGGGCCATTAAAGAAGCCAATGAACGGCGGGAGAAGATCCAGGCAGAACAGAAGCTGCGCAAAAGCGAAGGCCAGCTGGCCGAAGCGCAAAAGATCTCGAAGATCGGAAGCTGGGAAATAGGCGAGTCGGGCGAAATGATCGCCTGTTCGGAAGAGTTATTCCGGATCCTCGACCTTGAGATCAATGCCCCTTTGTCGTTTGAGATTTTCATGCAGCTTGTACATACCGATGACAAACACATCGTTATGAAAGCGCAGGAAGAGGCATTGGAAAAGGGAACGGCTACCCCGGTACAGTTCCGTATCGTAAGCAAACACGGGGTTGAAAAAAATATAGAAGGGCGGGGATCGGTAAAACGGAAAGACGGTGTGATCAGTTATATTGGCACCTGCCAGGATATAACGGAGAAAGTAACAGTTGAAACGCAGCTGGCCAGATATTCAGCCCAGATAGCCAGGGAGCGTGAAGAGCACCAGCGCAAACTGGTACGGGCTTCCATCGAAAGCCAGGAGCGCGAAAGGCTGGAGATAGGGCGGGAGCTGCATGACAACATCAACCAGATACTGGCGGTTACAAAGGCCTATATCGAGGCTTCGATGCAGGAAGAAGATATGCGCGATGAACTGCTGGAACGCAGCATCAACAACCTGCAGCTGGCCATCAATGAGATCAGGAAGATCTCGAAATCGCTGGTGCCGCCGGTGATGGACAAGAACGGCCTCATAGATTCGGTGCAGGACCTTATTGAGAACATTCGCCTGGTAAACCCCTTCGCTATCAATTTCAGTTACGAAAGGGAACAGCTAAGGAATATCAGTCCGCAACAACAGCTGGCCCTCTACCGTATTGTACAGGAACAGTTCAATAATATCATAAAACATGCGCAGGCGCACAATGTGAAGATCGAATTAATTGAAAAGAACGATTTTATTGACCTGAACATCGAGGACGATGGTAAAGGTTTTGATCCCCGGGAGCGCCGGAAAGGAGTGGGACTGAGCAATATCCTCAGTCGCATAGAGCTCTTCGACGGCAAACTGGAAGTGATCTCTTCCAAGGGGCATGGATGTACTATAAAGGTGCATGTGCCGAAGATGAGTAAGGAGGTGGCGTAGGGTTTCCGATTTTGGGATTTATGGATTTTAGGTTTAAATTAATATGAACCATTTGTTCGGTGACGGGCAAATGGTTTTTTTGTCAGGTTGCCCGATTAAAATGTGCCACACCTTTGAGGTGTGGCACATTTAAGGGGGGCACATTTTACTTAAACCTTGTTATCATTTCCGCCAAAAGCGACACATTCACCTGTTCAAAGGCGTGGGGCGTTCCGGGCAGAACGCCGAATTGGGCGTTGGGCAATTGTTTGTAAACCGCCGTTGTTTCTTCAAGGGTAACCATTTTATCGCGGTCGCCGAGTAATATCAATGAGGGGGTTGTTATGTAAGTGTAATCATCTGGCTGTAATGCGTTTTTTTGTCCCAGACCGGTAAGCAGCTCCCTGGTTTTGTCGAGCAGAACCAGCCAGTCGTTGGGTGCATGCCGTTGTTGCAACTGGGCGGCAAAAGCCGGCACTTTCTCCTGAATGGTTTTCGCATCGAGCATTTTCACTTCACGGGCGGCGGTTTTGTCGTCCCAATGGAACTTGGTTGCCAGGGTAACCAGTCTATTGATCTTGTGCGGATAATGTTTTGCCAGGTACAGGGCCGCATATCCCCCCATGCTATAACCGAAAATATCGGCCTGTTCTATATTTGTCTCCTTCATGTATTCCAAAATCTCTTCTGCAAATAATGGTATGGAAAATGCTATATCAGGAAACGGTCGACCGCCATGACCGCTGAAATTAAAACTATGAACCTGGAATGAATCAGTCAATGCTTTTGCCAACGGTTGCAGTTGGTCCTTACTGCCTAATGCGCCATGTAATAAAATGATGTGTTGCATGGTAGTTATTATGAATTTCAAATATAAATAATCAATTACAAGTGTAAATACATTACAGTAACATATGATAAAGAAGATTATGCATTTCAATCTTATTGTTAGAAATTATCAGTCAGCATGTTTTATGTAACAGGTTCTTTTCATGTGGAGACACTAATTTGAAATTTCTTTTGTCAAATCAATTAGTGCGTTGTTTAATATAATAGGGGGATTCTGTCTGACTGTGAATATGTGTTTATCTGCTACACGTAAATGATGCGCTAACCTCTTCGTATTTGTACCATGTGCCTGTTTTTTTGTAGCGATATTACACTTTCACTCATGTATATTCCCCTGCTGTTGAAGTAAAATATAATCGCGTTGCCATATGTAAGTGTCAGCCTTTCGCCCTCGTGCCGGCTGAAAAGGCGTTCCTATTGCCCTTTTATTGGATTGTTGAAAAAACAAAATTGTCCATGCTGCGTTGATGCAATGCCGTTTGGGATAACTATGTCTTTTTTATTTTTTTACAACATAAAAACCGAGTCAGTTATGAAAAAGATGATCGCACTTTTCGTTTTCGCATGTACGTTTACTATTGCCAATGCGAACTTTACTGCAAAAACTACTGCGTTCGTTCAACCCTTTGATCAGTCGTATGCACTTTCTAACTACTATCTCTGGTTTACCGACATTGACCTCACCGACCCGGCCGGATCTTATTGCAGCATTTGGGATGAAATGGCAAGGTTACGAAGTTCATATCCCGGTTATTCATTTTCACATATTCCATATGTAGGATTGAATGAATTTGAGTTTGGCTTCAGTGCACCGCTTTATTTTGCAACGATATACAGTGATTTATATTAACATGGTAAGCGTTAGTTGTAACCGTCGTTTTGGGTCAAAGCCGGGTTACGGATTATCTCATCCCTGGGAACGGGCCATAAAGCTGCTGCAGGTGTCCAGGTCAGTGGCCGGCAGTAGCTCATTACCTCATCGATCCTTTTTTCGCCAGGGTGAGTAGCAGTGTGAGCCGGTAAACGTTTAAGATCGAACCAGCGATGACCCCATTCTGCAAAGAATTCCACGCGCCGCTCCTGTTCAATGGCAGCAAGCGCCTGGCTTTGTGTAGTGATAGTGGTCAGGTCTGGCAACCCCGCTCTTTTCCTGATCTTATTCAGGTCGCTGAGCGCATCAGTCAATTGATCGAGCATCGTCAGCGCCTCCGCGCGAATACAATATAGTTCTGCCAGGCGCAGCACTATGTTGTATTCCTCCCGCGGAACACTGGTGTTCAATTTATATTTATAGGGTGAGTTGTATTGGTTTCCGCCGACGGTCACCGTCCTGATCCATAAACGGCGCGCATCGCCCGGTTCAATTTTCTTCATCAGTGTGTCGCTGAGAATAAAAGCAGGTCTGCCATTGGGGTTCAATGGAACGAACATACCGCCTTCAGCCGTATTGTATGCCTCCATAATGGTCATAAACTGAAGAATGGCTTCCCTGCTGTTGTAACGGAAGGTTTGCGCCAGGTCGGTTTCAAGCTGGAAAACTCTTGATTCGATAACCGCGGTTGCTTCTGCGGCAGCGTTTGCCCATTGTCCGCGGAATAAATAAATTCTCGCAAGTAAGGCCTGTGCCGCCAGCCTGTTTGCCCGTACCCGGTCTGCAGGGAGGTCGGGCAATTTATCTGTCAATAAGTTTTTGGCGCTGACCAGATCTTCAACCATCCGGTCATAAACTGTAGTGGCAGCAGTCCGGGGTATGGAGGTGTTCTTTGTATAATCGGTGCCGAGGGCCAGTGGTACATCGCCAAACAGGTTAACCAGGTAAAAATAGGAAAGCGCCCGTAAGAAATATGCTTCCCCTAATAATTGATTGCGCAGGGTGGGGGTGATAGTATTGGCACCGGTAAGCCCCTCTATGATATCATTACATTGATAGATGTAAGAATATGTATTAGTCCAAATGAACCATATTGTTTTGTT
The DNA here is from genome assembly GCF_002078015.1 of Niastella populi. Lineage (GTDB taxonomy): Bacteria > Bacteroidota > Bacteroidia > Chitinophagales > Chitinophagaceae > Niastella > Niastella populi. The sequence goes on along the minus strand of NZ_LWBP01000199.1, from coordinate 345,439 downwards.
ATCTGGCGTGAGGGTGTTTGTCAGAAATGGCTGATCTGTTTCTAACGATGTGGTTCGGTTTAATTCGTCGGCGGCTAAGCCGCAGTAACGGCTTATTTGTCCATTGAATGGTCCAAAACTATACATCATTTTATAGTATACCCCAATCAATGCGGCCCGGGCCAGCGAATCGCTGGTATAAACCTGCGGAGTGATCACCTGGTTGGCAGGTGAACCCGCATCGAGTAGTTTATTACAGCTGATGATCAGGGGCAACCCGATAACCAAAGGTGCTGCAACAACCCATTTGTTTATTATCCTGAACAGATGCATACGTTACAGTTTATAATGTTACTTGTAAGCCGATGGTCACCGTTCTTTGCAAAGGCAAACTAAATGGTGACTGTAATTCCGGGTCGGCGCCTTTAAAGGGCGTTATGGTGAACAGGTTCTCGGCGCTTATATAAACATTCGTTCTTTTTATATGTCTTTTCTTACAAAATTTATCGGAAAAAGTGTACCCCACCTGTATATTCTTCGATCGTATATACGATGCATCTACAACCTGAGCATCAGAATTCGTCCAATTAGTGATAGCATTTTTTACCGTGCCGCTGGTTAAAGTACTTACCTTTTGCCAGGTAGCCGCATCGCCCCGTTGACGCCATCTGTTATTTAGTTCAGCTGGCTGATTGCTGTAAAAGTCGAGATTTGTTGTGCCGGGAAAATATGACCTATATAAATAGGTAAACGGATGTGGTGCGTTTTGTTTTCTGAATTCAAAATAAGTATCCAGGTAAAATTGCCTGAAGTAAAATATATTTCGAATTCCTCCAAAAAATACCGGGTCATAATTGATTGCCTTTTTCTCGTCGGCATCTGCAATAGTAAATAATCCGGTGGCTGAATCAACGCCAGTATAATGTTGTGCTATCAGAATATTTAGCGGTTTACCGATCATTAGCTTGTTTGCATAATCTGAATTTTCAAGGTCATCAAATCGCACCAGTTTGTTTTGAGGAATGGCCAGGGTCAGTTTGCTGCTCCAGATAAATTTGCCCCATGTTTTTTTGAATGAGGCATCTACTTCAACGCCGGTGTTTTGAATAATAGCCGGGAAGTTCTGAACAATACTGCCAAAGCCTGCCTGACCTGGCAATATGTAATTAATGAGTTGGTTCTTGCTGCGATTACGATAGCCGGTTACGGTTGCGTTAAAAATGTCGTTTATGCGAAATTCAATTCCAGCCTCCAGTTTGCGGGTAACTTCCCATTGGTAATAAGGGTTTGCCAGGCCGGTAGGAAAAATGCCGGTTATACCCTGGTATAATTGTGCGGCCTTATTCCATGTGTTCAGGTAGGCATAATCGCCGATCTGGTCGTTACCGGTGGTGCCGTAACTGGCGCGTAATTTGGCATAACTGTTAGCTCCTTTCTCGTTTTCTTTTTCCCAGAAAATATAACCGGCACCTATAGCGCCAAAATTTGCATACCGGTTTTCGGGGCCAAAACGGGATGAGCCATCACGCCGAACGGTTAAGCTTAAAAAGTATTTGTTTTTCAAATTGAACTTAACCCGGCCAAAAGTGGAAAGGAAAAGGTACTTCGATTTGTCTGCCTTATATGTGAAGCCGTTTGCAGCAGAAGGAATGCCCAGCAACTGATCGTTGGTGTAACCGGTATCATTCCGGTTCCACCAATCGTTCAACTGCGCCGACCAGGAAGCGCCTATTACACCTTCAACCCGTATTCTTTTAAACAGGGAGTCGGTATAGTGCAACGAGGGCTCAACGATCCAGGTAGTGAACCTGTTTTTTGCTTCACTATATGTGCCCCTAGGATTCAGGTCAGGATCGAACGCGCTCATTGGCTTTTTGCTTCTCTCATGAACCCTTATCTCCTGGTAACCTACCGAAGACTCCAGCCGCCATTTGCGCATTATTTTATACTGTACGTAGGCATGTATCGATGTGTTGCCTGTTTGTATATTATCCTTCAGTTTGAAAAAACTTAACGGGTTCCTGAAATGAGCATCATTTTCTTCCCATATTAAATTGCCTTCGCTGTCTTTTAGCGCCGGTGCATTGGGCGCCAGAAGTGTTGCGTTCATGATATTCTCGGTGAGCCATTTATTTTCCGCAACAGCAAAAGAAGCTGTTATCCCGGTTTTTAATTTCCGGTTCTTTGATCGATAGTAGAAATCTGATAACAACGACCATCTTTTGCCATATACGTCCGATGGCAGGTTGGCTGTCTGGCTGCCATAACCGCCATTCAGCATAAACTGGTACAACGTATCGCCCTGGGAGAAGGAAAAATGCTGATTCATGTTGTGAGAGGTGCCGCCGAGTAACAGTTTGTTGAAATCGGTGTACCTGTTCTGGTCCCATACTACCAGGTCGGGCGCTTTGGCGGCCGTGATGGCGGAATTGTCGTTGGTGAATGCTTCCCGCCGCATTTCGAGATACTGTTCGGTATTCATCAACGGCATACCTGGCAGTGAACGGCCAATGCCGTAAGATGCCGATACCGTCACCTGCGGTTCTTTAGAATTCCCTTTTTTAGTAGTGATGAGAATAACGCCATTGGCCCCGCGGGCTCCGTACATGGAGGTAGCTTCCGCATCTTTCAACAATGTGATCGTCTCTATGTCGAGCGGGTTAATGGTAAAGAAAGGATCGAAACCCACGGCTGCTATGCCGGGGGCCTGCGGTTCGCCCACCATGGTCGTTAACTGGTTTACCGGCCGCAACAGGGGCGCCCAGGGGATACCATTCACCACGAAGAGCGGACTGCTGGAAGGCCTGTAGTTCAGTTCAGAGTTTGCGCCCAGTGAAGTAGGGCCCCTGAACTGGAATTTATGCGTGGTGCCGGCCAGTCCGCTCGTGGGCGGCGCAAAAACACCGGAAATATTTTCCTGAATGATCTTCAGCACATCGCCGGTAGGAACGCCGGTTAGTTTTACCTGCGCAACACCGGCGGTATTGCTTTTTTCTTTAGTGGAATAACCTTTTACTATCGCCACATCCATATTGGGGTGCTCGAGCTCCATGTGAACGAACAACGTTCTGCGGCTGCTTCGCCAGGGAATGAGGACGGTTTTATAACTGATATGCGAAACCTCTATGGTGTCGCCGATACTCCAGTCAAGACTGAATTCGCCCTGGCTGCTGGTCATAACGCCGCCGCCGCCGGGCCGCAACTGAATAGAGGCGAGTGGTAAGGGGTGCGAAGAATCGCTCAGCACCAGTCCACGGGTGCGAAATGTAAAATGAGCGCGCGCACTTTCTATTTCTTCTTTGGTTTTCCTTGAAATAGCCAGCCGGTTTGCAATGAATTCATATTTTAAATAGGGCTGTTCTGCAAATATGCGGGGTAATAAGCTGTCGTTAAAAGGTTGTATAGGCACACGAACAGGTTCAGCCAGTTTAAGATTGCGTTTATCTACAACCACTGTTACACCTTTCTGTTTCAATATTTTTATAACCCTTTCCAGGGACTGGCCCGGGGCTCCCGGACCATCATCCTGACCGCTGGCTACACTAAAACAGCACACCATAACCAAATAACCAAGAACCTTCTTCATACGGTGTATTATTTCCGGTAATGATATTCGTTAAGTAATCAGGGTTACTGTAATCACAGCCAGGGAAATACGAAATAAATAATCAATAATATTCCCGTCGTGTAACAGTAACTGATATTGGTTTGGTTAAATATCGGTTATGAAGTTATAAAAATGATGGAGTTTTAACAGTTCTTTTTTCGGGGCGGGAGAATAATCGGCAGGCAAAGTACAGATGACCATACAGGTAGTTAGTTTCTTTGTGAAGTAATAAAATCAATAATGCCCGCCAATGCCGGGATAACATCCCGGTATTGGCAGGCGATAAGGCTTACAAATCACTTTATAGCTGCCCGTAAGCAACTACCGCGGATGAGAATCTCTGACCTGAGTGGTATAGTAATGAGAAATGCAGTGTAGCTTTTTACACTACACTGCTATCTTTTTTTGATCAAAGGAGGTTTAATGGAGCCTAATGGTATTCTCTGCGAAGTACAGCCTGGACAATAAGATCTTTTTTTATACTGGTTATTTTATATTTAAGGTTAATTATTTTTTGCTTTTGCTACCACCGTGCGGCCTTCCAGCGTAAACAATACGCTTTCATTTGTCGTGTTCAGCAATTTCAATACGTCGGACAATGAAGCTGTTCTTTCAACATTACCTGTCAATGTGGTTTCAGGGGTATTCGTTTCAACCCTGGTATTGACTACATACCAGCGTTCCAGTTGCTTCAGGATCGATTGCGCCGTTTCGCCTTCAAAATTGATCTGGCCGTTCTTCCATGCCAGCGCCTGGGTAATTTCATCTTTGCTTCGGTTCTTAACCGTAATGCCTTCGCTGCTTACAATAGCCTGCTGGTTTGGTTTTATGTTCTTTTGTACTGTGCCATACTGTATAGCTACAGCGCCGCTTACCAGGGTGGTGGTCACTTCTTTTTCCCCTTCATACGCCTTTACGTTGAATCTGGTGCCCAGTACTTTTACCTCAGCGCCATCGGTGGTAAGCACACGGAAAGGTTTTGCTTTATTTTCGGCCACTTCGAAATAACCTTCCCCTTTTATTTCAACCGTACGGTTGTTCCCGTTAAAAGCGGTTGGGTATTTCAGCGATGAACCGGCGTTCAACCATACCTTAGAGCCATCGGCCAGGGTCACCTTGTATTCGCCGCCATAAGGCGTTCTCAACATATTGTCTGGCGCCGCACTGGCTGGTTTTTGGTTAGCGGCTACTTTGTAAACGATCTGGTTGTCAGCCTGTTTACTGATCTCCATCTGGTCCTGGTAAGCAATGATACCGGGACGTGCGGTGTCGAGATCGATTTCCGTTTTGTCTGCAAGGATAAGCACAGCTTTAGGACTGCCAGGTATAATGGTTTTTTCTGCTACGGCAGGTGTGGTGCCGGCTGGAACAGGTTGGTTGTTGTTATTATTGATTATCTGGTAAAGGGCGATTGCGCCAATGATACTACCTGTTAATATAGCGGCAACCATCCAGGTGCGTTTGCGGCGGGTGCCTGTCTGCATTTGAACTACGGGCGCTTCCTGTTGGGCCGGAACCGTAAGCGAATGGGCGGCAACAATGCTTTCCCAAACTGCTTGTTTTTTGTTCTCCAACCTGTCAAAGAGGCCAGCGTATTCCAAAAGTCGGGGGTCGCTTATGTCAACCTTCATAATTTCCAATGCTTTGCCTGAAGTCCACTCCTCACAAACTTCCTGCTCGTCGCTGCTCAAAGGCTCATCATCGGTTTTACCCAATGCCAACCGGGCTACATTGCGAGATAGTGATTTCATTGTGATCGATTTGTAAGGTGTTTGGTAATAAGGTTTAATTACATTTTAAAGGGCCCCCTAAAATCAACGTGTAATCTCCTATAATAGTAGAACACCAGTTGCAAACCAAACATTAAGAAATTGCAGAACATTTTTTTTACTGTTATCCAAAACATATCTTGAAGAGGAGGGCTAATAGTAGAACTACGACGGGAATATCATATTTATCGCCGTTCTCTTCCATGAACTTTTTTAACGCCTTCAAACCTTTCGATTTTTGCGTATATACCTGGTTCATACTAATATTCAGCGTTTTAGCAATCTCAGCATTCTCCATATTCTTCATGGTCAGCCTGATCACCGATTCACACTGCTTTTCCAGTTTCAATTTACCCAGCGCCAGATCGATCAGCCTGCGTAAATATTCAATTTCATATTTCTTTATAATGGCCGGTTCCTCAACGGTTGGCAATTCTTCCTGCAGTTTTTTCCTCAGGGGGGTCTTCTTTCTTTGCTACCCGTAAATAATTGAGCGCACTGTTCCTTACGGAAATATATAAATAGGCCTTTAACTGCTCAACGGCCTCGAATATGAGATTTTTACTCAGCAGCCTGGTAAAAGCAGCAATGGCAATATCTTCCGATTCATCTTCATTATCGGTCATCCGGTACGCGAATACCGTAAGTGGAGTAAAAGTTATTTCATATAACTCCTTATACGCCGCTGGGTCATTATCATTTATTCGAGCAAGAAGATCGTTCGTGATATGCATTTGCATTCAGTTTAATATAGCCCGGTTCAGGGGATAAAAAATGATACCCGAAAGATATCATCTCTCGGTAACGTTGCTTACACGCAGAAGAGTTACACGAACTTTGGGGGGAAGAATAAGGTTTTGCGACGCAAGATTAGCCAATAAATCTTTTAAATGCAAACAATCGTTCGCATTAATTTATCATCTAAGTTATAATACTTATATGTAGGATTTCAATGCCTGGGCGCGGTTAGCTTAACGTATACCTGCAATAGGATTAAAGGGATCTAAGCTGAAATGTGCCACACCTCGAAGGTGTGGCACATTTGATATTATTTTCCACTCATGATCACCGTTGTAGCTGTTTCAAACAGATCGCGTTCTTTGGCCAGTAGTGTTGTATATCTTATGATAAAGGCCGCTGCAAACGAACAGGATCAGCAGTAACTCCGGAAAACAGGATCAGCCTTATAGTGTCGGATAATTGCTTTCACCGGTTTTTATCAAAACCATCGCGGGCATGCTACCTGAATGTTACAGCAAGGTTATCAGTTTATTATGGGGGTTAACATCATTATTCCCATGCAATTGGTAATTACTGTAATTTCGACGCGGAATTTCCGCACCCTATCCAAAAAAATACGGCTATGGCCGGAAATACCGCTTCATTGGTTAATAGATTATAAGTATTGAAAAATGATCTGGTACGAAAACGATGTTAAAAAACTGGAAGCAGTAAGCGGCACATTACCGTACACGCCTGAAACCATATTTTATGGCAGTTCATCTATCAGGTTATGGGATGGCATGTATGATGACCTGAAACTGCTTCGCCCGGTTAATCTTGGTTTCGGCGGCTCTACCCTGGCTGCCTGTGTGTGGTTCTTCGATCGCATTATGCAGCCTTATGCACCCAAACATTTTGTTTGTTATGCCGGTGAAAACGATCTCGGCGATGGCCGTACGCCGGAAGAAGTATTTCTTTTCTTCTGCCAGTTCCAGGCTTGCTTGCAAAAACGCTTTCCCGATGTACCGTTGACGTACATTTCTATAAAGCCCAGCCTAACCCGCTGGAACCTCGGAGAACAGGTTCGTTATACCAATGAGCTCATAAAAGCAGCAATCGAAAAAACGAATGGCAAACAGCATTTCCTGAATATTTTCGATCACATGTTGAACGCCAATGGACAGCCGGTAAAAGAATTATATGAAGCGGATGGTTTGCATTTGAGCAAAAAGGGGTATCTTTTATGGAAAGAACTGTTGCTCGATCATTTTGCCAAAAGCTTTAAAATTTCGTAACAGGCGGATAACATCTTTTTTGGGTTTTCGCCTGTCTAGAGTAAATGACCAGGAAATATTATAAGTGGTTTAGTCCTTCGTTGTACAGGCATATGGAACTGCTTGTTTTTGGTCATTCCGGCCCGTCGGTGCTTTTTTTCCCAACCCGCACCGCGCGCTTTTATGATTATGAGAACTGGAAGATCGTTCATGTGTTGCAGGATAAAATCGACAAGGGGCTTTTGCAGTTGTTTTGTGTTGACAGTGTTGATGCGGAAAGTTTTTATGCGCATGTGCCGCCTGCCGATAAAATTGCCCGCCATCTGCAATACGAACGCTATATTCTTCAGGAAGTGCTTCCATTGATCATGTTCAGAACCAATTTCACCAAACTGATCGCCGCCGGCTGCAGCCTTGGTGGATATCATGCTGTCAATATCGCTTTCAAATACCCCGAATTTTTTAATAAAGTAGTAGCTATGAGCGCCCGCTTCGATCTTACGCTTTCTGCCAATACCTTTCCCGATCTGTTCAACGGGTATATCGATGAGAATATCTACTACAACATGCCCAGTATGTACATGCCCAATTTAACCGACAATACGGTGCTCGATCAGATCCGCAAGCAAACCATTTCCCTGGTGGTGGGCAGGGAAGATCCCTTTTACGACAATAACAAACATTTGAGCGCCGTACTTACCACTAAGAACATTTCCCATTCATTTTTTATCTGGGACGATGAAGCGCACCGGCCGTATCACTGGCGCAAGATGGTGCAGTTGTATTTGTGAGCCGCTTCCGGAGGGCTCCTGAAGAGTGACCCGCCGCCGGCCAGCAAACCCGGCCGTATAACGGCGATCACAAAATGATCGATGGCCTGTTCCCTGGTATCGCTGTTGAGAAATTTGCCGGTAAGCTGGCTGATATGAAAATGCGGCAATTCCAGCGTTACACTAGCCGAATAGCCCATTTGCTTCAGCGAATTGATCTTTTCCCGCGAGGTATACACGGTTATGTCATTTTGAAGAGAATCGAGGAACCGGGTGTCGATGCGTTGAATACCGCCCCGGTAATAGAATTGAAAAGCATATTCCGACGATACATCTGTGAACATATAAACCTTTCCGGGTTGGGGATTCAGGAAAGCAGCCGCCTCGTTGCCCGACTGGTACTGAAACAATACGGGATAGAACAACGTGTTTAAGAACAGGTTTACCACCATTATAACCCCGAACGAGCGGGCAATGATGTGTTGCATGGCATTACCGCGAAAAAGCCGCAGCAGCACAAACGCCAAAACCGCCAGTAATACAATGGCCGGTATTTTATAGGGAAGGTCTGCCAGAAACAGGAGACCGGTACAGGCTGCAAAAAGCAGGAAGAACAAAACATGCTGACAATAAACGATCGTTTTGATCAGGGGTTTGTTTGTTAAATGAAACAACCAGTGGGCAACTATAACAGCGAAGAACGGGTACAGGATATTCAGGTAATGTGGCAGCTGAAAACGCGACAGGGAGAACACGAGGAACCCTGCAAGGGCTATGCCGCTACAGATATAGTTACCTGTTGTGGAAAATGCGGTGTTGAATTTTTTGAGCGACGATGCTACCAGCAGGAACAGGATGATCGACCAGGGAAGAAAAGCCCAGAGCAGTGTATGCACATAGAACAGTTTATCGCCCGAGCCTTTTATTGGGCCGGTGTTGAAGAAACGGCCGAACTGGCTATCCCAAAAAAAGAATCTGATGCCAGATACATTGTGTTGCCCGAATACCAATTTCTCCGGATGCCTGTCGAACTGTAAATACAACGTGATCAGTTCGGGCAATATAAAGATCAGCACCAATACCATGCTCAGCCACCAGCGATAATTGAAGAATTGTTTCCATTCCTTTTTTACGATCCAGTCTATAACAAAACCGGCCATTACCATACAGGCTATGAAAATACCCTTGGTCATAATGGCGAAGGCCAGCAATAGGGAACCGGCTATATAATGTTTCCATTTATTGTTACGGTATGCCAGGTAAAAATAATAGGCCGAGCCGATCATTAGTCCCGTTAAGTAGGGTTCTGCCCGTACATCGTTGTTGGAAAGGATCAGGTGTTCAGCAGAGATATAAATGAGCACAGCCCATTGCGCCGTTTGTTTGTTATATAGTTTGCAGGTGAATGCGTAGGTATAATAAGCGCCCGCCAGCCAGAAGAGCAGTGCAGGAAATTTATAGGCAAAAGCATTTATGCCGAACAGGTTGAAACTAAAGGCGGTTATCCAGAAAGGGAAATGTGGTTTATCGAGCCAGTCATTTCCCTCTACCATCAAATTCACATAGTCGCCGGAAAGCGCCATGGTTTTGGAAATAGTGGCATACAGCGCACCATCCGGTTCAAGAACGGGCAGGAATAAACCGCTGGCATTTATGATCACACCAATGATAGTTAGCCAGGAGAAGAGTGAAGGTTTTTTATTTTGACCGGCCGGTAAAAGTAGCGTCATACTATTTATTAAGCAGCAAAAGCAGGAAGTACGGGCTCAATTTCTGATTTTAGATGTAGGGATTTTTAGATGTAGGGATTTTGAGATTTCATTTGGTCTTTGCCTTTTTGACAAATCTCAAAATTTCAAAATCCGAAATCTCGAAATTCCCTATATTCCCAAAGCTTCTTGTTGTAAAATTACATTATTCTTTGAGTTCCTGTCATAATCCCGTTTACTCCATGCGTCAAATAATTTATACATGGTTAAACCGGTAATAATACCTAACGAGGCGCCGGCAACGATATCGAATGGGAAATGTTTGCCAACATAAACCTGCGCCAGTCCGATCAAAAAGGCCCACAACCATAACCAGTACCATTTTTGCCGGGTTATATGAGTAATGGTGAGGAACCAGAATGTGGCCAGCCCAAAATGATTGGCGGCATGTGAAGAGGGAAATGAATATTTACCGCCACACCCAATGATGCCCCGTACAACAGTGGTAAGGTCTTCATCATAACAGGGACGCAGCCTTTCGAAATGTAATTTAAGCATGCCTGAGCTGGTGTAATCGGTTATAGCGAAACACAGGATAGTTAAACAAATAAATTTCAAACCGGTTGATCTTTCAAGCCGCAATGTCCAAATGAGCATGAACACATACAATGGGATCCAGGTGTACTGGTTGCGCATGAGTAACATGATGGCATCGAGCCAGCGGGCGCTCATATCGCGATGGATAAAGGTAAATGCGATCTTGTCGATCTGATCGAACCACTCGAACAAATACATTGCTGGTAAATTTTAGTGTTAAAATTAATTTGGGCATGTGATGTTACTTTTACCAGTGTATTAATTGTACATGATGATCTGCGTTGGTGCAAACAAAATGGTGGGGTAATTCGATAATAATCGTTGGTCTTACATTTTTCTTAACAATCAGTTAATCTGATCATGCCTTCAATGTAATATAACTTGCATGCCCATGAGTGGTATGAACTCGGATTTGGTACTGATAACTGACATCCGGTCGGGTTGTGAGAAGGCATTTCTATTGGCGTACCGGCAGTACCATGAAAAATTGTATTTCTATTTTCTTCAAAAGACGCGCTCTGAAGATGTAAGTGAAGAACTGGTGCAGCTTACTTATATAAAACTGTGGCAGTACCGCGAAAGCCTGAATACACAATTGCCATTCTCCCAACAATTATTCCGCATTTCAAAAACCACTTTGATCGATGTACTGCGCAAAAAAGCCGCCAACAGGCTTGTTTCAATCGATAACGTAACCCGGTTCGATGTGGCAGACGAAGAAACCAAACCACAGGCTGAACACCATTGGGAACTGGTGAAGGAAAGTTTGTATCATTTACCGCCCATGCAGCGCCAGATCGTCGCTTACCGGCTTGAAGGAATGTCGAACGGGGAAATAGCCGGGCATTTGTCGATTTCGAAAAAAACGGTAGAGAACCAGGTGAACCGGGCGATCAGGGAGATAAAGAAGAATGCGGGGATTTCAGTTATTCTACTCGTTGCAATATTGGAGCATTATTGATTAGAAGTCGACAATCGACAATGGAAGTTCATGAGTTATTCAGTTCATGAGTTATTCAGTTGTGCCAATAGCAGAAGATTACGAACTGAACAACTGAACAACTGAATAACTGAAAAACTGAATAACTGAATAACTGGCTCCTGCACATCCTGTCAACTCCATCATCGCCGATCTTAATCATTAATATTAACTAATTGTTACGCGTGGGTGTAAACGCATCCTGAAAACGTAATTATTATCAACAGCAGACGAAAAGAATAAAATGGAAGTAACGAAAGCTTTACTGGTAAAATTCATTGTAAATAAATGCAGCAGGGAAGAAGCCGGGCAGGTGTATGAATACCTTTTGAAGCATCCGCAGGCCCTCGACGAGCTGCTGAATGAGGAAGAGTGGGATGCATATGAATCCAATGGCGTTATCGATAAAAAACAAAGCGACACCTGGTATGCGGCTATCCGGAAACAAAAAAGTACCGGCCGGGTAATACGCTGGAAAACATGGCTGCGAACAGCTGCTGCGGCTGTTTTATTCCTTACCGCCGCATCGTTTATTTACCAGCTGGTAAAACCGGTAAAGAAGAATGACGTTCAGGTTGTGACTATCATAAGGCCCGCAGAGAAGACAAAGGAGAACGAAAAAAAGAAGTACATAAACAAAAGCGACCGGCCTGCCATTTATACGCTCACTGACGGATCGGTGGTCACGTTATACAGGAACAGTATCGTTGAATGCGATCAGCCATTTACCGGCAATAAGCGCGACCTGGTATTGCATGGCAAAGCCCTGTTCAAGGTAGCGAAGGATAAAACAAAACCTTTTACCGTATATACCGGTAATTTTTCAACAACAGCCCTGGGTACGGTTTTCGATATCACCGCTTATGGTAACAAAACAAGATCTGGCGTGAAACTGATAAGTGGCAGGGTAGTGGTGAAGAACCTTAAAAAAACAGCCGGGCCTGTTTATTTGAACCCGGGCGACGAATGCTTTTTTGAAAACACCGGCAGGGAGATCGAGCTGCATGCAAAAGCGGATGTACCTGTAAGTAAACCCGCCAGTCATCGCGGGCTAACCATTAACGAGAACGAAGAAGTGATCGAGTTTACGAACGCACCCCTGCAACAGGTTTTTAGTAAAATAGAAAGTCTGTACCAGGTTAAAATAAATATAGAATCAAAACACCTGGCAAACAGGAAATTTACCGGCGCCCATATCAAAAGTGAATCACCAGATGAATTGCTGAGCACCATAGCCGGGTTGAACAATTTACACTTATCCAAACAAGGATCTGTTTACCTGTTTCTCTATAACCAATAACAGGCCCTGACCGGAAAATTCAGTATAGCAAGTACAATGCTTTAATGTTATACCCTGCTAACAGGGATCGATATCCTTATGCCATCCTGTGAACAAACTATAAACTGTAATACAAAATCAAAATACGCTGGTTATGCAACACATGTACCAAAATGCAAAATGGGTCAGTTGTTTATTATGGCTGCTCCTGGCGTTGCCCGGTTTGGCGCAGGAAATTCAGCCTGCCGTAAAAGGGATCGTCAAAAATGAAACGGCAGAACCCATGGCGGGGGTAACCGTTCAGATCGAAAACAAAAGATCGAAGTTTAAAAGGGCTGTGCAAACCGATGGCACGGGCACATTCGTAGTGAACAGTCTCGAAGCGGAAGGTTCCTATACCTTCACGTTTACCTATGTAGGATATGAGCGCAGGGTGCTCACGGGTTATAACTACAAAAAAGGGGAAATGATCACCCTTTCCATTAAACTGGAACCCGTTTCGAACGTGATGAACGATGTAGTGATCGTAGGGTATGGTTCGCAAAAGAAGGTCAACCTCACCGGTGCGGTTGACCAGGTGAGCGGGGAAGAGCTTGAAAACCGATCGGTTCCCAACCTCAACCAGGGCTTACAGGGATTGATCCCCAACCTCAACATCGTGATGTATGATGGTAAACCCATTCAGGCGCCTGCAATGAACATTCGTGGTAATACTTCCATTGGCCAGGGTGGGAACGCGCTGGTACTGATAGATGGCGTTGAAGGCGATCCCAGTATGATAAACCCCAATGATGTGGCTACGGTAACGGTATTGAAAGATGCCGCTTCTGCCGCTATTTATGGCGCCCGCGGCGCTTTTGGCGTAGTGCTTATCACCACCAAATCGCCCGTAAAAGGAAAAAGCAGTATTACCTATTCTTCAGGCTATTCCATTAAAAAACCCACTACCGTGCCCGATATGGTGACCAACGGTTACCAGTTTGCCAAATATTTCAACGAGGCATGGACCGCCTGGAACGACTATTCGCAAACGCCGCAGAACGTAAACAAAACGGTAAAGTTCTCCCAGGCTTATCTCGCCGAATTTGAGCGGAGGGATCAAGATCCCAGCCTGCCCAAAGTAGATATAAATGCCAATGGCGAATATGTATACTATGAGAACACCGACTGGTACGATCTCTTATACAAAAAGCACAACGGCGCTATGGAGCACAACCTGTCATTTACGGGAAGCACCGACAAAGCCAGCTTTTATTTAACCGGCCGGTATTACGGGCAGGAAGGTGTGTTCCGTTACAACTCCGACGATTACAAGATCTATAACATCAGGGCAAAAGGAACCATGCAGGTATTGCCGTGGTTACGCATCGACAACAATACCGATTATTCAACCATGAAATACCACAACCCGCTCAACGTGGGCGAGGGGGGCGGTATCTGGCGTAATATCGCCGATGAAGGCCACATGATGGCGCCACTCGTAAACCCCGATGGGTATTTATCATGGTCGGCAGCTTACACGGTAGGCGATTTTTATTATGGCAAAAACGGAATTGATATCGACAAACGCATCTTTAGAAATACAACTTCCTTCACCGCTTCATTCCTGAAAGATAAATTAAGGGTAAAAGGGGATATCACCATTCTGAACCTCGACAGCAATACCACGCAGATCCGCGTGCCGGTTCCCTATACATTGAAACCTGGTATTGTGCAATATGTTGGCGCCAATACAAACGATCTGCAAAATATGTATCGCCAAACCCAGTACATTGCCACCAACCTGTATGGAGAATATGAAACGCGTTTAGGCAATGCGCATTCAGTAAAGGCAATGGCTGGTTTTAACTTTGAGCAATCCACTACAAAACGGTTGACTACTTTACGCAACGGGCTTATTTATGAAGATGCCCGGGATATCAACCTCGCACTCGGTCAATCCGTTACAACAGCAGGCGGCTGGGAAAGATGGGATATTGCAGGTGGCTTTTTTCGTTTGAACTATGGGTTTAAAGATCGCTACCTGGTTGAAGTGAACGGCCGGTACGACGGTTCTTCGAAATTCCCTTCCAGTGAACGGTATGCATTCTTTCCTTCAGTATCCGCCGGATGGCGTTTGTCGAACGAACCTTTCTGGAATGTTCCGCGGAATATTGTTTCTGATGTCAAGATCAGGGGTTCCTATGGTTCGCTTGGTAATGGAAACATCAGCTCATATGCATTCCAGGAGCAGTTCCTGCCTTATCAGTCGAACCGCCTGCTCAGTGGCGTAAAGTATTCGTATACTACCAGCCCTGCGGTACTGCCCGACGGCCTTACCTGGGAAACCGCTACCACCAGTGATATTGGCGTAGACCTGTCGCTGTTATCGGGCCGGTTGCAATTCACCGGCGACTATTATGTGCGCAAGACCACCGATATGTTCACTACTGGTAAAACATTGCCGGCTGTATTTGGCGGCGCCGTGCCCAAAGGCAACTATGCCGATATGAAAACAACCGGCTGGGAACTGTCACTGAGCTGGCGCGATAAACTAACGGTAGCCGGTAAGCCGTTCTCCTATGGCGCCCGGGTGGTGATGGGCGATTACACGTCGGAGATCACCCGTTATAATAACGATACCAAAATGCTGTCAGATTTTTATGTAGGTCAGAAAGTGGGGGAGATATGGGGGTATACAACCGATGGATTGTTTACAGCAGACAATATCAACGAAGCTGGAATGCAAACCCTTATTAAATCGTCTACCAGCGGAACCACCCGGGTTGGTGATGTAAAGTTCAGGGATGTGAATGGCGATAAGGTCATCAACAATGGCCTGAACCGGGTAGACAGCAGCGGTGACCTGCGCGTTATCGGTAATGCATTGCCGCGTTATACTTTTGGCACATCGTTCGATGTGGGCTGGAATGGCGTCTTTGTTTCCGCCTTCTTCCAGGGTGTACTGAAACAGGACTGGTGGCCGGGCGCCGAGTCGGATGTATTCTGGGGTATGTATAACCGCCCTTATAACAAACTGCCCAAATCGCATCTCGAT
Organism: Niastella populi; assembly: GCF_002078015.1. GTDB lineage: Bacteria > Bacteroidota > Bacteroidia > Chitinophagales > Chitinophagaceae > Niastella > Niastella populi. Next base: position 329,716 of record NZ_LWBP01000199.1, on the reverse strand, counting down.
AAAATGTGGAATGAAACAGATAACCCCCAGGCTTATTTTCCAAGACTGCGCGGTTACATAGCGCAGGGCAGCGGCCGTTCATTGAACGTAGTGCAAACCCGTTACCTGCAAAATGTGGCTTATATAAGGTTAAAAAATATCCAGGTTGGTTATAACCTGCCGGCTCAACTGATACATAAAATAAGCCTGAGCAATGCGCGGGTATATGTATCGGGTGAAAACCTGTGGAGCTGGACGCCATTCTACAGAATTACGAAAGACCTCGATGTGGAGAACATCCGCCGGTCAGATATGATCACCAACCCGCCTACCAGCAACGATCAAAACAGTAACAACAGCGGGAACGGGAATAACTACCCGATCCTGAAAACGATAACGTTCGGTTTGTCATTGACATTCTAATTGGTGAATGGTCAATGGTCAATGGTGAATGGGTCCTTAATGCGTCACTCATCACTGGCCGCTGGCTTCAAACAAAAATTATTATGAAACATATATTATTGATAGCGGCACTGGCAATGGCAGCAGCCTCCGGTTGCAAAAAACTCGATCAGGAGCCGGAAGCTACTGCCACCAAATCGGCTATATTCGGCAGTGAGCGCGGCCTGCAATTATATACCAATTCATTTTACAATAACATACTGCCAACGGCAGGCGCTATCGTTCGCGGCGATGAAATGTGCGATTTTGCCGCACGTACATCCATACCTGAATTTTTAACCGCAAACGGTTATGGGCCTGTGCAGGGTTCGGGCTGGAACTGGGAGCACCTGCGCAACATCAACTACTTTATCCAGAATTGTAACAGTCCGCTGGTGTCTGATGAAATCAAAAGAAATTATATTGGCCTGGCCCGCTTTTTCAGGGCATGGTTCTATTTCGATAAAGTAAAACGTTTTGGTAAAGTGCCCTGGTACAACAAAGCCATGAGCATCGACGATCCCGATCTGTACAAACCCCGCGATAGCCGCGCGCTGGTGATGGATTCGGTGCTGGAAGACCTGAACTATGCCTGCAATAACATTACGATAAACGATCCCACCCGCAGCCTGATAACAAAATATGTTGCTTATGCGTTCAAATCGCGTGTTTGTTTGTTTGAAGGCACCTTCCGCAAATACCACCAGGATTCATTGGCAGCAGGACTGGGAGAAACCGCCGATAAGTGGTTGACGGAAGCGGCAACCGCGGCCAAAAAAGTGATGGATGAAGGCGGTTTTAATTTGAATACTTCAGGCGGTTCTGCCAGTTCATACCGCCAGTTGTTCACCAGCAAAGCGCCTGTTGCCACTGAAGTGATCCTGAGTAATATCTGCGATGCTTCGCTGAGTGTGCTGAACGATGCCAACTGGTACTGGACCAGCGCCACTTATGGCGCCCGCCTGAGCTTCGCCCGCAGTTTCGTAAACACTTATCTTAATATAGATGGCACGCCCTTCACTGATAACGCCGGTTATAAGACCATGACGTTCGTTGACGAGGTAAAGAACCGCGACAGGAGATTACAGCAAACCATTCGTATGGGCGATTACAAACGGGTGAACGGGAATTCGCTGGAAGCGGCACCGCCGGTTTTCTCCTATACCTACACCGGTTACCAGCCCATCAAGTGGTGTCTCGATGATGTAAAATATGATGGCGGTACCGTTAATGATAATTCCATCTGCATTATCAGGTATGCCGAAGTGTTGCTGAACTATGCCGAAGCATTGGCCGAACTGGGTACCATGCAGGATGCGGACTGGGCAAAAACGGTTGGTGCGTTACGCGCACGGGCAGGCATAACCGGTGGCCTTACTACATTGCCAACGGTTGTTGATCCTTATTTGAAGAACACTTATTTCGGAGACATCAGCGACCCTGTGCTGCTGGAAATACGCCGCGAGAGAGGCGTAGAACTCGCCTGGGAAGGCTTCCGCTTTTATGACCTGGTACGCTGGAAGAAAGGTGAACTGCTTACCATGCCCTGGAATGGGTTTTATGTGCCTGCATTGGATGTGCCTATGGACCTGAACGGTGATGGTACGCCGGATGTATGTTTTTATAAAACAATGCCATCGCCAACAATAAAGGGGGTAACTTATGTGAATGTAAATGCCACCCTGAACGGTTCTACTCCCAATCCGCAACGTTTGTCGAACGATACCTATGGTGAGCTCACCTGGCTAAAAAATATTAGCAGGGTATTTGACAGTAAGAAAATGTATTTATATCCAATACCCCAGAACGACATTTTGGTAAATCAGGCGCTGGATCAAAATCCATGGTGGTAAGACTATTGCTGATTTTGAGATTTAGGGATTTAGGGATTTTAAGATTTAATGTAGGGGAGCCTTCTGATAAATCTCAAGATCAAAAAAAAACGAAATCGCTAATTTCTTGTGTTGTGCGTGGCGCGTCTTATTTTCGTAACTAATAACATTATTGAATATGGTATTGAAGAAAGTTTCCCTGTTAACGATTGCGTTTTTCTGCCTGGCCATAGTACAGGGCCAGTCGTTTATTGTTGGATCATTTAATTTGCGGTACGATAATCCCCGCGACAGCGGTAACCTGTGGGTGAACCGGGCGCCAATAGTGGCCTCGTTGATCCGGTTTCACGATTTCGATGTACTGGGCACCCAGGAAGGACTAAGGAACCAGCTCGATGATATCAAAAGAACATTGCCCGAATATGCATTCTTTGGCGCCGGCCGTGAGGATGGCCAGGCCAAAGGCGAACATTCCGCCATCTTTTACAAAACGGCTAAATTTAATTTACTGAAGAGTGGTAATTTCTGGTTGTCGTCCACACCCGAAAAACCAGGCCCCGGCTGGGATGCCCGTTTGAACCGCATTTGCTCGTGGGTGCAGCTGCAGGACAAGCGATCAAAAAAGAAATTTTATTTCTTCAACGTGCATTACGATCACCAGGGTGTTGAAGCGCGCCGTGAAAGCAGCCTGCTTATTCTGAAAAAGATAAAAGAGATCGCAGGTAATGATCCGGTTGTGTTCACGGGCGATTTAAACGGCAGCCATGAAAGTGAATGGTATAAAAGCCTCGAAGGATCGGGCTGGCTGAAGGATACCTATAAACAGGTGGCCCATCCGTATGCCAATAACGGTTCGTTCAACAGCTTTGGCGCCTCCTTACAAAAAACTGAGATCATCGATCATATTTTTGTGACCGCACCATTCAAAGCACAGAAATGGGGTGTATTGTCAGATCACTACCATGGCAAATTTCCATCTGATCACTATCCGATACTCGCTGTGATCAGCCTGTAAAATATCGATATTACATGTATGGGCCCTTCGTCAGCAGGCGAAGGGCCTTTTCTTTTTTTTAATGTTTTGATAAGATAGCCCTAACTATTGCTTTACAGTACACCTATAATTTCGATGGTTTACAAAACACGTACGCATGAACAACAGTCGGGCAACAACCATCGCCAATGAGATCATTCAGTTGTATGAACAATACGGCGGTTCTGAATATGCCGGCGAAAAAGTGACGCAACTTGAACATATGGTGCAGGCGGCAAGGCTGGCAGCGGCGGAGGGGTACGATGAAGAAGTGATATTGGCTGCGTTCCTGCATGACATTGGGCATATTTGTGTGGCAGCTCAGGAGAATAATGGCATGGATGGCTGGGGAATAAAGGATCATGAAGAAGTGGGAGCCGGTTACCTGCACGAAAAAGGATTTACAAAACGGCTGGCCCGCCTCGTTGAATCGCATGTGGAAGCAAAGCGATACCTCACCTGCAAAGATCCTTTATACTATGACCGGTTGTCGGAGGCCAGTAAGAAAACACTGGCGTACCAGGGCGGCCCCATGATGACCGATGAAGCCGTTGCATTTGAAGCGCATCCGCTGTTCCCGCTTATCATAAAAATGAGGCATTGGGACGATATGGCCAAGGTAGAACATCTTGGCACCGGCGACCTGGAAGAATACCGGGCAATGATCATCAGGCACCTGGAACTGAATAACTCAAATTTATAAAACAGCAGTATGAGTGATATACAACTGGTAGTATTTGACATGGCAGGCACAACGGTGCGCGATACCGGAAATGTGGCCAAAGCCTTTACCGACGCCTTCCATGCATTCAATATCGATGTGCCTTTAACGACAGTTAACCAGGTAATGGGTTTCAGAAAAATTGACGCCATACGCATGCTGTTGCCGGGCGGGAATAGTTTACTCCCGGAACAGATCCACGAAGCTTTTACCCGCAATATGCTGGCATGGTACCAGAACGATCCTGAGCTGCAACCGTTACCCGAAGTGGAGGCTGTTTTTCTTTTATTGAAACAGCGCGGAATAAAGATCGCACTCAATACCGGTTTTACCCGTGCTGTAACCAATGCCATATTACAGCGGCTGCAATGGAACGTGCCCCAAACCATCGATATGGTCGTTTGCAGTGATGAAGTGCCTGAAGGCCGGCCGCAACCGTTTATGATAGAAACCATCATGAAACAATTGGGGGTCAGCGATAGTAAAGCGGTAGTAAAAGTGGGCGATACCAAAGTTGATGTGGAAGAAGGGCGCAATGCGGCATGTGGCCTGGTGGTAAGCGTTACTACCGGCGCGTATTCACGTAGTGAGCTGGAAGCATATCGCCCCGATTTTATAATTGATAGCCTGGCCGGTTTACCCGCCCTCCTCGATTCCCTGAGCGAATTGGAAACGCGTATTTAATAATCAATTCTATTCTCCTTGTCGATATCTGCTGCGCCATCCTATTCAAGAAAACAGGCCGGTACCTCTGTTACGCTGGCTCTTGTGGCGTTCCTGGCGTATACGTCGGTTTATGCGTACCGGAAACCATTTACGGTGGCTACATACGATAACCTGGTATTCGCCGGCATCAAATACCAAACCCTGCTTATCATATGCCAGGGGCTGGGTTACATGCTCAGCAAATTTTTCGGCATCAGGTTCATTGCAGAATTAGGCCGGTATGGCCGCTGGAAAACAGGCACTGTGCTGATAGGCGTTGCCTGGTTGAGTTTAGGCGTATTTGCGCTTATACCCGCGCCGTGGGGTGTATGCTGTCTTTTTATAAACGGATTTGTGCTGGGATTTATGTGGGGTATTGTATTCAGTTATGTGGAAGGAAGAAGATCAACCGATTTTATCGGGGCTATAATGGCTGTCAGTTTCATTTTTGCCGGCGGTTTTACCCGTTCCGTTGCACTGTGGCTGCGCGATACATGGCAGGTAGGGGAGCAGTGGCTGGCATTTGTAACCGGCTGTTTGTTTGTGTTGCCATTGGCTGCCTTGATGTACCTGCTCGAAAAAACACCGGCGCCCGATGAAAATGATGTGCTCGAACGAACCCGCCGCCAACCCATGACCGGCAAAGAGCGCCGAATATTCTTACAGCGCTTTGGCAGTGGAATTATAGCCGTAACCATCGGTTATTTATTTCTCACCATAATGCGCGATGTGCGCGACAATTTCATGGTGAATATTTTCAGTGAACTGGGATACGGGTCAAAGCCGGCGATATTTACCCAAACAGAAACGGTCATTTCGCTGGTGATCTTACTGGTAATGGGTTTGCTGGTGTTCATTAGAAAAAACATTCGTGCATTGAAACTTGTACATGCGGTGGTGATAGCCGGTTTTTTACTGGCCGGTTTATCTTCCGTATTGTTTATAACGGGATCGATGAATGGGTTGCTTTGGATGCAGCTCGTTGGACTCGGCCTGTATATGGGGTACATACCCTTCAACTGTATATTTTTTGAACGGCTTATAGCAGCCTTCAAAATTACCGGTAACGTTGGCTTTCTGATCTATGTGGTAGATGCCTGGGGCTATCTTGGCAGTTCGGCTGTGATGTTATCAAAAGAAGTATTCAGGCTGCAGCTTACATGGACGCAGTTTTATCCCATAAGCGTGGTGCTGTTCTCCATAACAGGATTATTGGGCACAGGGTATTCCTGGTTCTATTTCTCGCGTAATTATAAACAACAGATCGAAAATAATAAAGCGGCTTAATGTTGAAACCCACAGCAATAGTAATTGGCGCAGGCATAGCCGGACTGGCAATGGCCCGCGCACTGGCCATAAAAGGATATGCGGTGACCGTTATCGAGCGGGGCCATCAGGCAACCGGCGCTTCTGTAAGGAACTTCGGTATGGTATGGCCGGTAGGGCAGCCTGCAGGTAAGTTATATGAACGGGCCATTCGCAGCCGCAACATCTGGAAGGAGATAGGCGGTACAGGCGCTTTTTCTTTTGAACAACCGGGCAGTTTGCACCTCGCCCATAATGAAACCGAATGGCAGGTGTTGCAGGAATTGTATGAACAATTCAAAGCCGAAAGAGGAGTATCCCTGCTAACGCCGGAACAGGTGGTGGGCATGTCGCCCGCCGTGGTGCCGGAAAAGCTCAAAGGCGGGTTGTACAGTACAGAAGAAGTTATTGTTGACCCCAGGGAAGCCATTGCCTGTTTGCCCTCGTGGTTGAAGGAAAAGCATGGCGTTACCTTTTTGTGGGGCAGGTGTGTTAGTTATATTGCCGGTAATACTGTAGTTGTGGGAAAACATGAACAATACAGTGCCGACCTGGTGTTTATTTGCAGCGGAGCCGATTTTGAAACGCTGTACCCCGAAGTGTTCAGGAGTATGCCTGTTACCAGGTGCAAATTACAAATGATGCGTTTTGAACCGCAGCCCGGTAACTGGCATATCGGACCCGCATTGTGTGGCGGGTTATCGCTGATCCATTATAAAAGCTTTTCAACAGCGCCTTCCATACTGCTGCTACGCCGCAGGTATGAACAGGAATTGCCCGGCCATGTACGATGGGGTATACATGTAATGGTTTCGCAGAACAGCAGGTTTGAGTTAACGGTGGGCGATTCCCATGAATATGGGTTATCACCCGACCCGTTTGATAAAGCCAGTATCAATCAACTGATCCTCGATTACCTGAAAACATTTGCCAGTTTCAAAAGCAATACCATTACAGCCACCTGGAATGGGGTGTATGCAAAACTTACCAATGGGGATAGTCATTTGTTTGAATCGCCCGAACCTGGAGTTTATATATTCAACGGGTTGGGCGGGGCAGGTATGACCCTGTCGTTTGGATTGGCTGAAGAGATAATTTCAGGTTTGTAAATTATTCAGCTGCAGCCTCTTTTGCTTTCCTCGCTGCTTTTTTCCGGGGTGCGTTTTTGTCGTTTCCAGGCGTATCTTTCTTAAGCGATTTTACAATATCCGATGCCAGGCGCCTGCTAACCTTCACTAACCGGTTCTCGAGTTTTTTTTCTTTTAAATGAAAGTCGGTCAAACTACCGGTAAGCTTTTCATACACCAGTTTTGAGAGTTCTTTTTTGGAGGGCTTTTCAGACGCTGCCTGCTTTGTCACTTTACTCATAGAAGAATGTGGTTTTTTAAAGAATTAATATAAAGATAATAATAGCATAACAAACCCAATGTTAAGTTTTAGGCAGTGCATGGAAGGGTTGAGGAATTGCTTAAGCCGTTAGAAATCATTAGCGGAGGCGGATGGTTGGTAACATGGAATTAATATTGTGTTCGCAATTAATATTTCTACCTTGCGGCGGTTTTGGCCAATTAAACTTACTGCATGAAGTGGACCCTGATAAGTAACGCATCCAACGACATTAAAGAGTATCATCTGATCCGGGATGGAAATACATTGGTGGTTATGAAGTACAATCCCGATCAGCAAACTGTGAGGATAGTTCATGAAGGCGATCGCCTGGTGTTCTTTATGGAGAATGCTGGTTATGCCCACCGCCTCATCTTTAAAAGCGTTTATGGGGTCGATCAGGGAAAATATTTATATAACAACCGCAATCATACCGGCAGGCTCGAGATCAATAATGCTGTTTTCGATTACAACATTGTAACAGGCAATCAGCCAAAACTGATCGTACATCAAAATAACAGGCGCGAGCCATTGGCCGTTTGCCAAATGCCTGATACCGGTATGCACCCCCCTTCAATATACGAACAGGCAGGTATGGTATTGAGTGTTTGCTCATTTTCAGGCGAACCTGCTGTTCGTAGGAAATAATACTTAATAACGCAGCCAGCAATAGTAAGCATGGGTGCAGCCGGTATGAAGGCGTAAAACTGCTGTGAATACTGACAAAAATAAAGATGCCGGATAATTTTATCCGGCAAAAATAATATACCCATTATTTCCTGATCAGGCCAATGTATTACCGGCCGGTAAAATCAGGATAGGAATGTACGAATTACGGGTAAAACAAAGCGTTTAATCCGCCGTAAAGCGTCAATTACCATTATAACCGTATTGCGTTAGTTAAGCGACGTTTCACTGAGGTTTTGTTTTACTTCATCTTCGCCAAGATGTACATAATCGGCAAACTCTTTTATTGATACATAATCTTTCTTCTTACGGCCCAGTTCTTCGCGGATGGTTTGCAGGAGCCGTTGCGCCGTGCGTATGTTTATGCCCAGGATCTTCGTAATATCGTCTGTATGGATTACCAGGCGTTGAACGGTTGTTTTTCCGTTAGCTGACGCTTTTTTAGCGTTTTTTTTCTTTTTTGCGGCGGCTTTCTTTTTGGGAGCGATAGCCTTCTTTTTTACCTGAACGGACTTCTTCGCAGCAATGCGTTTCTTTTTTGCCATGCTGTTGAAAACATTTAATGCCCGCCTGACTGAATTCCAGTCATTCGGGCAGGGTTAAGCCAATAGTGGCGGTTTGGCTTACTAATCTGAGCATTGTGTTCTGAACTTCCAAAGCGGCTGCCCTGGAAGGCTGTTGCCTGAACATGTAAATTAATTTGAATTTTGAATTCAGGCAAATAAAAATACAGCTTAGGTCTTGCCTGAAGCTGTATCCCCGGGAAAGAATATTTATAGTTCGATGTGTATGTTGGGTACTTATGTTTCTTCCGTGATATCCGGTTGTACTGTGGTTATACTGCATTCCACCCATTTAACCAGTACCAGTTCCCAGGTGGTAACCAGCCTGAAAAACTCATCGTCTACGCTGTCGAATCCGGTAAGGCTTAAATGGGTTATGCGATTATTGACCACCGTGCCGTAATATTCGTAATTGTCCGATTGCAGGGCGAACCCGTTCTGAACATATTCATGCCCCTCAATGCGGATATTCCCCTTTTTATTTACCTGTATGGCGGCGCAAAAAGCGTCAAAAGGGATGTCTACCCCCAGATGGGCAGTTTGATGGCGCACATGCGGGGTTTCATAGCCTAACAATGGGTTCAACCCGTTTTCAGGTAACAAAACAGGGGCTATCAATGCCACTTCTTCCTGGATCAATGGTAATTCGGCCGCCGGCAGGAATTCCATTTGCAGCCAGTCGGTTGGCTGCAGGTGAACAGTGAATTGCTCATAATATGCGGTAGGGGTAGTGGCCGGAATACTGGCATGCCTGGTAGGCACATTATGCCCTAACGTTGACTGTTGCTCCTGTTCTTTGTTCAGTACATGCAGGGTCAGCTTTCTGAAGATCGAAAATTCGTCGGAGTGAACCGGGCTGGCTTTTATCACCCGCCATTCATTGCCTTCAATAGTCAATGTAATGGGTTTATTAAACACGTTTGGCAGGTGGTGAAGCAGTACTTTATACCTGCCAATGGGTTGTCCTGAAACGCCATCGATACAGGTTACTTTTACCTTGCGGGGGAACATGGTAAGGGCAGCATCCAATACTTTTGCATAGTTCATTTGTAAATGTAATTTTTACTTATGCTTACACATACACGAAGATCGTTATAAATAATGCACCGGTGGCATAATGTTTATAAAGGTGCTTATAAAGCAGGCGTTTCTGCACAAGATAAGCTGTTATAAAAGTGAACGCATTTCCCGACTTGCTTTCACTCCACCAGTGCATTAATTTTTTGGTTTATCGGATCGCCATGTAAATGTTGACCGGGGTGAATGGCTTACATTTAAATTTCGAAAACGCTACTGCAGTCATTCTGCAGTGGAATATTAAGTTTTACAGGCGGAAACCGCCCCTTATTCATTTAATTCATGGGAATAATTTTCCAGCAGGGGCTTTAGTTTGTTTTTTGAAAAGAAGGCGATCACAAAAAAGCCTTCTTCTTCATAAAAATAACTTTCACGGTAACTGTCGAACTTGATTGGGCAACCAAGCCCTTTCATGAAATTGATGTAATCGTAAATACTTCTTTCAGATAGGTTTAATCGCTCTGCCAGTTGTGCTGGGGTTCCGGTGCCTTTGATTCGAATCAGGTGGTCCAATCGGGAGAGCCGGTCAATGATATCTCTTTGCATACGGGTGAATTTAAGTGGCGATGGTAAGTCGCCACGGGATAAGGAATCGGTTTCCGTGCGTTACGTTACGGACGTAACATGCCCCTCCAATATAGATCTTAACAGTGAGTCGATTGATTATGCCAAAGCAGGTAAGTTGTTGGCCGTTCGTCGCTTTTTTCTTTGCAGATAAATACCGCAGGCCGACAAGGCTACAAAAGCGCTGTTGAATACAATATGCGCACCCCACGACATTTCTTCTACTATACCGCCGCAGGAGCAGGGGATATCGCTGCCAGACAATAGCATGGCTGCAATATATACGGTAAATAACGACATCAGGATGCCGGACGCATACAATCCCGCTAATCGTATAGCAGGTATCGCCAGCATAACGGCAATGAGCAATTCACCGGCTGGTATCGCCCAGGCAAGGATGTTGGCAAAGGGTGCAATAAAAGGTGATTCAGAAAGACCGAATTGAAAATTGTAGTGATCGAGCAATTTAGCGCTGGCTGTGTATACGAACAGGATAATGATCAATGTGCAAATGATCACAATGGCCGCGTTACTCTTTTTCATAGCATTGCAGGTTCTTAATGTTGACGAATAAGGTTATGGTTTCTCCGCCATTCGACGGAGTATTTGCTACAAGATCATTTTTCCTTAAATGGTTGTTTTTTACGGTTTGGAAGGTTATTCATGAGGAACGGAAAATAACAGACCTGCCAGTTTATTCTGTGAGAATGAAACGGCATGATAAAATACGCAAACCGGATTTTGAAAAGAGGTTAGAAGGAGTGTCGGGAGCTGGCTTTAACCTCGGAATATTATCTTAGTGTAAAATTACAAAGGAATTTTATTTTCCAATGTTAAGTTTTTGGGCAAACAATAGTAAGTGTAAAAAGGACTATTCATTGTCGCTCTGCCGGTTCAATATTATCCCTGATAGTAATGTAAACGTCACTTAAAGTGTTAGCATACGCGAGCCGCAGATTACCATAAAGTTTTTTTAAAAACTGGTGTTACGTGCAGTATACTTCATAGCGCGTCACATTATCAAATTATCACATTATCACATTTTCTCCTGTGTTCATAGTTTCATAACAATGGCAATTTAAACACATGATATAATTTGCGCATTACTGTTATAGTTATGTGGCAGGACCGACCTATTAAACCGCAAAACCATTCTCTTAATACTGATGAACAGGTGTTCAATGAATGGTATCATCAGCATTGGGAATTATTGTTCAGGCTGGCCTGTAAAAAAACAGGTTCGGCCGAAGACGCCTATGATCTCGTGCACGACCTGTTTGCCGATATCTGGCGTTCTATGCCTTCCCTTCCCGATGGCCAGGCTGTACGATCGTACCTGGTGGCCTGTTTATATCATAAAGTATTCAACTACTTCCGCTCGAAAGGGCTTCGTGAAAAACACTACAAAAACCTGGAGGCGTTTCTGGCGCACCAGGCCGTTGCCGATCCCAACTATGCGCTTATACAGCAGGAACAGGACCAGGAAAATATTCACCAGGCCATAGAGAAGGAGATTACGGGTATGCCCGAAAAAATGAAACGCATCTTCATCCGCAATTATTACCACGACCAATCCATAGCCGAAATAGCAGGGGAGCTGTCCCTCTCGCGGCAAACCGTAAAGAACCAGCTCCATATTGCCGGCAAACGGTTGCGCCGGGCCATCAAACAACTGGCGGTGCAGGTATTTTTGTGGTTGTAGAAAATGCGCTTTAAATACGAAGCTTAGTGGGAGTTACCCCGGATCATCACTGGCACCCAATCATGTAGAACCTGCATCATATAGAAGTGAATAAGGAAAAGTATTTGCCCGCCTTTACGGCTTAACATTTTGGTAATATACACGGCATGGTACTATTTGCCGGCCGTGTTATTACTATGATGTATGAAACAAAGCCCCATGTCCGTTGAAGCATTGATTCAACGGTTCAGGAACAATGAATGCACCCCCGAAGAAATTGAGTTATTACAACAATGGGTAACCCAACTCGATGTGTCAGGCAGTTCGGCCGAATTGTCGAATGAGCATTTACACGCGATCAGGGATCGTATGTACCGGCAAATTACCGGCGCCCGCCAGGTGCCTGAGCGGCACAGACTGCCTTACCGCCGTTTGCTGGTGGCCGCCAGCTGGTTGTTGCTCATAGTATCTACGGCTGTACTATATTATTATCTACGTCCTGCCGCAGCACAACACCACACCGGGCATCCCCAACTTACGGTTATCGAAAACAACCTGCCCGGCATTCGCCGTATTACGCTTCCCGATGGATCGCAGGTTTGTTTAAATATGCATTCCCGCCTTGAGTTCGATCCCGCTCAGTTCAATAAAAAGGAGCGCCTGTTGAAATTATCAGGTGAAGGCTTTTTTGAAGTTGTCAGCCTCCCCGTGGCCCCCTCCGGAGAAGGGGGCACTCAAAATAAAGTTCCTTTTATAGTTGAAACCGGCAGCCTGCGTACCCGGGTACTGGGTACCGCTTTCAATATAGAAGCTTATGACCATGAATCGGAAGTGCGCGTATCACTTGTGCACGGCAAGATAGCCCTCGACGATACCGCTACCGATATGACCACTGAACTTTCTCCCAATCATTCCCTACGTTATTCAAAACAATCCCAGTCGTGGCAGGTAATGCCGGTTGAAGCAGCCAATGTGGCCTTGTGGACGCAGGGTTACCTCGTGTTCAATGAAGTGCCGTTGCAGGAAGCGATCAAACGCATCGGGCAGCGCTATCAGGTTGCTATCGAATGCAACCCCGCGCTGGTTCAAAACAAACGCATAACGGCCAGCTTTCACAACATCGCATGGACGGCTATCCTGGAAAATATACTATTTGTACATGACCTGCAATACCGAAAGGCCGGTGATAAAGTGGTTATAGTAGAAGCAAAACGCTAAAAGCCGCATTCCATATTTAATAAAGTATAAAAGCCATTCCGAACAAGAACGTCGATATGAATAAACTCACTGTTATACTAACTGCCATTCTGTTTTTTTCAACTATCCTGGGCGCTTCGGCACAGGTTATTGCTTTAAAAGAAAAGATCTCTGTTTCCTTAAAGAACACAACCGCTGCGAAAGTTGTGGAAGAATTAGATAAACGCAGCAATTATACATTTTCGTATTCCCGTGAACAACTGGAGAAAATTACGATCAGGTCCTTTGTATTTAATGATGTTACATTAGGTAATGTACTGGAAAACCTGCAGCGCCTCGCTAACCTCGATTTTAACCTGCTTGGCAACACCATTGCGGTTAAGATCAACACAACGCCGGTAGCTACGCCTGTGCCGCAGCGCAATCAGCAGCCGGGCAGGATCACCGGCGTCATACGCAACGACAAGAATGAGGTGATGCCGGGCGTTACTATCAGGGTAGAACCGATTGACAAAGTAATAAGCACCACCGTTAACGGCGATTATGTATTGTCGCTGCCGCCGGGCAATTATACCTTACAGTTCTCCTTCGTAGGATATCAATCGCGGCGCATTACCGATGCCGTTGTAAAAGAGAATGAAGACACTGATTTAAGCGTAGTGCTTACTGCTGCATCCAAACAAATGCAGGCAGTGGTGGTTACCAGCGGCGCCCGCAGGGAAAGCACCCGTTCTTTATTAATGACGCAAAAGAACAGTGCAGGAATGACCAATGGTATCAGTGCCGAACAGATCAGGCTTACAGGCGATAACAATACCGGGCAGGTATTGAAACGGGTTAGTGGCATCACGGTCCAGGGCGACAAATTTGTTACCATCCGTGGCGTTAGCGACCGGTACAACAACGTTCTCATAAACGGCGCCTCTTTGCCAAGTACAGAACCTAATAGAAGGAATTTCAGTTTCGATATAGTTCCCAGTGCACTGGTAGATAATGTGATCGTGAACAAGACGGCCACACCCGACCTGCCCGGTGAATTTACGGGCGGAATGGTACAGATCAATACGACAGATGTGCCCTTTAGAAACTTTCTGAACGTCGGTGTCGGAACCGGTTTTAATACAGCCAGCACCGGTACTGATTTTATCAGCAATAAACGCGATAAACAGGCAGCCCTTGGTATTGTTGATGAAGAGCGTAAGTGGTTTGGAGATGGCCGCGCTTTTGACCAGCTGCAGTATGTGAAATATCATGCCAGTAAAGACACCGCTGCTTTGCGGGCCATAGGGGCCAGAATTCCCAATCGCTGGCAAACCTACCGGTATCACTATACGCCCATGCAAAATTATCAGGTGTCGGGTGGTTTAAGCAAATTGTTTAAAAATAACAACAGCATTGGCGCAGTTGCGGCATTGACCTACCGTAACGAAATGTTATACGAAGAAGGAGAGGCCCGCAGTTTGCAGAATTATGACTTCCGGGGTAAACGTTACCGGTATAATACAACCATCGGCGGATTATTGAATTTGGCTTATAAAACCAAAGGGCATAAACTGGCGCTGAAGAATTTATACAATAACCGGTACAGTAACCAATATGACGACAGGTACGGCTACCAGATAAGTAACAGCGGTTTTGAGAACCGGGCTGGTCAAACAACACTTACCAACCGCATGATCCAAAGCAGGATAGAGGGGGAGCATAGTTTGTTCAATGCCAGACTGAGGGTTGACTGGTATGGCGATTACATCACTTTGAAACGGGAGCAACCCGATGGCCGGTATGTGGTAGGCCGCGATCAGGATTCAGCCGCACACAGGTATTCATATAATTTCGGTGAGCGGAATTTATTCTGGGGCGGATTATACGCTTCAACCCTCGATGAAATAAGGAGCAATGCCGGCGCTAACGTGGCTATCCCATTTATCGTTGCAAAAGCTAAACAAAGCTTTAAAATGGGCTACGCCTGGTCAAAACGCGAAGCTGACTATGATGCAACCGGTTTACGCATACTTGCGGCAAATAAAACATTTGAATCCAACTCGAAAGGATTACCGTATTACATGATAGCTACGGAAGAAGCCATCGCAAATGGCGACCTCGTATATGCGCCAACATACATCCGCTCTGAAAGTACCGGCGACCGGTATAATGGGGTTCAGGAACTGAGGGCTACCTACGGAATGCTCGATCTGAAAATATTAGAGCACCTCCGTTTGGTAGGCGGTTTCAGATATGAGAACAATAAAGTTAAGATGTCTACCGAAACTTATAATGCCGATGGTTTCCCCCAGTTCAGCGATTCGGTGTATTATGAAAAAGACTGGCTGCCATCCGTAAATGTAATTTACAGCGTAAACGATAAATTCAATATAAGGGCTGCTTTTAGCAAAACACTTGCAAGGCCCGATTTTGTAGAACGTTCACCGTATGTATATTACGATTTTGTTGAGCAGTTACAGGTTACCGGTCAACAGGCGCTGCAAATAACGCGTATAAAGAACTACGATTTCCGGGTGGAATATTATCCTTCCGGAAATGAAATTCTCTCTGCTTCATTATTTTACAAGTACTTCGACAAACCGGTGGAACGCTTTTATATTCTGGGTAATCCCAATAATAGCGTTGAATACTGGAACCTCGAAAGCGCTACGGCAAAAGGGGTGGAAGTGGAGGTCAGGAAATCCCTGTCATTCATTTCTCCCGGTACCGCCTGGTTGAAACACCTGTACTTCACCGCTAATGGTACATACCTGGAAGGAGGCATCAAACACATTGTTAAAAAAAGCCCGTTCACGCAAAAAGACACTAATTACGTTGAAAACGGTAACCGTCCCATACAGGGGTTATCGCCATACATTGTAAATATGGGCCTCAACTACCAGACAGGCGATTGGGGCTTCAACGTGGCATACAACCGGTTTGGCCGCCGCATTGTAAATGGCGGTACCAACCCACGGCTTATTCAATATGAGAACGCCCGCGATGTGGTAGATATTCAGTTAAGCACAAAGATCATAAAGCAAAAAGCAGAGTTGCGCTTTAATATTTCCGACCTGCTGAACCAATATACGGTCATCTACAGTAACAATATAAACCGTGACGATAATGGCAGTTATCCCGGCGAAAAGGATAACGATGATCCCAAAGGGGCCGACTTTAACGAGCGCTTCGATTTCGTGAACTATAAAGTGAAAAAGGGAACCTCGTTTAGCCTGAGCCTGACCTATAAACTGTAGAAACGGGTGAAAACTGAGCAATTAAAACGTGTTACTCAATATAAAAAAGGATACGAAAATGTTTGAAAGAGTTTGTAAATACTGTATTGCCATGGCATTCGTTTTTTGTACGGCTTGCTCAAAAGGAGGTGACGCCG
This sequence comes from Niastella populi, assembly GCF_002078015.1. Lineage (GTDB taxonomy): Bacteria > Bacteroidota > Bacteroidia > Chitinophagales > Chitinophagaceae > Niastella > Niastella populi. The sequence continues at coordinate 313,169 of NZ_LWBP01000199.1, read as the reverse complement.
TTGAGCAAATGAGTTATACAACCGTAGCATTGAATGCCGTTACAATTGATTCTTTGCGCCTGATCGTTTCAGATAACGGCACGGTGCTGACCGATACGCTGTATACTCCACAAGGGTATCAGCTATTACAGGTAAAATACACGGAACCCAGGCGGCGGTACCGTGTTACAGATATGTACAGCAATTCCCTGTTGCTCGATACAGTTGTAAGTTATAAAACGGTTTCGCTTAACGCTGTTACTTTCTTTCAACCCATGGCCGGTGGCAAACTGGTATGGATAGGGCCGCCTGTGAACGAGCCTGCACCGGCCGAAGGAAAGATCAAATTATCGGTAGTGTATGCTTCGCCTTTTACTACCTCTGCCTATGATGAAATTAAAGTGGTGGTCGAGAACAGTAAAACTGGTAATTCGGCGAATGACTATGAAGCAACGGATAGTTTTTATCTGAAAAGAGGCGATTTCTCGCCATTCTTTTCAGGAGGCGGTACACGAAAACCAAGATTACGGCTATATGCAAATGATGGCAGCGATATTTTATTAGGTACCATTAATCCGGCTGCACTTTCCGAAGCCAATGCCGATTACTCTATTTATTATATATCCTTCAATTCCGCTACCAGCGCATCCGTAACCAAACTTTACTAAATTCTCAATCGATTACAATGAAATCCGGTTTTACTTTTTTTCTCTTCATATTATTGATACAGTCTTCTTTTGGTCAATCCATTACAGAAATATACCTGCCCCGATACATACATGCGGCAGGTACAGGAGCTGCGGGTAGAACGCCTTTTGTATGCCGGTTACAGTTGACCGGGTTAACGGCCAATGCTACTTACCGGTATTTTTGCCGGTTTGCACCACTTACGAGCGCTACCGCAGGAGAGGGCGCATTTATCTATGTGAAACAATCAGGTGATTTTACCCGAATCCCAAATCCGAATCTGGCCAGCACTTATGGTGAGCTCACTGCAGATGCATCAGGGACTTATACAGGGTGGTTTATGGCGGAAGCGGCTGCTACTACAACATTTACTCCTGGTAATAAATTGAAGTTCAGGATATTTCTTAATAACGGGTCAGGAGGGCTTACTGTGGCCACACGCCCGACAACCACGCAGGAAATAACCGTGTTGAATTATGGAACTGCCAGCACCAACTGCACGGCTATTCGCAGTACACCCGTGACGGGAGGCGTAGGTAAAAACTTTGTATTGTTATGGGATAAGGACGTTGTAAGCGGCACCGACAGGCCCATTACCGGTAGTGTGATCGAAAGCGATGGCGTTGATGCTTCCAATAGCTTTGCTTCCTTTTATGCAACGGATGTAAATGGTGTTGACAAAGCCTGGGGATCTGTTATTCCTAACGATATGGTGAATGGGATTCGCCGAATAGGGCAATACAGCCTGGCTACGGGAGCGGAAGTAGGATATAAATTATCGGCTGACGGCAGATGGCCGGTACAGGGTGGCGGCCGTGCCGGTACAGCCCTTGCAACGGGCGGGCTTGCCAATGTGATCGTGCTGGATGGTGGAATAGCCCGGCTCGATGGCGCCGATGTAAAAACTGATCAAACAATTACATTCAATCCACTGCAGGCAAAAACATATGGTGATGCCGATTTTGATCCGGCGGCTACGTCAGGTGCAGGCCTGCCGGTAACTTATGGAAGCGATAATGCTGCCATTGCATCTATTGTTAATAACAACGTGCATGTAGCCGGCGCGGGAAGTGTCAATATCACTGCCACCCAACCCGGTGATGATTTCTTTAACGCGGCCATAGCTGTTGCTCAACCGTTGACCGTAAATAAGGCATTGCTCACCATAACAGCAAATGATGAGCAGATTTTGCAGGGTGCTGCCATACCCGCTTTTACCGCAAATTATTCTGGTTTTGTAAATGGCGATACAGAAGCCAGTCTGACTACATTACCTGTAATGACAACTCCTGCTACTTCAGGTTCTTCTGCAGGTAGTTATGACATCATACCCGGCGGGGCTGCATCGCCAAACTATAATTTTAACTATGTAAAGGGCACTTTAACGATCACCCCATCGCAGCAACCGCAAACCATTACCTTTAACGCTTTATCACCGGTAATATATGGAGTTGCTGATTTTGATCCCGGCGCGCAGGCGAGTTCAGGGCTGGCTGTTAGTTATGCCAGCAGCAATCCCCTGGTTGCAACAATCGTAAACGGGAAAATACATATTACCGGCGCCGGCACAACAACCATCACTGCTTCACAAGGCGGAACAAGCGCATGGTTGCCGGCGGCAGATGTAAACCAGCCGCTCACGGTGAATAAAGCCGCATTAAGTATTAAAGCCGATGATAAAAAAAGATTGGTGGGTCAGCCTAACCCGGCTTTTACATTTACCTACACAGGATTTGTGTACGGCGAAAATAACACGGTGCTTACCGCTCAGCCAGTGGCAGCTACTTCGGCAGGAACTGGTTCACAAGCCGGCACATATGATATTACCGTGTCCGGTGCAACATCCGCCAATTATGATATCAGTTTTGTGAAAGGAACGCTTACTATAGATCCGCTGGCGATGCAAACCATTACATTTACTGCTTTACCGGCCAGAAAATATGGTGATGATGATATTAAACTCAATGCTTCTGCCAGCAGCGGCCTGCCCGTAACGTTCAGCAGCAGTAATCCCGCTGTAGCTTTTATCAGGGGAGATTCTGTTATCATTCTTACTGCCGGAACTACAGTCATTACCGCTTCACAGGCAGGAAATGTTACCTACGCTACGGCCAGTTCAGCGCAGACGTTAACTATACAAAAAGCGCGTTTGTATGTGCAGGCCAATGATGTAACCAAAAATGAAGGCGAGGCTAACCCGCCGTTGACGATCACTTATAGCGGGTTTGTTAAAAATGAAGATGCTTCCATGTTGACGGCATTGCCTGTTGCTACTACAAAAGCCACCACTACCTCAATTGCCGGGGCATATCCCATAACAATAAGCGGTGCTGTATCCGATAACTATAATATCGCTCAAATTAACGGTACGTTGAATATTCTGCCGGCCCAGGGCGCCGCCCAGGATAATATGGGTGCCTATATAAGTGCTCCCGGCCAACTGCGGGTAAACGTATATACTGTCACCGGTGGCAGGGGGGCAGTACAGCTATTCGACAATAATGGTACCCGCCTTGTAAATGTGAATGTAACATTGGCGAAAGGGCATAACACATTTAATGTCGCTGTAGGGACGGTTGTTGCGGGAGTTTACCATGTGCGTGTGGCAATTGCCGATGCATTGCTGAAAGAAAAAATCATTATACAATAATTACAAATCATTCTATCCAAAACATTTTGTGATGAGGAAGCTATTAATAACTGCTGTTTCAATTTTTTGTTCAGGTGTGTTGGTTGCGCAGGAGAATAACAGTATCAATATTACTACTACTGCCGTTCCCTTTTTGCGGATCTCCCCCGATGCACGCAGCGGGGGAATGGGAGATGCCGGCATTGCCATAAGTCCGGATGCCAATAGTGTTTTTTATAACCAGGCTAAAATGCCGTTTGCCAGTAAACCAACAGCGATAGGCGCTACCTATACACCGTGGCTGAAAGAGGTAGCCGACAATATGTACCTGGCCACATTGGCTGGTTATCATCAGCTGGATCAATGGCAGTCGGTTTCGGCTTCATTAAGATATTTTAATGCCGGTGATGTTTCTATGGTTGATTACAGTGGAAATAAACTGCAAACCGTTCGCCCGCGTGAATTTTCATTCGACCTGGGATACTCCCGCAAACTGAGCGATAAAATAGGATTGGGTATTGCTCTGCGTTATATCTCTTCCAAACTGGTTACGGGAGCCGTAAATGGTACCAGCTACAAGGCAGGAAACGCGGTTGCAGCCGATCTGTCGGCCTTTTATACTGGTGCCGGTGAAAATGGCAGTGGCTGGACGGCGGGAATTTCTTTATCGAACCTGGGTTCCAAAATAGGGTATACGGAAGACGATGATAATAAAGATTTTTTGCCGGCCGGATTAGGTGTTGGCGTTGCTTATACGGAGGTGTGGAATGATGATAATAAAATGACCTTCACGGTACAGGCCGATAAATTACTGGTACCAAAAGTTCCTTTAACTCTGGAAGAGATGCCCGGTTATCGCAACAAAAGCGTAGTGTCGGGCTGGTTCGATTCTTTTGATAATAACGCCTTGCAGCTTGCGTTTGGAACAGAATATATTTTCAAGGATCAGCTATACCTGAGATTGGGGTATAACAGTAAATCCTATTCCTATGGAAACTGGCAGTATGTCACTGCCGGCGCCGGAGTACGTTTCAGTACGGCTATGGTGAACTTTTCTTACCTCGTTCCAACAGGTGATAAAGTGAATAGAAATCCCCTTGGGAATACCGTGCGGTTAGGCTTTGTGGTTGCGATAAAAAAGTAAACACTGATACCGGATATTATTTAATTGTATCGTTCGCTGGTTGATATTTCAATTTATCTATTGTCATTTGCTTATTGACCTCTTTCCCGGCTTGATTTGATTGATGTTTACGGGTGCATTTTATTATATAAAAATGCAAATGGTTATTGTGCATGCGTAACCCAGGCATGTATAGGGACCGTCGTGAACATACATTAACGCACAAACGTAATATTAACAAACCAATAACTAATTGCTAAATCGATGAAGATGTGATGTGCGATAAGGTTTGGAGTATAATTTTGAATTGGATTTGGCGGTAGAGGATCGGGCATTGTGTTTTGAATATTACGCATGATGATTTTATATAGCAAAGGATTACCTGTTTCATATACATCCATTTTTTAGTAATTGTTTAAAAAACCAAATTAATCATGAAGAGACTTATCCTAAGCATGGCTGTACTTGCACTGGCAGCCACTGCTTGCAAGAAAAATGGTATTGACAAAGGTTTTAGTCCACGCGGTACATTTGCCGGTCCATACGTTGATACTGTAGTATTACCATTAACCATTACTGCAGATCGATTTTTATCAAATGATACTTTATATGTACTGGATGGCAAAACGTATGTAACCAACAATGCTACATTGATCTTTGAAGAGGGTACACACGTAGAGGCTGTGAAAAAATCAACCAACGACTCTGCTTCAGCGTTGATTGTAACACGCGGCGCACAGATCTTTGCTGCCGGTACGCCAAGCGATCCAATCGTATTCACTTCACACCAGGCTACTCCTGCCGCTGGCGACTGGGGTGGTATCGTATTATTGGGAAATGCACCTTTGAACAGAGCTGATGCTACTATCGAAGGTATCAACCTGCCCAGCGTTCCTGCCGGTGTAGATGTTAACTATGGGGGCGGTGGCGCCGGATTGGGTGATGCAAATCACAGTTCCGGTCAACTGGAGTATGTGATCATTGAATATGCAGGTGCTGCTATCGCAACAGACAATGAGTTGAACGGTCTTACTTTAGGCGGTGTTGGCGCCGGTACTATCCTGAACCACATTGAAGTGGCTTATGGTAATGATGATGCATTCGAATTCTTCGGTGGTACAGTAAATGCCAGCTATCTTTTTGCTCTGGCTCCGGATGATGATGCTTTTGATTTTGATTTTGGTTACAGCGGTCATATTCAGTATGCCCTTTCAGTACTGGATGCCGGCGAGAACTATTCTGCCAACCCCAACGGTATAGAGAGCGATAACAACGCAACCGGTGCAGCTGATGAGCCTCGCACCAGAGCTATCATCTCTAATATGACCGTTATCGGTGTTGAAACAAGCAGCCAGGCTGCTACCCTGGGCCTGTTAAATGGTGCTCAATTCCGCCGTCATAGCAGCTACGAAGTTCGTAACTCGATCTTCATGGGCTTCCCTACAGGTTTACAACTGGCCTCTTCTGGTTCTCAGGCTGATATAGCAAATTTCAACCATAACCTGGTTCATGGTTTTTCTGCTGTGATCAACCCGTCAACGCTCACATTGCCCGGAAGCAATGGACAATATGTTAGCAGCAATGCCAATACTGATGTTCTGCTTGCTGATCCGTTCAATGGCGATTTCAGACCATTGTCTGCTTCTCCGGCTTTATCACTGACTACTGATTATGTTGGATTGCCGTCTGAATTTGAAACACCTGCTTACCGCGGTGCTTTCGGTCCTTATGTTGCCAACGATGCTACAGCCAACAACTGGTTAGCTGGCTGGGCAAAACTGAACTATTAATAATTTCCTGCCATGTTATATGAAACAGGTAATTCTTTTTATACACCGGGCTACCTTAAAAAGCGGCCCGGTGTTTCTATTAATTAACCTAACACTAACAGTTATGAAAACCGGAGTCAATATACTCATCCTGCTCCTGGTAGCTTCCGTATCATTCGGACAGACTATTTCAGAAGTGTATTTTCCCCAATATATTCAGGGTGTTGGTAGTTTCAACACTGCTGATGATCGCAAAGTGCCGTTCGTTTGCCGCATGACGGTAAGCGGGTTGATCCCCAACGCAACCTACCGTTATTTCAACCGTTTTGTATCGTCGCCAACCAGCACAAGCATTGGTGAAGGCGCCTACATTCTGGTAAAAGACAGCGGCGATTTTGCGCGTATTACCACAGCTACGCTGGCCCTAAGCGGCCGTTACGGTGAATTCACTACCGATACAACCGGATCATACACCGGCTGGTTTGCAAACGAAGCGGCTTCTTCCACTTTGTTCAGACCCGGCAACAGCGTTTATTTCCGTCTTATTTTGAATAACGGCGCCAACGGAATTACCGTTACACACCGTTTAACCGCCTCCAATCCGGTTACTGTGCTCAATTTTGGCACTGATACAACCGGTGGAACTGCATTACGTTGCACGCCATTACGCCATGGCAGCCCAAAGCAATTCATTTTATTATATGATAACCTGTTTGCCCAGGGCCGTCCCGTTACAGGTACGTTTATTGAAAGCGATGGCAGCGACAACAGCGTGGCCAATGGTTATGCACCATTTTATGCCGATAGCGTAAATGCTGTCAATAAAGCCTGGGGCACTATTATTCCCAACACCTTATCAAATGGTATCCTGCATATTGCCCAGCGCTCACTGAATGGCAGCCTGTACCGCCTCTACCTTTCATTCAATGGTAAATGGCCTTCAGCAGGATGGGCTTCCATTGATACAAAAAATGCTACCGGCGGGTTGGATAACGTACTTGTGATCGATGGTCAAAAGCTTTTCATCATCAATCTTTGGCTCAATGGAGAGGCAACCAATGAAGAGTTGATCAACCTCCAGTGGAGTACGCCCGATGAGGCCAATGCCCGGGAATATGTAGTGGAGAAATCAACAGATGGCGGAAAATCATTTGAGCCATTCACCGTGGTCAAGGCTTCCGGTAAAGAACCATTTTATCAGTTAACCGATACCCGTACTGATAAAACTGCATTTTATCGCGTTAACCTTACAGGAAAAGATGGCGCCAAAGTTTACAGTGACGTATTGGCGGTAAAGGGCGTGGTGAAGATCAACGTATATCCTAACCCTGTACAAAGCAGCCTGGTTATGCAACATCCTGCGGCTGAAGCCGGTACTACTGTACAATTGGTTAGCATCGACGGCCGCCAGCTGTTAACGCAAAATGTTCAACAGGGCGCTGTTCAAACAACCATAAATGTAAGCAAGCTGATCCCTGGCAATTACATGGTAGTATTTAACATGAACGGCCAGCGCCAGAGCAAGTCGTTTATCAAAAAATAAGAACTTCTCTTTTTTCATTAATTACCTGTGGAGTAAGTTTACTTCACAGGTAATTGCCTCCGATAAAAAGTCAAAAGGGTATTCAGCCTGCTCGCTGAACACCCTTTATTAGTAATTGTTTAAAACCACTACAAAAATAATTTTTCGCACTTAACAAAAAAATAAAATTAAGATAAAGGTGCAATAAGGCTGTGTCTTATTGGCTAACTCCGAAAATAAAATATGGATCCCTGATATCAATAAACTAAAACCTTATGATATTAGTCAATTTATGCATATCTGCAACCTGCCCCCAAACTAAACTGTGAACCGTGAACTAAAAGCAGTGAACCAAGACCTTTAAAAATGACTGTTAGTAAAATCATTGTATACATATTAATTTCATTTGCTTTGCTGCCCGGCCCGGCCTGCACTAAAAAGGATGCCGGCTGGCAACCAACCGATTCCCTTGGCAAGATCAATAAGTGGGTGTACGACAGTATGCAGTTATACTATTACTGGAGCGCCGATATGCCGGCGCATCCCGATTATTCATTGCCTACCGAACAGTTCTTTAAACAGTTATTATCGCCGAAAGACCGCTTTTCCTGGATCAGTAACCGAACAAATATCGGGTCTACCAAAACATCGGCCGAAATGTATGGTTTTCATTATACGTTTACAGCGCATCCGTTCGATTCGCAAAAACTGATAGGGGTTATTACCCATGTAATTCCGGGCAGTGCTGCCAATAACAGGGGATTGAAGCGGGGAATGCTTTTTACCGCAGTGAATGACAAAGCCATAACTCCCGGTAACAAACAAACAACCAAAGCAGCCTTGCAGGCGTCATCGGCCATTTTACAACTGGCTGCATTCAATACCGATCGTTCTGCACTGGTCGACGCTGCGCGGGTAGGAGTACAAAGTTCTATAGTGCCGCAGAAAAGCGTATACGCAACCAGTTTATTTGAAGCCGGTGGAAAAAAGACCGGTTACCTGGCTTATTATCTTTGCGCCGAAAAAGATGACGGCGTTATGTTGCAAAGCATACAGAAACTGCAACAAAAAGGGGTGTCCGAAATGATACTCGATCTGCGTTATAACCCCGGCGGCAGCGTGGCTTCCGCCACCAAGCTGGCGGCTATGCTGGCCGGTAACTTCAACGCTTCCGCTAAGTTTATAACGTACCGGGGCAACCGGCATGGGGGAACCGTTGTACAAACTTTTCAGCAGGCGATCGCTTTTAGCGGTAATGCCAGCGGCAAGAACATGAGCGACCTGCAGGCGTCGAACCTTCATTTATCGCGCCTGTTCATTTTAACATCGGCTGAAACCGCATCGGCAGCGGAACTGCTAGTGCATAACCTGGCGCCATATACTGATGTTGTTCGCATAGGAGAAACCACGCTGGGCAAAGATGAAGCCTCCTTCCCGGTAGAAGATCTGCGAAACCCGAGGCAGGTGGCCTGGGTGCTAATGCCCACAGTATATAAGATCGCAGACGCTAATGGCAAGGGTGATTATTCAAACGGACTGGTGCCGCATTACCCGGTCACTGAAACCGGTAAATTGCCATTACCGCCCGTTGGCCGGCCTGGCGATCTGCCTGTAGATAAAGCGCTAGAGTTGATCTATGGAACCACCTCGGTTAATGTGGTGGCGTTGTGAACAGGGGAAACTCATTACCGGTTTGTTTCTCAATGCATACTTGTTAATTTTCATGATCACCTATTGATGTCTGTTAACAGCAATAAAAAAGCGGGCCATATCAATGACCCGCCTTCTGAAAACTTCTTATGATAACTTACAAAAACTTCAACACCTCTTCGCCTATAGCATCGGTGCCTAAGATCTTGTTTGCGGGAGTTTGTGCATCGGCGATATCGCGGGTGCGGAAACCTGCTTTCAATACTTTATCTACGGCGCTGATCACAGCTTCCGATTCGGCTTTCATGCCAAATGATATATCGAGCAGCAGCGCCGCCGATAAAATAGAAGCCAGCGGATTGGCAACGCCCTTACCGGTAATATCATGCGCAGAACCGTGAATAGGCTCATAAACGCCGGTGCCATCACCAATTGAAGCGGAAGCCAGCATACCCATTGAACCGGCAATCTGTGACGCTTCATCGGTAAGGATATCGCCAAACAGGTTGGCTGTTACCACTACGTCGAATTTGCGCGGGTCTTTTATCAGCAACATAGCTGTAGCGTCAACAAACTGATGTTCCACTTCTACGTCGGGATATTCTTTTGCGATTTTTTGAACCACTTCGCGCCACAGGCGGCTGGTTTCAATAACGTTCGCTTTATCTACAGAACATAATTTCTTTCTTCTGGTACGGGCTGCTTCGAACGCTTTGCGGGCAATGCGCTCTACTTCAAAGCGGCTGTATTGCGCCACGTCATAAGCGGTGTCGCCGTCGTTCTTTCTGCCTTTCTCACCGAAATAAATATCGCCCGTCAACTCACGGAAGAAAAGGATGTCGGCGCCTTTCAATACTTCGGGTTTAATGCTGGACGCGCCCAGCAACTCATCGAATAATTTAATGGGGCGCAGGTTGGCGTACAGTCCCAGTTCTTTACGCATTTTCAGCAAACCCTGCTCCGGACGTACTTTGGCAGTAGGGTCGTTGTCGTATTTGGGATGTCCTACCGCGCCAAACAGCACAGCGTCTGACTTGCGCATTTTCTCCAGCGTTTCATCGGGGAGGGGATTGCCTGTTGCTTCGATGGCCACATGGCCGATCAATGCTTCGTCATATGTAAATGTGTGTCCGAATTTTGCAGCGATCTTGTCTAACACTTTTTTACCAACTGCCGTTACTTCCTGGCCAATGCCGTCGCCGGGAACGATGAGTATGTGCTTAGTTGCCATGCTTTTGTTTTTAGGAATAGAGGCAACAAGGCAACGAGGCAACGAGTAGAAGCCAGGGCCTTTTGTCTCTTTCAAACATTAGTTAATCAATTTGTTTATCAAAGATAATAGCATCAGTTCAATTTCCTTTGCCGCATTACTAAGATTGCCGAATAGCTCCGATGAAAGATATTTCAAATTAGAAGCGATTTCAATCTGAGTCTGCAATTCAAAAGTAGAACCAACTGCTATTTGTAAAAAACGCTTATAATCCAACGTTGATCTTCTTCCATATCCTTCAGCAATATTGCTTGGAATGGATATGGCACAACGGCGTAGTTGACTTGTTAACGCATATAACTCTTCAGGTGGAAAAGATCTGGTAGCAAGATAGATCTCTGTGACCAGTTTCATTGACTTTTGCCAAACGATTAGGTCTCGAAAAGATTGAATGGTTGACATACCGCAAGTGTTATTATTAAAAATAAATCACTCGCTTCCTCTGTATTTCCCCTCGTTGCCTTTATGCCTTGTTGCCTTGTTGCCTTGTTCCTTTATATCAAATTCAACATCTTCTGAGTAGCCTTTATCGCCGATACCGTTTGGTCGCTGTCGAGACCGCGGGTTTTGAACTCTTTGCCATTGTAGCTCCAGGTGATCACCGTTTCGCAAAGGGCGTCGCTTTTACCACCGGGTGGTATACGCACCGCGTAATCGGTCAATATCGGAAGCTCTTTTTTCATTCGTTTATACACCTTTTTCAGCGCGTTTACAAACGCATCGTATTGTCCGTCGCCCTGCGAGTGCTCTTCATATAGTTCCCCGTTGATGGATATTTCAACAGTTACCGATGGACGCAGGTTTTTTGAATGCGTAAGCACGTAATTCTCGATGCGTACTTTTTCTGTAATATTCCTGCTGTCGATCACATCTGAAATTATATATGGCAGATCGGCCTGAGTAACCACCTCCTTTTTATCGCCCAGCTCGATGATGCGCTGGGTAACTTTTTTCAGATCGGGCTCGCTCAACTGAATGCCCAGTTGCGCCAGGTTGTTTTCAATATTCGCCTTGCCGCTGGTTTTGCCGAGGGCGTATCGCCGTGTACGGCCAAAACGCTCGGGCATCAGGTCGCTGAAATAGAGTTTGTTCTTTTTATCGCCATCGGCATGAATGCCGGCGGTTTGGGTGAACACGTTCTCGCCCACAACCGGTTTGTTAACCGGAATACGGAAACCCGAAAAGGTTTCAACCAGCTTCGATACCCGGTATAAAGAAGCCTCAACAACGGAGGTCTTTACCTCAGGCACGAAATCGTTCATTACGGCAATGGCGCTGGCGAGGGGGGCGTTGCCCGCTCTTTCGCCCATACCATTGATGGTTAAGTGTATGCCATGGGCGCCGGCTTTTACGCCTTCCAGCACGTTGGCTGTGCCCAGGTCATAATCATTATGTGCATGAAAATCGAAATGCAGGCCGGGATAGCGTTGTACGATAGCCGAAATGTATTCTGTTACTTCCGCGGGCGTAAGAATGCCAAGCGTATCGGGTAACATAATACGTTTTACCGGCATTTTTTGAATGAAATCGAGGTATTGAAATACATACTCTTTTGAATGGCGCATCCCGTTGCTCCAGTCTTCCAGGTATACATTTACCTCAATTCCTTTTTTTCTGGCCAGTTTTATTACATCGGCTATTTCGGCAAAATGCTGTTCGGGTTTTTTCTTTAACTGGTGGGTGAGGTGATTCAGTGAGCCTTTGGTGAGCAGGTTCATCACTTTGGCGCCGGCCTGCTGCATCCATTGAATAGAAACATCGCCATCGACAAAGGTGAGCACTTCAACCTGGTTCAGAAAACCATTGGATTTTGCCCATTTTGTAATTGCTTTTACCGCTTCAAACTCCCCTTCGCTTACCCGGGCAGAAGCAATTTCTATGCGGTTTACTTTTACTTCGGTCAAAAGCAATTGGGCAATCGTCAGTTTTTCGGTGGGGGAGAACGACACTCCGCTGGTTTGTTCGCCATCGCGGAGCGTGGTATCCATGATCTCTATGTGTCGCTGGTCACCAGGCATAAGAAATGAGAAATGAGAAATTAAAAATTAGAAATGAAAAAGTGAAAACATGAAGCGTCTTTACTTTTTCATTTCCAATGCCTCATTTTTATTTTTTAATTTTTCTAATAGATACTTTTTGCGGCTTGTGCCTGAATGTCTGATTTCAGGCTTTGCAGGAAATCGATATCGTCGAAACCATTCATCATATTGTTCTTCTTGTAGCCATTGATCTCGAATGACTCTGAAGCGCCATTGCCAACAATGGTGATCTTCTGTTCGGGAAGGTTTACTTCCAGTTCGGTTTTCGGATCGGCCTCTATGGCTTTGAAGATCTTATCGAGGAAGGCTTCACTTACCTGTACCGGTAAGATCCCGATGTTCAAAGAGTTGTTCTTGAAGATATCGGCAAAGAAGCTGCTCACCACGCAACGGAAACCATAATCGTATATGGCCCATGCTGCGTGCTCGCGGCTGCTGCCGCTGCCGAAGTTCTTACCGCCTACCAGTATTTTACCGGAATAGACAGGATTGTTTAAAACGAAATCTTTTTTGGGTGTGCCATCGCCTTCATAGCGCCAGTCGCGGAAAAGGTTATCGCCAAATCCTTTGCGCTCGGTGGCTTTCAGGAAACGGGCCGGAATGATCTGATCGGTATCTACGTTTTCGATAGGCATAGGTACCGCAGTGCTCTTTAATACTGTAAACTTATCGTAGGCCATTGTACTGTTTGTCGTTTGTTGTTTGTGGTTTGTTGTTACCGTTTCTGGTTTATCGTTTTTAGTTTCTGGTTGCTTCCCCTCGAACATCCGTGGTGTTGCGATCACTCCGAAATTGCAACAATAAAGAACAATAAACTATTAACTAAAAACAATAAACTGCATTTAGATCAGCTCCCGGGGATCTGTTACAAACCCTGTTACCGCAGCGGCTGCAGCTACCAGCGGACTGGCAAGCATGGTTCTCGCTCCGGGGCCCTGGCGGCCTTCAAAGTTGCGGTTGCTGGTGCTTACTGCGTATTTGCCGGCGGGGATCTTGTCGTCGTTCATGGCCAAACAGGCTGAACAACCAGGTTGACGTAACTGGAAACCTGCTTCCAGCAAAATGTCAAGAATACCTTCTTCCCTGATCTGCGCCTCAACAATGTGCGAACCGGGAACGATCCAGGCAGTTACATGGTCGGCTTTTTTACGGCCTTTCACCACAGAAGCAAATGCACGGAAATCCTCGATACGGCCATTGGTACAGCTGCCGATGAAAACATAATCAACTTTTTTGCCGATCATATTATCCTGTTCGTGGAAATCCATATAGGCTAACGACTTGTCGAAGCTGGCCTTGCCACTGCCAATTTGTTGGGCAGAAGGGATCTTTTTGGTAATACCGATACCCATACCCGGATTGGTTCCGTAGGTGATCATGGGTTCAATATCGGCGGCGTCGAAGTTGTATTCTTTATCAAAGAATGCGCCTTCATCGCTTTTCAGCGTTTTCCAGTAAGCCAGTGCTTTGTCCCATGCTTCGCCTTTGGGCGCTTTTTCACGTCCTTTTATGTAGTTGAAGGTGGTTTCATCAGGAGCTACCATACCACCGCGGGCGCCCATTTCAATACTCATGTTGCACACGGTCATACGGCCTTCCATGGTCATGTTCTCAAATACATCACCGGCAAATTCAACAAAATAACCGGTAGCACCGGCTGCGGTGAGTTTTGAAATGATGTACAGTACCACGTCTTTGGGCGTAATGCCTTTGCCCAGTTGGCCATTTACTTTAATACGCATTTTCTTCGGGCGGGGCTGCATAATACACTGGCTTGAAAGAACCATCTCAACTTCAGAGGTTCCGATACCGAATGCAATAGCGCCAAACGCTCCATGGGTAGAAGTATGCGAATCGCCGCAAACGATGGTCATGCCCGGCAGGGTAATGCCGTTTTCGGGACCCACAACGTGCACGATACCATTTTTAGGATTGCCCAGTCCCCAGTGTGAAATACCATATTTGGCCGAGTTGCTTTCCAGGGCCTTCAGCTGGTTGGCGCTCAGGGGGTCCTGAACGGGCAGGTGCTGGTTAATAGTGGGGGTGTTATGATCGGCTGTAGCGAAGGTCTTCTCGGGGAACATCACTTTCAATCCACGGCTTTCCAAACCCAGAAATGCTACCGGGCTGGTTACCTCATGAATAAAATGCCGGTCAATGAACAACACATCGGGGCCGTCGTCAATATGCTTTACCACATGCGAATCCCATACTTTGTCGAATAATGCAGCGGGGGTTTTGCTCATTTTATATAATTTAAATCAAGCTGCAAAATTCTTAAAATATCGTCAGATTATAAGGGTTTTATGTGTGTTTTTTCTAATAGTGGGGTTAAAAATAAAAAAAATTTAAAATACCGGCTGTTTTATTGAAGGAAGTGTGGGTTTGAATAGGTTACTTGCACAATTTATATGGAGAATGGCAATAATTTAGGATACTGACAATAAAAAAATAGTAAGTACAACCTCGTAATAATTAGTTATTTAAAGCCGGCCTAAATCAGTATTTTATGTAAAACTGCGTCAATTGCGCCCGTTTGGTTCCACAGGTTCACATAGAACAAAGCAACACTTACTGATATCAGGTTGCCTAAAAGGCAATAGTCATTGTATGAATCAACATCGCCATTGCTTTCGGTATGCTTCAACCGGGTAGCCAGTTTAGGGCACTGAAAAAGGGATGATCTCACACACCAGCATGGCCAAAGCGATCACATTAGTTTTCATGTAGTTTCGGCTATGTAGTCAATGACCTGTTTTATTGAAAAATACGCATCCATGTACAGGCTTTTTTCGCGCTTCCAGAACTGTGACCGTGTTTTCCCCATTTCATCAGCCACTAACTTGTGATCTTTTAATTTCAGGAATTGGGCTATCAAAGGATAATCTTTGCCGATGTTCCAGGCATCTGTAATATTTTGATAAACGATAAGGCTATTTGAATAATCTGTAATATTTCACAAAAACTGAAACGACATAATTATTATAGCAAGCCGGTAATTCTGCTTTTTTTCCTACCTTCAACGCCATCTAAGCAATCTCCCAACCAAATTTCATTGAGTACCTGCGTGTATGCGCTCATACTTTTTCATGTTGAGCCTGCATGAACATTTGTCTTATCTAAAATCAATTGTTCAAAATGAAATTTGTTACGCTTATCATCTCTTTTGTTGTTTGCCTCAGCTATACGTATGCACAACAACCTGCCTACAAAGATCCCAAACAACCCATTGCCAAACGGGTTTCCGATCTGCTTGCGCGCATGACGCTGGAGGAAAAAGTGGCCCAGCTGCAAACAATGCATGCCGGCCGCCCCAAACTCGACGATAAACTGTTTAATAATACTGCAAAGCTCGATTCGCTGTATAAGAACGGCATGGGCATGATTAACCCTGCCTTTGATGAAACCATGGAAACGACCATCGCGGCCCGCAACCGCCTGCAGGATTATATGATCAACAAAACGCGGCTGGGTATCCCCATCATCTTTATCGATGAGGCCCACCACGGGCTGGTGCAACGCCAGGTTGATGTATTTCCGCATGGCATTGGCCTTTCGTGCAGTTGGGACCCGGCGCTGCTTGAAAAAATATATACCCATGCCGCCAAACAGGCGCGTGTTCGTGGTACAAGCCTGGTGCTGGCGCCGGTACTCGATGTGTGCCGTGATCCGCGCTGGGGCCGCACAGGCGAAACGCTGGGTGAAGACCCGTATTTAAGCGGCATCCTGGGCAGCGCCATCGTACGCGGTTTCCAGGGTAGTAATAATGGAACCATTGCACCCGGTCATGTGGCTGCTACCTTAAAACACTTCAGCGCGCATGGTCAGTCAGAGGGCGGCAGCAACCAGGCGCCCGCCAATTTTTCATTACGCGTTATTCGCGAAGCGCACCTCGAGCCTTTTCGCATCGTAGTAAAAAATGCCAACCCCGCCGGTATCATGGCGTCATATAATGAAATAGACGGCATGCCTTCACATGCCAATAAATGGTTGCTGAAAGATGTATTACGCAAAGAATGGAATTATGGCGGCATAGTGGTGAGCGACTGGTTTGGTATAGACCAGTTATGGAATAAACATTTTATTGCTGCCGATCAGAAAGCCGCTGCACTGAAAGCGTTCAATGCGGGTATCACAACCGATCTTCCATACGGTGTAAATTACCGTCACCTCGGTACGCTTGTAAAAGAGAACAAGATCAACATTAAAGCGCTGGATTTCGAAGTGGCGAAAATACTGGAGTTGAAATTCAGGCTGGGCCTGTTTGATCAAAACCCGGTGATCGATTTAGAAAAAGCCCAACAAAACGCTGCCGGTACCGAAGGCCGCCAACTGGCATTGAAGATAGCAGAAGAGTCGATGGTATTATTGAAGAATGCGCCGTTTGGCAATGCATCTGGCAACCTGTTGCCATTGAAAAAAGAGCAGTATAAAAAGATTGCGGTAATAGGCCCCATGGCAGCAGTAAATTACCTCGGCGATTATTCGGGTTTGCCGGGTAAGAACGTTTCCATTCTGGAGGGTATAAAGAATAAAGCCGCCGGCGCAGAGGTGTTGTATGCCAAAGGCTGCCGCATCACTACCAATGGCGATACGATCAGCCAGAACAATTATCAATACATCGATACCGTCATCTTTCCTTCAAAAGAAGAAAATATGCAGCTGATAGAAGAAGCGGTTAAAACCGCCCAACAGGCCGAGATAGTTGTGCTGGCCATAGGGGAGAATGAACAATTGTCACGCGAAGCCTGGGCGCCGAACCACTTTGGCGATATGGCCGACCTGGGTTTACAAAGCCAGCAGGAAGACTTGGTAAAAGCCATTGTGGCTACAGGAAAACCGGTGGTGGTGTATTTAATGCATGGCCGCCCGCTTGCTATTCCCTGGGTGGTGCAAAATGTTTCTTCAGTTGTCGATGGCTGGTATATGGGCGAAGAAGCCGGTAATGCATTTGCCAATATCCTGTTTGGTGAAACAAACCCGTCGGGTAAATTAACGATCACCTATCCCCGGTCTACGGGACAGGTGCCGGTGTTCTACAATCATAAACCCAGCGCCCGCTTTTTTAATTACGTAATTGAAGATAAAACGCCTTTGTTCCCGTTTGGTCATGGGTTAAGTTATACCACATTCAATTATTCAAAACCCAGGATCGTATTGCCTGCCGCGCCCAAAAAGACCGGACTGGCCTCTGTTTCGCCCGGTTCAACCGGAGAAATATATGGTACCGTAGAGGTCGATGTTACCAATAACGGCAGCATGAAAGGCGATGAGATCGTGCAGTTATACATACATCAAAAAATAAGCAGTGTTACCAGGCCGGTGAAAGAATTGAAAGATTTTGCCCGCATAACACTTGAACCGGGACAAACAAAAACCGTTACGTTTACCATCGATTCAG
Organism: Niastella populi; assembly: GCF_002078015.1. Lineage (GTDB taxonomy): Bacteria > Bacteroidota > Bacteroidia > Chitinophagales > Chitinophagaceae > Niastella > Niastella populi. Next base: position 295,100 of record NZ_LWBP01000199.1, on the reverse strand, counting down.
GCAAACTTGCTTTCTGGAATGCCGATATGCAGTTTGCGGTGGAAGACGGCGTTTTTGAATGTATGGTAGGCCGCAGCTCTGCAGATCTGCAAAAGGCCGAACTGAAAGTTGGTAAATAGAGCGTTTACTTAAGTTACGATGTTTGACACCCAGGCCCCCGATGTACCGGGGGCCTTTTTTACGTAATCAGTAAGAGAATTTTTCCGTCTTTTACCTAACTATCAACTGCCATGAGGTCAAATGGCGTATATCCATCCGCATCAATTCCTTACATCGGTTATTCATTCCCTAAAACAGACCGGTTTCGATACTTCAGGAATACCCGGATCTGCCCCGGAAATGATTAGGGTCAACAAATTATGATTTCCAAAAAATAATAGTTACATTTGTTCCGTACCTCTTTCGATCTGCTTTGCCAAATGACCATGCCCAGGTCTTTATTGGGCGACTCGATTGTTTGCCCCTTACTGTTTTGATCTTCACTTCATTACGCGTTAACTTATTTACTCCTGACAGGTGGTTTAATTTATTTTCCTCAATTTTTGTGAGCTTGTAATTTAATTATACGGTCTTGTTATTTAATTCACGCGCCTTTTAATTGAATTAGTCGTTCTTATAATTCAATTGAACAGTGCGGTAATTGAATTAAATCCTGTGGCAATTCAATTGAACAGCGGTAATTGAATTAAACTTCGTGGCAATTGAACGATGTTTCAGGGCCCAAAATGAACCCTTCTGCAGGTCGTTCTAATCTTATTTTAATTATTCCGGTGTTATCTTCGCGAACCTAAAGAAATCAAACCAAAAGATACCTATCATGAGATCACTAGTTCTTGTGCCTTGCCTTCTATTATCACTTTACTCCAGTGCCCAGGTTACACCCGGCGCCGCCGGAGAACCTGCTCCCGAAAAGGATGCGCTGAAGTTCAACCTTAATCAAAGCGGCAGTCATTATTTTCAATTCACCGTACTGAACCAGACCTGGGTGCGCTATAACGAGAGTAACCCGGGTACATTGGTTGAAAACCGGTTAAAAGATAATACGGTAGATATCGGTTTGCGCCGCACGCGTTTTCAGGCGTTTGGCCAGTTAACAGATAAAGTATTCGTTTATTTCCAGTTTGGGATGAACAACTTCAATAGCCAGTTCAACACCGGCAACAACCGTAAACTGCATGCGTTTTTTCACGATGCGTTGGGCGAATACAAAATTTCAAAGGATAACCAGTTGAAAGTAGGGGGTGGACTCACTATCACCAACGGGCTTTCGCGTTTCTCACAACCCAGTATTACCTCCATAATGACAATGGATGTGCCGGTTTTTGCCCAGACCACGGTTGACCAAACCGATGAGTTCAGCCGGAAACTGAGCGTGTATGCCCGTGGACAAATCGGTAAATTCGACTACCGGTTCATCCTCAGCGATCCTTTTCCGATAACCTCTTCAGGTGCTACACCACCTGCTATTGCGGAATATGCGCAATTTTCACAGTATGGGCATAATCTTCAACCACAGGCTTACCTGATGTATCAGTTCTTTGACCATGAAAATCATACAACTCCTTATATGACGGGTACATATTTGGGCAAGAAGAAAATATTCAACATTGCGGTGGGAGGTATTTTTCAAAAAGATGCCATGTGGTCTAAAGGCCCCTTCATCACAAGCGATACCGTTTACGAAGACATGAAACTATTTGCAGTGGAAAGTTTTCTCGATATGCCGCTGAGCAGCAAACAGGATGCTATTTCTGCATACGCCGGGTTTTTTAATACCGATTATGGTAAAAATTATTTGCGATACAACGGCCTGATGAACCCTGCTAATGGGTCAGCGTTTAATGGGCCAAGGGGAATTCCCGGCCATGGTCCCACGTTTGGTAATGCGCATCCTATGTTCGGCACCGGAAAAGTTATTTACTCTCAGGTAGGATACCTGCTTCCTGAAAGTTTTCTGAAGTGCAAAAGCCGTTTTTTGCCGTATGCTTCATTTACCCACGCCAAATACGACCGTTTAGGGGATGAGTCAATGGAGATCTTCAACGCCGGTATCAATTGCCTTATCAATGGTCATAAGTCAAAGCTCACGCTCGATTGGCAGAACCGGCCTACATACAATGTTACAATAACCGGTGATGCTGTAAAGGAAGAACGAAAGAACAGCTTTATATTGCAGTACCAGGTGTTCTTTTAATTTAAGTATCTTACCGCCACAATTAAAAATTAATTATACCCGATGATCATCGATCTGCTGGCAAACGCACACCTGTATTATAACCAGGGCCCATTGTTTAAAAAAGCTTTTGATTATCTGGCCAACACCGATTTTTCCAAAGTGGAAAAGGGCAAATACGAACTGGATGGCACTAATTTGTTCGCGATTGTAAATGAATACGACACTATTTCGCCCGAAAGCGAGCAAATGGAATCGCATAAAAAGTATATCGACATTCAATATATTATTTCAGGTGCAGAACGCATCGGTCATGATTTTCTGCAACAGCAAACTCCGTCGAAACCTTATGACGATGAGAAGGATTTTATGTTATGGGGCGAAAAACCTGCATTCTTCTCTGTTATCAAAGCCGGCATGTTTGCGGTTTTCTTCCCGCACGATCTGCATATGCCGAATATTATGATCGACAATGCCACATATGTAAAGAAAGTGGTGATCAAAGTTGCAGTTGGATAATATTAAGATACAGATTGCCAGTTACCGGTTCCCGGTTACCAGGTCTTGCAGTACCAGCACTCCCGCCGGTAATCAGACTGCTGTTGATTTGTGTACCGGCAACTGGTAACTGGTATCAGCTTATTATTACCTGATACATATTTTTTGTACCACCCAGCTTCCTACCTTCCCCCCAACCACCAACCCATTCTCTATCGCATCCATAAAATGAATACCACCGTAAAAGCGGCTGATAGCTGCTTCCTGCGCAGCATGGTGGAAGGAGGTGAACTGTCGCGGCGTCAATCCATACGCTACCTCCACGCTATCGGTGTATGCAAAATGATCGCCAAAATAATGGGTGAGGATGGTGGCCGAACAGGCAGAGATAACCGAATGTCCGCTCAGGTATTCAGGAAATGGCGGCGTTTGCAGTATGGGCGTCCAATGCGGGTCGATGTATTTCCTGATAGCCGTTTCGGGGCGTATACGGTTGCTGCGGAATTTCTCGTCCCAGCAACAGATAAATGCATCCATCAGTCCCACCGATACGCTGGTAAAGACCTGCATTGACTCCTCAAAGCTTTTGCCGGCTTTTTTACAGGCAATACCGGTGATGCCTAACCAATGCGCACCCGGTGATATTTTCTTACTGCTCAACATCAGATGGCCATCGTCCTGGATGGCGAACGGATTACAATCCCAGAATGCGGCAATAACGCGTTGCTCCATCGGCACCTGTTTCCCTTCTGAATAATTCTGTTGCAACAGCCGGTAAAAAGCGGTTTTCTTTCCTGTGGAGAAGGTGACTGGCGGTGGTGCGGGAAATTGCGTGCACGAATCGAGCGCCAGCGTTCGCACGGTATTGAAATAGGGCTCTACCGCCGGCAGGAATCCCGGCGGGGTAGGGTACCAGTAACCTTCTTTATCAACCGGCGTATAGCGTGCGTAGTTGCTGATCTTATTATAGCGGTCAGACTTTGCCCAGGCCAGGATCTTTTTGCTTACCGCTTTAGCATACCGCCAGGAATTGTAAACGACATCTTCATCGAAACCCAGTTGCCGGCAGGAATCCATTACATGTTGTTCATATTGCGCCAGCATTTTGCCCGAAGGCTGCATCTTTTGCGCTGTTTGCAGCATGGCCAGCACAGCGCTTAGCTGCACATTGTATTGTTGTATGGAATCCGGACGTTTGAATTCGGGATATTCGTTGAGGATACCATGCATACTTTTATAAGCAGTATCGTGTTGCGACACCACTTCATAACCGGCTAAACAGGTATAGGAGAAAAAGCGCGCGGCCAGGGGTGGATTGGTTATATCATGGACCATCACTTCCGTCATTTGATCAATTACCCGGGCAATGACATCCGATGTCAATACTGGTTCTTTTTGCGTACGTGAAGTACAACTGGTAATTGTGATCATGAGGAACAGGGTAATATTTTGAATCAGTTGTTTCATTGTAACTTATATGCTTTAACCGCCTGCTGATTGATGCCAAACAATAAAAGCTGATTAATTGATAGCACCGATCTGACATCGCCCTTTATATAAAAACCCGATCGCTGCTGATCTATATAGGTAAAACCGCCCTTGCCGTCATTCTGCAGTAACACGCCAAAACCGGCATCGTATTTACCCGGACGTAACCGCGCTTTATTCATATTGCCGCATAAAAGCAGGTCTTCATAGCCGTCATGATCGTAATCGAGCGGGGTAATGGTATACACCGGCATGTATTGCGCCTGTAGCGGTAATGCTTTCAACTGGTATTTGCCGCTGGCGTTGCTTTCGAAATAAGCTGTTTGCAAATAGTTCGCCTGCAGGTGCCCTGCGCCTTTCATTTCTTCTTCGGTGAATATATCGTGCAGGGTGGCATCGGCATACCCTTTATAATCAACAAAACGCGTACGCATCATACTTACCTGGTCGAGCAGTTCATCGCGGGTGCAATACGGGTACGATTTGCCTTTAATATAAAAACAAAACACCGGGTCAACAGCGCCATTGTCGTCAAAGTCTTTATAATATAACTCGGCGGGTTCCTTATCACTGGCGTGGCATTGGGTGTTCAGTCCCAAATTGCCGATGATGATGTCGGGTTTGCCGTCTTTATTGAAATCACCGGTAGTGATCCTGTTCCACCAGCCGCGGTAATTGTTATAGAAATAGTTTTTTGTGTGATCCTGAAATTGATTGTTTACATTGATGCAAGCCATTACCGGCATCCATTCACCCACAACCACCAGGTCCTGTTTTCTATCGTTGTTCAGGTCAATCCAAACCGCATCGGTGACCATGCCTGCTTTTTGCAATGCCGGCGCTATGGCAGCGATCTGGTTGGTAAAATGCCCCTTTCCATCATTCACAAGCAGGAAACTTTCCGGGGTTTCCGGGTAACGGCCCGGAATCACCCGGCCGCCAACAAAGAGATCGGGATAGCCGTCGTTATTGATATCGTTTGCCCGCACACAACTTTTGCTTACCCGCATCAGGGGCAGGGCATCGTCGCTTTTTATAAAATTCGCTTTGCCATCGTTCAGGTATAACCTGTCCTGCAGCAATGGATCATCGGGTGTATAGTTATGATAACCGCCACTGGCCACATAAAGATCTTTAAAGCCATCGCCATTTACATCTATGATAACCACGTCGGCATCTTCGCAAAACGCGTCAGACTCAAAATCTGGCTGCCGTTTATGTATAAACTTCCCGCCTTTCTGCTGCAGGAATAATTGCGCCGGTTGGCCGCTACCGCCACCCGCGTAAATATCTTCCAGCCCATCCCCATTTACATCTCCTTTTACCAGGCAGGGGCTGTTAAACGACAATGGATTTACCAGTAGTGGTTGTCGTTTAAAGTCGTTTATGGCGTTTGCCGGTGCTTTGTAGTTGATGGGTGAACCGGTTTCTGCAAACAGGGCAGGGGAGAAGGCCGTTGTCCTGTTTGGGCCGGTAGCTGTCTTTTCATCAACTGTCAGCAGTTGATCGGCTTTAACATTTGTAAGTAACTGTGTGTTGCCGCTTAGCCAGATCACCCGTAACGAATCAATAGTTGTTTCGGTGCCCGATCCAAAATGAAGCGTGGAAGAAACGGTAGATAAATAACCCCTTGCCGGCATCTGTTCAGCGTATTGCCGCCCTGCCTTTGAATAACAAATAACTTTTGCGCCAATTCCCTGGGTATTACCTGGTAGTCCGTTCAGTTTTACCTGCAGGTAATGAGAACCGTTCTGTCCACGGCTTTCATTGCGATAGATAAATGCCGGTTGATTGATATTGTTGATCACCAGGTCAAGATCGCCGTCGTTATCGAGGTCGGCATACGCAGCGCCATTGCTGTTCGAGGGGCTGGTAAAACCCCATTGCGCCGATACATTGGTGAACGTACAGTTCTTATTATTCGCAAACAGGTAATTGATGACGTTGGAAGAGGGGATCTTATGTACAAGTTCAAGCACATCATTACGTTGCAGCCGGCCCTTGCTTTGTACATAATCATTCATGTATTTGATGAAGTCGAGATTGGTGTAGTCGCGCAGGTAACCGTTGGTCACCATCAGGTCTTTCCAGCCATCGTTATTATAATCGGCTAACAGGGGCGCCCAGCTCCAGTCGGTATTGGAAATACCGGCAGCCTGTCCGATCTCGCTGAAAAAAGCCTCCCCCCGGCCCCCTCCCAACCTCCCCCGGAAGGGGGAAGTTGGGAGGGGGCTTCCAATATTCAACTGCAACATATTTCTCATGTACTGGTAATGAAAACCACTGCGTATATTCAGATCAAACTTTTCATAGTTATCCGGCGCGAACAATAGTTTTTGCCGGTGATTATCTTCGGGCAGCATATCCAGCGTATAGATATCGGGCAGGGCATCGTTGTTGATGTCGGCAATGTCGTTGCCCATGGAGAACTGACTATTGTGGCCGAGGCTGGTTTTCAATTTATCGGTGAACGTACCGTCGTGATTATTCATGTACAGGTAATCGGGCACCGCATAATCGTTCGAAATGTAAATATCCTGCCAGCCGTCGCCATCGATATCGGCAATACCTGCGCCCAGCCCATACGTTAAGGAAGAGCTGCTGATACCGGCTTTGCCGGTAATATCGGTAAAGTAGTTTTTGTCGTTGCGCATCAATCGTACACCAATTGCCCGATCTTCTTTTTGCAGGATGGCCGCCGTGGCAGCTTCATCGAGTACCGGTAATGAATTGGGGTTATGATTGAGTAAAAAAGCATCGAGATCGCCATCACGGTCCATATCGAAAAAATAAGCCTGGGTGCTGTAGCCGGAATCGGCCAATCCGTATTGATGCGCCTGTTCGTTAAAATGCGGCTGACCTTTTGCATCATTGCCGGTATTGATGAATAACTCGTTTGTTCTTTTCTCGCCACGCAACTTACCCGAGTAACAGAGGTACAAATCGAGCAGGCCATCGCCATTTACATCGGCCATGGTAACACCGGTTTTCCACGGGCCCGGCCTGCCGGCAACGCCGGCGGCAACTGTAATGTCTTCAAAGTGCATGGCGCCTTTGTTCAGGTACAGTTGATTGGGGCCCATATTGGCCGTGAAATAAATATCGGCAAGTCCATCCCCGTTCACATCACCGGTAGCCACCCCGCCGCCATTGTAGAAATACTCGTACATCAACACGTTTGTGTTTAACCCCTCCGTTAACGTGTTGCTGAACTGCACGCGGGTACTGTCGGCCGGTAGTAGTGTGAATAAAGTGTTTGCCTGTTTGTTATGTGTGTTATTGGTACATGCGACGGTTATACAAGTAAAACATATGATTGTTAAAAGGCGAATCATATTTGAATTAATTTAGGGATTTCGGGATTTGGAGATTTTGAGATTTGTCGGAAGGCAAAAACTAAATGAATCTCAAAATCCCTAAATCTCAAAATCAGCATCATCAATTGAATCAGTTATACCCCGGATTCTGTACCAGCTTCAGATTCGTATTCATTTCATCGAGCGGTATCGGCCTGAAATACATTTTATCGTCCCAGCGGCGGTTCTCCTGCGCATTTACTTCAAGCGGCGTATACGTATAATTGTACCTGGTTTCATCGTGTTTATAAGGTGATGGCGGTGTAGCGCCCGCTTTTAACGTACCTACCACATCGATGTATACCAGTTTACGCCCGAGTGTTGCAGGTGCGATCATCCAGCGGCGGGTATCATGGTAGCGCTGGTCTTCATACGCCAGTTCTATCCTGCGTTCATTCCGGTAGCGTTCTTTCAGCGCCGAACCGCTTTCGGTAATTTCGGGCATTCCGGCCCGGTAGCGTATGCGGTTCAGCCAGCGTTTTGCTTCGGTGTCATCACCCAGTTCAATACAGGCTTCTATATAATTCATTACCGCTTCGGTATAGCGGAAGAATGGCCAGGGAATGGTTTGCCGCGTGGTATTGTCAACGATGTTCGGATCGGGATCTATGAACTTACGCATGTAGTAACCGGTCCAGCTGCCGTTCCAGTTTTCAATGGAACTTTGGCGGGTATCGAGGCCGGGCAGGAAGGTACCGCCGCCCTGGTCGTATTTACCGGTTTGTATCTGGTTGGCCGGGTCTACATTACCCGAGATCTTATCCCGCGGTTTCCAGTCGGCCCCATCATATAAGATCGAAGCATAAAAACGCGGGTCGCGGTTGGCGTAAGGTTGCGCTTTCTGCACGGGATCGCTCCAGCTGAATTTGGTGCCATCCATCATTTCATAATCATCAACCAGTTGTTGAACAGGCGTATTGCCGGCCCAGTTATGATACCCGTTTGGGCCGTTGGTAAGCCCAACATACATACCGGCATATTCATCCTTTGCGTTTGTCCAGTAACGGCCAAAGAGTATTTCGCTTTCCGCCACTTTATCTATATCGCCGCTTTTACTGCCGCCGCCCATGGCCAGTGACATATAATTCTTTTTGCCTTCAGTTGGCGATACGGGTGAGGTAAGGTTGAATTTGTATCCTTTTGTGGCTGCCGCATCTACCAGTTCTTTTGCGGCGTTTTTGGCGGCCGTCCACCGCGCAATGCGGTCTCCGCTCACATAACCCAATAACTCGGGATTACCGAAACCACTGATCACGGCAGATTTCGATTTGGCGGTAGGAATATCGTGCAGGTCGCTGGCGGCATATAACAACATCCGTGATTTTAGCGCCATTGCACCAAGTTCGCTTGCCCGGCCTGCCGCCATCGATATCCCTTTCAATAATTGTATGGCCGTATCGCAGTCTTTTAAAATGAAGTCCACGCACTCTTCCCAGGTATTGCGGGTTACGCTGTAGTCTTCACCAAGACCGTACGACCTGTCGACGATGGGCACGCCCCCGTAATATCGAACCAACTGATGATAAAAGAATGCACGCATAAAATGCGCTTCTCCTTTCAGGCGGTCGTTAAGCGCTTTGTCGTCAAAAGTTGAAATACGCAAATTCTCTATGGCAAGGTTCGTTTGCCGTACCTTGGCATACATATCGTTGTTGCTTCCATCTTTTCCCCAGCGGTAGTTTACATTCACCCAGCCGATATTGGAAGGGTTGAGCGTTCCTTCATTTACAATATTGATTCCGCGGCTGGGATGGGTAAATACAGCTTCGTCAGACAGGGAGGCAAGCATTTGTTCATCAAAACCACCCTGGCCAAGCCCGGCATAAATACCGGTAACAAAAGCTTCTGCCAGCGCACCGTCTTTCCAGGCATCTGCCGATGAAACTTTATCCAGGGGTTTTGTATTGAGAAAATCGCGTTCGCAGGCTGCGGCAATCGCCATGATGAGCACACAAAACAGGATCTTTTTCATCTATAGTAATTTTTTATTGTTAGAATGATACTCTCACACCCACATTCAGGATCCTCGATTGCGGGTAGTACTGGCCGTTGCCGCTCGTTGATTCGGGGTCCCAGATCTTCATTTTGTCAAACGTTAACAGGTTGATACCATTGGCATATAACCGAAGATTGGTAATACCTGCTTTCTGGCCGATCTTTGCCGGCAAATTGTAACCGACCTCGATATTTTTTAACCGCAGGTAATTGCTTTTCCGCAGCCAGTAGGTGTTGAACCCGAAAGCGCCGCCGGCAAAATAGGTGTTGCCCCGGTTTACCAGGCGGGGATCCACGCTGCTGGGATTTTCAACCGTCCAACGATGATCGTAGCTATATTTCAGGAAGTTGCCAATGGTGCCCGACTCGGTGCCAATGAACAATAAACCGCCGGTAGCGCCCTGGAATAAAATGGAGCAGTCGAAGTTTTTATACTGCAAATTGAAATTGACGCCGCCGGTAAACCAGGGGTCGCGGTTCTTTTCAAGGCGAATGCGATCGTCGGCATCAATTTTACCATTACCATCTATGTCTTTAATTTTCATATCGCCCGGTAACAATTTTCCGGTAGCAGCGCTATAATCGATAGTGTTTTTATCGATATCGTTCTGATCGATGAAAACCCCATCATATTCATACACAAGGAAGGCGGCGCCATCGGTACCAAAGGTTTTACCCTTCGATAACTGATGCGGTTTCAGCCCGGGCGTTTCGGGTAAATTGATCACTTTATTACGGGCATACCCGCCATTCACGCTTACACTGAACCGCAGATCACCAAAATTGTCGTTGTAACCAACTGTGAACTCAAAACCTTTATTGCTTACTTTACCCAGGTTCTCGGGTGGCAAGGTAATTCCGGCTGAAGCAGGTACTACTGCCGAGTTCTGCATCAGGATCTTGGTGCGGATGTTATTGAAGAAGTCGAATTCGAAAGTGATGCGGTTGTTCAGTGCAGAACCTTCTATCCCAATGTTTGAATTGTTCGCTACTTCCCAGGTATAACCCGGATTGGGCACGCCGGTTTCTGTAAGCGTTTTTACGACATTGCCGCCAACAACGTAGGTGTTGAACCCATAGGTCGACAGGTACCGGTATTCCTGCAATACGCCGCCAAAGAGAATGTTGTCGTTCCCCATTTGTCCCCAGGAAGCGCGCAGTTTCAGGTTATTGATAAACGACACCGGCTGAAAGAATTTTTCTTCCGATAAACGCCAGCCAAGCAGGATCCCGGGGAAGAAACCAAAGCGGCTGTTTTCTGGGAACATGTACGACCCGTCATAACGCCACAGGAATTCGGCCAGGTATTTTTCCTTATAGTTATAATTCACCCTGCCGAAATAGCTTAAACGCGCGCGGTTATAGGCACTGCCGTTGTTGTCTTTTTGCGGATCACCGCCGGCAAACAACTGGTCAATGGCGGTGGAGATATAATTGCGGCGGAATGCATTGAAGTTCTGGTTGCCGATGGTTTCCCTTGTTACGGCAGCCATCAGGTTAACGCTATGCACACCGAATGTGCGGTCATAATTGATAAAACCCGAGAGGTTGATGTTCAGCTGATCTTCCAGCGATTCAGTTAACCGGGCGTCGGTAAAGGTAGAACGCACCGATTTGGTGAGTTTAGGTGTAACGCCATCCGGTTCATAACTTACTTTGTCCCAAAAGTACAGGTACCAGGGTGTTTCCCAGCGTTTGGTACGGCGGAAATATTTATCGATAGCCGCAAAACCGGAGATCTTCAATCCTTCGACAAACGGCACCTGCAGATCTACACGGCCATTGGTTTGAAAATAGTCACGGCGGTCTTTGTCGTAACCGGTTTGATTGGTTGTGATCACGATCGGGTTTTGTCCGTTCTCGATATCTGGTCCCGGTAACCCGTTGGGCCATACTTCCTGTTCGGTAGGTTTACCCCGCATAAGCATGCGGAAGATCGGTTGTGCGCCAACGGTTGGGAAGAACCTGAATTCTTCACGGGCTGTTAACCCGATATTGGTGGTTATATATTTATTCACTTTGGCATCGAGGTTCAAACGCATGTCGTATTGTTTATACCCTGTAGCCGAATTTTTATAGTAGCCGTCCTGGTTGTCATAACCAATAGATGCCAGATATTTTACTGCATCGTTCCCGCCCGATAACTGTATGTTATGGCTCGATTGTGGCGACCATTTCTTCAATGTAGTGGCGAACCAATCGGTATTGGGGTGGCCCCAGGGATCGGAACCATCCCGGTATTTGGTAAAGTCGGAAGGGGAGAAGGGGGCATCTACTTTCAACCCATTATCGGTACGCGTATAGGTTCCGTTTTGTTTGAAGGCATTAGAGGCGGCAGACCACTGATCAGCGGGCAGATCGAACAGCGTAAGTTCGTTCACAATGGTTGCATACTCGGTGGCATTGCTCATTTCGGGTATGCGGGTAGGTTGTGCCCAGCCCTGGTTGAAGTCGTACGACAATTGCGGCTTACCGGTTTTACCTCTTTTGGTGGTAATGAGAATAACGCCGTTAGCAGCGCGCGAACCATAAATGGCGGCGGCTGCATCTTTCAATATCGACATACTTTCTATATCGGCCGGGTTCAAACGCTCGAGGCCGCCGGCCCTGTCGGGCACACCGTCAATTACGATCAGCGCGCCACTGTTATTGGGTGTATTGGAACCGCGGATGCGGATGGTAGAACCATCGTAACCCGGTTCACCGCTCGATTGAATGGCGGTAACACCCGGTAAACGGCCGGCCAACGCATTGGATAAATTCACTGAAGGCGATTTGGCCAGTTCAGTGCCCTTAACCTGTGCAACGGCACCGGTAACGGTTACTTTCTTTTGCGTGCCATAACCTACCACTACGATCTCACCCAGTTGTCCGGAACTGGTAACCATGGCTATCGAAATTGTTGTTTTTCCGGCAACATTCACTTCCTGGGTTTGAAAACCAACGGAGGTAACAACAAGAATGCCGTTACCTTCAGGAACGTTGATGGTAAAATTGCCATTGATATCGGTATTGGTACCTACAGCGGTGCCCTTTACCACAATGCTTACACCCGGTAAGGGATTGCCTTTGTCGTCGGTCACCTGCCCTTTGATCTCCTGCAGGGGGCCGGCATCGACTTTTACGGTCAACACGTTGATCCCCGGCGGATCGGCAAGCGCCGATGATGACACCTTGTATAATATTATCCGGTCTTTTACCAGTTTAAATGAGATCCCGAACGGGCCCAGCAATTCTTCAAGTACCTCGCTCAGCTTTTTCTGCATGGCTTTGATAGAGACCTTGCGGCCGGCCTCGATGGTTTTTGAACTGTACACGAAGCGGGCGCCCGTTTGATTTTTAAGCAGGTTAAAAACATCTTTCAGTTGTCCTTTTTCTACAGACACCGTTACTACTTTATCGAGAATTCCCTGCGCTTCAGCGCTGTTGTAATAAGCGTACGTGTTGAATACCAGAATAAGTAATGCTTGCAGCAATCCTATACGTATGGCAATAGCAGTCATTGCAACGAATCTTTTTTGTTTCATAAATAAGACTGTTGTGAAAATGGCGAATGGTCGATGGTGAATGGTGAATCAGCAAACCGTATTACAGTGTGTACCAGTATGGCCGGGGAACGTATACATTGTCAGTGGAACCGTAGTAAGGTTATACGCCTGACAATTGGCAATAAAAGCCCGTTCCGGTCATTACCGGAAATTCACCGGAAATGCAGCGATCATTCAATAATAATATGTGTTGAGAGTTGCTCCCGTATGCGGGACTACGTGATGAAAAGATTTATTCTCATGCGACAATCGTTTTGGATGTTTTTAAATACTTTATTTTAAAAAGAACATAGCTATTGTCATTCGCAGCCCGAGCCTTTGATAAGGATCTTTGTGCCGCGGATCTCATAGGTAGCCTGAACCGATTCGCAAATGATCTCCAGTTGCTCGTACAGGTTCTGCCCCTTGATATCGCCTGAAAAAAGACATTTGGCCAGGCTTCCGTTATCGAGCACCATTTCAATATGGTACGCTTGTTCGAGGTATGTCAAAACCCGGGCCATAGGTGTTTCATCAAATACAAAATTCAGTTCCGTTATTCTTTCTTCAGCATTTTTTTCGGCAACGACCGGTAATGGAATTTCAACCAGTGTTGTTCTGAAATGATGATCGGTATCGTTATAGATCACTTTCTGGTTGGGCTTCAGTATTACCCCGCTCGATTCATCGTTCTTTCTTTCCTGCACCGTTTCGCGGCCATATTCATAGACTGCTACCTTACCTGTTTGCACGGCCACCTCAACATTTTTTGTAAGTGGATTGGCCTTTACAAAGAAACTGGTGCCCAGCACCTGTGTAACGATGTTCTTGCTGTATACATAGAAGGGCGATCTGGTATTGCGCGTCACCTTAAAAAAGGCATTTCCTTCGAGGTATACTTCGCGTTTTGGGCCGGTGAACCGGTCGCTGTAACGTACAATTGACTTTGGTTCCAGGATCACCAGTGACCCATCGGGCAGGAGCACGGTATCATTAAAGAGCTTTTCGTTTGTGACCTGGCGTAACCCCGCAATGGCTTCCTGGTGGTGAGCATGTTGTGTTCTTTTATCACCCAGGAACCACCAGGCCGCGGTGATAATGCTCCCGGCGACAACAGCGGCGCTCAGCCAGCGTACCCATACAGGTATGATCTTCGCTGGCGGTTTTACCAGCTTCCCGGTTTCTGCAACCAGGGTGTATTCTTGAATTTTGGGCCAAAGGCGTGACAACGAATCCTTTATTTCTTCGGGTTGTAACCCGGTATCGATGCCTTCTTCGTCGCCCAGTAATTCATACCATTGTTCAACCAGTTTCCGTTCTTCCTCAGTGCAATCGTTCTCCACATACCGTTTCAGCAAATGATAAAAGGCCTTTCGATTCATGTAGTTTTGTTTGTCTCTGCAGGCAGAGGTATTAATTAGTCGGTTGAGAAAAGAAGAACCCTAAACGGGGGAATAAAAAAAAGGCAACAAGGCAACAAGGCAACAAGGCTGCGAGGCAACGAGGGGAAAGGAATAAAGTAAAGCCGGGGCGAAAACAGGCTGCCTGTATTTTCATCGGCTGTATTACCTGTTGCCTCTCTTTTTGCCTGTAAGCTTTCTCTCAACTGGTTCTATTGCTTCAAAACAACACTACTAACCCACTTGACATTAAACTCACTGCTAAAAAAGAAATATTTGCCATCGGGTGAAAGGTACGGGCAGTATTCATAGCGATTGGTGTTGATGCCATGGCCCATGGGAGCGGGCGTTTGCCATTGTCCGTTCATTTTGTGCGATATATACAGGTCGGCTTCGCCTTTGCCGCCGGGCCTGTCACTCGTGAATACCAGGAATGATTCATCGGGCGCTATCAGCGGATCGTGCTCATCGTATGGGGAATTGACAACGGGGACAGGCGTAGCGGGTTTTTCATAGCCGTTGGCCGTTTTCGTGCTCATATACAGATCGAGGTTGCCATTGCGGTAAGATGAAAAGAATACATTGCCGGCACGGGATACTGAAACATAATATTCGGTACTGTCGCTATTGACGCCGGTTAGGTATTCTGCGGCGCTATAGCCGCCGGGCTGTTTTACCAGGCGGTAAATATCATAGTCGGCAATTGTGTCGCTTTTGTCTTTTGGCCGGTTCGAGATAAAATAAAGGGCGCTGTCGGCGGCGATAAATGGGTCGGTATTTGAGTAAAGCGTGTCGAACAGCGGACTCATAACAGGCTCCTGCCATTTATTGTCTTTATAATTGGTTTCATATATTACATACCTGCGGTTATACGAGCGGGAGAAATAAAAGGTTTTACCGTCAACGGAGAAGGTGGAATTGAAGTCGAGCGTATCTGTTGAAACAATACCCGGTAAAAATACCAGCGGTAAAGAATCCGGCGCCGGTTGGGGATAAGTTATGTTGAATTGAGCCTTGTTGTCAGTGCACCTGGCGAGGCAGAAAGCTATAGCGAATAACAAGATAAAAGAGCGCTTTTTACTTTCGCCTGTATTAGCTAGCAGCTTAAAGCTTGCAGCTTGAAGCTTGTATTCGCTTTCAGCTTTTGCCTTTAGGCTTTCGCCTGTATTTGCTTGCAGCTTGCAGCTTGCAGCTTGAAGCTTGTATTCGCTTTCAGCTTTTGCCTTTAGGCTTTCGCCTGTATTAGCTTGCAGCTTGCAGCTTGCAGCGTGAAGCTTGTATTCGCTTTCAGCTTTTGCCTTTAGGCTTTCGCCTGTATTTACTTGCAGCTTAAAGCTTGCAGCGTGAAGCTTGTATTCGCTTTCAGCTTTTGCCTTCAGGCTTTCGCCTGTATTTGCTTGCAGCTTAAAGCTTGCAGCTTGAAGCTTGTATTCGCATTCAGCTTTTGCCTTTAGGCTTTCGCCTGTATTAGCTTGCAGCTTGCAGCTTGCAGCGTGAAGCTTGTATTCGCTTTCAGCTTTTGCCTTTAGGCTTTCGCCTGTATTTACTTGCAGCTTAAAGCTTGCAGCGTGAAGCTTGTATTCGCATTCAGCTTTTGCCTTTAGGCTTTCGCCTGTATTAGCTTGCAGCTTAAAGCTTGCAGCTTGAAGCTTGTATTTGTATTTCATCGCAAGGAAAGGGTTTATATTAAAGCAACGCACTTAAAGGCTCATCAAGAATAATTCCACGATGATAAAATCTTTCAGGTGCAGCCGCATAAATTTAAGGGATTGCGTAACATGGTATTCGACCGCTTTTTCAGAAAGGTTCATGTGCTGGGCGATCTCTTTGGTAGAACGTTTTTCATACCGGCTAAGGCGGAAGATCTCCTGCGTTTTCTGCGGTAATTTTTTGATGGTATTATCTATGGCTATAGACAGTTCATGTAATAATAACCGTGATTCGGAGAGGTTCTCCTGAACAGCCATTTGTTCTTTGGCCGACTGGTAATATTTTTCACGAATGAGTTGGGAGCGGATATAATCGATAACCTGGTAGCGGATGGCCGATTGAAGATAGGAGGGCAGGTTTTGAATTTGAGCGGTTTCGCGTTTTACCCATAAGCTGATAAAAAGGTTCTGAACCAGTTCTTCGGCAACGGCTTTCGACCTTACCTTTTTATAAGCAGCGAGGAAGACCATTTCGCTATACCGCAAATAAATTTCTTCCAAAGCAGATCCGTCACCGGCTTTGAGAAGTTTTAGAAGTATCGCATCGTCAAATAACTTGTAGTTCATATGGCTGGCTTATACAAATATAAATAATTAGCACATGTGAAAATGTACATAGCAGAAATTGTATAACAATGGGTAATGTAAGTTCGATTATAAAGCATACCGTTTCGGTTATAACAACCTGCTAATTGCCGATATGTATTAGTTAAAATAAGATAAGAGCCGGCCGAAGCGGGAATACCGTATTTTCCGCACTATACTTATTAAATTTATTCTTAATTTTACCGACTTCGAATTTGTCCCGCTCTATAGAAACAGTACCCGGTATTATTCACCACTAAAAGCTTGCATATGAAAAGAGTGTTTTTACTGGCATCAGCTATTATGATGCTTTCTTTCCTGGTTGTTGATCCTATTTCTAAAAAGGAAAGAAATTATGCTGCCAAATTTTTGAAAGAAACGGAGAAAGGCGTTAAAGACCAGATCAGGGGCTTGAGCGAGGCGCAGTTGAAATTTAAACCTGCTCCTGACAGCTGGAGTATTGAAGAATGTGTTAAGCATATAGCGGCAAGTGAAGAAATGTTCTGGCAAATGATGGAGGGCACGGTAAAATCACCGGCCAATCCGGAAAAACGCGGCGAGATAGGTATGACAGACGATCAGCTGATACAGGCAATTGGGGACAGGAGTACGAAGGTTAAAACAAACGAAAAGTTAATGCCGGAAAATTTAAAATACAAAGACACTGACGAGGCATTTGAGTCATTCAAAAAAGACCGCGATAAACTGATGGAATATGTAAAAGGCACCAAAGATGAACTGCGTAATCACGTGGCAACAACGCCTGTGGGCATGTTAGACAGTTACCAGTTGATCTTATTTACAGCGGCTCACACCAATCGTCATACGCAGCAGATCATGGAGGTGAAGGCTGATCCCAATTTTCCGAAATGAGTTAAACACTGGTCACAGGAGTTTATAGGTTGAAAGGTTAGAACGGCTGAAGGAACTATGGTTTCTTTGGCCGTTTTTGATGGGTGATACTTTCAGATCTGGCACTCAATGTAAGAGTTTGTATCTAGTTATTTTAACAGTATACTTAATCAAAATCAATTTCTTCTGAATGAAACGGCATTAGTTTAGTCACTTTACTGCTCAATTTGGTTATAACTTATATGTGCCTGAAAGTTTGCAGACAGTATTTGCAAATAGTTATAACCACATTACTTCTGTTATGAAACATATTTACTGCTGCCTAATATTGATAACTCTGGCTTCAACCACATGGGGTCAAAATGTAGTTCGAACTTCCTGCACTTATTTTCCTGTCAATGAAAAAGACTCTGTTTGTCTGAATGCGCAGGTCAATATTACGCCGGAAGAAGTAGAACAGATCATTGGAAATGAGCAGGATAATGTTTTATTGATCTTCGATGGATGGGTTAACTGGGCAAAACGGCTGCTGAGCAGCAACAATTTAAAAAATGCCGAAATAGTCAGATGCCTGAAAAAATACAGGATAATTACGCTTTATGTTGATGACAGGGTTGTTGTGGATACAAAAGATTCAACAACTGTTGGTAAAAGGAATTTGATGTATCAGATGGATAGATTTCAGGCCGTTACCCAGCCATATTACATTATTATGAAGGGTGGAAAAGCGAAATGCAGCTCCGGCTATTTGTCTACTCCTCAAGAGGTACTTGCTTTATTTAAGCGATGTGAAAGATAATTAAGCAAACAGCATTTACCAATCTTACAAATCGTTGCTGCATTAAAAATGCATGATAGCTCATCCGGATTTAACATTGCGCTGCATTATAAATGTCAGACAGTAAAAAAGCCTACAGCATACCGCTGCAGGCTTTGTGATGTACCCCGAAATTGTGCACAATCTATCTTTGGTTTTTCATTTCCCACTTATCTTTTAGATAACCCCGTACTGGTTTTCTCCAAAAGATTATTCACTTTGAATTTGTTGGCGTAATTGTCATAGTGCGCCAACTCACGATCATTACGGAACTGCGCATCCAGGTAAATATGGAACAGGTCATTATCCGGAAATGCTTTCTTCAGGTTGTATACGGTAAGGGGTACTATTTCACCCTTGCCATAAGTGGAGAAGTAATATTTCCGTACCCGTTGCGTTCCTTTTGGTTGCGACGTATACATGTCTTTATAATAGATCCAGACAGGTCCTTTTTCTAAAAAATTATACTGCGTAAAATTCCAGGTGCGCACAACGTTGCCTTTGTTCTTGTATGCATAGATCTCATCTTTAAAAACATGGATCTTTTCGCCATTGTGTTTTACGATCAAATAAGGTTTGGCAATAAACTCATTGAACCGGATTTTATTCTCATCTGATCCGTCATCGGTGGCATAGGTAAGTCTGTTGTTCTCAAAATCATCGAGTGTGCGATAAACTCCGCTTTGTGCATACAATGCCATTCCTGTTACCATAAATGATAATGCCATAAAAATCGTTCTCATGATCTTATGTTTTAGTAGTTAAATACTATTGCTTAAATCCTGGATAAGCCAATGGCTGCCGGTTACTTGTAATAGTCGGTAAATAATGCTTGTAGAAGGTATTGTTCAATACAAATCAGCCCGTACAATGGTGATGGGCGGGCGAGAGGTCTCCGGTCAGATAAGGTGTACGCAATGAAGAATAAACAGCGGGATCGTCGCATGGTGCGGTGGTGCGTTGTTTACCGGATATGCTTCAGTTAAAGTAGAAACAGCATGAAATGAATATTCAGAAAAGCTGGTGTTGATGGAGGCCGGAGCATATTTCGCAACCCTGATCTTTGCATCGTTGCGTTTCTGCTCATGGCCCAGTTTGGTCTGTTTGTGATCGTCTTTGCAATTGCCTGTATTTTCACTTCCCTCCAGTTCGTGGACGGGCGTTCCCATGGCAACGGAAACCAGTTTTTCAAGGCAACAATCGAGCCGCACCGTAGCACCAAAGGTGCTGGTAAGATAAACGAGGGCTAATATGGTTACCAGGAACTTTTTCATTGGTTATATGCCGCAAAACTAATCATTGTTAGCTGTATCTATGATAGACAGTTTGACAGCTGTTTTTGTTTTATAATTTCGTTAACAATCTACTTTTCAGTAAATTATATAAATAAAATTGAGTTATGTCTGTTTGTTGGCCAAGACCATTGAAAAATGGCCTATGCTTATGTATTTTTTATAAAAAAAGGCCGGTTTCAGATGAAATATGCGGGGCTTCAACCGAAATTTTAATTCCGGATTGAACACACATTCTTAAGCCCCCAAAATATTAGTCATTGTTTACCCGCCTTCCCGGTCCCCTGCACCGGGCCCTATTCAGGTTTCTGCCATAAATGATGCTGCACCTTCGCCTGGAAATGTATAAAGACCTGGAAGGTATAATTCATCGCGCAAGTTACCCGATGAACCCTGACAGGTCTTTACTTTTTTATTTCTCTGTTCTTAATTCATTTCTCTTTCCCTTGCTTTCCTCTTCATCATTCGTTATTGGAAATTCGATGTTTGATATTGTATTTCTTCACTCCTGCTTCGGCACTACCACTGGCGCCACCTTCACCTGTTCAACCGCCTGCTTTTTTTCACTGGGCAGGGACTCACCGGTTGCCTTTGTGGCAACACGGACTGCAGCAGCTGAACCTGCGCCGCCGCCCTGTTTAAACTGCATGCCCGGCGCAGTACCTTTCCTCATTTGGGCGATCAGGCTTTCTCTTTCGTTGCGTTTTACCTGTTGTGCAGGTGCCGGCGCGGGCCGTTCATTACTGAACAATAATCCCGGCGCGGTCCCATTCTTCAATTGGGTTATCAGCCGTTCGCCGGTGTTCTCTGTTTGCGCGTTTAGAATATTGCCGGTGCCGATGGCGAATGCCAGCAGTATTAATGATCTTATATAATTTGTTTTCATTGTTGTTTATTTACAGTTTACAAATACTTTTATTTTACTGATACCGGCGCCGTTGTAATTTTCCAGCGCTTTGCCAATTATTTGTCCGGGTTTTACTTTATCAAGGTCGGCTTTCATGGCCACTCCCTGTATTGAAGAAGTGACCAGCAGATCGCCTTTTTGAATAGCGCCGCCTTCGATACAAACTTTTGTTGGTATTACTCCAATTACGCCCATGGGCACTTTATCTTCCAGTGAATGATCGATGTGTTCTTCAGTAAGCAACACGCCGGGTTTGGTAGCGTATACACCCAGCACAAGGGTAGAATAGGGTTCGCTCGATTTGGCAACAGCCCGGTCTTTATCGAGTGAGATCACCAGCACGTCACCCGGCTCATAACTTTTTATATTGCCTTCCACATCGAATGCTTCGGCCACATCGGCGCCGCTGTTTTGCGTACCGCCATTGAAAAAGCCCCTGCCCGCAGCATTGATACGGGCAACATTTACTGTGCCCGGGTTGCCCGATTTAAAAACAGCCAGGCTGCCGCTGCTATGTTGTTCAACGGTAAGCACCGGATGTGTATTTGACGTATTATAATTCACCAGGCGCGCCGCTCTTCCCATACTGAAATTTGGCGTCCATGCATACAGCGCACTGCCCGTACCATCGGCCGTGGTTTCAACACCATCGCCGGTATTGCCTGCGTTGGCGGTGATGCCATTCCCGTTCCCTTCAGCGATCGCTATCAGGGCCGGACCGTTACCTGCCGGATTGCTTGCATGAAATAAACCGGCATATCCACCCGTACCTGAAGAAATGCCATAGATACCTGCAGTTCCAAAATTGGAGAACTGGCTGTTCACTTCGCCCTTTACCGCCGCTTTTGTTCCTGTAACTCTATCTACTTTGAAATTACCGGCAACGCCATTGCCTACGGTGGTTACCGTTATAGCATCACTGGTATTGTTTTGGTTGTAAATATTGAAGCGTCCGGCGCGGCCGGTGGCAAATGTCGGCACCCATGCATACAGGGCATTGCCTGCACCGTCTACAGATGATTCCACGCCGTTGCCATCTTTGCTGGCATTGGCTGTAACGGCATTCCCGTTGCCATCGGTAATGGATACCAGCGCATGTCCGTTGCCTGCCGAATTGGAAGCATGGAACAGACCGGCAAATCCACCAGTACCGCTGGATTTTCCAAAAATGGCCGCTGCACCAAAGTTGCCAAAGATGGTCTTTACTTCCCCACGTACTGCAGCAGCCACACTATTGGTATTGTCAACCAGGAAAGAAGCAGCATTACCCTGTGTATTATCAGGGATGTTGCCATTGCCATTCGTTTCCACTTCCAGGGTATTGCCGGCTGTATTGGTGGCATTCAGGTTCTCGAAACGTCCGGCGCGTCCTGTGCCGTTATTCAACCCAACCTGTCCCATTACGCCCACAGCTGTTCCTGTGTTGTTGGAGGAAACGAACCCACGCACGCCGTAACCGCCGCCGTCGTTTCTGCCTACAACCGCGCCAGCGATATCGCTGGTGGTTCTTCCTACCACTGCTTCGCCGCCGCCATTATT
Organism: Niastella populi; assembly: GCF_002078015.1. Classification (GTDB taxonomy): domain Bacteria; phylum Bacteroidota; class Bacteroidia; order Chitinophagales; family Chitinophagaceae; genus Niastella; species Niastella populi. The sequence continues at coordinate 272,962 of NZ_LWBP01000199.1, read as the reverse complement.
ATCGCCCACGATGCCGGCCGAAGATTGGGCGGAAGAAATGCCATGCACGCCAAAACCGGCGCCCGTGCTGCTGCGCACACCTGCACCATTGCCCGTAGTGGTTACATTGATAACAGTGCCGCTGCCGGTTGTACTTGCACTCACCACATTGTTGTTATTGGCATTGTTGTAGATGTTGAAGCTGGCCGCAATGCCATTATTACTTGTTGCCTGTAAACCGGTACCTGTATTACTATTGGCATATACTCCAAAACCATTGTCAGATGCATTTCCATAAACGCCCAATCCGTTTGGTGTAACGCCATAAACGCCCCAGCCGCTGCCGTTTTGCGAGCCATATACGCCAACACCTAACCCGCCGGTACCATTATTGATACCACGAACACCCGAGGAGAAACCGCCGGGAGAAGCATTTGATACAATACCGCGGATGGAACTGATATTTGAAGTGGTTGTGTTGTTCACGCCTTCGATCGATGTGCCATCGCCATCGTTTGTTATGGAGAACACAGTGCCGGCTTCATTTACGGTGGTAATAAAAGGCAGGCTGAGTGCTCCGCCACCGGTATTATCCGATGCCGGCGCCCAACTGGTGCCGTTGAATTTTAGCACCTGTCCATTTGCCGGCGCGGTATTGTCTACCGGCTGGTTTTGTAACCCAACAACTGTAGGGTTGGGGTAGTTGCCACCGAGATCGCCCGCGGCTGCTCCGGTTGGCGGTAAGGTGGCTGGTATTACCCCTGCCGCCAGTTTATCGGCTGTGATAGTGGCCGCTGCGATCTTTGCCCCGGTCACTTTTCCATTGCCAATGGTGGGGTTGGGAAACGTGCCGGTAAGGTCACCGCCGGCATTTCCACCCGGGGATGCCGATGCGGCAAATAAAGCATAAGGAACCGACAGCAACTGACTGGTGCCCATATTCGTAAAATTGCTGCCGCCGTCGGGGTCTATTTCAACCTGCAAATATTTACTGCCGCCGCCCCAGTTCACGGTGGTCATATTGCCTGTTATATCTGTACCGCCAGCACTGCCAATGCCTGCATTGAATAAACCAAAGCCATTGGTGGAAAGCGAACGGGTTTCACTGTAAACGGTTAAACCGGTTGGCGTACCATCATGAATGGTCAGCCGTAACTTAATGTTCTTGAAAGGAAGCGCATTGCCGCCCGGGTTTCTGGCTATACCCTGGTAATTGATCACAGCCGGCGCCTGCGCCCGGCCGATGGAAATAACAGCAACACACAACAGGAGTGTTGTAAATAGTGATTTCATTGTTCAGTGATTTGTAAAAGGTAGTAGGAATAGTATTGAGATTGCGTGATTTTGGGAGTCGTATCCATTCCGGAATCCCTAAATCGCAGATCAGCAATGATTTTATCTGGTGATGTGTACGAGTTTATAAGTGCCTTTACGGGTAGGCATCGATTCATCGGTTGGTTTCAACAAAACATGCAGCATATAAGTTCCGGCAGGGAATCGCTGCAGGTCGATCTTTTCTATACGGCCTGTGCCGTTGTAATCGAATTGTCTTACTTCCACCAGCTTACCCATAATATCCATAAGGCGAAGGTTTACCTTACCCGGTTGTGAAAGAGTTAAATTCAATTCAGTGATCGTATAAACCGGATTGGGAAAGATCATGATATCGCCGGTGGCAAAAAAATCAATGGGCTTTACCGGGGATGGCCTTTCCGTTCCCGGATGTAAAAAGCCGTTCTCCAGTATGCAATTGGGTTTTGTATAACTGTCGATGAGGCACATTTCGCCTACGCTCCAGTCAAACCGGTAATAACCTTTGATGGCCGAACCGCCGGTGACGTTGATAATTGTTGGAGTGATCTCCTGGGCAGGAGAGAAGTAAGGACATAGCAATAACAATAGAATCAATTGTGTAAATGATCCATTCATGGTGATGCTTTTAAAAGTTTAAATAGATGGCATATCCGCCTGGGCCTGATGGTCCGGGTATACATTGGGGCTACTGGAATGTCATCAGTATACGTTTGGTGAGCAGTGCCTGCCGAACATTTGCTTCCAGGAATAATTTAGGAAAGGGCTTTTCAGGAGATGAATTTTAACGAACATCTTTCCTTAACTATAGATTTGACCATGCAAAAATAATATTGCTGTGTTCCTGTACAATACTCTTTTAGTGGTATATGAAAATTTATCAATTGTAAGCGGTTCAGTGAGCTGGTTCAACAGTATGTAATTTGTAAGTATATCTTTTTCAGCAGTAGTGCGGGGGATGAAATTTCCTATACCCAAAACGGGTGATTGCACAACTTTACCCATTCACCATAAACGCAATTGAGTGTATGAAGGCCTGAACTTTACCTGCATTTCCGTTTTTACAGGAAGGCCGGCCGGTACTGCATCCTGTGTTGCCTGCACACGGTAAACCGCGGTTTCTTCGAACCGCGATGCAACAATGATCTCCGTGCCGTTGGCATGTTCATTAAATAACTGTTGTACCAGTTGGGGAGAGTTATTGTCTCTCGACAAATGGGAGAGGAACAGATGGCTCATATACGCCGGCTTGTGTTTGGTAAATACTTCCAGCGCCTGTTTGTTGGAGAGATGGCCATGACCGCCGCGGATGCGGTTCTTTAAATGCCGCGGGTAACTCCCTTTCTCCAGCATTTCTTCATCGTAATTGGCTTCGAGAAAAGCGGCATGACAATGTTTGAAATGCATTATCACATGATCGCAGGCGGAACCGATATCGGTGAACACGCCAATGTTCACATTATTGCCATTGACGATAAAACTATGTGGTTCGGCGGCATCGTGTTTTTTGGGGAATGCCTGAATGGCCAGGCTGCCGACCTGCACGGGTTCATATGCTTTAAATGCGAATACCTGTTCTTTTTGAATAGATAAATTGCCGTGGTAATGAGTGGCCTCGGTGATATATACGGGGAGCTGGTATTTTTTTGCCAGCACCGGAATACCGCTGATATGATCGGTATGTTCGTGCGAAACAAAAATAGCTTTCACCGTTTGCATCGACAGGCCAAGCCGGCTCATGCGCCGCTCCGTTTCGCGGCATGAGATACCGGCATCAACCAGGATGGCTTCCTGGCCGTTGCCTACATAGTAACAGTTTCCATTACTTCCGGAATTCAGCGATGCAATAAACAGCGACATGTTGTGCAAAGATAAGGTTTGCCAGTTTCGAATGGTTAAGTAAATACCCTGACTGCGATAACGATTTGTGGTTTTAGCCCGTTTTTTTTTGATCGCCCGCTCAAATTCATCGACACAATTTCCTTTTTTCACCGGGGAACAGCCATTCTGGCGCAAAACCTGTTTAAACTTTACATCTGATTAAAGTCACAGGAACATTGATCACGCTGCATAACTAAATATTTACATTGAGGAAAGAAAGGGAAGCGGCAGCGCCTGTTTTGTTTGTGGTTGAAATTCCCTTGGAGAAATGAAAAATGAAATACAGAATATCGAATATTGAATACTCAATGTCGAATGTAGAAGTGGGAAATGCAATTTCCCAACCTTCCATATTCGACATGCTACATTTGACATTCGAGATTCTTCTTGTATTTTCTACTTTCTCATTTTTAATTCTTCATTCCTCATTTTTTATTTCTCTTCCTTCGATATTCAACATTCTACATTCGATATTCATTATTTTGCCAACGGGTTATTCTGCAACTCCACATCGGGTAAGGCAAAAATAACCTTGTTCGGCACGGGTTTACGATTCGGGAATTTGATCACGGCATTTACGCCATTGATGGTTTGTGCAACCCGGTTGGTGCGAACCATATCGAACCAGCGTTTTGCTTCCCCGATAAATTCATAACCTCTTTCGCGGAACACCATGTCATCGAACTCACTCTGGCTTAACCCGGCCGGCAGATCGGCCGTGGCATTGGGTGTATTGACGGGTACACCATACGCGCGGCGGCGTACCTGGTTGATGGCATTGTAAGCCGCAGCGGTGGCTCCATTGGTTTTGTTTTCCGCTTCCGCAAAGATCAGCAGCACATCGGAAAATCGATACAGATAGAAATCGTTGCCATTGCCGGTATCGATAGGCGCATCGGGATCTTTGTATTTACCCATACGCAGGTCATAAATATCTTTTTCAATTTCAGCGGCCGTTACCACGCCATTGATCAGGTAACTGTTATAGGTGCTGAATTTTTTGCGCAGGTCATTGTCGTCCCAGTTTTTGATCAATGGGGCCAGTGAAATGATGCCGCCGAATTTATTACCGCTTACCGAAAAGCCGGCTGCCCTGGCTTTTGAATCGGCCCAATAGGAAGCCATGAAAGCGCCTTTGTCAACGATCTGCGAGAATTTCAGGGAAAAGATATCTTCTTTATTGGTGGCCAGTGCAGGCGAGTATACTGTTGCCAGTGATGGCTCCAGGTCGTAACCATAAGTGGCTTTGTTGTCCATCACTTCTTTTGCCTTGTCGCGGGCCTCGGCAAACTGGCCGAGGGTGAGATAAATATCGGCGAGTGCGGTTTTGGCGGCGCCTGCGGTTGCCCTGCCGGGTAAGGTGGTGGTATTGGGCAACGCGGTTTCGGCAAACTTCATATCCTTAATGATAGAATCGTAAATAACGTTCACCGGCGACAAAGCCAGCGCCACATCATTGGCGTTTACAACAGGCTGCAGCCGTAATGGTACCTTGCCCCAAACACGTACGGCAAAATAATAACAATAGCCCCGTACAAAATAAGCTTCGCCATAGGCTTTCATTTTTACGGCATCGCTGAGCGTTGTATTCCTGCCGAGGTTATAGATCAGTAAATTGGCGCGACCGATGGCTTCGTATAACGTTGTCCAGCTTTGTGCAAAGCTATTGGGCAGGTTCATTACGTTATTGTAATTGCTCCAGTTTGCCTGGCTCGATCCGCCGTCGGCATATTCGCTCATGAGCTCGAGGCCAAGCCCGGCGGTTGATTCCCATAACCGGCCGCGACTGCGGGTAAGCGGTTCGTATACCCCGATCACTGTTTGATCGAGCGTGGTGGGATCGAGTTCGCCCAGGGTGGCGGTTGCTTTCGGTTCTTCTTCCAGTAACTTTTTACAACTCACCATCAACGTGACGGCTGATAGTATATAGAATAATTTTAGTTTCATATTTCAAGTATTTTTTATCAGGTTATTCAGTTCTTCAGTTGTTCAGTTCTTCAGTTGTTCAGTTTGCCTTGACTTAAAAACTCCTGACTCAATAACTCAATAACTGAATAACTTACAGACTTCACTGTTGTCTAAAAAGTAATACCTAAACCCAAATTGTAAGTTTTAGCAGCGGGATATGCACCCAGGTCAACTCCCTGGCGGCGGTCGTTGCCGTTGAAGGTGTTCACCTCGGGATCATATCCTGAATAATCGGTAACGGTGAGCAGGTTCTGTGCGCTTACATATACGTTCAGGTTCCTGACGGTCTTGCTTTTCAGATCGACATTATAGTCGAGCCTGATATTGCGCAGCCGGAAGAATGAACCGTTTTCCATATAGCGATTACTGCGGAAATGATAATTGCTCACTGTTAGGCTCGGATTGGGATAAAAATCATTCAGCGCTTTCCGTTTGTTATACTGGCCTACCGGCGAAGGAATGGTCATATCGAACAACGCGGCATTATTGATTCGTGAACCGCTTACACCTGCCCATACCGATGATAACGTAAAACGTTTATACCGGATGGTTGGGTTGATGCCATAATAGAGATCGGGGTAGGGGCTGCCGATGATCTGGTTGTCAAGCGCATTGATGAGATCACGGCCATTGGCGTCTTTATCGCCATTCAGGTTCTCATATTGCGCAACGCCGTCTTTATCGAGGCCGGTGAATTTAGGCCCGTAGAAAGCGGAGAGCGGTTCACCCGGACGAATAATACTGTTTGAGCCCGACGCATCATTACCACCGGCAATGGTAGGTATGTCTTTACCGTCTTTTGTTTTGGTGACCCTGTTCCTGTTTTGCGACAGGTTCACATCGATGGCGATCGTAAAGTCGCCATTGTTCAGCAGGTTGGTGCCCAATGTCAGTTCCCAGCCTTTGTTCTCTACTTCACCTACATTATCGATGATCTGGCCGGGGCCTGAACCAATACCGGCGCCAACACCGGCACTTGGCGGTAACTGCACCAGCGCCAGCAGGTCGGAAGTTGTTTTGATATAATAGTCGAAAGTGATGCGGATCTTTTCGTTAAGCAGTCCGGCGTCAAAGCCGATATCTGTTTGTGTAGTGGTTTCCCATTTCAGATCAGGGTTGGGGAACGTAGGCGCCAGGCCAACAGCCAGGCCGGTTCCGGCGCCCTGCCCGGTATTTACGGTTTGTCCTAACAGTAATGACTGGTAGGGGCGAATGGCGGGGTTCCCTGCCTGCCCCCAGCTGCCACGCAGTTTGAGGCCCGATAACCAGGTAACGTTCTGCAGGAATGCTTCTTCTGAAATGCGCCACGCGGCCGATACTGATGGGAACACCCCGTATTTGTTGTTCTCGGCAAATACCGAAGCGCCATCACGGCGAATACTGGCGGCGAACATGTATTTGTCATTCAGGTTCAGCCGTACACGTGCAAACGCACTAACTATTGAGTTTTCAACTACGTTTGTAAGTGGTTTGCTCACCGAGTTGGCTGAGTTGAAATTGTAGTTCTTTAACTGGTCGGTACCGAAACCCGAAGCGGCGAGGTCGATGGTGTTCAGCCTTTCTTTTTGATACGATACCCCGCCAATAGCTTCTATGTACGACCCCGGGGTGAGATTGTATTTGTATTCGAGGAAGTTTTCAGCCAGTAAGGAAGTTTTATCGTAATTACCCAACTCGGCAGAACCGATGTTATTGCCAAGGCGCGGTAAAATGCGCGGGAAATACAGATCGCGGCGAATGTGATAATAATCGCCCGAAAGGCGGGTGGTGTTGGTTAATCCCTTTATGATAATGGTTTTGAAGTCTGCACCGCCCTGTACGCGGGTAGTAGTGTTCTGATCGAGCACTTCTTCGGCCATGGCTACCGGGTTTTCTGCGTCGATACCATTGAAGGTGAAAGGCGTTACATCGGTATAGGTTCCATCGGCATTTTTTACCGCCACCGTAGGTACGGCGCGCATAACCGAACCGATGCCCGATTTACCAAAGTTGCGCGTGTTATCACCAACGGAAGGGGAGAAGCCGTTCTGCCTGGCGCGGGAAACCGTCATGCGCGACTGGATGGAGAACCGGTCGTTCACGCGGCTATCGACATTCAACCGCAGTGAACCGCGTTTATAACCGCTGTTACGCACGATCCCGTTCTGGCTGGTATATCCGGTAGAAATATAGTAACGCGTTTTATCGTTACCGCCCGAAATGCTCAGGTTATTATTGGCAAGAAGCGCTGTGCGGAACACTTCCTCCTGCCAGTCGGTACTTACACCGGGTGTATACGCTGCGAGGTCGGCGGGCAGCGCCTGGTTCGAATTGGTATAATACCGTTTGGCGAAATCGACATATTCATCGGCATTCATCAGCTCGAGCTTTTTACGCACCTGTTGTATGCCGGCTGAACTTTCGAACACGATGCGCGCCTGTCCGGCCCGGCCCGAACGCGTAGTGACCATTACCACGCCATTGGCGCCGCGTGAACCATAGATGGCGGTGGCCGATGCATCTTTCAAAACTTCTATCGATTCAATATCGCTTGGGTTGATGGTGGCCAAACCGTTGGCGCCACGCACATCATCGTTGAACTGGGGCAAACCATCGATAACATATAATGGCTCATTACCCCCTGCAATAGACGATACGCCACGAACCCGTACGCTGATACCGGCGCCCGGTTGCCCGGAGGTTTGTTGCACCTGCACACCGGCCAGCCGGCCCGATACTGCCTGTTCAACGCTTACAACCGGCATTTCACGCAGCTTTTCGTTTCGTATGGAAGATACCGCGCCCGTCAGTTCCGTTTTGCGCTGGGTGCCATACCCAACCACAACAACGTCTGAAAGACCCTGTGCTTCTTCTTTTAACTGTAACTCAACAGGAACACCGGCGGTTGCCAGCAGTTCTTTCTTTTCAAAACCAACAGAGGAAAATACAAGCACCACTTTGTCGTCGGGTGCTGAGATCGTGAAGCTGCCATCACTGGCGGTTGCGGTAACCGTTTTACTGTTCTTGATTTGAACGGAGACCCCGGCCAGGGGCATTTGTTGCGGATTGGTAACCTTACCGGTGAACTGTTTGTTTTGTGCAAACGCAACAGAGCACCAGCTCATTACCAACACGGCAAGCGTTAGTTTGGCTGTAGGCATAGCAATTGTTTTAGGTAAATAGCAATAAGTAATTTTAAGCCAATTTCATATATATGCACGCTTTATTTACGGAAACGTTTCCGTTGTGATCATGAATGAATTATTATATGATGTCGCCGGTAGGTTATTTACAGGCGGATAGTATTCCTTCATCTTTACTGAAAATCGAAATTATCGGGCCGTTGATCTGTTATTTTATCCACAACACCGAAAAACCATCAGTGAATACCGGAGAAATTATGAAATTGCTGCCCGTATCAATACAATGCTCCTATTATAATTAATCGGCATTTGTAAAAGCCTCCACCCATAGCCGGAAGTATCTCAAAACTCAATAACCGGTCACAAAGCTGAATGCAAAACGAATAGCAGTAAACGCAAAACGCTTAGCGCTAAGCGCGGATACGCCAAATTCGGAACCGGATCATGAGGTTTAAACCCGGCAACCGGTAACTTTAAAATATCCTGACGCTATGAAAAGATCGTTACTTATTGTAATGCCTGTATTGTTGTTATTGCTAAATATGTGCTCCTGTTCAAAAACAAACACATTTATCCATTGTTCTGACTGGGTAGGGAGTTATGTTTTTCACGAAGATCCCGTGCCTACGGCAACCGGCATTAACAAGATCATGGAATGGGAATTATCGGTTGCTCAAACAAGCGATACCTGTTTCGGCACACTCGAAATAACAGGCCTCACAACATATATAAAATTACTCACCACACTTTCAGGCGATTCATCAGGGGTAGATGTCGTATATAACAAATACCTCGACGGTTCGCAGGATTTCGAGCCCGGTGATGTGTTGTTCAGTTTGCACAGGGACAGCAGCCACATCATCACTACCTGGAAACAACTTCATCCGATGCTGGCAGAAAATCCCGAAACAGCAGGTGCCTGTTTCAAACTGCTAAAGAAAGCTAAATACAAAGAATTTTAATGCGATTGTGCATTGAGGTTATTTACGTATATTTAGATCATTATTAAACCTTAATAAATTTTCTATGGGAAAAAGAACGCTTATCCTGCATGCATCCGCTATCATTATCAGCGCCGCTGCTGCTATCGCTTCTTCAAAAGCTCCAAAGGCTCAGGTTACTCAATATTACAAATCAGGCGACAAGTTTTATCCCGCCGGCATTGAAGGATATGATTATGTTTGTGAGTGGGACCATTTTTCTGTGTGTACGTATTATTTTGATGAGGCTTCGCAGCAATACAGACCTACAAAATATGGCAAGATCACCTGGTTGCGCTAGATTGATTTCTTATAGATAACTTTTATGCTGCACGCTGAATTTCAGCGTGCAGTTTTTTTTTTTACGGGTGCAGTAGGGCTGATTAATGCCAAAAAAGCGAAGGGGAGTAAAAATGTATAAAACAATTTCTTATTTTAAGTAGGAAATACAGTTGATGATAATTTCTTAAATTAGAGCTTCTTAAGAGGTAAAAGTCTGGGACAGGAATATGACGAAATTGATTTTGAGCCAGGAGATCCGGGCTCTTCATACTTCCTGCATCATACTTCCTACTTCAAAAAACACAACACCACGATTCACCAATGAAAAGAATATTCTTCATAGCAACCCTGTTTATTGCCCAAACCATTCAGTCGCAGACAGCAAAAATAGACAACCCCATTTTGGCGGGCTTTTATCCCGATCCCTCCATTTGCCGTGCCGGCAACGATTATTACCTGGTGAATTCCACCTTTGCGTACTATCCGGGGTTGCCGGTGTTTAAAAGCAATGATATGGTGAATTGGGTACAGCTGGGGTTTGCCATGGACCGCCCCGAACAGCTCGATCTGGATGAGGCCGGGGTGTCGCGCGGGTTATTCGCGCCTGCCATTCGTTTCTACAAAGGCACTTTTTACATTACCTGCACCAATATCGATAAAGGCGGCAACTTTATCATTACTACCAAAAATCCCAAAAGTGCCTGGAGTAACCCCGTGTATTTGCCGGCGGTAAAGGGAATAGATCCGTCCATGTTCTTCGACGATAATGGAAAAGCATATATCATCTACAACAGCGTGGCGCCCGATGATAAACCGCAGTACGACGGCCACCGCACCATCAGGATGTATGAGATGGACCTCGCCACCATGCAAACAAAGGGAGAGGAAAAACTGCTGATCGATGGTGGTACCGATATAACGCAGAAGCCTGTATGGATAGAAGGGCCGCATATATTTAAATACAACGGTTATTATTATCTGTTATGTGCCGAAGGCGGCACCGCGTTCAATCATTCCGCCGTTATTTTCAGAAGTAAAAAAGTGGACGGGCCTTATGAAAGCTATAAAGGCAATCCCATACTTACCCAGCGCACTTTGGATGCAAACCGGCGGCACCCGGTTACCTCAACCGGTCATGCCGATTTTGTGAATGCAAGCGATGGCAACTGGTACGCCGTATTTCTCGGTTGTCGGCCCTATTCCGGCGATCACTACAATACCGGCCGCGAAACCTTTATGGCAAAAGTTGAGTGGAAAGATGGCTGGCCCAACATACTGAAACCAAATGAACCGGTGCCGGATAAACTGAGTATTCCCGGTGCAAGCGCCAAAAGCCCGTTACCTTATAACAGCGATTTTCATTTCAAAGACGATTTTAAAAACACCAACCTCAGCTACCGGTACCAGTTCCTGCGTACCGTTCGTGAGCCGTGGTATCATATCAACAGCGTAAAAGGGTTGCTCACTGTAAAACTAAAACCAGCCACGGTGCAGGAAAAGGCCAATCCCGCATTTATCGGTTTCAGGCAGTCGCACCTGAAGGGATATGCCGCCACCGCTTTATCGTTTACCCCGGCCAGTGAACAGGAGAAAGCCGGGTTGATAGTATTCCAGAACGAAAGACATTATTACTATCTCTGCCAGTCGGTTGATAACGGACAGCCGGTATTGCAACTCTACAAAGGCCCCGGGAGGAACCAGAGCCAGCCGCAGTTACTGGAAGTGTTTAAAATTCAAACCGGCAATCAGCCTTTGAAATTGAGAATTCAAACCAATGGTAATGCCTATTCTTTTTATTATGCAGAAAAAGGGAGCACCAACTGGCGCCTGATGAAGGAAGGGGTTGACGCCAGTTTCCTGAGCACGCAAACCGCCGGTGGTTTTACAGGTTGTATGTACGCGATGTATGCTACGTCGAATGGGGCGCCCACTACCAATAGCGCTGTGTTCAGCTCATTCGAAAGTAAAGGAAATGACGATTGACAACTCATGGCAACTACTATGCTTATCTTGTAACAGTAACAATTAACCGTTTTTACATAATTGTTCATGATCATACTTTAATAATAATGTAAACAACTGAGCAAAAAAGAGATGGCTGACGTGATAGCAAAAAAATATAAAGAAGTGGGCTGGTGGCAGGAGGCCGACGTTGAAAAAGCGCTTAAGGAGCTGAACCGGTATACTTTTTAATACAAACTATAACGAAAATCAGTAAAACTACGGTTGAAATAAAACCGGTAATATAGTAGCTTTAGTTACTTGAGATTCCCACCGCAACTGACTTCACTGTTGATGAACTAATTCTCCCGTACCTGTTCGCTAAGGTTGACCAGGCGGCTGTTGTTAATCGTGAACCGGCAATCGGCAAGCCTCAGCGCGGCCTTTGTCGGCAATCGGCAATTCGTCTTCGCCAGGCTACGGCGAACAAGTCGGCATCCGAAGCGTAAGCGAAGGCGGGGCAACCGGCTTGAATATCGGGCGGCGCGAGGTCGTAAATAACTCCGGAATTTCGCGAGCCCCTTCACAGCCTGCCCGATGAAGTCGGGGTTTGCCGTTTCACGTTTCGCGAGTGCATTCACGATTCCCGATGATAACCCTGTCCGCACCCACATTATTGATTCACCGTTAAACCTGACAATCAATGATCCGGTTCGACAAAGGGCCCGGCGCTGCGTTTGCCAAACACTTTGCAGCCCTGCCCGATCATGATGAAATCAAAGAACATTTCTGGTACGACTGGGGCCCGGTATTCTATCGCGGCCGCCTCGATGGCAGCGCAAAGATCATTTGTGTGGCTTCAGATCCCGGTCCAACCGAACGTATAGCCGGCCGAAACCTCGTTGGCAATGCCGGACAACGGGTGCAGGGTTTTCTCAATAAGATCGGGCTAACCCAATCGTATGTTCTGCTCAATGGCTTTTCCTACGCATTATTCCCCAGCCATTTGAGCGATGGGATAAAACTGCTAAGCCGCCCCGATCTTACCGCCTGGCGCAACAGGTTATTCAATATGCTAAAGAAGCCTTCGCTGCAGGCGGTGGTGGCATTCGGCGCCGTTGCACAAAAAGCGGTTGACCTGTGGGATAAAAAAGGCAATATCCCTGTTTTTGAAACCTATCACCCCAGTTATCACTCCGGCGGTGCAGCCGGTGAAAAGAAAATGCTCACCGACTGGAACCGCGTTGTGACCGAACTCCGCAAGATCATTACACCCGATGATGACGCATCGGCCAATAAACCACTGTATGGCGCCAAATTCGCCGAACAGGATTATGCGGCCATTCCCCATGCCGATCTGCCGTTTGGTTTACCCGAATGGTTCGGGAACGACGCCTTCTTTAGAAAAAAGCGTGGTATGAACAGTGTTAGCAGGCCTTCACCCGATGACCGTCACACCCTTGAATGGAAAGCCCCTAAATTCAACTGATATGGCTAAGAAACCTTCAAAGCCCCCGATAGATCCACTGGAAAGCGCCCGTTATGGTTTACATGGCACCATTGTAACCATGGCCGGCCCCAACGAAATTGTAAAAGGCACCATCTATATCAATGCCGCCCGTATAGAGGCCATTGTGCCCGATAGTAAACCTGTACCGGATACACTCACCGGTGTTCCCGTATACAAAACAAAGGGCACCATCTTCCCCGGGTTTATCGAGTTGCACAATCACTTAAGTTATAATTGTCTGCCCATGTGGAACGTACCCAAACGGTACGAGAACCGGGCGCAATGGAGCGGCATTGACCCGTATAAACAAAACATCAGCTATCCCATGAACCTGCTGGGGAAAACAAAGGGGTATGTGGAAGCCATTGTGCGGTATGTGGAATGTAAATGCCTTGCCGGCGGCGTTACCACTTCACAGGGCATTATGCTTTTCAGCAATGCAGGTATTAAAAAATATTACCGCGGCATCGTACGCAATGTGGAAGAGACCGCCGATACCGACCTGCCGAACGTAGTTGCGCGTATTCCCGATATTACTGCACGCGATGCGGAAAAGTTCTCCAGGCAAATACAGAAAAGCAGTTGCCTGTTGCTGCATTTGAGCGAGGGTACGAATGCATCGGCCCGCAGGCATTTCGAGAACCTGCAATTCCGTGCCAACGAGTGGGCCATTGGACCCTCACTGTGCGGTATACACTGTGTGGCATTGCAAAAGCAGGACTTCAACATCATGGAACAGAAAGGCGCATCCATGGTATGGTCGCCATTCAGCAACCTGTTGTTATACGGACAAACAGCCGATATCAAAAGCGCAAAGGAAAGTGGTATTACCATTGCGCTGGGCAGTGACTGGTCGCCCAGCGGCAGCAAGAATTTACTGGGCGAACTGAAAGTGGCCAAACTGTACAATGAAGCCAATGGTAAATTGTTCACCGACTATGAACTGGTGGCCATGGCTACAAAGAATGCCGCCAAAATTATAAAGTGGGATAAAGAGCTGGGTACGCTGCAGAAAGGCAAACGCGCCGATCTTATAGTAATAAAAGGGCAGGGGAACGATCCATACAAAACGCTTTTGCAGGCTTCAGAAAAAAGCATAACGCTGGTAGCGGTGAACGGTACCCCACGTTATGGCGATGCCACGCTGATGCGAAAGTTCGGCAGCAGCAGCGGTATGGAAAAAAAGACGATCAATAAAAAAGCGAAACTTTTCTTCCTGCAGCAGACAACGCAGGACCCTGTGGTTGGCACGCTGACCCTTTCAGCAGCTACGCAACGTGTAAAGGATGGTTTGCTTAATATCAGGAAACTGGCCACCCGTTCATTGCCGTTGCGCGGGATGTTGGATAAAGAGGGGAACCGGTTCCTGGTGCCTTTAAAAGATCGTTTGGAGGCTACTGCCGAACCCGAATGGGTGCTGGTGCTCGATCATAATGAAGATGAAGGCGAGGCGGTGCGACCCAACTTCGACCCCATGGTAAAACATGGCCTGCCATTGAAAAAACTGGCGCCCATGGAAATAACGCCCGATGTGCTGGTGCCCATAAAACTCGATGCTCTTACCGTTGCAGGTGATAGCTCGTTTTTTAAGAAAGTAGCAGGGCAAATGAATTTGCCTGATTATATAAAAACGGGGTTGAAGAAGATGTATAGTGATCTCTAAATACGCTAAAAGCTGAAGGCATAAAGCCAAAGGCTAATACAGGCTCGCGAAATATGCTGAACGTTAAACGCTTAACATAAATACTGGCTCGCGAATAGGCGTTAACCTTTTCTATTTGCGGTTTTCTGCACCTGCATGCCCCATTGCGATAAGCCTCGGAAAGTAGGCAGGTAGCTCAATAGTGAGCTAGCGTTCAGCCTTCAGCCTTGTGCTTTTAGCTTTTTTTATTACATTCGCATAGTGAACGACAACGTAAAAATATTCTACTCCTACCTGGCATTTCTGCGCAGCGCATGTGCCAACGTGCCATAATATTCATGTTCATAGTACTGGATGTCGCCGGTACTCCATCCTGATCTGTTGCTGTATATTTAATTGACATTCCGTCTGCATTTAATAAACAGGCTGGTTGATTAATTATATTATTACTCATTGTATTAACTCATAAAAAGATATGAAAAATATTGCCGTTATCGGACTGGGCAAGGTGGGTTCACTGGTAGCCACATTGCTGAACGATGTATTTACTGTTACCGGTGTTGACCAGAAATCACCCGCTGATCTGCCATTCAAAGTAGTTACCGGAAATATCCAGGACGCTAAATTCCTGGAAGACCTGTTGTCAAAACAGGATGCCGTGGTATCGTGTCTGCCTTACAACCTGAACCTGCCTGTTGCCGAAGCCGCGTTCAAAACCGGTATTCACTATTTCGATCTTACCGAAGATGTTCCCACTACCAGCGCTATCCGCAAAATGGCCGAAACCTCAAAGGGCGTTATGGCTCCGCAATGCGGACTGGCCCCGGGTTTTATCGGTATCGTAGGCGCCGATCTGTGCCATCGTTTTACCAAATTGCGCGATGTGGAACTGCGCGTAGGTGCATTGCCCCGTTTTCCCAATGGTTTAATGGCCTATTCATTCACCTGGTCGCCGGCCGGTGTTATCAATGAATATATAAACGATGCGGAGGTGATACACAATGGCATCCGTAAAATGGTGCCCTCGCTCGATGGTATTGAACAGATCAATATAGAAGGGCAGGAGTTCGAAGCTTTCAGCACCAGCGGTGGTTTGGGCACTTTGTGCGAAACACTGGAAGGAAAAGTAGATACGCTGAACTACAAAACCATCCGGTATCCCGGTCATGCCCGGTTGATGCGATTTTTATTATATGAACTGATTTTGAAAGATAAACGTGAGTTGACTGAACAAATACTAACGGAAGCCAAACCACCGGTAAGGGAAGATGTAGTGTATGTGTATGCGGTTGTGGAAGGCTGGAAGGGGCAGGAGCTGGCAAGGGAAGAATTTTACCAGGCATATCATCCCATTACGATCAATGGCAAAGAGTGGCGCGCTATTTCCTGGACAACCGCCGCATCTGTAGCCGCCGTAGTGGAAATGGTGGCCAATAAAGAGCTGCCCCAGAAAGGATTTATTAAACAGGAAGAAATACCTTTTGAGAAGTTCCTGAAAACGAAGAACGGAAGTTTGTACGGGAAACGCCAGTAGGGATTAAGTTTTAAGTAGTAAGTAGTAAGTAGTAAGTAGTAAGTAGTAAGTTCTGAGTGCTGGGGTTCAGGTATTAAGTTTGAAAATTAAAGCATTTTAATAAAGCGGGGCCTGCTACCTGGGCGGGTTTCGAATAAAAGAATCCTTCCAACCCTGACCAGGCCAGCTATTAATTTAAAGTCCGGAACAAAAGAACCACAAACCATAAACTACAAACTACAAACAAATAAACTGTTACTGATAAACCATAAAGCATGTCAATAGTACTTGAGAATGTTTTAAACGGCCTGATGACACGTTACAAAGAACGCGTTCCCGATGTATCGGGTATTATCAACGCCATGATAAAGGAGAATATCATACAACAGGCGGGTGATATTGAAAATGACCATATTGCATTTCGCACTATGGGTGTGCCGCATTTGGGCGTTCAATCGCTCGAAAAGATCTTTTTACATTACGGGTACGAGAAAAGGGATTACTATCACTTTCCTGAAAAGAAGCTGGATGCTTACTGGTATGCGCCGCCGGCGCCTCAATACCCAAGGATCTTTATCAGCGAGCTGCGGGTAAAAGACCTGTCGCCCGAAATACAACAGATCATAACCAGTTATACAAACGAAGTAACAGGCGACCCGGTTGATGCGCTCAACCTCGATGATGCCGGTGCGGTAGACCAGTTCCTGCACAGCGGGCTTTGGCGTTTACCTACCTGGCACGATTTTGAAACGCTGGGAAAACAAAGCGAATATGCCGCCTGGGTAATTTACAACCGGTATTACCTGAATCATTTTACCATCAGTGTACATAACCTCAAAGATGGTTATAATACCATAGCCCGGTTCAACGAGTTCCTCGAGCGCAATGGTTTTAAGCTGAACAATGCCGGTGGTAAAATTAAGACCAGTCCCGATGGCGGTTTGTTACAAAGCTCCACCGTTGCCGAAATGATCGATGCTACCTTTGCCGGCGGGGAAGTACATTCGATTTCGGGTTCGTATATTGAATTTGCCGAGCGGCGGGTTTTGGCGCAATTTGCGCATTTGCCGAAAGACCAGATCCAGCGAATACACCGGCGGGAAGGCTTTGAAGCGGGCAATGCGGATAAGATCTTCGAGAGCACTTATAGTTCGCAAACAAAACGATAGACCTTCTTTGGGTGGGTCGCCTTTGCAGGGCGGCTCACCCTCATAAATGGTGAGTTCCCGCCAACTGGCGGCGGCTCACCTTTTGTTGGCATAAACTATGCAATTTTTCAGGTACTAATTCCGACTTCTCTGTATCTTACAGACCGGACATAATATGTAAAAATCAATCATATCATGAAGAAAGCGATAGCCTGCCAAATGAAAATAGTATTCACTACGTTCTGTTCTATTTTAACTACGTTCTGTTTAATGTCCTGCACAACCGATCCCCTGGCAAAAGACAGGGTACTGGTATTTTCAAAAACTGCAGGTTACCATCATAAGTCGATCGATGCGGGTATAAAAGCCCTGAAGGAGATGGGCGTAAAATACAAGTTTGAAGTAGATACCACCACCGATTCAACAAAGTTTGTATACAGCAACCTGAAACAATACGCTGCGGTGATCTTTTTGAACACTACCGGCGATGTGCTGAATGATGAGCAGCAGAAAGCGTTTCAACAGTACATTCAGGCCGGTGGCGGATTTGTTGGTATTCATTCGGCTACCGATACCGAATACGACTGGCCCTGGTATGGCAACCTGGTAGGGGCTTACTTTGTAAAACATCCTCAAATACAGGAAGCTGTGCTGGTGATCAACGACAGTACGAATATTGCCACCAAACATTTGCCCCGGCCGTGGAAACGTACCGATGAATGGTATAATTTCAAGTATGTGGCCACCGATCTGAAAGTATTGATCACCATCGACGAAAGCTCTTATACCGGCGGCAGCAATGGCGCCAATCATCATATGGCCTGGTACCACAACTACGATGGCGGCCGCGCCTTTTATACCGGGTTAGGACATACCGACGAATCTTACGCCGATCCGTTGTTCCTGCAGCATTTATGGGGCGGCATTCAGTATGCTATGGGGAAGGTGAAGTAAGTTTATTGTAATTACGGTTATGTGCGTTTTCTGTTATTTATCAATATTATTCCGGCAACATAACCCACAAGCAGTACCTGGGTACTTATCAGCACCCAATTGGCTACAGGCAATAACCGTACAATGGTAAGGGCGGTGTTGTCAAAAGTTTCACTGCCGTATGGCACAAATTGTAATGGCAGATGCGGGAACTTGAGGAAAAAGTAAACTACGGTTGTCACTGCGGCATAAATAATGAACAACAACCGGTTCAACCTGCTGATGCGTTTTATATATAACCAGTAACCGATGGTTCCGAAAAACAGTGTCATTATCACTACTAGCACCCAGGCATACCAGGGTGGGTAAATGACCGTATGCCAGCCCGGCACCATGCTCATGGCACCACCAAAAAAGAACAATAATGCCGCCAGCAGCAAAATCAGAAAAGATATGATCAGTACGCGTGATCTCTTCATATGAGGCCAATATAATACAATTCTTATAAGTATACGATCACCAGCAGCGTCGCTACGGAAACGATCACCCACAATATCAGCCCCTGCAAAACGGGTTTCAACCCTATACTTCTTACCGGTTTGCCCGATAAGCCGCAGCCTATAAGAAAAAGCGTAACCGTCAATACCGACCTTGAAATGCCGGAAATATATGCACTGTATTGCCGAACCGCCGGGAAAAAAGAATTTACACACATAGCCACTACAAACAACCCGATAAACCAGGGGATCTTAATACGCACCTCCCGGTTCCTGAAAATAAAAGTGCTGATGAACGTTAGCGGAACGATCCACAAGGCCCGGGTAAGCTTTACGGTTGCCGCAATGTCAAGCGCCTGGGCGCCGTATTTCCCCGCAGCACCTATTACCGAACTGGTATCATGGATGGCAATGGCGCACCAAAGTCCGAACTGTGTCTGATTCAAATGCAAATAATACCCGATCAGGGGAAACAATACAAGGGCAATAGCATTTAAAATAAACGTGGTGGCCAGCGCTACGCTTATCTGTTTTTCTTCGGCCCTTATAACCGGTGAAATGGCGGCAATGGCGCTTCCGCCGCAAATAGCAGTACCGGCCGCAATCAGGTACGAGGTTTTATTATTGGTTTTAAAAATACGACCGGTCAAATACCCGGTAAGCAATGTGCATAGTATGGTTACTATGGTGATCAAAAAACTTTCCTTCCCGGTCTTTAAAGCGGTACCAATGTTCACGCGAAAACCCAGGCTCACTACAGAAATTTGCAATAGAACATGTGATACCTTATGGTTCAAATGCAGGTAGGGGTGACCGATAAACCGGGCAATGATCAGTCCCACCAGCAACGCAAATGGCGGGGAAATGAGGGGAGAAATACAAAATACAAGCGCCAGTAGAAACACCAGCTCGCGGGTAGTAATGCCTGTTTTGCCGAAGGTTGCAGGGGCAAGGTTTTTGTCCAGGAATTTTTGTTCTTCTTTTGGCCTGATTTTATCCGTTTCCATTTTGTGCATATAATTATTCCGGGCACAAAGTTGATGAACGGCCGGCCGAAAGAGAAATGACCTCTTTTAATCTGCTATAACTTTAAGTTATCGGAGGAAATGAATTTCATAAACAACCCGGTAAGGGGCTGGTTATCGCCCTGTTGTTTTACAAAGAAGAAATTCCGCTCAATATGCAGGTCTTTTATATCGATGATGGTAAGCTCGTTGCTTTTTAATTCTTTCAGGATCGAATGAATGGAAAGGAATGCAAAGCTGCCGGAACTGCTGATATATGATTTTATGCTTTCAGTACTTTCCAGCACCATTTCGATCTTTAACTGCGACAGCTTAACGCCGGCCTTCTTTAATGCAGCGGCGATCACTTCCTGCGAACCGGATCCCTGTTCCCGCATCAGCAGGGGCAGTTCCTTTATTGCCGGCAGCGACATGGTTTGTTTTTTTATCAAGGGGTTACCGGTGCGGGTGCAAAGCACTATTTCATCTTTGAGGAAGCTCGTATACCTGATCTGTAGGCGTTTTGATTGTCCTTCAATAATACCGAAATCAATTTTACCAGCTATAAGGGCATTCTCGATATACTCGGTATTGTTTGTTGTAAGTGCGATATTGATCTCAGGAAACTTTTGCCGGAATGAAGCGAGGTATTTGGGCAGCACATATTGTGCAACGGTGGTGCTGGCGCCAATGCGCAGGGTTCCTTTTACGTTTTCGTTGATAGCGGCCAGATCAACTTCTATATTGCGGTAAATGGCAAAAAGCTGTTCAGCATGTGCCAGCAGGGTAGTACCTGCCGGGGTGAGTTTTATTTTTGTACCGTTGCGCTGAAATAATTGGGTCTTGTAATAAGTCTCTATTTCATGAATGTGTTTGGTTACCGCCGGTTGCGTAATAAACAACTCTTCCGCCTTTGGTAAAATTCAATCTACGGGCAACAGTATAAAATACTTTTAGTCGAAAGTCGAACATGGAACGCTAAAATACACAATTGCCGTTTTCCTGCAAGCTTTCCGGCAGCACCGCCAGGTATGAAAATATTCCCTGACGGCCCTGTTTTGAATAAAAGAATGAACAAAGAGCATATGGAGCAGGATGCATTCCTTCAATAATGAACTATTTTTGCGCATTTGAAATCAAACAGTCAATGAGCAAACAAGTTCCCCAGGTGAAGTATAATACCAGTTATCCTTCCATTGAAGACCTGCGCAATAAGGCCAAAAGAAAGATCCCGAAATTTGCCTTCGAGTACCTCGATGGCGGATGTAATGAAGACGTAAACCTGTATAAGAACACGGCAGAGATCAGGGAGGTTGAACTGGCTCCCTATTACCTCAGCAAACACAGGGGGTCTAACCTGCAAACCGAGTTGTTCGGCCATGTATACGATGCGCCTTTTGGCATTGCGCCCGTTGGTTTACAGGGGCTCATCTGGCCCAATTCGCCGCAGATCCTTGCCAAGGCGGCCCTGCAGCATAATATTCCTTTTATACTTAGTACGGTTACTACGGCCGATATTGAAACCATTAGTAAAATTACGGAAGGCCGGGCCTGGTACCAATTGTACCATCCCGCCGCCGATGAAGTGCGTGACGATATTTTAAAACGCCTGGAAGCCGCCCAATACCCGGTGCTGGTGTTGCTGAGCGATGTGCCTTCGTTTGGTTTCCGCCCAAGGGATATTCGCAATGGCCTGGCCATGCCGCCCCGCATGACGCTGAAGAATATTCTTCAGATCATGACGCGGCCTGAGTGGGCATTGAAAACCCTGAAGTACGGTACGCCTAACTTTGCCACCCTGAAGCCCTATATGCCAAAAGGGTTAAACATGAAACAGCTGGGACTGTTTATGAACCGCACGTTTGCCGGCCGGTTGAATGCCGACAAAATTGCTCCCATTCGCGATAAATGGAAAGGGAAAATTGTAGTGAAAGGAATTGCCACCGAGGCCGATACCGAAATGTGTATCAAACTGGGTGTTGATGGCATTGTGGTATCGAATCACGGCGGCAGACAGCTCGATGCAGGTCAGTCGGCCATACAGTCGATGCACCCGATCATCGATCGTTATAAAGGAAAAATAAAGATCATGATGGACAGCGGCCTGCGTTCGGGACCCGATGTGGCAAGGGTAATGGCTGCCGGCGCAGATTTTACCTTTATGGGCCGTTCATTTATGTACAGCGTGGCTGCACTGGGCGATGCCGGCGGCGATCATGTGATCGCCATGCTGAAAACCCAGTTGCAACAGGTAATGGAGCAAATTTGCTGTGAGCAGATCGTTGATCTGCCGAAGCATATCATTAAATAATACTTTCCGTATAAAATGGGTAAGCCCTCCCAAAACATCGGGAGGGCTTTTTATATGGGTTCAATCTTCGTCAGGCCATCATGAGCACCTTTGCCGCGCCAACATATTTTACGGGTTTTATTTCCATACCATTTATTACTCCAAAGGCAACGCCCAGCGCAATCACGGTACTGCAATCGGCCGGTTTGTTTAACGGCGCCTCCAGCGTTAGCCGGCGGGCGGGAGCAGAGGCGTTCACCGGCAGCCAGTCACTTTCGGTATGATTGAAAAAATACCCATCTCTCACTCCCGGCTGGTAACCATGTTCTGTATAATAAATATCAGGTGCCAGTCCGGCCACGGCGATAAACTTATATACAGCAAAATTACCGGGCGCCATAAAGTTGATGCCTGGCTCAAGCGCCGGCAGGTCGATATAGATCTCTTCTTCCTGAAGATGGCAGATTACCGGTGTTCTTACTATTGTTTCAAACAAAAAAGTGCGGTTCAACGTATAACCCTCCAGTAACCGCGGTTGCCTGGTTAGCATAATATGCCGTTTGCCATAATCGCTTTCAGTATCCATTTTTTGAATGGCCCGCAGCAGCGCATTGAACGGTGCCGTAATGTTGTGATCGGCCAAAAAAAGCAACGGGTGCAATACCCTTTTTATAAAGGCTGCAGATATTGCCCTGCCGCCAAATTCCATATTGTTCCTGCGGGTGAGCTCAAAGTTTGGTGAATGCTTTACCTGTTTTTTGGTAGGACCGCCCTTTTTACGCAGTATTAATTTATCTGAGCCGCGCATTTTGTAAGCGCTCAGGTTTTGGAGAGAACCGGTGAATTGAATAGTACCGTCGAGTTTTGCCATAATGTTGGGTTTAATGGTGAATGACGAAGATTTACATTGACAGGCAATGCATCTATATTATAAAAACAAATAAACAGTGTTCCGGTACTATCCCGGTGATATTTCAGCCTTAAATAAATCCGCAATATCCCGGGCTTATCTCCGTAATATATCGGGAATATATCCGGGATATCTATTCACCTTCCCTATGAAAGACAGGATGTATTTGCGCTGAAAGCCGCACCTGGCAAGGGCGGAACCCTGCCGGGCTTATTTTGCGAAATCAAGCCGGATACTGTAAGGAAGTTACGGTGTCCGGCGCCTGGTCAACTTATCGACCTTACAACTCCTCCTTGTCTATATCGGGAATTAACAATATATTAGTGGGGTTCTACGGTCATTGCTAACCAGTATTTTATCCGCTGATAATACCTGAGCCTGACGGTGCTCATAAACCCCGCTTAGGGTGGGGCAAACGCTGAAATTTCTAAATCGCTGAGCTTATTCACATTGGGGCCTTCAATTGTGGTATAATCCAAAATTTGTAACTGGCCCGAATTGCTTATTTTTGTTACAACTTAACGGATCAGTATGCAGGAGAACATCATTGACCTAAAGCACGTAAATATCTATCAGGGGAACAATCTTGTTTTACAGGATGTAAACTTTAAAGTTCAAAAAGGGGAATTCGTTTACCTGGTTGGTAAAACAGGTACCGGCAAAAGCAGCCTGTTGAAGACCATGTATGGCGATCTGCGCCTGAAAGAAGGAGATGGTACCGTGGTAGGTTTTAACCTGCGTGATATGGACTGGAAAAAAGTTCCTTTCCTTCGCCGTAACCTTGGCGTGGTTTTCCAGGATTTCCAGTTGCTCACCGATCGTAATGTAAACGATAACCTGCGTTTTGTGCTGCGCGCCACCGGCTGGAAGGATGAAAAGCTGATGGATGAAAAGATCCTCGATGTGCTCGATAAGGTCGGCCTCAAAGCCAAAGGCTTTAAAATGCCATTCGAGTTAAGCGGCGGCGAACAACAACGTGTTGATATCGCCCGCGCCCTGCTCAATTCACCCAAGCTGATTTTGGCCGATGAGCCTACCGGTAACCTCGATCCCGAAACTTCCGATGAGATCATGCAGCTGTTGTTCCACATCAGCCGCGATTATGGTACCGCTATCGTAATGGCTACACACGACTACATCGTTATCAATAAATACCCGGCCCGTACGGTACGTACCGAAAGAGGCCGGGTTATTGACAATGCTAAAATAACCATTGAATAAGCCGTTGTGCGTTGCGTTTATTGTCGAATGTGGAAAGCAGTAACGTTTTTCGCAAACGGATCTCTTCTTCCGCAAATGGCTGCCGGTACAACTGAACGATCTGGCTTTTGAAAGCCGTAGCATTGTTTCCGATATGGCAGGCCGATTCAAGTCCCGTGCTTTGTACCGTAGCTTCATTTACCAGGCAATGCCGCCCGTTGAAGAGGGCATTCAGCAATTTCAGCTTAACTCCTGTTACGTTGAAGGATGGCAGTATGTTTATCTGCGCCTTGCCGATCATATCCTGCATTTCCTGTTCAGATGGATCTGCCACCAGGCAGGCATTACCATACTTATTGGCTATACGCTGTAACCTGGGTGAAGGATGCTTGCCTGCGATCACCAGTGGGATCTTCAGATCGTTGAACACTTTCTTTATTAGCCAAATGGCCGCTTCTTCATTTTCGTTTACCGACAGGTTGCCATGGTATAAACAAAAGCAGCCTACGCCTTCAGGCGCCGAAATTTCACTAAATGGTAAAAAAACCGGCAGGGTAGCTACCTGTTTTGCGCCAAATTCTTTCCGGTAGGTGTTTGAATCCTGTTCCGATACGGCCAGTACCAGCGCTTTATTGGCAATACTTTCTTCGTATTGTTTCAGCAGCCTGCTCTCATTCAGGTAATACATTTTTTTGAAGAGGGAATGGCTTGAATGGAATAACTGTTTGTAGTATTTATATTCCACATTGTGCAGGCGAAGCACCATTTTGCGGCTGTTGAAACGTTCGTCCTGTAACAGGTAGGTACAATGTACACCTTCCAGCAAAATGGGGTGACTGTCCTTCAGTAACCTTTCTTCCAGTTCTGCATTGGTGCGGGATGCTACTATGTAAGGCAGTTTATGGGAGAAACCTTTGTGACCGCACTGACGCGGATAATAAAAAACTTCGGCGCAATACTGCTCCAGTTCCTCCTGCTGGCTGCGTTTGTGTTCAAAACAATGTAAATGGATACGGATGCCCTGCTGATACAGCGCTACCAGTTTATAAAAAAGGTCGAAATAGCCGCCATGATCAACCGGGTAGGGTACGTCGAATGAAATGATATGTACATGCTTTTCCACTGGCTAGAATATGTTTTTATAGAACTCCAATAGCTTTTTTTCTTCCTGCTGCCAGTTAATGGCTTCACGGGCCTGTAAGCAATTTTGTTGCAACTGGTTATATAATTTTATGTTATTTAATAATTCATTTAGTCCCCCGGCTATTGCTTCGGGCGACAGATCATTAATAAGAACAGCGATCTGGTACCGATTGTTTATTGCTGAATAAGCCGGGTAATTCACACACAATTGCGGCAAACCGGCATGCAGGTAATCGAAGAACCGGTTACCAAGTGAATGATAATTGTTCATGCCGTTATTTTCAAACAACGTAACCCCCGCCCAGGCATTCAATGTGTATTGTCTTAACCGGGCAGGTAATATTTTACCCTTGAATATAACCTTCTCCTGTAACCCATGTTCCTGCACCAGTTGGCGGGCATTCTCCATAAAATTGCCGTCGCCACAAATGATCAACCGGGCATTTACATATTTCATTGCGGGGATCAGCGTTTCGAAACTCCGGCCTTCGTTCACCGCTCCCTGGTACAAAATATATTTTTCCTGTTTATCGGGTATTGCGATCGGGTGCAGCACGGGCACATTTCGTACCACATCGTATTGCACCTGGTATAACCGGTTAAATTCCGCGGCAATGGCCTCATTTACGGTATAGCCATATTTAAAATGAGGAACGGTATGTTTTTCTACCCATTTCCAAACCCGGTATACCGCCGGCCGGGTAACCACTTCCTTCATTTCGCAAAACAGCTCGTGTGCATCATAAACGCGGGGAAGGCGTTTTAGTTTGGAAATATAATAAAAGGGGAGAATGGTATCGAGATCGATGGCGCAAACCGCGTCTGCTTTTTTGAACAATAAATAGACAAACAGCCGCAGGTTGTATTCGAGGTAACTTAATTTGCCGGTGCGGGTAAAACAAAACAGCCGCTTTTGAACGAAAGGGCGGGGCACCAGGGCCGGGGTGTTGCCCCATCGCCGGCCGATGAGGGTTACCGCATAACCGGCTTCGGCCAGAGATGTGCAAATGCGAATCATCCGCTGATCGTAATTAAGATCATTTGTAACTGCGAAAACAAGCCGTTTCATTGGGTTTGTAAGGGTAACTTTTTTACTATATGTAGCTGACAGATAATTAGTTAGCGTTTATGGTTTATAGTTTATGGTTTATGGTTCGTTCAATTTTGGAATGTATAACTAATTTCGGGCCTCAAAATAGCACTTGTTTATTGTTTGTGGTTTGTTGTTTGTAGTTCTTTCTTTCAGATCTCTGAGTAATTTCGAGCCTCAAAATAAGGCAATCGGTTTATGTTTTATCATTTTTTGAGTCTAAACAATTGAAGGCGAGCCTCAAAATGAGGAGTCAACCAGAAACTACAAACCATAAACCACAAACTGCTTGATTTCAGTACTGTAAAACAGGCAAAAACAGGTTTTTCTTTCTAAAAAATTCCACTCAATTATAATTTTTACATACCTTTGCCGCCAAATTAAGAAGATAATTTCTGGATGTTTTTAAAAAAATTGAGATGCCTTATTTAACTAAAGAGAAAGTTTCGAGCGTATTTGCACAATATGGTGGCAATGCTAAAAACACAGGTTCCACTGAGGGCCAGATTGCGTTGTTGACAGAACGCATCAACAGTATTTCTTTACACCTTCAACAAAATAAGAAGGATTTCTCTACTCACCGTGGCTTAATGCAACTGGTGGGTCAACGTAAGCGCCTGCTCACTTACCTGAGCAAACATAACCTGCAAGGTTACCGTGCTTTAATCGAAAAACTTGGAATCAGAAAATAAGTTTATATTATAATAAACAACTATTCCCAACTGTTTTCCGGTTGGGAATAGTTGTTTTTGCTATACTTTTTTTCTGAACTTGTTGTTTTAAATAACCGGTTGCTGCTTATTGCCGGCGCTACATCCCACCTATTGCAGGCTTTAATAGCGACCATTAAACTACATTTTTAGTATGCTCTCTCAACCAATTAGCGTAACTTTTGATATAGGGGGCGGACGCGAGGTTTCTATTGAAACCGGCCGCCTGGCCCGTCAGGCCGACGGAGCCGTTACAGTTCGCCAGGGCAATTGTATAATTCTGGCCACTGTTGTTGCCAACAAAGAGCCTAAAGAAGGACAATCTTTCTTTCCCCTGGTAGTTGATTACAATGAAAAATTTGCTTCTGCCGGCCGTATTCCCGGTTCGTTCTTCAAACGCGAAGGTAAACTGAGCGATTATGAAGTACTGGTAAGCCGTTTGATCGACCGTGCTTTACGCCCGCTTTTCCCTGAAGATTATTTATGCGATGTTCAGGTATTGATTACACTTGTTTCAAGCGATAAGGAAGTAATGCCCGATGCACTCGCGTGCCTGGCTGCTTCTGCGGCGCTTGCCGTTTCAGATGTTCCCATTAAGGAGATCATTTCTGAAGTGCGTATTGCCCGCATCGAGGGTCAGTTCGTAGTTAACCCCAGCCGTACCGAGCTGGCAAAGGCCGATATGGATTTCATCATTGGCGCTACCGACAAAAACCTGATGATGGTGGAAGGTGAAGCCGAAGAATGTGCCGAAGAAGACCTGGTAAAGGCCCTGGAAATTGCTCACGACGCCATCCGCGTTCAGATCAAAGCACAGGAAGAACTGCGGGCTAAAAAAGGGGTAACCGGCAAAAGGGAATATACAAAACCCGAGCAGGATGCCGAGCTGCAACAAAAAGTGGCCGACTTTGCAAAGGATAAGATCTACCAGATCAGCCGCTCTGCTTCTGCAAAACACGAAAGAAGCGATGCTATCGATGCATTGAAAGATGAACTGATCACCAGCCTCGGCGAAGAAGTGGAAGACAATGTGAAAAAGCTGGCTAAAAAATATTTCGACGATCTGCAATGGGAAGTGGTTCGTAACATGATCCTCGACGACCGTATCCGTTTGGATGGCCGTCAGCTCGACCAGGTTCGTCCGCTCAACATGGAAGTAGACGTTCTGCCTTCACCACACGGTTCTGCGCTGTTCACCCGTGGCGAAACGCAGTCGCTGACCACTGTTACCTTAGGTACGCCTTTGGATGAACTGCTGGTAGAGAGCGCGGCTGTGTCTGATTACACAAAATTCATTTTACACTATAACTTCCCGCCATTCTCAACCGGTGAAGTGAAAATGATGCGCGCCCCCGGCCGCCGCGAAGTTGGTCACGGTAACCTGGCCATGCGTTCGCTGAAGAAAATGATGCCCGGCAATGAGTATCCTTACACGGTTCGTATCGTGAGCGATATTCTTGAATCGAATGGTTCTTCTTCCATGGCCACTGTTTGCGCCGGTTCACTGGCGTTGATGGATGCCGGTGTACCCATTCCAAAACACGTAAGTGGTGTGGCTATGGGATTGATCACCCGCGCAAGCGATGGCAAATACGCCATTCTTACCGACATCCTTGGCGATGAAGATCACCTTGGTGATATGGACTTTAAAGTAACCGGTACCCGCGATGGTATTTGCGGGGTGCAAATGGATATCAAGATCGATGGCTTAAGCATGAACACTATGCGTGAAGCGCTGGAGCAGGCCCGTAAAGGCCGCCTGCACATCGTTGAAGCGATGTATGAGAGCATCGGCGAAGCCAGAAGCGAGGTGAAACCTCATGCACCGAGAATGGAGAAATTGTTTATCGACAAGGAATTCATTGGTGCGGTGATAGGGCCCCAGGGCAAGATCATTCAGGAAATTCAACGCGAAACCGGCGCTACCATCAACATTGAAGAAGTTGGTAACTACGGCGAGGTCAGCATCTTTAGTCCGGCCAAAGAAGGGCTTGACAAAGCTGTTGCCTGGATCAAAGGCATTGTTGCCGTTCCTGAAGTAGGTTCGGTATACGAAGCCACTGTTAAAGGCATTAAAGAGTTCGGCGCATTCGTTGAATTCCTGCCTGGCAAACAAGGTTTGTTACACATCAGTGAAATAAGCTGGAAACGCCTGGAAACAATGGAAGGTGTGCTGAAAGAAGGCGAGAAGGTGAAAGTGAAACTGATCGGTATCGATCACAAGACCGGCAAGTTCAAACTGAGCCGTAAGATCCTGATGCCAAAACCTGAAGGAAAGAAACCGGAAGGGCCGACAGCATAGTAATTCAAACTATTGAAATATAAAGAAGGTCTGTAATGAAAATGCAGACCTTCTTTTATTTAAGCTAGTTGACGAGTTAACCCGTTAACTAGTTAACTTGTCAACGAGTTAACGTAAATGCAGAACTATATTCATATCAAATTTCAACCGGTAACAAAGGAACAACAGGAGATACTGTTGGCGCAACTTACAGAACTTAATTACGAAGGTTTTGAAGAAGGCGTGAATCATATTTCTGCCTATATCCCTGACGACCAATACAACGAAGCAGACACTTACCAACTGGTTGCAGGTACCGGTACGGCCATAACCAAAGAGGTGATAGCGCCGAGGAACTGGAATGCGGAGTGGGAGCAGCATTTTCAACCGGTGGTCATCGATGATTTTTGTGGTATCCGCGCCCATTTTCATGCGCCGCTGGAAAAGGTGCAGCATGAAATTATCATTACGCCTAAAATGAGCTTCGGTACCGGTCATCACGCCACCACGCACCTGATGATCCAAAACATGCAGCAATACGATTTTAAGGGAAAGAACGTACTTGATTTCGGAACCGGCACCGGCGTACTGGCAATACTGGCCGAACGGCTGGGTGCCGGCAGTGTTACAGCTATCGACAACGACGAATGGAGCATCACCAATGCCGAAGAAAATATAGCGCTTAATCACTGTTCGAACATTGCACTTTCACGGGCAGACAGCTTACAAATGCCTACCGAATTCGACATCATATTGGCCAATATCAATAAACATGTTTTACTGGCAAATATGGGCGGAATTAAACAACATTTAACACTGGGTGGCGTTGTAATTATGAGTGGACTTTTAACGGGTGACAGGCCTGATATTGAAAAGTGCGCAAAAGACAATGGATTGAGAGTGATTGATTATAAGGCAAAAGGCGACTGGATGTGCCTGCTGTTTAAAAAATAATAACTCCGGGAACCTTATAGTTATCAATTAATTAACTTTTTTTCCATATTTTCGTTATCTAACTTCAACCAACTATTCAATGAAAGAAGCTTTACTCATTGTAATAGCATATTTGATCGGCTCTATTCCAACAGCAGTTTGGGTTAGTAAAGCATTTTTTGGAATCGATATCCGTGATTACGGCAGTGGAAATGCCGGTGCTACCAATACTTTCCGTGTTTTAGGCTCCCGCTGGGGCACATTTGTCATGATCATTGACATGCTCAAGGGCGTAGCCGCTACCAGTTTATACATTCTTCTCCCATATTATACGCACAGCGAGTTGGAAAGAACCAACTTTATGGTTGGTCTTGGTTTGGCCGCCGTAGTGGGTCATATATTCCCTATCTGGGCCGATTTCCGGGGCGGAAAAGGAGTTGCCACCCTGTTTGGAATGATCCTCGCCATTCAGCCCCTGGTGGCTGTACTGTGTGTGGGCATTTTCCTGGTGGTATTGTACCTTACCCGGTTTGTATCACTCAGCTCTATTTTAGCCAGCATAGCCTTCGCGGTTTTCATTCTCGTCATCTTCAATGAAAAAGAACCATTGTACAGGGCTTTTGCCATTGCTGTGGCCCTGCTGGTAGTGCTCACTCATCAAAAGAACATCACCCGTTTATTGCGCGGCAGCGAAAGCAAAGTGCCTATCTTAAAGTACCGCGATCGCCGTAAAGAACGGAGACGCAGTAAATAGACATAATTCATAGGCATTCCTGAGTTGTTCAGTTGTTCAGTGTTCAGTTGTTCAGTTGTTCAGTTGTTCAGTTTGCCGTTACACGGTAAGCGGGCGGTAGGCTATTTGTGGCAATTAATTCCCACCTACACATCAATAATTGTTATTATTTAAAAATAACCTTGTTGATTTTCTTAATTTGATGGTATTGCTTTGATTTTATAAGTTTGTAAAAGAATGAGTTACATTCTGCGGTCAACACAGGAATTTGTTGTTTCACCGAACAGGTTGGTATAAGGATTGTTTAAATAAAATGAAGTAAATACACAAGGAAATGAAACAAGTCATGTATAAAGTTATGTTTGCCGCTGTTTTGGCAACAGGCATAGCTTCCTGCTCGCAGAACTCAATTACAGGCAGGAATCAATTATCGTTGTACAATGAAGCCGACATTCAGTCAATGGCCGCCCAGCAATACCAGCAGTTTTTAACCGAGAATAAAGTAGTAAGCGCCAGCGCCAATAAAGACGCTGAAATGGTGCGCAGGGTAGGCGCCAGGCTTGTACAGGCCATCAATCGGTATTATTCCCAGAAAGGCCTGACAAAAGAACTGGAGGGCTATAAATGGGAATACAACCTGGTTGATTCGAAAGAAGTGAATGCCTGGTGTATGCCCGGCGGTAAGATCGTAGTATATACCGGTTTATTGCCCATTACACAGAACGAAGCCGCGCTGGCGGTGGTGGTTGGCCATGAAATTGCCCACGCCCTTGCCAAACACGGTAATGAAAGAATGAGCCAGGCTTCGCTGCAGCAGTTGGGCGGTGTGGCCTTACAAACTGCCATTGCCAATAAAAGCGCCGCTGCGCAGAACATTCTGCTGAGCGCCTATGGTATCGGCAGCAATGTAGGCGCCTTATTGCCTTTTTCCCGTAAACAGGAGCTGGAAGCCGACCGCTATGGCCTTATATTCTCGGCAATGGCCGGTTACAATCCACAGGAAGCTATTCCTTTATGGGAAAGAATGAAGGCCGCCTCAGGAGGGTCTAAACCACCAGAGTTCCTGAGCACCCACCCGGCCGAAGATACCCGTATAGCCAGGCTGCGTGAATTGATGCCTGAAGCTATGAAATACTACAAACCTGTTGGCAAATAGTGGTTTTTTATAATATTACCAGGGCGCTCCACTTTGTGGGAGCGCTTTTTTTATGTTCCGAAAAAATACTGCAAGTTTTCTTATGAATGGGTCTGCCGGGTATATTTACTATGGTTTTCCGTAATAATCGCATACAGTTTATCTGAATGTGCATAATCTAACTGCTTTCTAACCTTTTTTATGATTTGTAATCATAAAAGTGGCACATAGCTTGTTTTCTACCCCCCTGTAATTTCGCAACAGCATCTTAGCCTGAACAAGCTGTTATATGTATACGCGGTTATCGTCTGATTTATCTTACCCGTTTTACACTACCGGTACGTTTACCCCACACCGGATCTTAGAATAACAGCACCGTCGGAAAGGTCCATATATCCGCTATATCGTAAATCGTCAATCGTTAATCGGCAATGATTACCGGGTCTGCTATTGGCAATGCCAACAGTTTGCAGTAAGATCTTGCATTCGTTAAGGGCGATTGCGGCACACCGCCGTTATAAAAGTGTAACCAAACCATCATCTATAAAGCAGGAAAGTTTACTTAAAACTTAGTATAAAATAAACCCGTGTATTTATGAGAAAGCTGAAATTGCTTGCACTAACTACCGTGGGAATCATGTTTCATTTGCTGGTACAGGCACAACAAACCATTTTAGGTTTGGAAACATATTTTGAAGAGGCTTACTGGCGCTATCCAAACATTCCGAACGGCGTACTGGAAGCGGCAGCTTATTCTGCCTCACGCATGACGAACCTGCAGCCGTCTGCAACCGATGCCGGTAACTGCACCGGGATGCCACAACGGTATGGGTTGTTCGCACTTGTTGAGAACGGCCGCGGTTATTTCAAAAACAACCTGCTAACGGTTTGCAACAGCAGCAACATTACACCTGAGCAATACAACAAAGATGTTCGGTTACAGATCCTTGCGGTAGCCAAGTTCCTGAGCCGTGAAGCCAGCTTCAAACAAATTGATGTAAAGCTCAGCCCGGAAGCGTTTGCGGAGATATTTGATAAACTGGCTGAGTTTCCCAACGACAGTTCGGTGATCAACAGGTATGCATTGGCCCTGTACAAATATGATATATATGATCACTTGCGAAACGGGTTTACTACCGCTTCGCTGAAAAGAGCGCCGGTTAAGATCGGGATGGAACAGATCTTCCCGGCGCCTTTATTGAAAAAACTACGATCACCGGCCATCGAGATCAACGTAGAGAAGGACAGCATTGCATACGGCAATAACAAAACGGTGCAACCCTTTACCACCGCTATCATCCCGGCTACGCATGTAGAAACTGCAGTCAGCACTCATGAGGCTGTAGTAACGGAGGCAGATTATAAGCCGGCGCTGTACGTAAAAGCAAACAACAGCAATTACCAAAGCGGGCGCAATGGCAGCAAGATCACCCATGTAACCATTCATACTACGCAGGGAAGTTATGCCGCCACTATTTCCTGGTTCAGGAATAGCGGCGCACACCGATCATCGCATTACATTGTACGGTCGGGCGATGGACAAATAACGCAAATGGTGAAAGAAGGCGATATGGCATTGCATGCACAAAATGCCAATGCTTATACAATAGGGATCGAACATGAAGGATATATTCAGAACGGTAATAAATGGTACACAGACAAACTATACCGCTCTTCGGCTGCATTGGTGCGTGATATCTGTGCCCGGCGTTCCATCGATGAAACAACCTGTTACCGCGGCGCTGCTTCGGCCGGGGCCCACCTGCTGTCGGCAGCTTTCAGTATAAAAGGACATCAGCATTTCAATGGTCAAACCCATACAGACCCCGGTAAATACTGGAACTGGCACAAGTATGCCGACTTCGTTATGCAGAAAGAAACGATAGAGGATGGAAAGGAAATAAAATTCATGACCGTTGCCAATGGCGTTTACCGCATTACCAATGTGAGCAGTAAAAAAGTATTGAACACCCGCAATTGCTCGGGCAATCAACTGGCTAAGGTTACCCAAACGGCCTGGAGCGGGTTGAACTGTCAGTGCTGGCGTTTCGATTATGCAGGGGAGGGGTGGTACCGCATCACCAGTATGGTAAGCGGTCGCGCCCTCGATGTGCCGGGCGGAACCAAAGAACATGTTCAGATCTGTTTAAAAGATACAAAAGAGAATGACAGCCAACTGTGGCGATTAATCGAAGTTGGTAATAAAGGCGAATGCAAACTGGTTAATAAAGCAAGCGGCAAAGTGCTTGACGTATTTGCCGGTTCGGCTAACAATGGCGCGGCAGTATTGCAAACCGGTTATACAGGCAAAAGCCGTCAGCAATGGACATTATTTGCAGTGAACACCAATGTTACCGATAATGATAGTCACCGTTTCAGGAAGATAAATCTGGAATAGTTCATAGTTCACAGTTCATAGTTCGCAGTTCGCAGTTTATAGTTCATAGTTCGCAGTTCGCAGTTTATAGTTCATAGTTCGCAGTTCTTAGTTTAAAGTTCTAAGTGAATACAAATACGGCTGCAAGCTGCACGCGAATACAAATACAGGCGAAAGGAGAAAGCCCAAAGCCTAAAGCGAATACAAATACAGGGAAATACAGCTGCACGCCGCACGCTAATACAATGCAGGCTAAAGGTTAAAGTTTAAAGCCTGAGGCGAGATGAAGTATACAGCTTTAAGTTCAGGCGGTGTTGCAAGCTGATGGAATGTCATTTTTGTCATTAGTACACATAATACAATTCATTATATGAAGGGGTTTAGCGGTTTTTTTGAGTGGCAAAACACTTTAGCTACACCTGTTCACCAATATTTTTTATAACCTCGGTATTTGCAGGCGATAACGGCTTGCAGCCTGAGGCTGACGGTTTTAGATTAAACCCATCCTATAAATTTTAACAGCATTTGGTGCAGATTTTAATACGCTGCACCAATGTTGTTATTTTTTTTTTATCCCGTGAACAACATTTCATACCTTTGCAATCCCGTCTATTTTTTATAACCTGAAAAGCTTATTACAAAAACCTTCGGCATGTCGCAAAATTTGTTAGAAAAGCTTCAATTACAGGAAGAA
Organism: Niastella populi; assembly: GCF_002078015.1. Classification (GTDB taxonomy): domain Bacteria; phylum Bacteroidota; class Bacteroidia; order Chitinophagales; family Chitinophagaceae; genus Niastella; species Niastella populi. Next base: position 237,755 of record NZ_LWBP01000199.1, on the reverse strand, counting down.
AAGAACGTTTTAATTCAGGGTTTGCCTTCCTCTATTGAGAAGCAATTTGCCAAATTATCGTTTGCCAAAAATGTAACACCACTGTTAAAAACCCGTAAGATTGACTTTGCTCTGGTGTTCGCAGTAAACGAAAATCAATTAAACTGCATTTTAAGGGATGTTCTTCCCGCCCTCCAGGAAGAAAGCAAGTTCTGGATTGCTTATCCAAAAAGCACTTCAAAAATTGCTACCGACCTCAGCAGGGGATGCAGTTGGGATGGCGTAAAAAACGCCGGCTTTGATAACGCTGGTGAAGTGGCTTTAGACCATGTATGGACCGCTGTCCGGTTCAACAGGGCCACCCCCACAGTAAAAGCCAGTGCTGGTGGCAGAAAGAGATCAGTTGCTCCTGCGCCTGCAATGGTAAATTAAGATCAACATTTTCCCGTGCATTTTTAACTAAGCATGTAAACTGTCTCATCACGACAGCAAATTAAATTAATTTTTAACCCCGCCAGGATGAAGTCCGGAGCGGGGTTAATTCGTTAAAAGGGAGGGCTCAACGCCGAACGCTTAACGCTACACGCAAATGGCTAAAATCCGGAGTCGCTGATTAATTTCAGGCTTTCTATCTCTCTTTTGCCTTTAAAGCTTTTTAAATACTATACCCGTCATCTTCGTGATCTCCATTTCCATTTCCTTGATGTGCAGATGCGGTGGTAATAATTCCAGAAACTTCTCGTAAGAATTATTGGCTTCCAGGTCGCCGAGGTTTTGTTCCATCAGGTGTTTTATCTTTTTCAGCTTCAGGTGCTGCAAGGTGGATATTACATCATCTTTATACGTTTTCTCCTCTTTCGTCAGGGGCTTGTGCTTGTATTCCATGTTCAGGTATTTTCTAAAGCCCTGTTCCAGTGAAGAGAATTGCTGCGCTTCAGCCTGCCAGCGTTCGCTTAATTCATATGGTGAGTTCAATAAACTTACCACCAGCGTACTGATATCATTTTCCTGGGAGAATATAAAGTCTTTATCGGTTGGCTCCTGGTTACTGGCCATCATATCCTTATACATCTTCATGATCTTTGCGATCGTTTGATTCTCCAGCATTTCTTCAACGATGGCCTCATTGAAGATATACTCGGCTATTTTTTGCTGATGGTCCCAGGGCGTCATGCCATGTTCAAGCAAAATTTTCAAAAGCGCCTTTTCCTGCATTTCATGTTTGAAGATGAGATTGAAGCTTTCATCACTGTAATTGCCAGCTTCGCCCTGCATTGCATTATCTTCATAATACTGGCCGAAATCTGCAGGTTGCTGTTGATGTTTCGCTTCGTCCTTAGCCACTTTTTCCCTGATGAATTTATTCACCAGGTTAACCAGTCCGCCCTCTTCTATACGCAATAGTTCAGCGCACTTTTTGATATAATCCTGCTGTTTGGTAAAATCTTCGAGCTTGTTGATCTTGGCAATGGTTTCGGCTACGTGGGTCACTACCGCTGCTTTTTTACTGGCATCGTTGCCCACATCCTTCATCTGTACTTCGAGTTGAAATAAGATGAAGTCTTTTTTATTCTTATCGATAAAATCGCGGAAGCTGGCTGCGCCCACTTTATTTACATAACTATCGGGGTCTTCCTTATCGGGGATCAATACCAGCTTTACATTCAGGCCTTCTTCGAGGGCCATATCCAAACCACGCAGGGCGGCTTTTACGCCGGCGGCATCGCCGTCATAAATGATGGTGAGGTTATTGGTGTACTTCTTTATAAGCCGCAGCTGGTCCATGGTAAGCGAAGTACCGCCCGAAGCCACTACGTTCTCTATGCCGGCCTGGTGCAGTGAAAGCACATCGGTATACCCTTCAACCAGTAAACATTCATCGAACTTATCGATGGCCTGCCGGGCAAAGTATGTTCCGTACAGGATCTTGCTCTTTATATATACTTCGTTCTCAGGCGTGTTGATGTATTTGGGCGCCCGGTCGCTTTTACCAATGATGCGGGCCCCAAAACCGATCACCTTGCCCGTTTGGTTATGCACCGGGAAAATGATACGGCCGCGGTAATTATCCAGCGGTTTATCGTCACGCACCACTACCAATCCGCTCTTTTGCAGGTTCTCGATACTGTACTGGGCGGCAAGCGCGGTTTGCGCAAAGGAATCGCGGGTTTGCAAACAATACCCCAGTTGAAAGCGCTCCATGATCTCTTCCCTGAAACCACGTTCTTTGAGGTAGCTTAAACCAATGGCCTGGCCTTCCTCGCTTTCGAACAGGTTTTTAGAGAAGTACTGCCGGGCGAAATTATTCAGGATGAAAAGGCTGTCGGCCACCATCTGCTGTTGCTTAACTTCGGGGCTGACGGCTGTTTCCTCCACTTCAACATTATACTTTGCAGCAAGCCAGCGCAGGGCTTCCACATAGGAATACTTCTCATGCTCCATAATGAAGCTGATGGTATTACCGCTGCGGCCGCAGCCAAAACACTTATAGATCTCCTTGGCCGGAGAAACGGTGAAAGAAGGTGTTTTTTCACCATGGAACGGGCAAAGCCCCAGGTAATTAGCGCCTCTCTTCTTCAATTTTATAAAACCGCCTACAATTTCAATTATATCTATGCGGCTTAAAATCTGCTGTATGGTTTGCTGACTGATCATTGATTGGCAAATTTAATAATTTGGAAATTGATGTTGGACAAGAAATGGAGGATGAGGGAAAGAGGCATTAAAAAAAATAATATGTTTGGGTAAAAATGAAGGAAGGATTAAGTGCGAGGTTGCCAACCTTATCTGAAATCGTTCACTATTACGGGCCTTATATCGGCCTGGTATTAACCCTCGTAATTGCAACATTGATCCTGCAGTTCCTGTGGTTTAGGAAAGTGCTGAAAGCGAAAAATGAAGAAATAAAAAGGCTTGTCGACAGGGAACAGAAGCTTTCTGACAGGTTTATATTCATGATCAGTGAAGAAATCGGGTACCGTAAGAAATAAACTAAAACAGTATTCTATGTGGTTATTCATAAGCATATTAATTATCCTTACCGTATTCTTTATTTATCAGTACGTTACTTTTATCAGGGTTTATTACGTAGGCCAGTCAATACATAAATTCCGCGAGTTACGAACCGAGGTGGCAATATTTCTTTCTGCCAATGTTAAAACACAGCTTTCATTTGAAGAAGCCATAAAGTATCAGCAGTTCTTAATGAGTTTAAATGCCATTATCAAATATTTCGATCTCCTCCATCCCGAACTTATAAAATTCAGTACTGTTAGAAGCCTGCCGTCAAAATTGTTATACACTTCAGAAAAGTTAACGTCAGATCCTCAAAATGGTTCCATACCTGGCCAGTATAAAGAGAAGATCAAAGAATGTTATTTAACGCTTTTCAAAGCAATACCTTTTTGCCGGTTCAGGGTTTATATTTTTTTTCTCAGGCTGGTGGCCACACTTTCAATTAAATTAGGTATTGGCAGGTATAAAAAAAAACTGAATACCATCGAAAAGCTGTCAAAACTTGAAAAGGATATTCAATCGGGCCAAAGCCTGCCGTGCAACCCTTAACAGCATACAAAGCCTTGAGATCCTCAAAAACTTACCCCCCGGCAACCTGGTGAATTTCAGAAATTTGTATATATTCTTTAGCGCCATGGCTAAAAATAAAGAGCAGAAACCGGTTCCCCGCCGTTAACAACCGGTTTATAATTTTTATGTCCTTTCCCCATTTTATTCGGCAAATGTTTCTTAAATTAGATTACCACTCCGTCGTACACCTTACCGACCAACTATAATAGAAGCTCTTTTATTTCTTCATTTATAAATTTTCTCCCATGGTAACTACTGATATCGCACAGCTATCAAGAGAATGCAATGCCTGGAGGGAGACATTGCGTTCTTACCGAGATGAATTCGGTCAACTTAAACATCGCCTCCAGGATCTTGCCGGGCACCAAACCAACAGAGACATCCTCCTGGAAATTGAACACCTCGACAATCAGTTCCACATTCAGCTCATTAACATTCACGACCTCAAGCAAGCCATCAAACATCACCACCGTAAGCTCAACACGGAAATGGCTGAAACAAATGGGCAACTGGCAGACGACACGACCTCCGATCACGAAAAATTATTCAACGATTATCAGCAACTGGAAAATACCCTGCACGATGTAAAGCAGGAGTTCTCGCACTTTGCGAGCCATATAGCCTAAAAAGTAGAGTAAATAATGTAAACCTGCTTTCGTTCTGAAGCAGGCTATGAATAGTTATGCAAGAGAAGTACGAAGTAGGAAGCAGGAAAACTCACAAACTTCTTACCCCATACTTCTAACCTCGTACCTCACAGACGTAATACCGTTTTTTCTCATTCCCCTGAATACAGCCGAAAAGTCCTTGCGTAGTTGAAGGACCGCATCCATACCTTTTAAAACTACCTATTCTTCATTTTAAAAAATTGTTTGCTATGGCTGAATTTGATACCTCACACGTAAAGAATGTAGTCTTGCTGGGCCACGCCGGCTGCGGCAAGACCACGTTGGCGGAATGCATGCTATATGAAGCAGGCCTCATTACCCGCCGCGGCTCCATTGCCGAAAGAAACACCATCGGTGATTACCACGAACTGGAACAGGAACGCGGTAACTCCATCTTCTCCAAATTAATGCACACCAAATGGCGGGGTTATAAGATCAACATCATTGACACACCCGGTTACGACGATTTCGTTGGCGAAGTGATCTCGGCCCTCAGGGTAGCCGATACCGGCGTTATGCTGCTCAATGCCGTTATGGGTGTTGAAGTGGGCACCGACATCATCTGGGATTACACCGAACAGTTTAAAACGCCCATGATCTTTGCGGTGAATAAGCTCGATGAAGACAATGCCGATTTCGAAAAAACCATTCGCGAAGCCAAAGCCCATTTTGGCGGCAAGGTGGCTGTGGTGCAATATCCGCGGCAACAGGGCGCCGGCTTTCACGAGATCATCGATGTGCTTCGCATGACCATGTATAAATTCAAAGACACGGGCGGTAAACCCGAAAAACTGCCCATACCCGACGATGAACGGGAACGCGCCGATGAACTGCACAAGGAACTTATTGAAGCGGTGGCCAGCAACGACGAAACGCTGATGGAAAAATACTTCGACAAGGGCGAGCTGGATGAAGATGAAATGAAAAGCGGTTTGAAAAAAGCCATGATCAATCACGATCTGTTCCCCGTATTCTGTCTTTCGGCAGAAAGGAATATGGGCAGTGGCCGCCTGATGGGATTTATAGATAACGTTTGTCCCAGCGCCAATGAAATGCCGGCGCAAAAAACACAGGGCGGACAACCATTGCCCTGCGAAGCCGGCGGTCCGGCCTGCATCTTTATTTTCAAGACCATCAGTGAGCCGCACGTTGGCGAATTGTCGTTCTTTAAAGTATACTCAGGCACCGTTCAAAGCGGTATGGAACTGGAGAACGAATCAACCGGCGTTACAGAAAAGCTGAACCAGTTGTTTTCGGTAGAAGGAAATAAACGCACGAACATCAGCGAACTGGTTGCCGGCGATATAGGCGCCACGCTTAAACTTAAAAACACGCATGTTAACAATACCCTGCATGTAAAGGGAAAGAATTACGAACTGCCTGCCATTGAATTTCCACCACCCAATATGTCGGTGGCCATAGAAACGCTGAAGAAAGGGGAAGAGGAAAAACTGTCACAGGCATTGCACCAGTTGAAGGAAGAAGATCCCACACTGATAGTGGAAGTATCGCAGGAACTAAAACAAACGCTGATCCATTGCCAGGGCGATATGCACCTTGCGGTGGCCAAATGGAAAATAGAGCATTTACATAAAGTAGAAGTAAAATTCGTAAAACCACGCATCCCATACCGCGAAACCATTCGCCGCATGGCCGAAGCCAACTACCGCCATAAAAAGCAGAGCGGGGGCGCCGGCCAGTTTGGCGAAGTGTTCCTGCGGATAGAGCCCTGGCATGAAGGCATGCCCGATCCGCACGGATTGACCGTTCGCGGCCGCGATGTGCATGATCTTGACTGGGGCGGTAAACTCGTTTATTTTAACTGTATTGTGGGCGGCGCGATCGACAATCGCTTCCAGCCTTCGATCTTAAAAGGTGTTATGGAGAAAATGCACACAGGCCCGCTGACCGGGTCGTATGTTCGTGACGTTCGGGTATCGGTTTACGACGGCAAAATGCACCCGGTTGATAGTAATGATATTTCTTTCAAAATAGCCGGTTTAATGGCCTTTAAACAGGCTTTTCAGCAGGCCGACCCGCAGATACTGGAACCCGTGTACCAGGTTGATGTGTTATGTCCCGACGATTTGACCGGCGCCGTTATGGGCGATCTGCAAAGCCGGCGGGCCATAGTGGAAGGTATCGATACCCAGGGCCATTTCCAGAAAGTGATCGCCAAGGTGCCGCTGGCCGAAATGGACGGGTATTCCTCATCCCTGAGGTCGATAACCCAGGGCCGCGCCAAGTTCACTATGAGGTTTTACGACTATGTTGCCGTGCCGTTCGATGAGCAGCGCAGGCTGATAGACGATTACTCAAAAACGGCGAAGGAAGAACTGGTGTAATAATTTGCTAATGTGATAATGTGCTAATTGAATACAGATGGCAGATGGCGGTTGGCGATTTCATCTCATTAGCACATTAGCAAATCAGCACATTGACTTTTTGAACCAACCTGGCCCTAGTATAAATAATAGCTACCTCCGGGTGGCTATTTTCTTTCCAATAAAAACATCGATGTGCTTTTGTAAGCGTTGCCCATGCAGGTTATTAAAAATTTTACCTGAATTCATGAATATCTGCTATTTTCAATGAGTAATGGAAAAGGGCCCTGAACGCTGTTATAACCTAAAAAACGAATGTAAAGCCGGTCAGCGCCCTGTGCACAAATCATTTTTTGTATGGAGGTGAACGCCTTGGATAAACCAGAATTTATATCAGGTGGCGGTGAAGCAGGGCAACTGATGAGGTCGACCAACTGGTCGGCCAGCCCGGCGGGAGTACCGGCAACGTGGCCGCAACTACTGCACACTACCATCAGTATCATATTGCATTCGCACGTACCCATGTTCGTCGCCTGGGGCCCGGCAGGCGCTTTAATGTATAACGATGCGTGCCGGCCGCTGATAGCGGCATTTCCCGGCGAGGCTATGGGCCAGCCGGTTCAAACCGTATTTGCCGAACAATGGAATATCCTGTCCCCGGCCTTTGAGCAGGCCCTGCAGGGGCGGCCTTCAACAATACCCGATATCACGATCGTTACCAGCCGGCATGGCAATTCCGAAACAGCGGCCTATACCTTCTCGTGCATTCCGCTCGTAACCGAAACAGGAGAAACAGGCGGCGTACTGGTTACCGCCAGCGAAAACAACACCCGCCTTTCGGCCCGGCATAAAAAAATCTATGAGGTATTATTGCAGCTTCCTATTGGAATACTTGTTTTAAGAAAGCAGGACTATGTGGTTGAACTGGCCAATGAGGCCTATTTAAAAATGACGGGCAGGGCTGTCAACGACCTGGCCGGGCATTCGATCTTCGAGCGATCACCCGAACCGGAGGCACTACATTTTAAAAAGCTGATCGACCAGGTTATGGAAACCGGGCAATCGCATATCGAGAACGGAATGGCGTTCCAGGTAATGCAAAACGGCCGGTTGGTAGAATCTTATTTCAATATACTGTTCTTTCCGGTTCAGGAAGCCACGGGTACTACGGGCGTTATGCTGGTTGCCCGCGAAGTAACCGATTTTGAAGTGGAAAGAAAACGGATGGAAAACAGCGAGCACTATTTCCGCAGGCTGGCCGACACCGTTCCGGTAATGCTTTGGATTACCCGGCCCGACGGACATTGCACATATGTAAACCAGAAATGGTACGACTATACAGGGCAGCCGCAGGAAGAAACGCTGGGGCGGCGATGGTTATCTGTCGTTCATCCTGATGATGTGGATCAAATGACAACCGCTTTTCAGGAAGCCAATGCCCGGCAGGCGCCTTTCAATCTTGAATACCGCATAAAAGGGTCAGATGGGGTATACCGCTGGATCCTCGACTCCGGTTCGCCTGTTTTTGACAAACAGGGCGCGTTTGAAGGGTTTATCGGTTCGGTGATCAATATCGATAAGCGTAAACAGGCCGAAAATGCCGTGCGGCTCAGGGAAGCACAATTCCGGCAGCTTGCCGATTCAATGCCACAGATCGTATGGACGGCCGCAGCCGATGGCTATGTAGATTATTATAACAAACAATGGTACCTGCTGATAGGGGAAGAGAACCAGTACGGAGATGAAAGCTTCATGGCTCATGTTCACCCCGACGACTATGAACGGTGTTTATCCAGCTGGCATGAGGTAGTGAAGTCGGGTGAACCATATGAAGGTGAATTCCGGTTCAAGGTAAAAGCGCCCATAGATGCATATAGCTGGTTCCTGGTACGCGCCAGGCCTATTACAAATGAACATGGCCACATCATTAAATGGTATGGAACCTGTACCGATATTGATGACGTAAAACGGATAGAGCACACCCTGCGCGAAAGCGAAGAGCGGTTCAGGGTAGTGGTGAACTCGGCGCCGGTAATGGTATGGATGTCGGATGCGCAAAAGCGCTTTACCTTCTTCAATAAACGGTGGCTCGAATTTACCGGCCGCACGATGGAGCAGGAGTTATGGGATGGCTGGAAGGAAGGCATCTTTGAAGATGACCTCAATAACGGATTGGAGATTTATAATCAGGCGTATGAAAACAGGAGCGACTTTGAAGTGGAATTCCGCCTTCAACGGCATGACGGCCATTACCGCTGGATCGTGTGCCAGGGCATTCCGCGGTTTTCGTACGACGGCACTTTTCTCGGTTATATCGGTTCAAGCATCGATATCCATGAACGTAAAACGATCAGGATCGAACTGGAAAACCGGGTAGCGGAAAGAACACATGAATTATACCAGAAGAACCAGGCGCTGGAAGAAACAACCCGTGAACTGAAAGAGATCAACCAGCAACTGCAGCAACGCCATGAGCAACTGCGCCAGAGCGAAGAACGGTATTTACGTATGACCAATGAAGTGGAAGATTATGCCATCATCCTGTTGAGCAGGGATGGTTATATCGAGAACTGGAATAAGGGCGCCGAAAAAATAAAAGGGTATACAGCCGATGAGATCATCGGCAGGCACTTCAGGATCTTTTATAACCACGCCGATCAGCAGCACGGCCTGGCGGAAAGACTGATTGAAGAAGCCGTTAGGCATGGCAAATCAACATTTGAAGGCTGGCGTGTTCGTAAGGATGGGTCAACTTTTTGGGCATATACGGTGATCACCGCATTGCATAACGACAGGAACGACATCATCGGCTTTTCAAAAGTGACGCGCGATCTTACGCAACGCAAGCTTGCAGAAGACCGCCTGAAAATGTATGCCGAGCAGCTGGAGCAAAAGAACCGCGAACTGGAACGCAGCAATAGTGAATTGTCGTCATTCAGTTACGTGGCCAGTCACGACCTGCAGGAGCCATTGCGAAAGATCCAGGCATTCGGTAACCTCATACAACAACGCGACGTTGCCAATTTAAGCGATACCAGCAAGGATTATTTCGAGCGCATGGTTAAAGCGGCCGTTCGCATGCAAAACCTCATCGACTCCTTACTGGAATTCTCCCGTACCACAACCGCGCGGAAGAATTTTGAAAATACCGATCTGAATGTATTGCTCGATGAAGTAAGGAAGGAACTGGGGCTCCGCATTGAAGAAAAAAAGGCGGTGATAGAAACGGCGCATTTACCTACACTGACCATTATCCCGTTTCAGTTCAGGCAATTGCTGTCGAACCTGATCAGTAATTCGCTGAAGTATTCAAGGGAAGGGGTAACGCCGGTTATTGAAATAAAAGCAGATTATATAAAAGCAAAAGACCTGAATGCAAAAGGCGCCCTGCCGGGTAAGGATTATTTTCAGTTCTCAGTAGCCGATAACGGTATCGGATTTGAACAGGAATATGCGGAGAAGATCTTTGAACTGTTTCAGCGGCTGCATGGCCGTAATGAATATACCGGTTCGGGTATTGGGCTGGCCATTTGTAAAAAGATCGTAGAGAACCATCATGGTTTTATGCGGGCGGAAAGTTTACCGGGGCAGGGGGCTACGTTCTATTTTTACATACCGGTTAAACAGTTGTTCAGTTGTTCAGTTGTTCAGTTGTTCAGTTGTTCAGTTGTTCAGTTGTTCAGTTGTTCAGTTGTTCAGTTGTTCAGTTGTTCAGTTGTTCAGACTCGCTACTAATTGCGAGTGTATGATATTCATGAAGTCACGAACTTGCAACTGAATAACTGAACAACTTATTCAAATAAAATAGCCTCCTTTATGGGGAGGCCATTTTTATATTACTTATTTACACATTTAATATTTCGCACACTCCTTCAACTCTCTTTCACTATAAGCCAGGCCATACTGTTTCAGCACATCGTCGGGCACCCCGTTCCATTTGTTTGGCGTATTTCCGGCATAACCCAGGTCTTTCACCCCGATTTCGCTGGTATAAAAACCGGAAGCGGTAAAGTCGCGCATCAGGTTAAAGAAGGCAACGCCCTGCGCCATGTCGGGTTTGGCTTTTTTAGGCCAGGCAATTTCATCAACCAGCGACATCCGTTCCTGTTCGCTTGCGTCGACAAACGATTTATTGAAGCGTTTCAGGCTTTGTACATCGAGCCAGCGCAAACCGCCCCGCATAGGGATCTGGTTCTCGGGCCTGTCTTTCACCATGAATTCGATGAAGTCGGGCACTTTGGCGTCAGACGCACTGCCGCTTATTTCATCACGCGGAATGATGATATCGGCCAGCACGGTGATGGTAGCCATTTCGTGCGGCGTAAAGAAAGTGGTTGACAATAATTCTCGCTCACGAATCTTTTCTTCTTCGGCGCGGTCTAATGTGAACTCGCTGTTGCCAGTTCCGGCGGCCTTGCCGTCGCCGCCTTTTTTATCATCCGATTTGCAGGCATCGAGCAGCACACCGGCCGACAGGGTACCTAATGCAATTGCTTTCAGGGATTTTCTTCTATCCATAATGAGTTCTAAGTTATGAATTTCTACGTTTTTAATCTACTTGTTAACCCGTCAACTCGTTAACTAATATTCCTTTTCTTCATTTCATCGATGATATACTCGGAAGTGCGCATCGATAAAGCGAGGATGGTCCAGGTGATATTTTTATCGGCCTGTGAAACGAACGGACCGCCATCGACGCAGAACAGGTTTTTACATTCATGGCCCTGGGCCCATTTGTTCAATGCAGAACGTTTGGGATCGTTGCCCATCCGTACCGTACCTGCTTCATGAATGATAACCCCCGGCTCATGCAAACCATAATTGTTCTTTTCATCATCATCGCCGCCCCAGGTAATAACAGCGCCCATTGCATGCATGATCTCCTTAAAGGTTTCTTTCATGTGTTTGGCCTGTTTGATATCGTATTCGGTTGGTTTTACATTGAAGCGTAAAACCGGGATGCCGTATTTGTCAACCACCATCGGATCTATTTCGCAGTAATTGCTTTCAACCGAAAGGGCTTCGCCACGGCCGGCCATTCCCACGCGCGCGCCGTAGAAGTAACGGTAATCTTCTTTCAATGATTTACCATAACCGCCGGCCTCTTTTTTCTGTCCGTTTACCAGCCACCTGCCATTCATTTCCTGCATGCCGCCGCCAAAACCATAAGCCGGCTGGCCAAAACCGCCCCAGTATTCAATGTGGTAACCGCGGGGGAAATCGAGTTTTTTGTTGTCGCCCCACCACGGAGAATATATGTGTGCGCCGCCCACGCCGTCTTCATTGTAGCGTTTGCGGCCGAACAGTTCGGGAATAACACCGCCCATATCGGCGCCGGTTGAATCGTGCAGGTATTTACCAACCACACCGCTGTTGTTCGACAGCCCGTTCGGATAGCGGGGCGATTTCGAATTCAGCAGCAGGCGGGCAGATTCGCAGGCGCTGGCAGCCAGGATCACTGTGCGGCCCATTACCTGGTATTCCTGCAGATCGGTTTTGTTTACGTATGATACGCCGGTAGCCTGTCCTTCGTTATTGGTGAGCACTTCCCGCGCCATGGCATTGGTGAGCACATCGATATTGCCTGTTTCAATAGCAGGGTTTATCAATACAGAAGAAGAGGAGAAATCGGCATAAGCGTAAGAGCAGGCGCGGTTACATTGTCCGCAAAAGATACATTCCCCACGTGAGTCGTTGATCTTTTTGGTAAGAATAGAAAGGCGGGAAGGAATTACGGGAATGCCGATACCGGTGGCCGCTTTCTTGATCATGAGCTCGTGCAGGCGGGGTTTGGGCGGCGGAAGGAAAATTCCATCAGGATGATCTTCCAGTCCTTCGTTGCTGCCAAACACCCCGATCAGCCTATCAACTTTATCGTAATAAGGTTTTATGTCGTCATAGCCAATTGGCCAGTCGTCACCCAACCCATCGATACTACGGCGTTTAAAATCTTTGGGTCCAAAACGTAATGAGATACGTCCCCAGTGATTGGTACGGCCGCCGATCATGCGGGCGCGCCACCATTCAAATTTGGTATCATCGGCACGTGTATAGGGCTCGCCATCAATTTCCCAACCATGATAACAGGCGTCAAAATCACCAAATGGCCTGAACTTGGTGCTTGCACCACGACGTGGCGATTCCCATGGATTTTTTAATTGCGTTACATTTGTCCTTGGATCGTACATTGGTCCGGCCTCAATCAAACATACTTTCAACCCAGCCTTCGACAATACGTAAGCTGCCATGCCGCCACCGGCGCCGGAGCCTACGATGATGGCATCATACTGCTTTGCATTCTTTTTTACCTGAAGATCCCCCATAAGAGTGAGAAAGTTTTTAAAATTGACGATTGGTTTAGAGGCATAAATGTAAAGTTTTAGCAGTCCTTTCCAATTTTTTATAATGTATTTTTTATGTGTGGTTTAGGTAGTAACGGGTTAAGATAAGAAAACATTAACAGGTCGTTTACAAAGCATTGAACCGGTTCAACGTGCCCCGCATAAAAATGCAGCGTCACACATTACGTTCGGTCACCGGCGCAAGGAATTTTGTACCGGGTTTTACGGCGGTAACAAAATAACCAGGTGGAAGAAATACCCGAAGGGCCGTGTTGAAAGGAGCGCAGGATAAACGGCGCAAAGTGCCGGCCGGCGAATGGCGGGCTGCGGGTGGAAGTAAAAACCGCCGGCCGGGGCAGGTTTTTGACCGGAGTAACAGGTACATGATAGGCCGGAACTGGAGGCAGGGTTATATAGATTGTGGCAGGAAGAGGAGCGGGGATGTTTAATGTAACTAGTACACTTACAGGGGGCTATTTTTGAAAATTATTCACTATAATATACCTTTTGTTTTATATTATTCAAAGAATTACTTTTTAGTTGCAGTTTCAGTATAGGAATATATAGATAAACCCTTATTTGTAAAAAAATGGAGCGCAAAAATTGCAGAAATTATGTTTTAAACACGCAATTTTACTACTATAAAATCGTTGTATTGATGTCCTTTTATTCTGTAAAAACCTATAATCACATATCCCTATGACCCCGTACATCCAAAACGAAACGGATTACCTGGCCGAGAAATTTATGATTTTGGAATATCATATCGCCCACGCCAGTAAGATAGCTCTTCTGAAAATTCAAAGCTGGAAGTTTGCCGTTAAGAATCCAGAAGTAGGAACAAGGTATCAGATGGCAGCGGAAGATATGGTACGCCAGTCATTAATGAGTTTTGTGCCCAATTCACATGTCTTAAGTGAAGAAGGCTTTTATTTTCGACCGATCGCCAACTAATTTTGTTTTAAATAATCACAGCAAGTCGCTTCCACCCGGAGCGACTTTTTTGTTGCCTGTTGATGGCAGGCCGCAAATAGTTGACTGTTCACAGATCGTTCACCTTTCGCTACGCGCGCCTTTTGCGCATTTGTCGTTTTAACTTTTCAATGCCCATTTCACCTTTATAAATTATCGATATTTATTTTTCAGGATATATAACAGAAACCAATAAATGATAATTTATTAAATGATAGTCCATAGTATTCCGGCGGCACCGAAATGACAATCTATCATTAATGGTTAACCTGTATGCGGCGTCACCCGGCGTGTCTAAAAATTTTATTTTTCGAAACACACAATCGAAAAGACCTCCTTATCTTTGTTTTGGCAACACTAATCAGCGAAAGTGAGCAAGAACTGGTGAGACGAGCAATGTAGCCGATGCACAAACCTTATCTGATGGACCGGATTCAACACATTACGCCATTTCTTCTCTTTTTATCTCTATTTATTATCTCATATGCCTGCGGGCATTTTTGGTGTGCCTTCTCATATTTTGCATTTATAGTCAATCCGTACAACTGGCAGGTTTCAACGAAATTGTTCAATCAACGTCATTTGTTTACCGATCTGCAGCCGGCGGTTCTTCCCAACCGGTTCAGGATGATCGTACGTTGTACTGAATATGTGCCGGAATGGTTCCTGTCGTCACGGTACAGCAGAACCGCATAGCAACGGTGGATGATACCAGGCAGTCATATGAAACAGCAATAAAACGGATAGCAACAACTCCTCATCAGACTATGGTACTGCCTTCAACAAGCAGGGCCATCGCATTCTTATTTACAGTTTAATAGTAACCTATGTTATTTCAGTAAGGTAACCGATACCTGATGGCGTGCACGTGCATTTTGCCCGGCAAGTGGCAATACGAAGTTTGCGGATCAACTGCTATTGTTATTTGCAATAAACCTTTTCTTATGAAATTGAAAAAAGAGGATATTGAAAGGATCAGGCTTGCGAGGGAATTATTAACAAAGAACAGAAGATATCATATAACGATCAACGATTTAAGTCAGCAAACACAACTCAACAGAACGAAACTGCAGTATGGATTCAAGCAGTTGTTTGGGATAAGCATTGACGATTACCGGATATTGCTGCGAATGGAAAAAGCGAAAGAGTTGCTGGAACAAACGGAAAAAAGCGTAAAGGAAATATCGACGCTGGTAGGATATAAAAGCATGGGTAGTTTTAGTACAATGTTCAAAAAAATATATAGCAAATCGCCCTCCGAATGGCGAAGCGGGCTTCACGGTTAAAGGCGTAGTGAACATATAAACCTTGTCATGCAAAGTGAAATCACTTTGGCGATATTTCTTTTGCCATACAAATGATGAGTTTAATGTTTACATAACACTAACAGTATGGAACAGGTGAAAATGTGAAAATAAAAATCGAAATTGTGCAAATAAAAGAAATGATGTGTTGTATATTGCATTAGATATTTGAAAGGACGGTTTTTAATACATACATAGTCGGAAAGTGTTAGCGGCGGTACAAACTTATTGGGTGCTCTGATGCATAAGCCCTCAAAGCGTTATTCGACAACAATAATGCTAAACAGGCCATATGTACCCCGCTACACTACTGACGCCCGTGTATTTGATTCGTACTCTTATATTATATAACAGGCATGATAGATTGCAATTGCACTAAGTCGGAAACCTGTGAAGATCTTAACATTTTGGGCTATAGAATGATGATCCGGGGCCGGTGGCATTACAACGGGTAAGGTGGAACGATATTTTGCAGGAGGGTCAATGATTTACACCTGCCCTTATTTTGCGGGGATGAAAGACGAGTCGCTCCCGGCTTTCTCCCAATGACCAGGATTATAACCCCGGCATTGCCGGCTCCCGGATTCATTTAATATACGGAATCAACTTTTTACTAATTGGCCTTTCTTGATCTATTATAGAAGGTTTTTAACAGTGGCTTGCCCGTACTGCCTTTTCTGTCCAGTAAGGGCACTATAGGTAAGCAATCGGTTTTTAGATTTCTGATTTTGAGATTTATTTATTTTGAAATTTATTGATTTTGTTTTTTCAGAAGGTCGCCAAATCTCTAATGCTCTACATCCCGAAATCAGAAATTTCTCGTTAACTTCAGCTATGGACCTGCGGGTACTAACTGATGAGATACTGCTGCAACTACTAAAAGCCGATAACGACAAGGCTTTTAAAGAGATCTATACCCGCCACTGGAAACCCATATTCGAGGCAGCCTATTACCGGCTCGCCAATAAAGAGGTGGCCAAAGAACTGGTTCAAACCATATTTCTGCGCATCTGGGAAAAACGGCACTCCATTCAAATACAACATCTTGCCGCCTACCTGCAAACTTCGGTCAGGAACAGCATCATCAATTACCTTGAATCAACGCTTGTACATAAGAAATACCAGCAGCACGTTATTGACTCCTCTGCAGGTTTCTGTAACAGCACACAGGCAACCGTCAATTTTCACGAGCTGTCACAGGCAATAGAAAAAGCGATCGACATGCTGCCCGAAAAAACAAGGCATGTGTTCCGGCTCAGCCGCTTCGACCAGCTTTCTATAAGGGAAATTGCCGCCAGTATGAATATTTCGGAAAAAGCCGTTGAATACCACATCACCCGGTCGTTGAAAACACTGCGCTTTTACCTGAAAGATTACCTTGATCCCGCATTATAGTTTTTTCTGCATCATTTTTTTTCGGGCCGTTTAGGGTATGGCTTCACCTGTCTGTCTGGTAATATACTGAGTTATGGTAAATATAAGTTTATGAACCGCATTGCTTTCAGGGAACTGCTTCTAAGGTATGTTAACGGAACCGCCGCGCCGGAAGAAAAGGCGCTGGTAGATCACTGGTATGAATTGTTGTACGATCACCAACTGCCTGCATTAAAACAGGAAGAGCTTGACAGTGTTGAACGGGAAATGTGGGCCCATATAGAAATGGAAGGGAATATGGAACGGGCCGGTGGCAGGAAACGGATATACTATATTGCCGCCGCTGCTGTGGTGGCGGGTTTGATAGTGATCTCCTCCGTTTTGTTCAATACCGTTCCCAGGTCATTTTCATACGAGCAAAGCCGGCAACAAAACAAATTAACCGAAAGCATCAATAATACATCCGCCCCGCAACGTATTACCCTGAATGATGGCAGTTATGTAATACTGCAGCCTGCTTCAAAAATTGCTTACTCCCGGTTCGATTCGGCCAAACGGGAGATCTACCTTGAAGGCGAAGCATTTTTCCAGGTAACCAAAGATCCGGCCCGGCCATTTTACGTTTATACCAATGAACTGGTGACAAAAGTATTGGGCACCAGCTTCGATGTTCGCGCATTTCCGCACGATAATACCATTAAGGTATTGGTGCATACCGGTAAGGTAACTGTATACCAGCGCAGGAAAGATCAGGGCGAACAGGAAATGGCAAAAGCCCAGGCCGCCATCATTACCCCCAACCAGCAGGTGCTGTATAACCGGCAGCAGGCAAACATCGTAAGGTCTATTGCCGCACAACCACTGGTGGTTAATATCAGTAATACAAAAGGGAACGAACAGGCCGTATTTGCCGATGCGCCGGCCTCAACGGTTTTTATGGCAATTCAAAGGGCCTATGGCATCTCCATTGTGTTTGATGAAGAGCTGATGAGCCATTGCTCCTTCACCGGCGTATTTACCAATGAATCTTTTTTTGAACGGATTAACCTGGTATGCAAAGCCATCGAGGCCACTTACGAACAGGCCGACGGGCAGGTGATCATAACAGGTCATGATTGTGAGCAATAAATACTAATTAAATAATACATTACCAATGCATGACTCAACGTAAGCCTTTCGATTCCGCCCCGGATCGCTCAGGCATCCACCTTCGGCAGGGCTTGCGCTTCCGCTAAAGCTTCAGCGGCATGCGGATGGCGCTTAAATAAAAAGCCGGCGATGCTGCTACATCACCGGCCAGTAAATATCCCGTTGTGTTAATAGCTTCTTTTTGCAAAGGAGCCGGGATTGCTTTTGATCTAACTTATTAACCAAAAACGCTCAAAGGTATGAGAAATATCCCTTTGCTCAGGCTGTCTTTTTGTGTAAACACAATCAAACATACCGCCCTGCAACTGGTAATGGCCCTGGTTTTCGCCGTTATCGGTTATGCCGAACCAGGCCATACACAGGGTGTGCTCGATCGTGAAGTTACCCTCAACATCAAAGAAAAAAAGCTGGAGTATGTATTGACCAAAATCGAGGAACAAACAAAAGTGATGTTTGTCTTCAGTCCGAAACTGATACAGAGCAACCGGCTGGTTACCATTTCCAAATCAAAGGAAAAGTTATCGGTTGTACTGAATGAAATTGCCGGGCAGCTCAATCTTGAATATGAAGTAATAGGCGATAAGGTGTTGCTGAAACGGCAACTGGCCGATAAAGACAGAACAGAACCGGAAGCCTCACCTGAAATTGCCCCGGTTCCCATCACCGGTAAGATCACCAATGCCAAAGGTGAACCTTTATCAGGTGTAAGCATCGTGGTAAAGAATAAACCCGGCGGTACCTCTACCAATGCCAACGGTGTTTTTAATATCGAAGCCAATGAAGGTGATATACTGGTTGTTTCAATCATTGGTTTCAAAACAAAGGAAGTAACTGTAGGCACCCAGCATGAAATTAGTATCAGTCTCGAAGAAGCAGTGGCGGAGCTCACTACGGTGGTAGTGGGCTCGCGGTCTTTAAGACCGCGGACAAATGTTGAATCGCCGGTACCGGTTGATGTTATTTCTTCCAAAGACCTGCTGGCAACCGGGCAAATTGAACCTGCTCAACAGATCCAGTTCACGGCCCCGTCATTTGTATCGAACCGGCAAACCGTTGCCGATGGCACCGATCATATCGATCCGGCTTCATTGCGGGGGCTTGGTCCCGACCAGGTGCTGGTACTGGTAAATGGCAAACGCCGGTACAATACGGCATTGGTAAATATCAACGGTACGGTAGGGAAGGGCTCGGTTGGCACCGACCTGAACGCCATTCCCGCCAGCAGTATTGAACGCATCGAAGTGTTGCGCGATGGCGCCGCATCACAATATGGCTCAGACGCTATTGCCGGCGTTATAAACGTTGTGCTGAAAAAGAAAACCGGTACGCAGGTATTTGCTCATGCCGGACAACAATATGAAGGCGATGGCGCCAATTTACAGTTCGGGCTTAATCATGGTTTCAAACTGGGCAAAAACGGGGTGCTGAACATCACCGGCGAAGTAAGACACCGGCAGCCAACCAACCGCGCCGGCGATTTCCTGGGCACAGTTTATACCAGCAATGTAGCGCAGGACGAACAGTTGATTGCGCAGAACGGCGGCTGGGACAGAAAGAACAACATGTATATCGGCAATTCAAAACAGCTGAATGCTTATGGCGAAGCCAACCTTGAGCTGCCCGTTACAGCAAATACGAGGATCTATGCAATGGGCATGTACAGTTACCGGAAAGGGAAAGCGGCCGGTTTTTACCGCTATCCCAAACAAACTACGCAGGTAGTGGCTCAGTTGTATCCCCGTGGTTTTCTGCCTTACATCGGTTCCGATATAAACGACCGGTCGATAATGGCCGGCATTAAAGGTAAAACCGCCAATGCCTGGAACTGGGATGTAAGCACCGTATACGGCGGCAACCAGTTCAGCTTTGAGGTAACCAATTCAAACAATGCCAGTATGGGCGCCGCGTCGCCCACTGAATTTGATTGCGGTAAACTGGGCTTTAATCAAAGCACTACCAATGTCGACTTTTCGAAAGACTTCGGTTCACAGCTCAAACTAACATCGTTCAACGTAGCGGTTGGTGCAGAAATGCGTTTCGATATGTTTAAGATCGAAGCGGGGCAGGAAGAGTCGTGGCGTAATTATGATCAAAGCAAGGTAGGCGGCGCACAGGTATTCCCGGGGTTCCAGCCTGCGAACGAAGTTGATGAAAGCCGCAATGTGATCAGTGCTTATGTTGATGTGGAGTCGGACATCACTGAAAAATTTCTGGTAAATGTAGCCGGCCGTTTTGAACGGTACAGCGATTTTGGCAATGCCCTGGCCGGTAAACTGGCGTTACGTTATAAGATCGTCGATGCATTGTCAATTCGCGGGGCTATCAGCAACGGGTTCAGAGCGCCTTCCATTCACCAGTATTATTTCAATAATACCAGTACGCAGTTCCAGATCATCAACGGCACTTTATCGCCCAGCAATACTTTAACGGTACGCAACAATGATAAAATTGCAAAGGCATTGGGTATTCCTGATCTGAAGGAAGAAACATCGGTGAATTACAGCCTGGGTATTACCTCAAAGCCTGGCAGAAATGTATCTCTTACTGTAGATGCGTATCGCATCGATATCAGGGACCGCATATTGCTGGCCGGTCCCTTCAGAAGAACGGCGGGTTCAATAGTAGCCGAGGTGCTAGACCGCAACGGCATTTCCAGCGACGTACAGGTGGTACAGGCGTTCGCCAACTTCATAGATACCAAAACTCAGGGCGTGGATGTGATCTTTTCAGTTAGTCCGCAGTTAAGCAAGGGCAGCCTCGACCTTACATTGGCGGCTAACTTCAATGAAACAAAGATCGAAAAAGTAAAGGGCACCGATAATATACCGGCGGTACCCGATGCGGCCGGCAATTATTTCTTTTTCGACCGCGCCGAACAATCGCGGGTAGAGCTGGCCAATCCGAAAAATAAAATATCGGCGGCAGCCAGTTACCAGTACAAAAAAATTGGCGCCATGGTTCGTGCCACGCGTTTTGGGGCGGTTTCTTCCTGGAACCTGAACCCGCAGCTCGATGAAACATATGAGGCCAAAGTGATTACCGACGCCAGCGTCAGTTATAGTATCCTGCCCCAGGTTCGGGTAACCATCGGTGCTAATAACCTGTTCGACGTTTATCCCGATAAACTGAAATGGTTCCGGGATGGCAATGGCGATAAAAGCAATACGTATTATGCCAATACTTCCGACGGGCGTTTTGTGTACAGCCGCAATGCCACCCAGTTCGGGATGAACGGCGGTTATTACTATATCAGTCTTTCGGCCAGTTTTTAACACGTGGTCACATGAGAAAATACAGGACAAACCCATTGCATCTGCGGTGGGTTTGCCTTTTATATAAAGGCAGAAATGAATTATCTTGCCTGCATATTGATTCTGTATGATCGTTGTTATTCAAAGTAAAGACCAGGTTGGGCTTGTTGCCGGTATTACCGGCGTTTTGGCTAAGGAACAGCTGAACATAGTTTCACTGCGCGAGCATGTTGACAAAATAGAGAACCGCTTTTTTATACGGGTGCATATTGAACAGGAAACCGGTTCGGAGGCGTTGGAGCAAAAACTGAAAGCGGTACTGCCGCCCGATGCGATCATAAAAGTGAACCCGCAGCCCGAGAAGAAAGTAGTTGTGCTGGTAACCAAAGAGTACCATTGCCTGGCCGATATCCTCATCCGCAATCATTTTAAAACGCTGGGCGCACGGGTACAATGCGTGATAGGCAATTACGATACACTGCAGAATATCAGCCAGCGGTTCGATATACCCTTTTACCAGGTATCGCATGAGCAAAAAGATAAAGCTGAATTTGAAGCACAGATCGCAGGCCTGATAGACAAATATGCGCCCGATTATATTGTGCTGGCCAAGTTCATGCGAATTCTGTCGCCCGGTTTCGTGGCAAAGTATAGCGGCAGTATTATCAATATTCACCATTCGTTTTTGCCGGCCTTTGTAGGCGCCAGTCCGTACAAACAGGCTTTTGAGCGTGGTGTTAAACTGATAGGTGCAACGGCCCATTTCGTTACCAATGAGCTGGATGAAGGGCCTATTATCGCGCAACAGATCATTCCCGTAACACACTCGCATACATCGGGCGATATGATGAAAGCCGGTAAGGAAATTGAAACCGCCGTGCTGGCGAAGGCGCTGCACCTGGTGTTTGAGGACAGGGTGCTGGTGTATAAGAATAAGACCGTGGTGTTTGAGTAGAAGTTGACAGGTTGACAAGGAGTTGACAAGTTAACAAGTTTACAGGTTGATAAAGGTGATGGAGTTGATAGAGGAATACAGGTTTCGCTTATTTCAAGGCCTTAAACAAAAGCAACAGGCCGGAATTTCGCGAGCTTCGTACTTCGTATTTCCTACCTCTTACTTCTTACTTCATATACCTATATTCAGTCAAGAATCCCCTTTAACCAATTGCTGGTTAAATCCCATTTGAACCAACTCCTCATACGCCTGCCACACTTCATCAGGGATCTCCTGGTAAACCTGGAAGCCTTTTTCGGGATATAATTTTATCCGCTGCAGATCACCCACCATCATGTTGATGAGCTTTTCAACAGAAATAGTGTCATTGGGATATTCTTCAAACGAAAGCAGGGGAGAAGTGACGAGGAGTTTTTTGTTGGGCCAGTGCTTTTTGAAAGTGGCATAACTGCGTCGTTCCATATAGGGCTTCTGCACCACTATAAAGCTTTCCATGTTCAGGTTCTTCTCCTGTAATAATTGTTGCGTGAACAGTATATTCTCGCCCGTATTGGTGCTTTTGTTTTCAATAAAGATGGCTTCGCGGGGTACGCCTTTGTCGAGGGCAATGGTAGCAAACAGTTCGGCCTCCGTTCCCTGCCATAGATCTTTGGTAAGTTTACCCAGCCCTCCTGAAAAAATAATGATAGGCGCATAACCCTGCAGATAGATCTCTGCACCCCGTTCGGCTGTACGGGTATCAACACTTCCCAAAACCAGAATACAATCCGATATTTCGAGCTTATGTTGCAGCTGATGATAGTTCCATAATTTTTTTGCCAGCGTTAATGCTTCCTGTTTTATCATTATTTGTACGGTTAGGTTGATGCACAGGACCGGCGCGTCCTGCTCATCTGGTTATGTATTATCTGGTCCCTGCTCATAAGCAATAAATCTGCCAATATGATATATAACTTAATGAATATGACTAACCCCTGCATTTACAAATAGTTTTTATATAACCTCTTCATGTTTGCTTAGCTTATGTAATTCCAGCACGGTACCCCCGGCGGTTTCGTGGAACATGGAGATGAATTTGCGGTTATAGGCAATTTCATGGTAGGTGTAGGAGGTTCTTTGCTGTACCGTATTGCCGTATACTTCATTAAAGCCCCGCACCAGCACATATACTTCCATATCGGTGGTTGCCAGGTCTTCTTTGGTAAAGCCATAGAGCGGACTATTCTCATCGATGGGGTGCACCACCGTCCAGTTCATGGGCATATTTTCGATCTTGCTGCGTTCCAGCGGCAGGTTGTAATATTTGTACACCGGTTTCCCGTCCTCGTTTATTAGCATGGCCAGGGTCACCAGCACGGTAACGTCGGTGAGTGCATGGTTTTGCTTGTAACATACAAAACGGAACATCAGCGCCATTTTATTGCGATACGGGGCAATAAGTGCATCATCGCTAAAGGCCAGGTGCGCACGGGGGCGGGCAAAACGGCCATAGATAAGACCCGTTGCGAGCGCAAAGGACAGAAAACCGCTCATGGCTTCAATAGCGGCTACCAGGTTGGCTGCATCGCCCACCGGGTTTACCCGGCCATAACCTACCGTAGTAAAAGTTTCAGTACTAAAGAAGTATAGCTCTTTAAAAATACCAACCGGTGTAGTGGCCACAAAACCCATAAACTGGTCAGCGCCTATGAGCCAGTAAATGACTGTATATGCCAGGTTGATAGAGAAAAAGAAAAGTATAATGATGACTATAAATTGCCATAAAGGCAATGATAGCATGGTATAAAAGATACTGAAGCGTTCCCAAAAGGGCCATCCTTTTTTGTGCAGGTTAAAGGTGCCGTCGCGATTGATGAACCGGCTGCCATTGATCACACCGGTTGTGCTGAAACCGGTATCGTTGTTTACTTTGGGAACCGGATTTATTTCTTTTACGGGCATGGTGCTTGTTTTTCCCGGCAAATGTAAATCAAATCAGGAAGCAGGAGTTGCAACTTTTACTGCAAAGTCCCTTTCGAAGAATCATCTCCACTTATTCGTTCTCCTGTCCCAACTGGTGATGCCGATCTTGAATTGCACCGGGTTATTGAACCTGTTGGCGGCAGAACCAACCACATACACGCCCAGTTTGAATTTACTCAACGGGTTGAAGGGCCATTTGAACACCCGTTCTATCCCGGCAAAGGCTTCCACATACCGGAGCGAACGTTCCGGAGCGATAAGGAAACCGCCGCCGGCCACTTCGCGCAACTGCAGTTTTTTAAGGATAGGAATTTTATTGATCAGCGCGCCATTGAACTCATGCATATAATGCCCCTGGTAAAACCGTTTGAATACGGCGAATGTGGAATCGAGCGACTGAAAGGCTTCATGCGGGTTCATGAACAGCAGCGGATCGCCGCGGCGCTGCCATTTATAATCAACCAGCCGCAGGTCTTTTGTATTTAAGAAACTGCCGGTTCTGATACTGTAGGTTGATATACCCACCAAACCGAGTTTAAGTTCATGTTCTATACCAAATTCAAGGTAATCGAAATTCACTTTGCTTTGAAACAGGTTGGGAATGCCTTTA
The DNA here is from genome assembly GCF_002078015.1 of Niastella populi. Taxonomy (GTDB): domain Bacteria; phylum Bacteroidota; class Bacteroidia; order Chitinophagales; family Chitinophagaceae; genus Niastella; species Niastella populi. Next base: position 213,281 of record NZ_LWBP01000199.1, on the reverse strand, counting down.
CGCAGGCTCACATAAAAGGTTGGCCAGGCCGAACCGAGAATGATCTTTTCCCTGGGTTCCCTGATAAATTTTTGCCTTGGCGTATAAGCCAGCCTGAGCTTTCCATAGCTGGCATTGTACGCTTCAAAATCAACCGCCTGGTTATTGTCAAGCACATCGCCGAAGATACTGTCAACCCGTGCATTGGTTTTATAACCGCTTACCGATCGCCGGAATGAGATATCAAAATCGGTGTACAGGAATAACCCATTTACCAGTTCGAGTTCATGCCCCACGCCAAATGCATTATCGAGGTACACGTTGCTGCGCTTTATCTGGTTGATCCATGCATCGCCTGAGAAAATGGCTGCAAACTCCCGGCCTGCCGATACTTTAAGGATACCCCTGTTGAATGGATTATACAAATACCTTACAGAAAGACTGCCGTTGATATCGCGGTTGCGAATACCGTAACTCAGGTTTGGATTGATCCAGATACCCTGGCGTGAAGGAAATCGTTTACTGTATTGAATTTGAGCCATAATGCGGGTGCCCCCAAAATTGAACGGCTGGTATAATTGCGGCAGGGGCGGTATCGACCAGTGCCGTTCCTTTTCATGATCGTTGAATTCCTGGCCGCTCCACAGCCACTTCTTCCAGGTTACCCTGTTCGTTATACGATCTATTGAGTCGAGATATGCTTTGGTATGCGTAGCGCGATAAATACTGTCTTTATAATGAATGAACCGCAGTTCTTTTTCGGTGAGCGGCTCGGTGCGGTTGCTTTGCCAGAAAGCACTGTCCTTATGATACGCTTCCTGTGCGGTGGCGCTCACTTCTGTACCGAAATATTTTTTAGGGAATTGTTTTTGCAGCTCAAAGTTCCTGTAGGTTGCCACTGTTATGCCCGATTTTTTTGCCTTATTACTTTTACTGTAGTAGGTGAACTGCTGGCGGGTGATCATCCAGGCGGTTCCGGCAATAAGCTCATAATGCTGCTCCACCTCAAAAAAATCGTATTCAGGTAAGTGATAGGAAGGCATTTTAAGCCGGGTATGCAATATCACCCATAAACTATCGGCAATGGTTATTTCCCCTTCTACCGTTGCATTGCTTACCTGGCGCGGTTTTACCCCAATAACAAATACTTTGCGGCCGTTCTGTTTTTCGGTTCTCAATATCCTGAAACGATAAGCCAGTAAACCACTGTAACTAACGGGTGACAAAAACGGCGTTTCCGATATGGCCGGGGTTTTTACCAGGTTGTTATAGAAATTGAAATCGCCCTGGGTAGTTGATAAATAGAACAGTCCTTCGGTATTGCCCCGTTTGGTTACTCCCAGTCTTTCCTCTTTAGCGCCCTGCGGCGCTTTATCGAGCTGCAGTACAATTTCGGCCATCGCCATTTTTTCCAGCTCTTTATCGATAGCGGATGGAATGCCGGCAGCGAGGGTGTCGGGTTTCGGTTTTTTCTTTTTCTTTAATTTCAATTTCAGCGAATCTTCCTGCACCGCCTTTATGTATACCATGCAGGTGTAAGGGCCGGCCGCTTTTTGAATCAAATCTTTTCTGTGGATCACATGCCTGATGATCTCTTCCGACCGATCGCGCACTTTTCCTTTTACAATCACTTCTGAAAGATCTTTAGCGCCATCAGGCTCCATGATTATATTTTGTAAGTAATTGCCCTTTTGTACAACGATAGTGATCAGTTGCGATTTATAACCCACCATACTGATCACCAGGTCGTACTTTCCTTCTTCCACCTTTAATTCGTATGTGCCATCCTCTTTCGACACAACGCCGTGTTTCCATTCCTTTACCTGCACGGTGGCAAAAGCCAGCGGCTCCATGCGCGGGTTGGTTATCTTGCCATAAATTTTAAGAGATTGCCCCGAGGCGTTAGAAAAGGAAAAACCGATAAGGCAGATCAGGAGTAAAGTTCGGGTCATGCGGTTCCGGGGTTAATACCCTTAAAGTACACTGTTATTGCATGAGCCGAAAAGCAATTATATTACTTTAGATTGATTTTAACACTTGAGTAAATTCAGTTGTTCAGTTATTCAGTTGTTCAGTTATTCAGTTGTTTAGTTATTCAGTTGTTTAGTTATTCAGTTGTTCAGTTAAACTCGCGGCTATCCGCGAACTCATGACTTATGAACTTAATAGCTTAATAATTGAATAACCTGAAATTTGAGGAATTCAGAAGATAGTTATGAGTCGTGATTATGAGCACCTATTTTGCTTTATCAAGCGCCATCTTTGCGGCCAGTCCCGTAAGCACGCCGGCCATAAACCATTTCTGAATGCGCACCCATTTGGGGTTGGCCGAGAACCAGCGGGCTGCACGGGCAGCCAGCAGCACGATAATGAAATTGATGGTAAAACTTACCATGATCTGAACGATACCGAGGCTAAAACTTTGGGTGAACACATCGCCATAAGCTGGTTTTATAAATTGGGGGAAGAAGCTTAAATAGAAAACAGCCACTTTGGGATTGAGCACATTGGTAAAAAATCCCATACGAAATAATTTTCCGGGCGCATCGGGTTTGAGATCGGTACGCGGCTCGAACACATTTTTGCCGCCGGGTTTTATAGCCTGCCAGGCGAGGTACAGCAGGTAAATTACTCCGGCCGTTTTTAAAATAGTATAGGCATAGGGTATAGTGAACAGCACGGCTGTGAGGCTAAACGATACCATAATGATATGAAAGAGGAAACCACAAATAACACCGGCCAGTGATATCAAGCCGGCTTTTCGTCCCTGGGTAATGGAACGAGAAATAAGATAGATCATATTGGGGCCCGGACTAATTACCAGTCCGAATGCAGCGAGGGCGAAAAGCAGGAGGTCGTTGATGGGTAACATGCCGATAGGTTTCAACAAATATACCTGATTCGGAAAAAGGTACGTGTGCCGGTTTACACAAAGGTGGTAGGCCGGTTCTCCGGATAACGTTTGTGTGGGTATGTAATTGAATTGAACGGTCTTCTGACCTAGATACACTAAGCGACAGGGATCCCGTACTTCCGGGCCTGTGCGCGAATGAATTCGTCCGCATCCGAACTGCCATCGGTACAGATCTGATCCATTTTCTTACCCAGCTTTTTAACCAGTTTCGGATTGTTGATCATTTCCATGGTGCCGCCATCTTCTGTGGGGGCGGTAATGGTGGCCAGGCAGGAAGAATCGCCAAAGAATGACATTTCTTTTTTATCGGTAATAAACGAGCCGCCGATACCGCCATGCGAAGTATAGAAGAAACGTTCTTCAGCGTGGTCTACACCTATGTATTTAAGTGAGGTATTACTGAAATAAGTGCGTGATCTGACTTCGGGATGCCGCCGTGCATGCGCCACGAATTTTACATTCTCCACCTTCATGCCATCGAGGCAATTCTGCCGGTCGACCGAATCATATAAACCCATAAAATAAACCCGCACAAGCGGGCTCAACATCCTTGCCAGTGCGGTAACGGCCAAACCACCGCGACTGTGGCCTATCAATACCACGCGTACGTCATCGGTAGTAAGCGGCTGATTCAACAGCATGTTTTCGGTAACGAGGACTGGTACGCGGGCAGGGGAGTGAAAACCCCGGCGTTCCATCTGGTACGATTTTGAACGCTCCTGGTTTTGCATACAGCTGTTTACATCGAACAGTTCGAGCGGTTTAACGGAGCGCGTGCGGGTGGCGGGGAACAACATATTGATACGTTGGTAAATGAATGCAAGCGCTTCCTGTAAAATGGGTATGTTATCGCTGCCCGTTACCGTATTGGAAGGGCCATGGAACCAGCGGCGGTCTATATCCATAGCGCCGTAGTGTACATCCCTGATAAATTTAAAAGTGCTGCTGTTGCTTCCATCCTGGTACATCCATTCACGGGAGCCCGTGCCGTCTATACCTACTACAATATACTTATGGTTCATAGAGAAAGGTTTTGATTATGGTAAGTGGGTATTAACGCAGATTTACGATTTCGGGATTTGTGAGAAGGCTACAACCCTGATGAAATCTCAAAATCAGAAATCAACACCTGGTTGGCAACAAATTTTACACCAATTTCAATTTTTTATTTTAATTTAAACATCCGTTCATCCAAACGGCACGTAAATTGGTAATAAAATATATTCGCAGGAATATTATTTTGTATTAATTTCGTTTTGCTGCACTGAGAGCATGATCAAGACATTCCCCTTTTGACACGCTTCACTGGTTGCGTAAACTCGTCTTACCCGTTACGTTACATTAATTTATCAGATCATGCGGCTTAAGTATTACACATTACCACTGGACCCGGAATTACTGATGCAAAAGAAAGAGCATCCGGGTTGTACATTGAAGCAATCCGTAGGTCATCATCTGCACCTGATCATTACCACCGCCTTTGGTGAAATGCAAAGCGATGCCGATTATGGCAACTCCATCTGGGACCATGATTTTGATAATCTTACTTCCCGCACCCGCCAACAGGAATGGATGAAAGAATCGCTGTTAAAGGCCATTCGCAAACATGAAAAAAGACTGGATGGGATCAAAGTTGATGTATTGGTTAAACAGGAAGAAGTGAACGCCATTTCAACGGAACGGCGTGTAAAAAAACGCCTCGACATTAATATAACCGGCCGACTCACTGCTACCAGCGAAGACATTACTTTCCGCGACAGCTTTTTTGTGAGCCCGCTATCATACAGTTAGTGTATACTTAACCGGCCTTTTTAGTAGCGTGATTAATTAGCATAAACATTAACGTTTACGTATTTCGGGGTTTTGTGATTTTTTAGATTTTGGGATTTGTCTGCATGCTGAACTATATGAAATCTCAAAATCCCTAAATCTCAAAATCAGAAATAGGAAACTCAGCCCTTCGCCATTAGGCATGAGGCAAAAAAATAGCGAATAAAATTATATATGGAAAATCGGGAGCAGATAAAGAACCGGATGATGAAAACGGCTGCACGCCTGTGGGGATACCCGGAAGATGAAACGGAATCATCGTTCGACCCGCTGGTGAATGTACTTTTTTCGGCCTGTGCCCTGGAACTCGAAAAGATCTCCAACGAAATACATGCATCGCGCGCGCGCTTACTCGAACGCATGGTGCAGTTATTATCACCCGAAGTATTGTGCGGCCCCCTGCCTGCACATGCGGTGATCCATGCCAAAACGGTAGAAGATATTGCCTGGCTTAAGGAAAGCGATCAGTTCTTCTGTTCACAAAGAACCGGGGTATCGTATGAATCTACCGGCACAGGCTATAAAGACATTTTCTTCGCACCTACCGGCTCATTTCAATTAAATACAACCGCCGTCAATTACCTGGCAACCGGGCATCAACTGTTCCGGTACCGCGAAATGACCTCGAAAGAAGTGATCACCCATTGCCTTCCCGGTAAGGAACTGGAACAACGGGTATTATGGATCGGGTTGGCAGGCCAGCGTTTCAGCCTCGATAACAGCCAATTCTTTTTTGAAATAAAAAATGAAGTACACAAAGAACTGTTCTATCAAAACCTTTCCCAAACCCGCTGGTTTTACGGCCCGCAGGAATTGCAGGTAGTACCAGGCTACAACCAGGATAACATCAGCGGTGAGTACCTCAATATAGAGCAGCTCCTTATAAGAAAAAATACTGCGGCCTGGAAACTGAAGGAATTTGTGAACGCCTACTATAAACCGAAGTTTGTCACCCTACGGCATACCGGTTCCGCCATAACCGAAAACAGCGGCTGGCCTGCTGAACTGTTGCAGGCATTCGATAAAAAAGAATTGCAGGCATTACAGGCTGATAATGTGCACTGGGTAAAGATCCGGTTCCCGGAGAATATTTCCACCGCGGTACTGCAGGATGTTGTTTGCCATGTGAACTGTTTTCCGGTGCTGAACTGCGAGCTGAATGAAAAGGTGCACTCCATGCGCGATATGTTGAATATTATTCCTATGTATTCAGACGACATATTTTTTGACCTGCAGGAAATCTCCGATTCGGATGGTAACGTATACAATATACGGGACATCGAAAAGAACGCACAGGAAAAACTTACGGTGATCCTGCGGCAGGGAGGAATTGGCCGGTTCGACGAACGCGACGCCACCATGATCATCGAGAACATAGTTCAGCTGTTAAGTGATGAAAGCGCGGCTTTTTCAATTTTGGGGCGCGATTTTCTTTCAAGCGAATTGAAACAGTTGCAACAGACCATTTATAAACTCGAGCAGCAAATGATCACCCGGGAACTGAACCGCGAGTATACGCCCTTCCTGGTAGTACGCAAGGAAAAAGATGAGTATTTCAGTAACCTTACCGTTGCCTGGTGGAGCACCAACGGCGAGCAGGGTAATGATATAAAGGCCGGCACCTCGCTGCAAACCTATAATACCAGCGAATTGTACCAGACCCATTGTTCATTGGTAACAACGACCATTGGCGGCCGCAACCGGTTAAGCGCTTCTGAAAGCATCACGGCTTATAAATCGGCTTTGTTATCGCGTGAGCGCCTTGTAAGCCTCGAGGACATCAAAATATTCTGCCGCCTTCAGCTGGGTGATATTGCCCGGCATATTGAAGTGAGCAAGGGCGTAATGGTGCCCCGGCAAACATCGCAGGGTTTTACCCGCACCATTGATGTAATCATAAAGCTGAACCGCAAAGAGTATATGGAAGCCCGGGAGAAAAACCAGTTACAGTACTGGAAAGACAGCCTGGTGTTGAAGTTGTCCCGGAAGTCTGCAGGACTAACGCCGTTCAGGGTTTTTATTGAACAGGAGATCTGAATGTTGAATATCGAATATTGAATGTCGAAGTGAAAGGAAATGAAAAATTAAAAAGGAAGAATGAGAAATTAAAAAAGGAAAGAAAGCGTACGGCACGAACTGTATTCATTGTCAAATTATCACATTATCGAATTATCACATTAACAAATGACCCGGAAAGTTGCTATAGAGAATTTTTATAACGAACTGTCGGCCCGCCTGTACGATATAAAGGCCGAAACGCTGGTAAACCAGGCATTACAGAACCACCTGCATACAGAAGATTTTGTAGCCATGCACGACGGGCGTTTTGTTCGTGAATACCGTCCCGACCTGTACGATGTAAACAAGATAGAAGATTCCCACCTGTTTCAGTTGCTTCAATTACGGTTATCACGTTCAGGCCTGTACGACCTGGTGCCTGAAGGGCTGTTCCATCAGTCATATACGGCAAAACCCGGTAGCGCTGCAACGGAATTGGCGGCTCAAAGCCGTATAGACAAAAAGAAAGAACAGGCAGCCAGGAAATTTTTTCAGCCGATAGAGAATAGTTTTTTCAGGCAGCAGGTGATGATAGAACAGCAGGAAGAGAACATCCTGGCCGGTATAAACAACGGATTGCTGAACGATTACTTTTTCACTTTCTGGGAATTTCCCGCGGAGCTGAATAAGACGTCGGCCATGTTGCTGGTATTGTTATTGCCCTATGCGCATGCCATTGCGGGCGATCTTTCGTTGATGCAGGATTGCCTGCAAATACTGCTGCAGGAAAGTGTGACCATCTCGATAGTGCAGCCACCGGCTTGCGAAGCCCCCGCAACTGCCAGTGAACTGGGTATGGGCGAGCTGGGTAATGACATGGTGTGCGGCCACACTTTCAATGAAGACTATCCCTGCCTGCAATACGTCATCGGGCCCCTGCAACATTCAAAACCGGTTGACTATGTAACCGGGGGCGACAATGACCTGTTGCTGAATGTATTCAATAATTATTTCGCACCATTTGAAGCAGATATACTAATTGAGGTAGAGGTCGACCGTTCACGGGCGCCTGTTGAATTGAGCCAGGATGAAAGCCCGATACTCGGTTACGCCGTTTTATAGTCGTATAGTATTTGTTGTATGAATTTGTATTTGAATTTTTATTTGCGTTTGTATTTCATTTGTTTTTTGTATTTGTATTCCATTATCACATTATCAAATTAGCACATTAATCAAATTAACCTTATGTTATCACCGGAATTGAACAGATTGTTACTTTATTTGGGAATAGGCCTGATCAGCTTTTCAGCGCTCATCAGTGTTTTTGCCAGGAAGATCCGTAACAGTTTTAAACCATTCAGCAAAAAAGCTATCTGGTATCTGTTGATTTCTGTGGCAGTTTTTGCCCTTACAGGCCTGTTCATTGCAGCCGGTTTCTTTGCAAGTTATAACCGGTATTTTATCTTCTTCCAGGTATTGTTTCTCTTATACGGCAGTCTGCATGTTTATATGATGGAACGAAAAATGCCCTGGGGTAAGGATAAACAATCATTTCTGCCCGATTTCATTTTTACCATTGTCATCCTGCTTGCAGGTTCCATTTGTTATATGCTCACCTACCGCTGGCAGAACCGCGAAGGACTGGAGATCCCGATGATGTTCTCGGCCCTGTTCTTTATTATTCCATTGTTTGTATGGCATACCTTTCTTACCGCGCTGGCCATTCCGCCCAAAGTATTTAACCAATGGTATTACCCGGTACATGAGCCCATGGAAGATCCTGAAGAAAGCAAACTGAAGAATATGCTGCTCATCAGTTTTGAATTTCAGAAAAACGGGAACGACAGCTTCTTCACCAACTTCAGGGCCAAGGCCCCGGTTGATATGGAGCTGGGCGAACTGTTCTATTACTTTATAAACGATTACAATGAACGGCATCCGCAGGGACAGATCATGTTCTCCAATGGCACAGGCAAACCCCATGGCTGGATGTTCTATAAAAAACCCAAATGGTATACCATACTAACCACTTACATGGATGCAGATAAAACTATTTACCTGAACCGCATCAGGGAAAATGATGTCATTGTTTGCAGCCGCATTGTAGAAAATTGAGATTAGAACCAAATAAAATAATTAAGCATGCAGTCAAGTCGTGAATATTTACCGGTGAATTGGGTTGATGGAATGAAGATCAATAAAACACATTTTATTGCCCAGGACAATGCATTCACTTACCGCCAGGCCCATACCGTAAGCAGTTTTCTGAACGAACACAATTATGGGTTGCTGCCTGTGATCGACCGGCATCATACCTCTGCCAAATTATTTTTGTCGTTAGATAATGAACAAACCGTACACCTGCGCATACAACGCTGCCGGGCAATTTCCCGCGGCGGTTATGTAATGGAGTTCGATACCGATACTTCATTGACCGGTCAGCAGTTGTCGGCCGGTATACCGGGTTTACAGGTGCCATTCAGTGAACTGAAAGACCGCTCGGCCAGTTACTATGTGGTGTTAAGCGTTGACCCGTATGAGCGCGTACCGTTTGGAACAGCCGACCCAAAAGAAACGCCGCCACGCATGCCGTTCACCATGCCTGTATATCATCTCACATTGTTGCCTGCACAGGAAACCAGCGCTGTTTCGCTGGGCGAATTCCAGGTGCCGGTAGGGAAGGTGACGATCGATGACCAGGTAGTAAGGTTGGTCGATAACTACATTCCGCCCTGTACGGCCGTGAACAGCCATTTTGAATTGCTGGAAGTACACGCCGGCCTGGAGCAGTTCTTTGGACAAATGGAATTATACGCCCTGCAGATCATTCAAAAGATCTTACAGAAAAAACAGCAGAACGAGCTGGCCGATGCTATTTACAAAATATGCGAGAACCTGAGCCTGTTCACGGCAACCCAGAACAGCAATTTCAAACTGGCCTATATCTATCAGCCGCCCGTGTTTATGATCACCGCGGTAACCGGTATGGCCCGGCTGATAAAGAACACCATTGATTTTTATACCGGCACCAGCAAAGATGAACTGATCAGCTATTGTACCGAATGGTGCGGCGTAAGCCAGGGCGAACTGGAATCGGCCATTACCACGCTATGCAGCTATCAATACAATCATTTAGACATCAATGATGCGCTTGATAAGGTATTGCGGTTCACCCAGATCATTTCTTTGCTGTTCGCCAGCCTTGCACGACTCGAATACATTGGAAAGAAAAAGGAGAGCGGCATATTCGTAAAAGAACAGGTGCTGGTACCGCAAACCGAAGCAACGCCGGTAAAGAAAAGAAGAAGTTTTCTTGCAGATTAATAACCGAAACAATATTTAAACCAATAGAAAATGCCAACCGTATTAAACCACAGGGAAAGGAACCGTGCATTTTTGAAGTTTTTGTTCTTTTTCATTATATCCGTCTGGCTCATTGTAGGAGCTATTTATTTCGATATGCGCATTCCTTTCAAAGAGAATGATGTACTGCGCGAGCAGGTGACCCGTTACCGCAATCAGAGTATTGCGCAGGAAAGATTTGTTACCAGCATGGACCAGGCAAAAGTGCTGATCGATTCGCTGAAGCAACCGGGCGTTAACAGCATGTACCTGAACCAGCAGATAGCGGCCAAACTGCGAGAGCTCACTGACCTGCAATACAAGGACAGCAGTATGTACAGCAGGATGAATAAAAATGTGCTCGACCTGTACCTGCGTTACCAGGATGCTACCAATAAAGTGGTAAGTATGGGCGATTTACCCAAACAGCTGGATGATTATAAATCGAAGTATGAACAAACCCAGCGCGATCTTGATCAGGCCCGCCGTGATATCGACCTGTTGAGAAGAGCAAGTAATGCAGCCGGGTTTTAAGTCAATAGGCAATATGCAATTGCCTATTGGCAAGGGTTGCCGGACTTCAGACTTTACAATTATTCGCGAGCTTCCAATTTGCCTATTGCTTATTTGCCATTGCCTATTGTCTGGCGCTCTTTGTTTGATGTTGATTCTTATTAGTGGCCGCAGGTTTGTTCACTATACGAACCCGGCCGGCAGCCACAAAACGTTTCTTCCAGTAAGGATCATCGAGGTTGGCAAGGCTTACGCCGCTGGAAGTGGAAGCATTGATGAAATACCGGTTCTTCAGATACATGCCAACGTGAGAAATGGGATTGCCGGGCACTGTGCAAAAGAAAACCAGGTCGCCTTCAGAAAAATAAGTTTTATCATGGAACGCCTCCACATTTTTTGTAAAGAACTGTTGCGCCGATGTGCGGGGCACCTGAATGTTGTACACATCATTCAAAAGGCGTTGGATAAAGCCCGAACAGTCGATCCCCTTTTCATCGATACCGCCGTATTTGTAAGGGGTTTTCAGCCACTTGTCGATAAAGGCGTACAGCACCACATTGGAAAGGCTGTCGGGCGACACTTTTAACCAGGCCGCGTATTTGGCCATCAGTTTCGTTTCAGCCCTGGCATTGGGCGCCGGATCGGCAGGTTTCACTACAATGGTTTCGTACTGGTTGGTAGTTTTACGCGAGCCCGAGCACGATGCCAGCATCAACAGAAAAAAACCAAAACCATATGATAAAAAAGATAATCGTTTCATAGTATTTCTAAATACAGTTTACAATGAGTACGGCAATCGGCAAACATTTCGGATAGTGCAAGGGTCGTAAATTAATCTTACAACCAGCGAGCCTTTCATTCCGCGTCAGGCGGGACCGTTTCACGTTTCACGACTGCCATAAACGTGTATGCAAAAGTAAAATTATGGAAAATAAAAAATTACCGCTGGCTTATATTGACGAAAAGGTCATTCTCGCCATGATCATTACGGCTTTGCTGGGCCTGGTGATAACCGGGTTCAAATACAAGAATTACGAACATTGTTTCGATTTTCATATAAAGGCAAAAGCAAATTTCTTTCGCACCGATGAGCCCATCCGGTTCGAAACGGACGCGCTTTATTCAAAAGACTTCGAGTGGGATTTTGGCGATAATGAAAGCAGCCAGACAAACATCAGTTCGGTAGTGCATGCCTATAACCAGCCGGGCGAATATACCGTAGCCTTAACGGTGAACGGCAAATGCACCGAGTATAAGACCATTTACATTACCAAAGCGCCCAGGCTCGACAATCCCATGCTGATGCCACGGTTCGTTTGTCCGCAGGTGGCCGAGGTAGGCAAAACGGTAACTTTCCAGGATACAACCGCCGGCGCTCATAGCTGGGAGTGGCGTTTTGGCGAAACAGCCAGTATAGACGCCACATCGTCAACCGCCAGTTATGTATACAAAACGCCCGGTTTGAAAACGATCTCACTGGTGCTTAACGGCGATCCCAAACAACTGGGTGTATGTAAAGTGTATGTGAACGATAAAACCGTGGCGCCTTCCAGGTCGAATGCGCGTGTACCGGCCCGCCAGCAACCGGCCTTTATCGTAGTGCCGGCCAAACCGCAAAGCCCAACTCTTGAAGAACAAAGCCACCCGCAGCCTGCCGTTGCGGAACCGGCCAAACCACAGGGTGTAACCATCAGCAAACAGGAACTGGAAAGCAAGCTGCGGGGCGTAGTGAATAATTACCTGACGGCAGAGAATTTTGGTCCGTACTTCTGTAATAACCTGAATGTGCCTGTTAGTTTGAATGGAACGGAAATAACTTTTACCCAGTTCTGTAATAAGCTCAGCTCCATCAAGGCAGACAAAAAGATCAAACAACTGAACGTGCAGCAAATAAAGAGCAGTGAAACCAATTGTTTGATCGGGTTGAATGTAAGTCTTAAAATGAAACAGGGGTTCCTGGGTATATTTTGAGATGTCGGGATTTTTAGATTTTGAGATTTGGAAATACATAGACATACATTCATAGCAAACCTGGCATTAAAGTAAATCACGAAATCACTAAATCTCGAAATCAGAAATCAATAATAGTTAATTTCAATAAATAATAATGACTGACCAACTTTTAGGCGCCACCATATCCGACTCGTTCAAGCGAATGAACCACATAGCGCAGGCTATTGCCCGGGAAAATATGCATCCGCATATAGCACCGCCTCACTTATTAAAAGCATTACTACATAAAGATGCGGGACTGCAAACCCTGTTGAAGCAACTTGACAAAGACATTTATTACCTGGAAGAGTGGGCCGATGTACGGATGGAAACATTACCCAAAGCCACCCGCCTCGATGATACGCTCACAGCCGATGAACCGGTAAAAGCCGTGATGGAAGAAGCCGATACCATACGGGTTATAAGCGGCAGCGATGAACTGGAGGCAGTGCATGTACTGGCAGCATTGAGTACACCCGGTGTTGGGTTCAGTTATGAGCAGTTGAAAACCTTTCCCGTTCAGCGGCATGAACTGCTGCAGCAAAGCGTAGCAGAAACCACCTTAAATAACATTACCGGGAATAGCAATGGTGCGCCAAAGCAGGGCGGCAGCCAGGCTTTGTTGAAATACTGTACTCATAAGAATGCAAGAGCAAAAGCCGGTAAAATAGATCCTGTCACCGGCCGCGATAAGGAAATAAGGGCGATGGCGGAGATCCTTGGCCGCCGGTCGAAACCCAATGTGCTCATCATTGGTGAGCCCGGTGTTGGGAAGTCGGCCCTGGTTGACGGGTTTACACTGGCTATAGAAGAAAAGAAAGTACCGCGCTTCCTGGCAACCGCACAGGTATTTGAACTCGATAATGGCGCACTGGCCGCCGGCGCTTCGTATAAAGGCGAAGTGGAGGAGCGGTTAAAGAATATCATACAGGAAATAAAGCAATTTGATAAAGCCATCCTGTTCATCGATGAAATGCATGTGCTGATGGATAAACAGGGCGCCATGGCCGGGGCAGCCAACCTGTTGAAACCGGAACTGGCGCGTGGTGAACTCACCGTTATAGGCGCCACCACGCTCGAAGAATACCGTAAACATATTGAAAAAGATGAAGCGTTTGCACGGCGCTTCGATGTGATACAGGTAGAAGAGCCGGATGTGGCCACTACCTTCCGCATGATGCAAATGATCATGCCGCATTACAGCAAACACCATGCTATTGAGGTAGATAATGAAACCCTGCAGGATGCTATTCGCCTTGCCAAACGATATGTAAAAGACCGCCGCCTGCCCGATGCCGCCATTGACCTGGCCGATCATTCCATGGCAGCCCTGCGGCTTGCGAGAGATACCGGTATGCAGGTAGTGACGGAAATGAAGGCCGCATATGATGAAATGAAAAATGAAGAAGGGAAACATACGGAAGAAGACTGGAAATGGCATTACAGCCAGTTGCGGAACAAGGTCAGTCCCATCTTATGGGCGGCAGTACGATCGGAAGCCGACCCCATGCAAATGAGCGAAACGAAAGCGCTCATCGGTTATTTAAACGCGGCATATGACGCATTATCCACAATGGCGGCTGATGACCGGCAAACGCTCAGCCAGTCGGATGTAGCAGCCATCGTTGCCCATAAAACAGGCATTCCTATTGGCAAGGTACAGGCGCAGGAAAAAGAGCGCCTGTTGAAAATGGAAGAGATGCTGAAACAAAGGGTAATAGGGCAGGACCATGCCATCCGGTCTGTTAGTGAAGCGATACTTGAATCAAGGGCGGGTCTTGGAAAACCTGGTCAACCCATTGGTTCGTTTTTCTTCCTGGGGCCTACGGGTACGGGTAAAACGGAACTGGCCAAAGCGCTGGCCGATTTTCTTTTCCAGGATGAAGCCTCTATGATCCGCTTCGATATGTCGGAGTTCAAGGAAGAACATTCGGCCGCTTTATTATACGGTGCGCCTCCGGGTTATGTAGGGTATGAAGAAGGCGGATTACTGATCAACAAGATCAGGCAGCAGCCATATTCGGTTGTGCTGTTCGATGAAATTGAAAAAGCGCATCAGTCGGTGTTCGATATCTTTCTACAGATCATGGATGAAGGCAAACTGCACGATAAACTGGGAAAGGAGGGAGATTTCTCCAATGCGCTCATCATTTTCACCTCCAACATCGGCAGCCAGTTTGTAGTTGACTCCTTTAGTAAACAACAGGTGCCTACTTCAACACAATTGATGGAGATCATGAGCAGCAATTTCAGGCCCGAGTTCCTGGGAAGGTTAACGGAGATCTGTCCGTTCGCCCCCATGACGAACGACATGGTGGAACGCATACTTAATATTCAATTGCGCAGCCTGTACGGTTCGCTCGATAAACAGGGTATTACCCTGCAGCTCACCGATAGTGCTAAAAAGTTATTAGCAACGCTGGGCTTTGCACCACAATATGGAGCAAGGCCATTGGCGGGTGTTATCAGGAATAACCTGCGGCGGCCTTTATCGCGCAAGATCATCAGCGGCGAAGCAGGCGTAAACGGCGCAACTGCCTTAACATTGGATGTAGATGCGAACGGTGAATTTGTATGGGGCAATTAAGGTGAGTGGGTATGAAAATATCCTGAACATAGTTAACACATGTACCAACGGAAAGTGCGTGAAGATATGGTGTCGATGAAAATGTGAATAACTAACTGTAATGCCCCCTCTCAAATTATCAACAGAATGCAACATTAACTTTATATGAATTGTCATACGGTCTAACGTAAATATGCAAATTTATTTTGCATTGTTACCGGCAGATAGAAAATGAGTTCAACGAGTGGTTTTACGAAAGGGTTACTGGGGATTTTTGATCATTAATGTTGATTCATTGTTTTTTGGGAATGAAATTTGCCAAATCCTTTTTTGATTTTTTGTCTGATATCCAATCCGTCAAACCATTTTATTCGTAAATTATATTCGATTACTCGTTACAGAGAGCAGGACTTATTCTGAAAACCAAAAATATCTATCATGAGCATTCAGCCTTACGGAATAGGCGGCACGGAAGTAAAAACGGATGCCTTCGAAGCCTTTGCAGACATTCCACAAAATCGAGTATTGCTCGCAGAAAAACTCACGCACGACCCACCGGTTAAACCTCAGATAGTAGAGGGCCTTACAGGCATTGACGATGTGTTTGAAAACTTCAAACCTAAGGTAGACATGACCTTTGAAACCGAGGATGGCGCCATACGCCGCGAAACCCTTCATTTTAAAGGTCTGGCCGATTTTGGCGCAAAAGGTATTATTGCACAAAGCGAATACCTGGGCGATGTGAACATGCAGCAATTGCAGTATCAAAAGATCATCAGGCAGCTAAAGACAAACAAACTGCTGAAACAGGCGCTCGCCAATGCTGACACAAAGGAAAGTATCATTAAAGCTTTACAATCACTTATACAGGAACTTGAATCAGCCAGGTAACATCCATTAATCATTTATCATTAAAACGTTATCATGAGTACTGAATCCATTAAACCCCTTTCTCAGGAGGCGGCGCTGAAAGAGGCGTTGCAGCCAGCTGAACAACTGGAAAACAGTGTGCAGGGACTTGCGAAGTTCGGAGGATTTGATCTGCTTGAATCAGCTATCGATGCCGTGCAGAATATAAATCCAGAAAGAAAGGCCCGCAAGAAGATCTTCCTCGAAGAGAGCAGTAAAAAAGAAGAACGTACTGCACTTAAAAAAACATTGAAACTCTGGCTCGATGTACTGCAAAGTTCCGATGATCCCGCACAAATGATCGAAACCTGTAATCTGCGTTCAGAACAGGCCGGCCAGGTTTTGAAAAAGAACCTGAAAGCGGCGGTTAAAGAAACCGAACAATTGGAAAGATCATACCGCTCGGTAGCCCTCTTCTTCAAAAACACGGAAAGCCTTAGGGTCAAAAACGTATCGGTAATGAATGCTGATCCCGATCAGATCCGCGACCTCGACAATACCCGTTTTATCGACGCAATTCACAACGAACTGGTTGATAATTACGACAGGCTCGACTTACGGAATAACTATAGCATATTGATATTACCCGGCTATCTCGGCAGCAATAAGGTAGTAGAGAAATGGGCAAAGATCGCCTACGAAAATAAGGTGATGCTGGTAACCGATTTCGAAGACCTTGATTCACCCGATGATGTTATGGAATTGTTCGAAGCAGCCAATCTCACCGGCGGCGATCCTTATCGCTCCAATGTGATCATGGCCTGTAACTGGCTGGTAGGCCGCGGGCGTTTTGCAGAAATTGATGAAGAAGACGATCTGCTGGTTCCGCCGTCTGCAGCACTGGCCGGAAAGATCTATCAAACCCTGATGTCACAGGTAACAGCCGGTAAAAAATTCGGCGGCATCAATGAAGTGGATGGCGTTCGTTTCGATCTGAAGAAAAGCGAAATAGCCAGCCTCGAGAAATTGGGGCTTATTCCCATGGTGAAAGAGTATGGCAAGGTGATGGCATTCTCTGCCAAAACATTGTTCAATGGCGACAACCTGGGTTTGCAAACCTATTCGGTTGTGCGGGTGTTTGATTACGTTACAAAAGTTATGATGGACTTCCTTAACCGTCGTGCTTTTGAAAACTTTAACGCATCGACCCGTAAGGAGCTGAATGGCCAGATCGTTAAATTTCTCGATGGCATTACCGGTCCCAATAAATTGATTGAAAACTTTACTATAAAGCGGTTTGAACAGGATCCCAATCAAAAAGACCGCATTTACCTCGACATTCATCTGAAACCGTATTTCCCCGCAAAAACTTTTATGATCAAGTTGGAAGGGCAGAAAGGAGACGATGCCGATAAAACTGAATGGTCGTCCAAATACGAGCAGGATAAATAGTCTTTGCACACACTGCTAAAAACCCGCTTAAAATCCATATCACACCCCAAACGGCACCCCCGCGTCCCTGATTAAATTCAACGGATAACCCATCTGTAGTAGCAATTGACAGCATCATATCAATGACGCTGAACAGGAGTGTTTTGCAATACCGTTTAACTCCAGGGATCAATACCACATTAGCAATTAGTATTATGGCAATGCCCCGATGTGTTGCCACCAGGATCCGTTTTTTATTATTTAGGTCTATATACCATTTTTTAATCATTTCAAAACCATTAATTATGTCATTTAAGGCAAAACTTAAAGTGGCTGGCAAGGATGTGAATGTTCTTGCATGTTCTTACGCACTGAAACAGGAAACCGATGCAACCGGTCGTCCTTCATCTATCACTCGTGGCGGCAAGATTCAACTAACAGTTGAATCTACAGGCGATACTACCTTCTTCGAGTGGATGACCAACAACTTCGAGCGTAAAGACGGCTCCATTGTGTTCGTCAAACGTGACGACAACGCCACTTTGAAAGAACTGAAATTCGGTGAAGCTTACCTCGTTGAGTATCGTGAAAATTTCGACGGCGCAAACGATAGCCCCGTTACAGAATCATTTACGCTGAGCGCCAAGTCAATTGAACTGGGCACCGGCAAACATGAAAATGAATGGGTATAATATCTCATCATTATTTTGTTTAAAGGGAGGGGCATCCCGGTTCCGGTAAGGACCGGGGTGGCTCCCCTTTATACATTTAAGCGCCATGTCAATCATTAAATACTAATCAAATATTCCATGTCATTTATAGCAAAACTTTCTTTAGATGGCGAAGAAATGAATATTCTGCATTGTGCATTTCGCTTTTCACAGGCCACTGACGGAACAGGCAAGCCAACTGCCATTCCGCAAGGCGGCGCTGTTACACTGGTGGTTGAAAGTAATGGCACTACCGGCCTCTTCGATTGGATGGTTAGTCCCACCCAAACCAAGAGCGGCACCATCACCTTTTATCGCCGTGATAATATGAGTAAATTAAAAACGCTCAATTTTAGCGATGCGCACTGTGTTGATTATTATGAAACCTATGATCACAACAGTGAAAGTCCTATGCAGGTGCAGATAATTCTCAGCGCCAAAGAAGTAAAACTGAATGAATCAAAGTTCAAAAACAACTGGCCGCAGTAAAATGAGAAATTAAAAATGAAAAACAGAGAAATGAAAAAGGATATAAAGCATAGCACTCATAGTGTTTGCTTGCAGCTTGCAGCGTGAAGTAGGCAGCTGTATTCCCGTTTCCCGTTTCACGATTTTCAACCATAAACGACATAACATTTTTTATGGCCCAACTAATTAGTAGCAATATAACCATTGCCGGAACTCCTATAAAACAGATCACCTCTTTTCAGCTAACCCAAAATATTTTTGACCACCACTACTTCCGGCTGGTTTGTCCGGCCGAAGCGCTCGAAGGAATGGACGGCGGCATGCTCACCTCCTCACGCAACCTGATCGGTGGTATTCTCCAGGCATCATTCAATACGCCCGTTTCAGGAAACGGTTTACAATTCAGGGGCATTGTGATGCAGATTGAAGCCGACCGCTTCAGTGGTCATACCGGTAATATCGTCATTTCAGGAACCAGTCCCACCATCGTGCTCGATAATGGCCCCCACAGCAAAAGCTGGGAGAAAAAAGCCATCAAGAACATTGCACAGGATGTGTTGAAACACTTTCCGCAAAACCTGTTGCAGGCGCAGGTAGCGCCATCATACCCTGAAACGCTGGCCTATACGGTGCAATACAAACAAACCGCCTGGCAGTTCCTCAACTTCCTTTGCGCCAGCTATGGCGAGTGGTTGTTTTATGATGGCAACCAGTTGCAGATTGGCGCGCTTAAATCTTCAGAAGCTACCGCCCTTACTTTCGGCAGCAATATCAGCCGTTTCAGTATGGCACTTCAGGCACAACCCGCCAGCGGCCAGATGATGGCTTACGATTACCTCAATACCGAAGTATACAACAGTACGCCGCAAGGCATAGAAGGCAGGGCCGGTCTCAACGACCTGGGCAAACATGTTTTTCAGGCCGGCAATGATGTATATGCCACCCAGCCCAAATACTGGAACAACAATTTTGTAAGTAATAAAAAACAGGTTGACGACGCTATCAACATCCGCACGGCTATGCAAAGCAGTAATACCGTGCGTTTCTCGGGCAGCAGCGCTCATCCGGGAGTAAAAATAGGCGGCACCATCAATGTACAGGGCAATAACCTGTACAGCCTGGCAGGTGAAAATTATGGCGAGTATACGGTGCTTTCCGTGAGCCATTATTTCGACGGACATGGCAATTACAATAACGACTTTACGGCAGTTCCGGCAGGTATAAAAATGCCGCCTGTAAAATCACCGGGAATGCCTTTTTCAGAAACGCAAAGCGCCGTTGTTACCGATAATTTCGATCCCAAAGGGTTAGGCCGCATCAGGGTTAAATTTCACTGGATGAACGGCGCCGAGAAAACACCGTGGATCAGGGTTACCAGTGCGCATGGCGGCCAGGATAAAGGCATGTACTTTATGCCTGAAGTAGGAGAGGAAGTGATCATTGGCTTTGAAGGCGGCAGTGCCACCAAGCCTTATATGATAGGCAGTGTATATAACAGCAAAGCCAGCAACAGCTTCGCCAATGCCGGTAATGATGTAAAAGCCCTGCAAACCCGCAGCGGTACTAAATTAATTATGAACGATAAGGATGGCAGTGTGTTCATTGAAGACAAAGGAGGCAACAGTATTCTTATCGACGGCGCAGGAAACATCACTGTAAAATCAAACGATACCGTAACTATCGACGCTACCAACCAGATCACGTTCAAAACGAAGCTGATCTCGATGGAAGCCGTTGATCAGATAACGATGAATTCAAAAGTACTCGATGGACAATTTACCGAAACCGCTACGCTGTACGGTACAAATGAAATGAACGTCGGTTCCCAGTCGGCGGTTAATGTAACATCAGATAATAAGGTTTCAGTTGCCGCATCGGTAGAAGTGGATGTATATGGTAAAACCAAAGTA
This sequence comes from Niastella populi, assembly GCF_002078015.1. Classification (GTDB taxonomy): domain Bacteria; phylum Bacteroidota; class Bacteroidia; order Chitinophagales; family Chitinophagaceae; genus Niastella; species Niastella populi. The sequence goes on along the minus strand of NZ_LWBP01000199.1, from coordinate 192,779 downwards.
GGCATGGCATCGGAAGGCGCCATGGAAGCGAATGGTAAAATGATGACCACCATTGTGGGCGGACAACTGAAGCTGAATTGTTAGTTAACGAGTTGACTGGTTAACAGGGAAAGTTGAAAAGTTGATAGCGTTTATAAAGGTGAAAAGGAGAGAAGTGAGGAAAGCAGGGAGTAAAGTTTGAGAGCGAGCCATGAAATATCAGCTTTTCACAGCCTGCCCCGACGAAGCCGGGGTTTGCCGTTTCACGTATTTAGAGTCACAAAATTCAGCAATCTAAAAATGAATGAACACAATCCCATAACCGTTCGGCTCGATGAAATGGTGCAGGTTTGGAAAAAGAATGTACAGCCGCACCATACGCTTATCCGCTGGATGCTGAAACCCGAAGACCATCGCATGTACGAAGGGTTCTGCCGGCTGGAAGCGTCGCCGCACGGAAAACTCGATAACCTTTTTGTATTCTTTTATACGCCGTTCAGCAATGTGAAAACGTATAGCCATGCATTACTCCAAAACTGGCTGCATGAATATGATGATCCGCAGCAACAAAAATTGCTGGCTGGCGCCGGCATAAATAATACCTGGGATGTACAGGTATTCAGAAAAGCGGTAGAAGAGAATGATTATAAGTTATGCGACGAGCTTTTGCCGGCAATGATACAATCCTACAAACAATTCGTTGACCGGCCCGATGCCGAATTTGTTTTCAGCGTATTGCCAAAACAAATGAGCAGCCCGGTGCAGTTTCACCAATGGCTGCAGCAATGGATGGAACTGATAAAACCACCGGCTGCCCGGCTGTTGGTATTCGATCATGTAAATGGCAACTTCTGGGGTAATGTGTTTGAGCAGTACAATGATTACACCGTAACGCTTACACATGACCTGCGCATGCAGGAGGCCATCAGGCAGATCGCTACGGCCGGCGCTGCAACCGATCCCTACGCATTTTTCAGAAAATGTATGTTCGAAATGGGCGAGGCCGCCAACAAAAAGAATAGATCATTACTGGGCGAGTGGGGCGATAAAGCCGTTGAAAGTGGTAAGAAAACAGGCGATAAAAGCCTGCTTGCCACCGCTTATATCACCTATGCCGGCATGCTGTTCAACTTCAGGGATCATGAACGCATCAATGAACTGCTCGATACGGGCATCAGGTTGTGCAAACAGGAAATTGCCGGCGGTAATGAATCGTTGAAGCCAATGTTGCTGCAATATTATACATATAAGGGAGCCGACTGCCAGATCCAAAAAGAAAGAAAAGAGGCATTGCAATGGTTTATGAAAGCCGGCGATGAAGCGGTAGCGTTTGGTTTAACCAACCAGGCTGTTTCTGCCTATTATAAAGCCTGGGTGTTTGCCAGCTACAAAAACTGGCAGGAAGAAAAGATACACGCCTGCCGCCAGGCATTACAACTCACCGCCCGCCTTACTGAAGAAGAGATCCAGGCATCTGAATATCCTTTTATGGCCTATGAGTATGTGCAATACAAACAACAGGAAGAAGATGAACTGGCCGCTCTTGTTTCAGATAAAATGACGGCTGCGTATGGGGCCGGCTGGAAGAAAACGGTTGAAGACCTGAAACAAAACTATACGAAGAAAAAGATCAGGGAAGCAAATGCAGGCGAGCCGGCTTAACGATATAACAGAACAATCAAAAACCACTATGGAAAACATTACCACCGTAAAATCGAAAATAGAGCTGATCGATGAAGAGATCACTCACAAATATGCCGACGGGTTAAGGGCAAAAGAAAGCCGGATCGATTTTACCAAAGATGGCTGGGTTGAAGAAATGCGGGCCATTGAATCGGAGTACCGAAGATCGATTGAACCCGAACTGGCTTATATCAGGCGAACAATAGGGGAGCTGCTGGCCGGTAATAATTTCAAAGATATGGCTGCCATGGCAGCCCTGCTTGAAGACACACAGCGCTTAAAGAACTACATAACGCCGACGTTCGACGAACTGGAAGCCAACCTGCAGGCCGGCAGCCATGAATACATTGCCCTTAGCCTGGTGTTGTTTATGGTAAGGAATATGGACCCCGATGCCCGGGACGAAATGGTTTACTTCGGCGATCTTATACGCTTTTGTGAATCGGGCAGGGTCGACATCAGGCCCATTTTACAACACCTGCTTAAGTATGCATCCGATGAAATAAAATACGGCAACCATTCCGTTAAGTCCTTATTTCAGAATACCGTTGAACAATCGGTTCCCTTCGGGAAATAGCAGGCAATTGCACATTGAGACAGTTGCTATACTGCACTAATTAAAACCAGGTTTAGATACAAAGAAAACTTATTCTATGTACGTAGCCAACACGCACCTGAAACCGGTGATCGGCATCGATATTCACTTTGTGAATACGCCTATTCCTTTTATCCCTCTCCCGCATCCATACATCGGACTGGTGATCGATCCGTTCGATTATATTCCATTTATCAGCGCCACGGTTTCGGTAAATAATGTGCCGCGGGGCAATACCGATACCGGCGGCATGATCATCACCTTTATTCATATACCCTTTGGCGTTGGGTTCAGCCTGGTGCCCATGATCGGGCACGACAGCCAGAACTTCTTTGGCAGCAAAACGGTACAGATCGACGGAGCCCCCATGAGCGGCGCCGGTTATGTACTCATGACCTGTAATGATATCGGGTTGCCGTTGTCATTTAGTCCCGGTAAAAAATTCAAACCGATCCCTTCCTTATACCTGCCTACCTCGTTTTGCATTCCGCTGCAATGGGGAAAACCCGTGGTGGTGGGCGGCCCAATGGTGCCGCATTTCAGCCTGATGGCGTTGTTAAAGGCTTTTGCTTTCGGTTCTTTCCTGAAAATATTTGGCAAACTGGGCAGCAAACTATTGAAAGCACTGAATCATAAAGTGCTTAAGAAATCACCGGCCACCGCAAAGCTCAGCAAGGCATTCTGTAAAATGGGGTTTGAGCCGGTAGACCTTGTCACCGGCCGGGTAAATTATGAATACACCGATTTTGAATTGCCTGGCGCTATCCCTGTTAAATGGGAAAGAAGCTGGGACAGCGACTCCCGCATCAGCGGCCCCCTTGGTCATGGCGTACAACTGTCGTACGACCGTTATATTCAACTCTGGTCTGATGAAGGATGTTTGTCGGTAATGCTGGCCGATGGCCGCCAGGCGGTATTTCCATTGCTGTATCATGGCGAAAGCTTTTATCATCCGCAGGAGAAATTAATGCTCCGCCGCAAACAGAACGGTCATTTTTTACTGGAGGATTACAACGACTCCTGTTATTATCACTTCAACCATGATGTGGATCAGGGGCGGTGGCAGTTGTCTTTTATAGAGGATTGCAACGGGAGCCGGGTTCAATTACATTATAGCGGCAAACACCTGCAGGCGATAACCGATAGCGTTGGCCGGCAATTGCTTTTTACACTGGATAAACAATATCGCATTACGCAGGTTGAGGTAAAGCACCGCGATATGAGTAAAATACTTGTAAGCTATGAGTATAATGAGCATGGCGACCTAGTAAGTATTGCCGATGCCCTGCACCAGGTTACCACTATCGAATACCGTTATCACCTGATGATAAGGAAAACCGACCGGAACGGCCAAAGCTTTTACTGGGAATATGACAGTAAACGCCGTTGTATTCATACCTGGGGCGACGGCGGTGTACTGGAAGGTTACATACAATACCGGAAGGGGTATAACGAAGTAACCAATTCACTGGGTGAAACCACCATTTACCATTACGATGAAAATAACTTATGCATCCAGGAAACAGATCATTACGGCAATCACAGGTATACCGAATACACCGATAATATTGAAATATACCGCGATATAGATGAGGCCGGTAATATCGAAGGGTATGCATATGATGAAAGATCGAGGCTCATAGAAAATATTTCGCCCGATGGCAGCAGTACAAAGTATCATTATAACGATTTTAATCAGCCTGTGTTGATCGTGCATCCCGATGGTACCAGCCAAACCTTTGGTTACGATAACCTGCGCCGGTTATGTTTCATAAACCATCCCAACGGAAGAAGCATCACCTTACAGTACAATACAACCGGCCAGGTAGAATGCATTGTGGAAAATGGCAGGCTCAAAACACAGCTGAAGTATGATGAGGATGGAAACCTCTCGAACGTGCAGTTGCCCGACGGCACAAATGCACAATGGAAATACGATGCGCTTGGACGTTGCATACAATCGGTAAACCCCAATGGCCAGGTACGTCATATTGCCTATGATGAACTGGACCGCATTCAAACAATGCATTTACCCGATGGCAATACCATCAGGCTGCAGTATAATGCGTATGAAGATATAGTGCTCGCCACGGATAAACATACCAGCGTGCAGTTTGAGTACACGCCGCTCGGTAACGTAAAGAAGCGCAAACAGGGTAATGCCGAAATGCAATTTTTATTCGATACGGAAGAACGGTTATGCGCTGTAATAAATGAATCGGGCCGGCATTACAGGCTGGGATATAATAAACGGGGCGAAATTATCAGTGAAACCGGTTTCGATGGTATACAGTCGCACTATGAGCGTGATGTTATCGGTCGTATAACCAGGGCAATAAGGCCCGGCGCCCGTACTACCAATTATGAATACGATGTGAATGGTAATATCACAAGAATAGAATACCACGACGGCAGCTGGGAATTATTCAACTATGATAAAAACGGCGATCTGCGCGAAGCCATTAATGAGCACAGTGCGGTAAGGTTTACCCGCAACAAGCGCGGGCTCATCATTTGTGAAGACCAGGATGGATATAAGGTAGAAAGCACATATGACAAATGGGGCAACCGTATACGGCTTACCAGCAGTTTGGGCGCCGATATGCTTATGACGCGAAATGAAACGGGAGCCGTAACCAGTATGCAGATCGATGACTGGCAGGCACAGATGAAATATAACCGCGAAGGCGCTGAAATAGAAAGGATATTACCCGGCGGCCTGTGCAGTGAATGGAAGTATGACCAGGGCGGAAGGCCCGGCGAACTGAAGGTAAGCAGGAAAGGCGTGGTGCAAAGCTGGAAAAAATATACCTGGGATTCGGATACCCGGCTTACCGATATTTTTGATGCCCTGAGCCAGGGTAACACCCATTTCAAACACGACCAGTTGGGTAACCTTGTATTTGCCCAGTATGCCAACAACAGCATACTCCACAGAACGGCTGATGCTACGGGTAATATTTATGAAACAACCGACAAAAGCGACCGCAGTTATAACAGTGCCGGCGCACCACTGGAGAGCAGGAAATATATTTACAAATATGATGAAGAAGGCTTCCTGGTAAGTAAAACCGATAAGGTTACGCATAAGAAAACCCGCTATACCTGGTATGCTAACGGCATGTTGAAAAAGGTGATTCGCCCCGATGGGAAAACAATACAATTTACATACGATGCATTGGGCAGGCGGATCGCAAAAAGTTGTAACGGAGTGCTTACCCGGTGGGTGTGGCATGCCAATGTGCCCCTGCATGAGTGGAGTTACAATGAACAGGAAAGACCCCGCGCAATAGTGAACGAATGGGGTGAAATGACCTTTGATAAAGAAGAACCAAACCCGCAAAATAAATTGTCGGGCGAAGGCATTACCTGGATCTTTGATGACGACAGCTTTGTTCCCTGTGCAAAAATACAAGGTGGTAATACGTACAGCATCATCACCGATCACCTCGGCACTCCGGTAGAAGCGTATGATGATACCGGGAAAAAAGTTTGGGAATGCGTATTGGATATTTATGGACGGGCATCGATGATCAATGGAAGTAAAAATTTTATACCTTTCCGGTTTCAGGGGCAGTACGAAGATGAGGAAACGGGTTTGTATTATAACAGGTACAGGTATTACAATCCCGGCGAAGGGCTTTATATAAGCAAAGACCCGATGTCGGTACTGGGTGGGTTTAATGTATATTCGTATGCGCATGATCCCAATTCGTGGATAGATGCATGGGGGCTGGCCAATAATACACCCATTGGTGATGCGGCAGAGAATCATTTAAGGGCGGTGCTTAATAAACACAAATGGAAAGTATTTCCCGACATTAAAAATGGTAGCGAGAACGGGTTGGATATCGTGGCGCAGCATCCCAAAAATAATAAGGTATATGTGTTTGAAGTAAAAGCGAATACATCGCGGTTGTCGGATCTGCAAAAAGATCCTGAAAAATATATTGCAGACCGGTTAACCGAAGCGAGGGATTTTGGAACTATATGTGGTAAACAAACGCCGCCGGGTACCAGCAGGGCCGCCCGCCAGATATTGAGAGAAATAGATAAACATGGCATGAGGCGGTATGTGGTGAGGTATAAAGTGAAAAAGGTAAGAGGTAAATATGTGGTAACGCTGAAACCCAGAAAGCGGGGTGTCAAAAAATGGGTAAAATGTCCATAATATATTTTTTATGAAGCCAAATCAGATACTGAAAAAGAAGATGCAGTTTTTTTTAGATGCACCAACGGATATAGCAGCTTATGAACAGGAAAAAATAGAGAATATAGAAGATGAAGATGATAAGGAAGCCCTTGTTGACGAACTGACTTTTGAAATTGGAAAGACCTTGCTGGCCCCGGCTAATAATTTTGTACTGAATAACAGAACGGCCGAAGGGTGGACGAATTTTGAACGGGCCATGGTCTGGATATATAACTATATAAAAAAGTCTAAACCCACTAACTTTTCATTGACCGACGAGCCATTTGCCGCGGTAATAGGAATGAGCTGGCTGTTTGATAAAAAAGATATTACCGATGACGCCGTTTCGCTGTTAAGACGCAGGTGGAATTTGAAGAAAGAAAAGGCACATGAGTACGTAGTTCATAAAGAACTGTTGGTATCGTTGTATGAGATCTACTTCAACGATAATCAAGCCGGGTTACCGGTTGATTTTTTAAAAGAAGATCATATTTACCGCCGGCTTATCAACTCGATCAATTTACCGAATAACGAGTATGCACCATTGCTGCAGGAAGCCTGCGATTATCATTTAATGCATACTACACTGGCGGCCGACAGAAACTTTATTGAGTTTTCTTATTTTGAACTGGTGCCATATGAGATCCTGTTGCTCTTAAAAACAAGACAGAAATTGGGTTTTGAAACGCCAGTAATAGACCACGAGCTTATGAAAACTCCACTGGCGCAGTTTCAGGGAAATACCAGTACCTATGATGCGGAAAGAGACGAGGTATTGCAACTGATTTTGCAAAATGCAAAATAGCCTTCACTAAATAGCATGAAAATGATTCTTATAAAGGGGCTGGCGTTGTGCCGGCCCTTTATATTTTATAGCGTGGTACGTAGCAGATCTGAAAACAACATCAAGGTACCCGCACATCTCCTTTATCTTTCTTTTCGTCAAAATACCTGTCTACCGACCATGGTCCATTGCCGGCAATCAGGAAGTAAATAAGCCCGGCCAGGCTCAGGAGTGTTATTATCAACTGCGAGAAGGGGCGGAACATGCCTTCAGCCTGGTTTATAAAGAAAATGGCGCCGATAAGTATCGGGATCTGCATGAGACAGGCGGCCCTCGTAAGCAGGCCAAATGCGAGCATAAGCCCGCCTACAAGGTGAGCGAATACAATATAGTGGCCAAGAATGCTTAAAGCGAAATAACTGTTTGGCAGGAAACCGCTCATGCGGCTGATCATGGTACTCATATTCTCAAGAAACTCGATCCCTTTGTAGAAGAGGAATATACCAAGGGCAAAGCGGAGGATATCTGCCCATTTGGGATGATGCCTGTCACCCCAATACTCAAGTCGTTGGAGTAGATTCATATGGCAATTTTTTGAGTAAATAAATGAAAGAGCATCACAAAGATAGATATATTCCCATTAGCTCCTCTATAAAGCAAAGGTGGGTCGCATTGAAGGCGACCCACCTGATATACATTCTATAGCCGTATAATCAATGTTTAAACTGAAACACTGGCGCTTTTACCTGAAAATAACCACTCTGTCAGTTGTGTTTTCAACCGGCTGGGGAAAGAACCAGGAGCATTGCCGGTATAGTCAACATACTTTACCATCACTTTAATCATGATCATGGTTTCGTTTTTTGCTTTTTCCTGTCTGCTTTCAGAAGCCGCTAACCATGTTTCCATTTCTGCGCTATCCTCAACAATGGCGCCCTTACCCTGTAATTTCAACCGGTATGCGATGCCCTTTTTGAAAAATTCCAGCCTTACAGGAAATTCTTTGTCGAATGCTTCAATATCCTGGGCTGGCTTGGGAATAACGAACCTGATCTCGCCATCGTCATTAATTTCCATTTCGGTAACCAGGTGGTTAGGGAGTTTGAATAAAGAATCTCCTTCTGCAAAAAACAAAGCGCTGTTCAGTTCAGCCAACTTCCTCTTCAGTAATTTACCGGGTAAATTAGTATTCATAGATTCCGTTTTATATTAAATAGAAAAAGAAACAACGGTATGGATCATGCTGAAGGCTTAATGCTTAACGCTTGCTCCCGAAATTCGGTCTTTGCTTGTTACTGCATCCCCGCGAACTTCAGAGAAAAAAAGCCGGCTAGCATAATTCGGTTTGGCCTTCAGCCTTTTGCCTTAAGCGTTCTGCCTAAAATACCCAATCGCCATACCATATTCCTTATAAATGATTCTTAATGAATTACTACAGGCATATCAAAAAAGTCCGTCCCATATTTGGACAGGTTTTTCCAAAATTGACATTCCTGACTCACTTACCGTTGGATTACCCGGTGAATTGTAAAAAATGTAGAATAAACTGGATTTATCAGACCTGTGAACCTTTTATCAGAACAACCGACTTAACGGATTGTTCTTTAAGATGTAAGTAGCTTTTTCGTGTTTCATCCTGTGTATATCCCGCAAGACCATCCTCATTTTCAAAAGCTACCAGGTGGATTTCGAATGGCGGTTCTATTGAATTATCAACAAATGTACTACTTGTTGGCCGTAAACGTAAAAGAAGTTGTCCGTTATATTTCCACAATAGTGGAAGAACAACATTTTCAAACTCATAGAAAGCTTCTTCCTGGCCTTCGTGTATATAAATCAGCTGGGTTAAGTATATCATTTTACGTTCAGGGCCTTAATGCAGGGTTAAAACTGCGTAATTTTTACGTTACCTGTAACAACAATTTTGTTAAAGCTGCAAAGCCGGGATAAGGTTGTGCCACAATTCCTTTCGACGTCGCCGGTAAATGTGGCACACCTTCCAATGTACGATCTTAAAAAATATTATGCCATGTAAATAAACATCATGGGTAGCGGGTAGTCATATGGCACATGATACCCTCCCGCACCAATTTAATACTGCTTACGGCAACCGCTATTACCGTGCTGGTTCTATTACCCCGGTTGTTGCTGTTGCAACGGATAGTGCAGGGGCATTCATTGGCAACCACTGTTGCAGATATTTTATTAAGAGCCGTTTATATATTCATTACCTCCGTATTGTTTTTTATTATCCACCTGCAAACCCATTCCTTCAGGATAGGTTTAATAACGATAAACACCAATAGTTTCTGGCAACGGTTACCAGTAAGTATTATACTTTTTCTTATTATAGAACCGCTGTTGATCCGTTTCCACAAAATGTTGTTTCGTCCACAGGTAAACGAACAACTGTTTAAATTCATTTTTAATATCAATATGGTTATAACCGTTATTATAACCATTCTTGCAGCGCATATCTTCCGCCTTTTACTGAACAATTACCAGATGCGTTTATCGAATGCATCGTTGTTGAGAACAAATGCAGAAACAAAGTTCGAAGTGCTGAAGAACCAGGTGAACCCGCATTTCCTTTTCAATTCTTTAAATACGATCAACTCACTTATAATAACCGATCAGCAGGCTGCGGTGAATTATGTAAACAATATGTCTGATGTATACCGGTATGTATTGAAAAGCCATGAGCTGAATGCCATTGCGCTCGATGAAGAGCTTCGCTTTATTACCGCTTATACGCATATGCTGAGGGGCCGTTACGGCAACAAGATACAGGTTGACTGTACAATACCTGATGCATGCCGGCAATACCAGGTGCCGCCAATGGCGTTGCAAATACTTGTTGAAAATGCGGTAAAACACAATATAGCATCGAACAACAAACCGTTGAACATTCGCATTTATACAAACGACAGCGCCATGCTGGTAGTGGAGAACAATCTTCAAAAGCGAAACGACCCTGCGCCTTCAACCGGTGTGGGTTTGCACAACTTAAACCAGCGTTGTAAATATTTATCGAACAACCAGCTTATAATACAACAAACCCAAAGCAGTTTTTCTGTAACTGTTCCATTAATGCATTCATGACTATGAAGATCGCAATTATTGAAGATGAAGAAATGGCCGTGCAACAATTGAAAAGCCTGTTGCCGGCAACGGTAACAAACGCCGAAGTGACAGCTGTTATTGATACGGTGGAGGAAGCTGTTGAATGGCTGAATACCCGCCCGGTGGTTGACCTTATCTTTATCGATATTCACCTTGCCGATGGTTCCTGTTTTGCCATCTTTCAACAGTGTAAGATCGAGGTGCCGGTTATTTTCGTAACCGCTTACGACCGGTATGCCATTCAGGCCTTTGAGGTGAACAGCATCGATTATCTTTTAAAACCGGTAAGAAAAGAAAGGTTACAGCAAGCCCTTGATAAATTTCAGCGTCTTACCAGCCAGATAGCCCTGAGTGAGCAGCAGCTTCGCCTTATCACCCGGCACATAACGCAGGCCCCCGGTTACAAACAACATTTCCTTATTCCTTATAAAGACAGGCTTATTCCCGTGCAGGCAGATGAGTTTGCGTGGTTTGAAATAAAGGGTGGGGTAGTGCGGGGTATTACTTTCGATAAAAAGCACTGGCTGCTGGAAGAAAGCCTCGATGAACTGGCTGAATCGTTAAACCCCGAAACGTTTTACCGGGCGAACCGCCAATACCTGGTAAGCCGTAAAGCCATTAAAGAAGTTGAATACTATTTCAACGGGCGCTTTTGTTTGCATATGTCGCCTATTCCCGAAGAACCGGTGCTTATCAGCAAAGCAAAGGCCGGCCGTTTCAGGGATTGGATAGCAGGTTGAATACGATATTTGTCAGCTTCAAGTGTTATGCAATTAACAGTACAATACCAAACCCGAATTTTGTATATAATATAATAATTATGAAAAAGATCATCTGCACAACGGTAATGCTGGTTTTGGTAACGCTGGTTGCGAACCAGGCATCGGCCCAATCGAAAATGACGGAAGAACAAAAGAAAGAGGCCCGGGCAAAATACCAGGCCTATAAGGAAAAACTAAACCTGAATGAAGAACAAAGCAAACAGGTAGATGCTATCAATACCACCTGGTTTGAAGGCTTAGCGGAAATTAAGAATTCAGGCGCCGGCAAAATGGCGAAATATAAAAAGTTCAAATCACTGAATGCTGAAAGAGATAAAAAAATGAAAGAAGTATTGACAAAGGAACAGTTTAAAATATATAAAGAACAACAGAAAGAAATGAAGGATGAGTTTAAGGAAAGAAGAGCGAACAGAGAGTAGAGAGGTGAATGGTCAATGGTGAATCGTGAATGGTGAGTGGGGCCTCGGGATCTTACAACCTGCTCCATTAATTGTAATTTCCTAAGCCATTGAGTAACGAATAGCGTTCCAGATTTTATTACATTTAAGATGCCGCGAACAGGCGTTCAGCAAATTGACCATTGACCATTCACCATTGACCACATAAGCGTCAGATACGATACATGCAACTCCTGTACTGAGCGCCAGTACTCACAAACGTTCAATGAACACTTATTTTTAGTAACATTTAACACTACGGTAATACGTCGTTATTCTGATTGACTTACATTTGCACTTTCATATGGCAAGCAATCGTTTGAGCCTTTTGTTTCTACAAAGGGCTTCTTTATTTTATGTACCTGAACAAGGTTATAACATATACGCCTGCGAAAGTTCACCACGTAAAAACCCGAAAATGTTTGCCGGTATATACCGATAAAAAAAAGTTTTCCGCAAAGGCTATGAAATACCGGATAAAGTTGCATTCTTTGCACACGTATCCTTTGAGAGACCCGCACAAATACAATTGCTGATTTACGATTTTTAGATTTATGATTTAATTACAATCAGAAGACCTACATAAGCAAATATCAAAATCTCTAAATCACGAAATCAGAAATACGCTCCTGAGATTTCGGTATTTATTAATAATTATTAGGGCAGAAACATGTAATGAATGCGGCTCATAAGCAAATCTCGAAATCTCTCCCGAAATCAGAATTCTCTAATCAAGTTCCGGTGTTCCTGTAAAAACCTCAACCACATTGTTAACTTGATTATTCGTACCAATGAACACTTTTACGCAAACCTGTTTCCTGGTGATTGCATGTATTGCAATCGGCAATTCTACACTCGCTAACGATGGCCGTATGGCACCATCACCATTTACCACCACCCGTTTTCTGGCTTCGGCAAAAAAGATTGACTCCATCATTGCGGTCAATGCTACTGCCAAGGTATGCGCCTGCCAGATCCTCAACCTGCAGTCAAACAATCATTATGTAAAGAATGCAGTGGTATTTGCCGAGAAAACAAATAGTGAAGGGCAGGAGGATCTCGCAAAAGCCCAAACGCGGCTCGAAAAAGAAAAGCGCATGCTGCGGTTACTCTTTTATAATAAGATAGAAGTAATAGCAAAAACAACAGCCGCTACCGATTGCAATACGCTGTTCATGCAATTAAAAAAGAAGCAGGATAATCTGCTTCTCTATGAAGTTTTGAATGCCGATATTGTGATACGCTAAACGCTAAACGCCACCTGTTTGACTTGTCCAGGGTTTAGCATTAAGTGCTCGGCGTTTTAATATTGCTCTTTATCGTTGGGAAAATTCTTTGCTTTCACATCGGTGATATAATTCTTTACAGCGCCTGTAATTTGCTCATGCAGGTTCAGGTATTGCCGCAAAAACCGGGGCTTGAACTCGGTATTGATGCCCAGCATATCGTGCATTACCAGTACCTGCCCGTCGCAATACATACCGGCGCCTATACCAATGGTTGGTATTACAAGCGATTCAGACACTTCTTTTGCCAGTATGGCCGGTATTTTTTCAAGCACCACGCCAAAACAACCTGCATCCTGCAGCATTTTGGCATCGTTGCGTAATTTATTGGCTTCGGCCTCTTCGCGTGCCCGAACCGTATAGGTACCGAATTTGTAAATGCTTTGCGGCGTTAAACCGAGGTGCCCCATTACCGGTATACCGGCCGCCACAATACGTTTTACCGATTCCAGCACTTCCTCGCCGCCTTCGAGCTTAACGGCATGCGCACCCGTTTCTTTCATAATACGAATGGCTGAGGCCAGCGCTTCCTTCGAGTTCGCCTGGTAGGTACCGAAGGGCAGATCAACCACTACAAAACAACGGTTGATGCCACGGATAACCGAAGAGGCATGATAGATCATTTGATCGAGCGTAATGGGCAGGGTGGTTTCATGACCAGCCATTACATTTGAAGCAGAGTCGCCAACCAGTATCACATCGATACCGGCATCATCGAACAAACGGGCAAAGGAAAAATCATAAGCCGTTATCATTGAGATCTTTTCTCCTACGGCTTTCATTCTTTGTAACGTATGGGTCGTTACTTTTTTTACTTCTTTGTTAACGTGTACCGACATAACTGAGAGTTTAGTGCAAGTATGGCGGGAGGGAATATGGCTCTGCATTAGAATAAAACACATTCATAATGCTCCTCGCAGTTGTTAGCGCCTGCTAAGGTAAGGGAAAAGTAAATTAGAAATGAAAAATGAAGTAAAACAAAATGCCTGATATGACATGTCGCATGTTGGTTAATGAAAATCTAAGTGACTAGAAGTGAGATAGTTAACGGGTTAACTAGTTAACTCGTTAACAAGTCAACTGGTCAACTGTTTCATCTTCAACTCATCGTACAAATGCTGAATAAGCCCGTCGGCCAAACCGATCTTGGGTACAAATATATCTTCTATATTAGCCCAGCGCATTATATTGATATATATGAACAGGGCCGGCACAATTACATCGGCGCGGTCTTCACGCAGTTTATACATGCGTATTCTGTCCTCAACCGAAAAACTGCTTAATTCTTTATAATAGTCTTTCAATAGTTCCAACGGCAAAGGTTTGCCTTCTTTTCGTTTGGAAAGCGAAAACACTTTGTTTATGTTACCGCCCGAACCAATGGCCACAATATCCTGGTAGGGTTTTGTTTCGCGTTTTATGAAATCCTTTATTTCACCCCACAGAAAATCATCAACCTGGTTCTTCAGCAGCCTGATGGTGCCAATATCGAATGAACGTTTGAAGATAAGTTTGCCACCGGCAAAGAAAGTGAGTTCGGTGCTGCCACCACCTACATCGATGTATAAATAGGTGTGGTTTTTATCGAGGTTCTCGGCAATGTGATTTTCATAAATGAATGAAGCCTCGGCGTCGCCGGTGATCACCTCGATGCCTATACCGGTTTCCCTTTTCACCCTTTCGAGGATCCGGTGCGCATTCGATGCATCGCGCATGGCCGAAGTGGCGGCTGCTTTGCAATATTGCACGCCATAGGCATCCATCAGTAGTTTATAAGCCTTGATGGTGTTGATGATCATTTCTTCCTTTTCCTTCGAGATCTCATTCTTCTCAAACACATCGAACCCCAAACGCAACGGTACACGCACCAGGTTCACCTTCTGAAATTGCGGTCGCCTGTTATTAGACGAAATAACATCAGAGATCAGCAATCTTGCCGCATTACTTCCTATATCGATAGCCGCCAGTTTCATGTGTTGGTTTATACCGCCGGAGCTTCGCCTATTATTGTAGGTTCTGTATCTACAAAACTGGGCAGGCCGGGGATAGCGTTGCTTTTTTGATGTAAGTAATTATATATCTCTAATTGTGACCGTATTTTTTTATGTTTCCGGTCGCGCACATACCGGTTACTTAATTCATTATCCAAAATTCTGGCTTTTACATTATCACTCAGTTGTATTTCCAGAATATTTTTCAACACTTTTTTAATATTCTCGTCAAAAACCGGACAAGTAGCCTCTACACGATGGTCGAGGTTGCGCACCATCCAGTCGGCCGACGAAATAAATACCTTTTCGCTTCCATTGTTATGAAAAATAAATACCCGCGCATGTTCCAGATACTCGTCAATTATACTTACCGCTTTTACGGGTTTTATGAACTTCGCATTTTCCGAATACATACAGAATATTCCCCGGATGATGAGTTTTATTTCCACACCCGAGCGCGCCGCCTCGTATAATTTTTCGATAAGCGTTTCGTCAGAGAGCGAATTCATCTTTAAAATGATAGCTGCCGGTTTCTTTTCTTTGGCATTTTTTATTTCGCGGCTGATAAGCTTCAACAGCTCTTTGCGCAGATCGGTGGGGCAGGGTATGATGGTTTTACAGCTTTTTAAGAACTGGATGCCTTCCTTCGGCTTCTCGAGGTAATTAAAGATCCGGTTCACATCGGCCATAATATGCCGGTCGGCGGTAAGCAGGCAGTGATCGCCGTAAACCGTCGCCGTTTTTTCATTCAGGTTGCCGGTGCTGATAAAGCCGTAATGAATGGTATGGTTGTTCACCCGTTTTTTTATCAAACAGGCCTTGGCATGCACTTTCATGTCGGGAATGCTGATCAAAACCTTTACGCCTTCGATCTCCAGTCTTTCTTTCCATTCGAGGTTGGCCTCCTCATCGAACCGGGCCCGCAGCTCGAGCATTACCGTTACCTGTTTACCGTTGCGAACCGCATTTATAAGGGCATTCACCACTTTTGAATTGCTGGCCAGCCGGTAGGCGGTTATTTTAATTACCGTTACATCGGGGTCAATGGCGGCCTCGCGCAACAGGTCGATAATGGAATGGAAGGAATGGTAGGGGAAGTTCAGCATCACATCCGTTTGTTGCACCACATCGGTCACCCGCTGCGCGCCTTTTAATAAAGGATGCACAAACGGCCTTTTACGGTGCCCTCTTTTCTCAAAAACATCGGGGAAATCCATAAAATGGCGGAAGTTATGAATGCGGCCGCCGGGAATAAGGCTGTCTTTCCGCGACAGGTTCAGCTTGCGTATCAGGTAATCGAGCAGTCCGGCATCCATTTGTTTATCGAACACAAAACGCACGGGTTTACCTTTTCGCCGGTTCTTTACTCCCTTTTCAATTTTTTGAATAAGGGTGGTGGAGATATCGCTGTCCATATCAATTTCAGCATCCTTGGTTACTTTAAATACCCAGGAGGCATAGCGATCGTAACCAAAATAGGAGTAAATGCTTTTCAGGTTGAACCTGATCACATCTTCGAGTAATATTATATGGTGCTCACCGGGAGGTGAGGGCAATTGAATAAAACGGCCGTTGGCCTTGGCGGGTATTTCAACGATGGAGTATTTCCGCTTAAGCGTAGCGTCTTTGCGGCTCAGCACCACGCCGAGGTAAATTGATTTTTCACGCAGGTACGGGAAATGCGTAATGCTTTCGATCATGAGCGGAATGGTATTGCTCCGCACTTCTTCCTCGAAATAGGAAAGAACGAATTTCTGTTGTTCTTTATTCAGCGCTTTTTCGGTAATGAGGTAGATCTTTTCTTTTTCCAGTTCGCGGTGCAGGGCTTCCCAAATGCGGTTGAACTCGGCCTGCTGTTCCAGAACGATCTGTTGAATTTCATCGAGGATCTTCCCCGGAGCGATCTCCATATGCATATTCTTTTTACCCACTTCGGTCATACGTTTAAGGGTAGCCACCCGCACGCGGAAGAATTCATCGAGGTTATTGGAGAAAATGCCTAAAAATTTGATCCGTTCCCGCAGTGGCACACTGGGGTCAGCGGCTTCCTGTAACACCCTGGCATTAAAAGATAACCAGCTTATATCACGCGCTATTGTTTTACGTTTCATCTGTATGATCATAATTTGTTTTGGCAGAATTCCCCCTGAAATCCGATTTAAGGTTTAAGAAATACATTTAATTCCTGTGCCCGGTTCATCACTTCATACGGTTGGGTATGAATATGTTCTGCCAAAGGTGAGAAGGCGTAAATTAAAATTAAATTAAGTAATTATTAAATCGGGCAGGGGAAATCTGATCATAAAGATGGCAGTTTTAATGATATAGGGGCCGTTTTTACCTGATATATTATACAAAAAACTACCGGGAAAAGGATACCCGGGTATTGTGCCGCCCGGAACAACGGGCAAACAGAACCTGTAAAAGGGTAGTAAAAGGAGAAATGGGGGAGCACCGAACCGGGTTTTGCCTGGTTCAGATAAAACCGGTTTAACCGGGTGAATGCCAATTGTTCGTAGATTTACGAGTATGAAAGGGCGCCATGGGACCCGGGAATGTGAATAACCGGCTGAAATTGGCTAATTTGCACAATTCCAAGCACTACATATCCACAGATGTTGAAAAACTCTTAAAAAAAGTTTGGTTAGAGTTTGTGAAATCCATAGATTTTCCGACCTTTGCCGTCCTAAATTTTTATGCGTCATGGCTAGAGTATGTCAGGTGACAGGTAAAGTTCCAGTAACAGGACACAAAGTTTCGCATTCTAACATTAAAACCAAACGTAGGTTTTTACCGAATTTGCAAACAAAACGTTTTTACCTGGCCGAAGAAGATAAATGGATCACCCTGAAGTTATCAACTGAAGGAATTCGTACTATTAACAAAAGAGGATTATTGCCCGTAGTAAAAGAGCTGCGCGCTAAGGGTGAAAAAATCTAATTAACTTTTAAAGCGTTATAACAATGGCAAAGAAAGGTAACCGAGTTCAGGTTATATTGGAATGTACTGAGCACAAAAACAGTGGACAGCCTGGTACCAGCCGGTATATTTCTAACAAGAACAAAAAGAACACTCCAGAGCGCCTGGAGCTGAAAAAATACAACCCGATCCTGAAGAAGGTAACGGTTCATAAAGAAATTAAATAATTAGCCAATCCCGCAGAGCGGGACAAGTTATGCTGATAGGTATTGTATAACAGGTTTACTGCCGTTATTGCATTATCACATAATCGAATTATCACATTATCAAATTAGCGAGTCATGGCAAAAGCAGCTTCAAAGAACGCGAAAACCAAAGATGCTAAAGCAGCAGCTGAAGCAAAAAACTGGACCAAAGTAATTCGTGCGGTACGCAGCGAAAAAACTGGTGCATATACTTTCAAAGAGAATATCGTGCACAAAGACAAGGTTAAGGATTTCTTAGCTGGAAAATAATTGACCTTCTTTCAATTTAATTATTAAGGTTAGTACGTAAGTACCTGATATTTATAAGAAGCTTCCCGATGTATCGGGAGGCTTTTTTGCTTTGCTGTACTGCAACCGCCCAATATTTACGGGATTACAGCAGGGACAGATACAGGTTTCAGGATACCAATTTCCGGTTGCCATAACCTTAATGCCAGGCTGCCCGCCAACAATCGGGCAGTCATTAATTTAAGCCAAGGCAACTGGTACCCGGCAACTGGGAACTTTGCCGTTTCACGATTACATTATCTATCTTAGCCTTAAAATCAGGAAAATGAGTTTTTTCGGGAAGTTGTTTGGTAAAAAAGAAAAAGAAACACTCGACCAGGGGTTGCAGAAAACTAAAGAAGGTTTTTTATCGAAGATCACCAAGGCCATCGCCGGCAAAAGCACGGTCGATGAAGAAGTGCTCGATAACCTCGAAGACGCCCTGGTAAGCGCCGATGTGGGCATCGATACCACCGTTAAGATCATTGAACGCATAGAACAACGTGTTGCAAAAGATAAATACCTCAATACCAGCGAACTTAACAAGCTGTTACAGCAGGAAATTGAAGCCGTGCTGGTTGATGCGCCTGAAAATAACTCGTATAGTTTCAATACCGAGCTTCCTGCAAAGCCATTTGTGATACTGGTGGTTGGCGTAAACGGGGTTGGAAAGACCACCACCATCGGCAAGCTGGCCTATAATTTCAAAAAAGCCGGTAAATCGGTATTACTGGGCGCGGCCGATACCTTCCGGGCCGCTGCGGTTGACCAGCTTACGATCTGGAGCGAACGGGTAGGCGTACCCATCGTAAAACAGGCCATGGGCAGCGACCCAGCCTCCGTAGCTTTCGATACCGTACAAAGCGGATTGGCCAAAGGCGCTGAAGTGATCATTATCGATACCGCCGGGCGGTTACATAACAAAGCCCACCTGATGGATGAGCTGGGCAAGATCCGCCGGGTTGTTCAAAAACTGATTCCCGAAGCCCCGCACGAAGCGCTGCTGGTGCTGGATGGTTCAACCGGGCAAAACGCCCTGGAGCAGGCCAAACATTTTACCGCAACCACCGATGTTACCGCTCTTGCCATTACCAAACTCGATGGAACCGCCAAGGGCGGGGTAGTGCTGGCCATTGCCAACCAGTTTAAAATACCGGTGAAATTTATTGGCATGGGAGAGAAGATGGAAGACCTGCTGGTGTTCGACAAACATGAGTTCGTAGACAGCCTGTTCAAATTAAGCAACTAACAACAATCGTTTTTATAAAAGAAAGGGTCCCGGCTTAGCCGGGACCCTTTCTTTTATTTTATGTGTTCTTAGTTGTTTAGAAGGTAAACTTGAAACCTAATCCACCCCAAACGTCGGCATATGGGTGGTGCAATAACTCGAAGTAAGGGTTTATATCGAGGCTGATTGCAATTGGAGCGCCTTTGATCTTGTAATCCAGTCCTAAAACGCCATCGATACCAAAAGAAGCAGACCCGTCTTCATAATGGTCGCGGCCGCGCCAGTAATGATCGTTATAAACGCCGATGTGGGCGCCTGGTCCGGCATACCATTTCAGGCCGGGTGCGCCATTAATATCGCCGTGAAATTCATATAAACCGGTAAAACGAAAACCATGTCCCCAGAAATATAAAATTCCTTCCAGCGCACGGTTATCGCGAATAAAATGCTTGATGGTAAGACCGCCAGGCCAGAATTTGGCGCCAATGGCAGTACGGTAATCAGAACCCATTGACTGGGCCTGTGTACGGGTTACAGTTAAAAGGGCCAATAAACCTAAAAGAGCAACGATTCTTTTCATAAATATCTATTGTTTGGTCTTTAACATTTTAAAAAACTATGCCAAATCCACATTTATCGAAAAACATAGTATAAACACTTAATTTTCAAATGCTTTTTTGGCAAAATGCGGAGCAATATTAATGCTAAAACGGTTAAAATACAAAGGCGTTAACAACTGTTGAAGGTTGCATACTTAATATTAATGAATTATAAATATATTAATGGCAATACGGGTAATAACTTATCAGGTTTTTCTTTTGCCCCTATGCCCTGTTGCCTTGTTGCCTTTCTTTAGTACCTTTGCGCCCTTAATATGAAAGTAAGATCACATAAAAAGGATAAGGTAAATATCATTACCCTCGGCTGCAGTAAAAACATGGTCGACAGTGAAGTATTGAGCGGTCAGCTGATGGCCAATGATATTGACGTGGTTCATGAGAATAAAAAATCAGATCACAACATAGTGATCGTAAACACCTGCGGTTTTATTGATAAGGCAAAGGAAGAATCGGTAAATACCATTCTGGCCCAGGTTGAACGCAAACGCCGCGGCCAGCTCGATAAAGTATATGTTACCGGCTGTTTGAGCGAGCGCTACAAGAATAACCTCGAACAGGAAATTCCCGAAGTGGATGCCTATTTCGGCACCATGGAGCTGCCGATGATCCTGAAGCAGTTCGAGGCCGACTACAAGGCGGAACTGCTGGGCGAACGTTTACTGGCTACGCCTACCCATTATGCGTATCTGAAAATATCGGAAGGTTGCAACCGCACCTGTTCATTTTGCGCTATTCCGCTTATGCGCGGACAACATATCAGCCGTCCCATAGAAGAACTGGTGAAAGAAGCGGAAAACCTTGTAAAGAAAGGAGTAAAGGAAGTTATGCTTATTGCGCAGGAGCTAACCTATTATGGCCTGGACATCTATAAAAAACGCATGCTGCCCGACCTGTTGAACCGGCTGGCAGATGTAAATGGGCTGGAATGGATCCGTTTACACTATGCATATCCTTCAAAATTCCCGCTCGATATACTGGATGTGATGCGTGACCGCGATAACATCTGCAACTATCTCGACATGCCGCTGCAACATGCCAGCGATAATATGCTCAGGGCCATGAAACGCCAGATAACCCAGGCGGAAATGAATGAACTTATCAGTGCCATCAGGGAGAAAGTGCCGGGTATTGCATTACGAACAACGCTTATTGCCGGTTTCCCCGGTGAAACAAGAGATGATGTGGAGTCGTTAAAGTCGTTCCTGCAACATCACCGCTTCGAACGCGTAGGCATCTTTACCTATTCGCATGAAGAAGGCACAACAGCACACGGCCTGGAAGATAATATCCCGCATGAGGAAAAAGAAGCAAGAGCACAGGAGGTGATGGAAGTGCAGCAGGAGATCAGTTTTGAAAAGAACCAGGAACTGGTTGGCAAAACTTTTAAAACACTGATCGATAAAAAAGAATCGGGCCGTTACCTGGGCCGTACCGAATTCGATAGTGTGGAAGTAGACAATGAAGTGATCATCAACAGCAGTAAAAAATTACCGATCGGCCAGTTTGTGAATGTAAAGATCACGAAGGCGTACGATTACGACCTGGAAGGCGAAGTAGTTGGTTAATTTGATAATGTGATAAAGGAATACATCGATAACCGGCTTTAATATAAAAAACATGTATAAGGGAAGCTGCATCAACTTTGGATGCAGCTTTTTTGTTTGTATACTTATCTACGGCATTCATACTGTTATTTGCATACTGCATTGCAGCTTGCGGCGGTAGTTTTCTTTTGCGTTTATCGTTCTGCGTGAATTACCACAAAGTTGTATTGTTGTCGCTTTAATTAAGCGATACCTTCGCATTGAGATTATTGAACAGCTGGCGGTTAGTGGTAAATAGCCGGTGGGGCCTGGTTTTTAACCCGTGAATATATTTTACATCTTTTACATCCCCGCATTTCCTACCCGGTACTAATCGCCATTAGTCTTACTTGATTCAATTGATTTTTCGTCGGCGGTTTCTATAAAAGCTCAATGTGAGGCAATGGCAAATCCGGATGGTCTGTGAAAAACAGATCTTCCGGCATTGAGTGGATAATCAGGTAGTGCGACAATATTTTACTGAACATTATCCACAATAGCCCCGACGGCACCGTCGGGGTTTTTTATTTTATAACTGTTAAATGAACGTTTGCAGTCCTAATTAATTAGATAATTGTCACATACCATTAACAAAAAAATATAATAAATAGGCCGGCAAAATGTGTAAGTAAATTAATAAGCCGGTAAATTTGAAATCAGGTTAAAACGCTTTGATTCACTTTTTAGTAGCAACCCTTACAAAGAGGGTTTAGGTTCTGATTAATTATGCTGTGCTTACAGCATCGCCGGAGTAATTTAACAGCGAAAGAAAGATCAGCTCTTTCTTTCCTGTTAAATCCGGTGTTGGGCGCGCACCGCCGGCAAGCCTTTGGTAATGTATGGCCGAAGCCCCGGCGAGGTGCCAGCCGCCGTCAAAAAGTGACACTTTCCGTTTTTTGTCTGGTTGAAATGCCTGATTTTCTCCACTTTACCATTATTATCATATTATCTTCATTATTTCACGCGGGTATATGGGTTAAAGGAATGTATAATACCTTTGTAACCCGATTCACGGTAAATACATGAACTATGTTTAAAGACGCAACTTCACAGGAAATAGATAAAACACTGAACAACGCCTGGCAGGCCTTTCATCAGTACCGGAAGTGTTCGTTAAAAGAAAGAGCACAATTCATGCGCAGCATTGCCGCAGAACTGGAAAATGCAGGCGATGAACTGATTCAGACCGCCATGCGGGAAACCAATTTGCCCGAAGCGCGGCTGCGCAATGAGCGGGCGCGTACCATGTTCCAGTTAACCAGCTATGCCGACGCCTGCGAACGCGGCGAATGGCTGGAAGCACGGATCGATACGGCAAATACGACTAAAACGCCTCCCAAACCCGATATACGCAAAATGCTGGTGCCGTTAGGCCCCGTGGTAGTATTTGGCGCCAGTAATTTCCCTTTCGCCTATTCAACCGCTGGCGGCGATACAGCCTGTGCCTTTGCAGCCGGTTGCCCGGTTATTGTAAAGGCCCATCCGGCCCACGCACAAACCTCGGAAATGGTAGCGCAGGCTATTTTGAAAGCTGCTGAAAAATGCAACCTTCCCAAAGGCGTGTTTGCCCACGTGCACGGCGCTTCACAGGAAGTTGGAAAGGCGCTGGTTACCCACCCGCATACTAAAGCGGTTGGTTTTACCGGTTCTTATCTAGGCGGCAAAGCGTTGTTCGACTGGGCAAACCAACGCAAAGAGCCGATACCCGTATTTTCAGAAATGGGCAGCGTGAACCCCGTATTCCTGCTGCCCGAAAAACTGAAACAATCGGCCGCCGATGTGGCCAAATTGTATGCAGGCTCCATTACCCTGGGGGTTGGACAATTCTGTACCAACCCGGGTTTGATCTTCGGTATTGAAGGCGATGACCTGCAGCAGTTCATTACCACCCTGGGCAATGAAATAAAAGCCGTGAGCCCCGGTACCATGTTGCATGCCGGCATTTCGAAGAATTACGCCGAAAACAGGGCACGCGCCTTATCGCAGCAACAGGTACAAACAGTTGCCACAAGCGATGTACAACCTGCCGATAACCAGGGAATGCCTACCATAGCGTCTGCCACCGGCGAAGCCTTCCTCAACAACCCCGTCTTACACCAGGAAGTGTTCGGCCCCTATTCAATTGTTATCCGTTGTAAAGACAGCAACGAATTGCTGGAAGCAGTTCGTCACCTCGAAGGACAACTGACAGCCACCCTGATGGCAACCGATAATGATATTCTTCAAAACGAAGAACTGGTAGAAGCCATAAAAAATATCTGCGGCCGCTTTATAGTGAATGGTGTGCCCACCGGTGTGGAGGTATGTTTGAGCATGCATCATGGCGGTCCGTTTCCCGCAACTACCGATTCAAGGTTTACTTCGGTTGGGGCCGACGGTATTAAACGTTTTGCCCGCCCATTGTCATACCAGAACTGGTCAGATAACCTGTTGCCTGATGAGTTGAAGAACAGCAATCCGTTGGGAATATGGAGAACGGTGAATGATTCATTAACGAAAGACAGTTTATAGTTTATGGTTCTGCATATGCAGCTTTCTGTTAAATGGCTGCTGCCCGGGAATTTGGGCTATTGAAAATTAATAGCGAACACCAAAGCGCGGCAGCAACCACAAACAACAAACCATAAACCATAAACCATAAACAATAAACAATCGTTGCTGCTTTATGCGGCATAGAAAAATATTGCCATTACCAATTTTTAATTACTTTACTCCCGGTTCATGAAGAAAACTTTTTTCTGTATCGATGCACATACCTGCGGTAATCCCGTAAGGCTGGTTGCCGGCGGCGGTCCGGTACTGGAAGGAAAGAACATGAGTGAAAAACGCCAGCATTTTTTAAAAGATTATGACTGGATCCGCAAAGGGCTGATGTTTGAGCCGCGCGGTCACGATATGATGAGCGGAAGTATCCTGTACCCCGCGCATGACCCTGAAAATGATATGGCAGTTTTGTTCATTGAAACCAGCGGTTGTTTGCCAATGTGCGGCCATGGTACCATCGGCACCATAACTATTGCCGTTGAAGAAGGTTTGATTACGCCCAAAGTACCGGGTACCATCAGGCTTGAAACACCGGCCGGACTGGTGATGATCAGTTACAAACAGGAAGGCAAAAAAGTAAAAAGCGTAAAACTTACGAACGTGCCGGCATACCTGGCGGCAGAAGGCCTGAAAGTAACAGCGCCCGAATTGGGTGACCTGACGGTTGATGTGGCTTATGGAGGTAATTTCTATGCTATTGTTGATGTACAACCCAATTTCAAAGGGCTTGAACATTACGGCGCCGATCAACTGATCGCCTGGGCAAGGGAATTACGCAAAAGAATAAACGCACAATACCAGTTTGTACATCCTGAGAACCCAACCATCAATGGATGTTCGCATATTTTATGGACGGGCAGTGTGATCGATAAAAACGCTACCGCCCGCAACGCGGTGTTTTATGGCGACAAAGCCATCGACCGCTCACCCTGCGGTACAGGCACATCGGCGCGAATGGCGCAATGGTATGCAAAGGGTAAATTGAAGAAAGGCGATGCCTTTGTGCATGAAAGCATCATCGGGTCGCAGTTTGTGGGAAGAATAGAAGAAGAAATCCCGAATGCTTTCGGGATAGCTGGAAAACCGGCCATCCGCCCGGGTATAGAAGGCTGGGCAAAAGTGTACGGGTACAACACCATTACCATCGATCCGGAAGATGATCCGTATGCTTATGGCTTCCAGGTTATTTAAAATGGCGAGAAGTAAATAGCGGGGGGCTCGTGAGGAAGGCCGCAAATAATTTTGAGAATTACAGCCCTGCCAGCCATTTACCACTTGCCACTAGCTCTGTTCTTAAACAACCCAAAAATACACATGAGTAAACAGGTCACTATTATCGGAGGGGGCGTTATCGGTCTATGCTGCGCTTTTTATTTGCAGAAAGCGGGCTATGAAGTTACGGTTATAGAAAAAGGTGATATTACCGATGGTACTTCTTTTGGTAATGCCGGTTATGTATCGCCCAGCCATTTCGTGCCGCTTGCATCGCCCGGTATAGTAGCACAGGGACTACGCTGGATGTTGAGTTCAACCAGCCCGTTTTACATAAAACCCCGCCTCAATGTCGATCTTATAAAATGGTTGATGACCTTCTGGAAGCAGGCCAATGCACAAACCCTGCAACGCAACGTTCCCCCTTTAAATGATATTCTTCAGTTAAGCCGCGAGCTGACAGGCGATATAAAAAATGAACTGGGCAATCATTTCCGGATGCAGGAAGCAGGTTGCTTTATGTTATACAAGTCGGCCGCAGTTGAAAAACACGAAATAGAACTGGCCAAAGAAGCAGCACAATTTAAAATAGATACCCGAATATTGAATGCACAGGAAGTGCAGGCCATGGAGCCAGATGTACAGGTTGATGTAAAAGGAGGGGTTTTGTACCCGATAGACTGTCACCTGCATCCCGGCGATTTTATGCGCACGCTGAAAACCCATTTACAAAAAGCAGGGGTAAAACTGCAGTTGAATACAACGGTAACCGGTTTTGAGAAGAAAGGCAACACCATAACGGCGGTGATAACAGATAAAGGAAAGTTCAACTGTTCGCAACTTGTGCTGGCCAGTGGTTCGTGGCTGCCGGTAGTTAGCGAAAAGCTGGGCGTTTCGATTTTACTGCAGGCCGGTAAAGGCTATAGCATGACGTATGAGAACGTTGCCCGCAACCTGCGTTACCCCGCCATACTGGTTGATAAAAGAGTGGCCATGACGCCTATGGGCCCCGACCTGCGCATGGGCGGTACCATGGAGATCAGCGGGCTCAATTCGCCCATACTGGTAAAACGTGCACATGCCATTTACAATGGTGCCAAAGCTTATTACCCCGATCTGCCGGTAGATGTAATGCCAAAGGAAAAGATCTGGTATGGCCTGCGGCCGCTTACCCCGGATGGTTTGCCATACATCGGCAATCACAGCAAATACAACAACCTCGTTATCGCCGGCGGCCATGCCATGCTTGGTTTGTCACTGGCCGCCGCAACCGGAAAGCTGGTAGAAGAATTAGTTTCAAAGAAGAAAACCACGATAGATGTAAAAGCATTCAACCCCGAACGATTTTGAACGGTTTGGGGTTTGTAGTTTGTTGTTTGTGGTTGCTGCCGCGCTTTATGGTTCGCTGCGAATTTCGGCTCTCTGATAATCTCTGGCTGTAAGCGTTTACCGCGAGTCTGAAATAAAAGAACAACAAACCATAAACCACAAACCACAAACCGTTTTGTATCTTAGCCCCTCTAAATATGCTTAATATGAAAAAATACCTTATTTCGGGGGTGTTCATTGCAGGAACTTTTCTTTCGTATGCCCAGGAACACCAGCTTGTTAAAAAATGGGAAACAGATACGCTGCTGAAAGTACCCGAATCGGTTCTGTACGATGCTGATAATAAGGTGCTCTATGTTACCAATATTGACGGACAACCCTGGGAAAAAGACAATAAGGGCTCTGTTGGCAAGGTGGGCCTCGATGGCAGCATCATTACGGTTGACTGGGTAAGCGGCTTTCAGGCGCCCAAAGGAATGGCCCTGTATAAAAACAACTTATATGTTGCCGATGTAGATAAAGTAGGCATTATAGATATAAAAAAAGGCGTTCTTTCACAAACCATCCCGGTTGAAGGCGCACTGGCCTTAAACGATATCACCGTCGACAAAAAAGGCGTGTTATACGTTTCTGACTCAAAGAACAAAAAAGTACATCGTATCGAAAACGGCCAGGTTACCTTATGGCTCGATAACCTGAAAGGGCCCAATGGTGTTCTGGTAAAGGGAAAAGACCTGTTTGTGCTGGATGCCGGCGGTTTATACAAAGTTGAAAAAGACAAATCGCTCACTAAACTGGCCGAAGGCATGGAAGGCGGCACCGATGGGGTAGAACATGTAAAAGGTAACGAATATTTGGTAAGCTGCTGGGCCGGTTCTATCTGGTACGTAAACGGCGACGGCACCAAACAAAACCTGCTCGATACACGCGAACAAAAGATCAACACCGCAGATATTGGCTATGACGCCAAAAACAGGATCGTTTATGTTCCCACCTTCTGGAAAAATAAAATAGTAGCCTACGAACTAAAGTAAGAATGGAACGTTAAAAATGACGATCAGTTATGGCAATCGTGTGATTGATAGTACTTTTATGTTGCATTTCTTAATTTATGGATTGTAATTCTACCAATTTATCGTTCGGGCAAACCGGTTATTTTTCAAAGATCATCATCGATTATCTTAATCAGTCGCCTTCGTTACGGCCATTTTATACGCACCCGGTTTCGCCGGAAGGCATTGCCGCCGCTATACAGGCCCGGCAGTCGGCACAACCCGATCGCCATTTGCTGGTAAAAGAATTACAGGAACAATATAAGGGCGTTGAAACCGCAGAATATGTATCAAATAATATTCAAAGCCTTTTACAACCCAATACATTTACGATCACCACAGCGCACCAGCCGGCTATTTTTACCGGCAACCTGTACTTTATATACAAAATAGTACATGTAATAAAACTGGCCGACCGGTTAAAAAAAGAACATCCCGGTAATCATTTTGTGCCGGTATTCTGGATGGGCAGCGAAGATGCCGACCTCGACGAACTGGGGCATGTTTACCTCGGCGGCGAAAAGCTGGTGTGGGAAACAAAACAAACAGGCGCTGTAGGGCGTATGAACACGAAGGGGCTCGAAAAACTGATCCATCGCATAGAAGGCGAATTATCGGTTCAGCCCTTTGGTAAGGAGCTGATACAATTACTGCGCAACTGTTATTTACGAAGTTCCGATATACAAACCGCCACGTTCAAACTCATCAATACCTTATTTGCCGAATATGGGCTGGTCGTAATTATGCCCGATAACGCCAACCTGAAAAGGGTAATGGCGCCGGTCTTCCGCGATGACCTGCTGCAACACACTCCCGCAGGCGTGGTGAATAAGACCATCGAGCAGTTAACGCAGCAGGAACACAAAGTACAGGCGCATCCCCGCGAGATAAATTTGTTCTACCTGAAAGATAATGTGAGGGAACTGATAGCGCTGAATGGGGATAAGTACGAAGTGAGAAATACTACACTTAGCTTTAGCCGGGAAGAAATACTGGCAGAACTGGAAGCTCATCCTGAACGGTTTAGTCCGAACGTGATCCTGCGCGGACTGTACCAGGAAACGGTTCTTCCCAATATTGCCTTTATAGGCGGTGGCGGCGAAACGGCTTACTGGCTCGAGTTGAAAGACCTGTTCACCCATTACAGCACGCCGTTCCCGGTATTGATAGTGCGGAATTCGTTTTTGATAATAGAGAACAAGTGGCAGGAAAAGATCCGGCGGCTGGGTTTGAATGCAGAAGACCTCTTTCAAAGCGAACAACAATTGCTTACTGCGCTGGTAAGCCGGCACAGGAACGGGGAACTGAAATTGAAGAATGAACTGGATGCAGCCATTCGGGTATACGATCTTTTAAAAGACAAAGCTGCTAATATCGACAGGTCGTTGCTACAACACGTGGAAGCATTACAGGCCAGAACGCTGAAACCATTACAGGAGCTGGAAAAGAAAATGCTTCGCGCGGAAAAAAGGAAATATGAAGCCGAACAACGGCAGATACAGACCATAAGGCAGGCCCTGTTCCCCCGGAACGGTTTGCAGGAAAGGGTTGAGAACTTTATGCCCTGGTATGCCGGGTATGGGAAAGAGTTTATTCATATGGTATATAACCATTCACTAACATTAGAGCAGGCATTCACGGTAATACAATTTGCTAATTAGCTAATTATCCCATTAGCACATTAAAAAAAGCGCCATCCCGTATTATGGAATGGCACTGTTACTTTTTCTATACGTGTGAACTAAAACTTTCCCGAATGAAGCAAAAATAAAGGAGCCACTATGTATTGGCCTTCACAATCGGGAAAACAGTTTACGCAATTGGGAATAAACAATTAGCACATTATCGATAATGGAATGCAATTTTGGTGAGTGCCCCGCGGGGGCTTTGCAAATTATAGGGACTGCCGCACCTGGTGAATTAGCACATTAGCACATCATTCCTTTATTCGTACGGTAAACACACCGCTTTTTCCGACTTTACTACCATCTGCAAGCAGTAAGAGTTTTAACCGGCTGCTTTTTTCCGAGCGAATACAAACGGAAAGCATATTGAAACCGGAAAAATCACTGTTTGTTTCATTCAGATGGAACAGGGCATTTACCTTCATTTTTTTGCGCACCACTTTACGCGAAGCGTTCTCTATCACGGCAAGATAGCTGTCACCAGTGGACTGGTGCTCTTTATCATTGCTTTCAGATATTAAGGTAACAACCAGCCAGTCGTTTTTGTACGAATAGGTGAGGCCCGATAAACCTACTACCTGGTTCGACGTTTGGGGCAGATCGAAACTTACGGTAGTGATCTCGGCCTTGTCCTGGTTCTTCCAGAATTCGGCATCGGTAACGATGATATGATTTTCCGGTGCGGTTTTATGGTCGCGGTTACATAATATCAGTTTGCCGAGAACGATCGCGGCCGACTCGATATTTATAACGCCAACGGTTTCTTTTAACCGGTTGTAAAAATGTGTGATATCGTATTCTTCTTTGGTATAGTCATCGAGGTTAACCAGAATGGCTTTATGATGACTGTCTTTTACATCGAAACCCAATACCAGCAGGCGGGGAATGCTATTCACCTCAACTATGGTAGTTGCTTCGAAATCGGATTTTGTCCCGGGAAGTATTTTCGGATCATCGTACCTCAGTAACTGATGATTGGCGAGTGTTTGCCATTTTTTGTTGATGGCCATCATATCGCTGGCATCATCATCCACCAGGTACAGCGTGTCGTTAAAAAATTCAAGGTTTGAGCCAACGGGCAAATCCGGAATTTCTCTGTAGTCGAGCAATTTGAGTTTCATACCGTGCGCAAATTACAAGGATGAGCTAAGATTCCCTAATCAAATTTGTTTTCCCACCCTTGTTTTTTCAGATTTTCAACTTTTACCAATACCTCATCTTCCAATTTCTGCTTATAGGCTGCCACCTGATTTCCAATATGTTCATTAAAAGAACCAATTATGGAAGCCGCGAGGATGCCAGCATTTTTAGCAGCATTCAATGCTACTGTTGCAACTGGTATGCCATTAGGCATTTGAAGTATCGATAAAACGGAATCCCAGCCATCTATCGAGTTTGACGACTTAATGGGCACTCCAATAACCGGAAGTGGGGTCAGAGAGGCAACCATTCCCGGCAAATGAGCGGCGCCACCGGCCCCGGCAATGATCACTTTCAGTCCTCTTTCACGGGCCTTTGTAGCATATTCCATCATGCGCACCGGTGTACGATGAGCCGAAACCACGGTTAATTCGTACGCAATGCCAAAATCTTTCAATATATCGGCTGCAGCCTGCATAACCGGCAGGTCGCTGTCGCTGCCCATGATTATTCCCACATGTATTGTTTGTTGTTTATTGTTTGTTGTTTGTGGTTGGCTCATTTGCGGTCCCTGTTTTTAAATTTTTGCCCTTTGAATTTTGTTGAATTCAGGTATAATATAAAATTGGTCGTCTTTTTGGTCAGAATATCAGCATCCTGATATAATTCATTGAAAATTGCTTCTGAAATATATGCATTGTCAAATGAACGGTACAATTGCGATTTCAATTCTCCGGTTTCTCCTTTAGAGATCGATAAAGAATTTATGAATTCAAACCGGCTGCCCCTTTCAAATCCTTCCGCGATATTATCCATTATGGAACCGCTACTTCCGCGCATTTGATCTTTTAGCCTGAAATCCAATGCTAATGGTTCCTTAGTAGTTAAAGCATAAACCTTTTTACTTAAGGTCCTTGCCAATTGCCAGATCTCAAGATCTTCAAATTTTGTAATAGTTGCCATAAATACAGTTTTTAATGGTATAAATGGCTACTTCAAAACCTTAAACCCGTATTAAGATCTAAAAAAGAATAGTCTGCTGCCGGTGGAAAACAACCACAAACAACAAACTACAAACCACAAACATAATCTATTTCAACAAATCTCCCTTCAACCTCAACAATTCCGTTTCGGCCAGTTTTAAGTTGTACTGGGCGGCATAAAGACGGTTGCGGGCGTCCTGCAGGCTGAATTGCGCTTCGCGGTATTCGATAAAAGTGGCCACGCCCTGTTTCCATCTTTCCCGGGCAATGGATACGTTCTCTTCGGCCTGTACTATATTGTCGTTCTCAAGCGTGAGTAATTGCTTTTGCAGTTCATAATTCTTGAACGAATTGGTTAATCCCACATCAACCAGCGTGCGTTGCTTTTCATAATTGATCTTTTGATATTCCACATCGAGCTTCGCCTGTTTAATAAGGCGGCGGGTATTGAAACCATTCAGAATGGGTACATTCAACCCAAACCCATAATTGAAGCCCTTGTTCTGGTTGAAAAAGGGCTGGTTCTGGTTTACCACAACGCTGTTATCGGATCTGGTAAAATTGTAGGCCGAGTTAAAGGAAAGGGTAGGCCACAAACCGGCCCTGGCTTCCTTTACAGTGATATTGGCTATATCGATACTCTTTTTGGCAATCAGCAGGTCGAAATTGGTTTCCTCATACTTTGTGGCCAGTTCGCCATACTGTAATCCCATATTGGTTGGTATGGTATCGGCTACTTCAAACACCGAACCTGTTTTAAAACCTATCAGCTGGCTCAGCTGATCACGCAATTGGGCAATTAACGTAAGCTGGTTCAGCTGTGCCGCCCGTTGGGCATTGTAGTCAACTTTCGCCTGTAACAATTCAGGTTTGCTGCCAAGGCCCACCGACAATTTCTTATCGGCCAGTTTCATGCGTTCTTCGGTGAGCGACATCTGTTCTTCCACCGCCTTCAACTGCAGTTTTTGCCGAACGATATTATAGTAATTGTTGATCACCGCAGCCACGCTGTTCACGATCTGCCCTTTAACGCTTAAACCGCCCAGTTGCTCCAGTTCATACAGCCTTTCACGGGTAGCGAACATGCGCATACCGTCGAAGAGCGTCCAGTTAAGGTTAACCGAGTAGTTCATATTGGTGGTGCGTACGCCGTTACGGATAACCAGGCTGTCTTTGCCGGTGTTGCGGTTCTGAAATTTCAACTGTTGATTATTGGTGTTCCAGATCGCATTGGCAGCACCATTCACCTGTGGCAGAAAAGCGGCAAATGAATAATACCGGTCCAGCGCATAGGAAGTAGAATCGTTACGGGTCAGTAATATGTCGTAGTTGTTTTTCAAAGCAGCAGCAATGGCATCCTGAAGGGTAAGTTGCTGTTGCGCATTTGCCAGTACGGAACTGAAAAGGCAAATGAAGATTATTGAAACATATTTCATATAAGGAGAAACTGTTTGTTTATTGAAACTGTTACAGGTTCCAGGGAAATGGCTGTTTTAACCGGGTAACCCCGCAGCGCGGGGCAAGCCCTGAAACCTGTAACATGTAACCTGTATTTATGCTCTGCTAACTTCTTTTTCGTCCATCAGCTCCATTTCGCTTTTGTGTTTTTTGCGCGACAGGAACGAATAAACGGCCGGTACCACATAAAGCGTCAGGATCAGCGAGAACATGATACCACCTACAATTACAATACCCAGGGGTATACGGCTGGTTGATGCCGCGCCCAGCGACAATGCAATGGGCAATGCGCCCAGGGCCATAGCAAGGCTCGTCATGAGAATGGGACGCAAACGGGCGCTGGCCGCTTCAATTACCGCATCGCGCTTCGACATGCCCGCATGTTGTTTCTGGTTGGCAAACTCCACAATAAGGATCCCGTTCTTGGTAACGAGCCCCACCAGCATGATCATCCCGATTTGTGAAAATATATTAAAGGTCTGATCAAACAACCATAGTGACAGCAAGGCGCCGGCAAAGGCCAGGGGCACCGTAATAATGATGATAATAGGGTCTATAAAGCTTTCGAACTGGGCCGCCAGAACTAAAAAGATCAGCAGAATGGCCAGTCCCAATGCGAACATGATATTACCGGAGCTTTCTTCAAAATCGCGGCTGGCGCCTGCCAGTGCCGTTGAAAAAGTTTCATCGAGTAAAGGTTGGGCAATGTCTTTCATCGCCTGAATACCTTCGCCAAGGGTATGCCCCGGGGCCACACCGGCAGAAACCGTAGCCGATTTATACCGGTTGAAGTGATACAGGGTAGGCGGGGTGGTTTGCTCCTGCATGGTCACCAGGTTATCGAGCGAAATGATCTCTCCCCGGTTATTACGTACATAAATATTCTTAAGATCGGTGGGGTCGTCGCGGTCGTTCCGCGCTACCTGGCCAATCACTGAATACTGTTTACCGGCACGGTAAAAATACCCCAGCTGCAGGTTACTCAACGCCAGTTGCAGGGTTTGCGACACATCGGCCACACTTACACCCAGCTGGGCGGCTTTAAGACGGTCTATCTGTAAACTAACTTCCGGTTTGTTGAACTTCAGATCTACATCCACGCCCTGGAATGCAGGGTTCCTGTTTGCCTGTTCAAGGAATTTAGGCAATACCTCGGCAAGTTTATTGAAATCATTATTCTGTATAACGAACTGTACCGGCAAGCCAGCGCGCCGGTTCACCGAAATGGTTTGTTCCTGAATGGCAAATGCTTTACCGTCGGAGAATTTACTCAGGTTCCGGTTGATCATATCGACGATCTGCTGTTGTGAACGGGTACGTTCACCGGGTTCAGATAACGTTGCGCGAACAAAACCGGTATTGGTTGCGCCCGAACCGCTGAAACCGGGCGCGGTAACGGTAAGCACTGTTCTGGCTTCAGGAACCGAATCCATAACAAACTGCGCAAGCCGGTCAACATAGGCATCCATATAATCGAACGATGTACCCTCGGGCGCCGTTACCTGTAAACGGAACTGGCTGCGGTCTTCCAATGGCGCCAGTTCAGATTTTATGTTCCCGAAAATTAATACGATAAGCGTAATACAACCCAACACAATTATGCCGGCCACCCATCTTACACGCATAAACCGCTTCAACGAATTGTAGTAACCGGTTTCCATCCAGCGGAAGAAAGGCTCTGTCTTATGATAGAACCAGCCATGTTTATGCACATTGCGGGTAAGCTTTACGTTAAGTACCGGTGTAAGCGTAAGCGACACCACGGCAGAGATCAGCACCGCACCGGCTACCACAATACCGAACTCACGGAACAGCCGGCCGGTAAAGCCCTGCAGGAAGATGATGGGTAAAAAGATAATGGCCAGTGTGATGGAGGTTGCGATAACCGCAAAATATATTTCCTTCGAACCTTCTTTTGCCGCCTGGTATTTGTTCATTCCTTCTTCCATCTTTTTAAAGATGTTCTCGGTAACCACAATACCATCATCCACCACCAGGCCGGTTGCCAGTACAATACCCAGCAGCGACAATACATTCACCGTAAACCCGCTCAGGTACATGATGAAGAAGGCGCCAATCAATGATACGGGGATATCAACCAGCGGCCTCAGGGCTATCAGCCAGCTGCGGAAGAACAAATAAATGATCAGCACCACCAAAATCAGGGCAATGATCAGTGTTTCCTCTACTTCCGAGATCGACTTCTTGATGAATTTGGTTTGATCGAGCGCTATACCCAGTTTTATATCGTCGGGCACTTCTTTTTTCAGCTGATCGAGCCGTTTGTAGAACTCGTTTGAAATAGCAACATAATTACTTCCCGGCTGCGGCACCAGCGCCAGCGCTATCATGGGAATACGGCTTTCTTTCAGAATGGTTTCTTCATTCTCGGGGCCCTGCACTGCTTCGGCCACATCTTTCAGCCGGATATCGCTGCCATTTACATTCTTTACGATAACATTATTGAAATCCTCTTCCGTTGTAAGCCGGCCGAATGTACGAACCGTTAACTCGGTTGAATTACCGGTGATCTTACCTGAAGGCAGTTCCACATTTTCCCTGTTCAGCGCCGCCTGTACATCACCGGGTGTTAAACCGTATGCACTCAGTTTGGCCGGGTTGAACCAGATGCGCATGGCATACCGCTTCTCGCCCCAGATCTGAATACCGCTTACCCCGGGAATGGTTTGCAGCCGTTCAACCAGTACGTTGGTGGCATACTCGGTTATCTGCAGCTGATTGCGGGTATTGCTTTGCACCGTCATGGAAATGATGGCATCGGAGCTCGCATCGGCCTTCGATACCACCGGCGGGGCAGGAAGGTCATCGGGTAACGAGCGCTGCGCCTGCGACACTTTATCGCGCACGTCATTGGCCGCAGCTTCGAGGTCGATGCTCAGGTCGAACTCTACGTTGATGCTGCTTACTCCCTGGCTATTGGTTGACGTTATATTTCTTACACCCGCAATACCATTGATGGCTTTTTCGAGTGGTTCGGTTATTTGTGATTCTACGATCTCTGCATTGGCGCCAGGATATTGCGTTCGTACGCTTACGTTGGGCGGGTCAATAGCAGGATAATCACGAACGCCCAGGTAGGTAAAACCGATCACCCCAAACAGCACGATCAGGATGTTCAGTACCGTTGCCAACACCGGTCGCCGTAAACTCAGTTCCGAAATGTTCATGAAAATCGCTTATTGTACTTTGGTTAATTTAATTTTACTATCAGGGCGTATTGCCAGCAAAGCCGTTGTCAACACTGTATCTCCTTCCTTCACGCCATCCAGTACCTGCACATACGACGAATCGCGAATGCCGGTAGTAACTACGGCAAAATCGGCTTTACCATCTTTATAAACGATCACCCGTTTGTTACGCGCCTGCGGAATCACTGCCTGCGAAGGAACGATCAGCGAATGGTCGTTCTTACCCAACTGCAAATTCACTTTGGCAAAAGCACCGGGCACCAGCAGGTTGTGATTACCCTGTACTACCGCCCGTACTTTCAATGTACGCGTGTTGGCCTCTATGTTCGATTCGGTTGCCAATATCGAAGCATTGAATTTACTATCGGAGCCTGCGATATTGAAGTTCACCTTCCTGCCTTTGTGCATGGCTTCGCTGTATTTCTCAGGTACCGAAAACTCCAGTTTCAACTGGCTCACCTGGCTAATGGTAGTTATAAGGGTAGCCGGTGTAATATAGGCGCCATTGCTAATGCTCTTCAACCCTATACGGCCTGTATATGGCGCTCTTATTTCCGTTTTGCCGATATCGACTTTCACCAGTTCAATATCCGCTTTCAGGTTGCTCACCTGCAACTGGCTAAGGTCAACTTCCTGTTTGCTGATACCTTCTATCTTTAACAAAGCCTCCTGGCGTTCGGCTGTTTTCTGAGCGATCTCCAACTGCACCTGTAATTTCTTTAACTGTGCCTGCAGGTCACTGTCGAACAACTTTACCAGCAAAGTTCCTTTTTGTACAAAACTTCCTTCCGGAATATTTAAAGATATCACACGGCCCGAGATCTCTGGCCTGATCTCCGTAACTTCAAAAGGTAACAGGGTGCCGGGAATTTCAAGGTTCTCACTAAGGGCTTTTGTCTTTACAATAAATGCTTCAGCCTGTACGGGACGATTACCGCCGGTACGGCCGGCATTTCCTGCAGGGGCTTCTTTTTTTTCGTCTTTGCAGGATACAAAAATGAAGGACAGAATTATTCCAATTACAATCCGGCTTTTACGGTTCATCTGAGTGTTTATAGTTTGTTTTAGCGCAAAACAGGAAACGGCAAACGAGAAAAAATATTCCGTATTAATCCATTCTTAATCCGGGATATACTTTTCCTTGTTTACCGTTAAATGTTACTTGTTTCACGCCCGCAAAATTAATGTTTTAACTAAGGACCATAACCAAAAAGGGTATGAACGGCAGGCAGAACAGATACTAACTCACTACTTTTAATATGTTTTTAATCCTGTTCGCTTTATACGTTAAATCCTGTTTCTCTTTACTGACGATAGTTACATGCCCCATCTTGCGGCCGGGTTTGGTTTGTTTTTTACCATAGAGGTGAACGAATACATTATCCATTTGCAAAACTTCTACCAGGCCTTCATATTTCGCTTCTCCCTCAAAACCGGCAGCGCCTACAAGATTCACGATGGCGGCTGGTAAAATAGGATCGGTGTTCCCCAACGGATACTGTAACATAATGCGCCATAACATATCGAACTGCGAACTGTAATTGGCTTCTATAGTATGATGGCCACTGTTATGCACACGCGGAGCGGTTTCGTTCACGAATACGTCACCCTGTTTGTCGACAAACAGTTCAACTGCAAAAATTCCCGGGCTTTTCAAACCTTTTACTACAGCCAGTGAAATAGCTTCCACTTTCCATAATACCTTTTCCGTGAGTTCGGCCGGACTGATCTGGTAATCGAGCAGGTTGAGGCGGGGGTCAACGACCATATCAACAGGCGGGTAAAGAGCAGTTTCGTTTTTTTCATTGACGGCAATGATCATTGATATTTCGCGCTGAATGGTTACCATTTTTTCCAGTACGGCCGGCGCGTCGAAACCTTTTTCTATATCGGCAGCGCTATTCAGTAACTGAACGCCCTTGCCATCATAACCGCCTTCGCCCACTTTGTGAACGGCCGGCAGAAAGTTCGCATTGGCCCGCAGTTCGCCCAGGTTTTGGGTAACTACAAAGGCGGAAGTAGGAATTTGATGTTGTTTATAGAATTCTTTCTGATGTATTTTGTTTTTTATGGTACGAAGGGCTGCGGGGCGGGGGTATACCCGAACGCCTTCCTGTTCCAGTTTTTCAAGGGCATCCACGTTCACCGACTCAATTTCAATGGTAATGGCGTTCAATCCTTTTCCAAAATTGTACACATCATCAAAATTGCGGATATCTCCTTTTATGAAATGGTGGCATAAATGAGCTGAGGGGCATTGTTCATCGTTTTCAAGGATAAAGGTTTCAACAGGATAGTTGGCAGCGGCCTGTAATAACATTCTACCTAATTGTCCGCCACCAAGGATTCCGATTTTTTGCATGGTTAGTTTTTAATTAAGCGGCAAAGATAGGGAAGTCGGGGTGTAGGGGAAGAGGAGTAATTATTCTATATTTGCCGTATCAATACGAATGAAACCCGATTACCCACATAAGGTTTTTAACGATAAACGCATGGGCTACTGCCTGTTGATGGAGGCATTGGCCATGGGCAGCCCTTTTATGAAGTAGGAAATTCCCACCACTTACATTTCTATTCTTTTACTGCCGGCTGCAATTGTTTTGATTGTTCTGCCAGCATAGTGCTTTAATATCATTTAAACAAAATAGCATGTCAAAGACATCAATGGCGGCTGCGCCAAACACGCAAACCGATTTTCTACCGCTCGAAGGAACCGATTATGTTGAGTTTTATGTAGGGAATGCCAAACAGGCCGCCCACTTCTACAAAACGGCTTTCGGCTTTCAGTCGCTGGCATATGCCGGTCCGGAAACAGGCGTAAAAGACCGCGCCAGTTACGCCATCCGTCAGAACAAGCTCACCTTTGTGCTCACCACTCCTTTACGGGCCGGCAATCCCATTGCCGATCATATTTACAAACATGGCGATGGCGTAAAAGTACTGGCCCTTCGGGTGCAGGATGCCGCCAAAGCCTGGGAAGAAACTACCAAACGCGGTGGTAAAAGCTACATGGAACCCACCCGCTTCAATGATGAACATGGCGAAGTGGTGCTCAGCGGTATTCATACCTATGGCGAAACCGTGCACCTCTTTGTTGAAAGAAAGAACTATACCGGCGCTTTTATGCCCGGTTTCAAAGAATGGAAAACGGTATATAATCCTGCCTCCACCGGCTTGCAGTATGTTGACCATTGCGTGGGCAATGTAGGCTGGAACCAGATGAACAAATGGGTAAGCTTTTATGAAGAAGTGCTGGGCTTTCGCAACATCCTGAGCTTTGACGACAATGATATTTCAACCGAATATTCAGCCCTGATGAGTAAGGTAATGAGCAATGGCAATGGCTTTGTGAAATTCCCCATCAACGAACCTGCAGAAGGCAAAAAGAAATCACAGGTAGAAGAATACCTCGAGTATTACGATGGCGAAGGCTGCCAGCACGTAGCCCTGGCAACTAACGATATTGTGGAAACGGTAACAACGCTGCGCGACCGGGGTGTTGAATTCCTGAAAGTGCCCAGCACATATTACGATGATCTGCTCGACAGGGTAGGGCATATCGATGAAGACCTGGAGCCGCTGAAAGAACTGGGCATTTTGGTTGATCGAGACGATGAAGGTTACTTATTACAGATATTTACCCGCCCGGTTGAGGACAGGCCAACGCTGTTCTTCGAGATCATTCAACGCAAAGGCGCCAAAAGTTTTGGAAAAGGGAACTTCAAAGCCCTCTTCGAAGCCATTGAGCGGGAGCAGGAACTGAGAGGTAACTTATAATTTATTATTGAGAAGATCTGCTGTTCTGAAGAGGGTCCGGCTAAGCCAGGGTAACAAATGGCTGTGGCCGGACTATCTTTTTTTCAAGAATCGGGCAATCCCCCACTGTACCGGGGCAGGCTGTGAATCGTGAAAAGCCTTCTACTCAGGCTTCAAAACCAGTTTCTTAGTACGCTAAAACCGAAGCCATTCTCCCATGAAACCTGTAACCCCGATCAGCGGGGCAAACTGTATTTTGTTTCCCCCTGCAACCGGCAACTCATTCCTGTATTTTGTATCCCCTGGCAACCGGTAACCCTTACTAAACATTATTCCCTATTTCTTGTTGAATCACCTGAGAATGAAGAATACTTCCTGCTAATATGTAATTTATAAGCAATTAGCAGCACCATCGGGCATTACAGCCGTTGTAAGATGACGGCCAATGACTTGTAGTTTTTCCACAATGTGAATAAGCTAAAGTGTTTTTTGGTGCTTTGTTTGTATTAATTTTAACACCGATTGTGAAAAGTGAGTAAATAATCATAACCTATTTTGCGTTCAAATTCCAGTTACCTTACATGAGATACTCGTATATACTTTTACTGGGGGCTTTATGCCTGATTAAAACAGCAACGGCGCAAACTGCTGCGTCGGGTTTTAATTTTATTGATTACCAGCGTTCCTTTCCGCGTATGAACGAAGCGTTGAAACGTAAGGAAGATACCCTCATGAAGCAGTTCCGGGAAAAACGGCTGGAATGGCCTGCCAAATACATTTACATTCGTTCATTCAAGTATGACAGCCAGATAGAAGTTTGGGTGAAACAGGAAATGAATGAAAAATTCTCCCTGTTTAAAACGTATAGAGTATGCGCTTTGGCCGGTTCATTGGGCCCCAAACGTATGCAGGGCGATTACCAGGTGCCCGAAGGTTTTTATTACATCAATGAATTCAATCCAAAAAGCCAGTATCACCTGTCGCTCGGTTTAAATTATCCCAATGCCTCCGACAGGATCCTCAGCGATTCCCTGATGCCCGGCGGCGATATCTATATTCATGGAAGTTGCGTTACCACCGGTTGTATTCCGGTAAATAATGAACAAATAGAGGAATTATATATTCTTGCGGCGCATGCCCGCAATGCCGGACAGGATTTCATTCCGGTGCATATTTTCCCCATCCGGTTCCAGAATCCGCGGAGCAGCGAATTCCTGAGAAAATATGTAAAAGATTTTCCGGAATATAAAATGCTGTCGGAAGAGTTGAGGCATGCCTATGCATATTTTGAAAAGACAAAAAAGCTGCCCATCATCATGGTAACGAAAAAAGGCGATTACCTGGTTGAAGGCATTCTACCAAAAGAAAAGGAACATGTGGTAGTGAAGAAAGAGCGCCGTCCGCTGAAGACCTATAACCCGGCTGAAATTTCCGCGGTGGTTGAGCGCCTGCCGGTATTCCCGGGTGGAAATGATAAGTTCCAGGCCTTTATTGATAAGCTGAGCACGGAAATGGCGCCTTATCTTTTAGAAGATCAGTCGAAGACCTTTGCCATGGTGGAGTTTGTAATAAACAAGGAAGGAAAAGTGATCTATGCCAATGTGATCAAAGGCGGCAATGACGACCTTAACGACAGGCTCATTGAGGCTTTTGAGAACATGCCGCAATGGACACCGGCCATAAAACACGAACAAACCGTTAGCGTGAAACTGAAACAAACCATTTTTATAGAAAAGCCGGAGAAAGAGGTGATTGGGAGTGTGCAGTAAAGCGTGAATCGTGAATCGTGAATCGGCAGTCGGCAAATGGATGCCGCAAGCTCATCAGCTTATCTATTTCGAGACGTCTCAAGATAATTGTATCAATATGCTTAAAAACATGCCCCCGCTTTTGGCGGGGGCATGTTTTTTATAATAACTTCTAAAATTTCAAATAATATGAAGCACGAATTAAATCAGAAAATCAGCAGCGTATGAGGCATTGCCGATTAAATAATGTCCATCGCCAATACAAAAAAAGTACAAACGAAAGGCAGGATCATGGTCAGATAAGGCCAGCCGATAGCAATAGCAAAAAGAAATGCAGCAGTAGAAACCAGGAACAGGATCCAGTACAAAAATTTAGAAGCGCCTTTAGCCATATGGTAAAATTTTGCCGCAAAAATAAAACGAAAGATCTGGATCTAATAGAAAATGGGTGTGTATTTTTTACTATCTTTCAAACCTCGAATCCCATCCGGTTACGGCCTGCTGATTTAGTCCTTGATTTATCCCGAACCAATAAGGCCTTTGTTGTTATTTTCAACCAGCTTGCTATAATTTTGTTCTGAAAATGAACGCTTTATCTGTCTTAACCCGTGCATGAAAACCCGGCAGTGATAAATAAAAAAAGCATTATGACGATCCATTTTTACCTCAGATTTTATACCCGGCCCGGTGAATCGCTTTATGTTACCGGCAATACCGACGAGTTAGGAAACAACAATATCGAACACGCGTTCCCTTTAACCTGGCTCAATAACGACCTTTGGACGGGTACCATTACGATCAATGATCCGCAAACCGATGCCATTAAATATAACTATATCTATAAGGGGCTCGATGGCAGTATGGTGCAGGAATGGGACGATAATAAATCCATCACCATTACCAAAAGCCCCATGCAGGAGACAAGGGTATTGGATACCTGGAACCACCCTGGCGAATTTGAGAACGCTTTCTATACCGATCCTTTTCAGCAGATCCTGCTTAAGAGCAATGAAACCCGCACCAAGCCAAAAGCGGTTAAACATGCCACCCATTACTTTAAGGCAAAGGCGCCGCTGTTGCAGAAAAATGAAGTGATTTGTGTGCTTGGCGGCACCCGCGAAATGGCCGATTGGGATGAAACCAGTCCTGTATTGCTGCACCGCGAAGACAACTGGTGGGCGGTAAAACTGGACTTACCCAAGGAATCGTTCCCCATTCAATACAAATACGGCATTTACAATATCAAGACCAAAACCTTTGTACGGTTTGAAGAAGGAGAGAACCGCTGGCTGCACGGCGACGCACTCATGAATACGCTCACCGTCCTGCACGATGGTTTTGTGCATTTACCCAATACCACCTGGAAGGGCGCCGGCGTAGTGATACCCGTGTTCAGTTTGCGCAGTAAGAACTCATTTGGCGTTGGTGAATTCACCGATCTGAAGTTATTTGTTGACTGGGCGGCAAAAACCGGCATGAAGATGATCCAGATCTTACCGGTTAACGATACTACCGCAACCCATACCTGGGTTGATTCGTATCCCTACGCGGCCATCTCGGCATTTGCGTTACATCCTATGTACCTCAACATCACCAAAGTGGCCGGTAAAGAATTTGCCAGCCTTATAAAACCCCTGAAGAAAAAACAGGCACAGTTGAATGAACTGCCCGATGTGGATTATGAAGCCGTGATGCATACAAAACTCGCTGCCATAAAAGAGCTGTACATGGTGCAGAAAGATGAATGGGCAAATGATGAGGACTACCAGCAATTTTTTGAGAACAATAAACACTGGCTGGTACCCTATGCGGTTTTCTGCAGCCTGCGCGACCGCTATGGAACGGCCGATTTTAACCAATGGAAGTCGAACAATATGTATAATAAAGAGGCCATACAAAAGCTGGCTTCACCCAAAGGAAAACAATACGACCAGGTAGCCATTCATTATTTTACACAGTATCATTTACACCTGCAACTGCAGGAGGCGGCTGAGTATGCGCACAAGAATGGCATTATACTAAAAGGCGATCTTCCGATTGGGGTGTACCGTTATGGCAGCGATGCCTGGGTAGAACCCGAATTGTATCATCTGGAAATGCAGGCCGGCGCGCCGCCCGATGATTTTGCAGTACGCGGACAGAACTGGGGCTTTCCTACGTATAACTGGGAACGTATGGCT
Source organism: Niastella populi (assembly GCF_002078015.1). Lineage (GTDB taxonomy): Bacteria > Bacteroidota > Bacteroidia > Chitinophagales > Chitinophagaceae > Niastella > Niastella populi. The sequence goes on along the minus strand of NZ_LWBP01000199.1, from coordinate 148,748 downwards.
GCCGACGGGTATGAATGGTGGCACCGGCGGTTCATACAAATGAGTAACTATTTCGATGCTTTTCGCATAGATCATATACTAGGTTTCTTTCGCATCTGGAGCATTCCAATACACGCTGTAGAAGGCATTATGGGCCGCTTTGTACATGCAGTGCCCGTACATGTTGTGGAGTTTGAACAACGCGGCATCTGGTTCAACCCGGTAAGATATTGTCAGCCCTTTATAAACGATGCGGTGTTATGGGATATGTTCGGGCCGAACACAGAAAAGTTCAAACCATATCTCGATGCTGCCGGCAATCAATACACGTTGAAGCCGGAATTTGCAACCCAGCGCCAGGTAGAAGCGCATTTCGATGCGCTGGATAGAAGTGAGGAGAATCAGCACTTACGGCAGGGATTGTATGATCTCATTTCAAACGTGATCTTCTTTGAACAACCGGGTTCAAATGGCACGGAATATCATTTCAGGATAGGCATAGAAAGTACCACATCGTTCCGTCACCTCGACGGTTATCTGCAGGATAAACTGAAAGACCTGTACGTAAATTATTTTTATCATCGGCAGGAACATTTCTGGATGCAGGAAGGGTTACGTAAATTGCCGGCGCTGAAACGGTCGACCAACATGCTGATCTGCGGCGAAGACCTCGGCATGGTGCCGCATTGCGTACCGGAAGTAATGAAACAGTTGGGAATTGCGAGCCTCGAAATACAGCGGATGCCGAAAGATATTCATGCAGAGTTCTTTCATCCCGCGCATGCGCCGTATTTATCGGTAGTTACGCCGGCAACACACGATATGAGCACCATCCGCGGCTGGTGGGAAGAGGACCGCACAAAAACGCAACGGTTCTATAACTATATTTTAGGTCAGTGGGGCGATGCGCCGCCAACCTGTGAAGCATGGATCAACAAGGCCATTGTGATTCAGCATTTGCAGTCACCGGCATTGTGGGCAACCTTTCAGCTGCAGGACCTGTTGGGCATGAACGAAACCCTGCGCCGTGAAAACCCGAATGAAGAACGCATCAATATACCGGCCATGCCCAAACATTACTGGCGGTACAGGATGCACATTACGCTGGAGCAGTTGTTGAAGGAGAAGGAGTTCAATAGTGAGCTGGAGGAGTTTATAAAAGATGCGGGGCGATAATTTGATAATGTGATAATTCGATAATTTGATATTGGAAGCCGCTAATAAATACTGAATAGAAATGAAAAAGCTAATGCTATGAAACCGGAAAAATTTATAAAGCAAACAGCATTTCGCGAGCTGCGAGTAGCGTGAATCTGTATTTGTATTTCATTATCGAATTATCACATTGTCACATTGCCCATACACCAACCAACCCCAATGAAAGTAGCATACAAAACAATTAACCTCCCGTTCCGTTACCCTTTTACCATCTCAAAAGGAACCAAAACCCACCAGCCGTCATTGATCGTGCAATTGGAATTTCGCGGCCATGTGGGTTATGGCGAGGCGCCGGCCATTACGTATTACAATATTCCCGTTGAAAAAATGGCGGCCGACCTGGAACAGAAGAAAATGTTTGTAGAAAAATTCGCCTTTACCGACCCCGAACGTTACTGGCATTACCTGCACCATCTTTATCCGCAAAATAACTTTCTCGTTTGCGCGCTGGATATCGCCGCCTGGGATATGTATGGAAAGCTGCGGCAACAACCCCTGTACAAGTTGTGGGGTCTCGATATGCAGCAGGCCCCCGCCACCGATTACACCATCGGGATAGATACCATTGAAAAAATGGTAGCGAAAATGCAGGAGAAACCCTGGCCCATTTACAAGATCAAATTAGGCACCGACCAGGATATAGAGATCGTTACCGCATTGCGAAAACATACCAATGCCATTTTACGGGTAGATGCAAACGCCGCCTGGACGGTTGACGAAGCACTGGAAAAACTGCCTGCCTTAAAAGAACTGGGCGTTGAGTTTGTTGAGCAGCCGCTGGCAAAAGACGATTGGGAGGGAATGAAACGGTTGTATAACGAATCGCCATTACCCCTCATTGCCGACGAGAGCTGCGTGCTGGAAGGGGATGTACAAAAATGCCATGGCCATTTTCATGGTATCAATATCAAACTCACCAAATGCAGCGGTATAACGCCGGCCCGCCGCATGATCGCCAATGCCCGCTCGTTAGGCATGAAGGTAATGGTAGGAAGTATGAACGAAAGCACGGTAGGTTCCGCCGCCATTGCCCACCTGAATCCGCTGCTCGATTACGTTGATATGGACGGGCCGTTATTGTTGGCCGAAGACATAGCAACCGGGTTACAATTTGATAACGGCAAAGTAACCTGCAGCGATGCGCCGGGGTTGGGGATAGCAATTAAAGACGCCACGTTATTTCAATAAAAATGCCGGCTGGGCCGATTATGTATTTGATCCTTCATATATACTACGCCCACTGTCTGAACTCGAGCAATTTATATACGCTAAACATCACTTACCCGAAATACCAGCCGCTGCAGAGGTAGAAAAAAATGGCATCGATTTGGGCGATAACCAGGCTTTGCTATTAAAGAAAATTGAAGAGCTGACTTTATATGTGATCGATCTGAATAAAAAGGTTCAGCAGCGACAGGAAGAAATTATACGGTTAAAAAACAATAGTTGCCATTAATGAGAACTGGGTTTCATTTGAGTATATGAACCCTTCGGGCAAACGCATAAGAGGCTGGTTAAAAAAGGAGGATATTGCATTATAGCTACTCTCCAAACCTCTTTATTTCAAACGCTCCACTTTTTTTCATGGTAACCTCATACCGGGGTCCATCCCACATCTCAACAGCATTTTTTGAATCATAATCACCTTCAGAAAATATCTTATTACAAATGGTTATGCGGTAATTCTTATCGATAGCAAAATACCGTTCATGTTGCGACTCGTTATAATAATTATGATATACCGGGAGTAACCGCGCCGTTTTTGTCGCTTTCTGATAAAAGATCAGCGCACCATAAAATTTCAATTCGAAATTCGCACAACGTCCCGTAAAGCCAGGTGTGAGGTTGTTATTGGCCATGTCATCAGCCATGTAATACACTTCAAAACCTTCATGGTCGGGAAGCCGTAATTTGTAGCTGGTAACCCTGAAAACACTATCCATAGATATATCCTGAGCGCACTCTCCGGGATCATATACGGTATCAATTACCGTGTATATGTATCTGTCGATCGGTGGAAGGGGATAGGCAGGTTTCAGGTTCTTAAAGCCATTTGCGGCGGTGTAGTTCTCTCCAATTATATTCAAATAAAACATTGTTTCATTACAGAAATTTTTATTGGCGCCACTTTTGGGACCAAACGGCAGGTCAACAATTGCTGGCTCACTTTGCTGCGTAACAGCAGAATCAATTGTATTCGTCCTGGCTATTGATCTGGCATTTAAAGAGCCGGTGGCAACTGGCTGATCTTTTTCCTGGTTATTGGTACAACCTGCCACTACAATACCGAGCGCTAATAAACAGCGTAGGGGTTTCATCATATTTTTAAGTACGGTGTAATGAATTCGGGCTTACGGTCCTCAAGGTGTAAAAAATTAAGGATATTCAAAATAGCAGAATTGTTATAATAATACTAATATGCAGCGCAAAATGCCATCAATATATTAACAAATTAAAATAAGTCATGAACTAATTTGCTGCCGAAAACATTATATACGAATGAAAGAATTATTACTAACCAGAACCGGAAAAATAGCTGTCAGCATAATGGTCATTAGCCTGCTGCTGATCATCATTTGCCGGTTGGTACTTCTATTGATGATGAAGACAAACAGTCTTTCAGAGGTCATTTTCACCACCTGTTATGTTCTTATCTACGCTTCTGTTTTTCTATTCCCGGCAGCAGCTATAACGCTTATCGTTATGTCCATAATGAAACGGAAAAAATGATGATCCATATAAATAAACAAGCCCTGCGCAAAAACAGGGCCTGTTGCCGGAAGCAACTTTTAATTTCAGGCTGTACTTCACACATACCTTAAATGCATGCTTCCATGTGCGTGCCGACTTATTGTTTCCTGTATAACGTTAATCGCTGCCTTGCCAAATGCGGTTATAAAATGCATTATAGCAGGGAATTATATTTACTGAACATAGTTCAGCCTTCTACACATTACGTCTAATTCAAAAAGATAAAATCTACAATCAGAAGCTTTACCGATATTTCTGGTTGGGGAGGTTGACTACCAGTATATCACTTACCATGAACCGAAGGTAAGGATTCCGATACGAATATAACAAAAAAATAATTTCCTTAAATAAAAAATCCTCCCGGCAGGCCGGGAGGACAATCTCTTTGGATGGTTTCCAAAAGGATCATTGATTACGTGTTTTTCAACGGATTGGATCTTCGGCTATAAGCCGGTTTCATAACGTGTCCCGGCTTTAGTCGGGCGGCACGGTGTACGGATTGCAAATTACGTTTTCGAAAGGGTGTTTCTTGTTTTCAGGGACGGGTTTACTTTGGTTTTTCGGATCTTGCGCGCTGCCTTTTGCGTTGGCACAGCGCGTTTGGCTTTCATGGATTCGGATCGTTGTACAGGATTTCGTTTAAGGGTACACTACATGTTCATTGGTTCTGTTTCAAAGGATAAAAGGATCGGTTTTCCAGGGTTCAGATTGGGTTTTTCGGATTTCATTGGATTTGGCTCTTTGCATTAGCGTTGAACTTTTGGGGCACTGCGTTCATAGGGTCGGGTTTCGCGCTGCGTTCCGCGTTAAGCGTCGTTTAGGGATTGCTACAAATCAGGCCTTAAGGGTACGGTTCAATTCGGATTAAATAAGGGTGGACTGGTGCCGGTTCTTAGCTACAAATCAGGGTTCGGGTACGAATTATTGCTACAAATCAGGGTTCGGGTACGAATTATTGCTACAAATCAGGCCCTAAAGGGTACGGTCTGTTTTAGGGGTATCAGGGTTTAGGGGTCGTTTACGGTTTAGGATGGCAGGTTCTTCGGTTTTTCGGATCATTGGATTGTTCGCTACAAAATCATCAGGGTACGGTTCGCTACAAAATCAGCATCATAGGGTACGGTCGGGTTCGGATTGTATTTAACGCTTTCCTTGTTCGCTACGGTTGTAAGGTCTGGGTCGGATTCGGTTTTCTGCCTTGCTTTCTGCGTTCAGCGTTTGGCGTTTTTCGGTTTCATTTGCATTGGATTGTTATAACGATGTAAAAATACACCCCGCGGCACCCCCATTCCAAGTATTGCGCTTACTCCTTCACCATATTGATAAGTAACACTTTAACTCAATAAATACAAATACTTAGCCTTAGAGGTTAGGATAGGGCTTACATAGGGGGAATATGCCCTTTTTTCTCACCGGTATAAGGGGGCGAAAGGGCATAATAAAGCGTGGCACTGTTCCGTACCATTTAGTTGGGGAACCGTGCCACGCCTGTTATGTGTTTACGTTATAATTTTTAGAACTTAAATGCGATGCCTGCCGCGAAATTCCTGAGCTTTTGCGGGTTTACGGTAGTGTAGCCAACCCAATACTTTTTGTTGGTGAGGTTATCCATTTTCACCGACAGCCTGAACTTCGGCTGATCATAAAATACAGCTGCATTCAACACGGCATACTCCGGCAGGGTAAAAGTGCCGAGGTCCTTTGCATTGATGACTTTATTGTCACTGGCATAATTGCCGCCAAATCCTGCTCCCCAACCTTTCAGGCCGGGGCATTGCAGGCGGTAGCTGATCCACCAGTTGGCCACCCAGGGCGAACCGGCGGTGCCAGGACGCAGGCCTTCTACATTCACATCATCCGCTTTTTCAAATCTGGAATCGTTATAGGCCAGTCCGGCAACCAGGCTCAAACCGGCAATCGGGTTGGCAATTAACTCAGCATCAACCCCTTTGCTTATCTGGGTGCCATCCTGGATCGAAAATCCGGGATTGGCCGCATCAGGGCGTATCACATCGGTTACCCTGATGTTATAAACGCTTACCGAAGCGCTCAATTTACCCTCGAAAACATCGAGTTTTACGCCGCCTTCCACCTGGTTCGCCTGCTCAGGTTTGAAATCATTGTCCTCACCTTCACCATTGTTGCCATTGACCCCGTATTTATTGGTAAACGAGTTCTGGTAATTGGCAAACAGCGATATTTTGTCCTTTACCGGCTGAAAAACGATGCCGAATTTAGGCGCCAGGAAGGTCTGACTGTATGCTTTGGCATTCAAATAAGTGCCGGTAATGTTATCCGCCGGTCCGCGGTTATTGAAATGATCTAACCGCACCGCTGCCAGCACCATAAAATTATCGGTGATATTGAACATGTCGCTTACATACGCACTGTACGTGTTGGTAATGTAGTTAGCGGGGTACGTGAAGAAATCGCCTTTTTCCTGGTATAACCGGTCCATATTGGTGCGGTTAAAACTGTGGTATTTTTTGCTATACTCATCTACTGTCAAATCACCTCTGTAAGCTGTAATGGTATCCCAGGTATTACCGCCGAAGTACTGGTCGGAAAAATGATGCGTGAAATCCAGTCCGCCCACAAAGCGGTTCCTGAACCGGCCCAGGTTGAATTCACCGATAAAATTCTGCTGCAGTTCAATCACCTGGTCTTTGCTGTTGTCGGTATACTGATCATTCCGCGAGAAAAGCGTACCCTCATGCGGCGTGCCGTTCGATAACAGGTAGAAGTAAGGAGAAGGTCCATCTGAATAGCCGTTGGTTGCAGAGAAGATCGTTTGTGATTTCCAGTTGTCAGAGATGGTGTAATTCATCTGGCCAAAGAAGTTGATATTCCTGGAAGTCTGATACAGGTCTTCATTCACGTAAGAACGTTTGTAGTCGAGGTTGAGTTTATCGGCCCTGTCGGCGCCGAGGTCGGCTATCTTCATTTTCCAGGGGAAGAAGTATACGTTCAGTCCGGTGTTTTGTCCGCTATAAAATTCTGCATCGAACTGGAAGTTCAATTTTTCGTTTACTTTATAGGAAAGACTGGGCGCAAAAACAAATCCCCGGCTAAAGCCATTGTCAGTGAAGCTGCCTTCCGACCTGTAGGCCGCGTTTACGCGCAAGAGTACGTTTTGGGCGGAATCGAGCGGGGTATTGATATCGATGCCTACCCGGTTATATTGGAAACTGCCGGCAGTATAGTTGATCTCGCCACCGAAATGATCGTATGGCTTTTTCGTAACCCGGTTCATGATACCGCCATAGGAAGTGAGCACATTACCGAATAAAGTGGCTGAGGGCCCTTTTATCACTTCAAGTTTCTCGAGGTTGGCAGCGTCGGTAATACCGGAAACATTACCTGCAATACCATTTCGCAGGGTGCTTTGTACAATAAAACCGCGCATATTGAAGTAGCTGCCGCCATCGCCGCTGCGACCGGTAGCATCCCACATTTTTTGAACGCCCGGTGCGTTACGCAGGGCGTCGTCAACAGAGAGTACCAGTTGCTCGTTGAGCAATGTTTTCGAAATGCTTGAATACACCTGCGGGTTTTCAATATTCTTCAATGGCATCTTCGACACATAATCGCTGCCGGTGATGCCGAATCCCTTGCGGCCGCTAACCACCACTTCGCGCAGTTCTTTCGAAGAAATTTTCAGTTGAATGGAAACGGCGGTTATTTTATTCCCATCTACCTGTACCTGTTGTACAATGGTTTCATATCCTACCTGGGTAATTTCGAGTTCGTAATTTCCAGACTTAATTCGATTGAAGGAAAAAGAGCCATCCTCTTCGGTAACGGTCGCTTTTTTAGTGCCCTTGATCAGTACAGTTACAGATGCGGCCGGTTTGCCGTCGGCGGTGGTAACGCGGCCTTTGATAGTGCCGAACCCATTATCGGGGTCATTGGCCATAACGGGAATAATGGCAATTAATAATAATGCCAGAACTATTGATATCCTTTTCATCGGGGAACTTGTTTTCAAAAATATTTTCAGGGTCTGGTCGGTTATGCGCCGCTCAGCATGCTCATCAGTTGTTGCGACTGCAGCTCTGTTTCGGCCGAGTCGAGCATCTTGTGCAATTGTTGCAATTCCCGTGAACTTAACAATATCCGAACCCCTTCGCAGGGAACGGGAATGGCCAGTGTTTTTTTATTGATGGTAGCGGAATCGATGGGCGTTTCGTTGAACATCCGCTTTATGAAGTTATAGAAGTCGTAAAAATCGGGGCGGTTCCAGGTCAGCAAAACATTGCCGAAAGCTACCTGAATTGAATCGCAACCCCGGCAGAGGATCACATAACCGCATTCATCGTCATAAAATAAGGTCTGGTAATTACACATAAGGTATTAATGATTTTACATTGGAATTTCATTATATGGCACCCGGTTAAGGGAAAGCAAAAGTAGCTCGCGTGTAACGGGGGCGCTTTCAAAAAAGGGAAATCCATTTACGCAATAAGGAAAAACACCTGAATGATTCCTGGCCTATGAATTAGTTAAAGGACTTTTTGAATTTCGTGGGTGACATCCTGGTTTTTGACTTGAATAACTTTGTGAAGGATTGTAAGTGTTCAAACCATAATTCGTAAGCTATTTCGCTTACAGAGCGATTGCTGGTTGTTAGCTTTTCTTTGGTTGTTTCAATTACTTTCCCGTGAATACGTTGTTGTGTATTTTGCCCTGTCAAAGTCTTTAATAAACTACTCAGATAACTTTAAGAGAAAAAATCACGATAGTGAACTTATTCGTTATATTCAGGGATGGAATACAAAGTCAGTTCACAATTGATGTACAATGCGGAAGAGCCCGGGACACTGGTATTGAATATCCGGGCATTACAGGGGGACAACGAATCATTGGTCATTGAACCCGGGACAATAACATATCTTGATTATCGATCAGATATGGACAGACTGTTGGTATTGCCTGTTGTAGAACCCGGTGAGGTGAGCATTTCCTACTCGTCAGTGGTAAAAAGCCAGTTCGATTTTATAGATTTCTCAGGTCTTTCGCCCCAACCGGTTTCAGAATTGAACCCTGCAATTTTGTTGTACCTGCATCCAAGCAGGTATTGCCAGTCTGATAAGTTGACAAGAATGGCTTCGCGTTTATTTGGAAAAATAGATAACGAATTCGAAAAAGTTCTTGCCATTACTGAATGGATCTATCAGCATGTTGAATACCTGAGCGGTTCAACCAATGGCGAAACCACTGCCTGTGATACCATTGTTCAAATGGCCGGTGTATGCAGGGATTTTGCACATTTGGGAATTGCATTTTGCCGGGCATTGGATATCCCGGCGCGGTATTGCTCCGGTTATGCATTTGATTTATCTCCGCAGGATTTTCATGCCTGCTTTGAGGCTTATTTATCGGGCTACTGGATAATGTTTGATGCCACCAAACTGGCACCTTTGAATGGTTTTGTAAGAATTGCCATGGGCCGGGATGCCGCCGACACGGCTGTTTGCAATTTATTCGGCAAGATCTACGGCAGTTCTATAGTAGTCAATTCCGAACTGATCAGCGGTACAATGGACCCTGTTTTCAATACCATGAACAGTTCGGTGGGTATTTCTTACAGGTAAAATTATGCAACACACTCCCGGGCTTTGACATTTTTGCATTAGTAGCGGCTAATGACCTACCGGCTTCTTTGGGAAAAATACTTTAGTTTCCGGGGTATCTTCCGCTCCATCCCGTTTTGCCCGTTGAATGATCGCGTTTGCTACCTTACTACCAAGTTCAAGCGCTACGGTATTGTCGCTGCGAAAATGAATGCCTGCCTGGAAGCGGGATTCAGCTGCATCCTTCGCTTTTTTCCGGAAATAAACTTTGTCGGCAGGGAAAAAATAAGCATACAGCTCACCCATTACACCACTAAGCGCTGCATGGCCTGAGGGATACCCGGGAAATGGCGGCGTAGGTATCAGCGGATGCCAGGTAGTATCATATTGGTCGGGACGCAAGCCCCAATAGGCATATTTTGCATCCCAACAGGCCACAAAACCATCATAGCTTCCAATAGCAGTAAGCGCATATATCCTGGCGGCCCGCGGCGGGTTCAGGTGCAAATTATGCTCAAATATTTTTTTGTTCAGTGCATCATACCAGAATTGGCTGCCTGCCCAATAAAAAGCGTTGGCGCGTGAACTGAACGTTTGATTGTAGCGCTTCATTTCTTCCATCTCTTTGGCAAAATCGGGCGGTGGGGCAGGGCGAAACTGACTGCTGCTGTCGAGTACAACCGTTTTGTTGGTTCCGGCCAGCGGGAACATGGGCCGTTTTCCTTTCCATACACCTGGCCCCTGCGGCATCTTTCCATCCCAGGCAGTACCCGGTGTAAAACCTTTGGTACGGTCTATTTCCCTTTGCGCAATTGTTTTACCTAATTCAAAACCGGCACGGGTATCGCCCGGGAATGCTGCACCTGCTGCAATGCGTGCGGTCATGAGTTGCTGCGCCATTTTATTTACCGAATCGTGCATGTGGGGAAAGTAGTGGCCAATGATGGTAACGGCAACGCCTGCCGCTACTGAATATTCGCAGGGATATGAAGGACTTTCCGGCTTCGGCACGTACACCTTTATACGCTTATCTGCGGTAAAGGGGCGGGGGCGATTGTATGCATACTTTGTATCCCAGGCAGCAATGGTGGCGTCATAAATGGCAACACCCACCAGCATATTGGCCAGTGCCCCGTTATAACCTGTGTCTGACATCCATAGATCTTTTACCATATCAACCCAATGGTAACCGGGCGCACCTGCGTTCCAATACAAAAGCTGCTGCCAGCCTGCAGAATCGAGCGCCTGCTGTGCCAGCAATACCTGCCCAATTTCATTTTTGTAAGCGGGGGGCGGTGGCAGGCGATGGTCGCTGACCGATGAAATAAACCACGTCTTCCAGTTTGCGGCGCCAGGCTCGGGCTGTGCCTGCAGATCCGCACCGGTTAACAGTACGGTCATAATTAGCAGTGAAAGCTTGTTCATATGTTGATTGTTTACACAAGAATATTTAAATTATACCGGCGAATACAGCAGCTGTCGATACACAACGGATTGTTGTATACAAACAACTTATTATGGGTTTATTGACTGTTTTCGGTTATTGGGTTACCACAAACCCTGTTCTGTAGACGTTAAAAAGAAAAGCGAACAATTTGACGACATTTACTTCATAAAAGAACAGCATGGCCACATTCAATAAAAAGCGGTGGGTATTGTATTTACGCATAGGCGCCGCTTATTTATTGTTCTTGTTGTTTATCGATCTGGTGCGGCATCCCGAAACGGTTCTTAAAAAAATGGTGAATAATGCCTGGATGGTAATTTACCTGGTAGTAATGAATTATATTCTTTTCGAATATACCATACCTTTCATCAGGCTGCGCTGGACAAGAATGCTGGCAACCCCCTTTTTATTATTCGGGCATTTGATACTGGCTTCCTTTGGCTTTTATGCCTGGCGGCATATCGGCGTTGCATCGGGCATCTGTTTTTCATTGAAAACACATCCTTCGCTTGAAAAAGCGGTTGAATACAGTGTTCCCTACAGCTTCTTTTCCATGCTCTTTTTTGGTGTTATCAGGTACACGTATGATCTACGAAAATTGAAGCAAACGGCCCAACGGTTGCGTATCGAAAAACAGGAAGCGGAACTGAACTTTCTGAAATCACAAACCAATCCGCATTTTCTGTTCAACACCCTGAATAATATTTATTCGCTGACAAGAGATAAATCTGATCTGGCCCCGGAATCCATTCTACGGCTGTCGAAAATTTTACGTTATATGTTATATGAAGCAGGGGGAGAATATATTGCCATTGAACAGGAACTGAAGATCATCAGTGATTATATTGCACTTGAACAATTGCGTTACGACGAATCTTTATTGGTTAATTTTAATTATTACATCGGGGATATGAAACAATCGCTGCCACCCCTGTTGCTGATTCCCCTGGTTGAGAATGCGTTCAAACATGGTGTTTCGGAAACAAGGAACCGGCCTTTTGTGGATATTCACTGTTCCGTGAATAACCAGCAGTTGCAGTTCATTGTAAAAAATTCCACAGAAACGTTGCCGGCAGATGGCAGCCTGAAGGAAAATATAGGGTTGGCCAACCTCCGGCGCCAGTTGGAATTGCTTTATAAAGAATTTAACCTTACGGTGCAACAGGGCGAATCGGTGTTTACAGCTTCTTTACAAATTAATTTGAAAAGCCATGTCTAAGATCAAATGCATCATAGTCGAAGATGAGCCATTGGCTGTAAAAGTTCTGGCCGACTATATTTCGCAGGTGCCCTTTCTGCAGCTACAGGCAAGCTTTAAAGATGCCATCCTGGCAACCGATTACCTGCGAAATACCAGTACCGGGCTGATTTTCCTTGACATCCATTTGCCGAAGCTAAAAGGAATGGCATTTTTAAAAACGCTTACCAGTTCCCCGGCCGTGATCATTACTACAGCCTATCATCAGTATGCAGTGGAAGGCTTTGATTTGAATGTAACGGATTACCTGTTGAAGCCAATTGAATTTGAACGGTTCCTGGTAGCCGTAAACAAGGTAAAACCGGCAGACAATGGAAAACAGCCGTTGTACGAAAACCGGCAGATGAAAGATTTCATCTTTCTTACCATACAGAAAAAGAAAGTGAAGATATTGTTCTCCGAGATCGTGTATATAGAAAGCCAGCGGGAGTATATAAAAATTGCTACCACCAAACAGGAATATATTTCAAAAATGAGTACCCATGAAATGGAGGAATTGTTGCCGGCTAGTCTGTTCAAAAGGGTACACCGGTCATTTATAGTGGCTGTAAATAAAATTGATTCCTATACAGCTGAAATAATTGAAGTAAATGGCATTTCAATTCCAATTGGCAGAGGCTATAAAGACAGCCTTGACAGCCTGTAGTTTTTTTTAGACAGGGCAGCTTGGCAAGCCACGAGCCATCACAAAAAAGCAATGTGGGACAAAGAAATAAGTAAAAGTTTTGTTTGTGATATTTTATAAAACCATCATATATGTTCACTTGATTTTCTGAAAAATGTATACAAGTGAGTAGAGTAGGGGGTTACAACGGAATGAAGGAAGTAAGAACGGGAGTGTGCGCTAATATAAAAACTTTAATTTTTTGACAATTGCCAAAAACTTTACTGCCGGCTGGACATCACTCATTGTTCCTTTGCATTTTAAAAAATAAGAATATCTTTGCGTTGCAATTCACAAGGCATTCGCCCTCGAATATTCCCAACCAACTTCCATAATTAGATATCCCATTGTTTTTATTATTAGCATGTAAGCTGTTGTTAATTTAAATTTTATTGACTTACAGTTACTTATGCCCCCCTAACTGCAATGGAATTTTATGCGTGTATGCAACTTGAACCCTAACCAGGGCACGAAAAAGTATGTATTTCGAACATTCTTTTTGTTTGTGCTGCTGATTTCCGATCATATTTCCGTACTGGCGCAAGCGCCTTCCATATCTTCCTTCACACCCAATTCTGTTTGCCAGGGAAGCACCGTCACCATAAATGGCGTCAATTTTACCAATGCCAGCGCAGTAAAATGCGGTTCCCTGGATGCAGCCAGTTTCACCGTTAATAATGCCAATACCATTACAGCAGTGGTTGCTGACTTTGCTACAAGTGGCGTTATAACTGTAATTACACCCGCAGGTACGGGGACCAGTGCCAGCGCTTTAAACATTTTACCAACACCCAAACCGGCACTCACCGATGTTGGCACCCGTGATGCACCATTTACCAATTGCGATGGCAATAACACCTATCAGCTTAGAGTAAGTAATAATTCTTCCGCTTCCGGTTCGGGCAATGCCTATCATATTACCTGGGGCGATAACACGCCGGCATTTTCCCAAACCGACTGGCCTGCAGGTGCTCAAATTGCTCATACTTATACGGCCCAGGGTTATTTTACTGTAACCATTACCATTACGCCGCAAAACGGTTGCGCCAAAACCACCACTTACAAGTTTTATAATGGAAAGAACCCGTTGGCCAGCTTTACCACTTCGGCTCCCACTACAGGTTTATGCATTCCGGCGCCCATTGAATTTGTTATTGGTAACTGGTTCAACAATTCGGCAGGAACTACTTATAAGGTTATTTTTGGCGATGGCACGTCCAGCGCTACATTGCAGCATCCGTTAAACGCCACCAATACTAACCAGTTATTATCGCATATCTACAACACCACTTCCTGTCCTTATCCTGATTTTACTGCGAAACTCGAAGCGAACAATGGGTGCTATACTACTACCTATACTTTAAATCAGATCATTGTTAGAAAGAAACCCGTTGCCAATTTTAGTTTTTCACCTTCACCGGCTTGTGTGAACAGTAATGTTTGTTTCACCAATCAAAGTACGAATGGCTATAGTGGCAATTCCTGTAATACGAATACCAGCTTCAACTGGGATTTTGGTGATGGCACAACGTCTACTCAACAAAACCCTTCCTGCCATACCTATGCAGCGCCGGGTACGTATACTGTTACTTTAACTGCTTCCAATACAGCCTGCGGCAGCGATGCCATAACAAAAACAGTGACTGTTGCACCGCCATCGCCACCACCGGCTGTCGTGAGCCCGGTTATTTATTGCCGGGGGCAGGCTGCTTCTCAGCTTTCAGCAACCGGCACAGGTTTGTTATGGTATACCAGTCCCACAGGCGGAACCGGTTCTGCTGTAGCCCCAACACCTTCAACCAGTATGGCTGGAAGCATTACTTATTATGTAAGCCAAACGTTACCCAATAGCTGTGAAAGTCCGAGAACGCCTCTCACTGTTACCGTTAATGCAACGCCTGCCGCCCCTGCAGTTACCACACCTGTATTGCTTTGTGAAAACCAGACGGCTTCGCCACTTGCAGCTACAGGAACCGGCTTATTATGGTACACGGCTGCAACCGGTGGTACCGGCTCATCAACCCCGCCTACACCGGTTACTTCGAATATTGGTAATACGAATTATTTTGTGAGCCAAACCGTAAATGGTTGTGAAAGTCCCCGGGCGATGATAACAGTTACGGTTGGTTCTTTGCCGGCGGCGCCGGTTGTTAATTCGCCGGTAAATTATTGCCAGAACCAACCGGCAACTCCATTAACGGCAACGGGCACCGGCTTGTTATGGTATACAGGCCAGGCTGGGGGAGCGGGCTCCCCGGTTGCGCCAATCCCTGCTACCGGTACTGCCAGTAGTATAACATATTATGTTAGTCAAACCACTGCTTGTGGCGAAGGGCCCAGAACTGGTATTACAGTTGTAGTGAGCGCCAGTCCTTCTGCTGGCATCAGCTATACACCCGCAGTGCTTTGTAACGTAACGAATACGCCTGCAACGCCCAATCCGCCTATTGCGGTTGTACAAACCGGTAATTCCGGCGGAGTATATACTGTATCGCCATCAGGGTTGTCAATAAATTCAGCAACAGGGGAGATAGATCCTTCAGGCGCTATCCCTGGCAACTATACTATAAGATATACTGTTGCCGGAACTGGTGGCTGTGCCAATTTTGTTGCTACAGCAACTGTTACCGTAAGTGGAACGCCCAATGCTGCTATAAGTTATCCGGCTGTTTGTACCAGCGATGGTCCGGTTAGAGTAACCAACAATGGTACCGCCGGCGGGTCATATACCACTACCGCCGGTTTAACAATTGATCAAACTACCGGTACTATTACCCCTGCTACCAGCACGCCGGGAACATATACGGTTACGTATACGGTTCCGTCATCGCCGCCTTGTCCCGGCTTTACTGCCAGCGCTACTATTACAGTAAGCCTTGCGCCTTCAGCTGCAATCAGCTACAATCCGGCAGTACTTTGTAATGTGGTGAATACCCCTGCCACGCCAAATGCGCCAGTGGCTGTAACCCAAACGGGTACAACAGGAGGCGCTTTTTCCGTATTTCCTGCCGGGTTATCTGTAAACACAACAACCGGCGAGCTCAATCCCTCGGGTGCCCAGGCAGGAACTTATACAATAAAATATTCAATCCCCGGTGCCGGTGGTTGCACTACCTATAATGTAACAACTACCGTTACCGTTAACAGTTCACCCACAGCAGTCATTAGTTATCCGGGCTCTCCATTTTGCCGTGGAAACAATACGCCGCAACGGATATCCCTGTCAGGTACACCGGGTGGAACCTATAGCGCTCCTGCGGGATTGTCACTGAATGCAGCTACCGGTGAAATTAATCCTTCGCTTAGCACGCCGGGTATTTATACAGTTACATACACCATTCCTGCAGCACCACCTTGCCCGGGTTTTGTAACCAGTACTACTGTACAAATAGACGACAGCCCCGTTATCACTTTCCCCACAGCTACACAAAGTATTTGTTCGGGTGGAACGGCGGTTTTTGCGCCGTCTTCTACGGTTACCAATACTATTTATAACTGGTCGGTTATTGCGCCTTTGCCGCCGGGGGTAACAGGTGTTTCATCGGGCAGTGTTTCGGGTTCTAACGCCATCTCTTTGTCTTTCACCAATACCGGCGCTACGGGTCAATCGCTTAACATACAGGTAATGCCAGTAAATCAGGGTCAGAACCCATGCCCGGGCGCACCATATGATTTAACGCTGCTTGTGAATCCAATTCCGGCTGCGCCGTTGGTTGATACCCTGCAATTATGTATGGGAGCCCCGCCTGTTGCCATCAGCATTTCTTCATTACCGGGTACAACAGTTAAATGGCACGATCAAAATCAGGTATTGTTAAGCGCCGCTCCAATTATACCTACCACAAGCCCTGCACAATTCACGTACTATGTGAGCCAGTCTTATGCCAGTGGATGCGAAAGCCCGAAGTCGAAAGCCATTGCGGTTGTTCATCCCACGCCGGTAGTTACCGGTTCTTCATTTACCCATCCAACGGCTTGCGGCACTCCATCAGGGTCTATTGTTTTAAACCTGCTCGACCTCAATGGCAACCCCATTCCCAATGCGCCGTTGATCGTGCACTATACTATATTTCAAACGCCACTTTCTTTTGTTGGCAATACCAGTGCGGGTGGTACAGTTACCGTGCCTTTAACAGCCGGCGTCTATTCTAAAATATCAGTTGAAACATATGGTTGTGCATCGCAGCAGATCCCGGATGTTTTTGTTCTAAAAGACCCTAACCCGCCGGCGCAACCGGTTGCAGGGTACAATCCGCCCATTTGCAGTGAAACGCCTCTTATACTGACCGCACTGTCGCCTACCAGTTCCCTTGCCGGACCTATTGACTATGTGTGGGCCGGTCATGCGTTTGGGCCCGCGCCCGATACGGTAAGGAATACCTCTATTACGTTCCCTTCTGCTGCTGTGTCAGATGCGGGTACGTATGTCGTATATGCGATGCAGAACAATTGTATTTCAGCTGCGACCAGTTTCCTTGTAGATATAAATCAATCGCCTTCAAAACCGGTAATTGTTACCAGAACACCTTTGTGTGTGGGGGATAATCTTTTTCTGCAGGCCTATAGTTCCATGCTGGGCCCTACCCCGGTATTAAATTATTTGTGGAAAGGTCCCGGCACTGGTTTCCCGGTAAATGCAGCTACTGCCAGTATCAATAATGTAAGAGTTGCCGATGGCGGCATCTATTCCATCACGGTGAGTTCGCCTGCTACAGGTTGCAGTTCCACTTCTGATACACTGATACAAATAGGCGGGTACCCCATCGTTAAATTTGCTCAGGATTCCCTCACCTTGCCTACAGGCTTTTTGTTACCATTAAAGCCCGTGATCACCAATGCTACCGATCCGGGAATTTTACCCATCAAAAATGTAGCATGGACCCCCTCCCAGGATATTGCCTGCAATGATGTGGTATGTGCTTCACCTATTGCTACTATAAAAAATAATACCTGCTTTATTGCGAAGGCTACCAATATCTATGGCTGCAGCGGTAGTGATACCCTTTGTGTGAAAGTATTTTGCAACAATTCACAGGTACTGATCGCAAATGCTTTTACACCGCGTGGCAATGTGCCTGAAAATACAAAACTGATCGTACGGGCAACCGGGATTGTTTCTGTTAAAGCATTCCGGGTATTTAATCGCTGGGGTAGAATTGTATTCGAGAGAAATAATTTTCCACCCAACGATGCTTCTTTTGGCTGGGATGGGCAGGTGAACGGCAAGCCGGGCGATAGCGGTGTATATATTTATACCATTGATGTGATGTGTGAGAATGGGGTGCCCTACACCTATAAAGGGAATGTTACATTACTTTAAACTCTTCTGGTATGAAAAGAAATGTGAAGTGGTTTTTAACCGTAATCTTATTGCAATCGTTTATATCCGGAAAGGCACAGGATGTTGGGTTTTCACAGTTTTATGACCAGCCGTTGTTGCGCAACCCGGCCCTGGCGGGCGTGTTTACCGGTGATGTGCGGGTAACGGCAGCTTTCAGGAACCAGTGGCAAAGCGTTACTATCCCTTATAGGACCTATGCCCTGAACGGTGAGTATAAGATACCTGTGCTCACAGACAATAACCTTACGTTGGGGTTGCAGCTGATCAGAGATGTGGCCGGAACTTCCCAATTCAGTACTACGCAAATTATGCCTGCAGCTAATTTCAGTTTGCCTTTGAGCAGCGAGCGGCCCGCTTATTTATCGTTTGGTGTTATGGGTGGAATACTGCAACAAAAATTTGATCCAACTAAGCTGGTGATGAATGATCAGTTTGTTTCGGGAAGCAACGGCAGCTTAAGTGTATCACCGGCTTCGCGCCAGGTGTTTAATAGAACTGATGTGACTTATTTAGATCTTTCAGCGGGTATTAGTTATAGTAGTGAATTTGCCAATGAGATACAATATTTTGCCGGGGCCGGGCTGTTCCATCTTACCAAACCGAAGGTTGGCTTTTATGAGGGAAATATAATTACCCGTAACAGAAAACTCACGTTGAACAGTGGGGTATCGGCCCCAACCAGTGAAACAGACCGGTTTATTTTATATGCAGATTACTTTAAACAGTTTGCAACTGGCTTTAAGCCTGCAGGTAAAGGTTCGTTTCAATATGGTATTATGTTCAGCCGTGATCTTTTTGTAGATGGGGATGTGCAAAAAACCATCACTTTTGGGGTATTGCACCGATTGCAGGATGCAGTTATACCTGTTATTAAATTGCAGATCTCAAAATTTATAGTTGGGTTGAGTTATGATGTTAACGTAAGCAAACTGGTTGCGGCAAGTAACTATCGTGGTGGCTTTGAGCTTACCATTTCGTACAGAGACCTGTTGAATATTCATAATAGTGATCTGCGGCAGGTTGACTGTTATGGCCCGCAATTTAAAAATTAAGCTTGCTGTATATGTATCTTTTAATAACGCCCTCTCTACTTATCGGGAAGGCGTTTTCCAGACCCAACAGCCAAATGAAGAGATCGATTATCATCAATTTGGATTTGATAATAAGGGATTACCCATAATTTCAGAAAGTGATAAAAACAAACAATGCATCTGCCGGCTAGCGGATGCATTGGCCAATTTCGTCGGGACAACCAGACAATTGTCGAATTATTTGATCAAAGCCTTGTTAAAATTTAAGGGATTAAATATATAGATATTTATCATAAGCAGAACGGTGGATGCAGAGAAGCTCGTTATGGCAATGTACTAATTCAGCTCCTTAAATAGCCAGAATAACCCATACTTTCTACACCGGTTTATCACCTGAATTGCACTTTACCATACAAGTTCTATGCAATTCCTATGCGATTCCTATGCAATTACCAGGCGGAAAATGGCTATCTTGTAAGCAACTGCGATACTATCACCTAACACTGCCAGTATAGTAATTTACCACTCATTATGAAGAAGAAAAAAACGCCGTTAAACCGTAAGCGGGTGCTTACCGACCCGGTTTTTGAACTTACCCGGCAAAATAAGCCTTCAATTCGGACATTTTAATCAGCAGCAAGATGGAGATTTTTCCAGGGGCAATAGCTGGTCAAATTTCAATCAGTTTGTGTGGCTAATATCGAGCAGTCGATGATGGATGTCTTGAATTAAACTGCTTAATCGTGTTTGATGGCTTTACGTTGTTTAATACTGTTATAATTCTCTGCATGCAGTTTTATTTTACTATTTAGGATAAGATCACGTAATTTTTTCTCGTTTTCATCGCCCCATTTCCCTAAAGCCCCGATGATAGGAATTATTGTTTTTCCAAAAGGTGTCAAAGAATATTCCACTTTTGGAGGAACCACTGCGAACACTTTCTTTTTAATTAAGTCGTGAGCTTCGAGTTCGTTTAACTGTACATTCAAAACTCTTCGTGAGGCATCTGGGATTTTTCTTTGTAATTCACTCGGACGTTTATGCCCTTCGTTAATAAACCAAAGTAAACGGATCTTCCATTTGCCATACAAAACCTCGCCTATCAGGTCAAGGCCGCAATTCAAATTTAAAGGAGTTTTTCTTTCGCGCATTGTATAAAATTAACCTAATGTTCTTATAAATACAATATGGGACAAATTTATCCCTATGCAATTCGATTCCCCGTAATTGTTTTAGTAGCTCATACGTCTGAAATTGCAGTATCAATTTTAAAAGAAAACAGTATGAATTACAACGATGAGTTAAATGGTAAAATTGCATTGGTAACAGGAGGAACAAAGGGAGCCGGAAGGGCAATTGCAGAAAGGCTGCTACAGGCCGGCGCAACGGTTATTATTACCGCAAGAAACGCACCTGAAAATCTAGCCAAAAACCTGCATTTTATTTCAGCAGATATGAGTACGGAATCGGGAACACAAAAAGTGGTGGACGAAGTCTTGTCAAAACACAAAAAACTCGACATCCTTGTAAACAACCTGGGAGCGTCGGAAACCCCGGGAGGTGGTTTTGCGGTTTTAACCGATAAAGACTGGGAGAAAACCCTGCAAACAAATCTGCTGGCACCAGTGAGATTAGACCGGGGATTTTTACCGCAAATGCTTGAGCAGAAAAACGGGGTGATCATTCATATTGCTTCTATCCAGGGGCGGCTTCCCTTATATGATGCAACGCTTCCATATGCGGCAGCTAAGGCTGGTCTGATCAATTACAGCAAAGGGTTATCGAAAGAGGTGACATCTAAAGGGGTGCGGGTACTGACAGTTTCTCCAGGATGGATAAGGACTGAAAATGTCAAATATTTTTTGGAACGGATCGCCCAGAGTTCAAATTGTTCTATTGAGGAGGCTCAACAAAGCGTTATAGATGCCTTGGGTGGAATACCCTTCGGAAGACCAGCAGAGCCCGAAGAAGTAGCTGAACTGGTTGGGTTTCTGGTTTCTCCGAGAGCGAACTATCTAACAGGGACAGAATTCGTCATCGATGGCGGCACACTACCAACAATTTAATATCCAATAAAAATAACAAATCATGAATTTACCAAAAGTAATAGCTGACTTAGTAACGGCTCAAAACCAATACGACAGTCTGGCTTATGCTAACTGTTTTACTAAAACAGCTGTTGCGTTTGACGAAGGGAAAACGCATACAGGAAGAAAAGCTATTCAGGAGTGGATCGAAGAAGCAAATAAAAAGTATAAATCGGTAATGAAGCCTCTGTCAATAGCTCATGAAGGTAAAACAAGCGTTTTATCTGCAGAGTGTTCAGGAACCTTTGATGGAAGTCCAATTATCTTAAAATTTCATTTTGATATAAAAGATGGACTTATTCAAACTTTAAAAGTAACGAGCTAGCTGTATAATAAAATACGTGGCGCTTCTTATACTACAGAAAGCAAAAGAAAGAAGGTGCCTCAATTTGGGGCACCTAGTTGTTTTTTATATTCCAGAGGTGATAAACTGGTCTTTGCTTTGAATAAGCGGCTTAGAGATTGTGGGTGTTCGAAGCCTAACACATAGGCAATTTCACTTACGGTGCGATCAGTCGTTGACAACTGGTCTTTGACTTGATCAATGACTCTGTCCTGAATGTAATGCTGGGTGCTTTTTCCTGTTAGTAATTTTAGCAAGCTGCTAAGGTAGCCTGGCGAAACGTTCAGGGATGAAGCTATATACTGCACAGTCGGAATGCCCTTAGTTGATAGATGTTCTTTATTAAAATACTCGTCCAACAGACTTTCCAGACGATCAAGGATAAAATGGCCTGACTTTTTACGGGTAATGAACTGACGTTGATAAAACCTGTCGGAATAGGTCAATAGTAATTCGAGCTGCGCCAGAATTACTGGCTCACTGAATTTGTCAATGTTATTTTTATATTCCTGTGCCATAATTTCCATAATGCCCTGAATGGATTTTTGTTCCTTATCAGATAGGAATAATGCCTCATTGACTGAATAACCAAAATATTCGTATTGCCTGATCGACTTTGACAAGGGTGTTTTCCACAGAAAATCAGGATGAATGAGTAATACCAAGCCGGAGCGATCGATTGGGTCTGCGCTTAGCAGCTCAACTTCGAATACCTGTCCTGGCGCCATAAAAAATAGTACGCCATCTTCAAAGTCGCCGGATTGCTGACCGTATTTCATATTACCTTTAAAATCTTTGTCCAGCAGGATGGTGTAAAAATCAAATGTAAAGCTCATGCTTGCTTTGCAAGGCAAGGTAATGGACCCGTAATTAACTACGCTGACCAGGGGATGTTCCGGCTTGGAAAGCCCCATTACTTTATGGTATTCACTGATCGTTCTTATATTATGGATCACCCTTTTTCCCATACCCTAAATTAAGGATTAATATTGCGTGATCTCTTCCAACTTTTTAACCAGGTTTTGGGGTTGTTCGCGCATGGCGTAATGCCCCCCTTCCAGGGTATAGATCTTCCAATTCCTTGCTTTTGCTCTTAAAAGTCCCATTTTATCGTGGGCAGGACTTCCTTTTCCATCTTTGGTCATTTGGAGAAATACAGTAGGGATTTTTTTGACTAATGGATTGTTCAGTTTTATGGGTTCCGTAAAGGTGTTCAGAGGTTGCGGCACATCTTTTTGAGTAACACCAAAGGGATAAAGGACCATGCTGTCTTTGATATTGCCTTTGGTCATAGGGGCCCACAGATCACCACATACATCTTTTGCACTTTCTCCATCGTTTGGAACCATCGCATCCAGGTAGATAAGTTGCTTGATACGATCGGGAACTTGTTCTGCTACTCCGGAAATCACCATTCCTCCGTAGCTGTGTCCTATAAGGATGACGTTATGCAGGTTCTCAAATTGTATCAGATTCACGATGTCGTTGATGTAGGTCGTTAGGTTAACCCCAGGGCTTGCCAGATGCACTCTTTCTCCCAGCCCGGTAAGCGTTGGCCGATAGACGATATTTCCATGTGCGCTTAAGATCGAATCTACTTTTGCATAATCCCAGCCTCCGTCCCATGCACCGGGAACGAAAAGGTAAGTATTGTGCTGTTGTCCATAGCAAATGGAGGAAATAGTAATGCTTAAAATGAAAATTAGCTTTTTCATGAAATGATGTTTTGAGGTGTCAAAGGTGGGATGTTTGCTGGTGACGGAACTAACCGGATCTGCTATTGTTGTAACAAAATGTTATATCTTATTTGTTGTAGAGAGAGCTATAAGATAGTTTCTGCATCAGCAGTATTGTCAGACGTCAAGAAGTTAATCAATGGTATAAGATAGTACCGTGTCACGGGTAATTGTTTTGAGTAGCAGGATATAAGTTATAGGAAGCGATGATTTAAGCTACCATGCAAAATTTAGTGCAGAATCCGGACGAAAAGTCAATGTATAACACTGATAACTAAACTTTTAGGCGATATTTTTTGCTTAATAGAGTGACTTGAAGTAACTTGTCCTCCGTATGATCGCATTTTTTCAGAAAATAACAGATGTACTCAATGAATCGAATATACCCTATATGCTTTAAGGCAGTGTAGCAATGAGTATATACATTGTACCCAGGGCTACCAGGGACTTTGATTTTATTATTCATCTTGAAGAAAAAAATATTGATCGATTTATTCAGCATTTTCAGGAAGGTTATTCTGCGATAAAGATGCAATACGAGATGCGGTAAAAAGAAGAAGTCTTTTCAATATTATCGATCATGCATCTGGTTTTAAGGCAGATTTCGTTGTATTAAAAAATGAGCCTTTTCGACAAGAGGAATTTAATAGGAGAAAAAAAGTAGACTTTTTCGATAAAACCATATTTGTGGTATCTCCAGAAGATTTGCTTATTTCGAAAGTAATATGGATACAGGATTATCTATCGGCACAGCAGGCAGAAGATATTAAAAATTTTACGGCTATTGAAAATATGGATTGGGCTTATATTAAGAAATGGATCAGCAAATTGAATTTGAAAACATTTGATTTATTACCATCATGAATGATACACCACAACACATTAAAGAACTGCAGTTAAAAATATGGCTTTCGAAATCTCCTGCTGAGAGACTGAAACAGTTTATGGAAGATAATACTTCTTTGTTTCAGTTTTGGAATAAGGCCCGGACGTCAGATTATAAAACGCCTGATCCTAAAGTTGAAAATAGATCTGATAGCTCGTCGCTATACTAAGAATTGTATTTCCTATTTGAGTACAATTCATCCCATTACACACATCTCATTTAATTAGTTAAGGAAACTTCTACGGATATATCGCTGCTTTGAGTATAATAACTAATATTTAATTCATTTTCCTTTACGTTTGAAAACGTCGAATCGTAATATATTCCTTCTTCGGCTTGAAAGAAATTCTAATGTACTGTTCAAGTATTTCATTGTCTGACAAAGTATATTTTGACATCAGGGTGCGAATAAACTCCAACAATCTTTTTTCAGTAATACTTGTAGTTTTAATTTTCGTTGAGAAAATGGTTCGCATATGCTAATGGCAGGGTAACATTTCTTCATTGAAATCCAGAAAATTTGGATAACGTCGATTTCTAATATTATGCAAATTTATATGGATTCATACAACGTTTGCATCTTTACTCCATGAAGTATATAACTACTTGCATTTTTGTATATTTTTCATTAACTGCCGCTGGTCAATTAAAAGGCTCTTATTGTTCTGTAAACTCAAAAAACAAGGATACACTATTCTTATATTTTCCGCTAAAAGATTCGACGCAGAATTCAACAGAACAGTCAATTCGTTAGACACCTTTATGAATGTCTGGTATTCAAAAAATCTAGCCGCTATGAAAGAGCCAATCCTGGCAGATTGTGAAGAAGACATCGAGATTTATCGTTTTACATGGCTTAGAACGTTTCACAACCCAATAATGATAAGAGTTCAGAAAGTAGAAAGTAATTTCACTTTAACCGTAAAACGATTAAGTGGGCAAAGTGGCTATGAGCCCGGACAAATTATTATGAACAAAACATTTAAAATAAAAGAGACAGAATGGGATGAAATACAATCAAAGCTTAAGCAAATCAATTTTTATCAACTTAACGCTGAAAACGACTTTAGAGGTTTTGATGGCGCTGAGTGGATATTGGAGGACGCAACCCAAAACAATTATCATTTTACAACCAGGTGGTCTCCCGGAAAGACTGGAGGCTACGCAAAATGTTGTTTGTATTTTTTAAAACTATCACGCATTAAGATCACTGAGAATGAAATCTACTAGTCAGGTATAGCCTTAAAATTTTCCTTGAACAAGAATACTTCGAACGAAAAAGGGCCTTCAAATCCAATGACTTGAAGGCTCTCTTAAATTTAGTCGGGGCGGCTGGACAATTGTAGATCGCGCTGTGCAAAGTCCGTGAAGTGGGGATTTTAGGAATGAAACACTTCAACACTACCCGGCAGGTAACCAATCCTGTTCGGCAAGGTTTAGTCAACCACCGGAAGCGAGTCTTGCGTAGTAGGTAGAGATGCCTGCACGAAGCGTAGACAGCGATTGCCGAGGGTAAACTCCGGGGCCATTATGCCTATTATGGAATGACATTCAACACCCGAAGGCTGAACTCATACTATTACCAAACAAAACGTCTACTCCACAATTGGTTAAACCATCGTGGCGGTAAACGGGTTTGGTCATGGGAAAAGATCACAAAGCTAACGGAGGAATGGCTACCACTAGAGAAGCCGAGAATCTATCACAGCCGACTTTTAGCGAAACCGTAAGTGGAGGAACCGTGTGCAGGAAAGCTGCTCGCACGGGTCTGTGGGGGGAGCGGGGACGCAACGAACCGCTCTACCCGGAACCCGTTTATAAGAGATTTGATAGAAATCAAAAAGATTAAACATATAATAAATGATTATTGAACTGGCAAGTGGTGCCTAAATAATTGTTAAATATTTTTCAAAGAACCACATAGCTTTTTAATATCTCTAATTTTCTGTCATCTCAATAAACTAACTCTAACGATAATATCCAGTCAATGATTAAATTCTTATTCTTTATTAATTCATTTTCGCTTTACACTCTAATAACATTCGCACAACGAAAAGAAATTATCCGACCTGATGGAAGCAGCATCGCAGTCAATATCATTGACCAAAAAATACAGCAATTAATGGATAGTGCCGGTGTTACGGGATTATCTGTTGGCATCATACAGGATAATAAACCAGTATTTATAAAAAGTTACGGCTATAAAAATAAAATACTGGATCAGCCGGGTAACGTCAATACAAGCCTTTATGCAGCATCGTTTACAAAATCCCTATTTGCTTATTTGGTCATGCAACTTGTAGATCAAAAACGAATCGATCTCGACAAACCTTTATACCAGTATTTACCAAAGCCATTGCCGGAGTATACAGGCTATAAAGACCTGCAAGGTGATGATCGGTGGAAAATAATCACGGCCAGGCATTGTCTGAGCCATACGACAGGGTTCCCCAATTGGCGATTTTTAAATCCGAAAGGCAGCCAAAAGCTGGAGATCTTTTTTATGCCTGGCTCGCATTACGCTTATTCCGGTGAAGGGCTTTATTTATTACAAATGGTTATAGAAACGATCACCGGTAATAAGTTGGAAGAACTGGCACGCGAGCAGGTTTTTACTCCTCTCGGTATGGCAAGATCAAGTTTTATCTGGCAACCCGTTTTCGATAGCGACTACGCCAATGGGCATAGCGTAGACGAAGATTCTTTTGCTGTCAAAAAGAGGAGTGAAGCCAATGCGGGTGGCTCAATGCAGACAACGATAACAGACTATACTAATTTCATTGCTGCTGTTCTCCAGGGAAAGGGTCTCAGTGAAGCGGCCAAAGGTGAAATGCTTTCTCCTCAAATTCACATCAACAGTAAAAAACAATTTCCCTCATTGAATAACGATACTACGGATCAATATCGCTCAATACAACTTTCCTATGGACTGGGATGGGGTTTGTTTAATGCAGGTAGTTATGGCCGGGCCTTTTTTAAAGAGGGGCACAGCGATGATGGTTGGGAACATTATTTGATCGCGCTCCCTGAAAAGAAAACAGCGCTTGTTCTGATGGGAAATAGCATGAATAGTGAAAGTATCTACAAAGAACTGGTAAGTACTGTAATAGGTGTGAACATTCCGTGGGAATGGGAAGGCTATCCCCTATATAAACCAGCTATAAAACTTTCCGGCAACCTGCTTCAAAAATACACGGGCAGATACACCGGTAAATTCAATGCAATTTTTTTGGTGGAAAATAACCAGTTAAAAGTTGAGTCTGCTGATGCTGGCCTGCCTAAAACAGTTCTGTATGCCACAAGCGAAGACCTTTTCTTCATGAGGGTTTTTCCTGTTACACTTGAATTTTTAAAAACTCAAAAG
Source organism: Niastella populi (assembly GCF_002078015.1). GTDB lineage: Bacteria > Bacteroidota > Bacteroidia > Chitinophagales > Chitinophagaceae > Niastella > Niastella populi. The sequence goes on along the minus strand of NZ_LWBP01000199.1, from coordinate 121,070 downwards.
GGGAGGTGGAAAAAGTAAGAGTAAATGATGGAGAAGAAAAGTACGAGTTAATGAAGCAAGCTGCAACCGTTGTAACGCTTTCTTCGGATCTATTGAAAAGCTATGTTGGCACGTACCAACTAAAGGGCGAGTCACGTAAGTTAAAGGTCGAGTCGCATAAGCAGGAGTTATTCATAAATCTTGGTAAGGAAAAGATGCCGCTTAGCTTTTATTCGGATACCCGGTTTAAGGCAAAAAGCGTATTTGATATAACGGGTAAGTTTTTGATTAAAAACGGGAAGGTGGTAACATTGGTCATGTATCAGAATGGAAGGTTTGACTGGGAGAAGATGGAGTAAGTGATTTTTCCCCATGAAAACATACTGATCGGGGAATACCTGATCCTTGTTCATTCTTTACAAGAATACTTCAAACCAAAAGAGCCTTCAAATCGAACGACTTGAAGGCTCTTTTTAATTTTAGTCGGGTCAACTGGACAGATTTCTAACCTGTTGGTACAGGATTTAAAAGTAATTGGTGAATTTATGAACCTTAATCGATTACTGATAAGGATGCATTATTAGCTTAAGTCAGATGACAAAATGGCTATACATTATTCCTTCATCAAAAACATAACATAACAGTTATTGTTTATATAAATACTATTACAATTATAGTATTGAAAATGCTTTTGATAATTTTTCTTTTTCTTCGTTGGGAAAGTCTAAAAACTTAGGCTGCTCCTTAGTGCTATTGCCCTATTAAATTTGGTCCCCCTTTGGTGCCGACAAACCCATTCATTATAAGTATTTATTACCTCCTTGATAAAATCAGGCTAATACCTATCTTTATCACTTGTTTAACCCCTTTGAAAATGATAATCAAACACCTGCAAGCGTTCGTCGCTTCCTGCCTAATTATTTCCTGCGGCAACAACGCAACCCAACCGGCTCGCACAGGCCAACCGGCAATGAAAGAAATTACCCAAGTTGAGACGGCCCAACTGGCTCCGGCCACCAGCGATACCGCAAAATGGATCAACAGCTTCCGGGAGTTCAGGGATGCGGTTTACCAGCGCAAAAAGGAAAAAGTAAAGCCATTTATTGAGTTTCCTATAGCAAGCCATGAAATATGGTACCTCGTTGGCGATGATAGTAAAACAAATGTACAAACAGGTGAAAGCATACCCTTTACCGAAAAGGACTTTGAAAAGCATTACTCAAAACTGTTCTTTAAAGAATTCGTCAATTGTTTGCTGAAAGTAAAAGCGGAAGAATTGTATAAAAGCGGAAAATATCAAACCCCGTCGATAAAAGACGGTACTACCACCTACGTACTATATTGCACTGTTGAAAAAACGAACAACATCTTAACGCTTAACTTAAACAGTCACTCCAGAGTTGACATTGGCAACGGAGAATACGAATCAGGGGAAGGCAGCACCATTTATATCTTCGCTATTTTACCTAATGGAACGATCAAGCTCAAAAACCTGCAAATGGCAGGGTGACACCTCTTCATTGTAACCCCTAACCTGGGCCGTGAATGAAAAATGCTACCCTTCGTATCAACAAAACGCAGGACCGCACCATGTTTCAGGATCTTTACATTGTCTATCATTTAAATTTTTATTTAATTGTACTTCAATTAAGAAGCAGATGTACGATAAACCGTCCAGATATCAAAACACAAAAGGGTTAAATTTAATTTCTATAAAGCTAAGTGAAATTGGAAGTTATTTTCACTTTCAACAGCCGCTTATTGCTGCCTGGTGGGATAACAGTCCAACGGTTGTAAAGCTATTGTCCGTTCTACCTAATAATCAGGAATACAGAGATGAAGTAAGACAGCGACTGATCAGCAATTTGAATGAGGATTATACAAACAGGCTGCCGGAGTTGAAAGCGATCGTTGATCCTTTATTGCAATTATTCCCTGCAGGAGAATACAGTTTACAGTTTCATACTACAAGTTGGAAAAAGCCCACTGAAACAGACTACATTTTTAACGATTGGGAGTTAGCTTTTGCAAACCCTATCGATGTACAATTGCAGGAACTCAAGCTGAAAGAATATCTGGAGTTTTTAGCTGAAAATAAAAGACACCAATGGCACAATATTGCCAAACTATGGAGACAAACCACTTATTCATTTTATGATGGCTTTGAATTTTCGTTTGTGGCAACAATGCCGGCTTCAGGCATCAAGGAGGAAAGAGTAAAATATTTTGAAGAACAAATAACCAAAGGGGACCGCCCTTTTGCAATAGTATTCAACTGTCATTATGAACAAAAGGTAACCAGTGAAAATGGGAACATCTATGACCGTTCCCTGTTCTCTGATAACTTTATAATTGATGGACATCATAAACTGAAGGCCTATTATAATTTAAAAATGTTCCCCCGATTTGTTACAATAACCCATTACCCTACAACGAGGGAGGAAATAAAGTTTAATATCGAAGACCTGATAGAGGTTTTATACCCATGGCATATTGAATACATACTTAGAAACTGGCACCAAAAAGAACAATACATCCAGCCTTATCTAGAAAAAAAGAATAGCAAAATTCACGCATTTATCAGATAGGGACATTTAAAAGAATTCTATGATAGCGGGCAACTTAAGCATGAAGCTTTTTATTTAAACGACAAAATAGAGGGAGATGGAAAATGGTGGTATGAGAATGGGGCAATGAAAACCGAAGTGATATACGAAAACGGCCGCCTGTTAGTCAACTTTCTCTTTTTCTCCCGTGGTGAGGTCTGTAATTGTGCCGTCTGCGGGTATCTAAAAACGTAAACAGCGTTGCTTCAATACCGAGCCTGATTTTTATAGTGCGATAGCTGCATTGCCATTACTCTTTTGGTGGTCTTATTCAAAAAGAAGGCAGCACCTAACACGTAGTTTTATACAAAAGTGCTTTTGAAAACACGCGAAACAAACTGTCTTAAATCAGCTTTATAGCAGAACACCTGTAACCCAAACTGCCACACGTGCATGACTGGCAGAAGAATGTGATGGAGACTATGACGGCTGGGAAACGTCAGTTGAACGGGAATAAATAATGAAATTACTCTGCGCTTCAAAACCTATAAAGAACAAGAATACTTCGAACCAAAAAGAGCCTTCAAATCCAACGACTTGAAGGCTCTTGTAATTTTTAGTCGGGACAAATGGACAAATTTCTAACCTGTTAATACAGGATATAAAAGAATTAGGCAAGTTTGTATACCTTAATATAGACCTTATAAAAATATGTGACCGTCAAGTCGTAAATGGCAAAACCCATTAGCCGCTAAAGTCAATATATGCCCTGAAACGGGAGTAATCAAACAGTTAAATAAAAAAGTGAAAAGACTTGTTTTTATTACTCAAATATTAGAAATCACGGTAACTAAGGTTCGATTGTCCAGCAATTCGACCTGCAATAACTCAAGAGGTGGTTAAAAGAGAGCCTTAATATACAGGAATAGTAATATTTTTAGGCTAACATCTACTTATAATAAGATGCCGCAATAAATAATGACCTTTCCGGGTGTATATTCCCTGTACATTGATTAAAAACGGGACATCAGGCAAATTTATTTCAAATAAAGTAACATATGAGATTAATGCCCCTTGTTACCCTGATTATTTTTATTTCCTTAAAGGGTTATTGTCAAAATAGCATTACATCGTCAGTAACCGCTAAAGAGATTTTCAGGCCATATTACGAATTGACCGAAGCAGGCGGTAAAGTCCTTTACCTTCCGATGGATTATGGCAGGTCGGACTTTTCAAACAATCAGAAAGAAGCGATTAAGCGTCTGGAAAATGCTGTAATTGTACGTATTGATCTGGTGTATTCTGATTATCCTGCCAGGACAGATTTTTCGCTTTTAACAAAAAGAAGACTGGAATCTTTACAAAGAATAATACCGAAGGTTTTTTTGGATAAATCAATTGAGTTCAGGAAAATCAGACAAACCATAGGAAAAACCAAAAATATTGCATCTGGTTTACAACACGGTTTTTTTATTTACTTCAGGCCTTTGCCAACAAAGACATCAGGTAAAAAAGAAGCGCGGAAGCTAAAAGCTTTACTTGCTGATGGGGAGGCTGAAAAGGCTGGCGACACTAACAATGTCACATGGTGTTCACAGATTACTATTTGTGTTGATACAAACAAGGTTAATTTGCCGGTGCTGCCAGAGGAATATACACGAACAATTACAAAGATATCCGTTAAGAAGGCAGTATCGCGTGAGCTAATTGAGGAAGAATCGGAAAGGGAATTTCTACAGTTTGGAGACTCTGTTTTTTGTGTTGAAGACAAACGCGAAGACGGATGCGACGAGGTTGGTTATTTGATTTATAATCCAGTTGATTCTACTGTTGCAAAGGTATTTGAAAGACATAACTGGAAAAACTCGTTTATAGTAGCCGATGTTACAGGCAGTATGTATCCGTACACAGCACAACTACTCAAATGGTTACAACTTAACCTTACTGATAAGGTAAAAAGACAGTTCGTGTTTTTCAATGATGGGGATAGCAAAGACGATGATAAAAAAGTTATTGGCAAAACAGGCGGCATTTACTCAGTTTTTACTAATAAATATGACGAAATTGAAAATACCATTATTACAGCAATGGAAAACGGGAGTGGTGGAGACCTTCCTGAAAATAATATAGAAGCCCTGATCGAAAGTGACAGAATCTGTAGGTACTGTGATTCAATAGTTATGATTGCTGATAATTGGGCGCCCGTAAAAGATATCTCACTCCTTGCAGGTTATCACAAACCAGTAAAAATTGTATTGTGCGGTGTTTTTGATAAGATCAATAAAGACTACCTGAAACTGGCAAGAGAGACGAGGGGATCTATACATCTAATTGAAGAAGACATATATTCAATTTCGTTGCTAAAAGAAGGGGAAACAATTAAAATCCATGGAGTAACTTACAAATTGATTGAAGGTAACTTTGTTGATATAACGCCGGAGTCTCTTTAACAAGATCACTTCGAACCAAAAAGCCCCTTCAAATCCAATCACTTGAAGGGGTCATTTTTTTAGTCGGGCCGGCTAGACGATTGTCGAACTGGCTTTTGGATGATTTGATGAAATTCAAAGACTTAAACATGTAATAAAATTCTGGGAGTAATCCGGATCAGTAATCCTTCATTTCGTTGGGTGGCAAACAACCATAAACACGCCAATAAGCAGCAAGACACTGTTCCCTGAAAGGCCTCGTTAACATAACTCATAATAATTATTTAGGTCAGTATCGAAGAGGAAACAACCTGTGCTCAAGCATTTGGAGCTGGGCTGAGTTTTTATTAGCGTCTGTTAGGTATGCGAAAATTACTCGCCTGGTATAGCTGCCCCCTTTTGAAAGACTTGGATAACCTTACCGATACTTAAAACTCATAAAATCAGTTGATGGTCACAGTCATCAATAGGCTATGGTTAGCTCTAACACCTCCAGCAGGTACAGCAGGTCCATGCGCGGCACTGTTCGTTGTTCCGAACTATGCGGTATAGGTATCATTTCGTTAGTATTTTCCCAGCTTTGCCTATAATCCCTGATGATCAATCCATGGTTGGGAGCATGAGAATAAAAATAAATCAGTTCCATGATGGCAGTAATACCAATTGGGTACTGCCAGATATTGGGCCGTTGGAGAGCCCCGTACTTACCGATCAATTGGTTTTTGCTCAACAGGTACCGGTAGTAAAATATGCGCATTTTACGAGGAGTAGGATGGATCCAATTCGTAAAGATGGTTTCCAGGCAGGATAATTCTACCTGCGTTAGTTTGATAACGCTGCTTTGTTCCTGAAGGCCTCCTGTACTTTTAGCAGTGGAGCCCACAGGGACAGAACCTGATGCAGACTGGTTGGAAATATCAGGTGCCAGCAGGTTAAGTTTGTTCATCGTGGCCGCCTCCGTACTTGTTACAGCAGTTGTTGAAGTGGCCCCGGCTTGGTCCGCAGTACTACCATTATCCTGCATTTCATTTTTTATAAGCTGTAGCATGTATTCCTTCACTTGGAGATTGTTCAGTTCTCCCAACTTGATAGCTGAGATGAACAGTTTATCCAGATATTCGGAGATCAGCTCATGATGCTCACTTGTTTGCTGGGTAGTGGAATTTTCAGAAAATTCCCGTTTGGTATTCAGCAGTCCTTTGTATTTGATCAGAATTGCATTCTTCAAGATCCTTTCATCAATGGCGGTTATAATTAATACCCTTTTGGCAACCTCCTGATCTTCCAGTAATACCCGAAGAGCATCAATGTTTTGAATGATCTTCTCCTCGCTGCATCTGTCAATATCTTCTACAACCAAGATGATCCTTGTTTGCCCGCATTCTTTTTGGGGTATCCATACTTTAAGGAGTTTAATCAGTTCATCTTGGATGTCCGCTTGTATGCCCAATGAAGATTTAAAGCTGTTTCTCAGGTGATATTTTTTGATGAGATTGATAGCTTTCGTTGAAAAATCCTTTTTAAGTTTTAACAGGTATGTGGTTGTTAAGGCGACGATGGCTGAAACAGCGCCTGCTTTAATAGCGAAAGATTCTAAAGGAATAAAAAGGGAAGCAATGGCCACTGACAGAGTTCCCAGATAAATAAGAATAGTATAAAGGCCATCTCTTTTGATATTTAGCCTCACCAGGCGCCAGTGGTACCGTATGCGCCACCACTTCTTTTTGCCCAAATAGCCCTCCACGAACTGCTCATACAAATAAGCCCAGGAAGCAGGTGTTTCCTGGTACTTCCAGGCATGATAATCTACCTGTATAAACGTGGGTGATTTGCTACGTGCCATTTGCAGGCTGAGTTGCTTGAGGAAAAAGGTTTTTCCGCGCCCCCATTTTCCAAAAATGCCGATCATCTGTCCGGTTTCTCCACGCATAGTAGAAAGCACTTTGCAGTAATCTGCCGCAAGTCCGGTGACGCCCATAACGGGGGTAATATTACCAAATTCAGCATATACAATGTCATTTATATAAGCATGTATGCCTTCCGGTTCCTGGAAAAAAGCCGGAGGCACCTCCACATTCTCATCCTCCGGATCATCCTGGTTGACGTATTCAAACTCTTTTTGCTGCTCATCATCGGGTGACGAATTAAGAAGATTAATGATTTTCTGTTCTTCCAACAACTCTTCAGTCCTAGCGCCGAATTGTTTATTCAATTCGTTTTCCAGGTCCCGTAATCGATTCTGTATGGTTTCATCTATCCGGCAAAATTCCTTTTCAGGGCTACCTTCCGGCGCCGTCATCGACAGGAACTCTCGTTCTACCAGTTGAAGAATGGCATTATATTGTGGATTCAGGTTGTTTACCGGATAACCGCCATGCCATTTAAGGATCATTCCGAACAGTGTGTACCGAAGTGATTGAGCAACGGGCAATGTTTTCAACTGGTTCAGGTAATCGTCTGGGCGATCCAGGGAAGATTTGAGGTCATCGATCTGCTTATAAAGTAGATTGATAAAATCCAGGGGATTCACGAGCTTTAAGTGATGTCGCTGCATGAATTCCAGGGTAGTGGAAACAAGATTTTGATTCGGTATGTTCTTCACATCGGTATACCAGTCAAGAGCCCGGTTATATTTTATTGACTGATCAATCTGCGGAGTAATGTCGGAAACAGCGTGTGTCAAATCTGAACTGGTTGCCTTGGTGTTGCTATTCAGTATAACAAATTTAGCATCCTGGATGGCCAGATAATCCTGTTCGGTGTATGGTGGCTTAGGAGGTTGATTATTGGTCATCAATTCCACCTGTTCCGAACTCGTCATTGATCCATCAGTAAATGCTTTAACGAGATGGTCTTTAGCAAACAACAACAGCAAACGGACGGCGTCACTGTCAATGTTGTTAAAATTAAGTTGCCAAGTCATGGATAGCACATCACTGACCAGTACTGCTATGGTACCTTCCCTGATAATTTTCCCATCTTCCGAAAAATAGTAATTATAGCGGTAGCCATAGACCATCCGGGATGTAGGTGGTAAGAATTGCGGGTTGGTTATTTGTAAAATGAGTATACGGTTGACGGCGAGTTGTTGGTTGAGGAGCGTTATTCCTTTGTTTGACAATACCAAGTTGCCGTCCACCGTGCTGTTTGCTACCACAAATTCCTCGGTGATTAATTCTGAAATCAGCAACGAAAAGACCGATCCTTTTATGCCGGTAAGTCTCCTCACCAAGCTGGCTTTTATACCTTGGGAAAGATTATGTTGTGAAAGAAAGTATGCTGTATAGAGAATTTCGAGGCTTTGTTGGTTCATTTTCTAACATTTAAGAAAGGAGAATGAGGATAAGATACATATTTTTGAATTTTGACACAAAACAGGGTTGTCCTAATCTACATAAGCAGCAAATATGTATAGCGCACGCGTAATCGAATAGTAGGGAAGTGATAGTTCATATCTTCAATTTGGTAGCGATTCGAGATGCTTGATAATCAGTCTAAGTAATACGACCCTTACCTCACTGTTATATACCGTTTTTTAAATTGTACGATAGGACATTAGAAGGATAGTATATACGAAAAAAAAGTCAAATTAAACTAATTTATTTAACACACCATGTGCGAATATTATTAGTCTCAATTTCCTATTGATCTATATTTTTAGGGTATCGAATTTTTAAACTTAAAAATCATTAATTATGGCTGGTAAAAAAGGGGAATATACATCAAATAAGGTCGCTTCCAAAGCCTCAAAATTGTTGTCTAATCCCAGTACGTCCAAAACTGTTAAAAGTGTAGCAGCATCTGCATTAACACAAGCGAAAGGCAAAAGCAAGAAAAAATAACTCTTGCCATTGAAGCATGTATTGTAGCATTGCAAAAGGTTAGTAAGTTGTGAGATGACTAAATAATGTCTACCACAACTTTTTTTATTTAGAGTACTTTTTTGAATTTTTAAAGAAGATAGGGAAGGACATTTTTCATATACAACCAATTGGCTAGAACATTGGCATTAAGTTTTAAAAAAAGACCTGATGCAAAACTTACTTACTACCCATACTTTGATGCTCCTAGGATTCCATGGTTATTCGGTTTATTAAGAGACAAGAGAGTTAAATTTTAGTAGATAATCCTTTCGGATCAATGAGTAATATTTTTTTATATTCCTGAGTGTCTATATCTCAATTCTGTCGCACCAACATGTATTACAGCCGTTACAAAAGATTATTTCCTGGAGATGTCCTTGTTTGCATTGAGGAGCTTAATATACAAGACAATACAGTCTTGTTTGATTTTATTGACTCTAATGAATACACAACCTTTACCGACTTGATAAATAGGGCATTTGATCTTACTAAACCATCAATGGTCTTATTAAATAATTATCAAGGCAGACCAATTCAGGAGAATACTATTTATTCAATAAAACCAGAAACTATACAGAGTTGGAGTGAACAAGTGAATAATTCTGAGGATTTAAACTCTTTTCTAATTGGTTATATAATCGACGTTTCAAATGCCGGAAGCGAAATTTTTGATTCTTCTGTTTCGCTCAATGACTTTCTTGATTGGCGACTCAACTATTATATGAATGGCTATGGCGACAGCTCGGCAATTCCATTTCACAGGAAAGGGAAATTAAGTGTAACAGTGAGAGATGTAGGGCAAGGTAATTGGAATGAAATAAATTTTAACGATGAGACTAAAGTCGTCTATGATGCAGGAGCTCCAATGAACGCTTCCAAGCCTGCTGTACTAAACATCATTGGAAACAGAAATGTCTTATATAAAAGAGCAAAGCCTATTCTTATTTTATCACATTGGGACAAAGATCATTATCATTCTTTACTTGGAATGAGCAATGTTGACCTGCAAAATAATTTTTCAGCATTTGTTTGTAGAGATCGCGTTCCCAATTTGACAAGTAGGATTCTTTTTGGACGACTTAATTCCTCATTAGGTCCATCAAACACTTATTCAATTCCTGCTGACGTTAGAAGAGCAAGAGGGGGAGCGACCTTTTTTAGAAATCTTAATTCTTTAAATAATCAAATAATTATTTACAATGCACAGTATCATAAAAACAGGAATATTTCAGGCATAGCCCTGTCGGTTAAATCAAAGAAAGAGAGTATTATTTTGTCAGGTGATGCCCATTATGAACAAGTATCAAGAGATATCCTAGCGCACTTAAACTATCGACACAGAAATAATTTGGTAGTTCCTCATCATGGAGGCAAGGCAGGTACTTATGTTTACAAAATTCCGCCATTAGTGAGGGTTAAAAATGCAATAATCTCAGTTGGTGCAAATCGCTATGGCCATCCAAATACTTCATATATTGGAGCCTTGCATTTAGCTGGTTTCTCTATTCACCAAACCAATATTGCGCAAAATGATATCACAATTTATCTCTAAATAATTGTAAGCCGAAATTAGTATGTAGGTTCTGATCAGCACCAGTAAAGCAATAGTCCGATATAATCTAAGGGTTAGTTTTTTATGCCTATTTAAGATGAAGGCAGGCTCTATGGATACCCAACTAAATTGTCTTTATGGCAGAAAAAAGGAAAAAAAACACTGAAAATATTACACATTCAGCTTGCTGTCTTTTTTACATAATTTAGTCTATTTCTTATGCAAAACCCATTCAGCTAACCTCACTGTACACGTTGGAATTGATTTTGATCAGTTCCCGCAGTTCTTTCAAGTTAAAAGAAAACTTCGCATTTTCCCGGGAGTTTTTCAGTGATAATAAAAATTATTGGATTTAAAACCATAATTGCCGCATATACTGGAGCTGTTATTATCACTGAGCAAAAAAGTTTCGCAAATTTTGCGTCATCAAGTAGAAGCCTAGGAGATATTGATACAATAATGAGGCAGCGGCGAATTGTTCATACTGATTCCAGAGTATTATCCAAATTTTACTAACGTTTAAACAATTGTACCAGATTGATAAACTACCCTAATCAACTGCTATGACTAAAAAGCCTTCTTTCAACAAGAAAATCAGAACACCTATTCCCAAGCTACGAAAAGTACTAGCCGAATTGCAACAGGAGATAAATTCCCTATGCCCACTTTGCTTCAGCGAAGAAGTGGGCGTGTTTGAATTGCATCATATTGACGAAAACCCCGCGCACAACGAAAAGAATAACTTGCTACTCGTATGCCCAACCTGTCACGCAAAAATTGATAAGAAAATCGTTTCAATGGAAATGGTGCGGAATGCCAAAACAATGGCGCTGAACCGAAATTCACAAATCGAGTTTGTCTCGGCCATTATCGATGAAGAACAGTGTCGTTGGTACCAGAAGAATGAACGCTGCTTTTACAAAGGCGAGCCAGGTAAACCCGAAATCCCTGTTATTGGCTTTACCTTGATTAATCATTCTCCCAAAACCGTGGTTATGAAAACCATTCGGATGTTTGCAAAGCATTTGCCCAGTGGTTTGAGTGGAATTCCACATGCATCGGCATTAAAAAGCGCCGTTAAATACCGGCTTTGTATCACCAAACTTGGTGAAAAGCTTTATCCTCTACGATCACCCTTACAAATCCCGGCAGGGCTAGCTGCTAAATTTGATACGGAGATTTATTGCAAGATGGTGGGTGACTTAGACATTGCTCCTGTTGGGAGATATGTCCTTTATTTATCCTTTTATTTCAATGGGAACAACATTTTGACTGCTCCTCCCGTCTTTCTGAATTGCAGCGGAGAGAATGAACCACTAATGATCATGCGTAACATTGGATAAATCTAATTGAACTCAAAATGAATGTAAACCGCAGCTTTCTTGATCTAACACCTAATGAGTGCTTGGATGTCTATCCCGAGGTATTGAAAAACGCAGATGAATTTTATACTACTGCCCAATTAATGGCAGGGTCCGGGTTTTACGGAAAAGCAATTGCCCATTTGATCTTGGGAGCCGAAGAGTATATCAAAGGGCTCTTTCTTTTTCTGGAAGGGCACGATTTCCAGCTACGAAAAATGACAGAACTGCATGGCATATTCAAACACCATGCACCGCGCCATAGCATCCTGCGGGATACCTATTCGGTATGGATGGTGATAAAACATCTATATGAAATCAGAATCAACAGTTCCAGAAGTGGAATTATTCAGCATCTATTTAAAGCGGCCTTTACTATTTTCCCGGCGATGAGTAATGTCGATTGGTGGAAAAAGGCCGACAAACTAAAGCAACGGGGATTTTATACGGATTTTAAAAACGAGGTAATGAACCCTACTCAACTGACAGCGGAAGATTTTGAAGAAGCATTACGCCGAACAATGTCAATTTCCGAAAATATAAAGCAGTTCATAGATGAAGTCAAAAAAATAACACCGGCGCAGTTAAAAGCATTTAGGCTAAATTTTAAGGAGGCGGATTTTCCTTCATTAGTCGCTGAAACAATTAAAAGAAAATAAGTCATGGGGCCTTAACCAACAAATGATGATCCTATGAATTTTATTTCATTGTAGGTTGTTGGCAGACAGCTATCCACTTTGGAGCTTCAATTACTTCATCTGCATCATGCTTAAAGCCGCTTTTACCCGCAAATTCACCTGCTTGGGAGACCAAAAAACGTAAATAAAGAACTTTGACAAATATTGTGTGTAAACAAAAAGCCACCTACCAAGGTGGCTCAATATTATCAAAAGCATTCTCCTTACTACTTCTTTTTCTCGCTCAACATTTTTTCCAACAGCGCAATCTTTTCACGCTCGGATTTTAATAATGCCTCGTAAAGCCTTTCATTTTTATCAATCGCTTCTACCCATTTATCTATGGGGTTAAAATTATAAGTTCCATAGTTACCGATAACATGGCTAACACTATTGTCATGAAATGAACTCACAAAACTAACCGCAGCTTCCTCGTTATAGTTTTTTATTGCGTCCACTGGTACCTTCAGCGTTTTCGCTATCTGCTCCAGAGTCTCTGGATCAATCGTTTCCTTAGTTTCTAGCAGGGACACACTTTGCTGGCTAATACCTAGCTCGCTAGCCAGTGTTTCCTGTTTTACCTGTAATATTTCTCGTATGCGCTTAACAGCTCGTCCTTGATGTACTTTATCTGGCATAGGCGTAGTTATCATGGTTCAAATATATGGAATTTATGGTATTGGTTTGGCACTGTTATATCCCTTGTAAAATACAATAAAATACTGGTACTCCACCAGTTAAATTGGTTCGGTACGGCACAAGTACCCTGTAATTTGCTATTCACTAGAGATAAAAGCCGTACCCCGCCACAAGGCATATGCTTTTATTTTAATACCAAACCTTTTTAACCTACATGCAAACGACATTTGACAACCTACCTCCACACCTGATAACTCTTTTAGCTGAGCTTACACAGAAAGTTGCTGGGGCAATTCAACCAGAAAAAATCCTTTGTTACGGTTACCGGGCCTCCCCTCACAATGATTGGAGCTGTTTTACTGAAGACAGCCCCCACCAGGAAACAATTAAGGTCACCTTTGATCTACTGGTCATTACCAATGGTAACAATAAGCAGCCCGACCATGAAATGCTACAAAAAATTAATCATTTGGCGGAACCCCTGGATTGTGAAGTCACTGCAATTGTCCAATCTCTGGACTCGGTAAACGACTTAATAGCCAAAAACAGCCGCTTTTTGACCACTGTTTATCATAAAGCCGTACTGGTATATAATGCGGGTAATGGCGATATAATATATCGTCCGGCAGCAATATCGCATGAAGAAACAACAAGAAAAATAGAAACGGCCTGGAACAACTGTTACCAAACAGCGGAACGATTCTTTAAAACTGCCTGCTTTTGTCTGGACAACGACTGGAATGAAAAAGCCCTATTTGATTTACACCAAGCAACCCAACATACTTGTATGGCCCTTTTACGGGTATACACCGGATACCGGTCTACCACGCACAACCTTTTCCGTTTACTCGCCCTAATTGAGAACTTTTCTTTTGTTCCTTCCAGTGTATTCCCCTGTATTACGGCAGAGGAAATTGCGCTACTTAACCAGCTCAACAAAGCCTACTCCGATTCCCGTTATAAAGAAAACTACACTGTGCCAACTGAAACGGCCATCCTATTAAAGAAAAGAGTGCAAGAATTGCTGCTGTTAGCCAAGAAATTATATGACAAAAAAATAACGGCGTTACAAAATAACAGAATCACCACATTCCCATTAACGGCTACCGACGCTGCCATCTAAAACTTTAACTCATATGAAATCAGCCAACGACTATTTGGAAACCTCCATATGGTTTAAAGAACCCATAACTGACCCCAACCAGATTTTCGCTGAATTTTTCACCGCAGCGGCTCTTAAAGACTACCGAAAGCGCATTAAGGCAGTATTAAAAGCTGCTTTTGGAAAACATATCTGGCCAAAAAAGAACCCAGGTGCTTTATTATATTACTTTAAAATGATAGAATCCATTATCAATGCTGCCTATCTGATAAATAAAGAAAATAAATCATCCCCACTTCTTATTAACAACGAAAATTCATTTAACCCACAATCTCTTTTGCAGTTGGCATGCTGATTCTACCCAATGGGACTTTTTCCCAAAAGTTCTCTCTTTTAAAGAATATGTCGATCCATATATAGTTTTCAAGCGCTTCTTTAAATACCTGGCTTTGTCTGCCTGGAAAGAGGAACTTCAAGACCTGCTAGAATATGCTTTGGTCGAAACAAGTTTATATGAAGCAGGTATGAAAAAAGATATGCTATCGCTTTATTTTCATCTTTGCAAACTGGTAGAAGCGGCCCACCTGATCGATGTCAGGGAAAACAACCACATAGGTGGCATCCCCAAGATCAGGGTGAAGATCACTCACTAATGCAGTTTCCATATTCAGCCGAACAAACATACTGAGTTCGCAAATTAAATCTTCATCAACCTAAATTCCTATTTATGAATGTTAACAGTCAAATAAAAGTAGCCATCGTAGATGATCATGATCTCATCCGTAAAAGCCTTCAGGAATTATTGAACCTGTGGGGATACACGGTAATTCCACCGGCTACAAACGGTAAGGACTTTCTGGACTTACTGGTAAAGGGGATAATACCAGACATCTGCATTTTAGATATGCGCATGCCCGAAATGGATGGTTATGAAACTATAAAAGCGGTAAAGGGAAAATGGCCCGGTATTAAAATCATTGCTTACTCCATGGATTTTACAAATCCACATGCAGGGGAACCTGAAGGCGCAGACGCAATCGTTTCCAAAAGCGGCCCATACCAGGAATTGAAAGAGGCACTGGCGCTATTAAGCAGCCAAATAGTCGGCATTAGAATGGCCCTCCAGTAAATGCAGCGGAGTTGGTAAATCTGTATTTATACATTAATACAGATTTACATCAGGCAGAGCCTGATTCATCTTATTCGATCATCAATCTTCGATTCTTATACAATTTGACAGAACCACCTTTCAGATAATATTGACCCAAGCCACTTATTATTTTCAATTGTTTTCAGCTCCTGTTAATTAAAATCAATTCGAATTCAAATAGTATTTAAATGGTAGTCAACCTGGGTGCCCAATCAACATTAGGGATGAGTCAAATTGAGGAAAATCGAGCCAAATTGTACCAAATCGAAGAAATTTAGATGTAATCGTATGCATTCGAGCACGTTTGCAAAGGTACCCTATAGCCCTAGCATACTTTTGTGTTACAACTAATCCTTTCAAAAAAACTAAAAAGTATGTCAAGCAAATTAATAACTAAAAAAGAGTTGAGTATTCCTGCTGCTATTATCACAGAAGTGGCAGAGGTATTGTTAGAAAACGAGATTATTAACGATATCATTGGTGCGAATACTAAAACTGATGAAGTGTTAATAGAAGTACAGTTTGAACGGGAACAGCGTGATGTTATTCATCACATAGAAGACATGATTTCCGATTACCAAGAAACGGAAGAAGAAGAGGAGGATGATGATGACGACGAGGAAGATTAGATCATTGCCGTCAGTTAAATGAAATCGTGGGATAACCTCACGATTTTTCCATTTATAAAGAGATACATAATCTTAAAAATCCTTGTACTATGAAAGCCAAAATCAAATCCCTGAAAAACCAGGGGGATGGTTCAGCCTTTGCCCAGGCCATCAATCCAAAAAAGGAAGCATTAACCATTGAAAAGCTACGCACCTTTCCTGGATGCGAACATTACAGTGATGAAGAAGCTGAACAGGTAGTGCAGACCATTCACCAGTATGTTCTTATTCTGTTCGAATGCGTTTCAAAAGCCAAAGTGGTCCCTTTACCAGACACTAAGAACATATCATACCTAAATCCTATTAAAAAGAAAGCGTCATGAATCAGCAACTTGATTTGTTTCAGCAATGGTCAAAAAGACCAGTTGTACACTATAAGAAAACGTCAACCGGCAAGTTTTGCGTGGTATACACCCGTGTATCCTCCAAAGAGCAATATGAAACCAACCTGAGCCTGGATACGCAGAAACGCTCCATTGAGGAGTTTGCAGCCCGCAACGAGTTTGCCATCATGGGCTACTATGGTGGCACTTATGAAAGCGCCAGTACTGATGGCCGCAAGGAGTTTCAGCGAATGCTGGAGTTCATCAAAAAGAATAAGGAAAAAGTAACCCATATTCTGGTATACCTGCTGGATAGGTTCAGTCGTACAGGGGATGGGGCTATGCGGCTATCCAAAGAACTCCGCGAGAAATATGGCGTTACTATCATTGCGGTTACGCAGCCCATTGATACTAGCAACCCCGGCGGGGTGTTCCAGCAAAATATGCAATTTTTGTTCAGTGAATATGATAACCAGTTACGTCGGCAGAGGGCCATTGCCGGTACAAAAGAAAAGCTGGAAAGAGGTATCTGGTGCTTGCAACCACCAATGGGCTATTCAATTATAAAGGAAGATAAAAAACGCCAGATTGTTGTCAATGAAATAGGCAAAAAACTGCGCAAGGCATTTGAGTGGAAAGCTCAGGGAATGAAAAATGATGAAATCCTATCCCGGTTACAGGCAATGGGTGTTAAGATCTATAAGCAGAAACTAAGCATGATCCTTTCTAACCCATTTTATTGCGGAATCATTGCCCATAAAACCCTGAATGGAAAACTGGTGGTAGGTGACCACGAGAAACTCATATCCCAGGAACTATTCCTGCGTATTCACGATATCCGGGCAGCGGCGGGAGGTAAGTATGGTGTATCGCATAAAAAGGAGAATTCAGCATACCCGTTAAAACTTTTCATGAAATGTGGCAATTGTGGAATTGGCTACACCGGCTATGCCGTTACCAAAACAATCAAAGCAACCAAAGAGATAGGCCGGTATCATTATTACAAATGCCGTACTGAAGGCTGTAACTGCAATAAAAGCACAAGAGTGGTCAATAACCATTTTCTCGATTACCTAGCTGGTTATAGTATTAAATCGCATTTGGTAACGCCGCTGCTATACCACATGAACTATGCTTTTGACCGGCATTACGAGGCTTCCTTTAAGTTAAGGGATACCCTGTACAGCAATCTGGCTATAGTAGATGCAAAGATTGAGGAACTGGAAGAAAACTATTACGTTGATAAAAGGGTACCTGCTGAAACCTATGACAGACTAATGATAAAGCTCGCCAAAGAGAAAAAGCAGATCCTGGACAACCTGGCCGGTAGCAACATCGAGAGTTCTAACTTAAAAGAAGCTTTCGAGTGCGCCATCAATATTTCGCTGAAAATCCCGCTGCTATGGCATTCCAGCGAAGTAGCGGCAAAGGAAAAGCTACAAAAAATGGTGTTCCCTGAAGGAATAAGCTATTTTCACAAAAATGGCACGTTTCTAACTGAAAATGTAAACGAAGTATTTAAGCGAATCCCGCAACTGAACAGCATTACAGACGATGATAAAAACAAACAAGGCAGCATTTCTGCTGCCTTGTCCAATTTAGTCGGGTGAACAAGATTCGAACCGGCCACCACTATCTGATTATCTTATATTTTTAAGCGCCTCCCAAATATATTACTTTAAACGTTAGCCGTCTTCTCCTGAACCCTGAAATGCCCGGGAACTGTTCCGAACGAGCGCACCAGCCGGTTCCAGGAATTGATCTGTACAACGGCCATGGTTATATTCGCAACTTCATCTTTGGAAAAGTGTTTATTCAATTCATCGTGTAAATGATCGCTGGGTTCTTCCGCCTTCATACGGGTAAGCGTTTCTGCAAAAGCAAGTGCCGCGCATTCCCGGGGCGTATAATAATCGGTTTCACGCCAGGCAGCAACCGAAAGCAGCCGAATCGGTGTTTCCCCGGCATGAATGGCCTTTTTAAAGTGCATATCCAAACAATAAGCGCAACTGTTGATCTGTGATA
This sequence comes from Niastella populi, assembly GCF_002078015.1. Lineage (GTDB taxonomy): Bacteria > Bacteroidota > Bacteroidia > Chitinophagales > Chitinophagaceae > Niastella > Niastella populi. The sequence goes on along the minus strand of NZ_LWBP01000199.1, from coordinate 102,756 downwards.
CCCGCATGTAGATCAACTCAAGTAATTTATAATCCAGTCCACACTGGTCAACATAATTTTGTCCCTGCTTCAACGCATTGTAAACGCCGGCTGCTTCTTTGAATGTGATTCTTTCCATACTAATTGGTTTTGTGGCGTAATGACAACCGGAGCGTATTTCGCGTGACAGTTTTTTCGATTTCTTCTATTTTTTAAAGAAGTAGCTCCCAGGATTTAGAGATTTAGGGATTTTGAGATTTGCCGGAAGGCAGAACCCTGATGAAATCCCAAAATCTCTACATCTATAAATCAGCAATGAAAAACAACGTTATTTCCTGAATGAAACCAGCTTATCAGGGTTGCGCATTATGTAAACCCGGTGTAAAAGCCCATCCCGCCATTCGAAGATCATACAGGTCACCAGTTGCTCGTTGTGATAATAGAACAGGGCAGGGTGGTGGTTCACCCAGCCTCTTACCGGTTCAGTACCATTGTAGAATTTATGGAAAACGCCCGACAGGAACAGGGACGCACTTTCGATGCCCACGAGCGGGTTGAGCGCTGCCCTTACCTTGCCGCCGCCGTCGGAAACCACTACAATATCATTGCTCAGCAGTTGTTCCAGTTTTTTAACATCGCGGCTGCGGATGGTTTCGATGTATTTATCGAGGTAACTGGCCGGCGTTTGAGCTGTCTGCTTAATTTCTTCGTTCTGTAGTGCTGTGCGGGCCCGGCTGAGGATCTTTCTTGAATTTTCTACGCTTATATCCAGCACTTCGGCAATCTCCTCATGTTCGTAAGAGAAGGCTTCTTTGAGAATAAAAACGGCGCGTTGTCTGGCATCGAGCTTTTCAAGCAATACCATCAGAGAGTAGGAGAGAATATCCTTTTGGTTCAGATCAGCGTCGGCGGTTTCTGTAGCTACCGGTTCGGGCAGCCAGCTGCCGGGATAACCGCTTTGCATTTTCTGCAGCCTGTTACGGGCATTGATAGCGCGGTTGATCACCGAGCGGGTGAGGTAGGCTTTTTCATTTTCAATTTCGCCGCCGGAACGGTTCACCATTTCAAGCATTACATCCTGAACCACATCCCGGGCTTCCTCATAGGAGCCGAGAATATTATATGCATACGAAGTAAGTAACTGCCGCAGGGAATTCATACGCAAATGTAAGATGGAATGAAGTTTTTGTGAACCGGATGACCGGTTATTGTTGTTAGTATGAGCGTGTTATCCTGTATATAGTAAAAATCAGCCAGCTTTTTATAAATCTGGTGCAGGGTTTAACAACTTACGGCTGGTGTTTGACCTTTTTGCGGAAATGTTTGTAAGCATAAAGCCTATGGTTATTCATTTTTATTGAACGGTTGAATGAAATACAGGGCAGTTAAGTTATTTATACGGATATGCAGGCTATTTATCGGGGTGTTTTAATTATCATAATCCATTGTTTGCATTTTTGCGCCCTTAGATCAGTAAAGCGGGCCTGTTGTCGCTTTATTATTGGTGCTGGTTCTTGATGTTATGCCATAATTTGACTGTTTATCTACCTCAATTGCATTTTGCGCAGCATTTTCCGATGGGAATTGCAAATTCCCGAAAGGAAAAGGCGTAACCTGAATACTTTCCGGATTTCCTGAAGGATGTTGAGAATACCCGAAAGGAAATAGCTTTTCCCGAAGGATTTTGCGATTTCCTCGAATCTTTTCGATTTTCCGGTAGGCTTTTGCTATTGCCTGAAAGATTTCATGCATTCCTTAAGGCCTTTATGTTTTCCCGAAGGGAAAAGATTTTTCCTTAAAATTTTATTTGTGATAAAGCAGGATGCTGAATTTCAGGCACATAATTATGATAAATTGAGAACTAATTCTTTGTGATACTGAATTGAGAATTTATTTTAATCAACCTTAGTCTACACAAACAAATTGCACCTGAAACCATGTAAACGCCTGTATTTCTTATTGATAAAATTTATTATTTTTAGAGCTCACAGTCAATTACATCCTATAAATTGACGGATCACTTCACATTAAGCCACTCTGGTCAATAGCAAATTTCTATAAGGGATTCACCGCGCACTCAACTTGCCGATAATGGTTAGGGAACTTCGATTGTCACATTTTCAACCATTTATAAGCATGAAAATTATGAAAAGGAGACTGGCGCTGAATTTTAAAGGAGTTAAAGACACTGACATCCGCATGTTGGCATCTTCTGTATGTCAGGGTATGGATGGTAATGAGAAATTTCCCGATCCCGGCATGCTTATTATTGAACTAAAAGAAATATCCCGGCAATTTGAGCAGGCCATGTCAGATGCAAGTTTGGGCGACCGGCTAAAAATTGCAATAAAAAATAATGTTCGGATACTGCTTGTCAAAAAACTAAAACAGGTCGGCGAATTTGTCAATACCCATTCAAATGAACAAGAATACCTCCTGTGGAGCAGTGGATTTGATCTTATAAAACCGGTGGATGAAATTAAGTTAAAACATCCCAATGATTTCAAAATACTCCCCGGCCCCAAACCAGGGGAAATAACAATGAAAGTTCGCGGAATTAAAGGCGCCCGCTCCTACCTGTACCAATGGACGCCCGCCCCGGTTACCCCCGAAAGCGTTTGGCAAAGCATTGCCGACACCCGCTGCAAAAAGGTGATCTCGGGCCTGCCCCTCGGCATAAATTACTGCTTTCGCATGGCCGCCGTTGGCGCCCGTAACCAGCTCGTTTACACCCAGGTGCTGAGCCGGTATATTTCGTAGGCCAGACCGTAAAAACACATTTGCATTCTCTCCATAATGCCACTGAAATCAGTTACTTTTGCGGATATTTAAAGGACAATCGACTTAATGAAGAATATCCGCAATTTTTGCATTATCGCGCATATCGACCATGGTAAAAGTACCCTGGCAGACAGACTGTTACAAAGCACCAATACCATCAGTGAACGGGAAATGATGGACCAGGTACTCGACGATATGGACCTGGAAAGGGAAAAAGGGATCACCATCAAGAGCCACGCCATTCAGATCAACTATAAACATAACGACGGTCAGGAGTACATCCTGAACCTTATCGATACCCCCGGCCACGTAGATTTCAGCTATGAAGTAAGCCGTGCCCTGGCCGCCTGCGAAGGCGCCCTGTTACTGGTTGATGCCACCCAGGGAATTCAGGCCCAAACCATCAGCAACCTGTACCTGGCCATCGAGAACGACCTCGAGATCATACCCGTTATCAATAAAATTGATATGGACGGCGCCATGATCGAAGAGGTAATGGACCAGATCATTGAACTTATCGGCTGCAAACCGGAAGACATTCTGCTGGCAAGCGGCCGTACCGGCATTGGGGTCGACGGCATTCTGCAGGCGATCGTGGAACGTATCCCTGCTCCAAAAGGCAATGCTGAAGCGCCCCTGCAGGCCCTGATCTTCGACAGCGTATTCAACAGCTTCCGGGGCATCATCGTTTACTTCCGCGTACTGAACGGCGCCATCCGTAAAGGCGATATCGTAAAATTTGTGTCTACCGACATGGATTACGAGGCCGCCGAGGTGGGGATCCTCAAACTGAAAATGACGGAAAAGAAAGAAGTAAGCGCGGGTGATGTAGGGTATCTTATTACCGGTATCAAAAATGCGAAAGAAGTAAAAGTGGGTGATACTATTACCCTCAAAAATAATCCTACACAGGAAATGATCAAGGGTTTCCAGGAAGTGAAACCGATGGTATTTGCGGGTATTTTCCCCGTTAATACCGACGAGTTCGAGGAGTTGCGCGACTGTATGGATAAACTCCAGCTGAACGACGCTTCTCTTACCTACGAACTGGAAACCTCCCAGGCCCTTGGCTTCGGTTTCCGGTGCGGTTTCCTTGGTATGCTGCACATGGAGATCATCCAGGAAAGGCTGGAGCGGGAGTTCAATCAAACCGTGATCACCACCGTTCCCAACGTAAGCTTTATCGCCTACACAACCAAAGGCGAAAAGATCATCGTGAACAACCCTACAGAGTTTCCCGACCCGGTAAAAACTGACCGGATCGAAGAACCATTCATCAAAGCCCAGATCATTACAAAGCCGGAGTATATCGGTAACATTATGACGCTTTGTTTGGGCAAACGCGGCATTCTTTTGAACCAAAGCTACCTGACCACAACCCGTGTGGAGCTGCATTTCGAGATGCCATTGACAGAGATCGTTTTCGACTTCTACGATAAACTGAAAAGCCAGACCCGTGGCTATGCGTCATTCGATTACCATCCGATCGGGTACCGCGAAAGCGATATCGTAAAGATGGATATCCTGCTCAACAGCGACAAGGTGGATGCCCTCAGCGCGCTTATTCACCGGGGCCGCTCACAGGATTTCGGCCGTAAGCTCTGCGAAAAGCTGAAGGAGCTGTTGCCCCGCCAGCAATTCCAGATAGCCATACAGGCCGCCGTTGGCGCCAAAGTACTCGCCCGCGAAAACATCAGCGCAATGCGGAAAGACGTTACCGCCAAATGTTATGGCGGCGACATCAGCCGTAAACGTAAACTGTTGGAAAAACAGAAAGAAGGTAAAAAGCGTATGCGCCAGATAGGTAATGTGGAAGTACCGCAGGAAGCGTTCTTAGCGGTTTTGAAACTTGACGATTAAGCAAATTTCAACAATATGTAAAAGGCCCCGACATAATCGTTGGGGCTTTTTTGTTACCAAAATATTTAGTTATCGCAAGTTAGCCAACCACAAACAACAAACCATAAACCACAAACCACAAACCACAAACCACAAGTTATCCTTTCTTTTTAGCCGGTGTAGTTTTCTTAGGTTTGGAAGAAGGCTGTGCCGGCACGCCGGTTTCTCTTTCCATATTCCTGCGCGACGCTTCCTCCAGCTGCTGTTCATTGGCGTTACCCGCATCATCTAAGATCCGCGATTCCTGCGGAAACTGCCCATCTTTTAATTTCAATTCAAAATCGAGCCGCTCCATATGCACCCACTGGCCGTTTTGCCATTTGAAGGCCTCAAAATCGCCATCGGGTATATAGGTTGATTTTCTCTCCGGCTCATTGCTTTCGGAAATAAGGTGATCAAATACAATAATGTCTTTTTCTGGATCGTAGTTGAAGAAGGTCTTAGCCTCTTTTTTATATTCTATATTGAACCGGGCCTGTACGGGTTTCTTTACCGAATCTTCTTTGAACGAGATCACGGGCCCGCCAAATACCGGTTCACCGCGTTCATTAAAATGCATAACCTCCATCCACTTGCGGTTACTGCTTATGCTGAAATCATCAAAACCCAGCAGCGTATAATACTTTTTGCCATTGTGTTCTTTAGGAATAATGCGGTAGTAGATAGCGCCGATCCAGTTGTTACGGTTGCGAACCGAATCAAGCGGTTTGGATGTGAACATTGAATAATCGAACAACGGGAACAGCTTTAACGAGCCATCCGGTGTATTCATTTGTATAGCCCCTTTTTGCAGGTATACATATTCATCTTTTTTCAATTGCCAGGTGAAGATGCGGAACGTGCTGTCGGGCGAATACAGTTTCGAAACGTTCAAAGAATCGAAAGGGTAATAAAACGCATTCTTTACTTTTAACGCCCTTACGAAGGTGCGGGTGAACGTACTATCGCTCCTGAAACGGTCAGCCGGCCGCTCACTGAAAACCATATTGGCCGATAACTCCTGCAGCGAATCTTCTTTCTTCTGCAATTCCTTTCTGTCGGCCGCAGTGATTCGCTGCTGTGCAATAACAGGACCAACGCCCAGTAAACCGGTAATTATTAAACAGCTGGTAAAAAAATAACGTCTGATATGTCGGTTAATCATAGATCAATTTAATTACTCAATGGCAAATATCGGAAGAATGAATTTACTCAGTGATCCCGAATAAAAGAACCACAAACTACAAACCATAAACCACAAACCTTTCGAATGGAACGTGAAAGACCTGATAAAATTTCATTTCTTCTGCAAAGCTTTTGCAAAATCGGGCAACGTATTAAAAGCCAGGTCAATAGCAGGGTGGGGAACCGCCTGTTCGGGGTGGGTTGTTTTTACAAATACGGTGTGAATGCCGCCATTGCGTCCGAATTCCATATCGCTCATATTGTTTCCTACAATGAGCGATTTTTGCAGATCGATGGCGGGATAATCCTTTTTGGCCTGGAAGATCATACCGGGATTGGGCTTACGGTTAGGATCGCCTGCATCGTTGGCTACGCAATAGTAGATCTGATCGATACGGCCGCCGGCCTTCTCTATATCGCGTACCATGCTGGTGTGAATATCCTTCAGATCGGCTTCTGTCATCAGTCCACGCCCAACGCCCCGCTGGTTGGTGGTAAGTATTACCAGTCCAAACAGATCGGCGAGCGTTTTCATGGCTTCCCGCACTCCGTCGTAAAAAATAAACTCCTCGTAGTTATATACATAATCCTGGTACTTTTCATGGTTTATAACCCCATCACGATCGAGAAACAATGTCCAGGACTTATCTATCTGTTTAAGATCTAACATAATTAATGTTCATTTTAACCGGTGCGGCCTGCCAGGTCGCGGTTCGCTTTTTCGAAATCTTCGGGTATGCCGATATCGATAAAATATTCATCCTGCACTACGCCAAACATCGGCCGTTCGGTATATAATTTCTCCAGGTAGTCTTTTTCAAAGGAAAACTTTTCGGGAAGCCCTTCTTTCAAAAGCGCAGCTACCTGTAATGCGTAAATGCCGCCGTTGATAAGTCCGCTTTCATAAAATTGTTTTTCCTTGAAGCTTTTGATGGCGCCGTTCTCTTTCAATTCAACCACGCCATACCGGTTGAACCGCTGCATGGGTTTTAACGCCAGCGTGCAGTGGCTTTTGCTTTGCCGGTGAAATGCGGTCAGGGCCGCCAGTTGAATAGAAAATAACGTATCGCCGTTCAGGATCAGTACATTTTCTTCGGTAGCCTTTTGGCAGGCAAACTGAATGGCGCCGCCTGTTCCCAACGGTTCTTTTTCTATTACGTACTGTTTGTTTACATCGGCATATGCCGTATCGAGAAACGACTGAATGGCTTCATGTTTATACCCCAGTGAAAAAATAAATTTTTCAACGCCCTGTTGGCGAAAATGATCTATCACATACGAAACGAATGGCCTGCCTGCAACAGGGGCCATACATTTCGGCAGATCGGGAACTGCGCTGCGTAACCGGGTACCGAGGCCTCCAGCTAATATTATACACTCTTTAATTGACATACGTGTTAGGTTTGCCACGTTTCCTTCGCCGCGCTGTTGTAAGCGTGGCACACATTTTAACTATTTATTAAAATATTGTTCTTCTACCAACTGGCAAATGATATGGCCCAGCATAATATGGCTTTCCTGTATACGTGGGGTATCTTTTGAAGGAACGTTTACGAGATAATCGCTCAGTGGTTTCATTTTACCGCCGGCATCGCCGGTAAAGCCAACTGTGACGATGCCTTTTTCGCGGGCAACTTCAAATGCTTTTACAATGTTGGTTGAATTCCCCGATGTAGATAACCCTACCAGCACATCGCCTTTCAGCCCTATGCCTTTTATTAAACGGGCATATACTACATCATAGCTGTAGTCATTGGCCACCGCGGTTAAATAGGAAGTGTTACAGTGTAATGCTTCAGCAGGCAAAGCATCGCGATCGGTATAAAAACGGCCGCTGAACTCTGCAGCCAGGTGCTGTGCATCGGCAGCGCTGCCGCCATTTCCGCAAAAATATACCCGGTTACCATTACGCAGGGCAGCGGTAATGATCTCCACCAGTTTATCGATAGTGCCTAATAACACGGGGTCTTTCAGAATTAGTTCCTTGGTGCTGATAGAGGCTTTAATGATGTCGGTGATCTTATTATTCATAGAAATCTTTTATTAATGTGCTGATTTGCTAATGTGCTAATTTGCTAATGAATACAGCTTAAAAAAATGCTTACGCGTGAGCCTGGCTAATATAAGTACTGCACAAACTAAGTTATTAGCACATTAGCCAATTATCGAATTAGCTAATTGTTTTAGATGCTCCAACCTGTTAACCCATGGTCAACAAACTGGTAGTTCTTTACAAAACCGCCAAATGTGTTCAGCGTTTCAATTACTTTATACTTGGTATTGGCCGGACAATAAAACGTCATAAAACCGCCGCCACCGGCGCCGGAGATTTTACCACCCGTTGCACCCGCTTTTTTGGCTGCTTCGTAGATCTCATCCATCAGTGTATTCGAAATACCCTCCGCCATTTGTTTTTTCTGCTGGAAACCGAAATCAAGGATCTCGCCAATTTCATGCAAACGGCCTTTCAACAGGGCTTCTTTCATCAACTGCGCCTGGTGTTTTAACTGGTGCATGGCATCGATGGGTTTTTCCTTTTTCGATACCACGTTCTGGCTTTGCTTTTCGATGATCTTTGCCGATTCGCGGCTGGTAGCTGTATAATAAAGAACGAGGTTGTTCTCCAGTTCAAATAAATATTGTTGTTTTATGCGCAATGGGTTCACCACAACATTTTCACCATAAAACTCCATATAGTTCACCCCGCCGAAAGTAGCAGCGTACTGGTCCTGTTTACCACCCGCCATGGCCAGGTCGTTGCGTTCGATCTCATATGCCAGATGTGCAATATCGTATTCACCCAATGGTAGCCGCAACATTTCTGCAAACACGCCTACAATGGCTACCACAAGGGTAGAAGAAGTACCCAGGCCGGAACCTGCCGGGGCATCTACATAGGTAGATAATTTAAATCCTGTTTCAGGCATACCGTATTGCCGCTGAATGCGGTTATATACGCCCTTCAGCAGATCGAGTTTTCCATCGATGGGCAGTTCCCTGCTCCAGTCAAACTGTTGTTCCTCCTGCCTGTCCATTGTTTGCAGGTAGATCTTTTTCTCTTCAATAAGCTCAATATTGGCATAGGCGAACAGCGACACGGTAGCATTGAGAATAGCCCCGCCATACAGATCGCTGTAAGGGCTGACATCGGTACCGCCGCCGGCCAAACCAATACGCAATGGCGCTTTACTTCTATAAATGCTTTTGGTCATAGGATTATTATGAAATGAACTTCAGTATTTGTATTCCATTATCACATTATCAAATTACCGTCAGTATCGTATCGACTAAATTATGCCAGCTGTATTTTTCCTTTTCGGTGCGAAGATGCGGTATAAAATATTGTTCTCCAAGCTCGAAATACCGGTTGATGGCGGCAGCCAGCGAAGCCGGTTCCGGTTCACATACCAGCCCCACCTTTTCATGTGGCACCAGCGTGGGCAAACTGCCAACATTGGTTACGATCATCGGCTTTTCAAAATGATAAGCCAGCGGCGTAACCCCGCTCTGCGTGGCATTTCGATAGGGTTGTATTACCACATCTGCTGCGCAGAGATAGTACTTCACCTCGCTATCGGGTATAAAATCTGTTCTTAATATAAGGCTGTCTTCTATGCCCAGCCGCTTTATCTGGTCGTTGTACTGTTTTTCATCTTCATAAAACTCACCGGCCACCAGTAGTTTTATGGTTTGTTGTTTGTTGTTTGTTATTTGTTGTTTCAGCAAACTCATGGCCCCGAGCAAAATATCCAGCCCCTTATATTTACGAATAAAGCCGAAGAAAAGGATCACCTTTTCATTGACATCGATGCCCAGTTTTTTCCTTGCTTCGTCTTTAGGAACCGGTTCGCCAAAATTATCGTACAACGGGTGCAAAACCTGTTTTGCAGGTTTTGTTTTTTCAAACTGCCGCAGGTCGTTCATTACTTTTTCACTCATGGTAATGAAAGCGTCGCAGCTCTTCAGGAAATACCTGGTAAAGGGCACATCACCGGGCCGCTTTTCATGCGGGATCACATTATCGGTAATGGCAATAACCTTTGTATGATTGTTCTTTTTTACCCTTCGCAATATGCTGCCTAATGCCGGTCCCATAAATGGCAGCCAGTAGCGCACAACGATAATATCCGGACGTATTCGCTGTAAGGCATTTCCTATCTGTACCCAGTTGAGCGGCCAAACGGAATTGATAACGGCATATATTTCCATATCGGCTGGCGCAGGTTCGTTTGAATATTGCGTGGTACCGGGGAACAGAAAAGAGGGATATTGCAGGGAAAAAGAATAGATGCAGCAGGTATGGCCTTCATCGATGAACTGTTTGCACAGCCGCTGATTGAAAGTAGCCAACCCGCCCCGCAACGGATGTCCGGGCCCTATGATTACAATATTTTTATGCGCCATTATTAGTTGAGCCCTGTTTTCTTCTCGATCAAATAAGAATTGCGGCCGGGAGAATTTCGTGAAACCAGTTCGCCAAGGAATCCTGCAATGAACAGCAAGGTGCCAATGATCATGACCGTTAATGAAATATAGAACACCGGCCGGTTGGTGATGGCATATTCCGGTTCAATGAACTTCGAAATAACCAGGTACAGCACCATTAAAAATCCGGTTATAAGGAAGGCTGAACCCCACAAACCGAAAAAGTGCATGGGCCTTTTACCATACTTGCCTACGAATGTAATGGAGGCCAGATCGAGAAAACCGTTCACAAAACGTTCCCAGCCAAACTTGGTGGTGCCGTATTTGCGTTTGCGGTGCTCTACCACTTTTTCCCCGATCTTTTTAAAACCTGCCCATTTGGCCAGCACAGGTATGTAGCGATGCATTTCGCCATACACTTCTATGCATTTCACCACTTTGATCCTATAGGCTTTCAGTCCGCAATTGAAATCATGCAGTTGGATATGCGACATGCGCCGGGTAGCCCAGTTGAAGAATTTGCTTGGAATATTCTTGGTGAGGGTGTTGTCGTAGCGCACTTTTTTCCAGCCGCTGACCATATCATAACCGTCATTTGCGATCATGCGGTACAGCTCGGGTATTTCATCGGGACTATCCTGCATATCGGCGTCCATGGTGATCACCACATTGCCCGATGCGGCTTTGAAGCCTTCGTTCAATGCAGCAGACTTGCCATAGTTCCGTTGAAAGCGGATGCCTTTTATATGAGAATTTTTTGAGCGCAATTGTTCAATGACGGCCCATGAGTTATCGGTACTGCCATCATCGATCATTATGATTTCATAGGAAAAATTGCCGGCCGTTACCACCCGCTCGATCCATGCACATAATTCAGGCAGGGATTCTTCTTCATTCAACAATGGCACTACAATGGATATATCCATAGTTTATTGGTTAAACGAATTTTCAAACGGTGGTCGCTTTTTCTTTATGATCGCCGAAACTATCAAAGCAACGACGAACCAGCCAATACAGCTAAAAACAAAACCCAACATCAATCTTCCTACCGTATAATTATTTTTATTTAAGCTTTCTTCCACTGTTTTTTCTATCTGTCCTTCGGGCGCGCCGAACTTCCGCATCAGTCTTTCCGCTTCTTCGGCAGTTACTTGTGCAAGCGCCTCCCTGAACGATACGTCTATGTAATTAAATAAAATAAAATGAAAGATAGTTCCGATCAGCGACCCGATCACCAGTATAAGGAAAGTATTCTTTAATGCTTCGGAAAACTCAAGATAACCGCGTTGTTTCCTGATCTGCAATCCGCCTATTACACAAATTACTATTGGTATGGCCATGCCGAGGTAGGCGATGGGGCTAACGAATGTCTGGGCGCCGCCCAGGTACAGAATTACTGTAAATAAGATGGAAACGCCACCGTTGATAAGCCCGTAAAGGACCCCTGGATTTTTGGAGGTCATTGTTTCACCGGTCATAAAGTGTGTATTAATTTAGAATTAAGGTTTCTTTATTGATGATCCCTTTCACTGAACCATTGAGCGTTTTGCCGGTAAATGCCGAGTTCTTTGATTTTGACCGGAAAGAAGCCGCCGTAATGGTAACCGGAACACCAGGTTCGAACAGGGTAAAACAGGCCGGTGCTTCTTTTTTGATCACCGGAATTTCAAGGCCGAATATTTTCCGGGGATTGATGCTCACCAGCTCTACCCAGCGATTTTCGGTAAGCCCGGGCAGCACGGTCCTGACGGCGCTGTAGGAAGTTTCCAGCCCGATCATACCATATTTGGCATATTCGAACTCAAGTATTTTACTATCATATTCATGCGGCAGGTGATGCGATGCGATGCAATCGATGGTGCCGTCGAGTACAGCCTGTCGCAGTATTTCCACATCGCTTTTTGTACGTAAGGGGGGATACACTTTCAGGTTGGTATCGTATTCCAGCAGGTCTTCGTCGGTAAAGAAAAGATGGTAAGGAGTAACAGAACATGTTACCGCCAAACCGGCCTCTTTTGCGCGGCGGATATATTCAAGCGATTTCGGCGAGCTTACCCCCGTGAAATGGAGTTTTGAATCGGAATAGCGAACCAGTTTAATATCCCTGGCCACCTGTAATTCTTCCGCCATCATGGGTTTACCGGGCAAACCAAGGCGGGTTGAAACAATGCCTTCATGCATGAGGCCGTTGGCGCCTACGCTTTTGTCGTCGGGTATTTGTATAACCGTTCCGTCAAAAGCTTTTACATACTGCAGTGCTTTAAGTAACAAACCGGCCGATTGTATGGGGTTCAAACCATCGCTGAACGCTATGGCGCCGCTGGAGCGCATATCGTACATTTCTGCGAGGTCTTTCCCTTCCGTGCCCTTTGATATTGCGCCGATGGGATGAATATTGACCGGCAGCGATTTTGACTTCTGGCTAATGTATTCCGCCTGGGTTTTACTGTCGACCACCGGTTTGGTATTGGGGATCACGAAAACATCGGTATACCCGCCGGCAGCCGCTGCGCGGGCACCGGTTTCCAGTGTTTCCTTGAACTCGTAGCCGGGGTCGGCAAAATGGGCGAACACATCAACCCAGCCCGGCGATAAATGGAGCTGGTTGCCTGCGATAACCTTGTCTGCTTCTGCTGAAATAGCAGGTTGAATATCCCTGATAATTCCTGATTCTATAAGGATATCCTGCTTTTGTCCGTTAAATGGAGATGATGGGTCAGTAATTGTAACCTGTTGAATTAGGATCTTCATTCTCAAAAAGTTGAGCGAAGATACGGTTTTCTCATTTAAGTTCTTATCTATTAGTTCTCAGTTCTTTAGTTCCTCCGCCGGATTGCCTTTATGCCTTTTTGCCTCGTTGCCTTTTAACCCACTTTATTAACAGGCGCCCCCTTTAAAAAAGCGGCCACATTTTTAACCGTTACATCCATCACCCGCTGGCGCGCCTCGCTGCTGATCCAGGCATTATGCGGGGTAATGATGCAGTTTTTTGCAGTTAGCAGGGGATTACCGGCCGGCGGCGGTTCGGTCGACAGCACATCCAGGGCGGCCCCGGCAATGCGGCCGGTGTTCAGGGCATCGGCCAGGTGTTGTTCATTGATCAGTGGTCCGCGGGAGGTATTTATTATGCAGGCCGATGGTTTCATTAAGCTGATCAGTTCGTTATTAACGAAACCTGTATTGTCGGGTTTGAGCGGGCAATGCAGGGAAATATAATCGCTTTTCGCAAATAATTCAGGCAGGGAAGCCCAGGGAGCGAAGGCACTTTCCTTTTTTGTGGGGTTATAATATAATAGCTCCATTCCCAACGCCTGCGCAATGCGGGCGGTTTGCGAACCGATATTTCCCCAGCCAACAATACCCATGGTTTTACCGGCCAGTTCGGTGATGGGCGTTATTTGATAACCAAAGTCGGGCGACTTCACCCATTCGCCGGCGGCAACCGATGCCGCATGTTTGCCAACCTGGTTGGTAAGCTCGAGCAGTAGTGCAATGGTATGTTGGGCAACGGAAGCGGTTCCATATGCCGGTACGTTGGAAACCACAATCCCTTTTTTGGCAGCAGCCTGTACATCTATAATGTTGTAGCCCGTTGCGGTAACGGCAATCATTTTTAAATTCGTCAATTGCGATATGGCGGCTTCATTGAACGGCACTTTATTGGTAACAACGATCGTTGCGTTTTTGCATTTTTCAACGATCTCTTCCGGTTTCATTCTTTCATAAACGGTAAGCTCACCCATTGCTTCAATCGGCTTCCAGCTCAGATCGCCCGGGTTCAAAGTATAACCGTCGGTTACAACTATTTTCATCATCTGTATTTTATTAATATCAATGAGTAAAGAACAAAAATACAGGGAAATAAAAAATGAGACATGAATAATTAAAAATTAGAAAGGAATACAGAAAACAGAAGAACATTGAATGTCCAACTTCCAATGTCGAAGTGAGATACAGTATACGCTGTAACTTTCGGCTTTAAGCTTACAGCTGTATTTGTATTCTGCTTGCAGCTTGCAGCTCGAAGCTTGCAGCTGTATTTGTATTCTGCTTGAAGCTTGCAGCTGTATTCGTATTCGCTTGCAGCTGCATTTGTATTATCTTCGTTCCAAATCTTCCACATGCCCGAATATATTATTATAGTGAACCAGATAGAAGAGTACCAGATGTTGAACGACAGGCAATCGCTCGATTCAATTTTTCGCAAGGCGCAAAGCGCAGTGGTAGGCGGTGAAGTAGTGGCGCTGGTTCGTAAAAATGCCAACGGTGAACAATACAGGTTCGATGAGATCACTACACCCGAAGACCTCAACGCTTACAAAAAGAATGTATATAAATACGTGAAGGAAGAATAAAGCCAAAGGCTTAATGCTTAAGGCCGAAGGCAAAATACAATGATACGTAGTGGCGTATTTCGCGTTAAGCATAAAACAGGAGAAGCATGCCGGTTTGTATTTGTATTCGCCTTAAGCCTTCAGCCTTCAGCCTTAAGCCTTCAGCATTACCTAGCAATTAATTTTTATGATGAAAGTATTAGTTACCGGCAGTGCCGGACATTTGGGAGAAGCGCTGGTGCGAACACTGAAAGAAATGCAGTACGATGTGGTGGGCATCGATCTAAAGGCTTCTGCATTTACCAACTATACCGGAACCATAACCGATCGCGAATTTGTAAAACAATGCATGCAGGGGGTGAACGTGGTTATGCATACGGCCACCCTGCACAAACCGCATGTGGTAACGCATACGCCGCAGCAATTTATAGATACCAATATAACCGGCACGCTCAATTTATTACAGGAAGCAGTGGCCGCCGGTGTTGAATCATTTGTATTTACCAGCACCACCAGCACGTTCGGCGATGCGCTGGTGCCACCGCCGGGCGCACCCGCCGCCTGGATAACGGAAGACGTAACGCCGGTGCCTAAAAACATCTACGGTGTTACCAAAACCGCCGCGGAGAACTTGTGCCAGTTGTACTATCGTAATTCCGGACTACCCTGTATCGTATTACGCACCTCGCGTTTTTTTCCCGAAGAGGATGATAACCGGAAAATGCGGGCAATTTATCCCGATTCGAATATAAAAGCCAATGAATTCCTGTATCGCCGGGTTGAAATTGAAGATGTGGTAAGCGCGCACCTGCTGGCTGCGCAAAAAGCCCGGGGCATTGGTTTTGGCACCTACATCATCAGCGCCACAACGCCTTTCACGAAAGCCGACCTCGCCGATCTGCGCCTGCATGCCACTGAAGTGGTTAAGCGCCTGGTGCCTGAATATGTTCCCGTATACGACCAACTTGGCTGGAAAATGTTTCCCTCGCTCGACAGGGTATATGTGAATGAACGCGCCCGTACCGAACTGGGCTGGCAGCCGAAATACGACTTCAGCTATATTCTTGAACAAATGCGTACATCGAACGATCTGCGCAGCCGGCTGGCTGTACAGGTAGGCGTAAAAGGATATCATCCTGAAAAATTTACCGACGGCCCGTTCCCGGTGGATTGAAACGCTTAATGCTTAAGGCTAAAGGCTTAACGCCAGCCTCTAAAATTCGTTATTCCCGATTAATTGCGGTAAACACAATATCCCGGGTTTTCGCCTTCCGCCTTCAGCTTTCTGCCTTTAGCGTTCAGCATGCATATTCCGATGCATGATTTGCCAACCAGTATTAATAGCTGTGCTCATAAAGGAATTACTTTAATATTTCTATTGTCATATATGAATGTATTCCTGAAATTGCTACAGTTGCTTGCTGGTTGTTACCTGTTCATGCTGCTTACCAAACCGGTAAAGGCCCAACCGAAACCAACCGTAAGCATCCACCCCGCTGCGCACGCCACCCATATTGCGTCCATCACAAAAGATACCATTGTTGTAATTACCGGAAGCACCTACCGGTTTACCGTTGAGACACCCGAAGACCAGGGCCTTGTTTCTACCACGCCTGCTGTAAATGAAATACTGGCGCAGATCACTTCCGTTAATGGCTTAAAACAACAGTACCTGGTTACTGATAAAACAGGCAACCCTAAACAGCACGGTAACGTCATTCCGGGCGACCGGCTGATTGTAACGTCAAAAAACAAAGCCGCCAAAACCTGGCAACTGGTTGTAAAACCAATGGCCCTAAGCGGCCGGCTTCAACTGCAGCAACAGGCAGTAACTATTAATACCACCAACAAACTGGTACTTTATTATACGGCCGGGCAGCGAAGTCCCGATGCTACCGTAAACATATACCTGCCGCCAGGCATTGGGGTAACCATGCAAAACACAACCGTAAATGTAATTGGCCGGGGCCATGTAACGCTGGCGCAGCTTGCCCAACAATCTATCGGCAGAACAGGTTCGGCATATTCATACAACAGGGTGGGGGCCGCCACCATCACTCCACTGGCCAATGGGGGTACAAAACTTCAGCTCAGCCATCTCGATCTGCGGCCAGCCAATGGCGCCGACATTACAATCGTTATCGGCGGTGTGCGATTACAAAAAGCCGGGAATTATACTTTCAAAGCAACTTACACCACTTCAAAACCAGAAGTGCTTACCAGTGCCGGCACTGGCGTCGAAACCGCCATATTGAAAGCAATACCAACGGTAGCTGATTTTACCAGAACGGCGGAGCGAACGCTTCAATACAGCGAAGATGCAGCAACTTATACCTGTGCGCATTTTACCTGGAGCTACATCCCGGCCAATGCCATTCAATTACTGCAGTCGCTCGATTCCGGTAAAAGTTTTCAGCCTGCCAGCGCTGCTATCGATCGTAAAACATCATCCGCTACCGTTACCGGCTTGCAGCCCGGCAAACAGTATATGTTCCGTTTGCTGGTGAAAGATGGCAGGCACAAAGGGCTTTCCAATACCGCCCGGTATTATTCGGGCAAACTCGACATTAAAATGTTCGGAGTAACCGGCGATAGTACCCAGGACTATACCCAACCCATTAATGAAGCTATCGAATATGTGAACCGGTTAGGCGGCGGCACCCTGTTGTTCAGTAAAGGCGTTTATGGTGTACGCACCGTTCATTTAAAAAGTAATGTGTATCTCTATGTCGATAAAGAAGCAACCATAAAAGCCCTGAAAGGCGCCGATGCCCCTGAAACAACCTGGTTCAGCGATAAAAAATACCGGTCGGGTTTATCACCAACCGATGCCGGCCCTTATGCAGACGCCGATAATTATTTAACCAAACAGGATGTTGGCCACCACTATTTCAGGAATACCATGTTCTTTGGCGAAAGGCTCGATAATGTAAAGATCATTGGCAATGGTTATATAACCGGCAATGGCAACCTGGTTACCGGCGATAAGGTTATGAACAACGAGCCGGGTAACCGCGCCGATAAAATGTTCACCTTTAAATTATGTACCAATATTGAAATTGGCGGTATTCACCGCGAAGCAGACCTCTGGTACGACAGCAGTAAAGACGAACCGTATTATATAAATAAAGACGGCTCAAAAGATTTCAACACCGGTAATATGCTGCACATCGATCGCAGCGGTCATTTTGCATTGTTGGCCACCGGCACCGATCATATCAACGTGCACAATACTTATTTCAGCCGGTACCATACATCCAACGTGCGCGACATCTACGATTTCATGGCCTGCAGCCATGTTACGGTCACCAATATTTATTCAAAAGTAAGTTCAGACGATATCGTAAAACCCGGCTCCGATTGCGCATTGGGGTTTACCAGGCCGGCGCGCGATTATAAGATCAGGAATGTGATCGGCGATACCAACTGCAACCTGTTTCAGATAGGTTCCGAAACAGCCGATGACATCATGGATATTTGCGTTGACAATATTTATGTGCTCGGCTCCAACAAGGCCGGGTTTTCTATTTCAACCAACGATGGCGGGCATGTGAAGAATATTCACCTCAATTGTGGACATACTGGTCCGTTGCACAGCCGGTCAAAAATGTTCAGGACGTTTACGCCCTTTTTTATTTCGATCTCCAACAGGGGAAGGGTATTGGGCGCCACCGTGGGTAAATATGCCTTTACCGATAATGGCGAAAACCACAATGAACTGCTGGTAAAGAATATCAATATCGGCCAGGTTGAAAATATTATCATCAATGGCATCGATATTTATGAAGTGTATGCCGGTAGTTCTTTCCGCGGAAAAAGATGGTCGGCCTACGATGGCAAACAACGCCGCGCCACCCCCATCATAGCAGGGTATAGCCTGCCTGCTGCCGCCGAAGTTACCGGCGGGCTCGATTTTACTTTACCCAATGGCAAACATACCGGTTATATAAAAAATATTGAATTCAACGATGTGCAGGTGCTGGTAAAAGGCGGCAATCCGTTGTCAGATACGGCGGCCACACCGCCCGAACTGGGTGTTGGGCAATACAATGCCTCCAATTTAAAGGTGCAACCTTCCTATGGGCTTTGGGCGCGGCATGTAATGAACTTAACTGTAAAGAACTGTTCTTTCAATTATGAACAACGCGACGGGCGCTATGCCGTGTATTTAGATGATGTGATTGGAGCAAGCATTTCCGGGGTAAAAACGGTTCGCCCGGCCGGTAACCGGGAAGTGATAAAAATAAAAGGATCGAAGGATATCGTTATTTTTACTGAAAAGACTACATATGGAAAATAACTATCCTTACGACACCCGGCTCGATGTTAAATATGAGCAGCTTGAGCTGATCGACGTGCCGGCAATAGTAAAGGCCAATACGCACAAATGGTTCAACCAAACGCTTACAAAAGTGAACGACAGCGTGGTGCGCGTGGCAATTATAGAAGGGGAGTACCACTGGCACAAACATGACAATGACGATGAATTCTTTTTTGTGCTGGAAGGACAACTGCTTATCGATCTCGAAGATAAGACAATTGCATTGAATCCCTGGGAAGGTTTCACCATTCCCAAAGGCATTGTGCACCGAACACGGGCACTAAAGAAAACGGTGATGCTAATGGTGGAAACGAGTGAAATTGTTCCTACGGGGGATTAGATGTAGAAGGTAAGAGGTAAGTTGCGCTGTGATAAATCCGTGAAATGGGGATTTGTAAACGCTCAATATAAAAGCGCTAATAATGAAACATTTCGAATTACTCATTAGGCAACCAAACTTGTCCGACTTGCTAAATAAACGGTGTTTACATCGATTTGCTGAGAGAAAAAACGAAAAATTATAATGCTTTTTAGTCACGGCCTTGGCTTCCTGTAATGGGTAAGCAAACAGGTTGTTCCTATTTATCTCCATAAATCTTTCCGTAGGGTTAAACGGAATTACATGATGACAAGTTCCCGTCTGCATGCGTTTTTTTGCAGCCGGTATTTTCATTTTGTATATGTAAATAAATAATATGTCTTACACGGTTATTGCTTAAAATAACACGTCTATTGCTAAAAATGCGCACTTATTAATCTCCAGTTATTGTTAATAGCCAGTTAACACACCTCATTTGGATTCAACCTATATTCATATTGTAAGCGCGTAGCAGCCAACGTTACACCGTTTATAAATACCTAACCATTAACTCATATCATTGCCCAAATAGTATGCAAACTGCTGCTTATTATGTTCATTTTATTAAAACTTATTCCCCGCCCAATTGCACAGGACATTTCTGGAAGCGAAGCTGATCGTCTATTGGATAAAAAAAGGAAAGCAAAACCTCCTAAACAATTATAGAAAAATAGACTTCGCCGCTGCTCATAATTTATTCAGCGGTGCCGGCATCTTATTCAACAAAATCACGAATCGGGTATAATATAAAATAGACTATTGTATGGTTACATGTAAAGGAAAACGAATTCTTATGTCCTTTTTAGTGATCCTATTGCCGTTAGGTCACTTATGCGCACAGTATACTTCTGTGCACCCTTCTCCAAATATCGGCTGGAACCTGGTGGATATGCGACAGGATAACAATCCATACACAGGTACATCTACACTGAATATCCCCTTGTATGATCTGCAGTTTGGAAAGAACAGCCTGCCGGTAAATTTAAGTTATAACACCCGCGCCATTCAGGTTGATCAGCTTCCCAGCTGGGTTGGGTTGGGCTGGAATTTGAATATCGGCGGTCAGGTGTCGCGGGTAGTTAATGGAAAACCTGATGAGCTAAGGGAAACCAAATCGTACACCATCATTAATACTACTATTTCGGGCGGTAGTGCTTATACAACCAGCACTTCAGTTCAAATACTTACTTCAAATGATTTTGGATATATTAATAATTATAGCAAATTAAATAACAGCAACTGGGCTTCTTATGATTATACCTTCAATACATTGAACAAAATACCTGCTGATGAGCAATTGCCGGGAATGAGGATTATTACTAACCTGGATAATAATACTGTAACTCAGGATCCTGTGCTTGCTTTTGATGTTAGCCGAAACTATGATTTTGAACCCGACGAATTTTATTTTTCGGTGGGCAATGTATCGGGTAAATTTTATCTTAACCACAACGGTGAATGGAAGTGTGAATCACCCGGCGGCAATTTTATGGTGGAGGTAACGGCGCCGGCTACCAATATTATAAAAGGCTCAGTACCTGTTCCCAGAATGATATACCAGATTGTAATAACGGGGCCCGATGGAACCAGGTATTATTTTGGCGGCGATGCATCCAATAAATTAAAAAACGTCGAATTCTGGCGTGGCCCAACTGGCGCATACAGTGGTAATGGAGACGGCAACGTTTTCGGTATTTTCGGAAATACCTATCTGAGCGTTGTTCCTGATGCCTGGCTTATCACTAAAATTGAAACCCCCGATAATTATACAGTAAACTTTGAGTACAAAAAGGGAAAATTGCAACTGCAATATGCCGATGCACCCTGGGGCGAAGGCACCGGTACTTCGTTTACCCGGTTTATGCCTGGTTATCTTCATCAGTCAATGGCCGAGCCCTGGTACCTCACAAAAATTGTTTGCAGTAATAATACTAGTATTGAATTGCAATCTGAGGACTCGCATCAGTTAAATACCGATCTGCCATTGAGAGACCTCACTCCGCATTCAACTTTTACCAACTATGGAGATATTGTAGGAGCAGTAATAAATGACAAAAACAATCTCCAAAAGCTCATCGGTTTGCAGGTTAAGAATGGCAGTGAGGTCATTAAGTCATTTGCTTTTGAATATATTGAGAATTTAACAGAGCGGTTAAAGCTGACCGCCTTAAAAGAATTATCACCAGATGGCAGAAAATATAATAGTAAATATTCTTTTGTTTATAACAGCGGCAAGTTGCCGGTATACGGTTCGGGCAAAGTAGATCATTTGGGTTTCTATAATAACAAACGCTTTTTTGTCAACAATACTCAAACAGCATATGCGCTCAGCAGAACTGATTTTGAAACCCAGTATTATAACAGCCGGGAGCCTGATTTTATCTACGCAAAATATGAAACGCTGGATAAAGTATATTTCCCTACAGGCGGCTATCGCAAATATGAATACCAGGAAAATGATTATTCCCAGGCTATAACCCGCTGGCCTTTTGGCGTTACGCCTGCTGGCGGTAACCTGGTAACCGGTGGTATACGCGTACATAAGATCAGTGATTACCTGCAGGACGGAAGCCTGGCCAATGAAACCGAATTTATTTATAAAACGGCCATCAGTGGCTCCACTTCCTCCGGGGTGCTGTCTATCCCCAGGCCTAAATACACCGATGACAAATCGGGTGGGGGATATTATTTCAGTACCACCAGTTTTACGCCTTTCGACAGGATTCAAAGCCATATAACCTATTCTACCGTTTTTGAAAAAAGGCGCGACGGTAGTTATAAAAAATATGTGTTTTCCAATTATGATAACGGTACAAATGACAATCAGCCTACTTATGAAACGGCAACGCCGGCGTTTTGGGATGCCATACCTTATGTCAACAATTCTTTTCGCCGGGGTGCGGTAAAAGAACTAACCCTATATGACAACCAGGGAAACCCGGTTAAGAAATCTGAATATAAATACCAGGACGAATATGACGATTACAGCCGGTTTATAAGGGCCGTTCGCATTAAACGCCACGATCAACCTGCCAGTTACAGGGCATCAGCCTGTCCCAAATATTATTTCCCTAACGTAGTGCGGTACGAAAAGGAAGAATCAATATCTACAGTAGCTGGCAGCCAGGTAAAAGAAACCAACTATGCATACGACGGTTATAATAATCTGGTAGAGGTTAAAAGCAGTAACTCAAAAGGGGAAGAAACAAAAACCCTTTTTAAGTACCCATATAATTTCAGTACCGGTAATACCAATAATCCGTACAGGAAAATGACAGACCGGTACATGGTAAATTATACAGTGGAGCAGCGGAATGTACTTGCCAGAAATGGACAGGAGTTGCTTACCGGTGCTTCAATCAATGATTATGCGGAGTTCGGCGGGCCTGTATTTATGCCTCGGACAACTTATGAATTAAGAACAAAAAAGCCGGTAGCAGTAAGCACTGTTGCCAATACGAATTATGACGATGCAAACGGTACGCTTTCGGTAGATGCTGTATACGGCCCGGTTAATTATTTTAATTACGACAATAAAGGTAATGTGTTGGAGAAACGGCCGTTTGCAGGCCCTGTTGAAAATTATCAGTGGGCGTATAATCAACGTTATCCCGTTGTTAAGCTGGTGAACCCGCAGCATTCAGTACCGTCCGGGGTAAAGGTATATTTTAGTGAAGGGTTTGAAGATAATGGATCCGCATCTATTGATCACCCATATAGCGGCCGGCGGTACCTGAGCGGCGATTTTCAGGTGCCGTTTACAAAACCCGACGCCCGTAATTACCTGGTTGATTACCGGTATTACGATAATGGTACCTGGAAGTATATGTGTAAGGCATTTAATAATAACATGTCTCTTACCGAAGGCGATGGTATAGACGATGTGCGGGTATTCCCCTCCAATACTCAAATTTATAGCTATACATTTTCTCCCCTTGGCGGCATGACCAGTGAAACCGATCTGAATGGCAAAACCGTCTTTTACGAATATGATGATTTTGGCCGCCTATCAGTAGTACGCGACCAGGATAAAAATATAGTAAAGACTTTTTGTTACAACTATCTGGGGCAGCCCATTAACTGTTTGCCCGCATACGGCAATGATCTCCTGACTCAGGAATTTACCCGAACTACCTGTGGCCCGGGTTATGTGGGTGGAAAAATGGATTATTTATTATCACCGGGCCTTTTTGTTTCATTCAAAAACAAGGATGAGGCCAATGCAATGGCCCGGAATTACATAAATCAAAACGGTCAGGCATACGTAGATCAGCATGGTCCCTGTATCCAAATTGTTTATGCACGGCTTGAGTATGATAATTATACTGATGTTGTTATAGAAGAAGAACCCCACGAACGCATCCTCGAAGAATTGCGCGCCGATTTATATATCCGTTTTTATAGTGATGAAGCCTGCACCCAGCGGGCCGTTGTACACGATGTTATCTTAAACGTGCATCTTGATCCCCAGGCGCTGGTTTATAATGACAGTGGCGAAGAGGAAATGGAAATAGGATGTGGTGGTGATGATTTTGCCCTTATAGCAAACAATGTTACAGTGAACAGGACCGACTCGTATTGGAATACGGACATTCAATGGTGGCAAACCATTGCTTCATGGCAAATGCAACATTACCTCAGAGCGTCTCCTGTGCCCTTTGTTATCATAAAATAATCAATACCAATAACACAACATTATACAGGCAATTATGATACGTTATTTAATTGCATTCCTCCTGTTTACCGTCCTTGGCCAAAGCGCGGTTGCTCAGGGTAGCTGGGTTACCATGGTGACCCCAGGTACAACATATTCATACACGCTTGATGGCGCATACAACGATGAAGCATGGTGGTCGGTATCGGGCGGGTACATCGTGGGTGGACAAGGTACCAAGACCGTGAGCATCATTTGGACCGTTGTTGACGCCGATTGCAGCCCCGGTTATCTTACAGCATCAGATGGCAATGGCAATGATGCAGAAACCGAAATTGCGATCATGGCGGTTACACCCGGCCAGGCATATCCAACTTTTCAGTATATAAAGGCAGGACAAACGCCCGCCACTCTTGAGTGTTCGCCTGCCACCAACCATGGCGGAAGCGATTATGAGAATATTGGTTACGAATGGGAGTATTCATACGATTATGAAAACTGGTATCCTGCAGGTGGTTCAGGCACCAGTTTCTCGCCTGGCCCTGTTTCCCAAAAGACTTATTACAGGGTTCATTTAATTTCAACGTGTTATTTTTTGTATACGAACACCGTAGTAGTTGATGTACAGCCGCTATTACCAACACCGCAGAACTTAACTGCTAACCTGGTTACTGCAAGGCAAATAAATCTGCAATGGACTGACAATAATGTAGCGGAAACTCAGTACCAGGTATTCAGATCAACCGGAAATAATGTGAGTTATTTATTGCTGGCCACATTACCGGCCAATACTACCGGTTATGTTGATAATGCAGTGGTTGGCAACACTACCTATTATTACAAAATAAAGGCTGTTTCGCCCGATAATATGTCGCTTTTGTCAAATGAAGCATTTGCCACAACAGGGAATGCTGCGCCTGTTATCAATGGGCTTACTGATCTCTCCATGCCAGTGAACTCCACGCTTTCTATACCAGTGACCGCTTCGGATATAGACAACGGCGTGCTGACACTCTCCATTTCCGGTGAGCCCAATCAAACTACGTTTACTGATAATGGAAATGGAACGGGTGTTATTTTTATTAGTCAGGCGGCATCTGCTAATGCGGGTACCTACCCAATTATTGTAACGGTTACCGATCAGCATGGCGGTAGTGCCCAGCGAACTTTTAACCTGGTTATTTCAGCAATTGTTCCGCCTTCAATAGCTAATATTCCGGATGTATCCCTGCAGGAAAATGATCAAAAGACCATTGATATGTTTGCTGCCGGCAATGGCACATTACCTATTACCAATTGGTCTTTCCCATCAGGTTTGCCATCCTTTGTCCAGTACGTATCTGTTAATAACAACCAGGGGCAATTAATTGCAAAACCCGGTTCGGGTACTGTAGGGGTATATAATATATCGGTAAGGGTAGAAGATGCAGCTGGCAGCTTTGCTGTAGAAACGTTTACAATAACCATTATTCCGGAGCTTTTAAAAGCAGGTAATATTTTCTACTTTCCCGACCAGCGATTACTAATGGGCGAACTCCCAAGGGGCGGGTCCTGTAATGGCTTATATAAGTACCAGTGGCAACAAACTGATAACCCGGCTAACCCATACCAGGATGTTGAGAATGCAATTGGTAATAGTCTGATACCGGATGTATCGGGCACGCAATATTTCAGGTTGAAAGTTACCTGCGGTATTGAAACCGCCTATAGTAATGTAGTGACTGTTTCTCCCGGCACTGTAATATCAGATAATAACTTTATCAGGACCTACGAATATTTTAAGCCGGGCATTACTTACCAGGACATGCGTAATCATAGCCTGCGCGAAGGGAAGGAAACAACCCAGTATATTGATAAGCTGGGAAGACCCTCTCAAACGGTGGTTCAAAAAGGATCATTAGTAACCGGCGCATCCAATTCGCCGGTTGACCTGGTAAGCCCGGTGGAATATGATGCCATGAGCCATGAATCTGTAATCAACCTGCCATTTGCTGCAAACACGGCTGGCGGTAATACCTCATTGAACGATGGTGCTTTCAAAGCCAATGTAAACCCACAGCAACAGTTTTTTTACAGTGATAATAATACTGGAAGTCCGGTATTTGGTCAGGGTGAAACTGTTTATAAAGGCAAGATCAATTATGAAGCCTCACCGTTGGAAAGGGTTGAGAAAATAATGCCAGCTGGAAATAACTGGGCCGGCAACAATAAGGGTACTGAAAATAAGTACTGGTACAATACAACTGTGGATGCAGTAAGAGCATGGAAAATAGATGATCCTTTACCCGGTGACCTTTATGGCGCTATCAGTACCAGTGCTGCCTATGACCCGGGACAGCTGGTGAAAGATGTATTGGTCAATGAAGAAGGGAAGCAAATCATTGAATTTACTGATAAAGAGGGGCACCTTGTTCTTAAAAAGGTACAGTTAACCGCCTCAAATGACGATGGGGCCACTGGCAGCGATCATACCGGTTGGTTATGCACCTATTATATATATGACGACCTTGGCATGTTACGCGCCGTAGTTCAGCCCAAAGGTGTTGAGTTATTGATTGCGGGTGGCTGGAATTTTTCAACTAATGCAGATGTTCAAACTGAACAGTGCTTCAGGTATGAATATGATGACCGCAAGCGAATGATCATAAAAAAATTACCGGGTGCAGAGCCGGTACAAATGGTATATGATGCAGGAGATCGTTTGGTAATGCTGCAGGATGGCAATATGCGAAAACCTAATTCAATGCAATGGCTGGTTACCCAATACGATGGTTTAAACCGGGGCACATCAATATACATGATAACTGATCCTGTCAATAATGCAGACTATCATCGCGGTCAGGCAAAAGGAAGTTTGTCGTATCCTAATGTGGCTGCTTATACAAATGAACTTTTAACTGAAAAGCACTATGATAATTATAATGGCCTTAGTGGCTTTAACACTACCCAGCTTAATGCTAGTGGATATGGTAGTTACCTGGATGCAGGGCCTTCGGAATTTCCTGAGCCTTTGCAGGTAAGCGAAAACGTGATTGGGAAGGTTGCCTGGACGCGGACAAAAGTACTGGGCCAGTCGGGGTACATTACTTCCTGTAATTTGTATGATGAGAAAGGAAGGGTGATACAGGTGCAAACGGTAAATCATACCGGGCAAATGGATGTTGTCACCTACCAATATAACTTTTCGGGTGAGGTGTTAAGAAGTCACCTGAAAACCAGGATCGGTTCAAACCAGCAAACCCATGAGATCGGCACTAAGAATAATTATGATGATCTGCGAAGATTGACATCTATTGAGAAAAAATTCAATGGTTCAGATTGGAAGCCGATCCTAGAAATGAAATACAATGCGGTAGGTCAGGTAATAAGCAGAACGTTTTCACCAGACTTTAATAACAATGCCGGGCTTCAGACAATTGACTATGATTATAATATAAGAGGTTGGTTATTGGGTGCTAACCGCCAGTATTTAACCGTTGAAGGACAGACAAGCGATGGAAAATTATTTGGTTTTGAACTGGGGTACGACAAAGTGGCCAACAAATCGGGGGATGCATTTAATAAGACTTATTTAAATGGCGATATAGCCGGTGTTTTATGGAAAAGTGATGGAGATGATATCCGCCGTAAGTATGATTTTACCTATGATGCTGCCAGCCGCCTGTTAAAAGGTGATTTCATACAACAAAATGATGATGACCACCTGTGGAATAAGCTCAAGGTAAATTACGATATAAAGCTGGGTGATGGCGATCATCCAGATCAGGCATATGATGCCAATGGAAATATTAAGCGCTTGCAGCAATGGGGATATAAGATCTCTGGCAGCGAGCAAATTGATGATCTGATATACAATTACTATAAAGGTGACAACAGTAATAAACTGGCAACAGTATCGGACGCGGCGCAGGGAGGTACTTCACCAACAACTGCAGGTGCCGGTTTGGGCGATTTTGCCGATAGAAATGGCAATGGCAATGATTATGGATACGATGCCAATGGCAATATGGTCACGGATAAAAACAAACGCATAGATAGTGGTGTAACACCTACTGATAATACAGATGGCGCAATTGTATATAATTACCTTAACCTGCCGCAACAGGTTGCAGTGAAGGATGCCAATGGTAATTCGAAAGGAACCATCAGTTACATATATGATGCCGGAGGTAATAAACTGCAGAAGATCGTAACAGAGCCAAATGTTTCTGTAGAGTATAATAAGCAGCAGTATAATACAACCGTAACAACAACTACAACTTATCTGAATGGGTTTGTGTATGAAAGTAAGGACTATGATAATCCAGCCCTGGTAACCGAGGAATATTCAGACAAACTGCTGTATATCAGTCATGAGGAAGGCCGCATACGATATGTGGCTGCGGTAAGTGGAACGCCAGCCCATTTTGAGTACGATTATTTTGTGAAGGACTACCTGGGCAATATTCGCATGGTGCTTACCGAAGAAGAAACTACCCGCCATTATATGGCCACTATGGAAATGGGTGCGAATAATAAGATCCGTGATGATGAAAAAGCATTATTCAGCAATATTGATGCTTCTTCCTGTAGCGTAGGGATTGCGCAATATCCGATAGATCCCAATAATCCCAACGCCAACCAGTTTGTTGCCAGGTTAAATGGAAGCGGTCAGAAAATTGGACCGGGTATTGTATTAAAGGTGATGGCCGGTGATAAAGTAGATGTTGGAGTTAAATATTTATACCGGAGTAATGGAAGTGGAAATACCACCAGCAGCGCCGTGAATGATATCTTTTCATCACTGGCTGGCGGTGTATCGTCAGCGGCTGGTGGAGCAAAAGGTCCACTTGCCACGTTAAGCAATCCGGCTGTGAGCCCGTTACTGGGTATAGTAAATATGTTCAGGCAAACCAATAATCCGGATGTTCCCAATAAACCCAAAGCATATTTGAACTGGATCCTGTTGGATGAGCAATTCAATTATGTGAAGACTTACCCTCAAAGTTATGCGCTGCCTGTTGAAGACCCAGACCAGGTGCTTCCCCTTTTAAAAAATGATATTCCCATAACCAAAAATGGATACCTTTATGTTTATGTAAGTAATGAAACTCAGTTCTGGGATGTATATTTTGACGACCTGTTTGTAAAGCATTATACCGGCCCGCTGGCAGAGGAAACACACTATCAGCCATTTGGTCTTACAATGGCTGGTATTTCGGCAAAAGCATTTAAACCCAATTATGTCGAGAACAAGCTGAAGTTCGGCGATAAAGAGCACCAGTCCGGCGAGTTTAAAGATGGATCGGGTTTAGAAGCGTATGACTTTGGGGCCAGGATGTACGATCCTCAAGTTGGCAGATGGCATACTATCGATCCAAAGTCTGATGCCATGAGGCGGCACTCGCCCTATAATTATGCATTTGATAATCCATTAAGATTTATTGATCCTGACGGAATGTCGCCAACCGATGACATTTATACAAGAAATGGAAAAGTTTATGCAAGGGTTAGAAATAAGGATACATATGACCGGGTGATGGAGATCAAGGCAGGCGATATAACTGTTATTCCCGGGGCAGATGGGGTAGATGCATGGACTAATACGCCTGATTTCCAAACCACCGATCCCAAAATTGTACCACATCAAAAATATAATGATAAATTTGTTGCTGTAATTAAAAAGCCTGAAGCTAAAGCATCTGTAACCAAGAAAAGCCAGGAAAGCGAGCCTTCCTCCTCTGTACTTCCTGAGGCGACAGCCAAAACCAACGATATCATTGGGGTTGGAGCCGATATAGTTGATAACGGTGCAGCTGGCGGCGCAAAAGCCCTGGTTAATATTGCCAAGAAATCAACAGATGGAGCAGTAAAAGGGGGGGCAGTGGCAACAGCAAAGGCTTTAAGAGGATTGTCATTAGGTGCTAAAATACTTGGAACAGCCTCAGGTGCGCTGGATGCCGGTGTGGCAGGAACGGATTTTGTAAATGCTTTAACCAATCCCAATGCGAGTCCGCAGGAAGTAAAAGCTGCTTATGTGAAAGTTCTGGTTAAGACAACAATATTCGCAATTGGCTTTTCAAATCCAATTACAGGAGTGGCATTAGGTGTTTTAGATGCATTTGGCGCAACAGATTGGGTGGCAGATAAAATAAGTAAGTGGTAAAAATGTTTTAATATGAGCAGAGAACTAATAATGTTTATTGCATATAAAACTACAGAAGATCTTGCTGGTACTAAACGTGGCAGATTTAATCATTTTGGAAGAGCAAAAGTCTTAATAACATTTGCAGTTGCAATAAATGTTGTAGAAATTGTATTAGTTGCAAATTCCCTTTTTTTTAAAGAAAGGCTAGACTTCACAGACGGCAAATTTTTCTTGCTTTATTTATTGCCACTATTAGTTTACTTTCTGGTCAATGTTATTTTTAAAAAGAACACATTGGCCAAATCAATAAAATCGTATAAAGATTCGAAAGTTGCAGAAGTTGGAAGAGCTATTGGCCTTTCGTATTTATTCCTGAATTTTGCAATAGTTATTTTTTTAATTTATATAATGAGATTTTATGAATAGTGTTCCTACTTGTGATTTGTGATTTCGTACTTCCTTGTTACTTCCTAAACATAGAAGAACAGAAGTAGGAGGTAAGAGGTACAAGTACGAAGTCTAAGGTACCCTAAAGCCGGGCGCTTTTGAAATTAGCAAGCTTCTTGCTTCGCAAACATAGAAAGGGGCTGTCAAAATTAGGAGACAGCCCCTTTAATTTATAAAGGACGGATCAAATCACTCCACCAGTTTCGTTACACTTTCATGCAATTCCAATGTGTCAATAGTAGCGGTAGCCTGAAACAATTCCACCACCACCTGTTTACGTGCGGATGTCCACCGGCCAAGCGTAACATTATAAACACCTCCCATCATACTAAACAAACCGGCATCGGTAGCTGCAGTCGGGTGCGCTTCATTTACAGGATAAGGCATACTGTTGGTATTCCCATTGGAACGGTAATGCAAATAAGGCACAACCACAGGTTTATAGGTAACCGGATCTATACTTACCGAATACATAGAGTACCAGTCGTTATTACAGATCCTGTAACCCAGTGTGGGGGTTTTGTTAGCGTCATACACAGCGGCGCCGCCGCCTGTAGCCACAAACAGCACATCTTCAGGCACCGAAGTTTCAGTAACGGTAGTTCCTTTAAAGATGGCTACCCCACAGGTATTTCCGCTATTGGGCCAGGGGCCCGAGGTGCTGAACGCACTTGCGCGAACAAGTCCGCCATCCCCTTTATTGGGATTTGTACCGCTGGTGGTAAACGTTTTTTGATAATAGTTTGTGGTAGCCGGAAAGGAATGAGCGCCTGCCGAACCATTGATCTTTTTGCCCTGGAAGCCAAAATAAAAGAACTTTCCTTTTTGTACGCCGCCTGTTGTGATATCCCACTTAATAGTGCGTTGCCCGCCGGTAGCCCAGCCCGCATCGAGCGGTGTGTTGGAACTGGCAGTGCCTGCGTTGCCACAGAATACGATGCTGTACGGTGTAACGGTAAAGTCTATATCTTTAGTTGCCATCATTTGTACGTATTCATAACCGCCGTCGCCGCCTTTGGGGTCGCTTTGGATGCCGGTTATAAGCAGGTCCTGTGCAGATGATCCCATATTAACTATATCATCTTCATTTCTTGTTCTGAATTGTATCGATCCCTCGGGAGTACCGAAAGGGATGCCTACATAGGCCCCCAGTGCGTTAGGCGTTTTTTGCGCATAGCTTACAGCGGGGTCGGTATACATTACCAGGTCACCGAAACCATCATTGATCTTTTTGGTACCGCTGATCACTTCGCCCGGTTGCGGCGCAGGATTTAAACTGCTTTTATTGAAAAGGCAAAGCGTGCTTTCATAGTTTTCAGGTTTGGCCTGCAACTGAGCAATTGTTATGGCGTTGATAGCAACCGCACCTTTACCCCTGGAGGTAAAATTCGATTCAGTAAGGCCGGTGATCAATAAAATGCCATTTTTGCGCGTTAATGTACCGCCGGTGATATCTATCAGCAGGGAGTCGCCGGTATGATATTTGGCCGCAGCAGCGCCCAATTCAATGGAAATTCCTCTTACCAAACCCAGTCGGCGGTTATCCTGAACCACCAGCAGGCCTTCAGGAAGATTTTTTTCCGTATGGTCCGATATAACTACCACGGCCAGTTTGGAAGCACCATACAAATTGTCTTTTGAAAGCACCACATCCTGGTCTTTATAAAGCGGGCGCACATCCAGAATAGCCCCTACGTCGTTAGGCTCACCTCCCGGATAATTCTTGTATGTTTTGGTGCAACTGTTTGATACCGCAGCTATGCTTATTATTAATAAAAGATTTACTAAATATTTCATCTTCATGATTTTTTTTGTTGAAACACTTAAGGCCGTTGCCACCATACATTCGTAAATATTTCATCGGGGCCCTGTGCCGCTACCGCAGCCTTATAGTTTACAGGGTTGGCAGCCTGTACATATACAGGATATACCAGGCGTGCAGGCATTACGCCGTTGTTTTCCAGTCCCGGCCCTTTGGGTAGAACAGGGTGCCCGGTGCGCCTGTATTCAAACCACTGTTGCAGGTCGGTCATAAACAGTGAATAGTATTTTTGCAGGTGGATCATTTCCATTTTCTGGTCTAATGGGTAGCTATCATCCCAAATTTCACCGGCAGCGTCAAGATTGAGCAAATGCTCGGTAAACGCTGCAGAAGGTATGGTTTCAGGAAAGTTGGGCACCCAGTAGTTGATGGCAGCTGCAATACCCTGGTGATACAAGGTTTTTGTATCGCCGCTGATCCATCCCTTTGCACTTGCTTCAGCGAGTATAAACAGTACTTCGGCATACTGCATAATGATACCGGTGTTGGGATTTTGCTGAAGCGACCATACACCGCCGGTGCTGGCGTTATCATAGCTTTGAAAATAACAACCTTTTACATCGCCGGTGCCAGGCTGGTACCCGCTTTTTACGCCATACCATCCGCCACCGCTGGCCTGCGCAATACCGAAGCGGCCAATGCTGCCCTTTCCATACGGGGTTGATGAAACATAACGTGGGTCGCTCCACGCAACCAGATTGTCTAAAAAGAAACTGCAAAGCGATGGGCTACGGAAATCCTGCGCACGCACCCCGTTCAAATAAGGCGAGGTGTAGGGATCGGTAGTACTGGTACCGCCGCTCCAAAGTATCCTGGCGCAGTCGGCATTGTTTTGAAAGATCGGGTATTGGCCGGGGTTCTCTACTATCTGTTTTATTTTTGCAATACATTGCTGTTGCATTTCTGCTTTACCCGATACGCGCAGTAACAGGCGCAGGTATAATGAATTGGCAAATTTTCTCCACTTGCCAATATCCCCTTTGTATAACGGATCGCTTGTTGCTGCTATCGTATCGCCTGTGGCAAGCAGGGTATTGGCTGCTTCCAGCTGGTTGAACATATCGAGGTAAATGTCTTTCTGCCTGTCAAAAGCCGGTACAACATTTTGCTGATCGCCCATCAGTGCCTGTGAGTAGGGTATATCGCCGTAAATGTCTGTGAGGTTGGAGAACAACCATACTTTGCATGTTTTACCAATACCCTGGTAGGAAGCATTGGTAATTTTTTCTGAACGCGCCAGGCTGTCTACCTGTTTGAAATTGGTCAGTTGCACATACCAGGCATTCCATAAATAGTCTGACCAGTTAGCCCGGAATGCATATCTGAAAACGGTATTATCGCCATCGCTTTGCGATACGGTAACCTGCATCAGTTCGTTGTTAAAGCTCCTGTTCCGGCTCATGCCCGGCCAAATGGCGTTTATCAGGGCGGGAGCCAGCAACTTGTCAGGAGTGGTGCTGATAATGTTGATAGGGTCTGTGTTCAGCTCTTCAAAACCCTTTTTGCATGAATAGAATGCCGGCGCCGCCATCAAAACCATACATGCTATATATATATTCTTTCTCATCCCTGTATTCTTTTTTTGATTGATCAGTTTTACGCAATAATTATAACCCCACGGTTAAAGTAAAGCCCATTGTGCGGGTAGAAGGAAATTGACCCGTTTCAAAACCTCTTACGATGTCTGACCCTGCCAGTGTACCGAACTCAGGATCGAATATTGGCCAGGGTGACCAGATGAACAGGTCGCGCCCGTATACACCAACGCTGGCTGTGTTCAACCCTATCTTTTTAAGCAATTTTGGTTTAAAGGCATAAGACAACGACACTTCGCGGAATTTTAAAAAGTCGGTGCTGAATGTGCTGCCTTCTGCATTGTAGCTGCCAATGCTGTATTGATAATATTGATCGATATCGGTTGCCACCACATCGTTTTTGCGGAAAGACCCGTCGGGGTTCTGTATTACGCCGTTGCCGATAATTCCGTTGTACCTGCCCGGTAGCGTGCTTTTCAATTTGCCCTGTTCTGCCAGTTTGTAATGGCTAAGTGAATAAGCTACTGCTCCCACCTGCGCATCGAACAGCAGGTTTAAACTGAAATTCTTATAGCGGAAATTGTTGCCAAGGCTGAACCTGTATTTTGGCACCGTGTTCCCAAGGTAAATGATATTATCCGTGATCTCGGGGAAACCGGTTGCAGGGTCGAAGATCACCTGTCCGTCGGGACTGCGCTGGTAACCCAGGCCATACAGATCGCCCATGCTGCCGCCTACCGATGCCACTATCTGGCCGCTGGCTATATTGCCGGCCCGCAGCAATACCGAACTATCGGGCATAGACATGATCTTGTTCCTGTTGAAAGAAAACGTTCCATAAAGGCTCCAGTTAAATCCTTTTGCGTTGGCAATGGGTTTGGCATTAAGCTGTATTTCCAAACCATTGTTCCTTACTCTTCCCGCATTGATGATGGCAGAACTGTAACCCGAAGAAGCGTCTACCGTTCTTGTGAAGATCTGGTTCCTTGTATTACCAAAATACACTGCCACGTCAACGCCTAACCTGCCGTTCAAAAACTGCACTTCGGTACCCAACTCGAATGTGGAAGTAGTAAGCGATTTTAAGTTGACGTTAGGCAAAAGGGTTGGACTAACCAGGGCGCTGTCGGGGTAAATACCACCGCTTGCCAGGGAGTACGTATAGGCTGTTCTGTACGGCGTGGTGCTGCCGCTGCCTACCTGGGCAAACGATGCCCTTAGCTTTGTATAGTTAATGAAAGCAGGCAGCTTTGTCACTTCCGACAAAATGAAACTGGTGTTGATGGAAGGATAGAAAAATCCTACATTATCCGTTCTTTTAGGAGTGGCCAGTACGCTGTTCCAGTCCTGCCGGCCGGTAATTTCTGCATACAGATAATTTTTGTAACTGAAGTTTGCGATGCCGTAAATACTGTTGATCTGGTAGGCGCTTTTGTCGGGGTAATAGGTTAATCCATACAAGCTGTTGTCAAGACTGTAGATCTGCGGATAGGGTGAGCCGTCTTTTAAAGAGTCGGGATATTTTAATCCATCGGCCCTGATATCCGTTTTTTTGTATTCATTTTTCAACTGGCTGCCACCAATGGTGAAACCCAGTTTTATGTCTTTATTAATGTTCTTATTGTACCTGGCCATGAAATCGTAGCTTTTTTCGTGGCTATAGATGTTCTGTTTTCTTACAGAACCATAGATGAGCCGGGTGCCCGCATCGTAGGGCCGGTCCTGCTCACGTTTATCGTTCATCCAGTCGAGGTTGCCGCGCACCATTAAACTTAACTCATCGGTAAGCTGGTAGTTCAGGGTTACGTTGCCGGTTACGTTGTTTCTTCTTGTTTTGTTTAAAAATTCATTGACGATCGCAAACGGGTTCTCGGGGAAAGAAGAGAAGGGGTAACGGATCTGTTTATACATGCTGTCGTATACGCTGCCTTCTCCACCTGCCCAATAGTTCCTGAGCCAGTTGTAATCGGCGTTGGGCTGCCAGAAAATATACCAGTACATCAATGACTGGTTTCCATAACCGGCGGCTGGCAGGTTATCGCTGCTTCTGAAACCGTAGTTTATTTTGGTAGCGATTTTCAGTTTTTTGGTGATCTCCGTATTGGTGGTCAATCCGGCGTTCCTGCGCGTGAAACCGGTGTTGGGTACGATCCATTTGTTCTTTTCAGTACCCATGTTTACCCTGATGCCTGTATTGCCCCACCTGGTATCTAAACTAAGGCTATGCCTGAGGTCGGTTCCTTTATCCCAGAAGTCGTTGATGTTGTCGTAGGCCCGCCACGGAGTGCGCTCTGTTCCCACTGTCTGCCGCACCGGATCGTATTGAAAGAACATTTGTCCATCGAACTTAGGTCCATAAGCCGAACTGGTACCGCTGGTGCTGGCGCCATCCTCG
This sequence comes from Niastella populi, assembly GCF_002078015.1. Classification (GTDB taxonomy): domain Bacteria; phylum Bacteroidota; class Bacteroidia; order Chitinophagales; family Chitinophagaceae; genus Niastella; species Niastella populi. Next base: position 66,515 of record NZ_LWBP01000199.1, on the reverse strand, counting down.
CTTGCGCCGAAAGAGTAGTGCAACGCTCCGCCCAGGCCCTGGCCGTATTCATATTGCAGGTCGGGGTACCTGTTTACCTCTTCCATGTTTCCGTTTATCGTATAACGAACATTGAGCCTGCCTTTCTTTTTCTGGGCTGCGGCTTTGGTGGTGATAATGATGGCGCCGTTTGCCGCCCGCTGGCCATACAGTGCAGCTGCGGCGGGCCCTTTCAGTACAGATACGCTTTCTATATCCTGCGGGTTGATATCATTTAAAGAGCTGCCATAGTCGGCCGGCAGGTTGTCTGAGTTGGTGGCATACACGCGGTCGCTGCCATTGGCAGAACGTTTGCCGCTGCTGTTGCTGATAACCACACCATCTACTATTATAAGGGCTTCATTGTCGCCGGTAAGATTGTTTTCGCCGCGGAGAATGATCTTGCTGGAGGCGGCAGGGCCCGAGCCCGAACGAACGAGGTTAAGACCCGCTACCTTTCCGGAAAGCGCGTCGGTCCAGTTCAAACTCGTTGCCTGGGTAAGCTGCGTACTGTCTACTTTCGTAAGCGCATAACCCAACGACCTTTCCGATTTTTTGATACCCAATGCGGTCACTACCACATTCTGCATCTGCTGGTCGTCTTTCTGCAGCACCAGGCTTAACGAGGTTTGCGCTGCGGCAGTGAATTTTTTTCTCAACGGCTGAAACCCAACCGCTGTGATCTCAATAGTTCCTTCAGCTATTGCCGGAAGGTTTTTGCTGAAGCGGCCATTTTCATCGGCTATGGCTACCGCATTTTTTTGTCCATCCTGTTTAATAATGACAGTAGCGCCCGGTACGGGATTTCCGCTTTCGGTAACAGTACCTTTCAATACCATGCCCGGCGCTTTTTTAGGCGTGTTACTTATTTTGATCACCCAACTGCTTCCACTTGCAGTGGCAACAAAGTCACCGGGAGCCAGTACTTTATTCAATAGCTCACCTACCGTACCCGCTTCATAAGAAGCCGAAGGTACTTTAACAGCAGACAGCTCATCATTGGCATAAGCGAGCTGCACTTTAAATACACGGCCAAAATCTTCTGCGATCGTGGCCAGGTTACCAGCCGGGTGCCGGTAGTGCAATGGAGCCGTTTGCGCATGCACTTGCATTACGCCTGTCATCAGCAGTAGTAATAGCGCAGTGAGTGTTTTAGTTAGTTTTGCGTATTCCATATATTTCATTACGTTATGAGCAATACAATATCAGTCCGCTTTTCAGCAGGTCAAAAAAATGAACTTCGATAAGGATTACTTAGTGGATATTAAAGCCAGTCAATGTATTTAGTACCGATAAATTTTCTTTCAGGGAAAGGTTCATGTCCCAGGTCAGTGTCACTTTGGTCTTTTTATTGATTTCACCATGCAACAACTTTACCTGGTAATAGGTTTCAATGCGATTGAGCAGTTCTTCCAGCCTGATGTTCTTCAACCTGATCTGTCGTTGTAACCACCAGTCTGCCGAACCCGGGTCAATGTTTTGAACCGTACCGGTAACAGCCCCATCAGTGCATGTCTGCTGGCCTGCGGTGAACAGCAGGTTACCGCCGGTATTTTTCAGGGTTACCCTGCCTTCCTTTACGGTCAGTTGCAGATCAACCGCATCGAGTTTACGAATGGTAAAGGCCGTTCCTACAACAGTTACCCGTTGCTGGTTTACTTCAATAGTGAACGGGTGTTGTGCATCTTTGGTTACATCGAAAAAAGCCGTTCCTCTTGATAAAACAGTGCTGCGGTTGTTTTTGAAACCGGTATGCACTTTTACTTCCGACCAGGGCGCCAGCCAAACAACAGAACCATCTTCAAGTATGATCTTCTTTGAGCTGTCGGTACTGGCCAGTTCCTGCCATGCGTTCGCTTGTACGGGCGATCCATTGCCTGGCATTTTAATGAAAAATGCCACCAGTATGGCAGCAGCAGCGCTTAGGCCAATAAAAAAGAGCTTCCTTTTTTGTCTCCGCCGGTTGTCGATCCGGTCATTGATGCTGTTCAGCAGGATCTGCTTTTTCCGCATTCCCATGCCTTCGGGCGACTGCCATGCCTGCAACCATTGCTCATCAGGTTGTTTGTCATTTTTATCATTATTGTGCCTTGATTTACGGGGCATGCAGAAACAGCTTTAGGTAATAGACGGTGGTTAAATGAAACTGGTACTAGAGTGAATGTAGAAAAAGGCGGGAGTTAACAATTTGGTCATATTGGGTCAATGGTCAATAGCGCGCGACCTTTAGATAAGCCCGGAAATCGGCATCCTTTCACGGTTGCCGACGGGGGCCGCGCTGAGGTTTGCCGTTTCACGTCAAAAGAAGATCTGCACCTGCCGTAACATCTTTACGATCCGCTGGCCGGCGGTATGCAACTGGTTCTTTACAGTTTGCTCGCTGAGCTGTAATTCAGATGCGATCTCTTTTACCGATAATTGTTCTTCGTTCTTCATGGAGTAGATGCGCCGCATTTGTCCCGGCAGTTTATTGGTGGCGGTCCGCCAGATATGATATGCCTGTTTGTATTGGTACTGCTCATCGGGCAGGGGCCTTCCTTCAGTGCGCTCGGGCATTTCTTCTGGAAGCGTATACCTTTTGCGTTTGGAAGCCCGCTGGTGATCGCTGATGCAATGCTGCACGATGGTATATAGGTAATTGCGGAAAGAAGTATGGATTACGATAGACTGACGTTTGTTCCACAGGCGTATGAAAACTTCCTGCAAAACATCGTCTGCCTCTTCCGACCCATTCAGCCGTACGCGTATATACGTATGGATTGGATCGGCAAAGCGGTTAAAAATCTCATCGAAAGCAATACGGTCCCCTTGTTTCAACTGCAGCAATAATTCGCCGTCTTCGGGAACAATTGGCTGTACATTCATATGGCGCAAACTTAGCATCCAAATGTAATAACATAAAGTAAGTTGTTTTACTAAATGTTTAAGTTTTTTTAACCTGTTTTGAGGCTTTTTGCTTACGCAATCGTTTGCATTATTTCGTTTAACCATACGTTGGCCGCATAATCACGCAAAAGCGAAAGAAAAAGACCGTTTCCGAAACCGGAAACGGTCTTTTTCGAATGCGTTCGAAATGGTTACTGTTTTACCAGCTTTAAACATGTTTCAATATTTTGTTTGTTCACTTTAATGATGTAAATGCCCCTGGGGCAATGCCTGCAGGTAGTCAGACTGCCAACTTAAAAAGGTAAAACCGCATAATACCCATTTACACCAGGTATGGCAGGTTATTTTGACCATCCCTGTCAGGTGCCTAATAAATTTTTTAGCTTCCTGTGATATTTCCGATGCTGTTGCGAATAATAATAAAAGCCTTTTCCCGGCAACTTTTTCCATGTTATCAGAACAACCAGCCATATTTCTTTCATTGATTGAAACAAACAAGGGTATCATTTATAAGGTTGCCAATGCTTACTGTATGCATTCAGAAGACAGAAAGGACCTTATACAGGAGATCATTGTACAGTTATGGAGATCGTTCGACCAGTATAATGATAAATATAAATATACAACCTGGATGTACCGCATAGCCCTGAATGTAGCCATCTCCTTCTACCGCAGGGAAAACCGCCGTAAACAGCTTACCAATCCTTTGCCCGATAACATCTTTGACCTGGCAGATGAAAACAACGGCGGTGAAACCGGCAAACAGATCAGCTACCTGAACCAGTTTATCGGAGAACTGAAAGAACTCGACAAGGCGTTGGTGTTGTTGTACCTGGAAGAAAAAAGCCAACAGGAGATCGCCGAAATAACAGGCATTTCTGAAACCAATGTATCTACGCGCATTGGGCGCATTAAAAAAATACTGAAACAAAAATTTGCATCATTAAACGCTTAATAAAATGGAAGACAACGAAATCATCAGTCTATGGAGAACATACGGGCAACGGCTCGAAGAAAGCCTGCAGCTTAACCGCAGAAATGCAGAAGAGATCACCCGGTTGAAAGTGAAGTCATTTCTTTCGTCAATGAAACCAATAAAGCTGTTTACTATAGCGGTGGGCATCATCTGGGTTGGGCTCATCGATATCCTGATCATCAAACTCTTTCCAATAGCCAACTGGTTCTTTATCATTTCAGCAGGCATACAGGTATTGCTTACCAAACTGGCTATTGTGATCTACCTGTACCAACTCATTCTTATTCATGAGGCTGATATCAGCGAGCCTGTTCTCGAAACACAGCACAAACTGGCCAGCCTGCGATCGACAACCATCTGGGTAACCCGCATCCTGTTTCTGCAATTACCGGTATGGACAACCTTTTACTGGAACAGGTCGATGCTGCTAAATGGCAATTGGGTGCTGTATCTGATACAGGCGGCGGTCACATTGTCGTTCATCTTCGCTGCCATCTGGCTTTTCCGTAACATCAGATACGAGAATAAAGACAAAAAATGGTTCCGTCTTATTTTTAACGGCAGTGAATGGGACCCTGTAATAAAATCGATTGAACTACTGAACGAGTTGAAAGCGCTCCGCGTCGAAAATAAATAACGAAAAGGTGAGCCGGTGTCAATGAAGTTTGCATGACGGCTCACCTTTTTATTGATATATAAGAAGCGCACCGCTTTGAGAAGGTGTATTTCCTACTGTATTAGAACGCGAACTCATTAACCTCTGCAACCGCTTTAGGTAAAGCGCTTTCACTGAATTGCGGAATGGAAGTACCTTCTACCCTGAATGCGGTAATATCGTTCATGCCGATAAAACCCAGGGATTTCCGCAGGAATGGTTCAGTAAAATCGTACGACTGCATAGGCCCTTCAGAATAAATACCGCCGGAGGCAATGGCCAGGTAAACCTTTTTGTCGGTGACCAACCCTTTTGGCGTTCCGTCTGCATAACTAAATGTAATTCCCGCACGCGCAATATGATCGACCCATGCCTTTAGAACGGAAGGAACACCGAAGTTGTATAAAGGAACGCCGATCACAATGATATCGGCAGACATCAATTCTTTAACCGCATCATCTGAATTCCTGATGGCTTCCTTGTGTTCTTCGGTACGCAGATCGGCAGGTGTAAAAAACGCTGCGATCTGGTGGCCCTGCAGGTGGGGCAGGGGATCGGTAGCCAGGTCGCGGGTTTGCACCCTGCTGCCGGGGTAAACTGTTAACAATTTGTCAATGATAGCTCCAGACAGCTTATTGCTGAACGACATATCACCTTTTGCACTTGACACTATATTCAGTATCTTTTTCATTGTAGATGAATTTAAGTTTTTGCTCATGTAGTAATCGCTTTTTGTTTTCATCACAAAGCTACCTACCTTTGCTATACATAAGTAAGTACTATACGCTTGTATAGCTCTATACCGCGGTATAGTACTATACAGGAGTATAGCAGCAGTAAAAAAACATGCAACATGGCAAAAAAGGAAGAAAGGGAACATCATAAATGCCTCGGCCTGATACTTCCCGTATCGGACGCCATAAACACCCTCAGCGGTAAATGGAAATTGCCGATAATTATCTCACTTCAGTTTGGCAATAAACGGTTCAGTGAAATTGCCAAGGACATTCCCAAGATCACCGATCGTATGCTCTCGAAAGAGTTGCGCGATCTGGAAATGAACAAACTCATCAAAAGAACGGTGTACGATACCGTTCCGGTAGTGGTTGAATATTCACTTACCGAATATGGTGAGTCGCTCGATGATATTATCAATGAACTGTACAAATGGGGCACCCGGCACCGGAAAAAGATCATGTCGAAAGATTAGGCATTTCGAACGGCTATAACAAAACGAAGTATGGCAAAACAACATCAGGCGCCTGTTATATACAGATCGGGTTTCGATTTCTTACAAAAGCTGAAAAAGAACAATCATCGCGACTGGTTCAATGATAACAAAGGTACTTATCAAAAAGAACTGGAGCTGGTAGAACAATTTGCAGAAGCTTTGTTACGCGAGCTTCGTACGCACGATGAAATTGAAACGCTGTCGGGAAAAAAATGCCTGCACCGCATTTACCGCGACATTCGTTTCTCCAGCGATAAAACACCCTATAAAACAAACTGGAGCGGCAACTTCAAACGCGCAACCAAATACCGCCGCGGCGGTTACTATTTCCATCTCGAGCCCGGCAACAGTTATCTTGCCGGCGGATTCTGGGCCCCCAATGCGCAGGACATTAAACGCATCAGGGATGAAATTGCCTTTGACGCCGGCTCCCTGCGTAAAATATTAAAAAGTAAAACATTTGTATCCACCTTTGGCGTACTGCAGGGCGAACAATTGAAAACCGCACCCAAAGGTTTCGACGCCGGCCATGAAGCCATCGATCTGTTGCGTTATAAACAATTCCTGCTTATCAGGCGGTTTACCGATAAAGAAGTGTTAAGTGAAAGTTTCCTAAGGGAAGCCGCCACCACTTTCAGGAACATGCGCCCTTTCTTCGATTATATGAGCGAAGTGCTCACTACCGATCCCAATGGGCTGGAAGTTTGAAAATGCCACCCTGTTTTGCCTTAAAGCGGCAGTAAGAAACCCGGTAAAAAACTTACGAGCCGGATAAACAATAGCAAAAAGAATAACAGGGCTGCCATCTTACACTGTTGGCGGCTTTTTTATTGGCCAGGCTGGTAGTTCTGCTTCGTACCAACGTATTCACTTTTTATGTGTTGAGTGCTAAACATTTAAGCAGTATGTTACAGGACGGCTCATTATGGTTTTTCACTACCTTCAAAATCCCAAAAAATCAAATTGCCTGTCAATGAAAAAGGAATTAGTAATAGCTGGCTGCTTTGGCTTATTGTTTTTGCAGAGAGCTGCCGCCCAGGTAACCCTGCAACAACTACGTACCGAAAATTTAGTGAACCCTGTTGGCCTCGATGTTACCACACCCCGGTTTAGCTGGCAACTGGCGGGCAGCCGGCGCGGCATAGCCCAAACAGCCTTTGAAATAAAAGTATCGGCAGGTAACAATGCCGTTTGGAAAAGCGGAAAAGTTTCCGGCGACCAGTCGGTACAGGTGCCATACGCCGGTAAACCGCTTCAGTCGGCCACCAGATATCAATGGCAGGTACGGGTTTGGGACAATAACGGCCGCGCAACACCCTGGAGTGCACCGGCCTCTTTTCAAACCGCATTGCCACCAAACGAATGGAAAGCGCAATGGATAACGCCGGGTTTTACCGAAGATGCACAGAACCGTCCCGCCATACTTTTCAGGAAAGCATTTGGGGTGAACAAAAAAGTAAAAACAGCCACCGCTTATATTACCGCCCATGGTTTGTACGAGGCGCAGCTCAATGGCAAACGGGTAGGGGATGCCTACCTTACACCCGGGTGGACGAGCTATAAAAAACGCCTGCAGTACCAGGTATATGATGTAACGCCGATGCTCACCAACGGACAAAATGCAGTAGGCGTATCAGTTGGAAACGGCTGGTACCGTGGCTTCCTCGCCTGGAGTGGTAATAAAAACTCGTTTGGCAGCGATGCCGCCCTGCTGTTTCAACTGGCCATTACCTATACCGATGGCTCAACCGAAATGGTAGTATCGGACGATAGCTGGAAATCATCGACCGGCGCCATCCGCTATACTGAGATCTATCATGGCGAAACCATCGATCTGCGACAGGAAAAGACCGGCTGGGCCAATGCCGGTTATAATGACGCGGGCTGGAGCAATGTGAAACCGGAGAACTATTCAAAAGACGTGCTGATTGCCACCTATAACGAACCCATAAAAAAACACGAAACCTTCCAACCCGTTAAAGTGCTGAAAACACCCAACGGCGAAACCGTGCTCGACTTCGGGCAAAACCTCGTGGGCTGGGTAACCATTAAGGCAAAAGGAAAAAGCGGCGACAGTATTGTAATAAAACATGCCGAGGTGCTTGACAAATATGGCAATTTCTACACCGAGAACCTGCGTGCCGCCAAAACCACGGCCACGTATATTCTCGATGGAAATGAAACCGTGCTGGAACCGCATTTCACATTTTTTGGTTTCCGCTATATAAAAGTGGAAGGGTACCCGGAAGAAATAAAACCGGAAAACTTCACCGCTGTGGCACTGTATTCAGACATGCAACGCACGGGCGACTTCACCTGTTCGCACCCGTTACTCAACCAACTGCAGCATAATATTCAATGGGGACAACGCGGTAATTTCCTCGATGTGCCAACCGATTGTCCGCAACGCGATGAGCGCCTGGGCTGGACGGGCGACGCACAGGCATTCTCCCGCACGGCCGCCTTCAATTTCGGCGTGAATAATTTTTTCGACAAATGGATGCGCGATGTAGCCGCAGATCAACGCGCCGATGGCCTGGTTCCTCACGTAATACCCAATGTTTTACATGCCAATGACGGCGCATCCACCGGTTGGGCCGATGTAACCACCATTCTGCCCTGGAATATGTACCTGGCCTACGGCGATAAAAGAATTTTACAGAACCAGTATAAAAGCATGAAAGCATGGGTAGGTTATATGCAGGCCCAAAGCAAAAACGACCTGTGGCAAACAGGCTCTCATTTTGGCGACTGGCTTTTTTTCCGCCCTTTCGACGACAATGACGGCAGATCCGCCGTTACCGACAAATACCTCATTGCCCAGTGCTTTTACGCCAATTCGGTGCAAATTGTAATAAATACGGCCACCCTGCTGGGCCAGGCAGAAGATGTAACCACTTACCAAACCCTGCTCAACAAAGTAAAAGCGGCTTTTGTAAAAGAATACCTTACACCTAATGGCCGGCTGGTATCGGGTACCCAAACAGCTTATGTACTGGCCCTGAATTTCGATATGCTGCCCGAACAGTTACGCCAACAGGCGGCAGCGCGGCTGGCAGAAAATATCAGGTCGTACGGTAACCACCTTACAACCGGATTTTTAGGAACACCTTATTTATGCCATGTGCTAAGCCGCTTCGGCTATACCGATCTCGCTTATAAATTACTGTTACAGGAAAGTTATCCGTCGTGGTTATATCCTGTAAAAATGGGCGCCACCACTATCTGGGAACGCTGGGACGGACAAAAACCCGACAGCACTTTTCAAACGCCAACCATGAACTCCTTCAACCACTACGCTTATGGCGCTATTGGCGACTGGATGTACCGCGTAATGGCGGGGCTCGACACTTATGAAGACAAACCTGGTTACAAGCATATTAAGATTAAGCCGCATATCGGCGGCGGATTGACAAAAGCAAAAGCCAGCCTGCAAACCAATTATGGTACCGCCACCAGCGGCTGGGCGATCAATGGCAACGAACTGGTACTGGAAGTAGAGATACCGGCCAATACTACAGCCGATATCTATATCCCCGGCGCCAGCGCCGAAACCATCACCGAAAACGGGAAAGCGGTTTCCGCTCAAAAAGAATGGCAGGCAACTGCCACCGCTGATAAATACGTAGTAGTAAAAGCGGGATCAGGAAAATACCGGTTCGTTACTGCTATACCGGCAACACCGGCTACTGCAGCTGCCAAATAAATAACACAGATGCAACGAATTGCAACCCTGTCATGTCCCGGTTGAACCGGGCCTGCAGGGTTATTTTTTTTTAATGGCCACCCATCCATTTTACCCCGGTATTTCGTACCTGTGTTGGGCTTTTCCTTGCGAAAAAAGTACTTATTAGCAGGATATATATTAATTTACCGGTGATGAAACGACCCTGGAAATTTTCATTATGCATCTAAAGGCAATGAAAGTTTTTCCCCGGCTGGCCGGGGGGAAGTTCCATCTGGCTAAAACACAATGGATTTCTACAGATGACAGTGGCAAAAAGATATAGTATTAAAAAAGTGGTTTTGATGTTGGTGCTGATTGTGATAGCTACCCGTACCATTCATGCACAGGACCATATAATAACAATTAAAGTACTTGACAGTGTGCAGTTTCCGGTAGGAAATGCAACCGTAAGGATCAACCAGAAGGAAAAACTGGCCGATTCTACCGGTTTATTCTCTGCAACACTACCCAATGGCAAATACCGCATTACTGTAAGTGCGGTAGGTCATTATGCCGCTACCCGGCATATCACTATCAGCCAGGATACAACCATTCAGGTATTCCTGCGTTCCCGGGAAAGTTTGTTGCAGAATGTGGTTGTAACGGCCAACCGGAATGTTTTGCGCAATCAGATGAGCGTGCATAACCTCGATATGGCGCAGATCCGGAAGCTGCCGATGATCCTTGGCGAAGTAGACCCTATAAAAACGATCACGCTGTTACCGGGTATCAAAAATGGCGGCGAAGCAAGCGCGGGGATCTATGTACGCGGCGGCGGACCCGACCAGAACCTTGTTTTACTCGACGGGATCCCTGTTTACAATCCCAATCACCTGCTCGGCTTTTTCAGCGTATTCAATGGCGATGCCGTAAAAAATATTGAAGTAATAAAAGGCGGCATGCCCGCCGAATATGGCGGCCGATTAAGCAGTGTGATCTCCGTGAATACCCGCGACGGCAATAAAGACTCCATTAAATTTGGCGGCGGTATCGGGCTTATTTCTTCACGACTCTCGCTGGAAGGGCCATTGATCAAAAAAAGATCATCGTTTGTCATCAGCGCCCGCCGCACCTATATCGACCAGGTGGCCAAAGTATTTGCACCTGACAGTCTCGGCAACAACGGTTATTATTTTTATGACATAAACGCCAAAGCCGATTTTGCCATCGATGATAACAATACCCTTTATTTCACCTTTTATACGGGTAAAGACAATTTCACCTTTGCCGATGATGACAATGATGGTCCGGAGCGCGAGTTCAATGCCATTTGGGGCAATACCATCCTTGGCCTCACCTGGAAACAACAGGTGAATAAAAAATGGAAACACGAATTATCGCTTATACGCAATGATTTCAATCTGAACAGCCGCGTTACGTTTGGTACCAATGGCTTTCTATTTTCGTCGGGCCTCACCGATCACTCCATAAAAAACGACTGGGTATTTACACCCGCCAGTTGGATAAAATGGAAGGGCGGTTTACAATATACCTGGCATACCTTCCGGCCCGGCGCGGGTAATTCTACCGCAGGCGTACAGGAATTTCAATCGCAGATCCACGACCAGTATGCACGCGAAGCAGCCGGTTACATAAGCACAGACATAAACGTTACTACCAACCTCAACCTGATAGCCGGGCTGCGTTATAGTTATTTCAACCAGATCGGTCCAACCGAGCGCATAATATACGGAGCCGACGGATCGCCCACCGGGGAGGTAGAATACTATAAACGCGGGCAAAGCATAGCCCGTTACCAATATCCCGAACCGCGGGTAAACCTGTTATACAAACTGCCCGGCGCTGCCAGTATAAAACTCTCGTATACCCGAACAATTCAATACCTGCACCTGGCCACTACCAGTGCGGCTACCTTTCCCAGTGACCTCTGGGTGCCATCGAGCCGCGTAATACAACCAGGAAAAGCAGAACAGGTGGCGGCGGGTTATTTCAAAAGTTTGAACAATGGCAAATACGAAATAAGCGCCGAAGCCTATTATAAGACCATGGGCAATCAACTCGAATTCAAACCCGGCGCCCGGTTACTGCTGAACCAGAATATTGAAGGTGAAATGATCTTCGGCACCGGCAAAGCCTATGGCCTTGAACTGTTCTTTCAAAAGAAAACCGGCAGGCTCAATGGCTGGATCGGTTATACCCTGAGCAGGGCAGAACGAACATTTCGCGATATGAACGATGGCAGGGCATTTCCCTACCGGTACGATCGCACGCACGATGTGAGCGTAGTAGCTAATTACGATCTAGGTAAAAAATGGGAAGCCTCTGCCGTTTTTGTTTATGGAACCGGCAATGCGCTCACCATGCCAACCGGGAGATTTGTATATAACCTCGGTTATAACCCACTCGAACGTGAACCCATTTTTACCAATATCAATCAATACGACAAGATCAATGATTTCCGTATACCGGCCTATCACCGGATGGACATTGCATTTACGTATACGCCCAAACCCAAAAGTACCAAACGCTTCAAAAGCAACTGGGTGTTTAGTTTATACAATGTTTATAACCGGAAAAACCCGTATTTCATTTATATAGATGCCGATGAGGATGAACGTACAGTAAAGGGCAAGCAGGTATACCTGTTCCCCATACTGCCCGGCGTAACCTGGAACTTCAAATTTTAAGCGATGAGAACAGTGAACATCTACAGGCTTGTTATTATTACCGCGTTAACTGTTTCGTTCATGTCGTGCGAACGGGATTTCCCTATCGATCTCAAACAGAACGAACCACAAATGATCGTAGAAGCATACATCAACAACGAACTGCCATATTATAATTACGTAATACTCGGCCGCAGCCAGGGGTATTATGAAGAGGGTTTTGAAAATATTCCGGTCACCGGCGCCAACGTTACCATAACTGAAGGCACATTGGGCGCCAACAATACGTACATCTGGGATCAGGGAACCCGCAAACAACTGCGCGAAGGCCGGCTGCGGCAGTTCGGTAACGTGTTGCTGCCCGGCGTTTATTTCGACAATACGTTAGCCACCAATCCTAACAATGCATTAAAAGGCACACCGGGAAAACATTACCTGCTCGAAATTGAAGCGGAAGGCAAACGCTATTCGTCTATCACCTCCTTATTGATGCCCATAAGGCTCGACAGCCTTACCAGCGGCTTTCATTATATCGACGAAGATGATGACACAACGCAGTTGAAAGCCCGTTTAACAGTGCATTATAAAGACCCCGATACTATCGGTAATACGCAGTTGTATTACTGGCGCAACCAGGATACAGGCGAAAAATTCGGCTGGGGCGGTCTCAACAGCAACCGCTTTACACCCAATACCGATGAACTTACCAACGGACAGTACATGCACCTGACCCATGGGAATGGATTTGCCATAGAAGATTCAGTAGTATACTACATGGTCAACGTAGAACGGAAAGTGTATAATTTCTGGGATAGCTTCAATAAAGCAAGATCTAACGGCGGCCCATTCTCTACACCGGTTAAATTGCTGAACACAATCGAAGGAGAGAACGTGATCGGTTGTTTCAGCGGGTTTAGTATCAGTACGAAAACGATCATTATAAAATAATTGCTATATAGGGAGAGACGTCTTCCAACAGGCATTCAGATAATTTTAATTATTGGAATGCCTGTTGTCAGGCACGTGAAACGCGAGCCCTTGCCCATTGTCTATTGCCAGTTGACTCATGCCATCGAAACCTCATCTTATAACATTTCCCTGCCGTATGAACATCAGAAACCTCATCATTGCGATCATTGGTTTACCGCTTGCATTTTCCTGTTTGAATATGTATTTTCAGCCGTTCCAAAATTTCCACCTGTAAAAACCCAACCAAATGTCTCTTATAGATCCCGAATTGATCCAACGGTATTATCACAATTGTCTAAACAGGAATTGATCAACCTCACAAAGAACGAAGGAAATAAACTGACCGACGAAGCCATCGATTACCTGTTCGATGAATTTGGAAACCGGGGAATGGACACAGCCATTCTGAAGCATCTGGTTGAAAAAAAAGAGCAGATCAAAGCTGCGGCGCATATGGGTACCTCAAACTGGACTTATGCGCTTAATGCAAGAAAGTCAGGCAAAACCGATACGGAAATTATCGCGGAACTTACTGAGCCAGGCCGAAACATTTTTGAAGCCCGGCCCACTGCATCCGGCGTCAGGCATTCCATGTTCAAACCTGTGCCGGAACCGTGCGTACATTGTATCGAAACCGTGCACTTTATTGTGCATGTACCCAAATGGATAATTGATTTTCAGGCTGCTGGAACATTGGCACTGAATAAGTATAGTAAGGTAACCATGCAAATCGTTTTGCCACACCTGAAAACAGCTTATTATGGTTCGTAATTATGTAAAGACTGCGGTCCGTAGCCTGCTGCGCAACAAACGTTATCTCGCTATCAATATCGCCGGCCTGAGCACAGGTATTGCCGTTTGCCTGATCATTTTCCTGGTGATCCATTACGAAAAAAGCTTCGATAATTTCCATTCGAAGAAAGACCGGATCTATCGCGTGCTCACCAAAGGATCGGCAACCGATTCCACAAGTGCGGTGCCGTTTCCATTACCTGCAGCACTGAAAAATGATTTCCCCCAATTTGAAGACGTGTGTGGTATTTTTTCAGTGACTGATGCACAGGTATTGGTGATGGATGCCAATGGTAACCCGGTAAAAAAGTTCAAAGAGAAAGGGAATGCATTTTTTACGGAACCGGCTTTCTTTCGCATTTTCGATTTTCCCTGGCTGGCCGGCGATCCTGCCGGTTCCATGAAAGACCCTAATTCTGTAGTGTTAACAAAAGCTACTGCTACTAAATATTTCGGCAACTGGGAAAAAGCCGTGGGACAAACCATAAGAATAGGCCCCCGGCTGCTGTTGAAGGTCACGGGTGTACTGGCCGACCTCCCGGTGAATACCGATTTTCAAATGTGCATGATAGTTCCCTATGAACAGGGAGGCTTTTCGAAATCAACCGACTGGATAACCATCGACAGCAATCACGGGTGTTATGTGTTATTGAAGAAAGGCGCCACAGCCGCTGCCTACTCGCAGCCGCTTATCAGTTTCTCACAGAAATACCGTAAACCCGATAATAAGAATGTACAGGTGATGCAATCATTGCAACAGGTACATTTCGATGAAAAAGCGGGTAATTTTTTGCGAAAGACCATCAGCCCTTCACGCATTCAAACGTTATGGCTTATTGCAGGGTTTATTCTGCTGATCGCCTGTGTTAATTTCATTAATCTTTCTACCGCACAGGCGGTGAACAGATCGAGAGAAGTAGGTGTGCGGAAGGTATTGGGCAGCAGCAGGCTTCAGTTGAAAAAACAATTCCTGACCGAAACCTTTCTTTTGACTGCCTGCTCTGTAGCATTATCCTGGGTGATCGCCATCTCGCTCATTACCTTTATCAATACGCTGCTCGACCTGCGCATGTCATCATCATTGTTGTGGCAACCGGCAGTGGTGCTGTTTACGATAGCCATCACCGTGCTGGTAACGTTGCTGGCGGGTTTATATCCTTCGTTTGTGCTCTCGGCCTACAACCCGGTTACCGCACTAAAAACAAAACTTACAACGGTAAGCGGAAAACATATAAACCTTCGGCGTTCATTGGTGGTTGCGCAATTTGTAATAGCACAGGCGCTCATTATAGGCACACTACTGATGATGAAACAAATGCGTTTCTTCAATACCAGCGCTATGGGTTTTAATAAAGAAGCGTTGGTAAATGTGCCGTTCCAGAACGACAGTGCAGGCTTAAGCAAGATCGATTACATCCGCAACCGGTTACAACAATCAGGCGGCATCACTAAAGTGAGCTTCAATTCGCAGTCACCTTCCGACGTCGATAACTGGTGGAGCGGTTTCAAATTCGATCATCGTGAAAAAGATGTCGATTTTGCAGCCATCATCAAGTTCGCCGATGCCGAATATGTTCCTGCCTACGAATTGCCCCTGGTGGCCGGGAGGAATTTTACCACCACCGACTCCATAAGAGAATTCCTGGTGAATGAAAGCCTGGTAAAGAAACTGGGCTATGCCGATCCCCATGCTGTCATTAATAAAGAAATAGACCTGTGGAATGGCAGGATCAAAGGATCGATCGCAGGCGTGATCAAGGACTTCAATGCTTCGTCGTTCAAAGATCCCATTTCGGCCGTTTTAATCAGTAACCTGAAAAAAAGGTATAATACCGCAAGTATCCGTATAGCCGGCAATGATATGCGTTCAGAAATAAAAAACATCGAGAAAATATGGAGCGCAGCATTCCCTGATTTTGTGTTTGAATACGAATTCATGGATGATAAAGTCGCCGGTTTTTATAAACAGGAGAACATGCTGTATAACCTGTATACCTGTTTTGCTGCCATTGCTATATTCCTGAGTTGTTTGGGTTTGTATGGACTGGCCTCTTTCATGGCCGTGCAAAGGTTAAAAGAAGTTGGAATAAGAAAGGTGCTGGGGGCTAGTATTCAAAACATTATCTACCTTTTCTCCCGTGAATTCATCGTATTGATAAGTGTTGCCTTTATCATTGCATGCCCTATAACCTGGTACTTTATGCACGACTGGTTACAGCAATATACCTATAGAACAAACCTCAGCTGGTGGGTATTTGCCGGGGCCGGTATGCTGGCCATGCTGATCGCTCTGGCGACGGTTGGATTTAAGGCATTGAAGGCGGCGCAAAGCAATCCGGTCAACAATCTGAGAACGGAATAAACCGCACAGTAGCGCGCAAATATTCCGGTCATTCGCCTAAGCTGCTTTAAGACATTTATAAGGTCGCCTCAACGGGGCGGCCTTTTCTTTTCATTTAAAATAGAAACTCCAGGCAAAAGATACATTGGTCAAAATAATTATTCAACGTATTGTTTTTTTATTATTTTTAGACACTGATTTGTTAAAACGTATTGCAGACCATTATTCTCCATAACGAAAACTTACTGGTTAAGGAAATGCAGCAGGGTAGTGAAGAAGCTTTCACCACCCTGTATAATCATTATGCTCCGCGCCTGTATGTAAATATCTTCCGCATGGTAAAAGATGAGCAGCAGGCCGGCGAGCTCGTTCAGGAATTATTTACCCGCATCTGGCAAAAACGCTCCAATAAAGGGATCGGCGAGAACTTTGAAGGGTATGTTTACCGCATAGCCCAAAACCTCGTGTACGACTTCTTCAGGAAACTGAAACGCGACCATCAGCTGCTTGAAAAGTTCAGGGCCCTGGCCGAAGAAAATTACGAATACATAGAGGAAGGCCTGCAGTACAAACAACATTCTCACTTTCTGCATAAAGCCATTGAACAGCTTCCCCCGCAACAAAAAAAGGTGTATGAGCTGATAAAAGAAAACGGCTGCACCTATAAAAAGGCCGCCGAGATCATGGGCATTTCCCCGCTCACCGTAAAGGAATACGTGGTAGCCGTCAATAAATCGATCCGCAATTATATACTTACCCATACCGATGCCGCCATCCTGGTGGCGATTCTTCTTTCTTCTTCATTAACTGATACTGTGGGGTAGGCCGGCTATTAATTAGTATGCCCGCCTTTTAAGCCTCCCGGAATTAAGAACTAAAAACTTTTTAATCCCATCCCCCCATCTTCCTCCCCGCGCCGTTCCTGTTTTATACAACATTAACCGCGTGAATAACCAGAACTATAACGACCTTTTCGAACGCCTGCTTCAGGGCAAATTGTCGCCCGAAGAAACCGATCAGCTACTTGAATGGTTGAACCGGGAAGACAATGCCGGCGAAGCGGCCGGTATCATTTCAGCTCATTTATCAACCCCGGTGCTGGAAAGCGCCATTACACCAGCGATCCGTAATTCCCTGCAGGGCCGCCTTCCATCGATCTTAAACGCCGGAAAGCGAAATAAACGCAGTTCAGTAAGCCTGTTCCTTCAACCCTGGTTCAAATACGCGGCAGCAGCCGTTTTAATAATTACAGTTGGGTTTTTCCTTTTGTCACCACGGCAAAAAAAGGCGGCGCCAACCGCTTCAGTGGTAACGCCTAAACCAACGTCCGACGACATCGCCCCGGGCAGCCAGGGCGCTATCTTAACACTCGCCGACGGCCGGCAGGTAGTGCTCGACAGCCTCGGCAATGGTACTATTACTGTGCAAACCGGCGCTGAAGTGCGGCTGAAAGACGGACAGCTGGTTTATGCGCCTGTGGCTTCAGCCGGGCAACAACTGGCCTACAATTCAATCAGTACGCCCAAAGGCCGCCAGTTCCAGTTAGTGCTGCCCGATAAAACCAAAGTATGGCTGAATGCCGCCTCTTCATTAAAATACCCAACTCATTTCAGCGGCAATGAAAGAAGGGTAGAGGTGTGGGGCGAAGCCTATTTCGAAGTTGCCAAAGACGCCCAAAAGCCATTTATTGTTACTATTCCCCCCCAACCGGGAGGGGTACGGGGGGCCTCAGTAAAAGTGTTGGGCACACACTTCAACATCAATGCATATTCCAATGAACCTGCCATAAAAACAACGTTGCTGGAAGGGTCGGTGGTTGTGAAAACGGCAAACGGTGCTGCTTCAAAGCGGGATGAAACGGCAAAGGATAATGAATTGTCAGCAGTTTTGAAACCTGGTCAGCAGGCTATAATTGCCGGCCATTCGCCACTCACCACTCATTCTCCATTGACCATTCACCATTCACCCAACATCGAAAAAGTGATCGCCTGGAAGAACGGCGTGTTCAATTTTGAAGAAGCTACCCTGCAGGAAGTAATGCATCAGTTAGAACGCTGGTACGATATAGAAGTGGAATATGAAACCGGTATTCCCAAACTCGAATTCGTAGGCAAAATGGGACGTGATCTGTCTCTCAATAATGTATTGCGCGGGCTCGAGCTCAGCAAAGTGCATTTCAGGCTGGAAGGAAGAAAACTGATCGTGTTGCATTAATAAAAATAAAAAGGCCGTCCCGGACTGGCATCCGAAGGCGGCCGTCCCGACTTGTCGGGAAGGTTCAATTATAAACGTTCGTTCGATTCAAACATTTCAAACTAAACCGATGTGAATTTATGCAAAAAATTGCTCATTGTGACCGGAGGGTTGCCACTGTGCTCCTTCCCGCTGAAAGGCATGTGCATTCAGCAGGAAAGCCACGGCAACGGCTTCGGGTGCTCACCAAAACGCTGTTAGTTATGAAACTGACGATTATTTTTCTTGCCCTGAGCATTCTTGGCGCACAGGCGGAAACATTTTCACAAACAATTACTTTCACAGGTAAAAATGTATCGATTGTTCAGGTATTCAATGCCGTTGAAAAACAAACCGGCTACACCATTTTTGCCAACAAAGAATTGCTGAAGGGCGCCAAACCCGTAACTGCATCCGCCGTTGAAATGCCGCTGGTACAGTTCCTCGATCTCATCTTCAATAAACAACCGCTGGGATATGAGATCAGCAGTAAAACCATTTTCATAAAAGATAAAACGCCGCTGCCTGCAAAGCAGTCCGTTGTGGAAACGGTTGTTGAGGAAATTCCGCCAATAACCATTACCGGCATCGTTCGCTCTGCCAATGGTACCCCGCTTGAAGGCGCCTCCGTTTCCGTTAAAGGTTCCGGCTCGTCTTCAATCACCGATGCATCGGGCAGGTATTCCATTCGGGCCGAAGGAACGGAAACGCTTTTGTTCAGCTTCGTTGGTTTTGTAAGCCAGGAAGTGGCTATCAAAAACCGGACTAATATCGATGTATCGCTTGTAGAAGCCGATACCCAAATGAACGAAGTAGTGGTTACCGCGCTTGGCATTACCCGCAAATCAAAATCACTTACCTATAATGTACAGGAAGTAAAAGGCGACGAAGTGAACCGCGTGAAAGACGCCAACTTCGTTAATTCCCTTGCAGGGAAAGTAGCCGGCGCTACCATCAATGGTTCTTCTGCCGGTGCGGGCAGTTCTTCCCGCGTGGTATTGCGTGGTACGAAATCTATCTACAATAACAACAATGCCCTCTATGTGATCGATGGGGTACCTATGCAGAATAATATTCGTGGTCAGGCGGAAGATATTTTCTCCGGGGCCGGACAAACGGGCGATTTTGTTTCAAACATCAACCCCGAAGACATTGAAAGCATCAGCGTACTGAGCGGTCCATCCGCGGCAGCCCTGTACGGCAGTACCGCCGCCAATGGGGTCATCATCATCAACACAAAAAAAGGTTCGAAGAACAAAGCAGAAATAACCGCCTCCAACTCCACCATGTTCAATAACCCGTTACTGATGCCGGAATTCCAGAACAGGTACGGCCAGTCGGAACCCGGCAGTTATTACAGTTGGGGAGAAAAACTGCAAACGCCTTCCTCATACAAACCCAAAGATTTCTTTCAAACCGGAACGAATGTCACCAACGCGGTAACTTTTTCAACCGGCAGCGAAAGAAGCCAGACCTATGTTTCATTAGGACATGTGGATGCCCGTGGCATCATTCCCAATAACAAATTCAGCCGTTACAACTTTACAGGCCGTAACACGTCAACCTTTCTCGATGGTAAAATGACGCTCGACCTGAGCTTTATGGGCGGCCTGGTGAATGAACAGAACATGATCTCACAGGGGCAGTATTTCAACCCGCTGGTAGCTGTTTATCTTTTTCCACCGGGTGAAGACTTCAACAAGGTAAAAGCATTTGAGCGCTATAATCCTTCCCGCAACCTGATGACGCAGTTCTGGCCATTTGGCGATAATGGTTTAATGATGCAGAACCCTTACTGGGTTACCCAGCGCGATCTGTTCCCGAACAGGAAAGACCGCTACCTCACCAACGCATCGCTGAAATACCAGATAAAAGACTGGGTCAATATAGCCGGCCGGGTGAAACTCGACCGGAACAATGAGAAAGCCGAAAGAAAATACAGCGCTTCCACCAACCAGCTGTTTGCCTCGGAGAAAGGTTATTATTCGCTGAATACGCTCGATAACCAGCAGATCTATGCCGATGTACTGGTGAACGTGAATAAACAGCTCAATGCCGACTATACGCTCACGGGCGTTGCCGGTGCATCTATAGAAGACATCAGGCAGAATCAATACCTGTTTGGCGGAAGACTGCAAGGGGTTGCCAACCTGTACACTTATACAAACATAAACCCTATCGGTGCAGATATTCAGCAAACAGGGATCCGCAGGCAGAAACAGGCCGTGTTTGCCAGTGCGCAACTGGCCTACCGCAATGGCGTGTTTTTCGATATTACCGCCCGTAACGATTGGGCATCGTCGCTTGCATTGACAAAAAGCCAGTCGTTCTTTTATTACTCGGCAGGCCTTTCAGGCGTGCTTACCGACTTACTGCCGATAAAATCAGATATTCTTTCTTATCTGAAATTACGCGGTTCGTATTCCGAAGTAGGAAATGAACCCGCGCCTTTTCTCTCTATTCCAACATACCCGCTGGCAAACGGTTTACCCGTTACACTCACCAGCATGCCTAATTATGATCTGCAGCCTGAGTTAACGAAATCTGCAGAACTGGGTGTGAATGCTTCATTTTTAAAAGGCGCATTGAGTATCGACGCAACGATCTATCACTCGCGTACCTATAATCAGCCATTCAAACCAACATTGTCTCCTGCATCGGGTTTCCTTTCTATATACATCAATGGAGGCCGCGTAGACAATAAAGGGGTAGAGGCTACCGCACGTTACACCCGCAAGTTCGGGGAACTGAGTGTAAGTTCTTTTGCCACATACGCATTGAACAGGAATAAGATCGTTGAAATGCTGCCGGCAATGGAAGACCCGGGCACAAAAGAGATCATAACCCTCGATGAATTGAATATGGCGGGAACAGGAAGCTACCGCATCACGTTGAAAAAAGGCGGCACAATGGGCGACATTTATGTGAATACGCTGCGGGTTGATGAGCACGGCGCCATTTACGTGGATCCCGCTTCACAAACCGTAGCGGCCGACCCCAACAGGTTTATTTACGCAGGAAGCAGTATGCCCAAATACAATCTTAGCTGGGGAAACAACCTCAACTGGAAGGGGATAGGCCTGAGCTTTCTCTTTACGGCCCGGGTAGGCGGTATCGTAGTGTCGAATACCCAGGCCATGCTCGACGCATTTGGCGTTTCAGAAGCTTCTGCCAAAGCCAGGGACAATGGAGGCGCAATCGTGAACGGCCGCCCCATCCCGGCCAAAGAATATTACCAGGTAGTGGGCGCTGGCGCTTCCGGCGGTATTGCCTCTATGTACACTTACAGCGCTACCAACGTTCGGCTGGCCGAAGCAACGCTTGGTTACGACCTTCCTGTAAAGAAATGGAACAAGGTGGTGAAAAAAATGAACGTTTCACTGATAGGCCGTAACCTGTTCCTGTTGTATAGCAGGGCGCCGTTCGATCCCGAGCTCACCGCCAATACGGGTACCTATTTCCAGGGTATCGATTACTTCATGGCGCCCAGCCAGCGATCATTCGGTTTTTCTGTAAAACTCAATTTCTGATCACCCACGACTTTCGAATATTATGATAACAGGTAAAATAAATTTTTGGCAAAGCTTTATACCGGCAGGTATGCTGCTGCTGGTTGCCGGTACCGCCTGTACCCGCAACTTCGAAGAGCTGAATACCAACCAGCATGAGGCCACTGAGGAAATGATGGCAACCGATAACCTGAAAACCGGCGCCTTCTTTTCCCAAATGCAACGCAACGTGGTGCTGTTCAAAGACGGGATCAATTTATCGAGCGATTACCAGGTAGCACAGGGGTTAACAAGCGATGTGTATTCCGGTTATGTGGCGCCTACAGGCACCTGGTATGGCGGCGTTCATAACGGTTCGTATTATCTTATTTCAAACTGGATCGAAAGAACATTTACTTCCGGTTTTGTTTCTGTAATGCCGGCATGGCGGTCGATCAATACCATTGCCAGCGAGCAGAACCTGCCCGAAATAGCGGCGCTGGCCACCGTAGTAAAAGTGCAGGGAATGCACCGCGTGGCCGATGCTTATGGTCCCATTCCCTATGTGAACTTTAGCGGCTCGCTGAAAAACAATTACGATCCTTTACAAAATGTATACACCCGTTTTTTCGAAGAGCTGGATGGAGCAATCGATGTGCTCACCAAATTTGCGCAGGGCAACCCTTCCAGTGTTCTTATGCGCGATTACGATTACATTTATGGCGGTAACGTAACAAAATGGATAAAATTCGCCAATACGCTCCGGCTGCGATTAGCTATGCGCGTGGTATATGCCAATGCCTCACTGGCAAAAACAGAAGCCGAGAAATCGATCGCCAATCCCTTTGGCGTTATTTCGAATGCCGATGAGCGGGCCGCTATTCAGCGCTCGAATACCCTGGCATACATGCATCCTTTGTATGAGATCGCCTATAACTTCAATGCCGGTGAAGTCCGCATGAGCGCATCCATGGACGCATATATGAACGGCTATGCAGATCCCCGCCGGGCCGCTTATTTTACAAAAGCCGGTGATGGTAATTATCATGGCGTTCGCCAGGGTATTGTTACAACCACCTGGACGCCCTATAGCGGACCGGCCATTTCAAACCTGAATGTCAACAGCGGCTCAACGCCCATCGTTTGGATCACGGCTGCAGAATCTTATTTCCTGCGTGCAGAAGGCGCTTTACGCGGCTGGAATATGGGCGGAACCGCACAGGACCTCTATAACCAGGGCATTGCCGTTTCATTTAAGGAAAACGGACTGGCTGATGATGCTGCGGTTTATGCAGCCAACAATACCGCCATGCCCATTGCCTTTACCGACAATAGCGGACAAAGCGGTAATAATGCGCCTGCCCCCAGCGCCATTACCATTGCCTGGAATGCAGCCGACAATTTCGAGGCCAACCTCGAAAGGATCATTACCCAGAAATGGCTGGCGCTTTATCCCGATGGCCCCGAAGGCTGGGCCGAATTCCGCCGTACCGGTTATCCCAAGCTGTTACCCGTGGTGAACAATAACAGCAACGGCACTATCAACACTGCTGTTCACATCCGCCGCATCCCGTATCCGCAATCTGAATACACCAATAACAAGGCAGGTGTGCAATCGGGCCTCAGTGCATTGGGCGGCCCCGACGGCGGTGGCGTAAAACTCTGGTGGGATAAAAAATAATAACCTGAAATGATTTTATTATGAATAATAAAACAAAACTGATTCCGCTATTTACTTTTTGCGCATGGCTGCTTACCTTGGCAGGATGCGTGAAGGAAGAAGCGCTGGAACTGCAGAAACCCTTTACTTACGACGAACAGTATTACGAAAACCTGCGGGCATATAAAAGATCCGACCACACGGTTTGTTTTGGCTGGTATGCGGCCTATGCGCCCATTGCCGGTTCAACCGGTTATAAAGATCCCGCATCATGGGGCGAAAGGATCATCGGCCTGCCCGACAGTATGGATATCATTTCGCTGTGGATGGGCATACCCAGCAATGATTCCACCTCAAAATCATATGCGCCTGTTGCCTATGCCGACTGGAAATATGTAAGAGAGAAAAAAGGCACCCGCTTTGTGGCGCCTACCATCACCCGGTTCAATACCAAAATAACATTGAAAGATGGTACCGTGTTCGACCTCACATCGGCCGCCAACAGGAACGACCAGGGGATTGCCACCTACGGGCAATACCTTGTTGACCAGGTGCTCGACAATGACCTCGATGGGTTGGACATAGACTGGGAACCCGAAGCCGGGGAGTGGCTGAACAATCCGAATACCAACTTCATAAAGTTGGTACAATACGTTGGACAGTTCTTTGGCCCCAAAGGCAAATACCCCGATAAATTGTTCATCATCGACTTCTATTCAGTGGCGCCGCCGGCCGCTACCGGTGAGTATGCGAACTACTTCATTCGCCAGGCTTACTCGCAAAACACCGGTGGTATTCAAACTGCAACTAACCTCCAGAACTATTACAATGCGGTACAGGCAGCCGTTCCACCTGGCAAGTTTATCGTAACCGAAAACTTTGGCGACTTTTCAGAGAATGGCGGTACACCTTTTACCGAAGCCAATGGCAACCTGAACACAACCGACGGAACAAGAATGTATTCCCTTGAAGGAATGGCTCGCTGGAACCCCACACAGGGTAAAAAAGGCGGTTTTGGCGCTTTTTACTTCGACCGGGACTATTATTCGAAGACCGGGGTGCCATATTATAATGTAAGGCGTTGTATCCAGATCGCTAATCCGGCAGCTAAGTAATGCCAACAAAACTTAACTATCATGACTAAAAATATCAGAACATACCTGGCCCTGGTGTTCGCCCTGTATGCGCTAAGCTGCAAGAAAGCTGAGTTTGGCGACGGCGTAGTGCTGATCACCGGCACCGAGGTAACTCCCATTGTTAAATTTGCCGTGGAGAATACGCCCTCGGAATACAACGTTACCGCAACCACCACCTTCCGTGCAACGGAAGATATGCAGGTGAGTTTTGCACTGGATACCGCAGCGGTGGCAGGCTATAACAAAGAGCATAACACCATTTATTTTGCGGTTCCTACCGCCGCTATAGATGTAACCAATCTCGAAACGGTTATTAAAGCCGGTTCTTCCACCTCAACACCGGTGAGCGTAAAAGTAATATCTACCTCCCCGTTAGTGGATGGCCGTTCTTACCTGATACCCCTGAAAATTAAAAGCGTAAACGGGGGCGGAATGAATGTGCTGGAATCGGGCCGCACCATCTTCCTGCGCATAGCCAGGATCATCAACTTCCCGGCATTGTCGATGAACAATGCACAGGGCGCTACAACCGGTACGCCGGGCACACGCGGCCGTTTCAATGCTACTTACCTTTTTAACCCGGGCGATGCAGTCAGCCTTCCCAACTTTACGTTTGAAATAAAAAACCTGGTGTATAGTTTCAGAGGCGGCGACGGCAACTCGAATCCCCAGCCAATTCAAACGCTGATGTCGTGGAGCGACCAGTCTGAGGCAACTTCTATCGGTTTGCGTTACGGCGAATTGGGTAACCCTAATAACTCGCTGCAGTTGATAGGTGCATTAGGCAGTGCGTTTGCTTATAACTTCAATGCCAACCAGTGGTACACGATCTCACTGGCATATGACGGCGCCAAACTGATCATGTATGTAGATGGTAACAAGGTAGCTGAGAAAACCGGCTCCACCGTAATGCAGTTCTCACGATTGACATTCGGACAAATGTGGGGCGGGTATGATACAAGACAGTATTTCAACGGGCGTATTGCAGAATGCCGGGTATGGAGCCGCGCACTTACAGCCAGTGAAATAAAACTGAACCTTTGCGGTGCAGACCCCAACGCCGATGGACTGCTGGCTTACTGGAAACTGAACGAAGGGGCAGGCCATATCTTCTACAACTCATCTACGGCTGGTGCCAAATATGATATGGACTGGTCGAAAGTCTGGTGGGACCAGGCCGGTTCCGGTACTTTATTGCAGGCCGACAAATCGTCGTACGTTACCTGGACAAACGATGCGCTGAACAAGTGCAGTCAATAACCGATAACCCCAATCAAAACCTGAAATATGCTCAAGCTAAAATATATTATAGGGTGCATGGCGATGACGGTGCTCTTTTCCTGTAAAAAGGATGATGCAGCAGATATCAAAGGCAACGCTGAAACCATGTTCTTTACGAACAATACCAACCTTGGCAATATGCCCGGCAACTCGCTGAGTTATTCCGTGGTGAATATTCCCGATGCGGCTTCAACCGGTTGGCTGAATCTTTCTTCGGGTCTTCCGGGAACCATCAAAATACCATTGTATGCCACCAACCCGGTACGCCGCGATGTAACTGTTACGGCCGAACCCGATAACTCGCTGGTAGCGGTATATAATGCAGCTAACAATACAAACTATGCGCAATTGCCGGCCGGTATCCTTACTACCCAGTCGTTGACGGCAAAGATCATGGAAGGGCAAACCACTTCCGTTGATTCATTTTCAATAGGAGTGAACCCCGCCGATCTTAATACATTGACGGCGCCGGCTTATATGGTTCCCATAAAACTTACAACGGTATCTGATCCTTCAATAGGAAGTATCACTTCCAACACCACTATTAAAGTTGTATATGTAGTGTTGAACATTGAATTGCGCCGGATCCGTTACAATGCCACGGCGGCCGATGTAACCGGAACCTTACAAAGCAAGGCCTCATGGATGGTAAATTTCAACCCGGCGCCAAACACAGCGGGCAATATCCTCGATGGCGTTACCAGCACCTATTCAAGATGGGGCGGTTCACCTGTACAGGTTGATCTCGATATGCAGGCGGCTAAGAATGTAACCGGTTTCCGGTTGTATTCAACCACCAGCAGCACCAATATCCCCACCCAGATGGAAGTATCTGTCAGTAACGACGGTATCAACTATGAGCTGCTGGGATCGCCTTTGCGGGCAAACCTGAATTATGCATCAGGTTATAATTATGTGTTGTTTTATAAACCCATAACGGCAAGGTACCTGCGGTTGAAAGTGAGTTATGGAACTTCAACCAGTAGCAATAATTTCCGTATTGCCGAGCTGGATGTATATGCCAACTGATCCCGCTTTTAAATGACAATATTCTAAAAAAATGGTGAGATATCTTATTCTCCTGATCATTACCGGTAGTTGGGTACAATCGCTAAAGGCCCAGGAACTGTCACAGTCCCTGGTGTTTGAAGAGCGGGTATATAACTTTGGTACTATTCATGAAAAGGATGGTAAGGTATCTCACACATTTTATTTTCGTAATACAGGTAAAAAGCCGGTGACCATCACAGCTATTAATACCGGTTGCAGTTGTATTGGCAAAAAAAAGCATGACGGTGAGGTTAAACCGGGCGAAAGAACAGCGCTTACCATTACCTTCGATCCCGCTTATAAAAGCGGGTTCTTCTCGAAGGAGATCTTCATTTTCAGTGAAAACGGAAAACAGTATAATCATGTGTGGGTAGAGGGGAACATCATCCCCGGCGAACGCCCTGTCGAAAATGATTATCCTTACAATTTCGGCAGTGAGCTGCACCTGCGTTACAAAGTAATGGCGTTGGGTTATTTAAAACCCGGACAGGCAAAAAAAGTGGAACTGCCATTGATCAATGCCGGAAATAAAGAGATGGTGCTTAAATTAATTCCCAAAAATAACAGCGAAGGGTTGTACTTCACTAATCCCGGTAAAATAGCTCCCAATAGCAAAAGAACGGTTACCTTCAACTACTCCATGCCTTTCCACACACATACCGACGTAACCATTATCCTCGATGTGTATGTCAATGACAAAAAGCTGCCTGAGCCGCTGCAGATAAAAGTGCTTAGGGATAATAAGTTGTGAGATGCTTATTTTTGTGCTCCTGAAGTACCAATGCAAACTCACATTATATGTTAATAGAATATTACCTGAGGAATTATGGAAAGGAAACAGACAGTTCCGAACAGGCGAAATTGCTACGAAATATAATATTATCCGGCAAGCCCGAACCGGAAGTTATAGCTGAATTCAGCCATTTCGTTTTATCACAGGACCAATTATATCCGGATACGGCATTGCTTATCAACGGCGCCATCATGGCCCACTATGGCTCAGCGTACATGGGATTAGGTAGTGATGATTTTCAATTAAAATCTGACCTGTATAAACAATTCACAGATAAATTTCCCGCGAGCTATGAACTGATGTTCCATTATGCAGACTGCAAACTGATGGCAGAAGGGCATGCCGGAGAAATATGGCCGATCCTAAAAACGGCGATGCTGCTTGACAAAGATAACGTCCGTTATCCGACATCTGAGTTGTTCGATCTGATACATGACAGTGAGTTCAGCTTTGAATTTGACATGCTGTTGTTGGAGAAATACTATCCCTCATCAGGTAAAGATGCGTTTGATGAAAATGTAAAAGAGTTCAAAGAAAAGTATACAACCAAAGCGCAGCAGGACTATTTAGACAGAGTTAAATGGAAAGGGTAAAAACTCCCCTAACTCCCTGATAACCCCATTCTTACACTGATAGCTTTTTTTAGCTTAATTTTGCCCAAAACTTATTGATTTTGAGCGTTCCTGTGTTTTTGATCACTCCGCCTTTTACGCAGCTTAACACGCCGTATCCGGCGACGGCTTATCTGAAGGGCTTTTTGAACACCAAAAATATCCGTTCCTTCCAGAGCGATCTGGGCATAGAGGTAACGCTGGCCCTGTTCTGCCAGGAAGGGCTGCAGGAACTGTTCAACCGCATCAACCGCATTGACAAACCATTGTCGGAAAACGCCGCCCGCATGGTGGCACTGCAGGAAGACTACATTTACACCATCGATGATGTAGTGCACTTTTTACAGGGACATAACCCTACACTCGCACACCGCATTTGCAAACGCGACTTTCTGCCCGAGGCCAGCCGTTTTGCGCAGCTGACCGACCTCGACTGGGCATTCGGCTCAATGGGCACCCAGGACAAAGCCAAACACTTTGCCACCATGTACCTCGAAGATCTTTCCGATCTTATCAGTGAATGTATCGACGAACATTTCGGGTTTAGCCGTTACGCCGAAAAACTGGGCCGTTCCGCCAACAGCTTCGACGAACTGTACAACGCCCTGCAACAGGAATATACCTTTATCGATGAACTATTGATCAGGCTGCTGAAAGAACATATGGAAACGCTGCAACCGAAACTGGTGGCTATATCCGTTCCTTTTCCCGGTAACCTGTACGCCTCACTGCGTTGCGGGCAATGGATTAAACAGCACTGTCCCAATGTAAAAGTGGCCATGGGCGGTGGTTTTGCCAATACCGAACTGCGTTCGCTCAGCGACCCGCGTGTATTTGAATTTTACGATTATATTACTCTCGACGATGGCGAAGCGCCCCTTGAACAACTGGTGCAACTGGTAGAAGGCCATCGTTCAACCGAAGAACTGAAACGCACTTTTACCCTGCAGAACGGCGCCGTTCAATATATCAATAACAAAAGCTGCTCCGATTACAAACAGGCGCAGGTGGGCACACCCGATTACAGCGATTTCCTGCTCGATAAATATATTTCGGCCATAGAAGTGGTAAATCCCATGCACCGCATGTGGAGCGATGGCCGCTGGAACAAACTAACAATGGCGCATGGTTGCTATTGGGGCAAATGCACGTTCTGCGATATTTCGCTCGACTATATCAAACTCTATGAGCCGATAGCCGCTTCTTTGCTGGTCGACCGCATGGAAGAGATGATGAAACAAACCGGGCAAAACGGATTTCACTTTGTTGACGAAGCCGCTCCGCCCGCCATGATGCGCGCGCTGGCGCTGGAGATCATCCGCCGCAAACTAACCTTGAGCTGGTGGGCCAATGTGCGTTTTGAAAAAAGTTTTACCCGCGATCTTTGCCTGCTGTTGAAACGCTCTGGTTGTATTGCGATTTCGGGCGGACTGGAAGTAGCCAGCGACCGCCTGTTGCAACTGATTCAAAAAGGCATCACCGTAGCACAGGTAGCGCAGGTGAACAAACACTTTACCGAAGCGGGGATTATGGTGCATGCTTACCTCATGTATGGTTTTCCCACGCAAACCGCACAGGAAACCATCGATTCGCTTGAAATGGTGCGGCAAATGTTTCGCGCCGGGGTTTTGCAGTCTGCTTTCTGGCATTTGTTCACCATGACGGTGCACAGTCCCATAGGTATGGAACCGGAGAGGTTCAGGGTTAAGAGAGAATCGGCATTGGTAGGCGCATTTGCCAATAACGATCTCGTGCACATCGATGAAACAGGCGCCGAACATGAAGAATTTGCATTTGGTTTAAAGAAATCATTGTTCAATTATATGCACGGCATCGGCCTCGATGAACCGTTGCAAAAATGGTTCGAATTTAAAGTGCCCAAAACGAAGATTGCACCCGACTATATCGAAAAAGTGCTGGAACAGGATATTTATACCGCACCCAAACCCACTACCCGGATCGTGTACCTCGGCAAACAGCCCCTCGTTGAACATTTTACGAAAAGTAAAAAAGGCAATAGCTGGGAAATGACCTCACTTACCTTTCAGGACAAACGCGAAAAGTACAGCATCAGCGTAAGCCGCGAACAGGGCGACTGGCTCGCGGCCATCCTCAAAGAATTGTCGATCACCAATCAAAAAGTATTAACGTTACAGGATGTAATGGACAGCTACCAATCCGCCGCACTGGAAGACTTTGAACTGTTCTGGGACAACAAACCAGTGAATACTTTGCATAAGGTTGGGTTGCTGAAGTTATAATTTTCCGCAACAAACTTCATTACTTCTTATAACGATGACGACCACGGCTAAATGATTCAGCCCAAAATAATACCGTTTCAATATTTAAATCAATTCTTTATCTGATCCGCAAGCCGTTCGTGGCCGGTGGCGAACCTTTGAACATAACACCCATCAATTAATAAATATGTAAACTTTAATTAAAGTAACTTTAATTAAAATCATTCAGCTATGATCTTAGTACACGACATTTTCATCTGCAAACCCGGTAATGCATCAAAACTGGCCAAACTGTTCAAAGAAGTGATGTCGGACGACAATGAATTCGTAAGCGTGATGACCGACATGACCGGACAATACAACCGGGTAATAATGGTAAGCAAATACGACAACCTCACTGCTTACGAAAAAAGCTGGGAAGACATGAAAAAGGATGTGGAGAAATCGAAAAAGATGCAGGAAAAAATGGCCGGATACCATGAAATGTACCTGACAGGTTCCCGGGAAATATACCAGGTATGGTAAGTTAATTTTTTTCAGCAGCCTGATCAATCGATTGCGCGACTTCATTTCGCTATCGCAAAGTGGAGCAGTCGTTTTAATGTTCATATTACAGGTAAATATCTATTTAGGTAACGGCAAAAACGGCACTATTTTTTCTATTGGGGGCATTAACAAATCAAACCTTATGTTAATGCGCAACATTTTAATTCTATCCTTTCTCTTTTTTTGTTTTTCCTGTAAAAAAGATGCTATTGTAAAAGATAGTACTGAAAATCCTAAAGACAACCTTGCCAACCCGTCTGCCATTCGTATTTATTATGTTGATGGAGCGCAGGGCAACGACCAGAATGACGGTTTAACCCTTGCCACCGCCTGGAAAACGATCCAGAAATCTTTTAGTACCGCCGTAGCCGGAAGTACGGTGATGATCAAAGGAGGAACTTACTTTGAACAACTTACGGTACGGGTTAACGGTACTGCGGGAAACCCTGTCACCTTCACAAGTTACAATAATGAGCAGGTGATCATCGATGGCTCAAAAATATCAGGCACTACCATTCTTACCATCACCGACAGGAAATATCTCGTGTTCAGTAATCTCACAATACAAAATATTACGAAGAACAATGCAGTGGGTATCCTGGTTTCGGCAGGTAAGAACGGCGGCGCCAGTGATCTTACCTTCCGTAATGTGAAGGTTAAACGCATTAACTGGACCGCCAGCGCCTCAACAACCCCGGGTAACAGTCAAAATTCGCAACCATTTATCGTATATGGTTATGGAGCTGCGCAGGCAAATGCCATTACCAACCTGGTGATCGACAGTTGTGAATTCGCCAACAACATCACCGGCTACAGCGAGTCATTATCTTTAGATGGCAACATCGACGGTTTCACTATTACCAACAACAACGTACACGACAATTCGAACATTGGCATTGCAGCGATCGGACATTATGGAGTAAGCTCCAATGCCCAGGTAGATCAGGCGCGCAATGGCCTTATCAGGGGAAATACCTGCTTCAACAACAGGGCCGATTATGCAACAAGCGCGGGGATATATGTCGATGGCGGCCGGGACATTAAAATTGACCGGAACATAACTTACCAAAATGGATATGGAATTGAAGTGGGCCATGAAGAGAATGGCACAGCAAGTAATATCATCGTCACCAATAACCTGATCTATCTGAACGAGGTTACCGGTATTGCCATCGGCGGCTATGACTCCGGTACAAGCGGGCAGGTGATCAATTCTGTCTTCAGGAATAATACCCTGTTTAAGAATAATACCCTCAATGATGGCTCCGGGGAGTTCTATATGACAAAAGCTTCCAATTGTACTATCGGAAATAATGTCTTTTATACCAATAATCAGAACACCCTGTTCTCATTGGAGAATATTTCGCCGCAATCGGGTAATGTCATCGACTATAATGTTTGGTATACACCGGGAGGGAACGCCTCCGACATCTGGATAAACTGGCGTAATACCGGTTACGATACCTTCGCCGGCTATAGATCCAAAACCGGGCAGGATGCGCATTCGGCATTCAAAGACCCGCTTTTCATCAATGTAGGAACTACTCCCGATCTGCATGTGAAAACAGGCAGCCCCTGCTTACGCACAGGCAATCCGGCCTGGATCACAGATGCTTCAGAAAAAGATCTCGAAGGCAAACCGAGGGTAGTTAACGGCGCTGTTGACATAGGCGCCTACCAGCAATAATGAACAAACAGTATTTCAGATCGGGCAGTCACGATAAGCCCAGCCCGTTCCGGTTATACCGGTACGGGCTTTTTTTGCGAATCAGGGCAGCGGCCCCAAAAAATATCTAATTTTGTATCTTCGTTATCACATTAACGTTAAAATACAAAGGCATGATGAATCCCGACAAACATCGTGAACGCATTGCAAAACTTACGTTTGCCTCTGTTTATCCTATGTATGTGGAAAAAGTAGAGAAAAAAGGGCGCACAAAAGAAGAATTAAACCAGGTAATACAATGGCTAACCGGTTTCGATAACAAGATGTTGCAGCAACTGATAAAAGAAAAAGTAACATTTGAAACATTCTTCGAGCGGGCCACGCTAAACCCCAATGCCGGTCTCATTACCGGAGCGATCTGTGGATACCGGGTGGAAGAGATCGAGGATCCACTGACACAACAGGCCAGGTATATGGACAAACTGGTGGATGAACTGGCAAAAGGCAGGAAAATGGAAAAGATCCTGCGGGGATAGCTTTTGATCAAATCCAATGTCCCGGTCTCGACTGTTTCCGTGCGTAGCATGCTAAATCTTCTTTTTTAGGAGAGTATAAAATGGCTTTGCTACAATTACCTTAACCATAAATTTGAATGGTAAACTTTCCTGCTTCCTTCATTAATTACAACTCATATTCTATTTATACCTTTACTCACTGTCGTGGAATAATATCTTCATACCTTACAATCCTTTTCACAGTTTATTATTACTCCAGGATGTTATTTTACTTTCTAATGAAAATAAATAGCCACTAACAAATGTGTACCGAACACTCATACGGCTGAGCGAATTTGAAGTGAAAAAAATGATCTATATCAAGCACGGTTTGTTGGTTAATTAATGGTCATCAATTATCTTCCCCCTGTTCTATTCAAAACATCATTATCGCTTACTCTTTCATTAGTATCCCAATCCTCACCTTGTGTTTCCTTTCCCAATCCTTTTGAAGCCTATAACTTTTAACATTATTTCGAAAAATACTAAAGGACCCGCATTTTTATGAGTGAAAGTAACACTTCAGGTGCCGAAAACGAGTTGTTTGAGGAATCAGATCGTCCCGAAACTTTTGTCAAAGGGATGGCAATCAAGCTAAATGGCACATTTATTTTTGACAACCTACCCCATAAAAATCGATCGCCTAAATTACAGGATAAGCAACAGCCTAAAGAGAAAGAGGGGAATATGGGTATTTTCCGGAAGTGGAATAAAAAGCTTTTCAAACGTCAAAAAGATAACGCCGAAAATTCTTCCTCCGAATTCAAGCCCTTTGTCGTGGGCAGGGATGGCTTGCTTGAGAAATTCGGTAAGATGCTCGAGTCGGGCAAAGGCGTATTTCTCGTAACAGGTTATAGGGGAATGGGAAAAACCAGTTTTGTAAATATAGCAATTAGTGAGTATAATGATTCCCGCTTGGATAAGAATGGAAAGCTTACACCAATAACACTTACTATCTCCTCCAATAACCCAACCGAGACTGAAA
Organism: Niastella populi; assembly: GCF_002078015.1. Classification (GTDB taxonomy): domain Bacteria; phylum Bacteroidota; class Bacteroidia; order Chitinophagales; family Chitinophagaceae; genus Niastella; species Niastella populi. Next base: position 32,051 of record NZ_LWBP01000199.1, on the reverse strand, counting down.
TATTTCAACAATTGGTAGGTAATCTCAAAGACAAATTAAGATCGTATGAGAAGATCGATAGATACCTTTGGTGGGAACGACTGCTCAGTCTGATGTTAAGAATATTCTGTGGTTTATTTGTACTTACCTCTTTATTGTTTCTGTACAAAAATGATGAGTTTGCGAAAGCATTCAGTACTTCCCACGGTTATATTTCCGTGTCTGCTGTAACGGAATTGTTGAAACGCTTTTTTATTCCCGGCTTTCTGATCACCACAGGCCTCATATTTATTTTACTCCTAACGATAAGGTTCTTTAGTCAACGATATGATATTTATAACAGATTGGATAACCTCGACAAGCGTTGTCATGCAGCCATGTCGTTCGAAAATGATAGCGAAAGCGAGTTATCGTTGGAGCAACTGGGTTCTGTGTTCAAATTAAGCGGGCCTAAGAAAGTGGAAAGTTATCCTATTGCATCAGCCAAGGAAATTGAGGGCGAATTAAACAGGATTATAAATAAGATAGCAGACAAACTGAAACGAAAATTTATTTTTATTTTCGATGAATTGGATAAAGTAGAACAACCACCTATAACAGAAAACACGACTGGTACGACAGACCAGGCACAGGAAAAACTTTATTTCGACCAATTGCGGACAAGAGTGCAGGCTATTCAGCAAATCATTTCAGGTTTAAAAAGTTTCTTTACCAATACGGAGGCTCCTTTTGTTTTTATAGCAGGGCGTGAAATGTTTGATGCGTCTATGGCCGATATTGCCGATCGTCAGTCTTCCATTAGCAGTATTTTTACATATGTTTTTTATATAGATAGTCTCTTAAAGAAAAACTTCGAGGACAGTACTTCTTTAAGTACAGGTATACAGGAGTACCTGTATCAGCTAATACATCATAAAACAATGGGTACTAATAGCCTTTATGATGTAGATCCAGATAAATATCAGGGAAAGAAGGAAAATTATATCAATGACGCTATTAAGGTAAACCTGTTACTGCAAAATTTTGTTGTTTACCTTACCTATAGAAGCAATGGATCGCCTAAAAAACTGATCAGACTGATCCATGAGTTCGTAAGGATCGGCCTTCCGGTGAAACCAGATAACAAAAATTTGATTTCGATATGGGGAAAAGGTGATGAAACAGGTAACTTTCTGTATTTTGATTTCCGGCAGCAACAACGAATAGGATTCATCAGTTATCTGTACCGGCCTTTTATTGTACGATATGGCACCAGTTTTAAAAAATACAGCGATCACCTGGTTGTTTCACTTTCTTTTCTGTTCGATCATTTCCTCAAATTTCATCCTTTTGCTTTTTCATTAACTCACCTTGAGCTGATGCCTGAGGTGCTTTCCGCATCCCGAACACCTGCGTTACGTGACCATATCAAACACATTATTGAGTTTCTATCGCTTAATCATATACGCGAAACCGAAATAGGGTTGTTCGACTATAAGTATTATAATAAGACAGTGAATGAAATGTTCTATTTATCAAAAACGTTTGAAGAGGAATCCGCCGCTTTTAATTTTACGTTAGATGAATCGTACCTCATTAAACAACACGTAAGGAAAAAATTAAAAGATATTGCCAGAAATGCCGGAAACGATCAGCAAGGGGGGCAGGTGTCGGTATATTCAAATGCTTATCTGAATGGGATATTGGGCGACCTCCACTCTTTCGACCAGGAATATGATGAAGCCATAATCGCTTATTCGGAAATTTTGAGAGTATTGCAAAGCAATTGTTCATCTGCAAGCATGAAAGACTATGTAATACAGGTCAAATATAAACTCAAACTTGGGTTGGTCTTTGAAAAAGTGAAATCATTTGAGGAAGCCCTGGCATTATACTCCGATGCCGTTCTTGATACTAAAAACTTCATTTATGCCCGGTTATCAGACCACGAAGCGCAAGCTGACAATGCATATTTGATCGGGAACCAGGAAAAAGTAAGCAAACTCAATTCCTCATTAAGCGACCTGCTCCAGATTGCCAATCAGGCATTTTTGGCTAAGATGGTCATCCAGGAAAAGATGGGGGTAGAAGGGATCACCTCTACAAAAACAGCCGTAACCCTTGGCGGATTCCTTTCCCTCGCAGATAGAATAGGCCAACACTGCGGAACCAACACCTCCATTATTTCCAATTTCTTTATGCAGTTGGGCAATCTTCTGTATCTCAAAAACAGTATCAGGTTTGCAGAATGGCACCCGGAAAAGATCACAGGTCAGATACCACAGCCGTATTTGAAAGAAATTGAGCAAATAATAAATTTTCACCTGCCTTATGTAAAACAATTTGCCGGGGAATACAGGGTTCCTGTAATAGCCATGAATATGTATATTTTGGGAATGCAATATGTATTGAAGCGAATTGATGGCTTTTTAATATGCCCTGTTCGAAATTCCTATATTTTAGGAATTATCAAAGCAGTACGGCCCCGTAATTTCACCATCCATAATACAGCTCTGACAAAAATCCACTATAAATATATTGCCAACTATCTGTCTCATTTGGGGGATTGCCTTTTATCAATGTTGAAAACTCCCGACGGTAACGACATTCATCAATTGAAAGATATATTTGATGCGAATAAGCTTAAGGACGTGTCATTAGATCTGAGTAAGGTGAACAATTCTGAATTAAAGTCGCCCTGCAATACTGATAGCAAACCGGGCATGGAAGATTTTGATATACTTAACAGCCTTTTTAACCGGAAGCAACCCGAATTGAGTGTAAAAACAATCGTCTGTTGTTATTATTTATCGGCTTATTATTTTCAGAAGGCAAGCAGGATACGGAGCTACAGTTTTCAATTACGTAAAATACTATATCTGTTTCGCCTGGTTTTAGGCGAACAGGAGGATAAAACTGCCGTTACTCCTTTTCTTTACGTACTGGAAAAACTCATATTAGCGCCGATACTTGAAACCGCATCTCATAATTCAGAATTCTCAGACCTGCATGACCAGAAGAAATTTGAAAAGCATTTCGATAAAAAAAACCAGGAAAATGGTAAGGTTTTTCCAGACGTAAAAGTAAAGATCAGACACAATCTTTCGAATTTTCCTGATACCAGAGAAGGAGTTATTCTTTTTGCTCATATTAAATTAAAAATTGAGGAACTTAATATAAAGCAATTACCCTCGTTTTCAGATTTTATTTTTACAATCTCTACTCAATACATGCGTCTAATTGAATTGACCTATTGTGCCAAATTGAACGAAAAAAGGCTGGAATTGAAGAAAGAGTTGAAAGATGATAAAGAAATAGCCAGATATTGTCTGGAATATGTTCATTGCCTGGTTTCCATTGTTCAAATAATGGATATATACGACAATGACTATTTGCTGGGAAATGGCTTCTTAGCCTATCATTATCTTAAGCTTGGCCGCTTTTTTACAATAAATAACTCAGGTGAAAACAATATGGGTATATCACGGACAATACTTGATGAAACAAGGCTTCACTATATGAAAAATATTTCTCCGCACAAAAACTACAACAACCTTCTCAATAAGGAATATAATTATGAAATGGGCGCCCATTATTATGACAAGGCAATCAAGTTACATTCAGGTGGTGACGATTACAAATCGGCCATCAATGATATTCTTTATCTCGAAGATGATCTTAATGATGCTGCCTACCATTTTGGTGCGGCGATGGACAGGTATTTACTGGTGAACGATAAACTAATAAATGGAATAAAGGAATGCCGCATGCACGGAGTAAGGACCAGTTCATCATTCAATAGCTTTATAGCATCACCCATACCATCTGGTGCCACTCAGCCGCCATTCCCAGGAAAAAAAACGATTAACTAGTTGCAATCCATAGCACATACCAACTTTATTTCACCTCTCTAATTTGAATATGATTGGCAGAATGCCATATCCCCGCTGCGGCTCGCCATCTTCCAAAGCTGGTTTCCAGCGTGCCGGCATCGAATTGAAAACCCGTAATGCTTCTTCATCGATCTCTGCATTTACTGAACGGCGTATTTTTACATGCGACAGGCTGGCATCCTTTTCAACAATGAACTGGATCTGCACGGTGCCTTCAACACCAGCTTTATAAGCGGCTCTCGGATATCTGATATTTTTACCAATTAAACGCGATATTTCCATTATGTCATTTCCATACTTAAAAGAAATATGAAAAGGGAACCAGGTTGTATCCTGGCCCGTAGCTGTATAGCAATGGCCGCTGATCAATGAATCCAGTACATATTGATCTTTTCTTTTTAACTGCCCGTTGGCATGCCAGGTAGTTAACTCACCATTCAATTTGCTTTTTGTAAAACTGCCTTTTATTTTTGGTTTGCCATCATCGTGATAGGTCAGATAGCTTCCTTCATATTGCCATCTTTTACCGCTGCTGTCATAATAGGAAATTTCCGATCTCAGCTGCCCGTTAATTGCGTAACGTTTATTAGTGTATGCTCTTTTGGAGGTATCTGCATAGGTAGTTACAGTATATGCAACTGCATTCTCTTTACCGGTACTGTCACCTTTTTTATCCCAGTATTTGGTTTCGGTAAGGCCCTGGCCTAAAGAGGATAGGGCAGAAGCTGCCAGCAGCAGCATAAAGGCTATTTGTTTCATAGTACAGATTAGTGCCCGCTAAAATATACATTTAGCAGATAATTTGCCAGGGCGTCTTTTTAATAGCCGGTCACGAACAATATTCATCAGGTAAATACGTTATAACCATCCGTATCCCCGAAGTATTTGTCAGATTTATTTGTAAAATTGTTGCAACAGTCGATAAATTTAATTTTATTTGTCGAAGCTATAAGGCCATTCATAACCTTCGGAAGAAAATTACACTAATTCAGACCATTTACTTATTTTAACCCATTGTAGATTAGCAATTGAATACTAACAGTTGCTGACATAACAAACGATCAATGTAAATTTGGTATGAAAAAGTTATTGCTTTTTATTTTATTTCCATGTTCCTATGCGTTCGCACAACCCGACATTTACACTACGGCCAACGCACATTCCCACAATGATTACCAGCAGGGGTCTCCATTTTATGCAGCTTATAATCTGAAGTACGGGTCTATTGAAGTTGATGTTTATTTAAACGTCGCCGACAATGAACTACTCGTGGCCCGCAATGCAGCCGACGCGGCGCAACACCGTACGCTTGAAGAACTGTATCTTAAACCATTGTCGGAAAATATTCAAAACAATAATGGCAGCGTATATGCCGATACATCGCGCGAGATGATATTGATGCTGGACGTAAAAACGGAAGCGATCCCGGCTATCAATAAACTCATCGATATTTTAATAAAATATCCGGCTATTACCCGTTGTCCTACACTGACCATAATGGTAACAGGCAGTAAACCGCCTTCACACACGTATAATGTATACCCTTCATTTTTATGGTTCGATGGCCTGCTCAGTGACAACTACAATAAGGAAGTTCTTTCCCGTATAGCTGTTATGGGCGACAATATGATCAACTATACCAAATGGAAAGGCAAAGGCGAACCGCCGGCCAATGAATGGGAAACCATTAAAAAGATCGTCGACAAGGGACATGCATTAGGTAAAAAAGTAAGATTGTGGAATGCCCCTGATAATATGGAAGGCTGGCGGAGGATGATCGAGCTGGGCGTAGATTACCTCAACACCGATAGCATCAAGGCCCTGGCTGAGTTTTTAAAAACGAACGGGGTAAGGAAAACATAAAGTACGAACGGTTTATAAATTGGGCCATCCGCCGGCTGGCAGATGGCTCAGTTTTTTTATTAATTCAGGGGTTTCAACAGCTCATCCAGTTTCTTTAACAGGTCTTCTCCTCTTAAATTTTTTGCCAGCACCTTTCCATTGGGATCTAGAAGAAAATTCATGGGTACCGACTTGATGTCGTATAGTTTGGCTACGGCATTGTACCAGTACTTCAGGTCCGACACCTGCGGCCATTCCAGTCCGTCTTTTTTTATGGCCGCTATCCACGCGTCTTTATCACCTTCCTTGTCAAGCGATACGCCCAATAACGTAAAGTTCCTGTCCTTATATGTATTGTACGCCTTTACGTAGTTTGGATTTTCTTTCCGGCAGGGTGCGCACCAGCTTGCCCAAAAATCGATCAACACATATTTCCCCCTGAAGTCAGACAGTTTCACCGGGTTGCCATTCACATCATTCTGTGTAAAATCGGGCGCAATAGAACCAATGCCTGTTTGTTTCGATGTTTCTATGCGTTGCCCAAAACGTTTACCATCCTGCGAATTGCGGACCCTTGCCGATAAACCGTCGTATAACGGACTGATCACAACATGATCGATATGCACGCCGCTTGTTTCGCTCAATGCAAGCAGGCTACCATAATTATCGGGATTTTCCTTTGCAAATTTTCTGGCCTTTTCTTTCAATTCGGCAACAGCGGTTTGTTGCTTTGCGTATATCGGGTTCAGGAAAGCCGTATCTTTTCTTTTTTGTTCGGGCGCCGTCATGATGGCTGCGTTGCAGTCTTCAAGTTTTGCCATGGTTTGTGCAACATATTTTCTGTAAACAGCTATTTCGTTGTTGAGCCTGGAGCCCGTTATCACCGCCTTTTTAACCGAGTCTGTCGTTTTGATATTGATAGTGCCCTTTTCCAAATGAAAGTACAGCATATCGGGCCGGTTGCCATTCTCATAACCAAATCCCCGGTTATCGAGCCATAACCTGGCGGCAAGCGGGTAGGGAAGGTTAATATGAAACGTTGCTTTTCCGCCGCTGATGTTTGCCGTGTCGAGCTTATATTGATCGCCTTCGTACCAGGTTACCCATACTTTGGATGCTTTCACCTTGCCGATATTGATATGGAGGGTACAGGCGCCGCCGGTTTGCGCAAATCCGATCACGGGGAACAAAGCCAGGATAAACAGTAGGTTCTTTCTCATTTTTAAATATTGTGGTAATTAATTTTTATACTTAGTTCGTATAACCTGCATTTTGAGTCAGGTTAACATTTACATTCCTTGCCGGTTGCGGTACCGGGTATAACATATCTGTAGACTGCCATAACGTGCCTTTTTCTTTACCCAACACTTCATCGGCCCGCGTAACGGCAGGGTTGGCAATGCCGGGCCATCTTTTCAGATCGAGCCAGCGGTGCCCCCATTCGCAAAAGAATTCGGTTCTGCATTCATGTTCAATGGCTGCTATCAGCGTAGGTTTGTCATTGGCGGTGGTATTGCCCAATCCTGCCCGTTTTCGCACCACATCGAGGTCTGCTGCCGCATCGGTAAACTGCCCCAGTTGCGTGCGGGCTTCTGCGCGAATAAGGTATTGCTCAGCCATGCGCAGCAGTTGCGCATGCTCTACAGCGCCAACACCGTTGATATACCTGTACTTGGCCGGGTAAGGGTAATTCTTACCGCCATATACCTTTATGCCCACCCAGTTTGCCTTGCGCGCATCGCCTGTTTCAAAGGCTGCATACAGGCTGTCGCTCAACACAAAGTTGGGTGTTACCGCAGCAGCGCTTGCGCCGAGGTTGGTAGCCATCCAGGAAGAGGGAATGGCATTTACGAACTGCATGATCCCTTCCTGGCTATTGGCCAGAAAGACTTTGGCAGCATCGGGCTGCATGGAGAAAAGTCCCGGGTTGCCGATAACAGTGCTTGCTGCTGCACCTGCCTGCGACCACTTGCCTCTGAAAAGATATACCCTGGCCAGCAGTGCGCCGGCTGCCCAGGTGGTAGCCCTGGTTCTGTTACCGCCATAGTACCGGAGATCGGAAGGCAACATGGCCTGTGCTTCGGTAAGGTCTTTTTCTATTTGATCATATACCTTACCTACATTATCCCTCGGCTGTACATTCGACTCGCTTACGCTTGTTGTAAGCACCAGTGGCACTTCTCCATATTCATTTACGAGATAGAAATAACATACCGCGCGAACGAATTTCGCTTCGGCCATAACCCGGTTCTTATACCCTTCGGGCAACGCAGCCGCACCGGCGCCTTCCATGATGGAGTTGGCAGTATAAACAACATTATACAAATTGCTCCAGTAGCCATCGATATAGTAGAGTGTAGGCGTTAGCGCATTGTTCTTAAAATCGTCGTAGAACGTGCCGGGGAAATAATAGCCTTCATCTGCTGAAAGCCCATTGAACAAAGAGGTAGCAGTTCCCACATCGGTACCGGGATTGTAATTGGCCAGTTTGCTATACATGCCCAGCACAGCAGCTTCAATAGAAATAGTGTCTTTGAAAACACTTTCGGTCACCAACTGGTTTTTGGGGGCGCCTATCCCGATGAGCTTATTACAGGCGGTAAAAACAATACCAGACAGCAACACAACGAATAAATATATTGACTGGTTCTTTTTCATTTTTCCGGTGTTTAAAGTGAACAATGAATACCTGCAATTATCTGGCGCAGGGGAGGAAGCGCAGCGCTTCCTGTTTCAGGATCGATACCGAAATAGTTTGTAATGGTGAGCAGGTTTTGTCCTCTTACAAAAAAGCTGGCCGATCGAATGCTGGCAGCCTTCATCCAGGCAGCGGGCAATTCATAACTAAGGCTGATATTCTTCAACCTGATAAAGCTGGCATCAGAATAAACCGCATCCGATACCAGGTAATAATTCAGGTAAGCGTTCGATGCCGTACTGCCTGCTGTAACAGTTGGCTTAAACCCGTCTGATAAAATATGCTCATCCTGGTTAACCATAGCACCCGGGGCATTTGGATTGGCCTGTCTGAAACCCGGCCTTACCTGTTTTACAAACTGGAACAAAATATCCAGTTGCAGTTTCTTATACTGAACAGAATTACTTAAACCGCCGTAGTATTTCGGGTTACTGGTGGCGATCATATAAAAATCTCCTTTCAACGTTTCCTGAAGTCCCTGGGAAATTGTGCCATCTTTGCTGAGATCAGCCACGGTAGCTATCCCGTTCTCAACACCGGTAAACTGATAGCCGTTATAATTATTGATGGGCCGGCCAACGATGTATACATACGCATATGCCGTATTTGATAACCCGGGAAATGAAATCAGTTTATTGCGTGGCATCGTGACATTGAATGAGCTGGTCCATAAAAGGTCGCTGCTTTTGATATTGGTTGTCTTCAGCTCGAATTCCCAGCCGGTAGTTTCAAGCAGCGCGGGCAGGTTAGCCTGAAAGGAAGCAAAACCGGTTTGCGATGATAAAGGGGAATTCACCAGTTGGTTGCCGGTACGGCTTTTAAACCAGGTGGCGTTGAACAGGATGCGATCTTTCAGGAAACCCGTTTCCAGCGCCAGGTCGGTTTTACGACTGGTTTCCCAGCCATAATTGGGGTTGGCGATACGGGCCGGATAAATACCTGCGCCGCCATATGAATAACTGGAGGAAGCATAGGTTGACAAATAACCATAGTCATTGATCTGGTCATTGCCGATGGTGCCATAACTGGCGCGCAGTTTACCATAACTTAGCCAGGGCGCCATTTTCTGCATCCAGGGTTCGCCGGTGAAGATCCACCCGGCACCGAGGGAGCCAAAATTACCCCATTGACGATCGGGTCCAAAGCGCGAAGAACCATCCCTTCTCCCTGTTGCATTGAACAGGTACCTGTCTTTCCATGCATAATTGATACGGGCAAATGCCGACGCGTATCTGTAGGCGGTATAACCGCTGCTCTTATAAATTATATTGGAAGCGGCGATCCATGAGCTCATGAGATCGTCATTGGAGAAACCGGTGGCAATAACGTAGTAAGGCTGCACAAAGCCCGATTGCTGCCAGGTTCCACCCGCTGTTGCGGTCAGCCTGCCTTTGCCCACCATGCTGGTATAATCAAGTTGCGGTTCCACTATATAGCTTTCAACATAGTTGGAACTATAGGAAGCGGAAGACTGTGTATTGGTATTCGGATTTATCGATTTACGGGGGTTCAGTACCGTAATTACCTGGTTGATCTTGTTATACCCCATGCTCACCTTTGCATTCAGGCCAGGTATAATCGCATAACGCAGCGTCGTATTTGCCAGCAGGTTGTCTGACCGGATCTGCGATGAACGCAGCAAATTCGAAAGCGGGTTGTTGGCACCGGTCCAGTTCAAACTTCCATCGGCATTGTACAGCGGATAATTAGGCGGCAGTTTATAAACAATGGTTGCCAGGTCGCCCATCGACTGGTTATTCGATTCCTTTGTATACAACGCTGTTGCCGTTATGGTAAATTTGCCATTGAGTGACGTATTGTCGACGCTGAGATGCGAGGCAAAACGTTTATACCCAAAGCTGCCGGGATAAACGGTGCCTTCGTGCCTGTATGTGTTGGAAAAAAGATAATGCATGCGGTCGCTGCCGCCTGAAAAAGCTCCGGTGAGTTCTGTTTGTTCGGCCGTGCCGCCAATGAATTTTTTATTGAAATCGGTTGATGAGGTAGTGTCCCATAACTTAAGATCCGGTGCATTGGAAAGAGTAGGGGTAGCATTATCATTGGCGAATGCGGTGTTACGCATTGCCAGGTATTGTTGCAGGTTTAACATAGGCTCGGTGCGGGCAACTTTACCACCGCCGGTATATGCATTGAGATCGAAACGGGTTACGCCGGCTTTACCCTTCCTTGTGGTAATAAGGATAACGCCATTGGCGCCCCTGCTTCCATAAATAGCGGTAGCATCGCCATCTTTCAACACCGAAATGCTTTCGATGTCGGCCGGATTTATAGAGTTCATGGGATCTATCAGTCCGGCAGCGCCCTGCTCCCCGTAAGTTGAATTACCGATGGTGTTGATGGGCGCTTCAACAAATGGAACGCCATCGATGATAAAGAGCGGCAGTTTACCACTGGCTATAGAAAGCTGGCCCCGGATGGAGATATTCATCTGGCTTCCCGGTGAACCATTCGACTGCGAAATGAACAGTCCGGGCGCTTTGCCTTCCAGCGCCTGCAGCAGATTGCTCACAGGCTGGCGGCGCACTTCTTCACCGCTTACAGTGGAAACACTGCCCGTTGCCAGTCTTTTGCTGGTAGTGCCATAGGCAATAACAACCGCTTCATCGAGCCCGGAGATAACCTGGGTAAGCACGATCTCACCAATAGCGCCGCTACGTTTCATACCCGGTGAAACGGTAACGAAGCGCGGTTCAAAGGAAACGAATGTGCAAATGAGCACATCGCCTTCTTTTGCCATAATGGAGAAATAACCGGCAGCATTGGAAGTCACAAAGGCATTGCCGTTCCTTATGGCGATGGTTGCGCCTTCCAGCGGCATTCCTTTGGTGTCCCTAACGATACCTGATAACCGCACCGAATCGATCAGGGCCTCATCATTGGCAATGTGAGGTGGTGGTTGGGTAACCGTTACCCTTTCAAGCCTGATGATATGCTCCGATTCCTTCAGGCTCCATTTTAGATTTCTGGCCGTAACCAGCAGGTCGAGGGCCTCGGCCACCGGCCTGTCTTTTATGGTTATACTTATTTTCTGGTTCTCCAGCGAAGGGGTTAGTTCATACATGATGATCAACCCCGACTTTTGCTCAATGGCCTTTACCACGGTTGTAAAAGCGGCATTATGGTAATCGAGGCTGATGATCCTGTTTGTTCTGTTCTGCCCCCGGCCGGGAGCAGCTATCAGCAAATGCACCATACAGCACATTGTCATGAATATAATGGCACTTGTTCTCATTATTCGCAGCCAGTTGGTTTTATTCAAAGAACAGGCAATAGCCTGCCCCCTACAAAAAATCCTGTTTTTTTGCATAAATTGCAAGAGTTTGAAATGTTACCAGTAATGTTTCGGACGATACCCCTCCAAGCTTCCCACGGCCGAGGGGTTTTTAATTAATAGGCTATTGCGAACGTGCTTTTTTACCTGTCATAATAGTTACGTTTTGGTTGAATAAATGTGATCTGTCAGTGGCAAGATCTTCATCGAAAGGATAGGCAGTTAAAAGGCGGTATTTGAAGGTAGACCGTTTTTTTTCACCCATTCACTAGTCAACACCCGATTTTTTTTATAAAAACGGCTTTTTTATTCAACCGATAAAAAAAGTCAATAGATTTGTCGTTCGCCTTTGCGGGTGTTTCCAATTGCATGTTTGACAATTACTCAGATAATGAACTGCTGCTTCAAAGGCTTTGTAACAATGATTTAAAAGCTTTTGAATATCTGTACCGCAATTCGAGGAACCGGTTGTATGTACTGGCCCTGTCGATCCTGAACGACGAAAACGCGGCCCGGGACCTGGTGCAGGATTTCTTTATCGATCTATGGTATTTCCGCATTTTCGAAACCATCACCACTTCATTAAATGCCTATCTCTATCAATCGGTAAGGAACCGGGCTTATAACTTAAAGGAGAAACTGCGCACTCACGACAGGCTGAAACAAGGTTATCTTCCGCAGGAACAGGCTATGCGTTACCCGCTCGAGAACGAAGAACTGGGAAACATCATCAACCGCGCCATCGATCAGCTGCCTGCCATGGCGGGTAAGGTGTTCAGAATGCAATATATAGAGCGGCTCACCCATGTTGAGATCGCTGAAAAACTGGGTATCAGCAAACATACCGTCAGCAACCATATTGCCCGCGCCCTGAAAGACCTGCGGGCCACCCTGAAGAAAAATCTTTGACCGGCACTAGTGAATGAAAAATAAAAACCTGTCTAATTAATATGTCCACCATCTCCGATTATCATCAATACCTGTTCCTCGGTAAAATTACCAACTCGCTCACGGCCGAAGAGGACCGCGAACTGCAGGAACTTTTTGCCCGCGATGAACAGGCGCAGGTTGTATTTGCCGAGCTGGTGAAACGGCTGCCGCGGGAACAGGTAGCCCAATCGTTCAGTCATCTCAACGACCCGGGTTACTGGAAAAATATCTCGGGCGAGATCCACGATCAGCAAAAGCTCGTACGCCAGCGAAAAGTGATCAGGGGTATCGGCGCCTTCCTCGTCATTGGCATTATTGCAGCCGGTGGCTGGTGGTTTATGACGCAATTCAATACCGGAAAACAAATGCCGTCAGATACAGTAGCGGTTACTACACCTGCCGCAGGCGTGGTATTGCAACTGGCAGATGGAAGCAGGATAGATCTCAGCGCCAGCAAAGGCAACCTGCAAAAAGGACAACTCAACCTCGATAACGACAATAATACATTAAGCTACCGGGCCATCGGCGAAACGGCTGTTGGTATCAATACCGTTAAAGTACCTGTGGCTATGGATTATAAGGTTAACCTGAGCGATGGTTCGGAAATATGGCTGAACAGTACAAGCAGTTTAAGTTTCCCTTCAAAATTTACGCAAAACAAAAGGGAGGTTACCATTACCGGTGAAGCGTATTGTAAAATAGCAACCAATCCCAAACAACCATTTATCGTTCACTTGGCTGGTAATACGGTAGAAGTGACCGGTACGGAGTTCAATGTAAATACCTATAGCGCCAATACAGCCAGGGTGGCACTGGTGGAAGGTGTTGTTCATCTTTCTGCCGGGCAAAACAAAGTGAAGATAACACCCGGATTGCAGGCGGTATCGGAAAACGGTAAAATTACCCAGGCGCCTTTTGTTGCTGAAAAAACATTAAGCTGGCGGCAGGGGATATATATGTTTGAAGCCGCCGGCCTCGATGAAATATCGGCGGTATTGATGCGGTGGTTTGGAATACAAACGAAACTGGATGATCCGTTACTGTTACAAAAGAAATTTACAGGGGCAATATATAAGAACAAACCGCTGAGCTCTTTCCTCGACAACATTAAAGTGATCTCGCATATCAACACTTACTTTGATGAAAAGCATGTGTTGCATTTTTCTGTGGCCAAATAATTCACGTTCTCCGTTTATTACATATGCATACAAAGAAGCAATAATTGTAGAACTACTCATGCAACAGTATTTTCACTATGAGCAAAACCGCTTCATTGCTCGTGGTGTATGGGTAATGTGAACCGGTAGAATTTTAATCGCTGAAAAAAAGTTAAATTTATCCTGGTCTCCATTTTTTACCATTAAACTAGTCACATGAGAAAGTACTTACTCTTCGCAACAGCAATGTTGTGCAGCACGGTCATGCTTGCACAAGACTTTTACAACTGGCGGCAACAACCCGATAACGCCAGGATCACAACCGACAAAGCCGTATCACGGCTGGCATTTCCCACCGATTTCAAATTGTTTGGCCTTGATGATTTCACTCCTTTCAGGAATGAGGTGTTCAAAGCTGCAGGCAGGGCTACGGCTACGCCTGTTATTATCACCTTGCCTAACGCCGACGGACAAATTGAACAGTTCGAAATTGTTGAGGCTTCGAATTTCGAACCTGCCTTGCAGGCGCAGTTCCCCGAAATACGGGCATTTTCAGGAAGAGGCATTACCGACCGCGAGGCCTTGTTGAAGCTCAGTATTTCGCCGCAGGGCATTCAAACGATGGTATTTCGTGCGGGCAGGGCCACTGAATTCATCGAGCCCTATTCTGCCGATCACACTATTTACGCGGTCTTCAAAAAACAACCGCGCGCTTTACCCTGGAAGTGCTCTACTCCCGAGCACCAGTTGGCAACAGATATCACCAGCCAGGTAAATGCCCGGGTAGCAAGGTCGACCGGCGATCTGAAAACATTGCGGCTGGCCCAGTCTGTTACAGCCGAGTATTCCAATTTCTTCGGCGCAACAAGCGCTTCACAGGTTGCATTGGTGCTGGCTGCCGTCAACGCTACGCTTACGCGCAGCAATGGTGTTTATGAGAAGGACCTGGCCCTTCATCTTAACCTGGTAGCGGCAAGCACCAGTGTGTTTTACTATAACCCTTCAACGGATCCTTATTCCCCGGCCAGTTCAGGCGCAGGTGGCGCATGGAACAGTGAGTTACAAAACACCCTCACCTCAGTGATCGGTGCCGCGAATTATGATATCGGCCACCTGTTCGGTGCATCCGGCGGTGGCGGTAACGCCGGCTGCATCGGTTGTATTTGTGTAAACAATTCAAAAGGCAGCGGCTTTACTTCACCTGCCGATGCCATTCCGCAGGGCGATAATTTCGATATCGATTATGTGGTGCATGAAGTAGGGCACCAGTTGGGCGCCAACCATACCTTCTCTTTTAGCAATGAAGGCACCGGGGTCAACATGGAGCCAGGTTCGGGCATTACCATCATGGGGTATGCCGGCATTACCAGCCAGGACCTTGCGCCGCACTCCATTGATATTTTTCACCAGGCATCCATTGCACAGATCCAGAGTAACCTTACCGGCAAAACCTGCCCGGTAACTTCGGCCCTCACCGGCAATGCAACGCCTGTTGTCAATGCCGGCAGCAACTATACCATTCCCATCAGCACGCCGTTTGCACTTACCGGTTCGGCTACCGATGCCAATGCCGGCGATGTGCTTACCTATTGCTGGGAACAAAATAACAATGTTGCATCCGGGCAAACTGGCTCCAATAGTGTGGCCAATCCAACCAAAGCATCCGGTCCCAACTGGATCTCGATGCCGCCTGCCACTTCGCCAACAAGGTATTTTCCCAAAATGTCGACAATCCTTGCAGGGGGGTTGGTGTCGGGTCCGCTGCCGGGCGGTGATGCGGGCGCCAATACCGAAGCATTGAGCTCCGTATCAAGAACGTTGAACTTCCGGTTAACCGTAAGGGACAATGCCCCTTATAGTTCAACAGCGCCGGTAAGCGTAGGGCAAACCAATTTTGCCGACATGACGGTTACCGTTACCAATTCATCAGGTCCATTCGCCGTTACCGCGCCCAATACAGCGGTTTCATGGGCGGGTAATTCATCGCAGAATATTACATGGAGTGTAGCCAATACCACCGCGGCTCCTGTCAGCTGCGCCAATGTAAAAATATCCATCTCAACAGATGGCGGCAGTACCTTCAGCACCCTGGTAGCCAGCACGCCGAACGACGGCAGCGAGGCGGTAACCATTCCCAATACCCCGTCTACAACGGCAAGAATAAAAATAGAAGCGGTAGGAAATATTTTCTTCGATATTTCGAATACCAATTTCACGATCACAACCGGAACCGGCTGTGCTTCACCTTCCGGCTTAACCGCTTCTGCTATTACCACTACATCGGCTACAGCAGGCTGGACGGCGGTAAGCGGCGCGGTATCGTATGACGTGGATTATAAAGCCGCCTCATCCTCCACCTGGATCAATGCCGCCACCGGAACAACGGGCACTTCAGTAAGCTTAACAGGCCTTACCGCAGGCACTACGTACGATTACCGGGTAAGAACCAATTGCACCAGCGGCAGCAGTTCCTACTCAACCGCACAATTCACTACTACGCCGGTTGTAACCTGCACTGTGCCTACCGGTTTAACTACTTCGGCAATAACCGCAACCAGTGCCACGGTGGGTTGGTCGGCCGTAAGCGGCGCCCTTAGCTATGATGTGGATTATAAAGCCAATTCATCGTCTACATGGATCAACGCCGCCACCGGAACAACTTCCACTGCTGTTGGTTTAAGCGGATTGACTTCTGCCACCTTATACGACTGGAGGGTAAGAACCAACTGTTCAGCCGGCAGCGGTTCTTATGCAACCGCCCAGTTCACTACCATTTCAACAACCTGCGCAAGTGCATTGGATAATTCAACCAACGGAACCATTTCCGGTGCCGCCACCATTCCGTTCAATACCAATGTAACGGGGCTGATCAGTCCGACCGGTGATATAGATCATTACCGTTTTGTGATCACTACCGGTGGCACTGCTACTGTTACACTTACCAACCTGCCATTCGATTACGACCTGAGAATACTGAACAGTTCAGGTACGCAGCTCGCTATTTCACAGGCAGGCGGCACCACCAGTGAAAGCATCAGCAGATCCTATACCGCAGGTACCTATTATGCACGGGTGTATGGCTGGAACGGCGCTAATAGTGCCACTTCATGTTATACATTACGGGTACAATTGGGTACAGCCAGCCGCGGCGCCGATGTTGTTACCAGCGATGTACAGAAAGTATCGGTATTCCCGAACCCGGCTAAGAATATTGTGAACATCAACCTTACAGGTTTAACAGGAAGATCGGAGGTGAGCATGTTCGATGTAAATGGCCGTGCGGTTATGCAGCGCGTATTGAGTGCGGTTAACTCACAACTTGATATTTCTGCATTGCCTGCAGGGGTTTATATGATCAAAATTAAAAACGGAGGGAAAGAAGTGAATATGACCAAGATCGTTAAACAATAAAACAGAACGCTATTTTAATAAAGCCGTCCCGGTTTACCGGGATGGCTTTTTTACATAGCCGGTACATTAGCTACAATCGTAGTGCCTTTACCAGGTGCAGACTGGATGTGCACGGCACCTTTGAGTG
Organism: Niastella populi; assembly: GCF_002078015.1. Classification (GTDB taxonomy): domain Bacteria; phylum Bacteroidota; class Bacteroidia; order Chitinophagales; family Chitinophagaceae; genus Niastella; species Niastella populi. Next base: position 14,743 of record NZ_LWBP01000199.1, on the reverse strand, counting down.
CTTCGGCTCTTGCCATCATATTTTTCAAACCATTTGAAGATGTTTCCTTAGCGGAATCGAAGCCAATGCCATTATCGGAAATGCGTAACAGCAACTGGTTCATTTCTTTCCTGATCGTTATCTCCACTTTGCCGGCCTGTGAATATTTTGCCGCATTGTTGATCGCTTCTTTAAAGATCAGGAAAAAATCGCGCCGCTGCTGCATATTCAGGCTCTGCGAAAGCACCGGTTCCTCTGTAATGAAAATGGTCTCTATATTCTTAGGCTCCAGGGTATGGCTGGCATATTCCCGCATCCGAACCAGCATATTCTCCAGTTTATCGTTATCGGGTTTTATGGCCCACACAATATCGCTCATTCCCTGTTGCATTTGCGACGACTGCTCGGTTATCTTCTGCAGGAACGAAAACGCTTTTTGCTGATCTTTCTCCAGGTTGTTCTTCGATACCTCCGACAATATTTTTATACTGGTAAGGGTAGAACCGATCTCATCGTGCAAATCTTTGGCAATATCATTTCTTACGTTTAACAACTGGTTTTGCTGTTCCAGCTTTTTCTTCAACTTATATCTATTGAAGAGTATTACGGCAAACAATATCAGCATTACCGCCGCCCCCACAAGCACCCGCTGCAACAGTTTCTGATCTTTCAATTCCTTTTCTTTCAACTGCTTCTCCTGTTCCGACAACTTAAGCAGTTGCTCATTGTTTTTGGCTATCAGCAATTGCTTTTCCAGTTCCTGGTCCTGCTGTTTTATTTTACTGTCCTGCAACTCGCGTTGCTGCGAAAGCAGGGTAATTTCATTTTCCTTTTGTTTTGCGAGCAGGGTATTCCCCGAAATGATGGCCTTTTGCTTTTCAATTTCCAGTTGTCTTATTTTCTGCTCTGTATTTAACCGGGCAATTTCGAAATCTTTTTTTTCGGTTTCATACCGTGTTTCTATTTCAGCAATATCGGCCCTGGTTTTTACTGAAATAAGGCTGTCGCGGTATACAATATATTTCTTGTAATTTTCATAGGCATTGTAAAAGTCTTTTTTATCCTTGTAGTAGATCGCCTTATGCAGGTAAATATCCCTGAGGTTCTCTTTGTTATTCAACTGTACGGAAAGGTCATACGCTTTCTGAAAATAATCGAGGGCGGTTGCTGAATCATTCATAGCTTTTGACAATATAGCAGCGGCGATATACCGGCGTGAAAGGGTGCCAAGCTCATTTAACTCCTGCAAAATTGCGATCGCCTTCTTTTCATATTCCAGCGCCTCTTTGTTCTTCTTTTGCCGGTTCAGCAAAAGCGCCATACTTATAAAGCTGTTCGAGATCCTTAGTTTAACGCCGCTTTTTTCAGCGTATTTAAGTCCCAGCTGCTGGTATCTGATCGCCTGGTCGAGCGAATCTACACCCAGATACAACTGTGAAATATTGTTGCACGAAATAGAAAGGCCGTTCACATCGCCGATACTTTCCCGCAGCGCCATCGCCTGCTTTGCATATGCCATGGCCTCTTTTCGATTATCCAGCTGGTTGTATACGGTTGAAAGGTTACTCACTGTTTGCGCAAGTCCCTGCGGGTCTTTATTCTTTTCATATACCCTGATGGCTTTCAGGTACCAGTCAACCTGTTTATCTAAATGCCCCTGGGCCCCATACGTAAAACCGATATCATTAAACGTTACGGCGGTATAGGATGATTGATCGTTGGCAAACCTTAGCGCTAAAGCCTTATTGAAAAACCGGTGCGCTTCTTCATACTTTTCGTCCTCCAGGTAATACTGACCTAACTGGTAATGGGCAAGCGCCAGCAGGAAACTGTCTCTTAACCGGGTAGCGATCATCAACGCGGTGGAATCATGATATACCAGCGATTTGGTTTCATTTTTCCGGTAAGCGATATCGGCCATTTTTAAATGCGCATATGCCTGTCCCCGTAGCATTCGTTTTTCGTTGCTGGCATGTAAAGCGAGGGTAACGAACTGACGGGCAGAATCGAGCTGGGATACCGCTGCCAGCTCATCGGCCCGGTTGAGCCAGGACCAGATCTTTGCGGAATCGGCGGCGGACCCGGCCGGCTGACAGTAAACAGTGCCCGAAGCGAAAAGCAGGAAGAACAGCAAAGCAATTTTACCGCAGGAGAACAGTTGTTTTGGAATGATGGTCATAAGGATAAAAATCAATGAAAATTACTATTTTATCCCTTACCGCAATGTATTAATAAAAATTCCTATCAGTCCCAATCGTAAAAATCATGGCATCAGCCGGTAACCCCACCGACAGTAATTCTATTTATCTTAGGGGCAACAACAAATTCAACGTATTATGCAAAACAACCGTTTCATAAAATACATGGCGCTGCTCCTGCTTTCACTGGCAAACACAGCTTTAGTGGCGCAGCAAAAGGAGATCACAAAAGAAAAATGGCACTGGGATAATAAGCTGAAACAGGATACCACCGCGGGGTATGTACAGGTAATAAAGGTAGACAACATGCTGTATATCTCCGGTGCTGTTAGTACGGAAGTGACACCAGAGGGAATAACGCAGGTTTATCGTGCCCTGGAACGGTCGTTAAAAAGTTTTGGCGCCGGTTTCCAGCATGTTGTAAAGGAAAACCTGTACACCACAGATATTGAGGCAATGAAAAAGTACAATAATGCCCGCAAAGCATTTTACAGGGGCGATTTTCCTGCAGCCACCCGGGTCCAGGTTGTGCGATTATATATGCCTGAAGCCAAATTAGAGGTAGAACTGGTAGCCCATCTTCCAAAGAGCAATTGAGCGATGGGTTGAAATGATCAATCAATGCTTTCATCTGATCGTTTTCCGTATCCTGCTCAGCGACGATTGCGTAACGCCTAAATAAGAAGCCACATACGATAGTGGTATCCGGTTGACCAGCGTGGGAAATTTATTTAAAAATCCGAGGTAACGTTCTGTGGCATCTTCCGTCATCATCGGACTGATCCTGTTTACTTTTTCCGCCATGGCTTTTGCGGTTATCTTAGAAATAATGGCATCCCAGCCGATGATCGTCATTGATAATTCTTCCATCGTTGTCTTCGACAATACAATGTATTCGCAATCTGTAATAGCCTGTATATATTCGGTGGAAGGGAGGCCCTGGTTATAATTATTTATATCTGCAACAAAATTGTTTTCGTCAATGAAATATTTGGTGATCTCATCGCCATTATTGCTATAGTAACAGACGCGCACGATTCCTTCGGTTAAGAAAATAATCTCACGTGGTATCTTTCCGGCCTCGTGGTAGTATTCATCCTTTTTGATCGTCTTTATACAGATCCTGCTTTTTATCAGCTCTATTTGCTGCTGATTCAAATGCCCGAAATGTAATAAATAATTGATAAGTCGTTCCATACCTTCTATTTCATCTGGCTCATTACCATTTTGTCAAATAATTTATCAGATAAGATCTTCCGCATGAATAACATTGGTTTGGCCATGGCACCGCCAATATACCTAACTTTTGGATGCTTTGCTTCAATACCTTTTTTGATCAGTGAGGCTATTACAACAGGGTCAACCGCATTCTTTTCAATATCTGCATACATTTTTTGTATACTGTTGGCTAGTTTGCTGTAGGGCGAATTGCCCGAAACACGCATCAGGTCTTCAGATCCAACCGCTATCATTTCCGATCTTGTACCACCCGGTTCTATTACAATTACATCGATGCCGAACTGTCTTACTTCATTACGAAGGGAATCGCTCAGTCCTTCAATGGCAAATTTACTGGCATGGTACCAACTGCCCATTGGTAGGCTTACTTTGCCGCCAATAGACGAAATATTGACAATTTTTCCGTACCTGTTCTTACGCATGTGAGGCAATACCAATTGGATCAATCGCGCTGCGCCAAACAAATTTATCTCCAACTGATTTTTGGCTTCAGCCATCGGCACGTCTTCCAGCGCGCCGTAAGAGCCCAGTCCGGCATTGTTTATTAAAACATCTACGCTTCCTGCTTCTTTGATGATCCTGTCTACACAGGCGGTCAGACTTTCCTCTTTTGAAACGTCAAGCGCTATTGGCTTAATACCAGTATCTTTTAGCGCTTCCAGTCTTTCAACCCGGCGTGCCGCGCCATAAACTTTATAGCCATTTTGTGCAAGATAAATTGCGGTGGCTTTACCTATTCCCGATGAAGCGCCTGTAACCAGAACTGTCTTTGCCATTCTTTTAATATTAGATGTGATCGAATGGTACAAAAGTAGTTTTTACAAAAACGGAATTATTTGCCATTTGGCAAAAAGCGGTCATTTTAAATACCAACCGTAAAATGTACCAGTATTACCGAAATCGGGATAATTGGGCAGCCTCTTTTTTGTTGCAATTTTACTTCAACAAATCAAACGCTATATGAATCCTTCAATCAGGCCGTTTACAATCAATGTACCGCAACAGGAGATCGATGATCTGAAAACAAGATTAGCCTTATCGCGTTTTCCGCCGGAAAGATCAGCCGGTTGGGAAAAAGGGGTACCTGTTAATTACCTGCAAAAAGTTGCGAATTACTGGCAAACCGGTTTTGACTGGAAAAAACAGGAAGCATACCTTAACAGCTTTCCCCAATACATGGCCGAAATACATGGTCAGCCCGTACATTTTGTACATATCAAAAGCCCTGATGCCAACGCGATCCCGCTTTTGATGATACATGGCTATCCAAGTTCGTTTGTTGAATTTTTACAACTGGCTGAGATACTTGCAAAGCCTGAAGCGCACGGTATGGCAGCGGGTGTTTCCTATAACCTGATCATTCCTTCCATTCCCGGATTTGGGTTTTCGATTCCTTCTCATCATGAAAACTGGGATATGATCAGGATCGCCGCCTTGTTTGCGGAGCTTATGACAGTACTGGGTTATGAGCGATTTGCGGTGCATGGAACAGATATGGGGGCTGGCATTACGGGTATGTTGTCTGCCATTGCCGCCCACCGCCTGACTGGCACACATGTAAATACCGATTTTACCTCAATTACAGGTATGGGCATGTTGCCTGCAGATACCAGCGCTTTTCCGGAAGATGAAAAAAATACTATTGCCGGTTTTAGAAATTATGAAAAGAATGAAACCGCTTATTTAAAAATACTGTCTACAAAACCGCAGACACTTGCGTATGGGCTGACTGATAGTCCGGCCGCTTTGCTCAGTTGGATCATTGAAAAGTTCAGTACATGGACAAATGCATCAAAAGCATTGCCTGAAGATGCAATAGCATTGGATCTCATTCTTACAAATATTTCCCTGTACTGGTTTAATAAACTGGGGGCATCAACCGCCAACACCCTGTATGATTCAATGAATATGTCGTTCGATTGGGGAACGCAAAGCCAGCAAGCGGGTGAACAATCCTGGCAGCCGCCCAAAGTTCCATCGGCTATGGCCGCATTTGGCGGAAATGGCGCGCTTTTAAAGAAACTGCTTGGCCCTATGGGCAACCCTGACAAATGGAGTGCTTACGATGAAGCCTTACATTTTCCGGCCATGGAATGCCCGTTGGTGCTGGCAAAAGACCTTCATGTTTTTTTGGGGGGCGTTGCCGGAAAATGATGTAGTCGTAAGACCTCAGCAAGGCATGATCGAAATAGCTTGTAAGGGTGTATCAGGTTTGATACGCCCTTTTTGCATGCTGTATGTAACATTTGCTGCCCTGTTTTGAAACATCAGGCTCCCTCTTGAAGGCCGGAAGGTTAATAGTTTTACATCAGCATAACATTGCTTTCGGCTGTAAGCCCAATCCTAAATATAATCCTTTAAATATGGTGGTGCAGGGACACTGTAAAGTTTTCGGTTGATTACATAACAGTGCTCATTTGCACAGTAACGGGCCTATTTCCATAGCGCCCGTTCTTTTTATTGAAACATGCAGTTTTGATAAAGCGGCCATTCATAAGGAGTATCCTTCAATTTGAAAGTATAAATCCTTTACCTTTATTGGGCTTTTTTAGGGGTATAATTTGCAATTCAAAAACATTATTGAAAAAATAATATCCCCTGATGATCGAATGCTGTTTCAGGTAAATACCATAATTTATGAACGATGCTTCGAATAAAGTTCCTTCTTCAGCCAGCCCGATAGAAGGCGCCGCTCATTATGATCATTTTTTTGGCCCGCTGTTCTTTGAACCCTATGCCATAGAAGTTGCAAAACGAATCGATCCGAATGCGGTATCTATTGCCCTGGAAATTGCCGCCGGAACGGGGCGGGTCACACGCCATATAAGGGAAAGGATCCCATCGTCCGCCAAACTAATTGCTTCCGATATCAGTGAAGAAATGTTGGCGGAAGCCAGGAAACAATTAAGACATGCCAACATCGACTGGCAAAAAATAGATGCGCAGCAACTCCCTTTTAGTGACAACGGTTTCGAACTTATTGTTTGTTGCTTCGGGTATATGTTCGTTCCCGACAGGCCAAAAGCCTTTGCCGAAACCTGGCGTGTTTTAAAACCCGGCGGTATGTTATTGTTTACGACATGGGATAAACTGGAGCATAACGCCATGTCCTTAACAGCGAAATTATTTGCAGAAAAATACCTGAAAGGCCCATTACCCGAATCGTACAACGCGGCTGTTTCTATGAGTGATGAAGATGTAATTAGGCCGTTATTGGAACAGGCAGGATTTTCGAATATGACTATCGAAAAAGTTCAGCTATCCTCTGTTTGTGCAACCGCCAGGGAAGCGGCAGCCGGCCTGGTTGACGGCGGTTTTATTTTTGAGGAGATACGGCAACGGAACCCTGAAATGATAGATGAGATAAGATGCGAACTTGAAAAAGAGCTCGCCGAAAAATTCGGCGCCGCCCCCATGATAGCTCCAATGAGCGCTGTCATCTGTCAGGCATATAAATAAGGGCGAACAGCCAAACTCATAGGCTTTGAAGCAAAGCGTGCCCCAATAGTATTCCGCTATTTGTAGAATAGCGCGGCAAAGGAATTGCTGAAGTAATGATCATTAAATAACACGGCTTATTGGAAATTTAATAACGAATAAAGCACCCACGCCTTCTTCACCCTGTGCAGAAATTTCACCGTCATGCCGTTCTACTATCCTTTGGCACAAAGCCAGGCCCAGCCCCGTTCCCTGGAACTCACTCTTTGAATGCAACCTGGCAAAGGCCTTAAATATTGTTTCTGCCTCACTGGCCGCAAACCCGATGCCGTTATCCTGTAAAAGAATTTCGATATAATCTGTGCCCTGCAGCCCCGATGATATTTTAATTACCGGCGGTTCATTCTTTTTTGAAAACTTAAGTGAATTATTGATAAGATTTGAAAATAGCTGATACATCAGGATCGAGGAGCCCTGAACTCGCGGCAACTCATCGATCTCAACTGTTGCATGCTTTTCATTTATGGCTATTTCCAGATCGGCAATGATCTGTTGCAGCAATTTTGTCAAGTCAACCTGGTCATTCAGTTTATCGTTCTCGTCGAACGAAGAGTAAAGCAAAATGGCGTCGATCATTTCATAAATGCGTACAGCGGCATCTTCAATTTTATACAGATAGCTCTTTCCTTTTTCGGGAAGCAGTTCTCCATACTCGCCGCTCAGCCGGCTGCTGAATGTCCTGATCTTTCGTACCGGTTCCTTGAAGTCGTGCGATGCCACATGGGCAAATTGCTGCAGGTCCTCGTTAGAACGTTTAAGTTCACGGGTGCGGTCGGCTACCAGGTTTTCGAGCCGTTCTTCAACCGACTTCTGTTCATCGATATCCGTGCTGGTACCTACCCAGCGAAGCACTTCTCCATTTTCATTTTTTAACGGGTGCACCCTTGTTAAAAACCAGCGCCAGGCGCCATCTGATCTTCTCAATGGAAACGTAAGCTCAAAGGGTTCTCTGCGCAGGAAGGCGTTCTTTATTGACTGGTTAAGTTTGTCAAAATGATGCGGGTGATGAAAACTGTCCCAGCTCAAACGCTGCATTTGGGCGGCACTAACACCGGTGTAGTCGTACCAGCGCTGATTGTACCAGTAAATGGCGCCTTCGCTATCCGCCATCCAGGCGAGGTTCTGAATATTATCTGCCAGCGTGCGGAACTGCTCTTCGCTTTGTTTCAGCTGTTCCTCAGCCTGTTTTTGTTCACTGATGTCCTGAATTATTGCAATAAAATAGTCCGGGTGGCCATTCCGTTTCTTTGCCAGTGAAACGGTGAGGTTGCTCCATATTGATGATCCATCTTTTTTAATATATCGCTTCTCCATGGAGTAGGTGTCGATCTTACCTCTCAGCAGGTCGTTTACCAGTTGAAGATCGGCATTCAGATCGGCAGGGTAGGTGATCTCCTGGAACGTTCGGGCTAACAGTTCTTCCTGCGAATAACCAACGATTTCACATAAACGGCTATTCACTTTTAACCAAACGCCATTCAAACCTACGTGTGCAATACCTACGGCGGCATTTTCAAAAGTGCTCCGGAAGCGCTCGTCACTTTCCCTTGCTTTTTCTTCTGCCAGCTTTTCTTTGGTTATATCCCGAACGACACCCGTAAACCGAACAGGCCTGTTCGCTTCGTCAAAACTTGTTTTTCCTTTTGAATGCAGCCACCGCACTTTCCCATTGGTTGCACCTATTGTCCGATATTCATTATCGTAAATGCCGCCATTGGCCGGGTCTATCGCTTCCTGGATGGTTTTGCGCGCCTGCTCCCTGTCGTCGGGGTGAAGGATACTGAAAAAAACATCCATATCCGGTTTGGTATGCGCTGGCAAGCCGAATAGCTGCAGGAGGCGGTCAGACCATATCAACTCTCCGGTTTGCGGGTGATAGTCGTAATAGCCCAGGTCGCCGCCTTGCAAAGCGATCCGGAGCTGTTCTTCCTTTTCTTCAATTTTCTTACGGGCCATCACAGAATGCGTTACTTCTGTGTATACCGTTATTACTCCTTTTATTTCGCCCGACTGCCCTTTCCAGGCGGTATAAACAACGTCAAAGAAACCTTTATGAAGCTGTCCGTTTCGGATGAATTCAATAGGTATCTCCCGGCCTTCAAAAGGCACGCCGGTTTTCAGAACCTGTAAAACTATCTGCCGGGTGGGGGAATGTTCGAGTTCGGGGGAAATTTCAAGTACCGGTTTTCCCAGCAGCTCATGCCGGCTTTTACCCCAGATCTCACAGGCGCTTTCATTTGCAACAACCACTCTCATTTCCTCGCCCTGGTAAACGGTAATACCAACCGCTGCCTGAGCCAGCAGTTCAAAAGAGTGTTTTTCACTTTCCTCAACCGATCTGCGGGCGGCTATTTGCCCGGCATTTTGGTTGTTATGTTCCGGCGAATTCATCATTTTCATTTCACAATTAGGCAGCTATAAATTTAAGACCGGGTGCCCATAATAATCACCAAATGAATTGTATAATTTCTTTAATTCATAAAATATCAAGATCCACCACATGCAAAAATGAGGCGGAAATGTATATGTGTATTATGGGGAATGCTTTATATATAAGCGAAAAATGCGCCAGGGCATCCGCGGGGGCGCCGGAGGAAGAAGTACATACACAAAGCCTGCAACGGAACGGCGCTTTACCAATTCCGGGAAGATAATATAATACAAAAAGCCCCTTACGGGGCTTTTATATCGGCAACAAAAAATGTTTAATACCTGTTTTTGTTGTAACCGCCGCCACGGTTATTGTCCCGTGAAGACCTGTCTTCTTTCGGTTTGGCAACAGATACACTGATTGCCCTGTTCTCAACCGTTGCGCCATCCAATTCAGCGATCGCTTTTTTAGAAGCGGCTTCGTCAGACATTTCAACAAAACCGAAACCCCTTGATCTGCCGGTTTCTCTGTCGGTTATAACCTTTGCTGAAGTAACTTCTCCATATGGAGCAAAAAATTCTTTTAAGTCTTCATCCTGTACGTTGAAGCTTAAGTTTGATACATAAATGTTCATTCCGTGAAATTATATTATGAGTAATTTCTGAGGAAGGCAAAAAGTAAGGAACTAACTATAATGCAGATGTTCTAAGCAATGTAATTAACTAATACTAATGCGAGGCTCAAAATAACTGCACGAAGATAGGCTTAATATTTAACATTCCTACATAAATTCTGAAAAGTCCTGAAATGAACACGGGCCGGCTTAAAAACCGGCCGCCAGATCAGTTCAGGAGGTCATCGATCGGGATAAGATCCAGGTAATGCCTGATCGCGTTCGTGTTTGGCAATACCCGGTATTCCGCAATCGACTTGTCGTCGGTATTACAGTAAGCCTCAACGTAGTAATCATTAATTTGAAAAAGGAAAATAATAAGGCCGGGAGAAGTTCTGGTAGCGAGGGCCGCTGCATTGTTCATAACGACACGCTTTTTTTCCGCTTCATTCAATACAATAAACTCAGAAAGCTTCATAACGTTAATTTTTTTACTGTTAACTAATAAAGACTTACCTAAAACTTTAAACTTGACTGAAAAAACGAAAATCAAAAACAGATGCAATAACTAAAGAAATCGTTAAAACGTGGTAACTATCTGTCGGTGAGGCTGTAAGAAAGTGAATTAGATGTTACCGGGAAAGAGACAGGACAAATATAAGAACTACATTGTAAAAATCAAGCCCTGCGCAAACCTAAACGTTACTTCCTGCAAAATACAGGCCCCAGCCACCAGGGGAATGGCATGAAATAGCTGTAGTACCGGGAATGAAAACAGCCCCGCCCGGCGGGATGGCGGCCGGTTTACCGGTTAATAAGTTCAAAACCCGAAAATACCGCCTGCTCATTTGGCGATCCCTTAAAATGCAAACCTGGCCGCGGACTTCTGTCCCATTGGGGTAAAAAACCGATACCGGGTTTGATTTCAGGAGCTATTTGCTGCCAGGCGGTTCCTTTATATTTATAAAACACTTCACAGGCAGGGCCGGGTTTAATGGCGAGTTTCAATTGCACCGTGCCGCTGCCGCTTATCTTCTGAGTGGCTAACACCGTTCTTTTATTGTCTCTGACCATCCAGTATTCAATATTGTCATTTACCGTGCCTATTCCTATTGCAGCATTCGCATCGCCATAGAACACCAGGCCTTTCAATGCCGCATTCCTGTTCTCGACAGTGGTAATAATTTCAAAAAGCCGGCTTACCGGGCGAACCGTTAAGGCAATACCCGCGCTGTTCCCTTCTTTTATTGTTCCCGACAGGGACAGCCGCCCGTTTTCCTGGCTTATAACAGGCGTTGCATGGCGGAAATCCCATTGCCAGTGGCCGGCGATCTTTTTCTCGGTAAATGACGTCTGCATGTTGCTGCCTGAACTATGGCGGTTTTGCCTGCTTACTAATGAAGGCCAGCCGTTGTCGCAGCTCCAAACCAATTCGGCCAGCATGCCTTCCCGGCCGGTAAAAACATTGCTTTCCTTATTGTAGGCATGATGAATATATACCTGTTTACCATCCTGCTGCTCTACAAATGTTCCATGGCCCGGGCATTTCCATACTTCGTTTGTTTGTAAGATCGGGTTCCGGCTATAGTCTTCATAAGGGCCTTTGAAGTGCTTTGACCTGGCCACCCGTACATTGTAACTGCAGCCATTACCACAGCAACTTCCTGCGGAATAGAATAAATAGTAATAGCCATCTTTCTTTAAAATGCTCTGGCCTTCCATTCCCATGCGGTTATTGTCTTTCAAAAGAGAAAAAACTTCCCCCCCGGTTGTCAGTCCGTCGGCCGACAACCTGCAGCCGAGGATCTCTATTGGCCGGTCATCGAGCCCATAGGCTTTAAAGGTCATGTATAGTTGCCCACTGTCGTTATATACAAAACCATCTATCGCTTCCTTCCCATAGCTTACAATAACCCCGTGATCTTTGAAACCTTTATCGGGGTATTGTGAAGTAGCAACGCCAATGCACGAAACCCTGTCGCTTTTTCTGCGGGCGGTATAGTAAACATAATAAGTGTTGTTATAAAAGTAGTATTCAGGCGCCCAGAAGGAACCGGTGGTCCATTCGGGGGCTTTATCAAATACATAACCGGTAAGTTTCCAGTTTTGCAGATCTTTTGAAGTATAAATGGGAAAGTGCGGCGCCCATTCAGACGATGTACCCGTGGCATAATATGCATCCTTTGCTTTGATAATGGATGGGTCGGCAAAGTCGCCGGCAATTAAAGCGCCGGAATTTGTTTGTGCATGTAAAAGATTACAAAGCTGCATGCAAATTGATCCTGCCAGGAATAATAGGTTCTTATATCGTCTCATTGCCAAAAGATAATTATTAAATGAAGGCTCCTGGTATGCTACGGAGCCTTCACTGGCATAAAAATATACAGTATGGCATCACAAAACAAAAAAGCACAAGCCACCAGGTAACTTTTTTTGCTATACTATTTTTGCATTAAATTCTTTAGCTTGTAGCCATGGTTCGACTCATTGTTTTGTTGTTGCTTTCTACATCCTGTAATCGCCTTCCGTTGCCATCGAGGCCGCCCGGTTCCATGACCGGGCGCGAATTTTATCAACTGGCACACAGTATGCGGTGGGATCACCGCGAACCCATTGTGCAACAACAGTTCTTAGCCGGCAATGTACCGCCGTTCCTGCGAAAGTTCAAACCTGTTCATACCTCTATTACTGATAGTACCGGCCGAAAGATCAGGGCGGTTTTTTATGTAACACCCGACTACCTGAGCATCGGCAATGCAAAGAACTGGGCAAGGGTTCCGCTAACACCCGGCACCGCACAAGCCATAGCCGACAGTTTGCACTGTTTTCTGCCTACCCGTAAAATGGTAAACGATATTTATACACAAGCCACCGTGAAGCTTGAGCCTGTTCCTTTATATGCATTCCGCGATAGCGCCATCACTTTCTGGCATCATCACCTCATCATTGAAGGACAGCGTGCCGGGAAGAAAGGCCTGATAGCCGGAATAAAAAAAGATGTAGTGAGCAGTGGGAAGATCAGCGGCCGCAACGTTGTGATCTATGGATGGCATCAGCTGAATGGAAAGCCAATTCAACCGCTGTATGGCGGGCATATCAACTGGTACGTGGATTATAGTCATGGTATACGGCTGGTTTCGCGAAGAATAAAAGTTAACGGGCGCCTGACAGATTACAGGGAGGTGCTTTCACACCCGGTTTACCGGAAATTACTCTGCGATGAGGATTCGGTGCGCAATTATTCGCTGCAAACAACAATTGACAATGACCGGCTCCAGCCTTTATCATGCTGTTTTAACCAGGTAAAATATTAAGCAAATACTGATTAAAAAAATAAACCCGGCAAGTAAATTTATCAGGAGGGAAGAACTTTTATAGTTGCTAAGGGTAATTTCTTTTTCCGTTTTTTTATAACGTATAAATGCCAGCAGTGTGGTAATTGCCCCCACCGCTACCAGCAGAATACCTATAACAGAGGAGTATCCTTTTGATTGAATCAGCTCCGGTTTGCCAATTATCAATGATAGTTGTTTCACAAACAGTGAAAACTTCATTACCACAAAACCGAAGGCCATAATGCCTATACATGTTCTTACCCAGGCAAGAAAAGTTCTTTCATTGGCTAAATGATCAGTGGTGTTCTTTTTGATATTCCCTTCCATAAAACTTTTTATGGAATTTAAGCGATATTTTGATAGCTGATGTTTTGTTAAGTGACTTTTTTGCCAATACTGAAGAACAACAGTTTCCTTTGCGCTCAATTTTGACAAATGTATTCTGCATCGTGATTTTCACCGGCATCTTCAATGCAGGTGTGCTGGGCGTTTTTGATCATATAAACTATTCTGCCAAGAATTGGCCGGAGGTAAGTTGACTGGTAAACATCTAATTTTTTGAACCCGTTCTCCCCTTCATATGAAAGATAGGAGGCGTTGAAACTATCTATCATCTCCTTATCGAGGAATTCAATAAAAATAAATTCTGTCTCAAATTGATGAACAATGGTAATATACGCAGAGTAATAAAGTTCCTGATGCCTGAAAAAAACCTTTAGTACATGCCCCATCGATACTGATTTTTTATTTGTTATGGTATCAATATCTGCCATTCCGGTTTTACCCAATGACTAAGGTCCCTACAAAATATTAAAGGGCCGTTAGAAACAAATTAGAATCTGCCTATAATGCGGCCAGGTTCACGCTATTAAACAACTATTTTATTGTTACCGGAGTTAAATTATAATGTCATTCTAACATGAGCTTAACGCCTTCCAAGGATACGGATCGTAAGTTGCAGACATGGATAAAAGGTTATTTATAGTTTCCAGCAGATTACCCATTACCATAGATGAAGAAAATGGCGTACAACCCGCATCGGGCGGCCTCGTAACGGCGATCAATGGCTACATGCGCAACAGCAGTCAACAGCAGTTCTCTACAGTTTATTGGGCCGGGGTGCCCGGTTGTTCAAAAAATACGTGGTCAGAAAAAGCAGAAAATAACATCGATCCGAATTTTACCTATTTACCGGTTTTCATAAAGCCCGCGCAATACAGTGGTTACTATAACGGACACGCCAATTCCCTGTTATGGCCATTATTTCATTATTTCCCTTCCTATGCCGAATATAATGCCGATCATTATGAGCAATATGGCCAGGTAAATGTGCACTTCGCTAATACATTGTTAAAACATTTACTTCCCGGCGATACGGTCTGGATCCACGATTACCATTTGCTTGCCCTGCCACAATTGTTGCGGAATGAAATGCCTGAAATTACTATCGGTTTCTTTTTACATATACCGTTCCCTTCTTACGAAATTTTCAGGTTGCTGCCCCGCAGCT
>NZ_LWBP01000198.1 GCF_002078015.1 Niastella populi | reverse complement strand
AGCTGATCATCGAGAACCATACGCAAAACGTACCTGGCTTTTTGTTCAACAAGGGAAGGGGAAGAACGGAGTTCAGAAGGGTGGTAGCCTTAAATGATTCAACGCTGTTGTTTGGTGGAGATACGCTGTTGTTACGTGGCAATATAATCGCTAATAATGGATTGAGCATAGATGGCAGAAATGTGCAACTGGGCCAGTCAGTTGGGGCCGGAGGTAATCCGGCAGCCTTTTTAGATAACCGGGAAATTCCACTGAATGGTTTTAATCTTTCACTTTCCGGAACCGGTAAGTTTATTGCAGGAAGAACAACGGATGATGGCATTGGTAAAATACAAAATGCCGGTTCATATAGTTATGATAAAACAGATAATAATGGCATTTATGCAGGGGCAGTGAGAATGATGGGCCAGAAGTCGACATCCACCAATGCGTTCTTTGGATTGGGAAATACAACAAATATTTCAAATGTTTCATCTTCCGCAAATCTTATCGTGATGGGAACAAATACTGGCAATTCAATAACCGGGGGTGATGCGTTTATATTAGGTAATGATTGCGGTAGTTCAATCGTATCTCCCCACAACTTCATTGCAATCGGAAAAAGTTGCTTAACAAATTCAACAACAAATGAGAACCTGGCAATAGGTTCTGCTGCATTGTTTAGGAATACAACCGGCGCGTTTAACAACGCGGTGGGACAATATGCACCCCTTGTAAATGCGACAACCGGGCTTGGAAATAATGCCTTTGGTTCAAACGCAGGTACAATAATAAAAACAGGCAACTGGAATGTATGTATTGGGCATAATGCCGGTGGTGGAAATAGTTTATTTCCCGGAAGCGAGGCAACGGAATGTATATTTATAAATCCACGGAAATCAACTGGTTCTTCTCCGGCTGGATTATATACAAATTGTCTGTTTGTAGGAGGGAATTCAGGTAAGCAAACAAACAGCGCATCTACTTCAATAACCAACAGCAGTATTTTTGGCAATGATGTTACTACTGATTTAAATAATATTTGTATTATATCTAATGTTGCTCAAAGTGTCATTCTCCCATCTTCAAGCAATATTGTCACTGTTAACAACGGAGCCAAATTGCAGGTGAATGGAACTGCCTATATAAGCGATACGCTTAAAATGCCGAATGTCGTTACGAAATCAGATACAGCTACTTGTAAACCCATGGTTATTGATGGCAATGGAAACGTCTTTAAAATGGAGAGTTGGAATGTTCCACAAATTACCCGTACACCCGTAAATGATGCCGGGTATTCTGCACTTTCTTCTGATTACCTGATTGCTTTTACAGTACTTACTGCGGCCAGAACAGTAACCCTTCCGGCTGCTTCATCAATGACCAATCGAGTGATGATCATAAAAGATGAAAGTGGAGCCGCTGCAACATATAACATTACCATAAACATAACTGCCGGTGGTACTATTGATGGCAGTTCTTCCAAAACAATTGCGGCTAATTATGGTTCAGTTGAAGTATATAGCAACGGTTCGCAATGGTTTACAAAATAATACAACAGATTAAGATCACCCTAGCCCAAGACCTTAAAAAATATAAACGCTACTATTAAAATAAACATCCATGAAGAAAGTTATATCGCTCCTCGCACTTCTGTGCCTGGAAAAAGCCCTCCATGCCCAATACATCTACACCATCAAAGCCGATAGTGTAAAGATCACCAACACCTGCGATACCGCAGAGCTGATCATCGAAAACCATACGCAAAACGTACCCGGGTTTTTGTTCAATAAGGGCAGGGGAAGAACGGAGTTCCGAAGGGCCTTGCTATTGAATGATTCAACAGTGATTTTAGGTGGCGATACATTATTGATTCGGGGCGGAGATTATTCTTTGTGGAAATATGATAATAATAATAATTTAATTCATAAGCCATTCTTAGGTGATAGTGTTAAGGTAGATAATAAATTATTTTACGTGAATGGTAATATGACTCAAACCGGCAGCTTATTTACCATAGGGCCAGCAAAAGTAAATGTTGCAAACAGCAGTCTGATATTTTCTTATAATCAGCCTGTTAATCCTACAGGAACAGGTAATGTTGCCATTGGTTTACATGGATTGTTTCAATCGCTGACAACAGGCGGACAAAATGTTGCTATTGGCGATTACACCATGACCGCAATATCGACAGGTAGTGCAAATGTTGGGGTTGGACCCGGAGCATTGCAACGACTTACCAGTGGTATACGAAATGTTAGCCTTGGTTATCAATCTATGCAGTGGGTTACTACTTCTTCAGAGAATGTTGATGTGGGTGGTTTTACTTCTAATGCTACTGTTGGAAATAATAATGTTTTTATTGGTACCGGTGGAGTTTCCTTTGACGGCCTTGCTAAGACTATAGGCAGTAATAATATTCATATTGGGAAAAGAGCAAGTGGTGCTGAAGGGCGGGTTTCCACCAATGACAGTAATATAGTTGTTGGAAGTCATTCCTATACAAATGCTACAACCAATACCACAATTATCGGGAACGGGTTGAATACGGCTTTGTCGAATGTATTTATACTGGGAAAACCCAATCAGCATATTTTAGTTGGCACTGGTGTTGATAATGGCGCAAAATTTCAGGTTAGTGGCACAGGCATTTTCAGCGATACATTAACAGCAACTACAATGAATAGTGAAGATAATAGTAACCGGGTGGCTACCACTGCTTTTGTGAAAAACGCCATTGGCGCGCCGGCTTTAACTGTAATAACTGCAGGTACAACAGATTTTACCACAGCACCAGGAACACTTGTCCGCTTGCCCGATTTGTCGGGTGCCGGAAGCCATAGCGTAACATTACCGTCGGCTTCTTCCTTTACCGGTCAGCGAATTTATTTATGGAATATGAATAATAGTGGTAATTCCTGGACCTTCTCTTCTTCCATTACATTACCGAATGGCGCTACCAGCAATTCTATTGCAAATCAGTCTACCATTGAATTGATCAGCGATGGGTCTGTATGGTTGAAATGGAATTAAAAAAGTAATAAAAAATAACTAATAACAACCAACCAATTTTTCAACCTGGATAGTTATGAAAAAATTCCTTTTCCTCCTTATCCTTTTGTGCATTGAAATATCCCTCCATGCCCAATACGTCTACACCATCAAAGCCGATAGTGTAAAGATCACCAACACATGCGATACCGCAGAGCTGATCATCGAGAACCATACGCAAAACGTTTGCGGCTTTTTATTTAACAAAGGAAAGGGAAGAACGGAATTCAGAAGGGGATTGCTGAGGATCAACGACAGTATATCTGTTATTGGCTGTGATACACTCAAGTTGAATCCCTGGTTACAAGGTGGTAACCGCTTCGGTACAACAGGTAAGTTTGGTACATTGGATGATAATCCTATTGATTATTATACCAACAATACACTTCGTGGCAGATGGGCAACCAACGGTAATTTGACCCTTGGTTCTGCAATTGATGAAGGCCATAAGTTTCAGGTAATGGGCAGTGGTGGTGTTTTTATTAACCCAAACCTGTCACGGCAAGGTGATAGAATAATAATTGGTTCCAATATTAATACCTCTGATGGACAAAATATCCTTATCGCTACTTCAAATAATTATGGAGGTTCCTATAAAAATGTATTAGTGGAAAGGGATGGTAATATTGGTTTGGGGCATAGTGCACCGCATACCTGGTCTGTAGGTGCTCCTTTAATAAGATGTCATGCTTCAGGGTTGTTGTCTATTATGACCCCGGGGATCTATTTTGGAAATACACCTGGCCCATGGAATGCATCTGCTTTGGTTACTGCAGTGTCAAATACCAATGAATGGCTGACTGGCCAAACTGAATATCCCCGGGGGGCAAACCATTATTACTTCGGCACCCGGCTTACAACTAGTTTCGATGGCGCAACAAGAGCGCCGCTCAAAATTAGCGGACGCGAACTATATCTTCAAACCGGACCTGTGGAAGCAACCGCTATAAAAATCGCAGAAAACAGGAATGTAATGATCGGTACTGAAACTGACAACGGCGATAAACTACAGGTTATAGGAAATGTATTTGCCAATGGCGCCAAACATCTTTTAGGTAATTTATCAATTGTTAACGGCACGGAAGCAGCGGTCGCAGGTTCTGCTGCAGGCATTCGTGTCGATGATCCTACCAATGGCAGCTTTATTTTCCAGGGAACCAATCAGGGCTGGGCAAGGGATATGTTTGTTTTTACAGACACATATAACGGGTTGGGACAAGATGTGTATTTCGATGATCAAAGTATTATCAAAATAAAAAACGGGATCAGGTCGAATAATATTGCAGGAAATTCAGCCAGTATGATTAACATACAACCGGTGTACAATTTAAATCCCGCGGTAAGTAATCCGCTTACGATGCGTGGCATTTATTATAAACCAATTTTAACGAGTATAGTTCCAGGAAGTAAACATGTTGCAATTGAAACAGTAAGCGGAGATGTATTGTTGGGAACTACCTCGGGCAACACCGGCATTGGCACCAGTGCGCCTACAGCGCAATTGCACACAACCAGTACCGTTCGTTTTGGAGGTTTAACCAATAATAACAGCCTTTCACGCGTAGTAGTAAGCGATGCCAACGGTAATTTGTATTACCGGGAAGATTCTTCTTTTGGTGCTTTTAATGGTTCCTTTGATTCAGACCTGGCAGTAAACGGCCGTGTTTCCGCCAAACAAATGCTCCTTACCCAAACCGGCCACTGGCCCGATTATGTTTTCGACAAACAATATAAACTGCCTTCATTAACTGAAGGTGAAAATTTCATCAATAAGCACAGTCATCTGCCCGGTATCCCTTCCGCTGCTGAAGTAGAGCAAAAAGGTATTGATGTAGGAGGCAACCAGGCTGCCCTGTTAAAAAAGATCGAAGAACTGACCCTGTATATAATTGAACAGGATAAAACTATAAAAAAGCAAAATGATCAAATTAACGACCTGTTAAATTTAAAACAGGAAATGGCCGAACTGAAGGCCCTTATAAAAAGCAAATAGTATCAATAGAAAATAAAACAACTTTTATGAAGAGAATGCTGTTCTTCCTTTCGCTGGTTTGTATTGGAAAAGCTATGCGGGCACAATACATCTACACCATCAAAGCCGATAGTGTAAAGATCACCAACACCTGCGATACCGCAGAGCTGATCATCGAGAACCATACCCAAAACGTTTGCGGCTTCTTATTCAACAAAGGAAGAGGTAGAACAGAGTTCAGGAGAGGGTTGATCAGGATAAACGACAGTATTTCCATTATAGGTTGTGATACTTTGAAGATGAATCCCTGGTTGCAGGGTGGAAACCGGTTTGCGACAACCGGTGTGTTCGGAACAATGGATAACAACCATGTCGATTTTTATACGAATAGTTTACAGCGTGCCAGGTTAACCAATAACGGTGTTTTACAAATTGGTAATATGTTGCCTGATAATGGAGATAAATTACAGGTGAGTAAAAACGGTGCTGTTACCGTTTCAGGCAATTTATCGCGAAGTTCGGATCGGGTCCAGATAGGACAGTATTTAAATAGTGAGGATGGGCAAAATGCTTTGATTCGTACTTCGAATGATAATGGATTGACATATAAAAATGTGCTTGTAGAGCGAGATGGTTATATTGGTTTGGGTACGTCAAACAAGGTTGGCGGATGGAATGTTGGTAATCCTGCGCTCCGCTTATATTCAAATGGGGTTGTAAACGTTGCATCAAATTTCTTTATGTTCGGTTACCCATATGGTAATTTTAATTCGTCGTCGTTGATGACATACGTTTCCAATCTTAATGAATGGGATCACAGTGGCAATTACCCAAACAGGCAAAATTATTATTACTTTGGAACTCAATTAGGTGGTGCAAATGGCGAGAATGTGAGAGCCAGTTTAAAAATAAGTGGCCGTGAATTGAATTTTTTGACAGGGGCTGTAGAAACTGAAGCAATGCGGATTGCTGAGTCTCAAAATGTAATAATTGGAGTGGCCAATGATAATGGAAATAAACTTCAGCTGGTTGGAAACTTTTACCAGGGAGGAGGCTCTGCTTCATTTGGTAATGGACTTTTGTTCAATCAGCTAAATAGTCAATCGAGGATATATTCTGAAAAGGGAATCATTTATCAGTCTAATAGTACTGCAGATCAGCATCTTTTTTCAAATCAAATTGGGGCTGCATTTACGGGAACATTGGTGACTATAGATCCGGGATACTATCAACAGTTGCCAGATAACCAGTTATCTTTAAATGTTTACGGTAAGCAATATCAGCCAGGTCTGGCTGTAAACATGGCTGGTCGTGTGGGTATTGGAACGCAAACGCCTACCGCCCAATTGCATACAACAGGATCTGTTCGATTTGGCGGCTTAAGCAATAATAATGGCCTTACCCGGTTTATTGTAAGTGACGCCAACGGCAACCTGTATTACAGAGAAGATACAGGTTCAGCTTTTAATGGTTTTCATAATTCCGACCTGGCAATCAACGGCCGCCTTTCCGCCAAACAAATGCTTATCACCCAAACCGGCCGCTGGCCCGATTATGTTTTCAGTAAACAATACCAACTTCCATCATTAACGGAAGTTGAAAATTTCATTAACCAACATAGCCATCTTCCCGGTATCCCTTCTGCTGCTGAAGTAGAAAAGAAGGGTATTGATGTAGGTAATAACCAGGCTGCCCTTTTAAAAAAGATCGAGGAATTGACACTGTATATAATTGAACAGGATAAAACCATTAAAAAACAAAACGATCAATATACAGAGCTAAAACACGAAATGACCGAACTGAAGGCCCTAATAAAAAGCAAATAGTATCATTAGAAAATAAAACAACTTTTATGAAGAGAATGCTGTTCTTCCTTGTCCTCCTGTGCCTGGAAAAGGCCCTCCACGCCCAATACGTTTATACCATCAAAGCAGATAGCGTTAAGATCACCAATACCTGCGATACTGCGGAACTGATCATAGAGAACCATACGCAAAACGTTTGCGGCTTCTTATTCAATAAAGGAAGAGGAAGAACGGAGTTCAGAAGAGGGATGGTAAAAATTAGTGATAGCATTTATGTAGTAGGCTGTGATACCTTAAAACTTTCTGTTGCCTGGCTGCAGGGCGGTAATACTTTTGGTACTGCCGGTTTTTTTGGTACCCGTGACAATCATCACATCGATTTTTATACCAACAATACAAAGCGCGGCCGCTTAACCAACACTGGAAATTTCTTATTGGGTGGCGACACAGATTATGGCTATAAAATGACCGTCAGCGGAACCACATACAGCCAGTTCTTTACGAATTCAACAACACCGCTGGGGGCTGGTGGCAGCGGCGCGTTCAGGTTGCGTTGGGGTGGAGGTGAAGGTACCTATGTAGATTTTTATAAGCAAGGTAACACTAACCGTCGCGGTTATATTGGTTCTGCTTCTGATAGCAGGCCGTTAGTAATTACAGATTCTATTGGATTTACATATGGTCATACACCCTATGTAACCTTTGGTATAGAGAATGGTGCAAGTATAAATTCGAGATTTACTATTGCCTCAAACAGGTCCTCAGGCTGGGATGCTTTAACTATTCTTGGTGTTGACAGCGTATTTAACAAAGACTTGGTGGTTAAGGCTAATGGTAACGTGGTATTAGGGGGCTATGGGATAGATAATGGAAAAAGATTACAGGTAAACGGTACCAGCTGGTTCGGAAATGATGTTTTCTTTTATCATCCCACCTACCAAACCGGTGGATATGGTGCAGGCGCCAAATGGGTAAATGATAATACGTTTCGCATATATGGCGGCCCTGCTCAGGAATCATTGACTTTTGGTCCGGCAAACGCTATTACAAGTAGCGCTATGGTTATGGCTCCAAGCTTTTATGGAACTTCTACTGCCGGGGGTAATTATTATGTTCCCGCTTCCGGTGGGGTGTATACTACTGCAAACGCTACCGGCAATATTGATGGCAGGGTGCATCATCAGTTCACCATTGCTACGCCTGCAGTTAATTCCGGCGCCGGTGCTGTAACCCTGGTTGAGTTAAACAAGCCTGTGAATAGAGGTACGCAGGATGGACTGGAAACCGGCCTGCGTATTAAATTCACGGTTACAGGTACGGCTAATAATTTAAGGGCTCTTGAAACCGTAAATGGCGATGTCAAGCTTCACACCACCAGCGGCCGCACCAGCATCGGCCTCGATGGCTCTTCTACCATTACCTCCCGCCTGGATGTCAGCGGCGAAGAAGGCTTTAATCAACTTCGTCTGCGCAAAAAATATACGCCAACATCTACTTCGGATACCAATGGCGCCGAAGGCGACGTTAGCTGGGACGATAATTATATTTATATCAAAACCTCATCGGGCTGGAAGCGTTCGGCATTGAGCACGTTTTAAATAACCGTTTCTGATAATACTTTCGTTTTTGGGAAACAGGCATAATTCCACCTGTTTCCCAAAATCTGTATCTTGCAGCCGGTGATAAAAACTAATCGCCCGGTTCCCTGATATGGAAAAAAAGATCCTCGCTGTTATTGCTCTTACCGTATTCCTCTTTTTCCTGGCTTTTGCACTCAAAAACAGAAAATTATTATCCAATATTTTACTTGGCCTGGCTGCTATGCTGGTTACCCTGCTGGTTGTTGAATTTACCTACCGCCTGTTCTTTAAGAAAAAAGAGCTTGTCAGTTCATGGACGCCCCATAATATTTTCGAGCCTGAAACTGCCTTGGGCTATACTTATGGCAAGCCATCAGTATATACCCAGCTAAAGAGGTTGCCCAACGGCGATACCATCTATAACGCTGCCTATACCATCCTGGATGATACCATCAATTCCGGTATTCACTTCAATTTTCGCAAAGGGTATAAAACCAATAATTCGCAGAAAGAGGTTGTCTTCGTGGGCTGTAGTTTAACTTTCGGCCAGGGATTGAACGATAATCAGTCGCTTCCATACATTTATGGCGCCGCCGCAGATATTTCTACCGTAAATATGGCCGGCATAGGGTATGGTATTCACCAGGTATACCAGTTGTTTTCTTCAAAATTCAGCTCACTTGATAATCATAACCGCATTTTCATCTATCCTTTCTTTTACGACCATCTCCTCCGCGCTAATGGTATTTATGAATGGAACAATGCCGGACCTTTTTTTGATCTCCGGCATGACTCACTCGTCAACAAAGGACCATTATATAAATTCAAACAGCTTAAGGGCGACAAACTGGCTTTTTATTTGAGCTGCTTCGGTTCATTCAAAGTGCTTAAAGATAATTTGCATAAGGTCGCCTATCGCGCGGCTGTCCAAAACATGTCTGAAGCAGATTATCAACGCTGCTTTCTGATGTTGCAACAAATGGCAAAAAAGATCACCGCGTCGGGTGGCAGGTTGATTATTGTCAACTGGGCCGACTATAACTGGTTTTATAAACCTGTTAGTGATCTTTCAAAGTCAAAGATCGATAAGGCATTTAATTCCTTAAAACCATATGGGGTACAGGTGATCCCGGTTGCTTCTATCATCGATATGAAAGATCCAAAGAACTTTATTCCTGCCGACGGCCATCCCTCCGCCGCTGCCAATAATGTTATTGCCAACTGGCTGGCCGAACATATAACATTGAATCGTTAACTATGTTTCTTCCAATTGTTCATTTATACTCCCTGTATATACTTACACCCGTTCGTTTACCGGTAAATTCCCGGTGAGTTCTCGGTTAAAAAGTAAAAAGTCCCACCTTTTTGTTTGAATTTTGCAATTAAATAGCCAACGATTCTAATAAGCCGAACGCTGAATACTGAACGCTTCAGCCCGAATGTTGGAGTGCCTGAGTTTATTCGGAAAACACCGATTGCGGGAAGTTGCGTTAAGCCTTATGCGTTCAGCGTTCAGCGTTCAGCCTGGCATCGCGAAACGCTTTAGTCCGAATTTTGGAAGGCCTGAGTTTATTCAGAACGTCTCTATTGCGGAAAGCAGCGTTAAGCGTTTTGCGTTCCGCTTTCAGCCTGCAAACGCAGAACGTTAACTCCCGAACTCCAGGCTTTCCGGAATTATTCGGAAAGAACCCATTTCGGAGGCGGGCCTTAAGCTTTCAGCCTTCAGCCTTTCGCCTGCCATAGCCCTTAAAATTAGTTTTTAAAAAAAATATTGCAACGTTATAGGGGTTAACATAATCCTCGTTGTCACATATTCTCAAACCAACAATTTTTATGATTCGACAGTTGATGCGTTTTTCTTCAGTCCCTTTTTTAAGCTCATTGGGCTCTGGTAACCCGGACCTCAATTCTCAAAAATGGCTTGTACCATCAAAAAAGGCCCTGCGTTTTTGTGTGGCCTGTATGTTCATGCTTATGGCTATAGGCTCATCGCAGGCACAAACCGGCAAATTCAGCCTTAGCGGTTACGTTAAAGATGAATCGAACGGCGAGGTGCTTATCAATGCTACCATCACCATTCAGCCCGCAGGCATTGCTGTTATGACCAACTCTTATGGTTATTACGCTGTAACCCTGCCCGCCGGAAAATACACGATGATCGTTTCCTATTCAGGATTCAAAACATATCAGAAAGAAATTGACCTCAAAGGCAATACCAAAATAGATGCTTCGCTGAATGTAACCGCCGGTAAAGACATGCAGGAAGTGGTGGTCACCGGTGAAAAGCGACTGCGCCGTACCAATACCGTTGGCATGGGTATTCAGCAGTTGAGCGCCGCCCAGATAAAAAAGATCCCCGCATTCATGGGTGAGCCCGATGTGGTGAAAGCCCTGCTGACCTTACCGGGTATTACAACCGTGGGCGAGGGCGCTGCCGGTTTTAACGTGCGCGGCGGTAATGTTGATGAGAACCTCATCATTATGGATGAAGCGCCGGTCTATAACTCTTCGCACCTGCTGGGTTTCTTCTCCGTTTTCAATCCCGATGCGGTTAAGAATGTAACCATGTATAAAAGCGCTTTCCCTGCCGAATATGGCGGCCGTACTTCTTCGGTGCTCGATATCCGTATGAAGGAAGGGAACAACCAGAAGTTTGCCGTGAATGGCGGTATCGGTAACGTGTTCAGCCGTTTGTCGGTTGAAGGACCGCTGCAAAAAGACCGCTCTTCCTTTATTGTGGCAGCCCGCCGTTCCTACATCGATGTGCTGGCAAAACCTTTCCTCAATGCGGAAGACCGTAACAGCACCATGTATTTTTACGATCTCACCGCCAAAGTGAACTATGAGCTGAATGAAAAGAATACCCTTTACCTCAGCGGTTATTTTGGCCGCGATGTATTTGGTTTTGGCGATCAGGTAAATTTTAAATGGGGTAACACTACCGCTACCATGCGCTGGAACCACCTGTTCAATCGCAAGTTGTTCCTGAATACAAGCGTATACTATTCTAAATACGATTATGCGCTGAAGTTTAAATCGGATGATGAAATTCCGCAGGGGTACGACTGGACCTCCAACATTCAAACCTACGGCGTAAAACCTTCGCTTACCTGGTTTGCCAGCAACAAGCATACAGTTAAAACCGGCGTAAACGTCATCTATTATAATTTCTATCCCGGTAAAGGCGTAGCCACCAGCGAAGGCGATAAAGCGGAGATCGCTTTAAAACGCCGCTATGGTTCCGAAATGGCTGCCTTCCTTGAAGATACCTGGAAACTGAACCCTAAATGGCAGATCCAGGCCGGCGTACGATTGAACCAGTACCAGTACCTCGGTAAGACCTCTGTATATCATTTCAGGGATACTACCGCCAATGTGCGTAAACCGCTCGACAGGGAAGAAGTGGTTACCAGTAAAAAGCCGGTTACCGACTGGTTGTTCTTCGAGCCCCGCTTGTCATTGCGGTATGAAATGAAGAAGAACACTTTCTTCAAACTCGGCTACAGCCGCAGTACCCAATATATCCACCTGCTGAGCAATACAGCTTCGCCTACACCGGTTGACCTGTACTTCCCCAGCACCAACAACATAAAACCTTCTTTAACCGATCAGTACTCCGCAGGTTTTGTTACCCTGCCCAACGGCTGGCCGGTAGAGATCTCTGTTGAAACGTTCTACAAGAAGATGGATGACCTGCTCGATTATATCGATAACGCCAATCTCGACCTGAACCAGTTTGTAGAAGCCGACCTGCTTACCGGTAAAGGAAAATCGTATGGTCTTGAGCTGGAAGTAAAAAAGGAAACCGGCAAATGGCAGGGTTGGGTAAACTATACTTTGTCGAGGTCACTACGTAAAACCGATGGCATCAGCAATAACGAATGGTACCTCAGCCGGTACGATCGTACGCATGTGATCAATAGCTGTGCAATGTATACCTTGAACGATAAATGGTCTTTCTCTGCCAATTTCACCTATGGTTCCGGTACGCCAACCACTTTCCCCGATACACGGTTAGATATTCAGGGTATGGCCATCCCGTATAACAGCACCAACAAACGCAGCGAGTTCAGATTACCCGCTTTTCACCGCCTCGACGTTTCTGCCACCATGAAGGGCCGTCAGGATAAGAAATTCAAAACGGAATGGGTGTTTGGTATCTATAACCTGTATGCGCGCCAGAATGCCTACAGTATCTATTTCCGCCAGAACAAAGACGATCCTTCAAAGAAAGAAGCGGTGCGTTTATCCATCATCGGTTCCCTGATCCCTTCTGTGACCTGGAATTTTAAATTCTAACAGGAGAAAGAAAGCGAGTTTCAGTTGTAAGAAAAACATGACACAAAAAATTAAAAGATGCGTACTAAAGTAATTAAATATATTTCTGTAGTTGTATTAGGTGCTTCATTGACCGCCTGTGAACGGGTGATCGACCTTGACATGCCCAAAGGTGAAGCATTACCATATGTCGACGCCTGGATCACCGATCAGCCAGAAGTACAAACGATCAAATTCCTGAAGGCGGTGGAATATCAAAGCGCCGGTGCTCCCGAGGCAGTATCCGATGCTACCATCACCCTTACAGACGTAACTGCAGGTACAACCTATCCTTTCACTTATCAAAACGGCGCTTATAATTACGATGCCGGCAGCGCGGCTATTGGCATCGTTGGCCACACCTATAAATTGAGTATCGACTGGAAAGGGGAGCAGTTTGAAGCTACCGATGAATTGAAACGGCCTTCCATACTCGATTCGATTACAGGAGAATTTAAAGAGGAAAAAGGGGATGATAAAGCCGGTTATTACGCCAAACTGTATGCGCATGACCCCGTTGGCGCCGTAGATTACTGCTGGGTGCGTACGTATCGCAACGGAACGTTGAACTATCATGTGGGTGAAATGCTGGCGGCGGACGGTTCATTCGGTGGCGATGAAGGTATCAGTGATGGTTTTGCTTTTATTCCGCCCTTCCGCGACGGCATTACATCGGACCAGGAGCCTTACCAGAAAGGCGATGTGGTAAAAGTGCTGCTGCGTTCTTTATCGAAACCTTCGCATCAGTTTATAGAACAAACGATAGAGCAGTTGACCAGTGGCGGCCTGTTTGCCAAGGTATTGATGAACGTGCCGGCCAATGTAAAAAACATGTCGCCGGGCGGCGCTACAAAGATCTACGGCTGGTTCGGTACCGTAGCTGAAGTATCGGCATCTAAAAAAATGGAATAACAATAGCTGTTGGTTTTCAGGTTATATACAGGTCAGTAGTCGCACGACTGCTGGCCTGTTTT
Source organism: Niastella populi (assembly GCF_002078015.1). Taxonomy (GTDB): domain Bacteria; phylum Bacteroidota; class Bacteroidia; order Chitinophagales; family Chitinophagaceae; genus Niastella; species Niastella populi. Next base: position 3,265 of record NZ_LWBP01000198.1, on the reverse strand, counting down.
TTTGTACGGCAAACCTCAGCGCGGCCTGCGTAGGCAATCGGCAATCGGCCCGAATTTCGAGCGGCGCAAGATTGTAAATACATCCGAAATTTCACGAGCCCTTTCACGTTTCACAGCCTGCCCCGATGAAGTCGGGGTTTGCCGTTTCACGATTCACAAATATTCCCCATTTTGCCTTTTTCACATTATTACCATAATTTAGGATCGAAATTCACAAGTCTCTCCCTGGTTAGGCGCCGGTCATTACATTCCCAATTCTGAATAAGTAGCTGCAGTGTTATTGTATTTAATCGTACAGTACTAAATCTATTTTCATGAAACAGGTTGCCGAATTTTTCAAAAAACTATTTGATACGTCGGACTGGCCGCCACGGTGGCATTGCGGCAAATGGACCGGATTTCATGGCTGGTTGTACATCATCAGCGATCTCCTGGTATGGTCGGCCTATTTCGCTATTCCGCTCATTATCATCCGTTATATTTCGAAAAAACACGACGCCCGTTTTATCAGGATCTATTTTTTATTCGCCGGTTTCATTCTCGCCTGCGGCGCTACGCATTTCTTCGACGCTGTAACCTTCTGGTGGCCGTTATACCGCGTAAATGCCCTCGTACGGGCCGTTACCGGTATCTTAAGCTGGACCACCGTGTTCTACCTCATAAAAGTACTGCCGGTAGCTTTTACCTTACGCTCCTCTGCCGAACTGGAAGCGGAGGTTGAGCAACGTAAAAAAGCGGAGGAGAAGTTCAGGAACCTGCTTGAAAGCGCCCCCGATAGTATGGTGATCGTTAACGAACAGGGTATTATTCAACTGGTGAATGCGCAAACGGTGAACATGTTCGGGTATACCCGCTATGAAATGATCAATGAAAAAGTTTGTATGCTTATGCCCATCCGGTTCGATGTTCTCGATCATCTCAAAAGCAAAGGCATGCAGAACGACAGCTCACCCGGCATCACGAAGGAAGAACTGACCGGTATTCGCAAAAATGGCGAGCAGTTCCCTGTTGAAGTGTGTTTGAGCCCGTTGGTAACGGAAGAGGGACTGATGCTTTCCGCCGCCATCCGCGATATTTCAGAAAAGAAACTGATGGAGAAAACCATTCGCGAAGCCAATATCAACCTCGAAAGAAAAGTGCAGCAGCGTACGGCCGAACTGGAAAGAAAGAACAAGGAGCTGGAACAGTTTGCCTATGTAGCATCGCACGACCTGCAGGAGCCACTGCAAACCACCTCGGGGTTTGTACAGTTGCTGCATAAAAAATATCATGGCCGCCTCGATCCCACAGCCGATCAGTACATCGACTATGTGGTACAGGCATCGGGCAGAATGAAGACGCTGATCAAGGACCTGCTCGATTACTCCCGCATTGGCCGCGGCAATGAAAGCCACCTGGTAGATTGTAATGTGATCGTTCGGGAAGTGCTGGCCGACCTGCACAATGTAGTTGTAGAAAATGAGGTATACATCAAAACCGGGCAGTTGCCCTTGCTGCATAATGCTTTTCCTACCGAGCTTAAATCGCTTTTTCAAAACCTGGTGAGTAATTCCATCAAATTCAGAAAACCAGGCATAAAGCCGGTAATACACATCGATGCACAGCAAATAAATGGTTGCTGGCAGTTTTCGGTGAAAGACAATGGTATCGGTATCGAGGAGCAGTACCTCGAAAGGATCTTTGTGATCTTTCAACGCCTGCATACCCGCAGCACCTACGACGGTTCGGGTATCGGGCTGGCGCATTGTAAAAAGATCGCTGAGCTGCATGGCGGAAAAATTTGGGTACAGTCGGAACCCGGTGTAGGCAGTACCTTCTATTTTACCATCGCTGATGGGCATTGAGGTCGGCAATCGTGAAACGGCAATTGGCAATTGTGAAGCGGCAAACCCCGGTTTCATAAGGGGCAGGCTGTGATAAGAATATCGCGGCTCGCGCCTGTTTGCGATTTGCTTCATTGCAGGCCCGGCAACCGGTACCCCGTAACAGGTAACCGGCGCCCTATACCTGGAATCTGAATTCCCTGGCAACCGGCAACTGTATTTTACCTGCACCCTGCAGTTTGTAACCTGCTCCCTGCACATTTATCAGTTAGCAATCCTATTATAAAAACGCTTTAGTTAACCTAACGCATAAGTGAAAATATATACATGGTAAAATTAATTATATTTTAATTCGGGTTTATATTTTATCTTTATAGAGTCCACATTAAAACCAGAAAGTATGTAACCCTTAGAAAATATACGGGCTTAAAATCTGCCGGTTTCCTTATTTTATCCTTGATTTATTCGTGAATGAGCCACTGGAAACTGCATCCAACATCCCCCGCTTCGTATACCATTTTGATTGAACAGGTTACTGTTTTAATAAGGTCACCAAAGAAAGAGGTGATTGCCCTGCAATCAATTAGTGAGGTTTGGTTTTACCATGTATTTAAACTCTTAGCCATTATTGTTATAAAACGATATACGCCAACCCATAAGTTTCCGTTTTAATCTTTATTGAAACCATCTTTGTTATGAAGGTGAAACTAAACTGTATTTTGCTGGTCGATGATGATGAACCCACTAACTTCCTGAACAAGATAGCTGTTGAAGAATTGGAGTGCACGCATCACATAAAGATCATTCCCGGCGCCCGGGAAGCATTGGATTATTTATCCTGCTCGGGCCAGCCTGCACCTTTGAACAAAGAATGTCCCAGTCCCGAGATCATTTTCCTCGATATCAATATGCCGGCTATGGATGGCTGGGAGTTTTTGCAGAAATATGAAGCGTTGCCCGAAGCACATAAAAGCAGCATCATTGTGATCATGCTTACCACTTCGTTCAATCCTGAAGATGAATTGAAGGCCCGCAAAATACCTTCGGTAAAAGAGTTCAGGAACAAACCATTGACATCTGCTTTGTTGCAGGATATTTTGAAGAAATACTTTCCTGATAAGTATTAAATGAGAGTATAGGTAACAGTTTGTGGTTTGTGGTTTGTTGTTCATTTATCGCGAACTAAAAATTACTTTCGGGCCTCAAAGCGCGGCAGCAACCATAATCCATTCATAACTTGTTGCAGGATATTTTGAAGAAATACTTCCTGATAAGTATTAAATGAGAGTATAGGTAACAGTTTATAGTTTGTTGTTTATGGTTTATTGTTGTTTAATCGCGAGCTCAAATTTACTTTCGGACCTCAAAGCGCGGCAGCAACCATAAACTACAAACAATAAACCATAAACTGGAATGGTTTATTGTTGTTTAATCGCGAACTA
>NZ_LWBP01000197.1 GCF_002078015.1 Niastella populi | reverse complement strand
GAGTATAGGTAACAGTTTGTGGTTTGTGGTTTGTTGTTCATTTATCGCGAACTAAAAATTACTTTCGGGCCTCAAAGCGCGGCAGCAACCATAATCCATTCATAACTTGTTGCAGGATATTTTGAAGAAATACTTCCTGATAAGTATTAAATGAGAGTATAGGTAACAGTTTATAGTTTGTTGTTTATGGTTTATTGTTGTTTAATCGCGAGCTCAAATTTACTTTCGGACCTCAAAGCGCGGCAGCAACCATAAACTACAAACAATAAACCATAAACTGGAATGGTTTATTGTTGTTTAATCGCGAACTAAAAATTACTTTCGAGCCTCAAAGCGCGGCAGCAACCATAAACAACTCACTTTCGAATTATTGCAGGATGTTTTTAAAAAAGTATTTTCCTGACAAATGTTAGAACGAGATTATAACTAACAGTTTGTGGTTTGTAGTTTGTGGTTTGTTGTTCATTTATCGCGAGCTCAAAATTACTTTCGAGCCTCAAAGCGCGGCAGCAACCATAAACAACTCACTTCCGAATTATTGCAGGATGTTTTTAAAAAAGTATTTTCCTGACAAATGTTAGAACGAGATTATAACTAACAGTTTGTGGTTTGTAGTTTGTGGTTTGTTGTTCATTTATCGCGAGCTCAAAATTACTTTCGAGCCTCAAAGCGCGGCAGCAACCATAAACAACTCACTTCCGAATTATTGCAGGATGTTTTTAAAAAAGTATTTTCCTGACAAATGTTAGAACGAGATTATAACTAACAGTTTGTGGTTTGTAGTTTGTGGTTTGTTGTTCATTTATCGCGAGCTCAAAATTACTTTCGAGCCTCAAAGCGCGGCAGCAACCATAAACAACTCACTTTCGAATTATTGCAGGATGTTTTTAAAAAAGTATTTTCCTGACAAATGTTAGAACGAGATTATAACTAACAGTTTGTTGTTTGTTGTTTATGGTTTGTTGTTCATTTATCGCGAGCTCAAAATTACTTTCGAACCTCAAAGCGCGGCAGCAACCACAAACAACAAACCATAAACCATAAACCGTTTCTTTATATCTCCCAGGCTACACACCACTCCATAGTAACCTGCTAACCAGGTATCTCAATTTTCAACGTACATCCTTTTCCCGGCTCACTGATTATCTCCATTTTTCCATTTTGCATTTCCACCCGGCTGATGATATTGTTCAGCCCGATACCGCGGTTCTTTTTGCGGGTATCGAAGCCAACCCCATTGTCTTTTATATTCAGGTGAAGCCAGTTGCTCATGGTCTTTAGTTCTATCAGCGCCTCGGTTGCACCGGAGTGTTTCAATATGTTGTTCAACTGCTCCTGTACTATGCGGTACATGATAAGCTTTTTGTTGTTCGACATATTTTCTATATGATGATCGTTGGCCTTTATCCTGATCGTTAGTTCAGGCGATACGGTCAGGTTCTCTATCAGTTCGATCAATGCTTCTTTCAGCCCTATATCGCCAAGAGAAGGGGGCACCAGCGTTTTAGAAAGTGCGCGGATCTCATTGATGGCTTTTGTAATGTTCTCATAACTCTTGCTTAGCAGTTCCCTGCGATGGTCTTCTTCGTTCAATGCCATATCCACACACAATTTGGCGGTGGCCAGTATCTGGTTGATGTTGTCGTGCAGTTCGCGGCCTATTTCGCGGCGTTCCTGCTCCTGGGTTTGAATAGTGACCTGGGTAATGAGCTTTTGGGTTTCTATCTGGCTGCGCACCAGTTCTTCCTGCATTTTCTTTCTTTCGGTAATATCCATCATGGCGCCCAGGATGCGGTAGGGCTTATTGTGTTCCGTTTTTAAGATATATCCCCTGTCGTACACGAATTTATATACGCCGTTGGCCGACTTATACCGGTATTCTTCCTGCCAGTGATCGCGGCCTTCTTTCAGGCATTCGTCAATGGTTTGCAATATGCGCTCACGGTCTTCGGTGTGTATATGCTGGTGATGCCACTCTATAGTGTTTTCAATGCACCGCTGGTCGAATCCAAAAATGGATGTAATGCCTTCATTCCAAAGTACTTCATTGGTGCGCAGGTCCCAGTCCCAGATGGTATCGCTGGTGGCTTTGATGAGGGTGTTGTACCGCTCGAAATTTTCCACCACCTTTTGCAATATCTTTTTCCGTTCAATACTGTATTGAATAGATTTGGCCAGCAGTTTGTCGTCGAATTCTCCTTTTACCAGGTAATCCTGCGCTCCGAGGGAAATGGTGTTCAGCGCAATCTGTTTATCGTCGAGCCCCGAAAGCACGATGATGGAAATATGGTGCGCCTCTTCATTGATACGCACAAATGAATTGATGCCATCGCTGTCGGGAAGGCTCAGGTCGAGAAAAATAAGATCGGGTTGATGTTCGTGTAATAATTGTAATGCTTCGCCGAGGCGCTCGGCATGAAAAATATTGTTGGTGGGAAGTTTACTTAACTTAAGGTACTCACGAAAAAGAACGAAATCACTTTGGTTATCCTCTACCACCAGTATATTTAAAGGCTGGCTAGTTGCTAGCATAGCATGTTTTTGAGCAGTGTATTATAATATACTACTCCCAGAGCTTTTAACCATGTTTTCCTGTAAGTGAATTTATATAATTTATGGCAGTTTTTGCCAATAAATTATGCCTCACTTTACTACTTGTAACCGGATGTAATCTACTTCATTTATGTAAACTTTTTCGCATAATCATACATTATTAATACAGGAAATCACTTAACGGGTTTAAAAAAGGGATCATTTGTATATGTCTGTTTTACGCTGAGTACCCGATTGGCCAAATCATTATTTTTGTGGTTATGCAAAAACCATCCAGCTACTGCGAAGCCGTTCAACGCATGCAACCCGGTAATGTGCACATTCACTATCACGAAAAAGAGTATGGCTATCCCATTTACGACGATAATGAATTGTTTGCCCGGCTGGTACTCGAAATAAACCAGGCGGGTTTAAGCTGGACCACCATTCTGAATAAAAAGGATAACTTTTTTAAAGCTTTCGATGATTTCAATATTCAGAAAGTAGCCCGTTACAGCGATAAAAAGGTTGAAAAGCTGATGCAGGATGCCGGTATTATTCGCAACCGGCTAAAGATAGAGGCTACTATCGCTAACGCTAAGCACATTTTACAAATCCAAAAAGAGCATGGATCGTTCAAAAACTGGCTCGATGCCAATCATCCCCTGACTAAAGAAGAATGGGTAAAGCTGTTTAAGAAAACCTTCCGGTTCACGGGCGGGGAAATAGTAGGCGAGTTCCTGCTAAGCACCGGCTACCTGCCCGGCGCGCATGTTAATTCCTGTCCGGTTTATAAGAAGGTGCTGAAGAGTAAACCGGCGTGGAATTCGAAGAAAAGTTAATGAGTTCATGAGTTGTTGAGTTATTCAGTTTTAATACAGAACTGAATAACTGAATAACTGGTACTTATAAAGATTGGAGTCTTACAATTTCCACTCAACAACTTTGTTTACCCATTCTGCCTTATACGGCGCTACCACCTTTATGTAATTATCGGTATAACCTTCCATCATGCCGTTCTTTTGGTTTTCTTCAAACAATACTTTGCGGGTGCTGCCGGAAAACTGCTGGTTGAAGTATTGCTGTTTCATGTAAGAGAGGTTACGCAGCGTTTTATTGCGTTCATGACGAACATGCACAGGCACTACCGGGCCCAGCGTAAGGGCATGGGTATTATCTCTTTCCGAGTAAGTAAATACGTGCAGATACGTTATATCGAGTTCATGCAGGAAATCGAAGGTTTCCTGGAAATCTTCATCGGTTTCGCCCGGGAAGCCAACGATAACGTCAACGCCGATGGCGGCATGCGGCATCAGGGTCTTTATGAGTTTTACCCGTTCGGCATACAGTTCGCGGCGGTACCTTCTTCTCATTAAACCCAGAATGCGGTTGCTGCCGCTTTGCAGCGGAATATGAAAATGCGGCATAAAGCTATTGCTGTTGGCTACCAGCTCAATTATGGCATTTGTAAGCAAATTTGGTTCAATTGACGATATACGGTACCGCTCTACGCCGTCGAGTTTGTCGAGCGCATTGGCCAGCTCATAAAAGTTCTCTTCGCGGTTTCGCGGGCTGCCCGCTACAACATCGTTTTGCGGACCTTTCCCGAAATCGCCGAGGTTCACGCCTGTAAGCACGATCTCCTTCACCCCATTGCCGGCCAGCTGTTTTACATTGGCCACAACGCCTTCGATCAGATCGCTGCGGCTTTTTCCCCGCGCCATGGGAATGGTGCAGAAAGAACAATTGTAATCACAGCCGTCCTGCACTTTCAAAAACGTACGGGTACGGTCGTGTATCGAGAACGACGAATTGAAACCGCTTACTTCCTCAATATCGCAACTGCAGATTTTAGTGGCGTCGCCCTTGGTAAGCTCTTTTAAATGTTGGGCAATGTTGAATTTTTCGGCAGCGCCCAACACCATATCAACCCCCGGAATGGAGGCAATTTCTTTGGGTTTCAACTGGGCATAACAGCCGGTGATCACCACCAGGCTTTCCGGCGCTTTGCGCTGGATGCGGCGCACCAGCTGACGGCATTCCTTATCGGCGTTATCGGTTACCGAGCAGGTATTGATAACATACACATCTGCATGATTTTCAAAGGCAGTCTTCTCAAACCCTTCATTTTCAAGCATACGCGAAAGGGTAGAGGTCTCTGAAAAATTCAGCTTACAACCTAATGTATGAAATGCCACTGTTTTTTTTGCGCTCATAGAGGGCGCAAAGATAACTATTGTTTGTGGTTTGTAGTTTATGGTTTGTGGTTCTTCCTGTGCGGCCGCATGGCGGTATGGCAGCCTCCGGGTTCCAGCCTCGTATGTAAGAGGCAACAGGTTGAAGCTGGTTAACGCTCAAACCGGGCTTACGCGTGAGTTTCCAAATTATAGGGACGACTGAGGAGTGAAACATTAGCACATTAGCTAATGATCACATTAGCACATTTGCTTAACTTGCCCTTCCTTTTCCATTCATTATGAAGCAAATAATTTCCCGCCTCCTGGTCTGCTGCTGCGTTTTGGTAATGGCCTGTGAAGATAATGCCGGCAGCCGGGAGCGCCGCCAGCATCAGAACGATTCGAAAAGCAGTCACCGCCAGCAGCATCATAACCGGTATCGCGGCAACGGCCCCGAAGATCCGGATAAACCGGTTAGCAGCGATGACCGTGCGCCCGCGCCAGACAATAACCTGAACGGCTCCGATGGGGTCATCGACCGGCATCCCGGCAAACTTATTTACACCAGACATGCCCGCTGTAGAATGGACTGCCGCCATATCGACGAGGCGGAAGTGGAGGAAATTCTGGCCGAAGGCCGCATTAATTATCGTAAAAGCGAGCCCGCCGGCCGTCCCGATCCCAAATATGCGCTGGAAGGCACCACCCGCGACGGCCAGCAGGTGCGCATCATTTTCGCGCCTGCCAAACGAGGTATGGTGGTCATTACCGTAATCGACCTCGATACCGACTGGAGCTGCAATTGTAAGTAATAGTTATGGTTTGCCGACAACCATTCCTCCAGGGGAATAAACGAGGCAGTGAAAGGGAGCCTGTTAACTTGATCCGGCTCAATACTTTCTATATTATTATCCCCGTTCCTTATTATTCATTACAGATGTAGTATTTTTCTAAATTATTGATTCCGTTTACCCATTGTTACTCACATGAGATTCCTGCGACTGATCTATTGTATTTACGCATTGGGCACATTTGTCCTGTGTATGCTGCTGGTAATTCCGCCGGTAGTGATAGCCTCCTTCTTTGGCAAGGTGCGGGGTGGCAACTTCATTTACCGGTTGTGCAGCTGCTGGTCCGATGTCTGGTTCTTCCTGATCGGCATCAGGCACCGCAATTTTTACGAGCATCCGCACGATAGATCAAAACAATACATTTTCGTTGCCAATCATATATCTTACCTCGATGCCCCGGTGATCGTTAAGACCATCCGGCAAAAGGTGCGCGCCCTGGGAAAAGCCGAGGTCGCTAACGTGCCGCTGTTCGGGTTTATATACCGCAATGCCGTGGTAACGGTCGACCGTAGCAGTGCCGCCCACAGGGCCAATAGCGTACGGATATTGAAATCGGTGATCCGCAGGGGGATTTCGATCTTTATTTTTCCCGAAGGCACTTTTAATGAAACCGGTAAGCCGCTGAAAGAATTATACGATGGCGCCTTCCGCATTGCCATTGAAACGCAAACGCCCATAAAACCCATCTTGTTTCTGGATACCTTTCACCGTATGCATTACAGATCAGTTTTCAGCTTAACGCCCGGCCGCTGCCGTTCGGTGTTTTTGAAAGAAATACCGGTGGAAGGGCTCACGGGCAGGGACGTGGAATTGTTGAAACAAAAAGTACAGCAGGCGATGGAGCAGAAGCTGAAAGAGTATAAGGCGGGGTGGATAATTGGCTAATATGCTAATGTGCTAATTTGATAATGTGATAATGGAAAAAGCAGGTTGATAAAGTTGACAGAGTTGATAATGGTGATAAAGGTAATACAGGTCCGGCCTTCGCTTGCGCTCAAACAAAATTTTCTGAACTATGACAATTTAACTATTAGTCAACCTGATGCACAGTATCCCTCTATCAACTATATCAACCATATTAAGTTTTCAACTATTAAAGTACGCTACACAGAGGAAATCCCTTGTGAACTCGTCAACCCGTCAACTATCTTTCCGTATCTTGGGCGTTGAATGAGCAGTTTAGTTTTGTATGCAGAAGTCATAATTCCCCTGGCATTGCCAAAGAACTATACCTGGTCGGTGCCCGAATCGCTGCGCGAACAGGTACGGACAGGCGCCCGGGTAGAGGTTGTTTTGGGGAAGAACAAGAAATACGCCGGCGTGGTAAAACGCCTTCATACCGAAAAACCCGAAGCTTTCGAGGCAAAGGATATCCTCAATGTGCTCGATGCAGAGCCCGTTATTTTCGAACAACAACTGAAATTATGGGAATGGATCGCCCGCTACTACATGTGCAGCGAAGGCGAAGTGATGGCCGCGGCCTTACCCGCCCATTTCAAATTGAGCAGTGAAACCGTGGTAATGTACAATGAGGAGTTTGGCGATGACTTTTCTACCCTCGATCATGATGAATACCTGGTAGGGGAAGCGCTGTTGATCAAAAAAGAGTTAAAGCTGGCCGAAGTGCAGCAGGTGCTTGATTCGCACCGGGTATATCCCGTAATAAAACGCCTCATCGATAAAAAGGTATGTTTTGTTTGGGAGGCCCTCAAAGAAACCTGGGCGCCCAAAAAAGAAACCTTTGTACTGCTGAACCAAAAATACGACAATGAAGACGAGCTGGCTACCCTGCTGAACGATGATAAAAAACTGCAGCGGGCCGAAAAGCAAATGGAGCTGTTGCTTGCCTACCTGCACCTGATGAAAACGCAGGGCGAGGTAACCAAAAGCGAACTGCTGAAAAAAAGCGGCGCTTCCGATGCGCAGGTTAAGGGACTGGTCGATAAGAATATCCTATGGCTCGAAAAACGGCAGGTAGACCGCCTGCAATATCTTCCCCGCACCATCCAGATCGATTTTGAGCTTACGGCTGCCCAGCAACGGGCTTTTGAAAGCATCAGTGAGCAACTGGTAAGCAAACCGGTGTGCCTGCTGCATGGCGTTACCGCCAGCGGTAAAACACAGGTGTACATCAGGGTTATTGAAAAATACATTCGCCAGGGAAAACAGGTGTTGTACCTGTTGCCCGAAATAGCACTCACCTCGCAGGTTATCCGCCGGCTGCAAAAGCATTTTGGCGGTTATATCGGCATCTATCATAGCAAATTCAACCAGAACGAACGGGTTGAGATCTGGAATAAAGTAAAGACCGGCGAATTGAAAGTGGTGCTGGGCGCCCGCTCATCGATCTTTCTGCCGTTTGCCGATCTCGGACTGATCGTAGTTGATGAAGAGCACGATACCTCTTACAAACAACAGGACCCTGCGCCGCGGTACAATGCGCGTGATGGCGCTATTTATTACGCCTCCTTATTCAACGCCAATGTGTTGCTGGGCAGCGCTACGCCGTCGGTAGAAAGTTACTTCAACGCACAATCGCAAAAGTACGGACTGGCCATGTTAGGCGAGCGGTTTGGCGGGGTGCAGTTGCCGGCCATCGATATTGTTGATACAAAACGCATGTTCGGGGCCGATAAGAACAAGATCATAATTTCACCGGCGTTACAGGCGGCCATCGATCAGTCGATAGAACAAAATAAACAGGTGATCTTATTTCAGAACAGGCGGGGGTATTCGCCTTACCAGGTTTGTCAAACCTGTGGCTGGATCCCGCATTGCAAGTATTGCGACGTAACGCTTACTTTTCACAAGAACACGCATAAACTGCATTGTCATTATTGCGGAACGGTATATCCGCCGGTGCATGCCTGTATGGCCTGCGGCAGCGATAAATTCGCACAAAGGAATTTCGGTACCGAACGTATAGAAGAGCAACTGGAAGAAATGTTCCCGAAGGCGCGGGTTGCCCGCATGGATATCGACAGCGTGCGCGGTAAAACGGCGCACGATAACTTAATTCAACAGTTTGAACAGAACCGGCTCGATATTCTTGTAGGGACCCAGATGGTGGTGAAGGGGCTCGATTTTGAAAACGTGAACCTGGTGGGGATCCTCGATGCCGACAGCCTGCTTAGTTTTGCCGATTTCAGGGTGAACGAACGCGCGTTTCAACTGATGGAGCAGGTGAGTGGCCGCGCAGGCCGTAAAGATAAACAGGGTAAAGTGTATATACAGGTTTCGAATACCCAGCACCCGGTTTTGTATTTTGTGCAACAGCACGATTACGGCATGTTTTACAACCAGGAAATTGAAGGCCGCAAAATGTTCTTTTATCCGCCATTCTCACGGCTGATACAACTCACATTCAAGCACAAGGATAAGGGCGTGGCGGAAGCTGCCGCGCAGATGATGACCTTTGCACTGAATGCAGAATATGGCAAATTCCTGGTGGGGCCGGCAGAACCGGTGGTGAACCGCATCCGCAACCAGTTCCTGATGGAATTGCTGATAAAACTGCCGAAGGATGGCGAGCTTATACAACGATGCAAACGCTATATTCAGGAGCAGATAGCGGTACTGCACAACGACAAGCGGTTCAGGAATGTGGTAGTGATAGCTGATGTAGACGCAATGTAATGTGCTAATGGGATAATGAAAATACAGGAATAAATTACGCAACTTGGGCTTCCGCAGGAAGCCCAAGTTGCATTAGCACATTAGCATATTAACAAATTAGTATTCAATCGGATCTTCGCCGCCACCGCCATCAGGACAAACCAGGAATCCGTTATCGGTTTTGCCGTCTACATTGTTTTCATTGATCGCAGAAGCGGTTTCATTGACCTGCGCAGGAGTGAATGCTGTGTTGCATCCGCCCAACACCTGTTCTGCAATATTGAGGAAGTCAACAACAGCATAACCTTTAAAAACTCCACTGCCGATGATCATTTTTCCCAATGGAACTGATGATTCGCCAAAATTGGGATCATTATAATCGAAACCAACGGAGAGTTTAAGCGCAACAATTTGTCCAACCAGCACACTCTTAACCGATGCAGGATCGGTAGTGATGGCTGTCAGTGCCGCAGCCTTGCCGCCGGTAGGCAACAGATCGGTGACAGCCTGGGCCGAAGTTAACCTGATATAATAGTTTTCCGGGGCGCAACCAACTGTTAACTCGCCAAAAGCGGCATCGAAATTCGCGTGCAGGTAAGCGCCTGGGTTATTGCCTGAGGGTTTTGCACCCCAGCCGCCCTGTGTTTGCGTGCGATGTTGTCCGCAGGAAATTTCAACTGTTGATAATGGTGTAACTTTTGAGGAACCGTTGAGATCGGAAACAGATCCGGATCTGCCCGACATATCTTTCTGACATGAAAGAAGGGTAAAGGCTGCCAGTACGGCGGCCGCCGGCAATTGCAGGTACGTTGTTTTCATAATTAATAATGTTTGTTCAGAGGGTATGATTAATAATAACAGTAAAGCATAATAGATTTAAAATATAAGTATTTTAAAGTATTAAACTTTCCGCCAATATAGGGGCGATTTTTATTTCCTGCAATCGTATAAATACTGCGATAATGTGCTAATTAGCTGATGTGCTAATTTGCTAATGAAATACAGGGTATTCGCCTTCATGAAAATTGCCATAGGCAGAGATAATTTGGAAAAAGCATGAGCTTCGAACCGAAGAATTCGCACATTAGCTAATTATCACATTAGCAAATTAGTTTTTTCATTTCGTCATACTCATACATATGTACGCCCGGTGTTTCTTTATTGGCGGCGGCTACCATCGATTTCGCAACATCGGCGGCGGCGATGGGTTTGTATTTGCGCCAGCCGCCCAATAACAGGAATGAAACTGCTTTCATAATGCTTTCGCCGATCTTTTCACCCAGCCTGAATTCTTCTCTTTTGCCCATGAGCACCGACGGCCTGAAAATATGAATGCATTCGAAGGGAAGCGCGGTTATGTCTTCCTCGATACAGCCTTTTAGTTGCAGGTAAAAATTGGCCGCGAGCGGATTGGCGCCAATAGCTGACACCAGTAAAAATTGATTGAAGCCATGCTGAACGCCCAGCCGGGCGGTGATGATGGGAATATCATAATCGACCTTGCGGTATTCGGTCTTATTGCCCTTTACTTTTTTTCGCGTGGTACCAATGGCGCAAAAGATCACATCGCCGATATCTATTCTGGCTGCAATGTCTTTTTCATCATTAAAATTAACCACCTGAACCTCGGCTTTGGGATGATTAAGGGTAATGGGTCTGCGTGTCAATATTCTCACCTTGCTGAAAAATTCATTTTCTAACAGTTCCTGTACCAGGTGCCCACCAATTAATCCGGTAGCGCCCAATACAACGGCGGTTTTTCGATGCATAATTTGTTATTTTGCCCTGCTGATGACGCAAATTCAACAAAATATTCCGCTCCGGCAATACAACACACTGGGTATTGACGCAATAGCCAGCCTGTTTGCCACCTTTACTTCAAGTGAAGAATTAAAAGTATTGATCGAAGACAATCCCATTCCGGGAAAAGATCCCCTTATTTTAGGCGGCGGCAGCAATATGCTGTTTAAAGATCATGTGAGCGGCCTGGTGCTGAAAAACGAAATTCCGGGTTTATCGGTTGTAAAGGAAGATGCCGGTCATGTTTATGTAAAGGCCGGCGCAGGGGAGAACTGGCATGGCTTTGTTCAGTTTTGTCTGAAACAGAATTGGGCCGGGGTAGAGAACCTGTCGCTGATCCCCGGTTGTGTAGGCGCCAGTCCCATGCAGAACATAGGCGCTTATGGGGTGGAAATAAAAGAGGTTTTCGAGGAACTGGAGGCGTTTCATATACATGACAAAGAAATGCATGTATTCAAGGCCGGCGATTGTGCGTTTGGTTACCGCGAAAGCGTGTTCAAGGGAAAGTACCGCAACCAGTACGTTATTTTGAATGTTACCTATCGCCTGAACAAAGTACCAAAGTTCAATACCAGCTATGGCGCTATTGAACAGGAACTGGAGCGCATGGGGGTGCAACAGGTAAGCATCCAGGCGGTATCGCAGGCGGTGATCAATATCCGCAGCTCCAAACTGCCCGATCCGGCAAAGATCGGTAATGCCGGAAGTTTTTTCAAGAACCCTTCGGTTACAGCGGATGTATATACGCAGTTAAAAATACAATACCCCAATATAGTTGGCTATTCCAACGCCGATGGAACGGTGAAATTGGCGGCCGGCTGGCTGATAGAACAAAGCGGCTGGAAAGGTTACCGCCGTGGCGATGCCGGGGTGCACGAAAAGCAGGCGCTTGTACTGGTAAATTATGGCAATGCCACCGGTCAGGAAATTTATGACCTGAGCGAAGACGTAATGAAAAGCGTGCACGCGAAATTTGGTGTGCACCTGGAAAGGGAAGTTAATGTGGTGTAGGGGGATAAAATGTAAGTTGTAGTTATTACACTAACGTTGATTGAAATTGGTTATTTCTTTTCTTTGCCGGAATCTGGAATGAATTATATGGGTTTTGGAGTTAGAAGAAAAAATATATATTTTATTTAATAATGCTGAAAATGCCAGGTAAGAAAAAAAGTATAAAAAGGTAAGTGAGATAAGCGATAAGGTGATGTACCTTACAGTGAGAGATTATACTAATGATCCTTTCGTGGTTAAAAAGGTAGATCGAGCTTAAGAAGTATTTGAAAAATACGGCTTCCCTAAAGAGTTGTTAAACAGTTAAGCCGGTTGTCATATAATTGTGCAGCACACTTGTTTATTCAGGTGTGCTTTTTTATTTGCCCTGAACGTTTAATGAATATTCCCCTCCACCACCTTCTTCAACGCCACCAGTATTGGCTTTAACGTTGCCGGTACAAAGCCAAATGGCCGGTTGTCTACCTGAATAAGCTGTATTTGCGTTTTACCATTATCGTTTGTGAGTATGTAGCTCGTGATATTATAGTTCTCCTGTTTGTCTTCAATACCTGGTGCAGGAGTGAACAAATTATACTTCAGCAATTCGTTGGCGCGTATGTCTAATATTGTTCCCCATTGCTCCTGCACCCTGCCTTCATGTTCTGCAATAAATTTTATGGTTTCTCCTACCACCCAGTTTGTGTGTACCGTTTTACCAAATTGCCATTGTTGAACCAGCGCGGGTTGCGTAAGTGCTTCAAATACTTTATTGGCTGGTGCATCGATGGTGACAGCAGTGGTGAGTATCGCCATGTATCGGATTTTAATTGTAGTATCCTGGTATAATGCCCGAAGAGTTGAATGTTGAAGTGGCGATCCCGTATTCCGGGTCTTCACTTCAACATTCAAAATTGGAAATTCAATATTCGTAATTAATTAAAGTCGTCGCTTTCCAGCTCCTCGTCGCTAAAAGAAGTGGTGTTGCCGAGCATGGAGCCCATAAGGTCCTTGAACTCGATACGGCTTTCGAGGATCTTTTTGCTGATCATAGAGAAGGAGGCCAGTCCGTGCAGCACAAACTCCATCAACAACGCGGCTTCTTTTTCATTGGCCTGTTTGAAATACTTTTTCACCAGCGCATGCAGTCCGTCTACCTTGTACAATTGCTGTACCTTATCCTCATCCCTGGTATGGAAAAGCAGGTTGAGTGAATTGCCTTTATCGAACCACGATGAAATGCTGCGATACGGGTTTTCTTCCGCCGCCTGCTGACTGCGTTTTTTCTTCAGTGTTTCGGGATTTGGGAAATACTGAATGAACTGCGAGCGAATGGCTTTATCGAGCAGGTTCATAGCCACCTGGTACGGGCCTTCCTGTTCGCCTTCATACACCAGTTCAATTTTTCCGGTAATTGATGGTATAAGGCCGATCAGGTCGCTGATCCATACCTGTGTATTGTTTTCTTTATTGATCAGCGCCCGGCGTTCGGCCGAGCTGACCGCATTTTCAAAAGCCGAGATACTCAAACGGGCCGATACACCGCTTTTTTTATCTACCAGTTCGCTGGCGCGCGCCTCGAAAGAGATCTGTTCTATCAGGCGTTTTACCATGTCGCTCAGTTGCACCTTGTTTTTTTGTTCCTGCAGAATATCGGCTTCCTGCTCGGTGATGGTAAGCGCGGTATCGATGGTTTTTGGATAGTGTGTCAGGATCTGGCTTTCGATACGGTCTTTCAACGGCGTTACAATAGAACCGCGGTTGGTATAGTCTTCGGGGTTGGCCGTAAATATGAACACGATATCGAGCGGCATACGCAATTTGAAACCACGGATCTGTATATCGCCTTCTTCCAGGATGTTGAACAGCGCCACCTGGATGCGCGCCTGCAGATCGGGAATTTCATTGATAACAAAGATGCCGCGGTTGCTGCGCGGGATAATGCCGTAGTGGATCACTCGTTCATCGGCAAAGTTCAGCCGCAGATTGGCCGCCTTGATGGGGTCAATGTCGCCAATGAGGTCGGCTACGCTTACGTCGGGGGTAGCCAGCTTCTCGCCATAGCGTTCGCTGCGATGGATCCATTGAATAGGCGTTGCATCGCCATGTTCGGCAATCAGGTCTTTGGCATGGCGCGAAATCGGATGTAACGGATCGTCGTTGATCTCACTGCCTTCAATAACCGGCACATATTCATCGAGCAGTTCTATCATTTGCCGGGCCATCCGGGTTTTTGCCTGTCCGCGCAAACCAAGGAACAATATATTATGACGGGAAAGCAGTGCTCTTTCCACATCGGGAATTACCGTTTCTTCATAACCTATAATACCGCTGAAGGTGCTTTCGTGCTTTTGTAATTTGCAGATAAGGTTTTTTCTGATCTCGTCTTTTACTGACTGTGGTTTATAGCCGCTTTTCTTTAGTTCACCGAGGGTCTTTATTTTTGGTATACTCATAGTTGATTTCCTTTTCGTACGCTTACTTAAGTTTTGTGTCATCGTATCTCGAATGCAGTTATGATTTCTGATTTTGAGATTTCTAAGACTACAGCATTACAATAAATCCCAAATCCCAAATCTCAAAATCCTAAATCGCTAGTACACTGTTTTTCTTTTTCCATTTTCAAAATCGCGGAATATGAAGGCGCCCAACCGGTCGAGCGAGGCAAAGAAGGCTTTGCCGCTGTTGGTTTCGGTGAACTCCTGTACAAACCGCTGCAAATACGGATCGGTGGCGATCATGAAAGTGGTTATAGGCACTTTTAATTTTTTGCATTGTGCGGCCAGGTTCAAACAACGGTTGGTGATGCGCCTGTCGAGCCCGAAACTGTTCTTGTAATACCTTTTGCCTATTTTTAAACAGGTTGGTTTCCCATCTGTGATCATAAAGATCTGTTTGTTGGGATTTTTGCGGCGGCGCAAAATATCCATGGCCATTTCCAGCCCGGCTACGGTATTGGTATGGTATGGGCCTACCTGTAAATAGGGGAGGTCTTTTATTTCCACCGGCCAGGCGTCGTTGCCAAACACAACGATGTCGAGCGTGTCTTTGGGATATTTTGTTGTGATGAGTTCGCTGAGCGCCATCGCTACTTTTTTTGCCGGTGTTATCCGGTCTTCTCCATACAGGATCATCGAATGGGAAATATCGATCATCAGTACGGTAGAGGTTTGCGATTTGAAATCGGTTTCGCGAATGGCGAGGTCATCCTCCTGCATATTGAAACTTTCAATTCCGTGATTGATCTGTGCATTGAGGATGGAGGTGGTGAAATCGATCTGTTCAAGCGTATCGCCAAACTGGAACGGCCTGGTTTCGGGATTTACTTCATCGCCCGAACCGGGTTTAAAGGTATGGTGATCGCCCTGTTTTGTTTTCTTCAGCTTGCCGAAGATCTCTTCAAGCGAACGTTTGCGAATGCCCTGTTCGGTTTTGCTGGTGATCTTTATTTCACCGCTGATCTGGTTTTCCTGAATGTATCCTTTCTCTTTCAACTCATCAATGAAATCGCCCATGCCATATTCGTTGTTGGTAAGCTCATACTCTTTGTCGAGCTGGTTCATCCAGTTCAGTGCTTCGCTCACATCGCCATTGGTATAGGTAAGCAATTGCATGAAAACATCAAGCAACTGTTCGAATTTCGATTTGCCCTGTTGACGGGGATCGAATTTGGTAAAATGGTGTCCTATCACTGGTTACTTGTTTTATTTGCTGAATAACCGTGCCACAGTTCATTTGAGTCGCCCCAATAACAGCGGCACGCCTTACTTTTTTCGGGGACCTAACCCAATTTAAGCATTAATATTCATTCGGTGAGGTAAGTAATTAATGTTAACACTACAACAAAGAAGGGTAGGAATTGTTGAGTACGCCCTTAAAACAGCAGTGCCACGTCTTTGAGACGTGGCACTGCTGTACTGACTGGTTGATATATACTTATTTATTCACGGTATCTACCGCTTTCTGAGAGTCCGCTGCATTTTGCAGGTTGGCAGGGGCATTCTCAACAGGGCTTTGGCCTGCGCCGCCGCCAAACTGTTTTTCCCAATCGGCCATCTGCATCATCATCTGGTAGGAAGAAACGATGTCCTGTGCGAACACTTCCTGTTTTTCTGACAATATGCCGCCTTTGCCATTCATATAGTTCATGGCGTTCAGTGCCAGTGTTTCATTATTCGCACCTCCATCACCGAGCGAGCGGTAATATTTCATCTGCTGTTCCAGATCGGTTTTAACCGATTTGCCCACTTTTTTAGCCAGTTCCATATCGCCGCTGCGGTAAGCAGCATATAAATACGTCATGGTAACCCGGTTGTGGAAGTTGCCGCGGTTCGACGTCATGCCATAAGGAATATTTTCTTCCCGCACCTGGCTATCGTATTTGCGCAGTTCTTTGCGTGCCGAGTCGGTTTTACCGGCATCAACAAGCGCCATGCCCAGGAAGGCATGCGCCTGGCGAAGGCTGTTCAGGTGGCGGCGGTTCTCTTCGTCGAAGTAAACATTTGGTTTGCCGGCGTTGCCATATGCAAAATTTTCCATCACGTTTTTGTACGATACATCCAGCTGCACGTTGGTGCCTTCAACAGGTACAAGGCGGTAAGCAAGGCCTTCCATACGTACGTATTTCTCGAGGCCCAGGTCTTCCAGCTCCTGTGTAGAGGTGAAGTAAATCGGACGTTTCCATTTATTACCGGCAATAATGGCCAGCACAGCCAGGTCATTCTTTTGCAGGTAGCTTCGTTTAATGTCGAGTTTCAGTTCGCTTACCACGCTGTCGCCGGGATTGAGCGGGATATTCTTTTTCACCCATTCCACATCAACCGGAACGCTCACTTTGTTAACGGGCAGAATGTTCCCAAAATCCTCTTCATTCATTTGCATGGTGTATTTGGGGTCATCGCTGCCGGTAACGTTCTTCAGCAGGTCGTACAGGTCGTAGTATTTATTTTGATCGAACCCGGCCAGCGGAGCGTTATAACCCATGCGGCTGAGGTAAGATGCCGTGAACACCACATTCCTTTTATCGCCCTGAATTTGTTCGGGGGTGAAGATCACATCGGTTGGCGCGCTTTCATTCACTTTGTAACGCAGCTCATTGATGTACCAGTCGGTACCCAACAGGCTGTAGTTGATCACCCGCAGGTCGAGACGGTTTTTTTCCACTTCCTGCGCATACCAGAGGGGGTAGGTGTCGTTATCGCCAAATGAAATAAGGATACCTTCTTTGGCGCAGCTTTGGAGGTAATCTTTACCAATGTCGCGGGCCAGTGTTTTTTTGCTACGGTCATGGTCGTCCCATTCCTGTGAAGCCATCAGTACCGGTACTGCCAGTAAGCAAACGCCCAATGCCAGGTAATCGGTAACAGGCCCTTTGAGGTAACGGCTTAGTTGCTCGCGTACCCAAATTACGCCAAGGCCGATCCAAACGGCAAATGCATAGAACGAGCCCACATACGCATAATCACGTTCACGTGGTTGCTGGCCGCTTTGGTTCAGATAAATGACGATGGCCAAACCGGTAAAGAAGAATAACAGGAAGTTGATAAGCCAGTCGCGTTTGTTGCGGTTCAACTGGAATAAAAATCCTAATACGCCCAATATAAATGGCAGGAAGAATAATTTGTTATTGGCTTTGTTCTTTGAACCGGCCGTTTCGGGCAGTTCGGCAGGCGTGCTATGGCCGAATATGTTTTTATCGATAAAGTTGATGCCGCTGTTCCAGTTACCATCACGGCGGTTGCCAAAGCCCTGCAGGTCGTTTTGTTTACCGGCAAAATTCCACATGAAATAACGCCAGTACATCCAGCGGAACTGGTAATCGAGGAAGTACCGGATGTTGTTCATAAAGCCTGGTTGTTCATCGGCCGACAAACCACCAAAGGTGCGGTATACATACTCCTGGTTGCGCTCGTTGCCATTATCCCACATCCGCGGGAAAATGTGCGGGCCTATTTTATCTACATCCCAGTCGGGGTGTTGTTGTGCCAGCTGTTGTTTATCTTCTTCCGAAGGTTTGGCGCTGAAGTCCTGTTTACGGGTTTTACCGGCTACCACGTATTTGTCTTCTCCTTTTACATACAGGTCGCCGGTAGTTACGAAGGGCGAGCGGTAAACGAAGTCGGGTCCATATGCCACCGGCCAGTCGCCATATTGCTCACGGCTCAGGTAACCAACAAGGCTCACCGGGTTATCAACATTGTACATGTCTACCGAAGGGTTGGCCGATGACCGTACCAGGGTAGTGAAATAGGTTGAATAACCCAGGATGAGGAAGATGGCCGACCAGAGGCCGATCTTCAAAAATGAAATGATATTATCTTTTGAGTAGTAGCAAATAGCGATAAGTACACCCAGGCCCAATACCAGGGCAATAAAGGTGCCGGCTGAGTGAATGAAAGGGAAACAGAACAGCAATACGATGGCCGATAACCAAACAGGGAAGACGGTGAACTTCTTCACCTGGGCTTCGGTGAACCGGAGACCGAATATCAGCAAAATGGTCAGCAGTACAAAGTAGGTACCGAAACCAACAAAGAAGGGGGTACCCAGGCTGTTCACGAAGAAGATATCGAACTGACCGGCGCCCTTAATTGACCATTGAATGATGGCTACCTGTACCAGGCCGGTGATAACGCAGCCAAGTAAGAAGGCGGCAATGATACCCCGGCGGGTAACTTTATAACGTTTGAAATAATATACCATTACAATGGCGGGAATGGTCAACAGGTTCAATAAGTGCACCCCTATCGACAAACCCATCATATAAAATATAAATATCAACCAGCGGTCGGCGCGGGAAAATCTATGGCCGTCGGTTTTGCTTTCCTGGTCAACCTCGTGTTCCCATTTCAAAATGGCCCAGAAAACCACGGCGGTGAACAGGGACGACAGGGCGTACACCTCACCTTCTGCGGCGCTGTACCAGAAAGAATCGGAAAAAGTATAGGCCAGGGCGCCCACGGCGCCGGCACCCATAATGGTGATCAGTTGTTGTTGAGAATAGTCGGTTCCATCTATTTTTACCAGTTTGCGGGCAAAATGGGTGATGGTCCAGAAGAGGAACAATATGGTGAACCCACTGGCGATGGCGTTCATGAAATTCACGCCGAGTGCGGCATTGGCGGGATTGTCGCCAAAAAGGACGATGAAAAAGCGGCCCAGCAGGATAAAGAGCGGGGCGCCGGGCGGGTGGGGGATCTGGAGTTTATAGGCACTGCTGATAAATTCACCGCAGTCCCAGAAACTGCCGGTTGGTTCCATAGTGAGGACGTACACGCTACACGCAATCAGGCACACAATCCAACCCACTATGTTGTTCACTCGGTTAAAATTCATAAAGTGTTGGTTTAAAAGAATGGGCAAATATAAGTTCTATGTTTTAAGTTTCAGGGTCAAAGTTTAAGTTAACTGTTAGATTATTTGGGGGTTATACCCCTTAATACCCTAAAGGGGAGCGTAATTTGGCAGGGTGGAGCCGGAGGGGAAGATATTTTTTGAAGAAAGACGCCCGTGAAGTAGAGGATTATGCCCGTAACGACTACATGGTGAACAGGTTGCATGGTGAAAACAGCGGGGATTGGGGTGCCCTGTTGAGATGGTAAGGGCACCAACCCGGAAGCTGGTGCAATTGCAAAATTTTAATACTTAAGGCAGGTATCCAATTCAGGAATACAGCCTTTTTTAAAAATAGGCAATTACTGTCCTAATGTAATGGCAAAAGCAGTTGCGTTTGTTGTACCGGTGGTCAGCGTAACGGGCGGATTTCATCACGATAAGGTTATTTGGTCTCAGTGTAACGTTTACAGGTACGAGTTACACTTTTTGCAAATGAACGAAAATTAAAGTTGAAAATGGTGTAATTAAAAAATAAGAAATTTTGTGACTTAATTGATGTTGGTAACGACGATGTATAGTTGGATTTATAGGTGAGGAATTATTGGTACGGAAAATTTTCCAGATAATTTCCTTCCGGTGTTTTTTCCTCAATCTGTAAGGGTATTGTTGATGTACTTTTATGATTTGCTATGTTCCGTCTATACCTTCGTACGGTCGAAAACCTTTGGCGATGTAAGAAGGATGGTGGTTCACGATGGGCACAAAGGACCCAAAGAGATTACATTATCATGGTGCGAATACCGGAAGCTGCTAAAAGATCGGCAAAGGAAAGTCAGGAGCAGTTGAAGAGATACCATTTAATGAAAAAAGCTACCATTTCTGATAGCTTTTTAATTTTCTGTGAACCCGCTGGGACTCGAACCCAGGACCCCTACATTAAAAGTGTAATGCTCTACCAACTGAGCTACGAGTTCAATTTTATGAATAACTTACGCCTATCGTTTAAGAACTTTCCGAACCCACGCCCCGATAGCCATCGAAAGGAGCTGCCGGCTATTTTAACTTTAAAAAAAAGAGGCTACCGGTTTTGATAGCCTCTGCATTTTTTGTGAACCCGCTGGGACTCGAACCCAGGACCCCTACATTAAAAGTGTAATGCTCTACCAACTGAGCTACGAGTTCAATTTTATGAATAACTTACGCCTATCGTTTAAGAACTTTCCGAACCCACGCCCCGATAGCCATCGAAAGGAGCTGCCGGCTATTTTAACTTTAAAAAAAAGAGGCTACCGGTTTTGATAGCCTCTGCATTTTTTGTGAACCCGCTGGGACTCGAACCCAGGACCCCTACATTAAAAGTGTAATGCTCTACCAACTGAGCTACGAGTTCAATTTTATGAATAACTTACGCCTATCGTTTAAGAACTTTCCGAACCCACGCCCCGATAGCCATCGAAAGGAGCTGCCGGCTATTTTAACTTTAAAAAAAAGAGGCTACCGGTTTTGATAGCCTCTGCATTTTTTGTGAACCCGCTGGGACTCGAACCCAGGACCCCTACATTAAAAGTGTAATGCTCTACCAACTGAGCTACGAGTTCAACCTTATAAAGTTTTTAAATATTCCAAGAGCTTTTTCCCAAATTTAACCCCCCAACTCCTTCATTCTCTTACTTTTGCCGCTTTCGTAGCGTTGCGTTTATTTTGGGAGTGCAAAAATAGGGGAAATTCAAATCACACCAAATTTTTTGAAAAAAAATCCTGAACTATTTCTTCAACTTGTATTTTTTCAGCGGGTTAACTCCGCTATTTTTGTACCTACAAAAGTAACGCTATGTCATTTTTAAAAGATAAGGTTGTAGCTATAACGGGTGGAAGCGAAGGAATAGGAAAGGCGCTGGTCGACGCATGCATTGCCGCAGGTGCAAAAGTGGCTACCTGCGCTCGTAATTATGACAAACTGTACACACTGCAACTGCAGCACGCCAATGTAATGCTGCATACCATCACCTGCGATGTGAGTAAAGAAGCCGACTGTAAACGCTTTATTGAATCTACCATCAAAACCTTCGGTGGTATCGATATCCTTATCAACAACGCCGGCATCAGCATGCGGGCTTTATTCAACGATGCCGATATAGAGGTGATCAAAAAAGTGATGGATGTAAACTTTTTCGGTTCCGTGTATTGCACCAAATACGCCTTACCTTCCATTCTCGAACGTAAAGGCACCATAGTGGGGGTTTCTTCCATTGCCGGCTACAGGGGATTGCCTGGCCGCGCCGCTTATTCTGCATCAAAATTTGCCCTGCAGGGCTGGCTCGAAGCCATCCGTACCGAATTATTACATTCAGGCGTGCATGTTATGTGGGTTTGTCCGGGCTTTACGGCTTCCAATATCCGCAACGTAGCATTGAATGAACAGGGTAAGCCCCAGGGTGAATCGCCGCTCGATGAAGCCACACTCATGTCTGCTGAAGCATGTTCACGTGAGATCCTGAAAGCCATCGAACATCGTAAGCGTACGCTTGTTCTTACCTTTAATGGTAAAAGAACGATCTTTATGAACAAACTCTTTCCCTCGCTGACAGACAAGCTGGTGTATAAATTCTTTTTTAAAGGAGATCAGCTTTCGAAATAAATGACTAATGAGAAATGAAAAATTAAAAATGAAAAAGGATTTTTCATTTCTCATCTTACTGATTGTACTTTACCTTTCTCATTTCTCATTCTTAATTTTTAATTCTTAATTTCTTAAATGCCTTTACTAACCCTCACTTCTGATTTCGGTATGCAAGACTACCTGGTGGGTGCAGTAAAAGGCCGGCTATTGCAGATCGATCCGTCGTTTAACCTGATAGATGTATCGCATAGCATTTCCCCGTTCAATTATCCGCAGGCAGCCTATATCTGCCGTAATACCATAAAACAGTTCCCTTCCCATACATTTCACCTGCTGCTGATAAACCTGTTTGAAAAAAGGCCCGAGCAGCTATTACTAGCCTGGCACCGCGAACAATATATTTTATGCGCCGATAACGGGTTGCTCACGATGATCCTGGAAGAGAAACCCGAAATGATCATCGGTTTACCGCTCGATCCCAAGGCTATAAAAAATACCCTGTATTTAACCCAGGTGATGGGAGAGGCAGTTCAGCAACTGCATACCGGGGCCGGATTGCAGGATATTGGCATGCCCGATGTTCCTTTTATCGAAAAGAACCATTTACGCCCGCTATTTGGCGAGAACTGGATGGAGGGACAGATCATCTTCATCGATCATTTCGAGAATATAGTGGTCAATATCACCCGCGAACAGTTTGAAGAGCATCGCAAGGGCCGCCGCTTCAGGATCGTGTTTAAGCGAAATGAAGTGATCGATAAAATTGCCGAAACCTATGCCGATGTGCCTGAAGGCGAAAAGCTCGCACTCTTCAACGCCGCCGGCTATCTGGAGATCGCTATCAATAAGGGCAATGCCGCCGGACTGTTCGGCTTGCAGGGCTTCACCGAGCAGGCGCAACAACACCAGAGCCGCCTCTTCTATCAAACGGTGAAGATCCATTTTGGATAAACCGTGAACAATACGTTATACAAAATGTTTCTTCCTTCTTCATGAATACCCTGACAAAAAATAATACACAAATTGTCACTGAGCATCATGGCTTCTTATATTTAAAGTAATTTTATTGCATCAGTAAATCATCATTTCATGCACCAACCGATTTCAAACCGGGGTTCCTTTCCCGTAATATTTAAAGAAGAAACCAGCATACCCGACACTTACAGGATCGCCGAGATCCATCAGCGGGAATATTTATTGAACGGTGCGCTGGTGCCGTGGAACGGACCGGTCACCAATGTTTATTCCCCCGTTTGCATACCCACTCCCAACGGATTGACCAAAAAACTGCTTGGCAGCATACCCAATACTACCGCAAAAGAAACCATGGAAGCGTTGGACGCAGCTGTGGCTGCCTATGATAATGGATTGGGCGAATGGCCTACCATGCCGGTAGAAGCACGAATAAAATGTATGCAACAGTTTGTATACCTTATGATCCAGCAACGCGAGGTGGTGATCAGACTGCTGATGTGGGAAATAGGAAAAACGCTGGCCGATGCCACCAAGGAGTTCGATCGTACGGTTGACTACATCAACGATACTATCGGCGCATTGAAAGACCTCGACCGCGAATCGTCGCGTTTTCAACAGGCGGAAGGCACCATTGCCCAGATCAGAAGAGCACCGCTGGGCGTTGTACTGAGCATGGGACCGTTCAATTACCCGTTGAACGAGATCTTCACCACGCTTATTCCCGCCCTCATTATGGGCAATACCATACTTTTCAAATTACCCAAACACGGCGTGCTGGCGCATTATCCCTTATTGAATGCGTTCAAGGAAGCCTTCCCGAAGGGAACGGTAAATACGTTGTACGGTAAAGGTTCGGAGATCATTTCGCCCATTATGGAAAGCGGCAAAGTGAATGTGCTGGCGTTTATCGGTTCAAGCAAGGTGGCAAACGGGTTGAAAAAACTGCATCCCAAAGTAAACCGCTTACGCGCCATCCTGAGCCTCGATGCTAAAAATGCCGCTATTGTTACAAAACATGCCAATATCGACGTGGCGGTGAACGAATGTATTTTAGGGGCGCTTAGTTTTAACGGACAACGATGCACCGCCCTGAAGCTGATCTTTGTGCAAAAAGAAGTAGCAGCTGAATTTACTGAAAAGCTGTCTGCTGCCGTGGCTGCCCTTAAACCCGGCCTGCCCTGGGAAAACGGGGTAAGAATAACGCCGCTGCCTGAAGATAATAAACCCGCTTATCTGAAAGCATGTATCGATGATGCTGTTTCCAAAGGCGCTAAAGTGCTTAATGAGAACGGTGGTTTTCAGGAAGCGTCCTTCGTATTCCCGGCAGTAGTGTATCCGGTAAATGAACAAATGAAATTGTATCACGAAGAACAATTCGGTCCCATTGTACCGGTAGTGCCGTTTGAATCTATCGACGAACCGATAAACTACCAGGTGAACGCTTCACATGGAATGCAGGTAAGTATTTTCAGTGAGGAACCTGCCGAGGTAGCGAAACTGATCGACTCGTTTGTAAACCTCGTTAGCCGGGTTAACATCAACTGCCAGGCGCAGCGCTCACCCGATGTTTTTCCATTCACGGGAAGAAAGGACAGCGCAGAGGGAACACTTTCCGTATTCGATGCGCTTCGCTCATTCTCCATCCGCTCACTGGTGGCGGCAAAGGTTACAGAATCAACAAAAACCCTGTTCAATACTATTGTGCGCGACCATGAGTCGAATTTCCTGAGCACTGATTATATCTTCTGATACAAACAGGTAAAATGCCGCTTCGGGTTTACAGGAGCGGCATTTTTGTTCACGAACCGGCAAGGTTCACTATTGTTTCAATCCGCTTCGCGCGCGTCTCAGGCCGTTTGGCAAGTACAAGCTGCGCCAGGTAAAACTTTCTTACGGATTTGCTCAGGCTTAAAAAATGTTTTTTGGAACCGGGCCGTAACTTAAATGCTTTCTCCAGGTCCTTCGGTATTAATAATTCTTCCACATCGTCTAGTATAGTCCAGGAGCCATTTCGTTTTGCCCGCTCTATACAATCCAAGCCCGCTTTTGTCATTAGCCCCTTTTCAATCAACTGCTTCACCTTTTCTTTATTGATCTTCGACCAGGTGCTGCCTGGTTTTCGCCGGCTGAACAGCTGTTTGAATTTCTCATTTTCGAGCGGTCTTCTCGTACTGTCAATCCAGCCAAAACACAAAGCCTCATCTACCGCTTCACTCCAACTGATCGTGGGCATGTTACTTTCTTTTTTATACATGATCAGGTTGACCGACTGCTTTTTTGCGTGGTTAGCTTTTAACCACCGGCGCCATTCCTGCCGGCTGGCAGGGTAAAAAGTTTCTATTTCTTTAACGGGCATGGGAAAGTTTGTACTACAAACTTAAGACAGGGGAGTGACAGCCCTATGTCAGGATATAAACGTTTGTCGGGTTTTCTGTTGTTGCGAACCTTAGGCCGGGTGGTATTTGTGTTTCCCCGGCTGCCCTTTTTCATTTTTTGAAAGAATTGTGTGTATCTATCTGCGCATTTAATGTCCATCCGTTCCCGCCTCGTTATTGCTGGTGACTTTACATGCCGGGCGGTGTAATTATTGCAACAACTGTAAATAAAGATGTAATGATGAATACAATATTATCTACAAAGGGAGGGTTTTTTCGGTGTGCTGCAGCATTGTTCGTTGTTTGTGTTTTAGTTGGATCCTGCGCCCGGAAGATCCGTTTTGATACGTCCAGTGTGGTGCCGGCAGCCCAGGGAACTGTAAAGATGAAGAAGGATAACAATGGTAACCATTCTATCAAGATTGATATCAAACACCTGGCTGACCCTGCCCGCCTGCAGCCGCCAAAGTCGGTGTATGTTGTATGGATTGAGACAGCTGGGAAAGGAACTCAAAACCTGGGACAGCTAAAAACATCCAGTGGTATGTTTTCAAACACGCTCAAAGCATCTATGGAAGCGGTTTCGCCATTCAAACCTACCCGCATTTTCATAACAGCGGAAGACAGGGCCAATATCGAGTATCCCGGCTCTTATGTTGTATTGAACACACATTCGCTCTGAATGTATGGTATATGTTAATCCACAACTTTTTAAATAATTAAAATATCAGGTATGAGACCCAGATACACGCAATACAGATCAGGTTGGACGCTACCGTTATTGACTTGTTTTCTTCTGGCGGCATGCTCAAACAGTCAAAGCGATGAGCAGATACAAAAGAATTTGTCCGAAAAAATGTCTGAAACGGAAAGCAGTAAAAAGTATCCGAAAATTAATCCGGTTGTCAAAGATGGCGTAGTGACCCTGAACGGCGAATGCCAGGGTGAGAACTGCGCCGACAGTGCGGCTGCCCTTGTTCGCAACATTGCAGGGGTAAAGGATGTTGTAAATAATGTCAGGGAAGTAGCTGATGAAACGGATTACACTTTGCGAAGCTCCGTTCAGGAAACCATAAGTAAGTACGCCGGTGTGCAGGCCGATGTAGCTGCCGGTGTGATAGTATTAAGAGGGCAAATTGAACGGGCGCAACTACAACCCCTGATGAACGAGTTAAGCGCCTTAAACGCGAAAAAAATTGATAATCAGTTGGTAGTTAAATAATCGTTTAATTTTCTGTCTCATGGTATCGGTTTTTGGGTGTGTTTTTAAATTAAAAACTTCTTGCGTCTTTCCCGTATATGTCGAAATATGAACATTTTCAAGGGGATTTTTACCGTAGCGGCAACAGCTCAACGATATGCTGAATTTTTTGCACCTGTAGCCAAAATTCCCCTATTTTTTTTATTTGGGTTTGTATGAACTGCGTGGGAGGAAGCATTTACAGATTACCTTATGACCGCTGCAAAACACTTGCGCCAAAGGCGGGCATGGTTTATTTAGCCAAAAAACAAGGTAGTCCTGCGAGGCCACAGGTTTGCATGTCGTTAAAATTACACAATATTCAAAGCTGTACGTTAAACGCGAATGCACCGCCCGGTACATGTGACGGATCGCCATGAATAGTAATGGCAGATGCGTAATGAGAAATTTGACGGGTAAAAACCTGTCAATACCGATAACCGAAGTATATGATAAAAGAGCCACCAGACAACCTACTGCAATTTAAACAAAAAGCATGGACAGTCGTTGTCATTGGGGCTTTTGTAGTTGTGCTGTTATGGATCATAAAAGTCACCTTCAATGTGTTGTTGCTGATCCTGGCCGGAGCCTTGATTGCTCTTTATTTCCATGGATTGAGCGGGTTGATCCATAGGAAGTTGCATATTGCAAAAAAGTGGAGTTTGCTACTTGCGGTTGTAATATCGTTTCTTTTGCTGACGCTATTTTTTGCTTTTGCGGGTAATAAGGTCGGGCAGCAAATTGATGAACTGACCAAAACTTTGCCCGCAACCATTGATAACGTAAAGCAATATCTCAATAATAGCTCAATTGGCAGGCAAATAATACAAAGAGTTTCCTCCGAAGACAATATGCAAAAGATGTCGTTATTAATCAAGTCATTTTTCAGGAGCACATTTGGTGTTTTAGGTGACATGTATGTGGTTTTATTTCTGGGATTATTTTTTACGGCATCTCCAACCCCATACCTGTCAGGCTTTTTAAAGTTGATGCCTTCAAGTGCAAAACCCGGCGCTGAACACATTCTCAATTTGGTTGGTTTTCGCCTTACCAAGTGGTTGAAAGGGAAATTGCTGGCTATGCTTGTTGTAGCCATCCTAACGCTTGTTGGATTACTGATAATTGGGATGCCCATGGCCTTTGCACTTGCTTTAATAGCGGGCCTTCTAAATTTCATACCGAATTTTGGTCCTTTAATTGCCCTGATCCCGGCCGTACTTGTGGGCTTTACGCAAGGCCCCGTGACTGCTGCGTTGGTAGCAGGACTGTACATTCTGGTGCAGGTGCTCGAAAGCAATTTCATTACCCCGCAGATTCAAAAACGATTGATCAGTATTCCGCCCGCACTCATTATAATTGCGCAGCTAATGATGGGCGTTCTTACCGGAGGATGGGGGCTGATTGTGGCAACTCCTTTAATACTTATTCTAATGACAGTGATAGGGGAATTATACGTTAAAAAACAGGACAAATGACCCAATTTAATTTCGACAGTAGGGAAAGCATTCTCCGCATCTAAGCTGCAGCCCGCAAAGTTAATAGTGCAACCGGAGACGGGCGCCTTTTTTTACACTTCTGCCCGGCTTTGATTTCAAATCATTAATTTATTTTCCCCCGCCTCCAGCGCATACACTTTTCCTTTCCAGATAAATTTGCCCGATGTGCGGGCCGGCAATTGAATGCGCATCGTCCATTTACCATTTTCCAACTGGTAACTTACAACGATCTTTCCATTGGGATGCGGCATTTCACCGGCCAGCTTCGTGAGTTTTCCAGGGTGCGGTTCTATCCTGATTGTACCAAAACCCGGCGCATCGCTGTCTATACCCAATACCGTTCTGAAGAACTCGATGTTCGGACTACTGCCCCAGGCATGGCAATCACTTCGGGTATAGTCAATATTACTGTCCTCCGTCCAGGTGGTTAAACCGGCCGCTATGTTCTTATACCAGATATCTAACCAGTTCATATACCCGTTGCCCAAACCTGCCTTCACCAGCGCCTGGTGCTGGTAATATTTAAAGTAGATGGTGCATTGTGTCAACGTTGTGTCGGCCAGCGTGCGTTTGGCCAACGTGCTCATGCCATCTTTATTTATCACGCCGGTAAGAATGGCCAGTGAATTGGCATGCTGCGAAAAACTGTTCTGTTCCCTGGTATCGGCATACATTCCACGCCGCACATTCCAGTATTTACGCTGGATGGTTTGTTTTAGCTGCGCTGCTTTTTTCAGATAAGAGTTGCTGTAGTATTCCAGTCCCATTTTGCTTTCCAAAGCAGCGGCCCATTGGTAAGCCCACAACAGCTGCAGGTCGAGAATAGCTGAACTGCCATCTGTTCCTTTGGGTGGTGAACCTACTGACCAGTTGGGTCCATTGGCCCAGTCGACAAAGGTCCAGTACGGCGTATTTTTTAATGAGCCATCGGCTTCCTGGTATTTGCCGAAGAAATCAAGAATGGCTCTTGCGCCCGGTAGCTTGTCGGCGATGAACGCGCTGTCGCCGCGGTACCACCAGTAGTCGTGCAACATGCCAATATACCATAACGAAAAGGTAGAAATGATCTGCGTGCCTTTCGATGGGTAACGGCTAAGCGTAACGCCGTCTGGCAACCGCGAATGGTCAATGAGTTCAATAGCGTTACGGGGCAACCGGTTATCACTGCTGTTGTAATAGGTGATCATCGCCTGTACCCGCGTATCGCCAATGTATTGCAGCTGCTCGTAATAGGGGCAGTCCATATACGTCTCCCACGCATTTAAGCGGGCCGTGCGCCAGCCAATGTCAAGGATCTTGTCGATGCCCGTATCACCGGTAACAAAACGGGCCGGCTCCTGAAAAGGATATCCCGTAAAGGTGCCATAGAGATCATCGATGGTAAGCGGTTCGTTTTGCGTTTGCACCAGCAACTGAATATACCGGAAGGTGCGGAAGTTCAGGTTGGTATAAACCTGGTCATTGGTGCCGTCGGATACCAGGCTGTCTTTTCGCCCCGAAAAGAGCTTTCCTTCAATCTCATTCCTGTTGCCCTTCCGGGCGCCGTATTGGTTGAATTCAACCACCATCGATTCTGCATAACGCAAAGAGATACCTGCATTTTTCCCTTTGCTGAAACGCATCGTTACATAGGCATTCGTCAAAAACGTTTGATCGAGTAGTAAAGTGGCCGTTGTATTTGCAGGTATGGTCACCACGGTTTTTACTGCCGGGAAGCCTGCAGGAATTGGTATGCCGGTGACCTTCCGTACAACCGGGATCCGCTGGTACGTCATTTCCCGGGGCGGCAAAGGTGAAGGCACCAGCATCCACCCAAACCCATCCGATAAACCTTTGGGCTGGCCATCGATCAGTTTATTCGCAAGCGGCCATGCACTGTCATCAAAGCCGGCGGCTGTCCAGTGATTGACCGTTTTGTTTCTGTCAACCAGTTCACCAACGCTTGCTGCAAAAAATCCGCCTATAGGCTGGTAAGCGAGGTCGCGTTTGCATTTCCAGCTGTTGTTGGTGTTGAGTTTTTCTTCTGCGCCAGCGTTGCCCTGTATAATAAACGCCGTACGGAAACTCATCTGGGCTTCGGGCCGGTGACTGGCTTCATTCCATACAATGGCTGCTACTATATTTTTTCCTGCCAATAAAAAGGGCGCCAGGTCAACCGTTTCATAATTCCAGTTATACAGGTCGCCTCTTGTTGGACCAAGCGAAACCAGGCTATCGTTTACATATAATTTATACCTGTTGTCGGCCGAAACATGAACGATGAAACTGGCCGGCCTGGCTGCCAGCTCAAGCTGTTTTCGAAAATAATATACGCCGTATTCCCGTCCGTCATCACCCGGCGCAGCAATCCAGCTGGCATTCCAGCTGGCGGGCAGGGGTGTGGCCTTACCGGTTGGGTTAAAAAAAAGGGTTACGAATGTGATGATGGAGAACAGGCGGTTCATTTATTTAATTTAATGTTCGGGATCTATGTTTGTTATTGGTAGTTCATTGAAGCAATACTTTGGTAACCTGGTGGTATTCTTCGTTACTTACCTGCAGCACATATGTGCCTTGCGGTAATCCTTTGGGTACATTGATATTTATAGTGGAAGAATGGCTGATAGCCATCCTGTTTGTATAAACTACCTGGCCCCTTGTATTACGCAAAATCACATTTGCCTGCCGCCCCCTGAACCCTTCCAGCGCTGCAGTGATTCGGGAACGCACCGGGTTGGGATAAACCAGTAACCTGCAGCGATTGGCGTGGAACCGGTTATACGATCCGGTTACAGCAATGCCTGAATCGATCAGTTGCAAGGGCACTCTGATGCCGCGCGGGCGATAGTAATCGGGGTTGAACCCGTTGTTGATGCAATGGGGCAGGCAGTTACTATAGGTATTGATATCGTACGTGATAAGGATCTCGTTATTTGAATTGATATACTCAGGGTGAAGGGCCGGCGCATAAAAGAAAGGCGTATGCCCTAATTCGTTATCCGGTATGGTATATAATACTTTTTTATTGGTGAACGGCCCCGTAATGCTGTTGCTCGTTGCCACATAAATACGGGTGCCGGCATCGCAGTTCACACTGAATTCGGTGCTAAGCGCCACATATTTATTACGTACTTTGGCTACATAAACGCCATTGCTGGCGCCTGTGGTAATGGGCGCAATATGTGAAACGGCAGTATCCCAGACCGCGCCGTTCCAGAATTGCCAGGGGGCACGGGGATTGTTTTTGGGAAAACGCGCCACTACAATATTGCTGGTAATAAACGCACCCTGTATGCCCCAGGTATAAATATAATTCCCCGGTTCGGTGGTATGAAAACCTACTCCAAACGTGATATCGTTGAAATCTGGCAGGGCGTCGAAGCCGGTTACATTTAAACCGGGCATTACCATTTTACCAATGAAGTCGTTACCGCCCCTGGTAAAACCAAGTCCTTCGTTTGAGTTTTTGATATTGCTGTTGTACACATACACCGTATCGCCCCATTGATAACCTCCGGTTGGCCACAACAGGTAGTTGTCATCGGTATTGTTCTTGAACAGGCTCGGTATGCCCGGCGCGCTGCCAATGCGGGTGCTGGTAGCTGTCCAGTTCCAGTTTCCCAGCGGTTGAACAAGCGCCGCATTGCGTACCTGGAAAAGACAGGGAATGGTACCGGCCACCGTATCGAGGTGATCGATATAACTATCGTTCATGGCCCAAAGCACACGTCCGTCTGAGAGCGGAATGGTGAGTGCGCCATCACTGGCGATCCAGCCGCTTTTTCTGTCGAAGAAAGCGGTTACCTGCGGATCTTTATAAATACCCGCATTACCGGGAATGGTGGTGTTGGCGCGGTACATCATTACAGGTACCGGCGAAACATACTCCAATGCATCCTGGGTACCGGTAAATGTCAGCCGAAACTGATACGTACTGTCTCTCGATAGGGAATTAGTGGGTTTAATGCACCATTCATATTCTTTTCGGGTGCCTGCATTGATGGTATCGGTAAATTGCCAGGTACTTACCAGCACCTTTCCGCCCGTAAAAGTGCCTGCGCCGTCATCGCGGATCTGTAAAGTGGTAGGCTGTTTGTCCGTTACAAACGGGCTGGAACCTGCTATTACAAAATCCCTGCCGGCACTGGTGTTGCTAATAGTGGTCCAGCCGCCACTGCCCCGCTGGTATTGCAGGTTCACCACGCCGGTCTCGGTATTGCCCAGACTGTTATATACCTCCAAACGAAGGCGTATCGGCTCTCCCGCAACAAAAGGCAGGGTAGAGGGGAAGTCCTGCGGACTAAGCCAGGTAGCATTTTTTTCTGAGGCGTTGTCTTTACGCCAGCGCCAGTGCGCCTGGCTAAAGCTGGCAGTAACCTGGCTGCTGATGGCAAACAGCAACACACATAAGGCAAGTAATCGTTTTGATCTCATGTTAATTTGGTTTTCTGGTTTATGACTATGGTAAAGAGTAAACTGAGTATACAAATACAGGCTGGCAGCAGCGGGTAACGCACGGCAACGGGTTGAACGGTATTGGGGCGAATCCTAACAAGCGTTTCTTCGCTGATGCGGCCCGATGCGCTTACCAGACCGCTTCGTCCATTATTGCTATTGATGGCAAGGTCTTTCCGGGTTTCCACTGCCCGCAACCGTGCATTATAAAAATGACTGTTCACCAGCCAGGTATCTCTGAACCAGCCGTCGTTGCTTAAGTTCAACAGGAATTGCGCGCCCTGCCGAACTGTGGCAGCTGCCGCAGCCGGCAGGGCCGATTCATTACAAATAAGGACACCCGCTTTTCCATAAGGCGTTGCAAGCGGCAGGTTGTTTTTGCCGGGTTGTACCGAATAACCGTTGGCCGAAAAGAAAGGCAGCAGCCAGCCCTGCCAGGGTTGTTCTATAAACAGCAATGGGGTTGTTTTATCATAACGGCCGGCGGCCCGGCCACCGGGTAGTAAACAATAAGCAGAATTACAAACAACATCACCGGTAATAGCGGTATTCATCCCCAGTATATGCGAAATGTTGGCCGGCGCTGAGTTGTGCATCAGTTCTTTTATAAGATCGTCATCGGGCGAATACGTCCAGGGGATGGCCGATTCAGACCACAGGATCATATTGGGTTGTTGGGCTATGCACTGCCGTTCCTGTTGCAGCAGTTGTTGCACCAGCGCATTGCCATTGGTTTGGTTCCACTGTATTTCGGGCGGAATGTTTTGTTGCAGAATGGCCAGTTTAAATGGCTGCTGCGGGTGGTTGTTTTCTGAGCGCTCAAATAAATACAACAGCAGCCAGCCCCAGCATAAATAGCCAATGAACAGGGCGCCGGGAAGCCATAATTGTTTGTAGCTGCGACCGGCTATTGCCTTTGCAATAAGCGCGTTCACCCATACTATCACAAAGCTGAGGCCTGCAACGCCTGTTACAGCTGCCGGCTGAATGGCATACAGGTTGGCCGACACCGCATTGCCGGCATGCAAAAGAAACCACGGCAACCCGCCGGCCGCCCATTGCAAGGCCATTTCTGCCAGCGTCCATCCGGCTGCAATAAATAAAGGATGTGGTATCCTGAACGACAGCCATAACACCACCGCACAACCGCCGGCAAACAACACTGCACATAAAAGGAAAAGCGCTATGCCATAACCCGATGCTAACCCGGTAAAAGCATGAATGCCCGCGATCATCCAGGCAAAAGCAAGGCAGGCAATTGTTCCGCCCAAGAACAAACCGGCACGAAAAGGCGTAAGCGAAGAACGATTGAACAAAGGGATCAATACCGGAACCAACGCCAGCCAGGCCAGGAAAAACACCGTGTACTGCATGGCTATAAACAGGCACAGGCCCGAAGCAATGGCTCCCCATATTGGTGTGTAACGGTTCATAAGCAGGCAATCAGCGGTGAAGTATACGCTAAAAGTAAGTGCTTAACCTGGAATTGAATACTTTTTTATCAACGGGAATTTGAGCTATGGTAAAATAGTACTACTGTTTTTCCGTTGGAAAAGCAGGAGCACGGTAAGGCCGGTTAACATCCAGCCTACTGCGATAATCTGTGCCTGGCTTAGATTCCAGGGGCCGATAGCATAGCGGGGATTGACGCGGATAAATTCTATCGCAAATCGTTCAACACCGTTGAGGATGGCAAAATATGCAAAAAGATTTCCTGGTATTTTTATTGAACGGCGCAGTTTCCACAGCAGTAAAAACAGGCCGAAACATATAATGGCCTCATATAATGGGGTCGGGTAAACAGGTTCAGGCAGTATGGTGCAGTTACTGCCGGTGCAGCCGGGAATATAAATACCCTGATGCGCACTGTTATGCGCATAACGCGAAGTCCATAACCAGGCAGGTAACCACACGGGCTTCGTTTGTTCATTTACAATACCCCAGTCGCCGTCACCGGCCACATGACAACCTATCCGGCCAACCGCATAGGCCAGCATCATACCGGGGCTGCCGATATCCGCAGCAATGGCGGCTCGAATGCCATACCGTTTGTTGATGTATAAATAAGTGAGCGCCCCCGCTATAAGCCCGCCATAATAATTAAGTCCGTTGAAGGCAACGATCGATCTATGTGCAGCCGCATCTTCGAGTTTGGCAAAAAGAACTGCCCCGGCAAAACCAAACAACCCGCAATACAACAACAGCCGATCCATCAACTGGTAGGGATGCACTACTTCGGTCACTGTTTTGGGCGATGACCGCCGTTTGGCTATCAGCCACACCGCCAGGCCACACACCAGGCCTGCAATAAGGTTGCCCCGGAGAGAGAAGATAAAATCCTGCGGGGTGCCAATATACTGGTAGCGATGCTGCCACCAGTAAACGAGTTTGGCGCCGGCAATAAAACCCGCCAGCCCCCACAAAAGCGGATGCACGATACGGGTTGGCGCCGCAAAAGGTTTGATAATACCTTCAGCTTCCTTTCGCCGGTACTCGAGCCTGAAAGTAACGTAAGCAGCCACAAAACCCAGTAAAAGGAAAAGTCCGAAAGGTGTAATCATTTGTACTATTATAACATTGCTTGTTTTTGCTCAGGCAGAAAAGTATATAAAAAATGGTTTTTCTTTCTACATTTATTCAGGCTACAACGATATGCCTTTTATAAAAAGCCAATATCAAAAGCGCCTGATCACATTCATTTTTAAATGCTAATTGCTTGTATATGAGATTGCAATCATCATTCTGCCACTACCGGGGCATCAATCGGAATCACTTTTCGCAACACTTTCTTACCCCTCTCTGCGGGTATTGCCACCCGGATCATTTTTTAAGTCGGTTGATCAATTCAACACCTGCAATCAGGTCTTTTTCTACCTCAATTCAAAAAAACTTTCTGCAAAACCGGGCTAAAAACCTGTACAATTTTACCATACTCCAGGCTTAAACATGCTAAATAATGAAACGTCCATGGCAAAATTTTCATTAACACACACAGGGGAATGAAAATTTTGCCATGGTAAGTTCCATCTGGCCAACATTCAATAAATATTTTCAGATGAAAAAACTAGCTATTGCTGCACTGCTGTTTTCCGGGTTGGCGGCTATTCTTTCTTCCTGTAAGAAAACGAGTTTTCTCGATCAGACGGTAACCACCAGTCTCGATGAGAACACCACTTTCTCCGACAGCTCGAACGCCATGCAGTTCCTTAATAATATTTATGTAAATATCGGGTTCGCTACCGACCCGCGCCGGTTTGCGGGCAACGGCTATGCGGCCGGGCTGGAAGCAGCCAGTGATGAAGCCGAAGGCCCCAATGCCGCAAGCACCAACGGTTTTATACAGTTTGCCACCGGGTCGGTGAACCCCACCATTGTTCCCAACGATGCGTGGCGCATCTGTTATTCCAATATCCGCGCGGTAAACCAGTTCCTGAAACATATACCCGTCATCCCTTTTAACAGCGCCCTGAAAACCCAGGTTACCGCTGAGGCCCGTTTTCTCCGTGCCTGGTATTATACCATGCTGTTGCAACACTATGGCGGTGTACCGCTGATAGGCGATACTATTTATACATCGGCCGATAACATCAATGTAAAACGCAACACCTTTCGCGAATGTGTAGACTATGTATTGGCTGAGCTCGATGCGGCCGGCGCAGTGCTGCCGGTTACGTGGAGTGGTTCGCAGTATGGCCGGGTAAGCAGAGGCGCCTGTATGGCGGTAAAGTGCCGGTTGTTATTGTTTGCCGCAAGCCCCTTATTTAATAATGGCGGCCTTGCCGGCGGCAATGCTGATTTGGCGCCCGTTGTTGCCTATCCCGATGCCGATCTCAACCGCTGGAAACTGGCAGCCGATGCCGCCAGGGCGGTAATTGCGCTCAATGCCTACCAGTTGTATGTTGACTCTACTTCAAAGCCCGGTGAGCTGGGTTTTGGTTTCCAGGCATTGTTCACCAAACGCTATAACACCGAGTATATCCTGAACCGCATGATGGGCGACAACAAATACCTCGAGTCGTTGTGGGATGTGCCTTCGCGTGGCGGCTCGGGCGGTTCTTTCCCTTACCAGGAAATGGTTGATGCTTTTCCCATGAGCAATGGGTTGAACATTACCGACCCGGGTTCGGGGTACGACCCCAATAATCCATACCTCAACCGCGATCCCCGGCTGGGATATTCTATCATTCACGACTCCACGCTGCGGGTAACTTTTGGCAGCAACCAGCCTTCTCCGGTACAACTTTACATCAACACCTCGGTTACCCCGGCTGTGGCCAGCAGCGGCGATGCGGTGTATAAAGGCACGCCCACCGGGTTGTACATCTATAAAATGGTTGATCCCAACGTAATCAATAACAGTGTTGGTAATACCCTCAGGGTGCTGCCGCTTATCAGGTACGCAGAAGTGGTGTTGAATTTCGCTGAAGCTACCAACGAGTTTGCGGGGCCTACGGCAGAAGTATACCAATCGATAGAAGCCATCAGGCAACGCGCGGGCTTACGCCCCTTTCAATTACCGGTTGGGTTGAACCGTGAGCAGATGCGCGCCATAATTCAGCATGAAAGAAGGCTGGAACTGGCCTTTGAAGGCTTCCGGTTTTGGGATGTGCGCCGCTGGATGATCGCCGAACAAACCGATAACGCCACCATGCATGGGATGGAAGTGAATCGCGGACCGGGGGTTGTATATAAACCATTTCCGGTAAGAAAACACAATTTTACCAAAGCCATGTATCTGTGGCCCCTGCCTTTATCTGAAATAGCCAAATCACCCGAACTGTTACAGAATCCTTTATACTAACAGCGATAGTCATATGAAATACATACTTTTTTTCCTTGCACTGTGTTCCACCGGCTTTTATGCCTGTAAACCCGAAATGCTTATTGCGCCGTCTGAGCCCCGTAAAGATATTTCAGGGAACTGGCAGATCATTAAAGCCACGCGTAACGGTACCGACCTCACTACGCGGTTCGATTTTTCGCCGTTCAGGATCCGCTTTACCGATAGCACCTATACTATCGACAACCCGGTGCCCTTTATCGTGAGCCGTAATGGGAAATGGGCCTTTGATGATCCTGCGTACCCGTTTACCCTCAGCTTTCAGGCTGCAGACAGCGGCGCGAAAACATCGCCATTGCTGTTTCCCGTTACCGGCGGACAGCGTAACCTCATCATCACTTTCAGTTCGGGCTGTAGTTTGAACACCTATCAATACACCCTTCAAAAAGCGAATTAAATGCAACACCAACCTGTACAACATAAACCATCGGGCAAACGAAAAATTTCAGCCGGTGTCATCTGGAAGGTCATCGGCGCCCTGCTGTTGCTCATCATTGCGAGTTGTTCCATCACCATCGATAGCGTGGTGCAGCCTTCCGGTGTGAACGGCGGCGATATTTTACCGGTAACCCTTAACGTAACCATCGAAACCAACGACAACCAGACCTCCAACTTTATGGTGGCCGTGCTGGTGCCAAAGGTGTGGAAGGCAGCGCAAAATGCCACCATCACTTTTACCAGCGACATTACCTCGGGCGATCAAAGCATGTCGGTAATACCGGCCGGAACGCCGGCGCCGCAGGGCGGGGGGCTCGACTGGCCAACACTGCTCGCAACCAAAATAGGCAATGGCGGCAACCTGCTGCCCGATTACGAATGGGTGGCGTTCTATTCCAACGCCAGCTATTCGGTGGTGGCCAATGCTACCATCCACGCCACCGTGAGTATAAAGATCAAAACAACTACCGATAACCTCCTGTTCAAACCGGGGTATTGTGTTGCCAACAGTACCGATGGCCTAAGCAGCTCTGACCGGTATGCCGCGTCGTTCACCGGTTGTTTGCAGGTAAACGGACAGGGCGATCTGATCGATTTCTGTAATCCGCAGATATCAACTGTTGACCCGCGCACTTCGCTCGACAATGACATTGTAACGCTCACATTCGACGGCGGTGTACAGTCAACCGGGCTCGACAATGCCTCAGAGGTATACCTGTGTATTGCGGGCATTACTACAACCGGCGACAGCCTTACGGTTTGTACACAAACCGATGCAACGAAGATGACTTCGCTGGGTTTGAGTAAATGGCAAAAAGATATCTGGCCGCGGAAACTGTTCAACCTGGCCGATAACCAGCATCTTACCCGGCTGCGTTATTTTTTCACCGATGCCACTGGTGGCACCAGGGTAGGGTATGCCGGCGGATCAACGCCATTTATGTATACGTTCAAATGCCAATAACAACTAACTGCTTAATCTATAATTATGGTCTTCTCCATATATAAACACATTGTAAAACCAGGCGGCGTGCTAATGGTAGTGCTATGTTTCATGGCACTGCCGAACACCTGCCTGGCACAAACTTCCATCAGGGGAACCGTGGTCGATGATTACGGTTATCCCGTGCAGGGAGCTCTCGTGCATCTCAAAGGCGAAAAAAACGGTTTGCTCACCAACAAAGAAGGCGTTTTTGAATTACCGGCCACACCCGGCGCCGTACTGGTAATTGAATATCCCGGTTATAACACTACCGAGGTAAAAGCGAAAAACAGCCAGCCGCTGTTCGTACGCCTGGCGCACCGGCATCTGCGGCAAACGCCTGCCCCGCACAGCAACACAACAACTACAGGTGATACCATTTATATACAGGATAAAGCGGTGCCCGCATTAAATGTATTGTATGGTACAACCAGCGCCAGTTCATTTCTGGGCTCCATTGCAACGGCAGGGGCCGGTGAGCTGCACACAACACCCGCATCATCCTATACCTATGCATTGCCCGGCCGGCTGGCAGGATTGAATGTGATCCAGACCAGTGGTTTTTATAAACCGTTAACGGGAAGTTTGACTTCGCGCGACATCTTTGTAGGTAATATCCCTAATAATAACAGCGGGGCCGGACCAACCGACAACACCGAATTCAATCTTCAGCTCAGGGGGCACAATGCGAGTTTAGGCCAGCACCCCATTGTGGTTATCGACGGCGTACAACGCGAGTTTTATTCGCTCGACCCCGAAAGCATTGGTTCGGTAAGCGTATTGAAAGATGCGTTGTCGACCATTATGCTGGGGCAGAACAGCGCCCGCGGCGCCCTGATAGTTACTACCCGGCAGCCGGTAGTGGGCGCCCCACGCGTTTCCTTTACCGCAGAAACGGGCGTGCAAACACCTTTGCAACTGCCCAAACCATTGCCGGCTTACCAGTACGCTTACCTGCTGAACGAGGCGTTGCTGAACGACGGGAAAACGCCTGCCTATACCGCGGCGGACTTTACGGCTTATCGTAATCAAAACGATCCCGCAGGGCATCCCGATGTAAACTGGTATAATACCATTCTGCGCGATCATTCAAGCCTTAACCGCTACAACCTGCACGTTACCGGCGGTGGTAACACCGCCCGCTATGTTGTGGGCCTGAACTATATGAACCAGAACGGTATGTTCGTAAGCGATGATGCCAACCCATACAACACCAATGCGCAACTGAAACGCTATATGATCAATTCCAGGATCGAAATAGACGTTAACAGGAATTTCAATGTAGGCTTACAACTCTTCGGGCGTTTACAGGATGGCACCCAGCCCGGGGCAACTACGGCAGCCATATTGCAGGGGCTGTTGACCACCCCCAACAATGCGTACCCCGTTTACAATGCAAACAAGTCTTTTGGCGGAACTTCCAATTATACACAGAACCTGCTGGCGCAAACCATTGCTTCCGGTTATATGACCGATCACCAGCGCGATGTGATGGTTAACCTCGATCTCGGTTACAAACTCGATAACTGGGTAAAAGGCT
The DNA here is from genome assembly GCF_002078015.1 of Niastella populi. GTDB lineage: Bacteria > Bacteroidota > Bacteroidia > Chitinophagales > Chitinophagaceae > Niastella > Niastella populi. The sequence continues at coordinate 32,542 of NZ_LWBP01000197.1, read as the reverse complement.
GGTGGGTAAAAGCAAAAGGCAATGTATCGGTACAAACAGCCAGCAACCAGGACCGCAGCAAACAGGCGCCGGTATTTTCGCAATCCATTTCGGCTTCAGGCGATACGGCGTATCACCGGTATGGCAGTACCATTAACCAGGTAAATAATTTCACCGGTACATCCTGGGCCAGGTACCGTTTTGTGCAACTGTCAACAGGTTATAACCGGCAGTTCGGCGATCACAACGTGGGCGGTATGCTGTTGTTCGATCAAAAGAATGTATTGCTGAACTACGATATCCCTTCTTCGCTTACCAATTTTGCAGCGAAGGCTACTTATAGTTATGCAGAAAAATATTTTGCGGAAGGCGCTGTGAACTACAGCGGCTACGACCGGTTTGCCCCCGGTAACCGGTATGGGCTTTTTTATGCCGGCGGCCTTGGCTGGAACATGGCAAAAGAAAACTGGATGCAATCGCTTTCAGGTTGGCTGAACCAGTTGAAATGGCGGGTTACCTATGGCCGTACGGGGAATGCCAATATAGATATTTACGGGTATTACATGTGGCGCCAGTACTTTACCCAGGTGGCCGGTACTTATCCTATTGGCAACAATTATCCCAATGGAGCCGGTTTGGCTGAACAGGGTGTGCCGGGCAGCCAGGTGCTTGCCAACGTAAGCGCTACCTGGGAAAAGGCCGATAAACTGAATGCCGGGGTTGATATGGCATTCCTTAACAACCGCCTGTTGCTGACGGCAGATTATTATCACGAACGCTATTCCGATGTGATGCAAACGAGAGGCCGCAGCATTGCGCTGATCGGTTCATCTTACCCGGTAGAAAACATCGGCATCAATTTATATGAAGGCGGCGAGTTAACGCTTACGTGGCAGGACCGGATCGGCGCCCTCAATTATTTTTTCACCGGTAATGGTGCTGTACAGCAGTCTAAAGTGATCTTCATGGATGAGCAGCTTCAACCCAATTCATGGAATGTACGTACCGGCCACCCCGTTGGGCAGCGGTATGGCCTGGTTGCCGACGGGCTTTTTCAAACGGGAGCTGAAGCCGCCAGCGCACCTACTATTGCAGGTTATACGCCGCATGCAGGTGACATTCGCTATAAAGACCTTACCGGCGACGGCGTTATCGATCAGTTCGATATAGCGCCCATGGGCAAAGAACGGCCCATGATCTATTATGGGTTTACGGCGGGCTTCCATTTCAAAGGCATCGAGGCCAGCATCCTGCTGCAGGGTGTTGCCAACCGCGAACAATATGTAGGGAACAATTATACCGATGCTGGTTTTCAGGCACAGAACAACGGTTATTCACAGGCGTATGAACCGGCGCTGGGCCGCTGGATCCCCGAGAATGGTGCAACAGCTACCTATCCGCGGCTGACGGCCGGTGGCAGCGGGTACAATTATTCCCCGCTGTTTCAGTCGAGCTCGTATTTTCTTCGCAATGGCAATTATCTCCGGGTAAAAAATGTGGCTATAGGATATAATCTTCCCTATACCTGGTTAAGGAAAATAAAACTGCGGGGGATAAAGATCTTTGCCAATGCGCAAAACCTGTTTACGCATGCGGCTTATGATGGCGTCGATCCTGAAGTGCCGTTCCCGAATTATCCCATGCAAAAAGTCATCAATACCGGTATCACTGTAAAACTGTAACCAACATGAAGCAACTTCTTTATAAAATGATCGTATGGTGTTTTGTTGGCTGCCTGTTTGGTGCCTGCCGCAAAGCCTATGAATCTGTTCCGCTGGGACAACAGATAACGCTCGACCTGGCTTTTGATCCCCGCGACTCGCTGGGCAAACAAGCCATGACCTACCTGCTCACTACCTACCAGCAAACTTTTTATAACGGCCATAACAGAATTGGCGGTAATTACCTCGATGCTGCATCTGATGATGCAGTTGCTTCGGCTTCCGGCATTCCCGCGGTGCAGGCAATGGCAACGGGCGCCTATTCGGCTACAATGAACAATGCCGATGATATGTGGGCGCGTAATTATACCGCCATTCGCAATGCCACCGTTTTTATCGTATACATCAACCGCGTGCCAATGATCGAAAAGTTGCCCAATGGGCAGCCGGCGCGCGCAGCCTACCGCAGCGAAGCCCGCTTTTTAAGGGCCTGGTTATATTTTCAGCTGGTAAAGCGCTATGGCGGTGTTCCGCTGCTGGGTGATGCCATTCGCCAGATAACAGATGAGGTACAACTGCCACGCAACAGTTTTAGCGAATGTGTGAATTATATAGTGAGCGAATGCGATAATATAAAAGACAGCCTGCGTACAGCCGCCATGGTTACCCCCAATACCTATGGTCGCATTACACAGGGCGCCGCCATGGCCCTCAAAGCCGAAGTGTTGTTGTATGCTGCCAGTCCCTTGTTCAACGGCGGCAATATTGACCCCGCCAATACATTGACCGGATATACCAGTTATGATCCCAATCGCTGGAAGCTGGCAGCCGATGCGGCCAAAGCCATCATCGATAAAGACGATTATAAACTCATGCCCAACTTCAACGAGGTGTTTACCACGCAGGCGGCGCCCGTTGGTTCCAATACAGAGATCATCTGCTGGATGCAAACCGGTACGCCGGCCAATGGGGTAGAATCGGCGAATGCGCCGGTTGGCTATACCTCTGCCGGCGGAAATGGCAATACCAGCCCTACCCAAAACCTGGTAGATGCTTTTGCTTCCGATTCAGGTTATGCCATCACCGACCCCGCAGCGCATTATAATCCCAACGATCCCTATGCGCACCGCGACCCCAGGTTATCGCTGACGGTTTTTCACAATGGTTCTTTGTGGTTGAACCGGGCAGTGCAAACCTATGCCCGCGGGCTCGACAGGCCCGGTGGTACCGTACAGCAAACAAAAACATCCTACTACATGCGCAAATTCATGGGGGCATTTGAAAGCGTGAGCAACAACCCGCCTTCTTATTCGGGTACGTACCACGACTGGGTGTATTACCGCTATGCGGGTGTGCTGCTGAATTATGCCGAAGCGCTCAATGAATTTTCCGGTCCATCAGCCGATGTGTACAATGTTTTGTATGCATTGCGAAAAAGAGCCGGCATTTTAACCGATGCCAGCAATACGTATGGCGTGCCGCAGGGGATGAGCCAGCAGGACATGCGCAATTTCATTCGCAATGAACGCCGGGTTGAGATGGCGTTTGAAGAACAGCGTTACTGGGATCTCCGGCGCTGGAAAATAGCGGCGGAGGTATATAACAACGCGCCGTTGCGCGGGCTCGATCTGCAGTTGTCGAGCAGCGGGCAACTTTTTTATAATCCCATCCAGGTGCTCAAAACGGTTTTCCGCGATCCGCAAATGTACCTGTATCCCGTTCCTTACAGCGAAGTGATAAAGAACAACCAAATGAAACAAAATCCCCTTTGGTAATAATTCTCCAATACTAACAATCTAATTTTTTTATATGAACAAGCTTATCGTTCTTTTTTCAATAGCTGTTCTCTTACTGCCCGGGCTGGTCTTTGCACAGGAAAGAGTGATAACGGGTACGGTGAAAGACGCCAATGGTCCATTGGCGGGGGCAACGGTTACCGAAAAACAGCAGTCGCGAAATGCAGTGGCGGCCGATAACCGCGGCCACTTCAGGATTGTATTACGCGGTACTTCCGGTGTATTGGTGATCTCTTACCTGAATTACCAGCAACAGGAAGTGAACGTGAAAAAAGATGACCATGTAGAAGTGATCATGCAGCCAGCGGTACAGGGCATGGAAGAACTGGTAGTAGTGGGTTTTGGTAAAAAGAAACGGATCACCAATACGGGTTCTGTAAGTTCCATCAATGCCGATGAGATCCGCGACGTACCAACCTCCAGTGTACAGAATGCACTGGCAGGTAAGCTGCCGGGCTTCTTTACACAGCAGCGTTCGGGCCAGCCGGGTAAAGATGCTTCCGATTATTTTATCCGGGGGGTGAGCTCATTGAACCCCGATGGTAACCAGCCGCTGATAGTTGTAGACGATATTCAATATACCTACGCGCAGCTGGCGCAGATAAACGTAAATGAAATAGAAAGCATTTCCATTTTAAAAGACGCCAGCACTACGGCTATCTATGGCATCAAAGGCGCCAATGGGGTATTGGTGGTAACTACCCGCAGGGGCATAGCGGGCAAACCAAAATTCAATGTACGGCTGGAAGGCGGTGCGCAGGCGCCGGTAAGAACACCGAAGTTCCTCGACTCTTATCATACGGCGTTACTGGTGAACGAGGCTTATACCAATGACGGCCTTACCCCTGTCTTCAGTCAGGCCGATCTGGATGCGTTTAAAACCGGCAGCGATCCGTACGGTCATCCCAATGTAAACTGGTATGATGCCATCAACCGGCCTTATTCTTTACAGGCGAATTCAAACCTCGATATCTCCGGCGGTACCAGCCATATAAAGTATTTTATCTCCGGCGGCGCATTCACCCAAAACGGCAGCATCCGCGATTTCTCCACCAATTCAGAAGGGGTGAACAGCAATTATTTTTACCGGCGGTATAATGCGCGTTCCAATCTGGATATTCAGGCAACCAGGAACCTCAGTATTCGTCTCGACGCTACCGTTCGTTTTGGCGATATCAACCAGCCATACGCCATGAATGTGATCAGCAATATTTACGATTTCTCCAAAATACATCCCTATTCCGCCCCGTTGATAAACCCCGACGGTAGCTGGGCTTATGCATACGATACGCAAAACCAGTTACCCACCATCAACGCGCAGCTGGCAACGCAGGGGTATAAACGCGACCGGCGTACAGACTATAATGTATTATTGGGTTTTACTGAAAAGCTCGATGACATCACCCGCGGTTTATCGCTTATTGGCCGTATAGCCTACGCCAATGTGCAGCAAAACAATTTGACATTGTTCCGCGGTTTTCCGCCAACCTACCGGTACGATCCGCGCGATGAAAGCTATCATCTGAATACCGGCGTAAGCACCGGTGGTTATACCTATGCTACTTACCGCACACTGGGTAATACAGATTTAGACAACCAGCGCACCAATGTGCAGGTTTACCTGAACTATGATCGCGTGTTTGATGCCGATCACCATTTTTCCGGTTTGTTTTTGTGGAACCAGGAAAGCTACCGCATAGATATGGATCAAACAGGTATTTTTCCTGTAGTGGGACAGGTGCCGCATAAATACCGCGGGTATTCATTAAAGATAGGGTACGACTACAAACAAAAATACCTGATCGATTTCAATGGCGCATTCAATGGGTCAGACCGTTTTCAGGCCAGCAAAAGAAACGGCTTTTTTCCCGCGGTGGGTATTGGCTGGAACATGGCAAAAGAAGAATTCTTCGGCAAACTGTTCCCGGCTGTAGGCCTGTTTAAGTTGCGTGCCACTTATGGTATAGTGGGTTCAGATGTGGCGCCGGGAAACCAATATCTCTATAACCAGGTATACTACCAGGGTGGGGGATACAGCTTCGGGCAAACCAACCAGGGCGCAGGAACTATTTATGAAGGCGCACTTGGCAACAATAACGTTACCTGGGAAAAGGCAAAGAAATTCGATGTGGGGCTGGATGTGAATTTGTTCAATGATAAACTAACATTGTCGGCCGATTATTTTCATGAGCGCCGGTACGATCAGCTGGTGGCGCCCGGCAATACACCGTTTATTCTCGGTATAGGCGTTTCGCCAACCAATGTGGGTATCACCTTGAACAGGGGATGGGAAGAAACATTTAATTTCCACGACAAGATCGGGAATGTACATTATAGTGTGGGGCTGGTTTGGTCGTATGCAAAAAATAAGATCCTGTATATGGCGGAAGCATCGCCGCGGTATCCCTGGCTGGCGGCAACCGGTCATTCCATCAACCAGCCATTCGGGTACCAGTTCATGGGTTTCTACAGCGAAGAAGATGTAAACGATCCTAAAGTGGCCAAACCCGTTGGTGCGGTAGCTATTCAACCCGGTGACCTGAAATATAAAGATCAGAATGGCGACGGCGTTATCGATCAGAACGACATTACCACCATTGGCAGGCCCAATTTACCTAATACCACAGTAGGTTTACCGATAAAGATCGGTTACAAGGGTTTTGATGCAAGCGTGCTTTTCCAGGGTGCGTTCGGGTATAGCCTCGGTTTAACGGGTACGGCCATAGAGCCGTTCAAAGGGCAGTTTCAACCGCTGCATGAAAAACGGTGGACGCCGGCAACGGCAGGCGCTGCGGAGTTTCCGCGGCTTACCAGCAATCCCACTACCATCAATAGCCCCGGTGCATACAATTCCGATTTCTGGGTGATCGATGCACACTATGTTCGGCTGAAAACCGTGGAGTTGAGTTATATTTTACCACGCCGCTGGCTGCCGTTAAAAATGAATAACGGCCGCATATACCTGAGCGCGTACAATCTCGTTACGTGGAGTAACGTCAGCAAAAAATACCAGGCCGACCCTGAGGTGGCCAGCAATACAGCGGGCGATGCCTACCTGTCGCAGCGCGTGATCAATATCGGTTTACAGGTAGGGTTATAAAAAAGAAAGGCTGGAAAAGCCTGCGAAGGAAAAAATTGTATGATCAAAATGAAAAGATTTTTAATGGCGTCCCTGTTGTTAACCACCTTATCCGGGGCCGGTCAGTTATCACGGCAGGCAGTAACATATGTAAATCCTTTTATTGGCGCCAGCACCAATGTTGATAAAGCAGGCGCCAGTCATGGGTTGGGCAAAACATTTCCCGGCGCTACAACACCCTATGGCATGGTGCAGGTTAGTCCAAATACCATAACGGGCGGTGACAATGGCTCGGGGTATAGCTATGAACATACTTCCATCGAAGGTTTTGCCTTTACCCAGCTAAGCGGTATCGGCTGGTATGGCGATTTGGGAAATTTCCTGGTCATGCCTTCCACCGGACCGTTAAAAACCTCGGCTGGCCGTGCCGGTCATGAAGAAGAAGGGTACCGTTCCGCTTTTGCCAAACAAACGGAGGCGGCAAGCCCGGGTTATTACAAAGTAACCTTGGGGAAATACCGCGTAACGGCCGAAATGACGGCGGCGCCGCACAGCGGTATGATGCGTTTTACTTTTCCGGCCAATAACCGTTCCCGTATTCAGATCGATCTGGCAAGAAGGGTAGGTGGTACTTCTACCGAACAATATGTGCGCGTGGTAGATGATCACACCATTGAAGGGTGGATGAAGTGTACACCCGACGGCGGCGGCTGGGGCAATGGCGAAGGTCTGGCCGATTATACCGTATACTTCTATGCGCAGTTCAGCAAACCATTGAAACAATATGGGGTGTGGAGCGCTGCTATTCCTGACAACTGGAAACGGAAACGGGAAGACATTGAAAGCCGGCGTTACCAGCAGCGGATTGCAGAAGCTGCAATAAATGGTGTAACCAAACAACCGCGTGAGCAGCAGGGAAAACACCTTGGCTTTTATACGGAGTTTGCTACAGCGCCAAATGAGCAGGTGCTGATGAAAACAGGTATTTCCTTCACCGATGTAGCGCATGCCAAAATGAACCTTGAAGCCGAGATCACCGGCTGGGATTTTGACAAAGTACATGCTAACGCGCGAACATTATGGAACCAGGCGCTGAATAAAATAAAAATTGATGGGGGCACCGAAGAAGAGAAAACCGTTTTCTATACGGCACTGTATCATACGATGATCGACCCACGTATTGTGTCTGATGTGGATGGCGCTTTTACCGGTGGCGATGGAAAGCTCCATAATGGAACTGCCGGCCAAACCCGCAGAACGGTATTTAGCGGATGGGATGTATTCCGCAGCCAGATGCCGCTGCAAACGATCATCAATCCCTCGGTTGTAAACGACCTGCTTGGTTCATTGACCGATCTGGCCGGGGAAACCGGTAAACAGTATTTTGAACGCTGGGAATTGTTGAATGCGTATTCAGGTTGTATGATCGGCAACCCGGCGGTATCGGTGCTGGCAGATGCGTATGCAAAAGGTATAAGAGGGTACGATCTGGCAAAAGCATATACCTATGCCCGTAATACCTGTGAACGGTTTGGGAATGGCGATAAAGGGTGGACCTACACCTGCGAACCCATCGATCGCCGCCGGAACTCCTATGGTAATTCACCGTTCCCAATCTCGAATACACTTGAAAACGCTTATTCCGAATGGTGCCTGTCGCAACTGGCGGCCGCAATGGGAAAAAAGGAAGATGAAAAGACGTTTGCACAAAGGGCGCTGAGTTATCAGAATATTTTCGACAAAACCCAAAAATGGTTCCGCCCAAAAAAAGAAGATGGCAGCTGGGAAGAATGGCCAAAAGAGGGAAGACTGAAACATTTCTATGGAACCGTTGAAAGCAATCCCTACCAGCAGGGCTGGTTTGTACCCCACGATGTGCCGGGAATGGTAAAGCTCATGGGCGGGCGCGACAGTGTAATTACCGATCTGCTCCATTTCTTTAACCATACACCGGCCAGTCTTTTGTGGAACGATTATTACAACCACGCCAACGAACCGGTACATCATGTTCCTTTTCTGTTCAACCGCCTTGGCGCGCCCTGGTTAACGCAGGAGTGGAGCCGGAGGATTTGCGCAAGAGCGTATCATAATAAAGTAGAGGGACTGGTAGGTAATGAAGATGTAGGGCAGATGTCGGCCTGGTATGTACTGGCTGCATCGGGTATTCACCCGGTTTGCCCGGGCGATACGCGGTATGAGATCACCAGCCCGGTCTTCTCAAAAATTGTATTGCAGTTAGATCCGCAATATGCAAAAGGCAACAGCTTTACGGTAATAGCAAAAAACAACTCCGCAAAGAACGTATATATCCAGCGTGCATGGCTGAACGGCAAACCCTGGGATAAATGTTTTATCGATCATGCCGCCATTGCATCCGGTGGTGTGCTGGAGCTCGAAATGGGACCTGCACCCAATAAAAGCTGGGGCGCACAGGCTGATGCGTTAGTACGTACCGATGCCGGCAGTTTGCAGTTTGGCAGCGGTCTGCAGGATAGTATGGTGGTTCAGCAAAACCGGCCATTGACCATCTGGGGAACTGCGCCGGCCGGTAGTGAAGTGGCTATCCGGGCCGACTGGATGCCGGCACCGGTAACGGTAATGGCGAATGCCGATGGACAATTTTCCGGCATCGTCGCAGTTCCTGCGGTTCAGTCCGGCGATTATACTTCGCATAGCATCGAAATAAGCGATGGCCTGTCGGCAGTTACTTTGAACAATGTATTGATCGGCGAATTATGGCTTTGCAGCGGCCAGTCGAATATGCAGTTTAGTTTGAAAGAAGTGGTAGATGCTGCGAATGAAGTAGCGGCAGCCAATCACCCCAACATCAGGTTGTTGAATGTAGGGTTGAATTTCAGCGCTACGCCTGTTGAGTCTTTCTCGGGTAAATGGGTGAGCTGCCGTTCTGCCACCGCAAAAGATTTCAGCGCCGTTGGTTATTATTTCGGGCGCGGGTTACAGCAAACGCTGAATGTTCCGGTGGGCATTATCTTTTCGGGTATTGGCGCATCGGCTGCACAGGCCTATGTGCCGCAGCCGGTGCTGGCTGCCGATACGATGCTGAACCGCGTGTACCTGCAGCCTTATCTCAATAGTGCAAAGTCGAAAGAACCTATCGACGGGGGCTTTAGTTTTGAAAAAGTTACCCGGCCGTTCTTATTATACAACGCCATTATTCATCCCCTGCGGCATTTCTCCATCAGGGGTGTTTGCTGGTACCAGGGCGAAGCCAACCGCAAAGAGCGGGAAAGTTATACCCGGCTTACGCAGGCCCTTATTACGAGCTGGCGAAAGGCATTTGGGCAAAATGACTTACCTTTTTACTATGTACAGGTAGCGCCTTACTGGCTCGAGATGGACAATCCTACGCTGGCCGATTATGCATTTTTTCGCGAAGCGCAGGAAAAGGTTTCCACGCTTGCCAATACGGCAATGATCACTACCGTCGATGTAGGCGAGGCAAAGGATCTGCACCCGCATAACAAAAAGCCCATTGGCATCAGGCTGGCGAACACCGCGCTCAACCGAACCTATGGACAATTGAATGTGGTTTGGCGCGGACCGCAATACCAGCATCTGGAAGTGAGCGGCAAAAAGGCAATCATTCATTTTGAGCCCGGTACCACTACGGGTGGTTTGCATACAACGGATGGCGGTGCGCCGCGGTTCTTTACCATTGCCGGCGCCGATCAGCAATTCTATCCTGCCAATGCGGTTATCGATGGCGATAAGATCATTGTATCGAACAACAAAGTGAAAAAGCCGGTAGCTGTACGTTATGCATTCACCAATTACGCGGTTACTACCTTATGTAACGGCGAAGGATGGCCTGTAATTCCTTTTCGTACGGATGATTGGGTAGAACCAACCCCAAAAACAAATTAATGAAGCGGTTACTGATTGTTATATTACTGTTTATCGTGTTGAAGGGTGGTGCGCAAACCGCCTGGTTTATCGATGGCTACCACGGCGGTATCTATGGTCATCTTCCGCCATGGCAAACGAAGTTCATGGTAGAGAAGCTGGCACAGTATCCCAACTGGAAGATCAACCTCGAACTGGAGCCCGAGTCGTGGGACAGTATTGCATTACACGATCCGGAAAACTATAGGGCCTTTAAAAAATTATTTGCTGATCAAACAGCCGATGCCCGTATTGAATATGTAAACCCGGCGTATGGCCAGGCCTATATGTACAATATCTCCGGCGAAAGCGTGATCAGGCAGTTTTATTATGGAATGAAAAAAATGCGGCAGCATTTTCCCGGGGTGCGGTTTACCACCTATTCATCGGAGGAGCCCTGTTTTACCAGCGCCTTGCCGCAAATACTGAAATCGTACGGATTCAAATATGCATCGCTTAAAAACCCCAATACCTGCTGGGGTGGTTATACGCGCGCCTTTGGCGGGGAGCTGGTAAACTGGACCGGTGCCGATGGCAGTGCCATGCTCACTTCGCCGCGATATGAAGTGGAAGCGTTCAAACCAAATTCCATCTGGGAAACCATTGCATCGGGTAACAGTAAGGAATATGTACAGAAGTCTTTTGCCTATGGCATTAAACATCCCGTTGGCATGTGCCTGCAGGATGCCGGCTGGTCATTTGGTCCCTGGTTACGGGGCGCGAACGAAACCGGCAACAACGGCGTATACGCGCCAACGAAATACACTACATGGAGAGGGTATTTTGAAAAGATCGCAAACGGCGGTGCGCGTAAGGACTGGCGCTTCTCCCAGGAAGATGTGCTGGTAGCGCTGATGTGGGGTGCGCAGGTGTTACAACGGATAGCGCAGTCGGTAAGGCATTCGGAGAACAACATAATACAGGCAGAGAAACTGGCGGCCATGGCCGCCGTTTGGAAGGGCGCCGCCTGGCCGGAAAATCATTTCGGTGAAGCCTGGCGCACCTTGTTGTTATCGCAGCACCATGACTGCTGGATCGTGCCCTACAACGGTAAAAAAGGCGATACCTGGGCCGATAAAGTAGTCAGGTGGACGGGCTTTACGAATCGGGTAAGCGACAGCATAACGAAAAGCGTGACGCAACAGCTTTCCGGCAATGCAGGTGAATATGTGCGCGTGTTCAACACAACGGCGGTTGAACGCGATGAGTGGGTGCGTTTTGGCGATCGGTTGTTCCGCGCAAAAGTGCCAGCCATGGGTTACGCCAGTTATAAATTAAATGCGCTGCCATCGGGAAAAGGCGCGGCGGCAACCCGGCTCGGTAACGGTCTGGTGCAGGTGGAAACCGACCTGTACCGGATGGTGGTCGATCCGGCAAAAGGAGGCGCAATTACAAGCTGGGTGGCAAAACAGTTGGGCGATAAAGAGTTTGTGGAAAAAGGAAAATTGTTCAATGAGCTGCGCGGTAATTTCTATAATAATGGGGGTATGCAGTCCAGTACAGATACAAAGGCGGAAGTAGAGATCATTGAAAACGGCGGGGCCGAAGTAAAACTGGCGATCAAAGGGGAGATAGCAGGGCATCCGTTCACACAGGTGTTGACCGTACAGCAGGGACAACCGCGTGTAGATTGTCATTTGAAGATCGACTGGAAAGGCAACCCCGCTATCGGTGAGTATCACGATGAGCCCAAAGATACACAGGTAAGAAAAGCGTATTACGACGACCGTTTCAAACTGCTGGCCCTGTTCCCGGTAAACCTTTCTTCCCAAAAAATTTATAAGAACGCGCCCTACGATGTAACCAAAAGCAAACTCAAAAACACCTTTTTCAATCGCTGGGATAGTATCAAGAACAATGTGTTGCTGAACTGGGTTGATGTGAAAGATGAGAACGGTGAATATGGGATGGCTTTGTTCAGCGATCATACCACCAGTTATACGCATGGAGAGCGTTTCCCTTTGGGTTTAACGCTGCAGTATTCGGGCAACGGCATCTTCTACCGCAACTACACCATTGACGGGCCTACAGAAGTAAATTATGCATTATTGCCACACAGGGGAAAATGGGACCAGGCCGGTCTTTGGGCAGAAGGCGCCAGATGGAGCGAACCGCTGATCACCGCTGCTGCGGATAGTGAAGGGCAGCGCTCCTTACTGCAGCCGGAAAAGGGAATAGAAATATCATCAGTTACAGTTTCAGATAAAGCACTGCAGGTGCGATTGTTCAATGCAGCGGCAAAAACGCCCACGGTGAAAGTTTATCTTGGTTTTACCGCCGCTACAGCTGTTGTAGTGGAGCTGGACGAACGAAAAATAACAACCTTACCTGTGCATACCGATAAAACAGGCCGTAAGTGGATAGAAGTATCCATACCCCGATTCGGAATAAGAACCATAAAATTCGAACATGTTTAAGAAGATCTTTTTTTCATTATCATTTATAGCAGGCTTATCAACGTTCAGTCAGGCACAGGTGCAGCCGCTGGCGCCCTTTCAACCGGGCGAACGCGCCTGTTTTGCAGGCAACAGTATAACAGAGCAGGGATATTACGGATCGTATATATGGCTGTACTACATGTTGCATTTTCCCGGCCGCAGAATAACCGTATACAACTGCGGTATCGGCGGCGACAGGGCCAAAAACATCTGGGGCAGGTTAGATGCCGATGTGCTGGCAAAAAAGCCCACTACTGTTTGTATGACCTTTGGCATGAATGACAGCGGGTATTTTGAATTTCTGCAGGCGAATGCCGATTCAACTGCGAAAGAAAGAGTGAATGAATCACGGCGCTATTTTGACAGCATTACGCAAAAGCTAAAAGCGTATCCGGCCGCAAAGAAAATAATCATCACTTCGCCGTTGTACGATGAAACCATGAAAAACCCGAAGAATTATTTTCCCGGTAAGAGCAAGGCGATAGAAGCCATTGCAGCTTTCCAGGAAAAGGCGGCAAAGGACAACCGCTGGGGCTTTGTCGATCTTTTGCATCCTATGACTGAGATAACATTGCGCGGGCAACGCAAAGATTCTACGTTTACGCTTACCGGTTCAGACCGGATCCATCCCGGTAATGCCGGGCATTTTGTTATGGCCTGGTTGTTTTTAAAACAGCAGGGGCTGGCTGGTAAACCAGTTGCCGATATGGTGATCGATGCCGGTACGCGTAAAGTGCAGAAGGCAGAAAATTGTCAGCTTTCGGCATTGACGGTAACACCCGGCGATGTGCGTGTTGAGTACCTGGCTGCTTCACTACCATTTCCGCAGGATACGGTTTCAAGAATATGGGACAATCCGCAGCGGCAGGCCGACGCGTTGAAGGTGATTCCCTTTAACGAAGAGATGAACCGCGAAATGCTCACCGTACACGGATTGGCCAATGGAAATTATTCACTCACTATCGATGGCAGGCCTATTGGTAAATATACAGGTGAGCAGTTGGGCGCCGGAATCAACCTGGCGCTGTTGACCAATACGCCACAATATGAACAGGCCATGGCGGTGCTGTGGCTGAATGAGGAACGCATGGCGCTTGAATCGAAACTGCGTCAGTATTACTGGCTGCAGTTCAATTACCTGAAAGATATCGGCCTGCAATTCAACGATAGCCGGGTGGCAATGGATTCAGTGGCATCGCGATCGGCGCGGGATTGGTTTGTAGGGTCGAAGAAAGACAACTATCGTGCGGCGCGGTATGCGGCTGTAAGGGCAGCATGGCAGCGGCAAATGGATGTGCTGGTAGAGGAGATCTACAGGATCAACCAACCTCGCAAACATACCATCCGGATAGTGAAAGCGAACTAAAAAAAGAGGCGTTCACCCACATTGCCGTGTTTCGAGCGGAAGTCTTTTGGCGTCAATCCTTTCTGGCGTTTGAATGTTCTGTTGAAATTAGAGATATTGGTAAAACCGCAGGCGGCGGCAATTTCGGCAATAGAGTCCTTGGTGTCTATCAGTAACCGTGCGGCATGGCCGAGGCGGATGTCGTTCAGGAAATCGACAAAGTTCACCCCCGTTTTTGTTTTAAAAAAACGGCTAAACGCGGTCTCGGCCATATTTACCAGCGAGGCCGCTTCTGCCAGCCGCACCGGGCGGCTGAAATTGGCGTTCATGAATTCGATCAGTTTTTCCATTCGCACGCTATCCATATAAATGTAATCCGCATTGTAGATCTTCTCACCGGAAAGATAGCGGGAGTCCTTTGCTGCAGATAATTCGTTCAGGATGATCATCAGTTCTATCACCGAATCGAAACCCGTTTTGTGCTCCAGCGCTTTAAGCCGGGGCGCCAGTTGTTGAATGGTTTCTTTTGAGAACAGGATGCCTTTGATGGAGTGCTCGAACAATTCCCTTATAGAACTCAATTGCGTTCTTTTCAACAGGGTTTCATGAAAAAGGTCGCGGTGAAATTGAATGGTGACCTCGAATATTTTATCACTCTGGCATTTGTGCGTGAACCACGCGTGCGGAATATTGGGGCCAACCAATACAAGCTCCAGATCGTCAATTTCTTCCATGCTATCGCCCACAACCCGTTTAACTCCCCTGGCATTTTCAATAAAGTTCAATTCGTATTCTTCATGAAAGTGCAGGGGGAAATCAAATTCAGTTTTATACCTGGCAAACAATGAGAAGCAATCCGACTTGGTTAAGGGGGGCGCTTCCTTCAGGATCGATCTGGACATAGGTACTAAGTTAAACTAAATTTATATTTTTTAAAAGGGTTTAAATGACCCGGATCAGCCGCGGTTATGACGCCTGTTAGCCTCAGATAATCAATCCGAAAATATCTTTGATATACTGAAAAATCCTGAATTACAATGGAAACGCATACCCCCATAAAACGCAGTAAGGCGTTCGTGCAATTTTCAAGAGAACATCATTTCGGCTTATTGCAGGCCTGGCAGATCCGGCATGATCTTGCCATAGAAGTACCTGCTGAACTGATCAGCAGGTATGTACTTGATTTCTTTGAAAAAGACCTGCGCGGGCACTTCAAAAAAGAGGAAAAATATTTGTTCGGCAAATTGCCGGTGGGTGATCCGTTGCGTGAACAGGCTGAAAAGGAGCATCAACAGTTGTATGCACTTACAATACTATAAGGCTTGTACACAGCAATTAACATTAATCTCCTGATCTATCCTGCTATTTTATCATTCTTAAATCGGGAGAATGTTAACCCTACTTCTCCCTAAACTCCTTTGGCGTCATTCCCACCTTCGTCTTAAACACACTCGAAAAATAGGCCGACGATGAAAAGCCGGTTTTACTGGCAACCTCGCCAATGGCGAAGGTCTCGTTCTTTAACAGGTATTTGGCCTTTTGCAGCCTGGTGTTTAAAATATAATCATTCACATTGATGTCGAGCAGGGCCTTTACCTTACGGTACAGCTGCACCCTCGAAATACCCATCTGTTTACAGATAGTATCAACCGTTAGTTCTTCATTGGAAAGATTGCTTTCTACAAATGCAGAAAACTCATTGATGAATTTCCGATCGCTTTTTCCTATTGTTTGGGTTTTTAAATTGGTGGGCAGCTCGCCGGTAAAATGTTCCTTCAGCCGCGCGCGGTTGCTTAACAGGCTCTTTATTGTCTGCTGCAGAAAGGTAATGTTGAATGGTTTCGTTATGTACGTATCGGCCAGATTTTTCATGCCTTCTATCTGCTGCTCCATGGCTGTTTTGGCTGTCAGCAGCACAATGGGAATATGCGAAGTGCGGAAATCATTTTTGAATATGGAGGTAAGCGCCATGCCGTCTTTACCGGGTATTACCACATCGCAAATGATGAGGTCGGGAATGTTATCGAATGCCTGTTGTAACGCCGATTGCCCGTTGTCGGCCTGGAGTATTTCGTATTGCGTACTTAATTTCCCAACAAGAAATTGTCGCAGGTCGGCATTGTCTTCTATGATCAAGATGGAATATTCTTTCTCAATAGATGTTTCTTCTGTCGCTTGACTGACTGCCGTTTCGGTAGTAAGATCGGCGGTGTAAATTTTTTCATGCTCATACAGTACAGCCTGTTTGGTTTCCGCCTGTTCTTCCACTATTTCACCGGCTGCAAGGTGGGCGGTACCGAGGGGCAGCCGAATCTCGAAGCTGGTGCCTTTCCATTTTTCGCTCGTTACCCTGATCGTGCCTTTATGCAGGGTGATCAACTCCTTCGATAATGCAAGTCCCAACCCCGACCCCTTGTAATTTTCATATTCACCCTGGTAAAATACATCAAAGGCATGTGCAATGGCGTCTGCCGACATACCTACACCATTGTCCTCGATCTTAATAATGGCATTGTTGTCGGCCCTGCTTATATAAATATGTATATACCCATTGTCTTTCGTAAACTTGAAAGCATTCGACAACAAATTAAAGATCACTTTATCCATCATGTTCACATCTATCCACACCGGTAACTGTCTTTCTTTGGTGATCAACCGGAGATCGATACTCCGTTTTTGCGCAATGCTTTTATAGGATTGTATTATGTCGGCAACGAAAGTGATCAAATCGTTCTCCGATGCCTTTAACCGCATTTTGTCCACCTCAATTTTCCTGAAATCCATCAACTGGTTCATCAGTCGTAAAAGTCGCAATACGTTTTTCTGAATTAAGGTAAGGGTCTGGCCGGTACTGTAATTATTCCTGCTGTTCGCCAGCAGTTCTTCCAGCGGCCCCAGTATCAACGTGAGCGGTGTCCTGAATTCGTGTGAGATATTTGTAAAGAAATTCACTTTGGCTTCGTTGGCGGCTTTTGCTTTGGCCGACATTGCTACCAACTGCGCCTGGTGATCGAGGATCTCCTGGTTCTGCTGTTGCAGTTGCGTACTGATCTTCCGGTTCTCGCGCAGCGAATAAAATGCCAGTCCACCCAGGATGATCGACAGCACCAGCGAGGTAACGAGGATATAAACAAAGGTGCGCTGGTTGTTATAGATCCGTTTTTGTTCGGCCAGCATCGTCTGCTGCCGTTCTATCTGTTGCTGCTGGCTGAGCGTTTTAGCGGCCTGTAGCTGCATAATACGCACATTGGTGGAGTCGATCACGGTTGTTTGCAGTAGGTTCTCTTTTACAACATGTTGTTTGTTCAGGATCTTCACCGCTATTCGTATGGCTTCTTCGCCGCCGGTAGGGTACAGCATGGTAGCGGTAATTTTTTTGTCCGATACAAATAACATCCCCGCATTGGGCAGTCCGTCAACCCCGATGATGGCCGGTTGCGGCTGCTTACTATTTTTATATACTTCGTAAATACCATGCGCCATCATATCGTTGTGTGCAAATACCAGTTGCACATCGGGGTACTGCGACGCGATCTTTGCAAACTCGCTTTTCGCGGTCTGGTTCAACCATTCGCCATTTACCATGTGTATAAGCTGCAGGCCGGGGTAATTTTTAATAGCATCGGAAAAGCCTTTATGGCGTTCAATGGCGGGTGATGATTTTGGCAGTCCGGTTACTTCAATGATCTTCCCTTTACCTTTTAATGCGTTCACGGCATACTGACCGGCCATTTTACCGATCTCGTAATTGTCACCCCCAACATACGCGGTATACAGGGGCGAGGAGATCTTTCTGTCCACAACAATAACCGGAATGCCTTTTGAAAACGCCTCCTCCACCACCGGGGTCAAAGGGTCGGCCTCGTTGGGCGAAATGATCAGCAGGTCGATCTTTTTTTGCAGCAGCTCCTTTACCTGGCTCACCTGTTTCCGGCTATCGCCTTCCGCCTGCCGGTAAATAAAATTGATATTGGGATGAAAAGCCAGTTCCCTTTTCATGTTTTCGAGCATGGTCTTCCGCCAGGCATCCGATTCCACACATTGCGAAAACCCGATGGTAAAAACGGGGGGCGTCTTTTGGCCGGTACAGCCGCAAAGACATAAAAGCGCCAGCACCGCCGGTATAAACAAACGGGTAATACTACGGCAGGGCAATCGCAAAGAAAAACAAGTCGAAAATGATCGTATCATATTATGGCCGGCAATAAAAATCAAAAATTTCGTGCGCTTATATAAATATATGCAATGATGAACCGCTTTGAATTTTTTGAGAAAATCGTACGCTGCGAACAGGAAACAATATCTATAAACCGGGATACAAAATCTAAAAACCGCCTACGGATAAAGGGGTAAAAGCATTTGTTCTTTATTGAAATTTAACGATTTATCTGCTTCAGGCATTTTTTTTTCATAAATAATTCTTTGAAACGGTATTGCTACGCCACCGGGGCTCCGGTACGATATGTTTACACAAAATTGCTTGTCGTATGAACAAAAGAAAAGTCTTTTTGTGGAGTATCGTTGTTGCGTTGGGCGGGTTTTTATTTGGATTTGATACAGCAGTGATCTCCGGCGCTGAGCAATCCATTCAGGACTATTGGTCGCTTTCTTCCATTGAACATGGCCTCACCGTTTCCATTGCTTTAATTGGTACCGTCATTGGCTCCCTCGTCGGCAGTATTCCCTGCGAACGGATCGGGAGAAGAAATACCTTATTACTGATCGCGGCTATTTACCTCGTCTCTTCATTGGGCACTGCTTTTGCCACCAACTGGCATGTGTTTTTGCTTTTCCGTTTCCTTGGCGGCCTGGGTGTTGGCGCTTCTTCGGTAACCGCCCCGGTGTATATTTCCGAGATCGCCCCGGCCGAAAAAAGAGGCCGGCTGGTTGCCCTGTTCCAGTTCAATATCGTGTTGGGGATCTTGCTTTCTTATTTTTCCAATTACCTCATCGGGCAGGAGGGGGAAACCGCCTGGCGATGGATGCTGGGGGTGCAGGCTTTTCCATCGTTATTGTTTCTCATCCTGCTTCAGCTGGTGCCCGAAAGCCCCAGATGGCTCATACTCCGGAAAGGTAAAGTGGAAGAAGCTACCGCTGTTTTAAAGATAATAATGCCTGTTGGATATGAAGAAGAAATAGCACAGATCAAAAACAGTACGCAGGCTCAAAACGGCGCCGGTGATGTAAACCAGTTGCTCACCCGCAAATACAGGGTGCCGGTTTTTCTCGCCATCGCCTTTGCCGTTTTTAACCAGGTATCGGGCATCAATGCCATCATTTATTATGCGCCCCGCATTTTTGAAATGACCGGTCTCGGCCGCGCCTCTTCTTTGCTTTCCACGGTAGGCATCGGTATCGTCAATTTTATCTTCACCCTTATAGCCATCAATTTTATTGATAAAATAGGCCGCAAAACGTTGATGCTGATCGGTTCTATCGGGTTGATCTCAACGCTCGGCCTCGTAGCGCAGGCATTCTATACACAAAATTTCAACGGTTGGGCAGTTACCATTTACCTGTTGGTATATATCGCTTTTTTCGCCTTCAGCCAGGGCGCCGTCATCTGGGTGTTCATTGCCGAAATATTTCCCAACCAGGTAAGGGCAAAAGGTCAAACGCTGGGCAGTTTTACCCACTGGATCATGGCCGCCATCATTGCGTTTTCGTTTCCCATGCTGGCGGAAAGACTGGGCGGCGGTAATACCTTTTTGTTCTTTTCCGTGATGATGGTATTGCAACTGCTGTTCGTATGGAAACTGATGCCCGAAACAAAGGGTCAATCGCTGGAACAAATAGAAAAGACACTGATAATTCATTAATACTGCTTAACGCTAAACGCTTAATGCTTAACGCCGGCTCGCGATAAACGTTATTTACGATTAAATGCCGGCATTTCGAATTCCGGGGTTCCGCGTTCAGCGTTCCGCCTTCAGCCTTCAGCCTTATGCCTTTAGCCTAAAATAATTTCATTATGAGCGATCACACAATTTCAAAAAAACTGGTTTGTTATGGCGAGCTCCTTTGGGATCTTTTGCCGGCAGGCGAATGGCCGGGCGGCGCGCCAATGAATGTGGCTTATCATTTACATAAACTCAAATGTGATACCACCCTGATCTCCCGTGTGGGAAAGGACAAGCATGGAGCCGGCCTGATAGCGTTATTATCACAATGGGGCATGAGCACTGATTATATAAGCACCAACAGGTATCATCCTACCGGTATTGTATACGCACATGCCGGTGATGGCCATGAAATGAAATACGATATCGTATTTCCTTCCGCCTGGGATCATATCATCTGGGATGAACGATTCACATCCCTTATGCAGGATTCGGAATACCTGGTTTTTGGAAGCCTTGCCTGCCGAAATCATACCTCCGCCAATACGCTGTTCGCTTTGCTTGAAGCCGCAAAGACCAAAGTGCTGGATATAAATCTACGGCCCCCGCATTTCAGCTACCAGGTCGTTGAACAATTACTTCACAAAGCAAACATCTTAAAACTGAATCTCGAAGAACTGGAACTGATCGCAGGCCGGTATGCAGCGTTACATACGGTTGCTGATAAGGTACAGTTGCTGCAGGACCGCTTTGGCATCGGCACCATTGTGGTTACCCTCGGGGCATCAGGCGCCATGTTGAATATGGATGGAAATATTTACCGCCACCCCGGTTACCGGATACAGGTAGCCGATACCGTTGGCAGCGGCGATGCATTCCTGGCCGGTATGTTGTCAAAACTGATCGATGCGGCGCCGCCGGCCGCCATGCTCGACTTTGCCTGCGCCATGGGCGCGCTCATTGCCTCGTATACCGGCGCCTGTCCGAATTATCATGCCGGTGAGATCGAAAAAGTTAAAAACTTTTCCCGGGCCGAAGCATTGTTCACGCAGCAGCCTATTTCGGGAACTTAAAACTTAAAACTTACAACTTAGCACTTACAACTTATAACTTTCTTCAACCCAAAATTAACACTATGCAACGATTGCTTTTGATCACTGCCGCTTTACTAATGTCGGCAATGGTCTACGCCCAGAAAAAAACGATTACGGGGGAGGTTGTCAATAAGATCAGCCGCACACCCCTTTCAGGAGCTACCGTGGCCGTTAATGGTAAAATGGTAGTTACCGATGCCAATGGGAAATTCAGCATCGAGGCCGCACCCGGCGACCTGGTTACCGTTTCATTTGTTGGAATGAAAACCACGGCGATCAAAATTCCCGCCAATGCACAGGCGCTCTCCATCGATGTCGAAGAAGGTGAAAAAGAACTGGAACAATTTGTAGTGATAGGTTATCAAACGCAGCGGAAAAAAGACCTTACCGGCGCAGTTGCCGTGGTAGACCTAACGCCGGTGAAAAATAACTGCTCCGGCAATACCATGCAGGCGCTGCAGGGCCGCGTGGCCGGTTTGTATATTGAAAAGAACGGCGGTTCGCCCAATGGCTCCAATTCGCGCATCCTCATCAGGGGATCGAATACCCTGGGTGTTAACGACCCGTTGTATATTATCGACGGTATTCCCACTACCAGGCCGGAAGTGTTTCAAAATCTCGATCCCGCGGTTATTGCTTCGGTGCAGGTGTTGAAAGACGCATCCGCGGCTTCCGTTTACGGTTCCCGTGCTTCAAACGGCGTTATTATCGTTACAACGAAAAACGGCGGCAATACCAATGGAAAAGTAAATTTTCAACTGAATTCCAGTTTATCGGCACAGTCAGAAAGATCTGTCAGGTTTAAGATGCTGAATGCGGTTGACCGCGGTAAGGCCTTATGGCAGGCGTCTGTGAACGATAAACAGGACCCGGCTTCCGCTTACGGCGAAATATATGATTTCGACTGGAACAACGACTTCAACAACCCCATACTGAATGGCGTAACCGTTAAACCTTTTGTTGGCGGTGATCCGGCTACGCCCGCGGGTAATACTAACTGGCAGGATGTGATGTATAAGACCGGCCTCGTCAGCAATAACAGTTTAACCGTTTCGGCCGGTAATAAAAATTCATCGCTCGAAGTGAACCTCGGCTATTTGAAAAATACCGGCATGTTGCGGTATACCGGTTACGAGCGCATGAGCGGCAGCATCAATGCCATAACCAGGGCTTTTGATAATAAAGCTACGTTTGGTGTAAACGTTCGCGTAGCCAATTCGAACGAAACACTTACCGCGCGCGATATCGGCGGCGCTGCTACCACGTTCCTCGCGGTTACGCTGGCGCCAACGATTCCCGTGTATCAAAGCGATGGCGCCACCTTTGCCGGTGCATCGGGTGGGGGATACTCCGACCGCAATAATCCCCTGCACATGCAGTTTTTGTCAAGATGGGATAACGCCAACCGCCTCTCTACCTTCGGAAGTGTCTTTGTAGAACTGCAACCCGTCAAAAACCTTTTTTTCAGGTCAACGATGGGCGCTGATTATGCTACGTATCTCAATAAAACAATTCTGCCCACATTTACCGAAGGTGCGTTCAACAGAACCACCAACAGTCTTGCCCTCGATCAGAACAAATACCTCAGTTATACTTTCTCCAATACGGTGCGGTATAACTGGAATATCAATGACCGGCATAATGTAAAATTCCTCGCCGGGACCGAATTCATCAAAACCGATCTCAATTTCCAGTATACGAAAAAAGAGGGTTTTGCCATTCAAACCGAAGAATATTTCACGCTGAGCGCCGGTACCGGTAATACCATCGTTTCAGGCGGCTCAACCGGTAACCGGTTGTATTCATTGTTCGGCCGCATCGATTACAATTTCTCCGATAAATACCTCGCCGCACTCACGATCCGGCGTGACGGCTCGTCCCGTTTTGGCGCCAATAACCGCTACGGCGTTTTTCCCGCTGCTTCCATTGGCTGGCGGTTAGACAGGGAAAGTTTCATGGAGTTTCAGCAATTATTTTCTGAGATCAAATTACGCGCCGGTATCGGCCGGGTAGGTAACCAGCAGATTGGCGACCTGGCCCGCTTTGGCCTTTTCGATACCAGATATGGTACCACGCAGAACCAGCTTACCGCAGGTTTCTGGGAACAATATATGAATATCGGCACCGCATATTCGCTTTCCGGCGCCAATACCGGCACGCTGCCTTCGGGTTTTGTGCAAACGCAGGCGCAGAATGCCGATCTTAAATGGGAAACAACGTATGAAATAAATGCGGGTATCGATTTTACATTGTGGAAGAACAGGATCTATGGTTCGTTCGATTATTTTTCCCGCAAAACCACTGGCATCTTAATTACGCCGCCGGTTGCATCGGCCCTGGGCGAAGGGCAGCAAAAAGCGGTGAACGGCGCTTCAAAAACCAATAAAGGCTGGGAACTGGTAGTAGGTTACCACGGCGAAAGAACGGGCGATTTTAGTTATGATGTACGATTGAACTTTGCGCACTTCAGGGATAAAATAACCGAGTTGCCCGAAAGTGTTCGTCCGGCCTATGCAGGCAACCTCATCAACACCATCATCGGTCATTCGCAGTTCGATATTTTCGGTTATAAAACCAATGGCATTTTTCAGTCACAGGATGAAGTGAATAAAGCGCCCACACAGATCGGGGCGGGGCCGGGCAGAATTCGTTATGTAGATGTGAACAACGACGGACTTATCAGCGACCTCGACAGAACCTGGATCGGTACTACTTTGCCGGCTCTGGAATATGGCTTGCGGATTGATCTTACTTATAAGAAGTTCGACCTCTCGATCTTCGGCTCAGGCGTTGCGGGTAGAAAAGGGTTCGACGTATATACCTTATTCAACAACCTTATGAAAAGCCGCGAAAATGTTGGTCCCGGTGTTTTCAGCGCCTGGACGCCGCAAAACACAAATTCCCGCATTCCGGCGCTTACTCTCAAAGACAATAACAACGAAGGCCGCACTTCCGATTACTTTATGGTGAGCACATCCTATTTCAAAATGCGTAATCTGCAACTGGGATACAATGTGAAACCAAAGTCCATCTTTACGGCGTTACGGTTGTTTGCCATGGCCGAGAACCTGTTCTGGTTTAAGAACAAAAAGTACCAGAGCCCCGATCCCGAAAGGATCGATCTCGATCCCATACCCGTACCCAAAACTTTCACCTTCGGTGTTAATGCATCTTTTTAATTAACCACAAATCAGTATTGAAATGAAACATCAATATATAACAGCCTGTATCGCCGGCGCCGTGTTGTTTTTCGGTTCCTGCAAAAAGCAACTGGAGT
This sequence comes from Niastella populi, assembly GCF_002078015.1. Classification (GTDB taxonomy): domain Bacteria; phylum Bacteroidota; class Bacteroidia; order Chitinophagales; family Chitinophagaceae; genus Niastella; species Niastella populi. The sequence goes on along the minus strand of NZ_LWBP01000197.1, from coordinate 8,130 downwards.
ATACCCCAACCGGCGTATTGTCGTCGTCGGCCCTTACTTCACCAACAGCCGTTGATGGACTGGTAACCGCGGCCTACGCTTCTATCGGTAATGGCGATATGATCGGCCCCATCTACAGCATGTGGGCATATGGCAGTGTGCGTTCCGATGATGCCTACAAAGGCGGCGGCGGCACCGGTGATGTGGGCGAGGTAGATGCCATGGAACATTATAACCTGGTAACCCCCACGATGGAATCATTCGTGTCACGCACCTGGAAGAATTTATTCAAATCCATTTCCCGCGCAAACGTGGCCTTGCGTGCAGTGAACGACCTCACTGAAGCCAGCTTCCCGCAAAAGAGATCGAGACTGGCTGAACTGCGGTTTTTACGGGCGCATAGTTATTTTCAAATGAAGATCCTGTATAAGAACATTCCGCAGTTCGATGAAAATGCCACGTCGGAAGATATTTTGACCGTGTCGAACGATCTTTCATGGGAAGCAAGCTGGAATAAGATAGCCGATGATCTGCAGTTTGCGGTTGATAATTTACCCGAAAACCAAAGCGATAAGGCAAGGCCAAACAAATACACTGCCCAGGCCTACCTTGCGAAACTCCGGCTCTTCCAGGCCTATGAACAGAATGAGCAACATAAGGTGATCAGCATCAACCAGACCAGGCTGCAGGAAGTGGTTGACTTATGCCAGTCGGTTATTGCATCGGGCAAATACGCATTAAGCGCCGATATTGCCGATAACTTTTTACCCGAAACCGAGAACGGGCCCGAGTCGGTATTTGCCATTCAGTTTACGATCAATGATGGCACTACCGCGGGAAGATTGAATTATGAAGACGGACTGAACTATCCGCATGGCGCTCCCCAGTATGGCTGCTGCGGTTTTCATGCGGCCAGCCAGAACCTCGTTAATGCCTATACAACCGATGCGGGCGGTTTGCCTAAATTCAATTCTTTCAACTCCACCATCCCCGATCTGAACACAGCAACTGTAGATGTACGCATCGATCATACCGTGGGTATCGACGGGCATGTGTACAAATACGACAACACAAAACTCTTCAGCAACAGCTGGGTGCGCGACCCCGGCGTTTATGGCTATTTTCATACGATGCGGAACCAGCAGTTGGCTACCAGTTCGTCTTATTTCAAAAACGGCCCGTTCATGGGCGTTGCGAAAAACTATGATGTGATCCGGTACGACGATGTGTTGCTGATGCAGGCGGAAGCATATATTGAACTGGGGCAACCTGGTAATGCCTTGCCCCTTATAAACCAGATCAGGGCCCGGGCGGCAGCCAGTACAGCAAGATTGAAGAAAATGGATGGTACCTTTGCATCGAATTACAATATGCAGCCTTATCCTGCTGCGGGTTTTACCCAGTCGTATGCGCGTACCGCCCTGCAATGGGAACGGCGGCTGGAATTTGCTACCGAAGGCCAGCGTTTCTTCGACCTGGTAAGATGGGGCACTGCGGCACAGGTGTTGAATGATTATATAAGCGCTGAAAAAAGCAGGCGTACATTTTTGGCTACCGCTGTATTTACAGCCGGCCGCGATGAATACCTGCCCATTCCGCAATCGGAGATCACGTTTACGAAAGGACTATATAAACAAAACCCGGGCTACTGAGAACAAAGCATAAGTCACCGGCTTTTTCTAAAACTTGTTATATGATTAAAACGAAAGTATTTTTTTCACTGGTGAGCATAATGATCGCCAGCGGCAGTTCATCAAAAGCGCAGCAGCTCTATCATGAACGGCACCGGCCGCAGATCCATTTTTCGCCTAAACAAAAATGGACCAACGATCCCAATGGAATGGTATATCATAACGGTACCTGGCATTTGTTTTTTCAACATTATCCCGACAGCACCATATGGGGCCCAATGCACTGGGGGCATGCCACCAGTAAAGACCTGGTTCACTGGCAGGAGCAGCCTATAGCCCTGTATCCCGACAGCCTGGGTTATATTTTCAGCGGCAGTGCGGTGGTTGATAAGAATAATACGGCTGGTTTTGGCAAAAACGCCCTCGTGGCCATCTTTACTCATCACGATCCGCAAGGAGAAAAAGAGAAGCGGAATAACTTCCAGAACCAAAGTATTGCCTATAGTACCGATGAGGGCAGAACCTGGACGAAATATGCCGGCAACCCGGTGCTGAAAAATCCTGGTATTACCGACTTCCGCGATCCCAAAGTGTGCTGGTACGAGCCGCAAAAAAAATGGATCATGACGCTGGCCACCAAAGACCGCATTACGTTTTATTCATCACCCGATCTGAAAGGCTGGACGAAAGAAAGCGAGTTTGGCAAAGAGCTGGGCGCGCATGGCGGTGTGTGGGAATGCCCCGATCTGTTTCAACTCGATGACGACAATGGGAAAAAAGTTTGGGTGCTCATCGTTAGTATCAATCCCGGCGGACCGAACGGCGGTTCTGCCACGCAGTATTTTCTAGGCGATTTCGACGGCAGCCGGTTTGCACCCGTAGATACCAATACAAGGTGGATCGATTACGGGCCCGATAATTATGCCGGTATAACGTGGAGCAATACCGGTAACCGTAAAATATTTTTAGGTTGGATGAGCAATTGGCTTTATGCGAATATAGTGCCCGCTACCACCTGGCGAAACGCAATGACCATCGCCCGCGAGTTAAAACTGAAACGAACAGGTAATGAAATGTATGTGGCGTCGGAGCCGGTTGCAGAATTGAAGAAGATCCAGTCAAAACCGGTTGTGCTGCACAATATACAGGTGCAAAAATCTTTTGATGTGGCTTCAAAGGCAGGCAAAATAACATTCCCGGCCCGTTTGGATCTGAACTTCGAAAAGAACAGCGATTATTCGATCGTTCTGTCGAATGATGCCGGTGAAGAAGTGGCCATAGGATATAATAAAGCGCAGCAGCAATATTATATCGACCGCAGTAGGTCGGGGCAAACCAATTTTCAGAAAGACTTTCCGGCCAGGCATGTAGCCCCGCGTTTGAGTAAAGCCGGCAGTATGGATCTTTCATTGATCCTGGATGTGAATTCGGTTGAAATGTTTGCCGATAGCGGCTTAACGGTCATGACGTCTATTTATTTTCCAACCAAACCATTCACGCACATCCGTATTGAATCGCCGGAGAATGTAACAATAAAAAAGTTAACGGTAAGTAGTTTGAAAAGTATCTGGTAAGCGTAACAGGTGTGGCACACTTTGAAAGTGTGCCACACCTGTATAATCACATTTCATTCAAAACAACCTTTGCAACCGCCTTTAACAGGTCGGAACTGATGCGTTGTTTGAAATCTACATTTATATATTCAAACCTGATAACCCCTTTTTTGCTGATAAAGAAAACAGAAGGTACCGGTAATAACTTATCCTGGTTCTTTCCGCCTGAAGATACGGGCAACAACTTATCGTAAGCGGCAGGTGCCTGGTAGGCAAGCCCAAACTGCTTCGATATGCTGAGGTCGGCATCTGATAACAGCGTATACGCCAGTTTATTTTTTGTAAGTGACGATTTCAAATTGTCGGGGCTGTCCGTGCTTATGGCAATGATCTGGTAACCCAAACTTTTTAATTCGGCCTCTATTTCCTGAATACCCGAAAGCTGCTTGTTGCAGTAAGGGCACCATCCGCCCCGGTAAAATATCAATATGGTTGGTTGCTTTGCAATAGCGGCGTTCAGGTCGAAATTATTTCCATTAGCGTCCGGTGTTTGTATTACTGGTATTTTTTCACCGATCAGCAGCGGACTTATATCCTCGGGTTTTGCCGGGTTGCCGGCAGCCGTTTGTGCATTTATTCGTATACTGCTGCAAATAAAAACAAAGAGCAGGGTTGCAACTGCCAGGCCGGATAAATTACTCCTTCTGAAAGTGATTGTCATTTTTTGCATAATTTTTTTATAAAAGCGCAATATATACTCTACAAAATCAAATAAATGTCGGCTGGCTTACATATTCAATGGTAAAAGAAGCATTTGCCGGTATTGATTGCCATTACCCTAATGCATACCTCCATGAACATGCCTGAAAGGTCGGATTTGTGCAAAATATAATCTTTTTCGTTGAATGATGGAAATGCCTGCGCCTTTAACTTTGACTATATACTACAGATCGGACTAACTTCCTTTCTTCTTTAATATTGCCATATGAATAAAAAGTTGAATGCTTTGCTGGTTATTTGTTTTCTTCTGGGGGTAATTCCATTTGCGGGGATCGCACAGGATCATAATGAAAAACTCTGGTATGCAGCGCCGGCCCGTGAATGGACGGAAGCCCTGCCCGTAGGCAATGGCCGCCTCGGCGGCATGGTGTTTGGCCGCGTGGGTGAAGAGTTGATCCAGTTGAATGAAAGCACGTTATGGTCTGGCGGACCGGTGCCGGAAGTCATCAACCCCGATGCAGTTAATCATTTGCCTGAATTAAGAAAGGTTTTGCTGGATGGCGATTTTGAAAAGGCGAACGCGCTGGCAAAAAAGATCCAGGGTCTGTTCACTGAATCGTACATGCCATTGGGCGATCTGCTCATTAAACAACAACTCAGCGATACCAATACAACGGCGTATTACCGCGATCTCGATCTGAAAAATGCAATAAGCACCACCAGGTTTACTGCTGGCGGCGTAACCTACACACGCCAGGTGTTTTCATCGGCCCCCGACCAGGTGATCGTTGTGCGGTTGTCAGCCAGCAAACCAGGTATGTTGAACCTGACAGTAGGCGCCCAAAGCCAGTTGATGCCCGTGATCGGCACTGTGGGAAAGAATGAACTGGTGATGAAAGGGTACGCACCCGCACATGCCGATCCCAGCTATTATAATAAGAATAAAAATCCCATCATCTGGAAAGACAGTACCGGCGAACAATGCAGCGGCATGCGGTATGAAATGATCGTAAAAGCCGTCAATACCGGTGGAACGGTAACCGCTGATGCCGGTGGTATGTTCATAAAAAATGCCAGCGAAGTGGTATTGTATCTTTCTGCGGCCACCAGTTTTAACGGGTTTGATAAATGTCCGGATAAAGACGGAAAAAATGAACACCAGCTGGCAAAAGGATATTTGGGTAAAGCGCTCAAACAGTCATTCGCTTCCCTGTTAGCCCGCCATGCGGCCGATTACCAGCGTTTTTACAAACGGGTTTCGTTTAAGATAAAAGACACTACAAACGCCAACAAAAATACATCGCTGCCCAGCGATAAACGGCTTGAACAATATTCAGGCGGTGCATACGATCCCGGTGTTGAGGAATTGTATTTCAATTATGGCCGTTACCTGTTGTTGTCCAGTTCACGGCCCGGCGGTACGCCAGCCAATTTACAGGGCATCTGGAATAAAGAGCTGCGCGCACCGTGGAGCTCCAACTATACCATCAACATCAATACGCAAATGAATTACTGGCCGGCGGAGGTAACGAATTTATCTGAAACGCATCTGCCGCTGTTTGACCTGATGAAAGACCTTGCCGTTACGGGCAAACGCACGGCGAAGGAGTTTTATGGCATGAACGGCTGGGTAGCGCATCACAATACCGATATATGGGCAACCAGTAATCCCGTAGGAAATAAAGGCGATGGCGATCCCAAATGGGCCAACTGGCCGCAGGGCGGTAACTGGTTGTGCCAGCATTTGTGGGAACATTACAGTTTTACCCGCGATACCCCATTCTTAAAAAATGTAGCTTATCCTCTGATGAAAGGCGCGGCGGCATTTTGTCTGGACTGGCTGGTTGAAAAAGACGGTTACCTCATTATGGTGCCATCTACTTCGCCTGAAAATGATTTCAAATACGGCGAGGGTAAGACGTCAGGTATTGGCGTTGCGACTACTATGGATATGTCAATCATCTGGGACCTGTTCACCAACCTGATAGAAGCAGGCGAAGTGCTGGGTATAGATAAAGATTTCCGCGAAACGCTGATTGCGAAAAAAGCGAAATTATATCCCTTGCATATAGGTGCTAAGGGCAATTTGCAGGAGTGGGATAAGGATTATGAAGATGTTGACCCGAACCACCGCCATGTATCGCATTTGTTTGGGTTGCATCCCGGCCGGCAGATAGCGCCGGTATCGACCCCCGGACTTGCGGCCGCGGCCCGCAAAACGCTCGAGATAAGAGGGGATGAGGGTACGGGGTGGAGCAAGGCCTGGAAGATCAATTTCTGGGCACGGTTGCTCGATGGCAATCATGCCTACTCGCTGGTGCGGCAGTTATTGTATTATACGGGCAATTCAGGCACCGGTTTCAAAAGGGGCGGCACCTATGCGAATTTCTTCGATGCGCATCCGCCATTCCAGATCGATGGCAATTTTGGTGGCACCGCCGGTATGGCCGAAATGCTGCTGCAAAGTCATTTAGGCGAACTGCATTTGTTACCTGCCATACCCGACGCCTGGAAAGAAGGATCGGTAAGCGGCTTAAAAGCACGCGGTAATTTTGAAGTGGCCATGAACTGGAAAGACCATAAACTGACGACAGCGGCAATAACGTCAAAAGTGGGCGGGGTTTGTAAGGTAAGAACCGCCGCACCGGTTACCATAAGATCATTGAACATCAAATCGAAGAAAGACGATCATGGGTATGTGTTGGTGTTTCCGGCGGGGAAGGGGCAAAAATATGTGGTGACGGCGTTATGATCGTACTTTAGAAATGTAAAGCGGGGCTGCAGCCTCATTTTACTTTCTGCCTGTTTTGATTGATGATTTTGATTATTTTATGTGGCTTCTTTCAGGCCAAGAAGTTCAAATAGAATTTGCATTTGCGTCACGCCTTTATATGGATTGTTTATATCGAAGGCTTCGAGTTTTTCGGCATGTTCAAAGGCCGTGTTTAACCGGTCTTTTAACTTTAAATAAATGTCATTGTTTTTATTGGTAAAGTATTTTTGAGACTTTTCATAGTCTTTTAGATGCTTTTTTAATTGTTTGTTTGCATCCTCGCAATTAGAAAAGTACTTTGACGTCATTTCGAAGTGTAACAAAAACCAATATTCCAGACAAGGAACATTTACAATTACAGAAACGGTATCTAAACTTTTTAGTGCTCCAAGATATGATTTGAATTCATTTAGTGGTGTGTTTGCACCTCTTTTTGCTTTAAGCGTCTCATTATTTATTACATCAAAGTCAACGATCCAGATAACTTTGTCATAGTACCGGGAAAGTTCAAGTACCCTTTCGTATTGATCCTTTAATTTTTTCTTCTGTGGTATTTCCGGCTTAATGTCTACTTTAATCGACTGCTCATTTCGTTTTATCATGCTCATATACCATGATTCACAATCTCCATCAACGACAATTGCGTAAACTGGCTTGCTTGTAAAAGGATTTTTTTTGGTTCTACTCATTACCCAGGTCTAAATAATAATCTTGCAAATGAGGAACACCTCCAAGTTTACCGATTTTGTAAGCATTATAAACGTTACTTGTGTCTCTGATTATTGAAGAGTCGAAGTCTGCAAGTGAATACAGTTTTGTTGAACAGTTTTCTGTCTTATCTGTAAACCATATAGCGTCGTTTCTGAAAATATCTTTGTTATTCAGGATTTCTCTATTGTGTGTAGTGCCTAATATTTGGGAAAATTTAGCGTTTGTTAAAAAGGATAAAATGAAATGCATATAGAGATCGGGATGCAATGAGGACTCGAGCTCATCGATAGGGATAAAGGTTGGATGATATAATAACAGGCTTAATAAGCCTGCAAAGCCAAAATATCTTTGTGTTCCCTGTGACTCCAGATTAAAAGGAAGGAAATACTTACTGTTATTAATAGTATGTTCGAATTGTAATTTTTTTAAAGGAGCGCTTTTTAATCTTTCCACCACATCATTGGAGATGTCAAATGCTTCGAATACTTTAATTATTTTGTCGGATATTGCTACAGTATCATCTTCTATAATTATGTCAGAAATATTAAGATCGGCTTTCTTTAGTATTTCAATTATTGTAGTTTTATTTATTTCCCCTTTATCTATTCCTACTGTAATATAACTTTCTAATTCAGTTCTGGAAAAAACTAAAGGTCTCAAATATGATGAGAACCATTCCGTAACCTCCTTTAATTCATTATTTTCAATATTGGTTTTAAGAAAACCTCCTAAAACTGTATTGTTCCAGATGGTATTCGCCTCC
>NZ_LWBP01000196.1 GCF_002078015.1 Niastella populi | reverse complement strand
TAGACCTGGTTATAATGGGCTCGCACGGAGACATGGGGTACAGGGATTTCTTTATCGGCTCAAACGCTTACTACACCATCAAAAGAGCGGCCTGCCCGGTTTTATTGATCCCTGAACAAAATAAGTGGAGTGAGTTTCGCAAGATCCTGTTCCCCGTAAGACCGACGCTGTTTTCTTCAAAACTGTTCGATGTTATTTGTGAACTTACCAGGCACAATACCCAAAAGTGTATGCTTCAGCTGTTAGGCGTAGTGCCGGGAGAACTTAAGAATACCATTTCAATTTTATCAAAAACAGTTCAGGAGGCCAAAAAGCAATATAACAAAGAGAAGTTCGATATAGCTTTAAGCAATGGCAAAAGCAACGATATTGCCGAATACGTATTGCAAAGATCTAAAGCTATAAATGCCGATCTGGTAGTTATTTCGCAGGGATTGGACCTGCCCAGTAATCCATTTTTTATTGGCCCTTTCTCTCAGCGGATCATCAATCACGCCAAAACGCCTGTATTGAGTCTGGTACGAACATCCTATAATTAGCCAGGCAATTCATAAGAATGTTTCTTTTGAATTGTTCATTATATTCCTACAGTTTCCGTACCCATCCGTTCAATCCTTTGTATTCAACAAACAGATAGCTTCCTGATGCTCCATACACATCGATCGTTGTTCCCTCCTGAATAGAACTTTTTGCGGTCGACGGGTCGGCCGGAGCGTCAAGCAATAACTGTTCAGACGGTACCCGGTGTGAGCCCACCGGTTGGTTGGCCCTGGTTACATCGCGGCCTGCTACCAGCCCTGTTCCTCCCTCCGGCAATTCAACTCTATACCATCCCGAAGTTGCCCCGATCACTCGTAACGGAGTATTGGCTTTTATTTTTTGGGCTGCCTTATCACCCTGCAAAGCGTTAACTACTTCAGTTACTTTTGTGCTGCGAAGGAATTTACCCGGAACGGCAAAAGGAACGGTTATGGCCGGGGGCTCAGTAGTCGCAGGTTTTACAAAAGGCAACGGATCTATGGCGCCACCGGCTGTATATATTCCGAAATGAAGGTGGGGCGCGGTAGATTTTGCATTCCCGGTATTACCCATTAAACCAACAACCTCTCCTTCTTTTACCGGTTGCCCCTCACGAACGGTTTGCGAGTCAAGATGCGCGTAGTACAGCGTATAGTTCTTGCCTGCAGGGTGAAGAAAAACTACTTTACCCCCTATACCGCCTTCACGCACACCTGATATTCGACCATCAGCCGCCGCCACTACCGGCATGCCGCGTTTTCCAAATATATCAATGCCTTCATGTTTGCGGGCGCCTCTGTCGCGGCTGGCGCCCCAGAAACTGCCTACGGTTGCCTTTTCAGCTGGCGCCACCGGAAAGGCGAGGGAGGGGCCTGTAGATATCATTACAGTGAATGCACCGCTTTGCAGTAATTCGGGCTGTACACGAAGAATATAGGAACCATCTTTGTTCGCTTCGAAGGTGATGGGCTGGTTTACACTATCTGCCGCCCTTACCATATCGGCCGCTCCATTTTCCTGCCTGCGCCAGAGGTCGGTAAAGACCAGCAGTGAAATAAGTGTGTCCTGTTTTACCGTGACGGAAATTTTTTCTCCTCTTCGTACCTGAAATTCATAACCGAAAGCAGATGGCCGCTCAGCGGCAAAATAACCTGTTTCCCTATACGGTAATTGAACGGGGGCTGGTTGTTGTAACGCTTTTTGCGCCGCACTGATCCATGAAGCTCCCAGCACCGTTGTATTTAAACCGGCATCGGTCAATTGCTTTTCGTATAATTCATGCGGCGTCTTTTTCGCAAACAACCCGCGTTTGGAAGGAGAACAGGAAGAAAAACAGACTATGATCAATAGAACAATGCCCGATACATATACTAAGGGAACACCTTTCACACCCGAACTAATATTCATGTTATGGAGCTTTATGATGCTATATAAAAAAATTATGCTAAGCCGCACTGAACATGTTACCGGTAAACAGGGCTTTTGGTTAATAAAAGTCTGACCCTTAAGGCATATGAGATAACTGCCATATTAAGGAAAAAAACGCCGCTCACCACAGCCACTTTTATTAGCATTTATTACTAAATTAATTAGTATTTTTGTATTAGAGATTTCCTTAAAATCCGCCAACACATGCCCAACCAAAAGTCGGATATTATAAAAAAGCTTGAAAATGAGATCCTTGAATTACAGGGATACCGGGCTGCATTGGGCAAAATACCCATGCATATTGACCTGGGCCCCATCAATGAAGCTTTCCCTGAGGGCAGGTTCCCCGTAGGCGCCGTACATGAACTGGTGAGCGCCGGGATGGTTAACCAGGCAGCCGCCACTGGTTTTATTGCGCCCGTTATTTCAAACCTCATGGGCGATCATGGCGTAGTACTGTGGATCAGCGATTGCCGCACAATTTTCCCGCCTGCATTGAAACATTATGGTATCGACCCGCATAGGGTTGTTTTCATCGATCTTAAAAATCAAAAAGAAGTTGCCTGGGCAGTGGATGAAGCGTTGAAACTTCATGGCCTGGCTGCGGTAGTTGGCGAAATGGCTGATATAAACTTTATGGCCAGCAGGCGTTTTCAACTGGCCGTGGAGCAAAGCCAGGTTACAGGTTTTCTTTTCAATAAAAAAGAACGCTACACAACGAATGCCTGCCTTACCCGGTGGAAAATAACTTCACAACCCGGCATTATACCCGGTGAATTACCGGGCGTTGGTTTCCCATGCTGGAAGGTTGAGTTGTTGAAGGTAAGGAACGGAAGACCTGGTATCTGGAAAGTAGCCCTCATGAACGGGCAATTTGTTGCTACCGGTCAGGAACCTGTTGCCATAAGAGAGCTTCACAGAAAAACAGGTTAACATGAACAAACGTTTTGTATCCATTTGGTTTCATCACCTCGAAACAGACTGGTTTGTTCAACGGCAGCCGGCGCTTGGGCAAATTCCATTTGTTATTGCCACCCCCGGGCATGGCCGGTTGATCATCACCGCCGTAAACCGGTTGGCGGAAGAGCAGGGAATTAAAAAAGGAATGGTACTGGCCGATGCCCGCGTTATCATTCCCTCACTTCATGTTGTTGATCCCATTCCTGAGCTAAGTAAAAAACTATTGCAAAAATTAGCGGAATGGTGTATCAGGTTTACGCCCTGTGTGGCCATCGATGGCACTGATGCATTGCTATTCGACGCCTCAGGCTGCGCGCATTTATGGGGCGGAGATGTTGACTATTTAACAGCCATCATTAAACGGTTGCAGGAGCGGGGCTACCAGGTAAGGGTGGGAATGGCCGACACCATTGGTGCGGCCTGGGCCATTGCGCGGTATGGAAAAAGATCGCCGGTGATAGAACACAATAAGCAATTAAATGAGCTGGCTGAATTACCACCTGCTTCCCTTCGTATTGAGCAGGAACTGGTAGAGCGCCTTTATAAATTAGGACTTCACCAGGTAAGCGATTTCATAAGCATACCGCGATCTGCCTTACGGCGGCGGTTCGGACAGGCATTTTTACTGAAACTCGATCAGGCCCTCGGTAATGAACCTGAGTTTATGCAGCCCGTAGTGCCCGTAACGCCTTACCAGGAACGTTTACCCTGCCTTGAACCCATTGTTACTTTAACGGGGATTGAAATTGCCCTCGAAGAGCTATTGAAGAAATTATGTCACCGGCTCGAAAAAGAACAAAAAGGGCTCAGGTGTGCCCGGTTACAATGTCACCGGGTTGATGATATAACCATACAGGTAGAAATAGGCACCAACCGCCCCTCGCGGAATACACAGCACATATTCAAATTATTTGAAAATAAATTATCAGCCATTGAACCGGCTTTGGGCATCGAGTTATTCATTCTTGAAGCATTGAAAATCGAAGACCACGGGCACGGGCAGGAAAGATTATGGGAACAACAGGGTGGTTTGAATGATACCGGTTTATCAGAATTATTGGACCGGTTTACTATGCGCTTTGGCAGTAAGTGCTTTCACCGGTATTTGCCCGATGAACATTACTGGCCTGAACGCAGTTTCAAACAGGTGATCTCATTGCAGGAGCAACCAACAACCAACTGGAGAACGGATCATCCCCGGCCTTTACATTTACTGGCAGCACCGCAGGCGATAGAAGTAACCGCGCCTGTTCCTGATTATCCGCCGTTGCTTTTCCGTTACAAAGGTAAACTGCATAAAATCGTAAGGGCCGATGGGCCGGAACGTATTGAACAGGAATGGTGGCTGCAGCAGGGACAACACCGCGATTATTACAGTGTAGAAGATGAGCACGGGCAGCGGTTCTGGTTGTTCCGTTCGGGGCATTATGATGCGGCAAAAACCTATGGCTGGTATCTGCATGGTTTTTTTGCCTGAAAAAAAGAAATGAGGTATGGGATATATTGAATTACAGGTAACCAGCAATTTTAGTTTTCTCCGCGGAGCAAGTCATCCCGAAGAGCTGATCGAATATGCCGCCGGGCTGGGTTATAAGGCTATAGCGGTCACAGATCACAATACCCTGGCTGGAATGGTGCGTGCCCATGTGGCTGCAAAAAAAGCCGGCATCAGGCTGATCGTTGGTTGCCGGCTCAACCTGCTCGATGGCGCCCCTTTACTTGCATACCCAACAGATAATGCAGCTTATTCAAACCTCTGCCGGTTATTGTCGAAAGGGAATTTACGCGCAGAAAAAGGGGAGTGCCATTTATATAAAAAAGATGTGTTTGAACATGCAGCGGGAATGTTATTTATCGTATTGCCGCCCGGTCAGTTGAATGAACGGTGGGAGTTCGATGATGCGTTTATAGAAAACTTAAAAGAATACAGAACGGCATTAAAGCAGCTTTACATAGCCGTTACCCGGCGCTATTATGCATACGATGCAAAATATATTTACAGGCTCGCGCAATTGTCGAACGACTTCCATATTCCGCTCGTTGCCACCAATGACGTGCATTATCATGAACCTGACCGCCGCGAGCTGCAGGATATCGTAACCTGTATACGCGAAAAATGCACAATAAATAATGCGGGCTTCCGGTTATATGCCAATGCTGAAAGATTTTTGAAACCACCATCGGAAATGGAGCGGTTGTTCAGGCAGTATCCTGCCACCATTGCAAATTCACAGCTCATAGCCGATGCCTGCCAGTTTAACCTCGATTCCCTGAAGTATGAATATCCCGAAGAAATTACTACCGGAGGCCGCAGCCCGCAGGAAGAACTGACCATGCTTGCATGGCAGGGGGCGCATGAGCGGTTCGGTGACAATATTCCTGAAAAAACATCAGCGGCAATAAAATACGAACTGGCGTTCATTGAACAAATGAACTATGCCTCTTATTTTCTTACGGTGTATGACATAGTGCGCTTTGCCCGGTCGAAAGCCATCCTGTGCCAGGGGCGCGGTTCGGCGGCTAATTCTACCGTTTGTTACTGTTTGGGTATCACCAGTGTAAACCCTGCTAAATTCGATCTCCTGTTCGAACGCTTTATCAGTTCGGCCCGTAATGAACCGCCCGATATCGACGTTGATTTCGAACACGAGCGGCGCGAAGAGGTAATTCAATATGTGTATGAAAAATATGGGCGCCACCGCGCGGCCATCGTTGCTACCGTTACCCAGCAGCATCAGAAAGGGGCGTTGCGCGATGTGGCTAAAGCCATGGGCATTTCTGTTGATACCATCAACAGGTTATCAGGCGCCATCTGGGATTCAATTGCTGAACGAATAGAAGAGCAAACGATCAGGCAGCAGGGACTTGACCCCGGTGATGCGCATTTACAAAAAGTGCTCGAACTAACGAATGCATTCATGGGCTTTCCGCGGCAGTTGGGGCAACATACCGGTGGCTTTGTGATCACCCGCGGAAAACTCACCGACCTGGTGCCGGTATTGAACGCAAGAATGGATAACCGCACCTGTATTGAATGGAATAAAGATGATATCGATGCCCTCGGGTTCATGAAAGTGGATGTGCTGGCATTGGGCATGTTAACCTGTATTCGCAAAGCATTCGACCTGGCAAAACAACATTACGATCTTGACCTTACGCTTGCCAATATACCCCAGGACGATCCTGCGGTGTATGAAATGATCTCCCATGCCGATACAATAGGTGTTTTTCAAATAGAAAGCCGGGCGCAGCAAAGCATGTTACCGCGTTTGCGGCCAAAGACGTTTTACGACCTGGTAATTGAAGTGGCCATCGTAAGGCCGGGCCCCATCCAGGGCGACATGGTGCATCCTTATTTAAGGCGGAGGAATGGGGAAGAACCGGTGGAATACCCTTCCAAAGAACTGGAAGAGATCCTCGGCCGCACATTGGGTGTTCCTTTATTTCAGGAACAGGCCATGAAAATAGCTATTGTAGCGGCAGGCTTTACGCCGGCCGAAGCCGATGAGCTTCGAAGGAGCATGGCAACATTCAAGGCGAAAGGCATGGTAGCCAAATTCAGGGAAAAGCTGATCACAGGGATGACGGCAAGAGGGTATAACGCAGAATTTGCGCTAAGGGTATTCAAACAACTGGAAGGTTTTGGTAGTTATGGGTTTCCTGAAAGCCATGCAGCCAGTTTTGCGTTATTGGTTTACGTTAGCAGTTGGTTAAAGTGTTTTTATCCCGATGTGTTTGCAGGTGCATTACTGAACAGTATGCCTATGGGCTTTTATCAGCCCGCCCAGATCGTTATTGATGCAAAAAATCATGGCGTGGAGGTAAGGCCGGTGGATGTCAATTATTCCTGCTGGGATAATACGCTGGAAGAAAAAGCAGGTAAGTTCTGCGCACTGCGGCTTGGTTTCAGACAGGTGAAGGGAGTAAAAGAAGAAGACATTGCAAAACTGGTGGCCCATCGTTTAAACGCCTTTTCTTCCATCGATGCTATTCGTGCGCTGCAGCTGCCAGAAACGTGCCTTGAAAAACTGGCAGATGCCGATGCTTTCCGTAGTGTAGGGCTCAACCGGCGGCAGGCATTATGGGAGGTTTCAACAAAAGATACTTCCATTGAGTTGTTCAAAGGTCAGCAGCCTGCTGAAGCAAAAGATGAAAAGGTTCAGTTGCCCGAAATGACCGAATCGGAACATGTGGTGCAGGACTATGCTTCGCTATCGCTTTCATTGAAGGCGCATCCCGTAAGTTTTATCAGGGAGAAACTCGATCAGTTACATATTACGCCCATAAAAGAACTGTCAGGCCTGAAAGACGGTGACCTGGTTAAAGTATCGGGACTAATTTTGGTACGGCAGCGGCCCGGCACAGCAAGCGGCGTATGTTTTATGACCATCGAAGATGAAACCGGCTGGGCCAACCTGGTGGTGTTTCAAAACCTGTTCGATCTTTACCGGAAGGAAATCCTGCAGTCACGGCTTATAATGGTTGAAGGCAAACTGCAAATTGAAGGGGAGGTGATTCATGTGGTTGTAGCTGCGTGTTATAACTATTCAAAACTGCTGAAGCGTTTAACCGCTACACAAAAAGAGCAGGCCGCTTTATCAACACTGACCCGCGGCGATGAAAAACCGGTTACCGGTAATCTGTTTGGGGAAGCGAGAAATTTTAAATAGTTCTCCTTACAACCAAAAATAAACTGGCCGCCTGGCAGCCAGTTTAATGCTACCAATTTTATGTTAATTTCCTGAATGCAGTACCTGACACAAAAAGCACGCTTATTGTCCTATTTCGTCTTCATTTTCCTGCTGTTGTTGAGGATTTTTCTGCTCACCTTTCGTTTTTGCTTTCTCCGCCTTTTTATTCTTGTCTCTTACTACTTCAGCAGGAGTGTCATCAGACTGTACCTCACGGCTGATATCGCGGCTGATATCATTACCCAAATTTGGGCCGCCCTGTTCAAGCCCCCGGCCGCCTATCGTTCTGTTCTTTCCTGGCATAATGTAAGTTTTAAATGAAAAAATGTATAAGTATTATTTTAAAAATTATGCCACCAAAAGAAAGGGATAGGGAGTATTGCGATACTACACGGTTAAACAATGAACCCTGGGGCGAAAAAGTTGTTTCACGTGTTTGCTTCATGACACCGTTTCCTGCCCCGATGCCCTAAAAAAGTCGGATTTGTATAAAACAAAGTCTTATTCATTCTATTGTATCAGGAATACTGCGGTTAAATTTGTTCTATGCCTGCTGGCGCCTGGATAACGATGTACAGGTTGCTATTTACATTTACATTTGAGCCATATGAATAATGAGCAAACTATCTTACTGCCATCGCCTTTCTTTGTCATTTTTATTCTCCTGGCCATTTGTATATGATCCTGGTCTTATTCATCATCTAAAACATCGTTAGTAGTATAACCATGAAACGATACACCCTCGCGCTGGATCTAAAGGATGATCCGGCGCTCATAGCTGAGTATGAACATTGGCACCGGGCGGAAAACGGCTGGCCCGAAATAAAGAAAAGCATAATAGCCGCCGGCATTGCCAATATGGAAATATACCGCACCGGCAACCGGTTGTTTATGATCATGGAAACGGAAGCGCATTTTTCTTTTGAAACAAAAAAAGCCCTGGATGCAAACAACCGGAAAGTGCAGGAATGGGAACAACTGATGTGGAAGTTCCAGCAACCGCTTCCCTGGGCCGGGGAAGGCGAGAAATGGCTGGTTATGAAAAAAATATTCGAGTTACACCCAAATAAAACAAACAATAATGAATAGGCGAACATTGATCAGGCAACTGGGTTTGTCACTGCCTGCCTATCTTTTGTCGAAACAGGCCGGCGCATCTTTCTTCGAAAATTTTGACCCGGTTGCAAAAGGTCCTTTTCAACCCTCATGGGAATCGCTGCAGCAATATACAGTGCCCGAATGGTACCGGAACGCAAAATTTGGCTTATGGGCGCACTGGGGACCGCAATGTGAACCCGAACATGGCGACTGGTATGCCCGCGGCATGTATGAAGAAGGAAGCGATCATTACAAGTTCCACCTTCAGCAATATGGCCATCCTTCTAAATTTGGTTTCAAAGATGTGATCCATCAATGGAAAGCCGAACAGTGGAATCCTGAAGAACTGGTTTCCTTGTACAAGCGGGTAGGTGCAAAGTATTTTTTTGCCATGGCCAATCACCACGATAACCTCGACCTGTGGAATTCAACGTACCAGTCATGGAACTCGGTGAAAGTAGGACCCAAAAAAGATATCATTGGGGGCTGGGCCAAAGCGGCCAGAAAACTGGGGTTACCCTTTGGCGTTAGCGTGCATGCAGCACATGCGTGGACCTGGTTCGAGGTGGCGCAAAGAGCAGATAAGAATGGGCCCATGGCAGGAATTCCCTACGATGGTAAGTTGACAAAACAGGACGGAAAAGGCGCCTGGTGGGAGGGGTTAGATCCGCAGGAACTGTATGCTCAAAACCACCCGCTCAGCAAAAGCTCTAACGACAATGGCGTTATCCACAGCCAGTGGAACTGGGGCGGCGGCGCGTCAATTCCGTCAAAAGCGTACTGCGAAAAGTTCCTGAAAAGAACCATTGAGCTGATAGATAAATATGAGCCCGAGCTCATCTACTTCGACGATACGGTACTGCCGTTCCACACGGTCAACGATGTGGGCCTTCGCATCGCCGCCCATCATTATAACCAGAGCATTAAACGTAATAAAGGCAAGCTCAACGCGGTGCTGAATGGAAAGATCCTCGATGAAATGCAGCGCAAATGCATGGTGTGGGATATTGAACGCGGGCAAAGTAATGTAATAGAGCCTTTCACCTGGCAAACAGATACCTGTATCGGCGGGTGGCACTACGATAAAAGAGTGTATGATAACAGATCGTACAAATCGGCCAAAACGGTGATACATACCCTGGCCGATGTAGTTAGCAAGAACGGGAACCTGCTGTTGAACATTCCGGTAAAAGGAAATGGCACCATCGATGACCAGGAAAAAGCCGTCCTCGAAGAAATTGCGGACTGGATGAAATTGAATGCGGAATGTATCTTCGATACAAGACCCTGGAAGGTATATGGCGAAGGGCCTGCTACCACTGAAACGGCTCAATTATCGGGCCCCGGGTTCAACGAAGGCAAGGGTAAACCTTTCGGCGCGGCCGATATGCGTTTTACAGTTAAGGGCGATACGTTATATGCGATCGTATTCGGCTGGCCCGAAGATGGAAAAGTTAAGATCAAAAGCCTTTCTGAAGGAAATGCACTGCGGCCTGGTGCAATAACCAAAGTGGAAATGACAGGCGCCGGTGATTTGCGTTTTCAAAGAAATAATGAAGCACTGGAAATTACCCTGCCCGAAAACAGGCCTGCGCTTACCTATGCTCTTGTATTTAAGATTAATTAGAAAGGATGAACCGACTGATGCTGTTGCCGGTATTTGTTCGGTGTAATGCCTGTTACCCTTTTAAAGATCTTTGAGAAATCTTCATGGCACCTTTTTTCCTGAACCAGTGTACTAAAAAGCAGGTTTGCAGAGAACGATGAAACATTTTGGGCCATATTATGTAACATTGGAGAACCCTGTTGCATAGAACATGGGGGTAGATTTATGCCATAAAACCTAACGATTATGCTGCATTTTTATCTACCCGGTTTCGTGCCGGCCAAAGTGTACCTAAAGGCCGGCATAAAACCACGAGCCTTACTGTATTTATTTCTTGTGATCAATTTGTTTCCTGCTTTGCAGGTACAGGGCCAGACTTCAGGTTATACCTGGAAGAACGCACCTATTGGCGGTGGCGGATTTGTAACAGGGATCATTACTCACAAAACATCGGGCGACAGGTACTGCCGTACCGATGTAGGCGGTGCTTACCGCTGGGATGCCGCAAACAATAAATGGATTCAGTTGCTCGATTGGCTTAATGAGTCGGAAAACGGCTTTATTGGCGTTGATGCAATGGCCCTTGACCCGCAGAATGCCAATAATGTGTATATGCTTTGCGGCACCTCCTATATCAACAACGGAAGAACCGCTATCCTGAAATCTACCGACAAAGGCAATACGTTCACCTATGCAGATGTTACCGCCAAATTTAAAACCCATGGAAACGGGAGCGGGCGCGGTAACGGGGAACGGCTTGCGGTAGATCCCAACAACAGCAGCATCCTGTTCTGCGGAACCAGAGAAAACGGGCTTTGGAAAAGTACAGATGCCGGCGTTACCTGGAACCTTGCCTGGAACGGGGTAACGGCCACGGCTAATGGTAACGGAATATGTTTTGTTGTTTTTGATCCTTCGGGCAGTGTGGTAAACGGAGTGAGTCAAACCATTTACATTGGTGTTTCCCGTACCGGCGCAGGTAATATATACCGCAGCACAGACGGGGGCGCAACCTTTACCGATATTACCGCCACCACCGCCTTCATGCCGCACCGGGCAGCATTGCAGGGAACTACCATGTATGTTACCTACGCAGATGGTGAAGGTCCGGCACTGAATGGAGATGGAAAGTTATATAAGTTAAATACTGCTACCGGGGCCTGGACGAACGTTACCCCCGTTCATTCGAAGGATTATTCATACGGCGGCGTAAGTATAGACCCCACCAATGTTAACAGAGTAATAGTTTCTACCTGCGGTATGTATTGGAACAACCAGTTTGGCACCGGCTGGGGCGACTTCATTTTTCTCACAACGGACGGAGGGTCGACCTGGACCCTTAAGATCGGCCCCAATTCTACCTATGATGCTAATGGCATGGGATGGTCTGCCGGGGGCGCTATCAACTGGATGGACTGTATCGAGTTTGACCAGGATAATCTTTCAAAAGTGCGGGTAATCGGCGGAGGCGGTATTTATACCTGTTCAGATATCACCGCTACAAATACTTCCTGGAAATACGATGTGGTTGGAATTGAAGAAACAGCGTTGCTTGACGGCACAAGCATTCCCGGCGGCCCGTTTATTTCCTCTTTCGGCGATGTATCGGGTTTCGTGCATGAGCCGCTGACCTCTTATCCATCGCAAAAACTTTCTCCGCCGGGCGGGTATAATAACCATAGCATTGCTTACGCTGCTGCCAACCCAAACAAAGTAGTTAGAATTGCCAATGAAGGAAACGTTGTCTACTATTCCACCAACATGGGTGCTACATGGACGGCCGCCTCAAATAATATGGGCGCAGCGGGAAGGGTAGCCGTAAGCGCCGACGGAGGCACTATACTGCATTGCCCTGCAGGTTCTTCCACAACCTATTACACCACCAACAATGGAGGAAGCTGGTCTGCCTGTTCGGGTGTGTCGCTCGGAGACGCTGTACCGGCAGCTGATCAGGTAAATTCGAATTATTTCTACATCTTCCATCCATTTACCGGCCAGCTGTACAGAAGCACCAACAAGGGAGTCAGTTTTTCCGTGGCAGGCACGCCGGGCGCCTCAACAGCAAACCATCCGTGGGAACCGGTCCTCATTCGTACAGTGCCTGGTTTTGAAGGGCATGTGTGGGTACCGCTTGGCCGCAATGGATTAAAATATTCTACCAACGCCGGCGTGGCTTATACCACTGTTCCCAATGTAACATATTGCAAAACGGTTGGCGTGGGAAAAGCGATGCCGGGAGCCGGCTATCCTACAATTTTCATCTGGGGAACCGTGTCGGGTGTTACGGGGCTTTTCAGGTCAACAGATCAGGGGGTTACATGGCTAAGGTTAAATGACGATGCCCATGAATTTGCAGGCGCGCCATTGCTGATCGGGGACATGAACGTTGCCGGAAGGGTATATATGAGCGCCGGAGGAGGAAGAGGTGTTATTTACTGGGAGCCTGCGGCCTGTACGCCTACATCTGTCACCCCATACCTACAGATTAATGGCGGAACCTGGCAGCAGACAGCCAATGCTACTGTAACTGCTGGCGGCAGCGTGCTGTTTGGCCCGCAGCCCGTAACGGGCGGATCGTGGAGCTGGAGCGGACCTGGTAATTTTAGTGCCGCAACGCGTGAAGCAGGCATTTCAAACATTCAAATGAACCAGGCCGGTAACTATGTGGCCACTTACACCAATAGCGGCGGATGCCAGAGTACACAAACCTTTAACTTAACCGTAACCGGTTCTATACTTAGAGAATACTGGACAGGAATCAGCAGAACTGCAATTAGCAGCCTTACCTCTGACACCAATTATCCAAACAACCCGTCGGGTACACAACAGATCCAGAGCCTGGAAGGCCCCACGAACTGGGCGGAAAACTATGGGACCAGGATCCGGGGATATATCCATCCTGCCGTTAGCGGAAGCTATACTTTCTGGGTTGCGGGCGATGACAATACAGAATTATACCTCAGCACCAGCGACAACCCGGCCAATAGCGTAAGGATAGCTTATGTAAACGGGTGGACCAATTCACGGGAATGGAATAAGTACGCCACGCAGCAGTCCGCTGCCATTAACCTTACGGCCGGACAAAAATACTATATTGAAGTTCTCCATAAGGAAGCTGGCGGCGGTGATAATATAGCTGTAGCCTGGCAGGGCCCCGGCATTTCACAACAGGTGATTGCCGGTAGCTATCTTTCGCCGTTCATTTCCGGTGCAGGCGGTTCAACGGGCGCCAGGATAACACCGGAGGCCAATACGGGCGGGCAGATTATTGGCCTGTATCCGAATCCTGCGAGTAAGGGAAGGTTTTCGATCCTTCTTCCCGAAGCCTCCGAAAATGCGGTCATCAGCATTTATGACATCCAGGGACGAATGCTTTACAAAAAGAACGCCCGCGGCAATAACAGGATTGAGATAGATGCACGGCTTAAGACAGGACACTACATTGTAAGAATAAACTGGAGCACATTTAGTTTTACTAAGAAGCTCATTGTTAAATGATAATCATACGGCGGTTCCGGGAATGCTTCCAAAGCATTCCCGGTTAACGCCAAATGCATATTAGCAACAGCATGTTAAGTATTGTATTCATCCACAGGTCCCCAGTCGATCATTTAAAAAAACGAATGAATATTCTTTAAGAAAAAAGATACGGCAGCGCTATAATTATCATTACAAAAAGGGCATTTGATCCACCCTATTTTGTTAACTTGATACGCGATTTTGCCGGTATATGGAAAGGATTGGCGCCTGACGACGCAAAATCCTTGTAGCTAAATTTGTATAGATGCGTTTTCTTATTTCGATTGTATTGCTGTTGCCGCCTTTTATTGTTTTGGCTCAAAGTGAGCATTATAATTTTTCAAAACTCGATATCCATAACGGGTTATCCCATAACCAGGTTAATGCCATTTATAAAGACACCGATGGCTTTTTGTGGTTCGGCACCATGTCTGGCCTCAACCGTTATGATGGTAATTCTTTCAAGGTATATAATAAGAAATTTAACGACAGCACTTCCCTGTTGGATAATAGTGTCATTCAATTGCGCGAATTGCCGGGAAAAAAAATGTGGGTGGCAACCAGGAGCGGTCCCTGTATCTATAATTCACAAACGGAAAAATTCGAGGCCCGGTATTATGATTATCTTCAAACACTCGGTTTACCTTCCGGCAATATCATTGACATTGTAAAAGGAAATAAAGGAAGATACTGGTTCATATACGAAGATCTTGATCTGTACCTTTATTCATCCGAAGAAAAAAAGGTAAAAGCATTCAGGCCGGGTTTCAAATTCAATGCTGCCGAAAAAATTACTTCGGTTCAGGAAACAAAAGATGGTATGTTGTGGGTGGTATATCAAAACGGTTTGTTGCAACAGTATGATATAACCAAAAACAAAGTTGTTTTCTCCAGTACGGCGCTGCAGGCATTGATTAAAACCAACACGTTTCATAAGCTTTTCGTTGATAGCGGCGGAGACGTCTGGTTATGGAATTTTGCTTTCGGCGTTATGTTTTTTCATCCGCAAAGCAATTCCATCAGGCAGTTCAACGAAAAATCTTTTCCATCGGCTTTAAGCAGCAACCTGGTAAGTGAGGTCATTCAGGATAACAATGGATTGATCTGGGTATGTACCGACCACGGTGGTGTTGCGATGATTGACAAAAAAAATAATTTTCGCACCACTTATCTGCTCAACGATCCCAAAGAACCGCAAACACTTAGCCAGAACAGCATTACCTCGGTGCTAAAGGATGATAACGGAATTATCTGGCTGGGAACTTACAAGCAGGGCGTAAATTATTATAATGGCAACATTATGCATTTTCCGCACTATCATCAACAGGCATCGAAACCCGGCAGCCTTCAGTATGATGATGTGAACCGGTTTGTGGAAGACGGACAGGGAAATATCTGGATCGGGACAAACGGCGGGGGGCTGATCTGTTTCAACAGGAAAAACAATACATTCAAACAATACCTCCACGATCCGCGTAATTCAAACAGCCTTAGTAATAATGTAATAGTAAGCCTGTGTATCGACCATAACAATATACTCTGGATCGGAACCTATTTTGGCGGGCTCAATAGTTTTGACGGGAAGAAATTCACGCATTACCGGCATAACGTTAATGATCCTTCGAGCCTGACCGATGATAAAGTGTGGGAAATATATGAAGACCGTGAACGGAATTTATGGGTAGGCACGCTTGGCGGCGGATTGGATCTCTTCGACAGGGAAAGTAACCGGTTCAAACATTATAACATAAAAGGCGGCCCGGAAAGCCTGAATTATATTTCTGCCATTTTTCAGGACAGGAAGGGAAGTTTATGGGTGGGCACAGCGTCGGGGATTGTTGTATTTGAAAAGGATAAGAGCGCCCCTGTATTTTATCAGCAAAACGACGGTAAATGCGGTTTAAGTAATAATAACATTTTCTCTTTTTTAGAAGACAGCAGGGGGCGAATTTGGGTAGTTACCCGCGAAGGCCTGAACCTGTTCAATGAGCAAACAAAAAAATTCCGGGTATTCAGTACATCAGATGGCCTGCCCCCCTATATGATCCTGGATTTCCTGGAAGATAACCATGGCACATTCTGGTTTTCTACGCCCAGCGGTTTATACAACGCCATTCCCGCCGAAAAAGATAACGCCCTAAGTTTTTCGATCATTGGTTATGATGAAAGCAATAACCTGCAAAACCGGGAATTCAATGAGAATGCCGCCCTTAAAACAAGGGCCGGTGAACTGATCTTCGGCGGGCCTTCCGGATTTAATATCATTGAGCCTGCTGCTATACATCAATCTGCGTATCGTCCCAGGATACTCTTTACGGGTTTGCAATTGTTGAATAATAAAATAGAACCGGGCCAACTGGTCAATGACCGCGTTCTGTTGAAACAGACTATATCACAGGTACAGGGCATTGACCTGAAGTATAAAGAAAATGTTTTCTCCATTGAATTCGCATCGCTCGATTTTGCGCCCGGCTCCCTGGCTAAGTATGCCTATATGATGGAAGGCTTCAATAAAGACTGGTTATATGCCGATGATGGCCAGCGGCGGGCTACGTACACCAATCTGGCGCCCGGCAATTATACTTTTAAAGTAAAAGTTTTAAGCAGGGATGGCGCCTGGAGCGATGTAAAAAGTTTACAGATCAATATCGAGCCGCCGTTCTGGCGAACATCGGTTGCGTATATTATATACTTTTTCATTGCGGCTGGTTTATTTTTACTCATCCGGCGCATAACTTTAGAGCGGATCCATATGCGTTATGAAGTAGCCCAACAACGCAGGGAAGCGGAAAGGGCCCATGCCATGGAGCAGTTAAAAACAAAGTTCTTTACAAATGTGAGCCATGAATTTCGCACGCCGTTAAGCCTTATCATTGCTCCGTTAGACAGGATCATTAAACAAACCGCAGATGATGAACAGAAAAAGCAGTTGAACCTCGTTCAGCGGAATGCAAAACGGTTGCTGAACCTGGTAAACCAGCTGCTCGATTTCAGAAAAATGGAGGTTCAGGAAGTAAAGCTGCATTCTTCTATTGGCGATATAGTGCGGTTCAGCAAAGATATAAGCCATTCTTTTATGGATATTGCAGAGAAAAAGGAAATTCAATTTTCATTCTCGTCGAATATCGATAGTCTTGAGATCTATTTCGACAGGGACAAGATCGAAAAGATATTATTCAACCTGTTATCGAATGCTTTTAAATACACGCACAATAACGGAGTGGTAAGCATCGGGCTCATATACAATCCGCCTGTAAACAATGAAGGCGAAGGCGCTCTCGCCATTGAAGTGAAAGACACCGGTATTGGTATTCCTGCAGACCAGCATGAAAAGATCTTCGAGCGGTTCTTTCAAACCAATGTTCCTGAAAGTATGGTGAACCAGGGAACGGGTATTGGCCTCGCCATAACGAAAGAGTTTGTAAACCTTCACAACGGTATCATAACAGTTAAAAGCGAACCGGATAAAGGCTCCTGTTTTACCGTTCTGCTGCCGGCAAAAAAAATAAACGAACCGGCCGTTCGCACCACTATCAGCCAGGTACAAATACAGGAAGCTGAACAGGATATAACGGAAGAAAACCAGAAGCACGGAAAGCGAAAAACGATCATAGTAGTTGAAGACAATGAAGACCTTCGTTTTTATTTAAAAGACAACCTGAAAGGATTATATCATGTAGAAGAAGCGGTGAACGGAAAAGAAGGTTGGGAAAAAATAAAACAGCTTAATCCTGACCTGGTAGTAAGCGACATTATGATGCCTTTGATGGACGGGGTGGAACTGGCGAAAAAAATAAAAAGTGAAACCCTTACCGCCCATATCCCGGTGATTTTACTTACGGCCATGGGTAGCGAGGAGAAGCAACTGGAAGGGTTGCAGGCGGGGGTGAATGATTACATTACCAAACCTTTTACTTTTGAGATCCTTGCCTCACGCATCAGGAACCTGCTGGCTCAGCAAAAATTACTGCAGAAAAGGTTCCAGAAACAAATAGAGGTAAACCCATCGGAAATAACAGTGACCTCCGTTGATGAAAAATTCCTGCAGCAGGCGTTGGAGATAGTAGAGAAACAACTCGATAACCCTGCATTCTCGGTGGAAGACCTCAGCCGCGAAATGCATATGAACCGCGTTACGCTGTATAGAAAAGTGCAATCGCTCACCGGCAGGTCGCCCCTGGAGTTCATCAGGTCGATCAGGATGAAAAGGGCTGCCCGGTTACTTGAAAAAAGCGGCATGACGATAGCCGAGGTTGCGTATGAGGTAGGATTCAATAACCCGAAACACTTTACAAAATTCTTTAAGGAGGAGTTTAATGTTACGCCCTCGCAGTATGTTGCCAGCAGGAAGAAATAAAAGTGCATACTCCCTCCCTGTTACAATATAGGTGAAAACCAGTTCCCTGTAACATTTGGTACCCCATTGTGCAACATTGGCATCCCCTGTTGCAGCCGCTTCATTGATAGTTTTACAGCATTGATGAACCATTGTATTGCTGTATGAAGAGCCATTATTGCCGGCCGGTCTGCCATGGTTTTTATGATTTCTACTCCCAGTCAATACATGTAAAGCTTATCAGTAGTTTTTTGGTTGTTTCTATAAAGTGTTAACTAACACAGTATGCGGGTCTGTTTCCATAGCGCCCGTCTTTTTGATGTACAATTAAAACAGGTGTTGCAAAAAAAAATATGAACAGAGCAATGAAAGCATTTTTTTCGACGGTTTTATTATCGATGGTTTGTACTTCGTATGCCCAGGAACAGGCAAAGGCCGGCGAGGCTACGGAGAAAAGGATCCAGGCGCTCATTGGTCAGATGACCATACAGGAAAAGGTGAGCCTGCTGCACGCGAATTCGAAGTTTAATGTTTCAGGTGTTAAAAGATTAGGCATTCCTGAATGGGCAACCAGCGACGGGCCGCATGGCGTGCGTGCCGAGGTTAACAGGCATGACTGGGCGTATGCCGGCTGGACCAATGATTCTGCAACCTGTTTTCCGCCCGGTACAGCGCTTGCCGCCACCTGGAATCCTGAGCTGGCGTACAGGCAGGGGCTGGTATTGGGGGAGGAAGCGCTTTTTCGTAAAAAGGATGTGTTGTTGGGCCCCGGCGTCAACATTATTCGTTCGCCCCTCTGCGGCAGAAACTTCGAATATATGAGCGAAGACCCTTTGCTGGTGTCGAAAATGGCGGTTGCGTATATAAAAGCGTTGCAGTCGAAAAATGTGGCAGCCAGCGTAAAGCACTGGCTGGCCAATAACCAGGAGCAGCACCGTGATTCGGTTGACGTAACGATGAGTGAACGGGCTTTGCGGGAGATCTATTTGCCGGCTTTCAGGGCCGCGGTAATGGAAGGCGGCGCTTATACCGTTATGGCGGCTTACAACAGGTTCAGGGGCGAGTGGTGCTCGGAAAATGACTATCTGAACAGGCAGATACTGCGGAAAGAATTTGGTTTCAAAGGCGTGCTGATGACCGATTGGTCGGCCGCACACACCACAGTGAAAGCGGCATTAACGGGGCTTGACCTGGAAATGGGCACCGATCTGAAAGATTACGATCAATGGTATTTTGCCAATCCTCTGGTAAAAGCGGTAGAAGAAGGAAAAGTGCCCTTATCGGTGGTAGACGAAAAGGTTGGTAACGTATTGCGCGTAATGTTCAATACAAAAATGATCGATGCACATCAGCGGGAAAAGGGAAAAATGAATACCCGTGATCACCAGCAGGCTGCTTATCATTCCGCTGCTGAAGCGGCGGTATTGTTACAAAATAACGAAAAGCTGCTGCCATTGCAATTTGATAAGTTAAGATCCATTGCAGTTATTGGCGATAATGCCACGCGCAAACATTGCAGCGGCGGGCTCAGTTCTGAAGTAAAAACCCTGTACGAGATCACTCCGCTCGATGCCATGCAACAGAAATTCGGCAGCAAGGTGAAAATAAACTATGCGCCCGGGTATGAAAAACAATCTACGTTCAATGAAGGTAATAATGCCGGGCAGGCGGCCGCCGGTAACGTAAACTGGAAACTGATCGATGAAGCGGTTGCCATAGCCCGGGAGTCGGATGTGGCGGTGATCTTCGGCGGGTTGAACCACGATTATGATACCGAGTCCTCAGATAAGCAGAACATGAATCTGCCTTACGGACAGGAGATACTGATAAGGGAAGTTGCAAAGGCAAACCCGAAGACGGTTGTGGTAATAATTGCAGGATCTCCGGTTGAACTGGCCGGTATTACCCAGCGCGTACCGGCTGTTTTATGGTCGTGGTTCGGTGGTATGGAAGCAGGAAATGCCGTTGTTGATGTACTGAGTGGCAAAGTAAACCCCTCGGGCAAACTACCGTTCACACTGCCGGTGACCTTATCGCAATCGCCTGCGCATGCGTTGGGCAATTTTCCCGGCAGCAACCTGAAAGTGCATTATGAAGAAGATATACTGGTAGGATACCGCTGGTTCGATACAAAGAAAATTCAGCCGCAGTTCCCCTTTGGCCACGGACTTTCGTACACTCATTTTTCCATCGGTAAAATGGCTGCCGGTAAAACGGTTTATGGAAAGAATGACGTTATTAGCGTAAAATTCACCGTCAGGAATACGGGCAGCGTTTACGGCGCAGAGGTAGTACAACTATATGCAAGCGATCCCGTTTGTACCGTATTGCGCCCTGAAAAAGAACTGAAGGCTTTTGAAAAGATCTTCCTGAAACCCGGCGAAACAAAAACGGTAACATTACAGGTAAAAGTAGCTGACCTGGCTTTTTATGACGAATCGAAAAAAGCCTGGAATACCGAAGCCGGCGAATACATACTGCAGTTAGGTAACTCATCCCGCAATATTTTTCAAAAGGTAAAAATTCTTGTTAAGTAATACTATAGCTAAGCTTACCAAATGAATAAACGTAAAAAAAAGCCGGCAGAATGGGCGTTTGCTTTTTTATTCATTTTTATTACCATAGATGCCGTTGATGCGCAACCCGCAATGGTAAATCTCCAATCGAGGAATGTAACGGGTTTGAATGGCGAATGGAGCGCATTACTCCCAAATGGAAATGATCAATAACAGTAAACCATGAAACAAATCATTTCACTGATCATACATACCCTGCTTGGGTGTACACTTGTTGCGCAGGAGATCAATAATACCGGCATTCCATTCGATTTCGACTGGTGGTTTGCGTTGAACGACCGGCCCGGGGCCGAGCGGCCTGAATTCGATGATTCGAAATGGCGCCTGCTCGATGTGCCGCATGATTTCAGTATAGAACATCCTTTCGATTCTGCCAGTGCTACCGGTGCAGGCGGCGGTTATACCTTTAGTGGTATTGGCTGGTACCGTAAACACTTTAAAACCGAACCTGGCTTTTCGGGGAAAAACGTTTCCATCCTGTTCGATGGCGTTTACCGCAACAGTGAAGTATGGATCAACGGACACTACCTGGGTACCCGGCCTTATGGCTATTCTTCTTTTTATTATGATCTTACTGCGCAGCTGAAACCGGCAGGGGAGGAGAATATTATTGCGGTAAAAGTAAATACAACCGGCCAGCCCAATTCGCGATGGTATACCGGTTCGGGTATTTACCGGCACGTATGGCTGATTGCGAAAAACAAACTACATATAAATCAATGGGGTGTTTTTGCGCGCACGGTTAAGGCAGATAAAGAAGGGGCCGGCGTGGAGATCTCAATAGAATTGCGTAATGATAATAACATAAGTAAATCGTGCACTGTAATAACAACGTTCACAGATGCACACGGCAAGGAAGCTGGCCGGGCGGAAACGAAGGCAGAGATAAAACCCGGCCAGGAGCAAAAGATCGATCAGGATATCGGCATTGCCCGGCCGGCATTATGGTCAACGGAGCAGCCCGGCTTATATCGGTTGCAGGTAGAGGTACGATCGGGCGGTGCTGTTACGGATAAATATGTTTCTCCTTTTGGTATAAGGACCTTTCGTTTTGATGCTGCTAAAGGATTTTTCTTAAATGGAAAACAGGTGAAACTGAAAGGCGTGAACAATCATCACGACGGGGGGCCGCTGGGCGCCGCAGTATTGGATGGAACATATAAACGTCGTTTAAAGATCTTACAAAGCATGGGGTGTAATGCGCTCCGCATGAGCCACAACCCGCCATCACCCGAATTGCTGGCATTTGCCGACAGCCTTGGTTTTTTGGTAATTGACGAGATCTTTGATGAATGGATGGACGGAAAAACCCCGGCCGGTTATGCGGCACACTTTAATCAATGGTATGAATTGGACGTTGCCAACTGGATCAGGCGCGACCGCAACCATCCTTCCGTTATTGCCTGGAGCATTGGCAACGAAGTGCGGGAACAATACAACAAAGAGAATGCATTGAAGATCACAAAAATGCTTATCGATGCCGCCCGTAAACATGATACTACGCGTCCGTTTACGGCGGCATGTAACGAAATCCTCAATGTGAATGCTTACGGAATGGGTGAATTACTCGATCTGGTGGGTTATAACTATCAGGAGGCATACTATAAAGCGGATCATGAACAATATCCCAACCGCGTGATCTTTGGTTCCGAAACGGTGATCTATCCTTACCACCCCGGTAACTGCTGGCAGTTGCGATCCTATGAACAGTGGCTCGAGGGACAGCTTAAAGATTATGTAGCCGGTGAATTCCTCTGGACGGGGTTCGATTACATCGGCGAAGCGGGTATTGGCGATGTAGGAACCGGTTGTAAGTTCTGGGAAAAATGGCCAACCTGGCCCTGGCGGGGCGCCGACTGCGGCCTGATAGATATGTGCGGTTTTCCCAAACCGGCGTACTGGTTCAGGAAAGCCCTTTGGAACAACGAACCCATGGTGCACCTTGCCGTACAAACCGATACCACGGCACGTGATAAGGATCTTTGCTCATTCTGGAGCTGGCCAAAGGTACAAGCTCACTGGAATCATAAAAAGACGGGCGATACGCTGGCTGTGCATGTATATACCAACGTTCCCGAAGTGGAGCTGAAATTAAATGGCAAATCATTGGGAATGCGTAAATGGGATATCAAAAAGGAAGCCTTTCTTTTTTGGGAAGTGCCTTATGAACCGGGCAAACTGGAAGCCATAGGAAAAACAGCGGATGGAAAAAAGGTTGCTTTTGCTGTTCAAACCGCTGGTGAGCCGGCTGTAATAAAACTGTCGCCCGACAGGAAAGTATTGAAGGCGAACCGGCAGGACCTGAGTTATGTAGCCGTGCAAATGCTCGATGCCGGCGGCATACCCACACCTTTTGCCGGCAATACGATAACGTTCGAAGTAAGCGGGGCAGGTAAGCTGGTAGCGGTAGGGAACGGCGATCAGAAAAGTCACTCGCCGTTAAAGGGGAATAGTATGGAAGCCTGGCAGGGAAAATGCCTGGCGGTTGTACAATCCACAAACAAAAAAGGAAAAATAACCATCACCGCCCGAAGCGGATCACTGCCGGTAGCAACAGCTATATTGACAGTGGAATAATACCCTGGCAATCATTGCCGGATCTATATACCATAAAGCCTTTTTTGTGCAGCTATCCATTAAAGAGCTGAGAATAAATTTGTAAACCCCAAAAATATGGGCGGGTCCTGCACAGTAAGCAAAAATTGTCAGGCTCCGGCCGTCCTTTTCAAAACGGAACGCAACGGGCTGTAGAACGCCCGTTGCTTTTTTGTTTGTGGGAATAACTGTGAAAGCCATTCGTTTGTAACATTTCGTACCATCAGTTGCAACATTTGACGGCCCTGAATAAATGGCCATAATGATAATTTTACAACAATTAATTAACCTTCAATTGCTTCATATGAAATTGCTGCCAATGCCATTTTGGGGTGTTCTATGCCCTTCGCTGTTCAATGCCCTGCCGGGCGCTATTTATGCCATTCCTGACAACTGTTTCACTTAAACTATAACTTATTAAATCGCACAAAAAGATTTTTGTTGCAGTATCCTGTCCCTACTGAAAATTTCAAAGACCAAGATTCAACAGTTTATTTTTTAATGCTAACGTAATTGTTTGCTTATGAGATTACTAACGATTTTACAAAAAAAAGTACTGCTATGGAGTATCCCCTGTATGTTCCTCGGCATTTCGCCCGGCCGGGCGCAGGAAAAAGACGGTTTGAAAAAGATAACCGGTAAAGTTTTCGCTTCTGCCGACAGCAGGCCCATTCAGGACGCTACTATTTTTATTACCGGTACGGGCACCAACACTTCATCGGATCACAATGGTTCTTTTACTATCGAAGCAAAAGAAGGCGATGTGTTGATAATAAGCATGATCGGCTATCTGCAGAAAGAAATTAAGGTAGGTAAGAACATTAAAGTGGAAGTAAAGCTGGAGCAGAACTCCATAAAGCTCGACGATGTGGTGGTAATTGGTTATGGTAAATCAAAACGAAAAGACATTACCGGGGCCATTTCATCCGTTTCCGGCGATGATATAAGGAAAGTGCAGCCGGTAACGATCGACCAGGCCTTACAGGGTAAGGTGCCCGGCGCTGTAGTGCAACAGATCTCCGGCCAGCCCGGCGGCGCTGTTTCCATACAGATCCGCGGTTTGTCGTCCTTTGGTAATAACCCGCCTCTTTATGTGATCGATGGCGTTATTATTGGCGGAACCGGTATAGGCGGCAGCGGCAGTAACCCGCTGGCAGGAATCAATCCTTCTGAAGTGGAATCGATCGATGTTTTAAAAGACGCATCGGCCACCGCTATCTATGGCTCACAGGCCACCAATGGCGTTATCATTATAACCACCAAAAGAGGGCAGGCCGGTGCACCGAAAATAACTTATGATATGTACGCCGGTAAACAGCAGTTGCCAAAAGAATATGCTACCATGAACCTGCGGGAATATGCACAGTTCATGAATGAAAAATCGGCTGTTATAGGATACGATCTCCGGCCGCAATTCACTAATCCCCAATACCTGGGTGAAGGCACCAACTGGCAGAAGGTGTTATTCAGGAACGCCCCTATGCAAAATCACAGTATTACCGTAGCCGGTGGCGATAACAGAACGCAGTACCTGCTTTCCGGTTCTTATTTTCAGCAGGAGGGCATTGCGCTGGGATCGAACTTTACCCGCGCATCGGTACGGCTGAACCTCGACAACAAAACTACCAGTTGGCTCAAAACCGGTATCAGCCTGCAGTTGGTGCGCATCGGGGAAAAAGTGAATACTACCAACTCGAACGTAATTTCAACGGCGCTTATGCAAACGCCCGATGTAAATGTGCAGAACGCCGATGGAAGCTGGGGCGGTAATGATCCCAATATATATGGGGCCTATGCCACGAACCCTTATGCCATTGCGCTTATAATAAAAGACCAGAAGAAGCGAAACCAGATCTTTGGCAACGCTTATGCGGAAATAGCCTTTACCCGCGACCTCACGCTCAGGAATGAGGTATCGGGCAGTTTCGATTTTGGTACGCAGGACCATTTTACGCCCACCTACACAATGGGCAATGTTACCAATAAAGTGAATTCATCGACATATAACTACGGGCAGAACTATTATACAACGCTCAGGAACTATCTAACCTATAACCGGTTGTTCGCCAATAAATATAATGTGAATGCCCTGCTGGGGCATGAAGCGCAGCTAAGTACCTTCGAAAATGTTTCCGCTACCCGCAGGAATTTCCCTTCGAACAATGTGCAGGCCATTAACAGCGGCGATGCCACAACGGCAACCAACACGGGCGATAAAGGACAAAACGCCCAGGAGTCGTATTTCGGCCGGCTTAATTTTGCTTACAACGACAGGTACCTGCTCACGGGAAATATCCGCTTTGATGGTTCTTCGAAATTTGCTCCCGGCAACCGCTGGGTAGCCACCTGGTCGGGCGCACTGGCGTGGAAGATCAACAATGAAGATTTCTTTAAACAGGTGACCGCCGTAAATGAGCTGAAGCTGCGGGTTGGTTATGGGCTTACCAATAACCAGAACATTGCCGACAACAGCTATGTAGCTTCATTGAATACCATTTCCACCGGTTTATCGGGTATATCGCAACTGGCAGGAAATTTACCCAACCCGTTAGTTCAATGGGAGAAAACAAAATACGCGAATGTTGGTCTGGATGGCGCATTTTTTAACTGGCGCATCAGTTTTTCAGTTGATTATTACGACCGTAAAACAGACGGACTGTTATTAAGCCTGCCCCTTCCTTTATATTCCGGTACCATCCCTTCTACCAGCTGGTCGCCAGGTTCGCTGGCTGCGCCCTACAAGAACATAGCTGCTGTCAGCAACAAAGGTTTCGATCTGCGGATCAGTTCGGTAAATGTGAGGAACAAAAACTTTTCCTGGAAAACGGATGTGACCGTATCGCATAATACCAACAAGATCCTGGCGCTTAATTCAGAGGGTGCGGCATTGTATGGTTACTATGGTACTACCATCGCTGCCAAATCGGTAGTGGGCCGATCCATTGGTGAGTTCTGGGGCTACCAGACCGATGGCCTCTTCACGGGCGCAGAGGATTTCAAAACCCATCCCGCCATTCCGGTGAACCCAACTACCGGTGTTAAAATACCCATTACGCCCACTACCGGCGGTGTTTGGCTTGGTGATGTAAAGTTTCGCGACCTGAACGGCGACACGCTCATCGATCAGCGCGATCAAACATATTTAGGTTCTCCGATACCTAAATTTCAGATCGGGTTCAATAATACTTTCTCTTATAAAAACTTCGACCTGAATGTTTTCTTCAGTGCCAATATCGGCAATAAAGTATTGAACACATTGCGCATCACCGGCGATAACCCCAATCAGAACTTCGGTTACTTCAAATCGGTGCTCGATTATGCGCGGCTCGAGCTGATCGATAAAAACGGGTCGGCTACCGATGTCAACAACGTATATGTATCCAACCCTTCAACAAATATTGTAAGAATAAGCCAGAGCAGCGGAAATGACAATGAGCGTATATCCGACAGGTATATAGAGGATGGTACATTTCTCCGGTGTAAGAACATCTCGCTGGGCTACACATTACCAGAGAAACTGTTATCGAAAGTGCATATGCATTCTTTAAGGGTATATTTCAATGTAACCAATGCATTCATTATTTCAAGGTATAGGGGTATGGACCCCGAGATCGGTTCGTGGAACCCGCTGCTGGCCGGTGTAGATAATGGTTTTTATCCACAGCCGCGTGTATTTACAATAGGAGCCAACCTTGCGTTAACCAAGTAAATAAGAACCATATGAAATCAACATATAAAATATTAATTCCACTGCTGTTAGTACTGGCGGTTACAGTGAGTTGCCGGAAAAATTTTCTCGATCGCCCTTCATTGTCACAGGTTACGTCAGATAATTTTTATCAGACCGCCGCAGACCTGAGGCTGGCTACAGCCGGCTTGTATGGCGGCCCTATCTGGTTCGACTGGATCTATTTTCCGTATTTGGGCATAGGCGATATCTTAAGCGGCAATCTGCTGCAACCGTACAATGCCGATCTGGTGCAGTTCACAACTTTCTCCATTACCGGCGACAACAGTCAGCTTGCCAATACCTGGCGTGGCTTTTTCAAGATCGTTGCGCATTGCAACGTTACCATCAATTCCATCAGGTCAAAATCGCCTGCCACCATTCCGGCAAAAGATGTGAATGCCGCACTGGCCGAAGCAAGGTTCATTCGCGCAACAGCCTATTTTCACCTGGTACAGTTGTGGGGCGCCGTACCTTTAATTGAGGATAATACCAGGTTGATAGATTCACCGCTGGTACGCCGTAACACCGTGCCCGATGTATATAAGTTCATTGCCGGCGATCTCACGTATGCAGCGCAGCATCTGCCGGCTTCAGATGCGCCCGGCAGGGTAACCACATGGTCGGCGCAGGGCATGCTGAGTAAGGTATATTTAACCTGGGCCGGTCTTGACCAGAACATGACCCGCAACCAGGCATTGTTAGACAGCGCTAAACTGTATGCCGGCAATGTGTGCAATAAAAGCGGCTTATCGCTGCTGCCCGGTTATTACAATTTGTTCAGGACACAGTACAACGACAACCCCGAATCTTTGTTTGCGTTGCAATGGGCGCCCGGAGTGGGTTATGCATACGGCAATGCGCTACAGGCGCAGTATGCGCCCAGCGGCGACCTGGTAACAGGCGGCGGTGGCTGGGGCGGCGCCATAGGACCTACTTACGATCTGTATACCATGTATACCGCACAGGATTCAATAAGGCGGAAAGCTTCGTTTATGCTTACCGGCGATTTTTATCCCGAACTGAATGCTGCCGGCGGCGGGTTCAAATCAGGAGGATGCAGCCTTAAAAAACATATAGTAGGCACCGCTGCCGATAACAATTCACCTACCATGGACCTGTGGTCGTCTATAGAACATAATGCCATCCTGCGGCTGGCCGATGTGTATCTTGTTTATGCAGATGCTATCCTGGGCAACAATGCTTCCACTACCGATGCAGAAGCGCTGAAGTACTTCAATAAGGTAAGAACAAGGGCCGGCGTAGATCCTGCACCGTTGATCACCGGGGATACGCTGTTCAGGGAAAGAAGGATCGAGCTGGCTTATGAAAGCCATTTCTGGTTCGATCTTGTTCGGCTGTCCTATTATAATGCCCCCAAAGCCATCAGTACCATTAATAATCAAAAACGGCAATTGTTTACCTACAGCAATGGCATCGCTACACCAACTCCGTACAATGTAGCTATAACACCTGCCACCGTAAACACATTCACTCTGCCGTTACCTGCTACCGAATTAACGGCAAATCCAAAATTGGCGGAACCGCCGGTAGCGTATTATTAAGCAGATGTGCCACACCGCTTGTTCGCTAAGTACCGGTGTGGCACATCCTGGCCAGTTTTCCTGTCAAACAAAAAAGACAATAATGAAAAAGATATTATATAGATCTGCTCACTGCTTCATATTGTTGTGCCTGGCAGTGATCGTTTCGTCGCTTCCGGCATGTAAAAAAGAAACCTCCAACGGCCCCGTAATAACAGGTGTGCGCAATTATGCACTGGCGCCCGTCGACACTGTGCTCAACAGCCTGCTGCCCGGGCAATGGATCGTATTGGAGGGGCACAACTTAAATGGCGCCACGCAAATACTTTTCAATGGCGTTCCGGCCTCATTTAACAGCGCCCTGTTTTCAGAAGCCACCGCCGCTGTACAGGTGCCTGCGGTGATCCCGTTCCCTTCTATAGCTGCCGATCAACTCAATACTATACGATATGTTACTCCCAATGGAACAACAACTTTTACATTTAACATCGTAGCGCCGCCGCCCACCATTACGGCAATCTCAAACGAGAACGCCAATGCCGGTGATTCGGTACGCGTATATGGTCTGAATTTCTTTTTCATAAAAAGCATCACATTCGCCGGTTCGGCGGTAAGCAACTGGCAAGAAGCCGATGACGGTACATCGGTAGGGTTTATTGTTCCTTCGCTCACTCAAAGCGCCCCGCTGGAGATCACTACCGAATCAGGAACGGCCGCCACCGTATTTAATATGAACGATGTAACCACCGGCGCCCTGTGCAATTTTGATGATGTAAACACTTATAGCTGGGGAGCCACCGCCACCAGCAATAATGATCCGCTTTTTATGGGTAACAGGGGTACTTATGCCATCATGACCGACCCGCCGTTAAGTCCCAACGAATGGAGCTGGTGGAATGGAGGACGCAGCATCAATACCAATGGTACCCAATGGGTACCGGTCGACAGTCTGGATGTGCCTGTTGGCGACTATGCACTGAAATTTGAAGTGAACGTGCCTGCCCCCTGGAATGGCGGATCGATCTATGTGGTAAAAGATTATAATACGGCTTATGTTGGCCGTTATGAGCCCTGGAAGGATGCAGACGGAAATACTTTCAATTATTCCAGTTCAGGATGGCAAACTTTTTCCATTCCGTTATCGATGTTCCTTACGAATAATGGAACCGGTATAATGGCCCCTTCGTTAAGGGATCTGTTAGGAAGTTCCGGGTCGGGAAGTGTTCATATCTGGCTTATCAATAATTCGCCTTCCCCAACAGCCACCGGGTTCAATGCCGCATTTGATAATATAAGGGTAGTGAAGATAAAATAATTAAACAATTCAATTTTTGATTGCAAAACCCATACTTCAATTAAGCAAATTAAGATGCCTGCCATGGTTAAATGTAGCTCAGTCTTGAAGTTACCACCATGTACCTGCATCCGGCCTGCCTGGCAACATCTGCCCGGTGTTTTCCGGAGAATTTTGAAACGGTGAACGAGTCTTCATCATTAATTGACAGATCTTTCAACAGTTGCCGGGAATCCTTCCTCCGAAGCATTCCCGGTATTTTTGAAACATTTCAGGCCGTCATTTGCAACATATGAGGGCCCTTTGTAAAGCACCATATCAATAGTTTTACAGCAATTATAATCTCTGAATTGCTTGATATGAAATTACGATTGCTACTGTTTTGTATGCTCGGTTCTTCGCTTATTAATAGCTTACTGGCAGAATCTCCCTTCTATAAAACAACTCCCGACGGAGTGATCGTTTTTACCGATCCGCTTGTTACCGGCACCCCGGTGGCGGTGAAGCTTGAAGTTATTACAGACAATATTATACGGGTGATGGCAGTGCCGGGAAAAGAATTGCCGGCCAGAGAAAGCCTCGTTACGGTTTACAAAAAAAGTCCCGGGGTTACCTGGACCATCATTCCTTCTAAAGACAACATTAGTCTAAAAACCAGCACCCTTACCGCCGTTGTTGATGCAAAAACAGGGGCTGTTTCTTTCCTTGACCGCAACGGCAAAATAATATTGAGCGAAAAAGGACCGTTGGGAAGAACTTTTCAACCGGTGGTATTTGACGGGAAACGCGCTTATAAACTCATTCAAACTTTTAAAACCACGCCCGGCGATGCATGGTATGGCCTTGGTCAGCACCAGGATGGTATTTATAATTATAAAGGACAACAGGTGCAGTTTTTTCAAAACAATACGGAAGTGGCGATCCCCTTCCTGATCTCTGGCAAAAACTATGGGATCCTGTGGGATAACTATTCACTCACGACAGCCGGGGACATCAGACCCCTGCATCCACTTACCTCCATGCAATTGTTCTCAAAAACAGGGGAGGCCGGCTGGCTTACGGCTTCGTATGCCAACAACAAACAAAAACCGCAGGAGGTAATTACTGAAAGAGCGGAAGATAATATAAATATGGAGTTCGAGGGCGACTCAAAACGGCTGCTGCCTGCAGCGTTTACCGCCGCAAGCGGCGTAGTGACCTGGGAAGGCAGCATGGCCAGTTATCTGTCGGGGATTCACCAATTCAGGTTCACCTTTGGCGGCTCGTTGAAAATGTGGTTGAACGGAAAACTGGTGGTTGATCATTGGCGGAAGGCCTGGAACCCCGCGCCGGTATTAATTCCCTTCGCTTTTAAGAAAGGAGAAAAGATACCGGTGAAAATTGAATGGACACCCGAGGGCGGCGAATCCTATCTTTCCCTGAAATGGCAGGAACCATTGCCTTTGGAAGAACAGAACAGCTTCAGCTTTTCTTCCGATGCAGGTCAGCTGGTTGATTATTATTTTGTTCATGGCAGCAACATGGATGAGGTGATTGCCGGTTATCGAAAGCTTACCGGCAAAGCGCCGATCGTTCCTAAATGGGCGCTGGGTTTCTGGCAAAGCCGCGAGCGGTATAAAACGCAGGCTGAAATAGTAGCGACAGTTGATGAATTCAGGAAAAGAAAAATTCCTATTGACAATATAGTGCTCGACTGGAGTTACTGGAAAGAAGCAGCCTGGGGCAGCCAGGAGTTTGATGAAAGCCGCTTTCCTTCTCCCGACAGTATGATCGATGTTTTGCACAACAAGTACAGCACGCACCTAATGATATCGGTATGGCCCAAGTTTTACGAAGGCATACCAGCCTATAATGAGTTTGAAAAGAAGGGCTGGCTTTACAAAAGGAACATCGCCGACCGCCAAAGAGACTGGATAGGCAAAGGATATGTTTCTACTTTCTACGATGCTTTCAATGAACATGCACGAAAAGGCTTCTGGGACCTTATCAACAAAAAGATCTATAGCAAGGGTATCGATGCCTGGTGGATGGATGCCAGCGAACCCGATATTCTTTCCAATGTAAGTCCTGAAAAAAGAAAACAACAGATGTCGCCAACGGCATTGGGCAGCGCTGCCGAATATTTGAATGCCTATCCGTTACAAAATGCAAAAGGTATTTATGAAGGACAACGGCTAACAGATCCGGGTAAACGCGTGTTTCTTTTAACACGTTCAGGTTTTGCCGGTTCCCAACGTTACGCCGCAGCTATATGGAGTGGCGATATCGGTTCAACCTGGCGCGATATGAAAAACCAGATAACCGCCGGGCTTAATTTTTCCATGTCGGGGCTTCCATACTGGACAATGGACATCGGCGGATTTGTGGTGCCTGAAAAATTTGAAAACCCCGCGGCTGACGATCTGGAAGAATGGCGGGAATTGAATACGCGATGGTACCAGTTTGGTGCATTTGTTCCTTTGTTCCGTTCGCATGGACAGTTTCCTTACCGGGAGATCTTCAACATCGCTCCTGATGCGCATCCTGCCTATAACAGCTTCCTTTATTATGACAACCTTCGTTACCGTTTAATGCCTTACATCTATTCACTGGCAGCACAGGCGTACCATGAAGATTATACGATTATGCGCGGGCTGGTAATGGATTTTGCAAAGGATACAACGGTTTTAAATATCGGCGATCAATATATGTTTGGTTCTTCGTTGCTGGTAAACCCTGTTTATGAATACAGGCAGCGCAGCCGTGAGCTGTATTTGCCAAAATGTGCCGGCTGGTATGATCTTTATTCAGGCAAATGGTATGCGGGGGGGCAGCATATTAATGCCGGAACGCCTTATGAACGTATGCCCGTATTTGTAAAAGCAGGCTCCATCGTTCCTTTCGGACCGGCGTTACAATACACTTCCGAAAAACCGGCCGATACCATCACCCTGAACGTATACACAGGCGCAAATGCCTCGTTCAATCTGTATGAAGATGAAGGGACGAACTATGATTACGAAAAAGGCGCATTTTCCACTATACATATAGAGTATAATGAAGCGGCAAAAACGGTAACCATTGGCGATTGCAGGGGATCGTTCCATGGGATGCTGCAAAAAAGAACGTTTCGTATCAATGTCATTACACCAAAAGAGGCGCAGCCCCTTGATTTTGATTTAAGAAGTGAAAAAGAAGTGTTGTATAAGGGAAAAAAGACAGTGATAAAATTGTAGTTAAGCTAAACAACTAAATATGAAACCAACCAAAACGATTCGCTTGCGAAAAATGATGCTGTGGAGTATTTTACTTGTATTCCTCTTAAACACCAATGCTTTTGCGCAATCCACAAAGGTGAGTGGTGCCGTCGCAGATCAACATGCCGCGCCGGTTCCCGGGGCAACGGTTACGGTGAAGAAAACCAATCGTTCAACTGTTACGGACAATGCCGGAAAGTTTACGATCGAAGCATCACCTAAAGACGTTCTTGAGATCAGTGCTGTGGGCTTTACCAGCCAGGAAATTAAAGTTGGTACAGGCAACCTGACTGTACAATTACAGGAAGCTGTGAATCAACTGGAAAACGTCATCGTTATCGGCTACGGCACTCAAAAGAAAAAACTGGTTACGGGCGCTACTTCCCAGGTTAAAGGCGAAGACCTCGCCAAATTAAATACAACAAATGCTTTGCAGGCATTGCAGGGGCAGGCTGCCGGGGTTAACATTACCTCTACTTCGGGGCAACCCGGCGGTGGTTTTAAAGTAAATATCCGCGGCGCCGGAACCATCGGAAACTCAAATCCCCTTTATGTTGTTGACGGGGTTATTACCAATGACATTACCTACTTAAACAATGCAGATATTGCTTCAGTTGATATTTTAAAAGATGCCGCCTCATGCGCCATCTACGGTATCAATGGTGCAAACGGAGTTGTTCTGATCACCACACGAAACGGAAAGTCAGGTAAAAAAGACGGGCAAATTTCAATCGATGCTTACTATGGTGTTCAAAATATAGCTCGTAAACTGCCTTTGCTGAATGCTGAGCAATACGCAACCATGCAGAACGAGGCAGCCATTAACAGCGGTAAAGTACCGCTGTTCACACAGGCGCAAATTGACGATTTAGCCAAAGGAAGCAGCATTTTACCTGCTCACGGTACCGACTGGCTTCACCAGATCTTTTCTTCCAATGTACCGATCAGCAATTACACGATCGCCGCTAATGGCGGATCAGACGTATCAACTTATTCGTTGGGTGGGTCGTATATGGAACAGGGTGGAATCATCGGCAGTCAAAATCTCTCAAATTATAAACGTATCAACTTCCGTGCAAATACCGAACGTAAAATGTACAACGGTGTATTGAAAATAGGCGAGCATCTTACTTTTTCTTATATCAACCAAAAAGGCGTTGCCGATGGCGGATTGTATTCCGGTAACGTGTTGGCCGCGGCTATAGGCACAAGTCCTTTATTGGCTATGTACGATGAAAAAGGCAAATACCTGAGCAGTATCAATTCAACTATCTATAATGGGGGAGTATGGAACAATACCGAAGCGAATCCTTATGCCTTGATGCAATACAATAATCAGAATGAAAGCAAAACACAAAGATTGCTGGGAGATGTGTATGCAGAGCTTCAGCCCGTCAAAAACTTAAGAATAAGAACGGTTTTCGGGTTGAATTATTCTTCTTCGGCTAATCATAGCTACAGGCCTGTGTACGATAAGTTATCGATCTATGCTTTTAACGATTATGAAAACATCAGCCAGGGCGGCTCTCAGGGGTATACCTGGAACTTTGATAATACGATAAACTATCTTTTCAATATTAATGAGCACAAATTTGATGTTTTAGCCGGTAGTGCGATGAGGAAATACCAGGGAACATGGTTGAGCGGAAGTAATACAGGCGCTACGTTATTCGGTTCTTTTGACCGTGGGTATCTGAGTAATTCGACGGTAACTTCTGTTACAATGAGCTCAGATACTTCTGCAGCCAACAGGCAAACCGTTACCAATACCATATCGCTGAGCGGAAATGCCAATGCAGTGTATGCGCAATCTTCTTTCTTCGGCCGTGTAAATTACAGTTTCAAAGAAAAATACCTGGTCTCTGCTATTTTCCGTGCAGATGGTTCTACCATGTTTGCTCCCGGCCGTCAATGGGGATATTTCCCATCATTTTCTGCCGGCTGGGTAGCAAGCAATGAAGATTTCATGACATCAACTAAAAACTGGCTAAACTTCCTGAAAGTAAGGGCAAGCTGGGGCACCAACGGTAATGATGGCATATCTGCCTTCAACTACCTGTCTTTAATTTCCTTATCAAACGCCCGATACAATTTTGGCAGTGATAATACTACTTTAACACAGGGTTCCTATCCTTCAACAATTGGTGTGGAAAATACTAAATGGGAAAGTTCCCGTCAAACCAATATCGGTATCGATGCAAGGTTCCTGAATAATAAACTTGACGT
This sequence comes from Niastella populi, assembly GCF_002078015.1. Classification (GTDB taxonomy): domain Bacteria; phylum Bacteroidota; class Bacteroidia; order Chitinophagales; family Chitinophagaceae; genus Niastella; species Niastella populi. Next base: position 55,221 of record NZ_LWBP01000196.1, on the reverse strand, counting down.
GAGCCTTGACCTGTACAACAAAACCACCAAAGACTGGTTAATTGCAGCGCCTTTGCTGGCAACTGCCGGTGTCAGCAATCCACCATACATCAATGGCGGAGATGTTACCAATAAAGGAATAGAACTTCAGTTAGGTTATAACGGAAATATCGGGAACGGTTTTACCTATAATGTTTCCGGTTCTTATGCCTACAATAAAAATGTGGTGAACAATATTCCAACTGCCGATGGCATCATTCACGGCGGTACAAACAGTTTATTTGTCAATGGCCCTGAATTCTTCCGTGCTGCCGCAGGAAACCCTATAGGTTATTTCTGGGGGTATAAAACTGCAGGGGTGTTTCAGAATAATGCCGATGTGGCTGCCTGGACCGGTAAAAACGGAATGCTTCAACCGAATGCACAACCCGGTGATCTGAAACTGGTAGATTATAATGGTGATGGAGTAATTGATGCAAAAGATAAAACCAATATCGGTGATCCAAATCCGCATCATATTTTTGGTTTCCGTTTTTCGGCAAACTATAAAAACTTCGATCTTTCCGTTACAACCAATGGCGTTGCAGGAAATAAAATAGTTCAGTCATATCGTTCGCCTGGTCAATGGGCTAACATGACAACCGATATGCTTAGCCGTTGGCATGGTGAGGGTACTTCGAATGCAATGCCCCGCATAACGCAAAACAGTTCTAACTGGGTAGAATTTACCGATCTCTATATTCATGATGGAAGCTATTGGAGGGTTTCAAACATTACGCTCGGATACGACGTGGCTAAGATCGTTAGATGGAAAAATTTAAGCCAGTTTCGCTTATATGTAGCTGCTCAAAACCCGGTCACCTTTACAAAATACAGAGGAATGGATCCTGAGGTTGGGGCTTCTGTTGCAGATGCAAGCGGCGCTTATTTTTTTGGACAGGGTGTTGACAACGGATTTTATCCACGCCCCAAGGTTTATATGGCTGGAGTGAACATTATTTTCTAATTGAGAAAAAGCAAAACTCATGAAAAAAGGATATAGAAATATAATTGTTGCAGTTGCTGCAATAATAGCATTCAGTTCTTGCAAAAAATTTCTTACGACCGAATTGACGGATGCTAAGCAAACCACGCTCTCTTATTATAAAAAGCCTTCTGAAGCTTATACTGCGCTGGTAGGTTGTTTCAATGGACTTAACCAGATCTATAACAATGATGCGATCCCTGCTTTGCTGGAAGTTTTCTCTGACAACAGTTTTGGCGGCACAGGAACTTTCGACGGGTATGGATGGGCAATGGTAGATGAATTTGATAAATCAATTTCACCTTCGGATGTTTCTTTTCATAGCGGGGGCTGGAAAGCGTATTACCAAACCATTTACCGTTGTAATGTATTACTGGAGAATATGGACAACGTTGCATGGGGCGACAGTACTGCGTTAAGAACACAATATGCTGCCGAAGCGAAATTCATTCGTGCTTACTGTTATTTAGACCTGGTTCGATTGTTCGAAAAGGTTCCCCTGGTAACAACACCTACCATTGCCAATGTGCCGCAAGCCGGGCCGGAAGAAACGTTTACCCAGATCATGACCGACTTACGTGAAGCATCGGATAGTCTCCCTTCGGCTAATTACAAAAGCGTACCCGGCGGAAGAATAACCAAATGGGCTGCTGAGTCTTTATTGGCACGCGCCTATTTATACTACGCTGGTTTGTATGGGAAAGGTACTATTGGCGGCGAAACAGCAGCTACGGCTTTGACTGCAGTAGAAGATGTAATTGCCCATAGCGGACATTCATTGGTAAGCGATTTTACCACGTTATGGCCTGCAGCTTCAACAGCAAAAAATGTTGCTTATGCCGGTGAAGATAATCCGGAAGTAGTATTCGCAATTAAATATTCTTCAACAGATAACTGGTCTGCAGATGCTACCGGTAACAGGTGGATGGTAATGGAAGGAATCCGTTCGGAAAGCCTTTATCCTTACCAGGCCGGATGGGGTGCGTGTACTGTTGATCCTAAGCTTTATAATCTTTATCCTTCAACCGATACACGCCGTTTTGCTACCATCATATCGATAGCCGACGAAAATCTTGCTTACACCAAATCAGCCGATTGCCGCGAATACACAGGATATTTTATGAAAAAATATGCCATGCAGTGCGATCAGAATGGAAATTCTATTGTTTCCAATTTTCAAACCGGACAGTACCAGGACTTTTTCGTCATTCGCTATTCAGATGTTTTGCTGATGGCTGCAGAACTGGGAAGTCCCAACGCCGTAAGCTATTATAACCAGGTACGTCTTAGAGCAGATCCTTCAGCTGCTCCTGCCGCTGCTGTTTCCGAAGCAGAAATTCTGGCGGAACGCCGGTTGGAATTTGCGGGTGAAGGGCTGCGGTATTGGGATCTGTTACGCCAGGGCATCGATGTGGCCGCTTCCACAATTGCTGCAAATACAACTGTATCATACTTCCAGGATGGTACTTCAAATCCACCTACAGCTTCAAAATTCGAGGCAAACATAAAAGCAACCCGCGGGTTTCAGCAAATACCTAACGACCAGATCACTTTATCATCAGGTACGCTGAAGCAAAATGCCGGCTGGTAATACGCATGTCATAACCGAAAAATAAAAGGAAATGAGAAATAATTTAATAATAGTACTTGCATTTTTAGGATCAGCACTGCTGTATTCTTCGTGCAGGCCTGAAATATTTGAATTGGGTGCATTGGCCAACAAGTCAGATCTGAAGTTCACCATCGAACCCTCATCGGCAAACCCCAATGATATTGTATTAACAAGTTTAACGCCGGGTCTTACTCCATATTGGGTTACTCCTTTTGGACAGTCAATAAAATTAAAAGACACTACCAATGTTCCTTTCCCCGGAACTTACAAATTTGTGTACGGTGTGGAAAGTGCGGGTGGTCTTGTGCTGGCCGATACAACGCTTGTAACTATAAATACCATTGATGAAAAGACAGTAAGCGACCCCATGTGGATCAAACTCACCGGCGGACTGGGAAAATCGAGAACATGGGTGCTGGATCTGGATGCAAACGGGGTGAGTAAATATTTTAAAGGGCCATTTTACTTTGCGGGCCCGGGATGGGTATGGGACCCTGCATTTAAAGATATTCCCTGGGCCGGCGTTACGGCTGGCGATTACGGTACCATGACCTTTGATTTGATTGGTAATGCAAATTTCAGCGCCGATAATAAAATGTTCCCCGAATATTCGGGAACAGGTAAATTCATGTTGTACCCGGCTACAAATGAGCTGGCAACTATTGATGCCCAGGTTTTGCACGACAAAGCACAGGGCGGCCAGGTAGCCAACTGGAACGCGAGAATGGCTGTAAAAACACTTACCGACAGCACAATGCAACTCATTGCTAAAAAAGATGCCAGTAATTGGTACATCTACAATTATATAACAAAAGAGTACTACGATACGCATTAGATCGCCGCTATTCAGTAATGAGGCCGCCTAAAAGTAATTTGGGCGGCCTTTTTTTGGTCAGATTTTCCAACAACTACTGCTACCGCTGCGAAATAAGATTGCCTGCCTGGCCGGGAAAAAGTAATTGATCGTCAATTGATAAAAATGCGGTAAAAACAGGGATTGGTTACCGCCTGTTTTGCCCCATATTGTTGGGATGCCTTTTAGTGAAACAGAAAGACCATAATAAAAGCGGTGGGGGAGGAAAAAGCTCGTGAAAATCATTCAGCTGCAACATATTTTGCCATAACCTGCAACATTTGAGCGCCCTTTATCAACGAACCAGCGGCTAGTTTTACAACATACAATTGAGTTCGCTATAACGTGCGAACAGTTGGTTTGTAAAACGATACAATATTGCTTCCACTATGAATACAAAAAAAATGAAGCTCGTAAAGCTAACCAGGATCATGGGGCTTGTTATGGCCGTACTGCTTTTTACCAACTGTCATAAAAAGGGCAGCTCGCCGGCTCCGGAACTTTCCGCATCTCCTTCGCAGATCAGCCTTCCCGCAGAAGGGGGAACGGCAGAAATTACAATTAACGGAAATGCAAAATGGAGTATCAGTAATGCGGCTCCTTCGTGGCTGCAGTTAAGTCAATCATCGGGCAATAGCGGCAACACCACCATCACGTTAACAGCAGGTGCCAACGGCTCTGGCGCTACCCGTTCCGTATCGCTCGCAGTAAACGCCGAAAACGGACAGGCAAGAAGAGTAATGGTTACACAGGGGGCTACCATGTATCCTTCTTATAACACATCGCCCAAAGCAGCAGATTCCGCCGGAATGAGCACCGCCGTGCAACTGGCTTCAAAATTCAAATTGGGGTGGAACATTGGGAATACAATGGAAGCTATAGGCGGAGAAACGGCCTGGGGCAATCCGCTGATCACCGAGTCGTATGTAAAAGCAGTAAAGCAGTTGGGCTTTACTGCCATTCGGATACCATGTGCATGGAATACGCATGTTGATAACAAAGCCACAGCACACATAGAGCAAAGCTGGATGAACAGGGTAAAAGAGGTGGTTGGTTATTGTGTCAATAACGGCCTGTACGTTATGCTGAATATTCATTGGGATGGCGGCTGGCTGGAAAATAACATTAGTAAGCTAAAGCAGGACTCCGTGAGTGCAAAACAGAAAGCATTATGGGAGCAGATCGCTACCTCCATGCGCGACTTTGATGAGCACCTGATGTTTGCCAGTGCGAATGAACCGGCTGCCGATAATGCTGAAAAGATGGGCGTGCTGGCGTTATATCATCAGACCTTCATTGATGCCGTTCGATCCACCGGTGGAAGGAACAGCCACCGCGTTCTTATACTTCAGGGACCCAATACATCGGCAACGTTGACAGCAGACCTGATGAATACACTGCCGAAAGACCCTGCGCCTGACCGGCTGATGGTTGAAGTGCATAATTACACCCCGTCACAGTTTTGTTTCCTTAACGAAGACGTAAGCTGGGGTAAAATGGTTTACTACTGGGGCAGCGGCAATCATTCAACTATCGAAACCGATCGAAACCCTACGTACGGAGAAGAGAGCGCACATATTGCCGACTTCGAGAAGATCAAAACAAAGTTTGTTGATAAAGGCATTCCGGTGCTTATGGGCGAGTATGGCGCTTACCGGCGCGATGGTTCAGCGCATGTTCCCAAAGAACTGGCATTGCATAACACTTCGGTGGACTATTGGATAACATTTGTTACCAAAGAAGCATTGGCCCGCGGAATAAAACCATTTTGGTGGGATACAGGAGGCGCTTTGGACAGGCAAAACAATACGGTAAAAGACCAGCGAACGATTGACGCGCTTTTGGCGGGGGCTAAATAAAGATATTTTAATAATAACAGTTTTGAAAATGAGTTTGAGAAATACATCTCTTTTGGTATGGCTTCTTATTGGCATGAATGGCTGGTGCACCGGACCAGGTAATCACCTGCAGGCGCAGCCAATTGCTCAATTGCATAGTCCCGACAGGTCTCTTTCACTACATGTATTCCTGTCGCCGGCAGGTGAAATAAAATACAGTATCCAAAAGTCTGGCACTAACGTCATTCAGCCTTCGGTTTTAGGAGTAATGATGAAAGGCCATGATTTTACACAGGGATTGAAACTGGCAAACATATCAAAGCCGGAACATATAACAGACCGCTATCAAACAAAGAATGCAAAAAAAAGCAGCATTGTTTACCAGGCCCGCCAGCTGGTGATGTCTTTTGTGAATGAAGAAAAGAGAGCAATGGATATTATTTTCCGGCTATCCAACGACGGAGCGGCCTTCCGGTATGCTTTTCCCTGGGTAAAAAGCAACGAAACAATCGTTAAAGAAGTTTCCTCATTTGAATTTGACAGCAAAACAACTGCCTGGCTGCAACCGATGAGTGAAGCAAAAACAGGTTATGAGCATTGCCACCCGTCCTATGAAGAACATTATTTGCAGAACATTGCCGTTGGCACTGCCTCACCGTTGAAGTCGGGCTGGGTGTACCCTGCTTTGTTTAAAACAAATGATATATGGGTGCTGATCACCGAAGCGGCGCTCGATGGTACTTACTGCGGTACGAGACTGATCAATGACCCGGCCGCTTCCGTTTATTCAATTGGCTTTGCCGATCCGAGGGAAGTGTTTACAGGCGGTGGCTATTTGCCGCAAAACAATAAGCCGTGGCTTACCCCGTGGCGCATTATAACCATCGGGAGTTTAAAAACGATTGCAGAGTCAACATTGGGTACCGATCTGGCGCCGGCAGCGGCGTTAAAAGATGCCTCGTTTGTAAAACCCGGAAAAGCCAGCTGGAGCTGGATCAATAGCAAGGATGACCACATTACCTTTGACGAACAAATAAAATATATCGACTACGCCCATGACATGCAATGGCAGTATTGCCTCATAGATGCAGACTGGGATACCAGGATCGGATATGATAAGGTGGCGGAACTGTCGGCGTATGCAAAACAAAAAAAGGTTGGCTTGATCTTATGGTATAATTCCGCAGGAGACTGGAACACGATCAAATATCATCCTAAAAACCTGTTGCTTACGAAGGAAGGGCGGGAAAAAGAATTCGGCCGGCTGCAGGCAATGGGCATAAAAGGCATAAAGATCGATTTCTTTGGCGGAGATGGTCAAAGCATGATCCAATACTACATCGATATTTTGAATGATGCGGCAAAATATAAGCTGCTTGTGAACTTTCATGGCGCTACATTGCCGAGAGGCTGGCAAAAAACATACCCGCATCTTATGACAGCCGAAGCCATTTATGGAATGGAGATGGTAACGTTTGATCAGAAGGCAGCCGATAAGCAGGCCAATCACTGCGCTATGTTGCCGTTCACCAGGAACGCGTTCGACCCTATGGATTTTACGCCCATGAACCTGACGGGACTTACATCCTCAGACTGTATCAGAAGAACCACGCCTGCCTTCGAACTGGCCCTTTCGGTATTGTTCTTATCGGGTATACAGCATTATGCGCAGGCGCCCGAAGGAATGATGCAGGTGCCCGGCGAGGTGAAAGCATTGTTAAGAATGCTTCCCGGCAACTGGGACGATGTAAGATTTTTAGATGGCTACCCGGGCAAATATGCCGTCATTGCACGGCGAAGCGGCAACCGCTGGTACATAGCGGGTATCAATGGAGATAATAATGAAAAGAAAGTAATCCTTGATATTACAGCATTTAAAAAAAGCAAGGCAACGCTGTTCTCCGATGGAACAGGCAGCGAATTATTTTCGAAAGCCGTACTGAATGCGGCAACACAAAAAAAATGTGACATTACGCTTAACCCCAATAGTGGATTTGTAATGGTGCTTGAATAATTTCAATAACATACGAATAAAGAATAATGAGATCCGGTATACATGTATTGCTCCCCCTGTTAACAATATTCATTCTTCGAACAGCTGCTCATGCCCAGATCGTTTTGTCGAAAGTGTTCGGTGATAGTATGGTTTTGCAAAGAGGCATCAATATCCCGGTGTGGGGGAATTCAACTCCGGGCGCCCTGGTGGTGGCAAAACTGGGAAATATAAAGGCTACCGCCAGGGCCGATAAGGAAGGGAAATGGCAGGTAAAATTTCCCATCTTCAGGGAAGGAGGACCTTATGTACTTGAAATTGCTGAATCGGAAAAACCAGCTTCCGGCATTAAACTAAAGGGCATTCTTGTCGGCGATGTATGGCTGGCATCGGGTCAGTCGAACATGGAATGGGAGGTGCAACAGGCTAAAGATGCAAATAAGGAAATTGCAAACGCCGGTTTTCCGCAAATACGTTTTCTGGTTGTTGAACACAGCAAGCAGGTAAAACCGCAAACCGATATATCAGCCGGCAAATGGAAAGTTTGTGATTCCGAAAATGTGAAAACGTTTTCTGCAGCTGCTTACTATTTTGCCCGTAAAATTCACCGCGACCAAAACGTTCCGGTTGGCATTATACAAAGCACCTGGGGCGGAACGCCGATAGAAGCATGGACCAGCAGGGAAATGCTGCTTACTTCACCTATTACCAAAGCACGAACTTTAAGTAATGATACGCTTATGCCCGACCGGGAAGATTTTGTGCAGGACAGTTTGAACCTGATACGTTTTTGGCACATTGTATATAACCCTCAGAATAATACAGATAAGATAGTTACGGTTCCGGAATATGATGATGCCGGCTGGAAAACCATTGAAATGCCGGATGTGATAAAAGAGCCCGGGGTTGACTATCATGAAGGAATGGTTTGGTTACGGAAAAAAATATCGCTGCCGCCATCCTTTGCCGGAAAAGATGTTACCATTAACATGGGCCATCCTGAAATGAACTACTCGCTTTATTTTAATGGCCACGAAATTTGTAAAAATGTATGGAATGCCAGTCCGGCACATTCCTATACCATTCCTGCCAGTGTAACCAGGAGCGGAGAAAATGCCATTGCTGTAAGAATAGCCATGTTATGGGGCGGAGGCGGTTTGAATGCAGCAGATGATATTTATATTACGGATGGGTGCTCTACAATTTCTTTAAGTGGAAAATGGGCGTTTAAAAAAGATCTTGAAACTGCGCTTCCGAAAATGCTCAACTATCAGTATTACCCCACTGTACTCTTTAATACCATGATACACCCGGTTATTCCTTATGGTATCAGGGGCTTTATCTGGTACCAGGGCGAATCGAATGCAGCGGCGGCTTACCATTATCGAAAATTATTTCCCATGCTGATCGCCGACTGGAGAAAACGCTGGCGGCAGGGAAATCTTCCGTTTTTATTTGTTCAGCTGGCCAATTATATGAAAACAAAACCGCTTCCGTCTGAAAGCGAATGGGCTGAACTGAGGGAAGCGCAAACGCTGGCACTTTCACAGCCTAATACCGGTATGGCCTGCGCCATTGATATTGGCGAAGCGAATGATATCCATCCGAAAAATAAACAGGAAGTGGGCCGCCGCCTGGCCCTGGTTGCCAATAAAATGGTTTATAAACAGGAATGCATCGCAACGGGCCCAACGTTTCAGGCCTTCCGGAAAGATGGCAGCTGCATCAGGGTCAGTTTTGCCAACACGGGGTTGGGCCTTTCAACAAACGGCTCGAAGAAAATAACGGGTTTTGCCATTGCCGGTAAAGACAAACAATTTTATTGGGCAGCAGCCATGATGGCTCCGGGAAAAGGAAATGAAGTGATTGTCTGTTCTGATAAAGTGGTGGAACCGGTGGCCGTTCGATATGCATGGGCCGACAATCCCGAATGCAACCTGGTAAATTCGGAAGGCCTGCCGGCCGTACCTTTCCGAACGGATGAATGGAAAGGAATTACCCAAAAATAAAAAGCGGGGTCGGTGGGCATATGATAAATGCCGGGAACAATTTTTTTGAAATTGTTTTTTACGATCCGGGAACGGAACCGGGTTTTTCTTTTGGAGAAGCACCTGGCTTCCCTTTAACTGTCACCGCCCGGGTTTGCCTTTCGCATTTTTGCAATGAATTCGGAAGGAAGCATATTGAACTTTCCTTTGAACGATTTCGCAAAATAGTTAGGTGTTGTAAACCCAACCTGGTAAGCGATCTCCGAAATGGTCATATTGCTTTTCCCCATCAATGCAACCGCTTTGCTCAATCGAAAAGAACGAATGTACTCTACCGGGGTTTCGCCGGTGAGCTCAAGCAGTTTGGTATACAGGGTGCTTCTGCTCATGCCAATCTGCCTGCTTAAGCTTTCTACCGACAATTGCGGGTTGGTGATGTTTTTTTCAAGATAGCCCACGATTGTCGTCAGTAATTTTTCATCCGGGGAATCTATTTCCACTTCCGGTGCCGCAAATTTTAACTGCTTCGTATAAGTGCTTTGCATCGTGCTCTGCAACTGCAGCAGGTTCTTTATTTTGGCATTCAAAACCTCAAAATTGAACGGTTTGGTTATGTAGTCGTTGGCCCCTGTTTCCAACCCTTTGATCTGCTGTTCCTGGCCCGTCATAGCCGTTAGCAGGATCACAGGAATATGGCTGGTTCTTTTATCCGCTTTTATTTTTTTAACCAGTTCAATACCATCCATTTCAGGCATGCTTACATCACTTACTATCAGTTGCGGATGTTGCGAGAGCGTTTTCTGCCAGCCATCTTTGCCGTTGACCGACTCTATGACTTTATACCTGCCGCGCAGGTTGTCTTTCAGGTAAAACCTGAAATCATCATTGTCTTCCACCAGCAATACAGGCAACGCATCGTTCATATTGCCTTCTTCCGCAGCAGCAGGTAACCTGTTTGCACGGGGGGTGGGCACATCCTGTTCTTTTTGCGCGGCCTGTTGACTTTCAACCGCTGTTTCATGAACACGCTTCAGCGGAATTTGGATAGTAAATGCGCACCCTTTACCCGGCTCGCTTTCTACCTGAATTTTCCCCCCATGTAATTTTATGAACTCTTTGGTTATCGACAAACCAATACCGGTGCCCTGGTTAAGGATGGAGGCGCTGGTATCGTTTTGAAAGAAGCGGTCGAATATAAGGTCTTTCTTATCCGTTGGAATGCCAATACCTGTATCCGTTACATTGATCCACACCCAGGTTTGTTCCTGGTCGTCTGAACTTTCGGCTTTTTGCAGTTCCACGGTAATATGGCCGCCCCCGAGGGTGAACTTGAATGCATTTGATAATAAATTGAAAAGAATGCGCTCTATTTTGTCGCGATCAAAAAAAACATCCAGCCGGTCGATACAGCTTTTGAAAGTGAAGCTGATATGTTTTCTTTCCGACATATCCCGGAAAGAATCAGTCACTTCCTTTAAAAAGGAAATAAACTCGCCTTTCGATAACTGTAATTTCAATTCATGCTCTTCCATCTTCCTGAAGTCGAGCAGCTGGTTTACGAGGTTCAGCAGTCTTCTTGCATTACGCCTGATCATATTCAGTTTTTCGAGTCTGCCGGTAGTAGCCTCTTCTTCGATCAGTTGGTCAACCGGCCCCATGATCAACGAAATGGGCGTTCTGAAATCGTGGCTGAGGTTGGTAAGGAATTTCAGCTTCATCCGGTCAAGCTCCTGTACGCGTTTAACTTCGCGCCGCTCCTGTTCCAGGGCAAACTTCTTTCTTATTCTTGAAATGCCTTTGTGCCTGCTGTAAAGAAGCAGTCCGCCGATCGCGAGCACATAAAATATATAAGCATAGGCGGTACGCCAGAAAGGAGGCTTCACATATATTTTTATGATCGTGTCTTTTGTGCTCCAGATGCCATCGTTGTTACCGGCTTTTACCCTGAAGGTATATTCGCCGGGATCGAGGTTGGTATAGGAGGCCTGGCTGGCGGTGCCAACATAGTTCCAGTCCCTGTCAAAACCATCGAGTTTGTAAGCGTAGTGGTTCTGCCTCGGAATTGTATAGTTAAGCGCTACAAAGTTCAGCGCAAAGTTTTGTTTGTAATTCAGCCGTATTTCATCGGCAACCGATATATGTTCTTTGATTGGCGCATCGCTTCCGGCAGCAACCGGTTTGTTAGAGATCTTCAGGTCGGTTAAAATAACCTGCGGCACATTCCGGTTAACGGTAAGCCTGTCGGGATAAAAATGATTGAAGCCTTCCAGGCCGCTGAAAAGCAGTTCGCCGTCGGCTAACCTCAAACCGGCGCCCCGAATATAATTTGAGTTTTGAAGGCCATTCAGATGCGAGAAGTTCCGGAAACGTTTTGTATCTGTGTCGAATTGGGTTATACCGGTATTGGTAGAGAGCCATAACCTGCCAGTTGCATCTTCTACGATCTGGTAAACCATGCTGTTTTGCAAACCGTCTTTTTCTGTATAAGGGGTGAACAGGTGCTTACCGGCTTCAAAAGTGGCCAAACCACTGAAAGTACCGATCCACATTTTCCCTTTGCGGTCGCGGTGAAGACATTGGATCTTATTGCCCGGCAACTGGCTGTTCTCCTGCGTGTAGATGGTCCACTTTCCTGTCGACGGCTCGTACACAGCTATACCGCCGCCATGGGTGCCTATCCATATATTGCCACCGGCATCTTCTGCAATGGCCCGTATATAGCCATTGATAGGCAACGCCGCCACGCCACTCCCCGCAGGCTGGGGAGAATACCGCGCCATTACCCGGTCATCATTCACTACAGTAATGCCGTCTCCATTGGTGCCTATCCAGATATTTCCCTTACTGTCTTCGAACAAACAAAAAATGTCGTTCCCGGTGAGGCCGTTTACGCCGTTTCCTTTCACCAGTTGTTTACAGGCGCCGGTGTGCTGGTCGGCGATGATCACGCCATGGCCATACGTGCCTATATATACCTTATTGGTTCGGGTGCGTTGCAGGGCGAGGACAGTGAGCGTACCGGCCGGTACATTTTTCAGCGGAACATGTACAGGGATCACTTTGTCTTTCCTGCGGTCGAATTCATATAATCCGTTGCCGTTCGTTCCCAATAACACTGCGCCATTTTTGTTTTCGGCCATGGAGGTGATAACGGCGATGTTCGACCGGTTCTCCTGGAAACTGCTGCTTAACGTGAGGTTGAATAAATTAAGATTTTTGTCATACTTGCAAATGCCGCCCTGGAAAGTGCCAAACCAGTAAATGCCCTGTTTGTCGATAAAGATACACCGCACCAGTTTGCTGCTTAAACTTTGATGATTGCCATTTTCATGGGTATGAACCGAGAATGTTCCGGCCTGGACATTATAAACATATAAACCGTTAAAGCTGCCAATCCATAATAACCCCTGGTCGTCGGCGGCTATGCTGTTGATCTCATTACCGTTTAAATAGCTATAATGTATAAACCCCGATCCATCGGGTTTCAGCCTGCTCAACCCGGTTGAAGTGCCTACCCATATATTGCCCCATTTGTCTTCCGCAACCGCTCGTATCCTGTTCACCTGCAGGCTGTATTCGTCTGTTTTATCATTTTCATACAGCCTGAAACTGTTCAACCTGATATTGTACAGGAAAAGCCCATTGTCGGTTGCGATCCACAAACGTTGTTTACTGTCCTCATAAACAGTTAAAAGGGTTGTTTTTACCGGCCGGCCGGCTGCATCGCGCAGCAGGTGTTTTGAGATCGACTGGGTTTCGGGGTCAAGCATGTACAATCCTTCGTATTGAGCGATCCATATTTTGCCGCGGTAGTCGCTGCATATTCCCCTGATGACGTCGCTGCCCGAAAGCGTGGCCGTTCCGGTCTTTACCGGGTAATGTAAAAATTTATCATTTTTACGGTCGTACAGGCTGAGCCCGCCGCCGCTGGTCCCAACCCACAAATTACCCGACCTGTCTTCATGTAATGCCAACACCTCATTGGTGCGCAGGCTGGTGGTATCGCCAGGCTGGTAACGGTAGGCGGTAAAATTGGTTCCATCATATTTTTCAAGCCCGTCGTCTGTGCCAAACCACATGAGCCCATAACGGTCTTTTATAATAGTATTTACCGAATTGGACAACAAACCGTCGCGGGTAGACAGGGAAGTGAAGTTGACAGGCCCGGTTTGCGCCCGGGTATTGAGGTAAGCTATTAATAAGGAACCCCAAAATATATAAATATATTTCAGCATATTGGCAATCGTTATTTAAGCAGTTAGGTAATTATGGTGTCCTCATCGAACAAAATAGCTAGTCTTTCGCACAAATGGCCCATGCCGCGATTGGGCGCCCGGCTATTTTTGTTATTAAATGTACGACTGACCTTTTTGATTTCCGTACAAAAATTTTTTGCCAATACGATGCTGCTATGCGAAATGACATCCTTTTTATTGCAGGGAAAGAACAGGCCATTGGGTACCGGGAAAAACAAGTGGCGTTCAATTCCGGAATTCCCCGATTTGTACTTTTACGCGCCATTTTCCTGTCTTTTTTATTTTCAACTCCCGCCTTTGCCCAGAAACTGCCTTACCAGAACCCGAACCTGGGTTCGGAAGAAAGAGCAAAAGACCTGATCACACGGCTCACACTGGAAGAAAAAGCCTCGTTGCTCTTCGATCAGTCGCCGGCCATACCCCGGTTGGGCATAAAAAAATTCAATTGGTGGAGCGAGGCCCTGCATGGCCTGGCGAATAATGATAACGTTACCGTATTTCCCGAACCTGTTGGCATGGCTGCCTCTTTCGACGATTCGCTCGTGTACAGGGTGTTTGAGGCCACTTCAGATGAAGTGCGGGCAAAATATCATGAAGCATTACGGAATGGAAAGGAAAACCGGCGCTTCCTCAGCTTGTCGGTTTGGACCCCCAATGTAAATATTTTCCGCGATCCCCGCTGGGGGCGTGGCCAGGAAACCTATGGCGAAGATCCATACCTTACTTCACGTATGGGGGTAGCCGTGGTAAAAGGGTTACAGGGGCCTGCCGGTTCAAGGTACCGCAAGTTACTTGCCTGCGCAAAACATTTTGCCGTGCATTCGGGGCCTGAATGGAGCAGGCATACGTTAAACCTGTACCAGGTAAAGCCGCGCGACCTGTATGAAACCTATTTGCCGGCCTTCAGATCGCTGGTGATCGATGCCGGCGTGCGCCAGGTAATGTGCGCTTACCAGCGGTTAGATGACGAGCCCTGTTGCGGCAACAACCGGTTGCTGCAAACCATCCTGCGCGACAGCTGGGGCTTTAAACATGTGGTTGTTTCCGATTGTGGCGCCATCACCGATTTTTATACCAGCCATAAAGTGTCATCCGACGCGGTACATGCTTCCGCCAAAGGTGCTTTGGCCGGTACCGACGTGGAATGTGTTTGGGAAGGTTATGCCTACAAAAGCCTGCCGGAAGCGGTTTCACGGGGCCTCATCACCGAACAGGAGATCGACAAACACCTGCTGCGGGTGTTGATCGGGCGAATCGACCTGGGCGATCTGGATGAGGATGCATTGGTTCCCTGGGCGAACATCCCCATGTCTGTAGTCAATAACGAAGCGCATAGAAAACTGGCCCTCGATATGGCGCTTGAATCGATGACCTTGCTGCAAAACAGGAATAATACCCTTCCTTTAAAAAGAAACTTAAAAAAAATAGCTGTAATAGGTCCCAATGCCGACAATGATCCTATGCTTTGGGGAAATTATAATGGCAAACCGGTAAGAACGATCAACATCCTCCATGGGCTGCGCAGTAAAATGCCGGCCGGCAGTGTATTGTACGATAAGGGCTGCGACCTGGTGGAGAATAAAGTAACGCAAAGCTATTTTTCACAATGTTCCATCGACGGCAAAAAAGGTTTCAAAGCCACTTACTGGAACAATCGTGAGCTGAAAGGCGAACCCGTTATTACGGAACAGATAACCAATCCGCTAAAATTAACCACCGCCGGTCAGCACGAATTTGCATCCGGTGTTCAACTCGAAAACTTTTCGGCATTGTATGAAACGGAATTCGCTGCGGCCCAAACGGAGGAAATTGTATTTAAATGCGGGGCCACAGGTTCCATGCAATTGTATGTAAACGGAACATTGGTGAACAGAACGAATAACTGGCGCACATTGCTTTCAAGGATCCCCTACAAGGTAGAGGGTGGTAAGAAATATAAAATAGAAGTGCGTTTTGCCCAATTGAACAACTGGCAGGCGAATATTGAATTTGATTTTGGCAGGGAAGTGGATGTTGATTTTAGCGGCCTCATCAATAAACTCAAAGGCATTGAGGTGGTAATATTTGCCGGCGGCCTTTCCACATTGCTGGAAGGAGAAGAAATGCCGGTCTCCTACCCGGGATTTAAAGGCGGCGATCGTACAGATATTCAATTGCCCGAAGTACAACGCAATTGTTTAAAAGCACTGAAGGCGGCAGGTAAAAAACTGATCTTTGTCAATTGCTCCGGCTCGGCCATCGGAATGGCGCCTGAAACTGAAACCTGTGATGCCATTCTGCAGGCCTGGTACGGCGGCGAATCGGGCGGACAGGCCATTGCCGATGTATTGTTCGGCGACTACAACCCTTCGGGTAAATTGCCCGTTACTTTTTACAGCGATACCACGCAACTGGCCGATTTTGAAGATTATTCCATGAAAGGCAGAACCTACCGTTATATGGCCGATCCGCTTTTTCAGTTTGGGTTTGGATTAAGTTACACCACTTTCTCCATTGGTACTGCACAACCTGGCAAAACGGAGATCCGCAACAACGAAAACCTCGATCTATCCATACCCATAACGAACACCGGCAAACGCAACGGAACGGAAATAGTACAGGTGTATGTTCGAAAAACGGGCGATAGCGATGGTCCGCTGAAAACTTTACGGGGTTTTACAAGAGTGACCCTTGCTGCCGGCAAAACCACCACGGCTGTTGTCAGCCTGCCGCCTTCCGCGTTTGAATTCTTTGATAGCAATTCCAGGAAAATGACAGTAGCTGCAGGCGAATACGAATTGTTATATGGAAACAGTTCTGCAGAAAAAGACCTGAAAGTGGTGAAGGTGGTTATTAAGTAACACACAATCAAAACCTGTCTCAAATGAAAAAACGACTTTTCGCATTATTGATCCTGCTGCCTTCCCTGCTACCTGCGCAGGAGGCCACCATTAAAATAAATATTGAAAGGAACATAGGCGAAATCGATCCCGGCATCTACGGGGTATTTATGGAACCGATACAGTTTAACGGTAGAAGATTCGGTTTGCCCGATTCGGTACAGTTCAATACGCTGTATGGGACCTTATACGATCCTGCTTCGCCACTGGCCGATGAGAATGGCTTTAAGAAGAACTATATTGAAGCCATGAGAGAATTAAAGATCACCAATATGCGCTGGCCGGGCGGGAATTTTTTAATGGGCTATAACTGGCAGGACGGTATCGGCGACAGGTCACAGCGCCCGGCGCGCATCAACCTGGCATGGGGCGGTATAGACAACAATCATGTGGGTACCGATGAATGGTTTGCCCTGAATAAAGCGATAGGCAGTGAAAATGTGGTGTGTGTGAACCTCGGTCTGGGCGATATAAAAGATGCCGTTTACTGGCTGGAATACTGTAACTATCCAAAGGGAACGTATTACTCAGACCTGCGCGCCAAAAACGGCCATAAGGAACCATACAATGTTAAGATCTGGGACCTCGGCAATGAAGTAGACGGTTATCCCTGGGAGCTTGGTTACAAAACGGCAGAAGATTACGTAAAAATTGGCCGGGAAGCGGCCAAAGCCATGAAGTCGGTTGACAGTACTATCAAACTGGTGGCCGCCGGTTCTTCCTGGTATGAACCTACAGGCATATGGATCGACTGGAACCGGAAAGTATTGGAGGGACTGGGCGACAAGATCGATTATTTATCTATCCACCGGTACTGGGAAAGATCAGATGATTATTATAATTATATCGGGCAAAGTGCGATGGATTTTGAAGAAAAGATAACAATACCGGCAGCCCAGATAGAAACGGCACGTGTAAAGAACGGCATCAAAAAACCAATTTATATTACGGTAGACGAGTGGGGGCTGATGTCGAGAAATACGCTATCTGTTCTACCTGTTGCGCAATGTTTCAATTCTTTTCTGCGCCATGCCGATGTGGTTAAGATGGCGAATTTTACCCTGCTCACTTCGTTACTGGCAAATGACAACAAAAAGGGAACGTTTAAAACACCCCTGTTCTATATTTTCAGGGCGTTTTCAAATAATTGCCGCGGAACATCGGTAGATACCGATGTTTACTGCGATAAGTTCAATACGCCGAAATTTAACGACATTCCTTACCTCGATGTTACCACCACCTGGTCGAAAGAAACAAATACAGTTTACATCAATGTAGTGAACCGGCACAAAGAGAAGGCAATTGCCGCCGGCATCGTACCTGTAACCGGCAGCTTTACCGGTAAAGCCGAAGCCAGCCTTATTGCCGGCGCTTCATTGAACGAAGTATATGAATACGATAAACAGGATCAGTACGTTCCCGTTAAAAAAGTGTTTGACGCAAAGGGAAAACAGTTTACATATACATTCCCGCCGCATTCCTTTACGCAGATAAAAGCAGGAGTGATGCTTAAATAAGCCGTTAAAGTCATAAGTAAAATACCAGGATATATGAAACAATTATTGTTTGCCATAGTCTTCTTGTTAAGCGGTTCGTTGATCCATGCACAGGAGCGGGAGCAACAGGCGCCGGCCGGTTTCGATTCACTGCGCACCGGCATTCCGCAGGGGAAGATCGATACCGTCAGTTATAATTCGAAATCGGTTGGCGTAACGAGAAGAGCGCTCATCTATACCCCGCCGGGTTTTTCAAAAAAGAAGAAGTACCCGGTTTTATACCTGTTGCATGGCATAGGCGGCGATGAAAAGGAATGGTTGAAAGGAGGAAGGCCGCAGGTGATCCTCGATAACCTGTATGCATCAGGTAAAATTGAGCCAATGATAGTGGTGATGCCTAACGGCAGGGCTATGAAAGACGATCGCGCCACGGGTAATATTATGGCGCCCGATAAAGTACAGGCATTCGCCGATTTTGAAAAGGACCTGCTGAATGACCTCATTCCCTTTATTGAAAAAAAATACCCGGTACTTACCAGCAGGGAGCACCGCGCCATAGCCGGGCTTTCAATGGGCGGCGGACAATCGCTGAACTTCGGCCTCGGCAATTTGGATAAGTTTGCCTGGGTGGGTGGTTTCTCTTCGGCCCCAAACACTAAAAAGCCGGAAGAACTGGTGCCTGACCCGGAAGCGGCAAAAAAGAAACTCAAACTGTTATGGATCTCCTGCGGCGATAACGACAGGCTGATCGCATTCAGCAAACGTACACACGATTACCTGTATGAACACGGCGTACCTCACATCTATTATATTGAACCCGGCGTACATGATTTTAAGGTTTGGAAGAACGGCCTGTACATGTTCTCCCAATTCCTGTTTAAACCGGTTGATACCTCCACCTTTATGAAGTATACGATTTTGGGTTCACCGGCATCAACAAACGTACGATCGGCCGCTTATCCGCAGATCCTGCCCGACAACCGCGTTGTATTCCGCACCAAAGCGCCAAACGCGCAAAAAATGCAGATAGACCTGGTTAAAAAGTACGACATGGTAAAGGATACCGGCGGATACTGGAAAGTTACTACCGACTCTGTAAGTGAAGGTTTTCATTACTATTCTTTGCTGATCGATGGTGTTGCGGTAGCCGATCCTGCCAGTGAAACCTTCTATGGCATGGGCCGCATGGCAAGCGGTATTGAAATTCCTTTCCGCGGCGGAGGCTATTATGCTGTAAAGGATGTGCCGCATGGCGATGTAAGAATAAAAAGATACTATTCAAACGTTACCAACTCATGGCGGCGCTTATTCATCTATACTCCGCCCGGTTATGATGAAAATTCCAATGAAAAATATCCTGTGTTGTACCTGTTGCATGGCGGTGGCGAAGATGAAAGCGGTTGGGTAAGACAGGGGCGAACCGATATCATCCTCGATAACCTGGTTGCTGAAAAAAAAGCAAAACCCATGCTCATCGTTATGATGGATGGCAACTTCAGCACCGGCATCGCCGGATTCAATGAACAGGCATTGAGAACTTTTGAAAATGATCTGAAACAGCAGGTAATACCGTTTGTAGAAAAGAACTACCGGGCAGCAACAGATGCGGGTAACAGGGCGCTTGCCGGTTTGTCGATGGGCGGGTTGCAAACATTGTATGCCGGCATAAAAAACACGCAGCAGTTTTCGTACCTGGGAGTTTTCAGCTCGGGCTGGTGGGCAAATCAACCTGCGCTATACGCGCCCCAATATGAATTCATGAAAAGCAATGCGGCAACCATCAACAACAACCTGAAACGCCTGTGGATCGCCATGGGCGGAAAGGAAGACATTGCTTACAACAATTGTAAGATCATGCTTTCCAAATTCGATGAAATGAATATCAAATACCAATACAGCGAATACCCCGGCGGACATACCTGGCCGGTATGGCGGAATAACCTGTACAATTTTGCACAGGAATTGTTCCGGTGATCCTCGATGAAGCTGCATAAACTATTACGATATGAAAACTTTATCCATTGCTTTTTGCCTGCTTGTTTCAACGGTTGCTTATGCACAAAAACTGCAATTGAACGATTCGGCCTATTTTGAAACACCCGGCGTAAATATATTGGTCTTCAACAGCCAGTACAACGGCATGTTCTTCGATGAAAAGACCGCTGGTATCGAATTGATCCATCACGGCGTAAGAACCGCTACCGGCGGCGCAGTACGTTTACAGCATACACCTGAACAGTGGGACCTGGTGCCTGCATTGACCGGCAGGAAAGTTGACAGGCAAAAAAACAGCATAGAAACCGCATTGAGGTATGATGAGTTTGGTTTTAATTCAAGGATCACTGTAATGGCAAAAGACAATGGCGTGGAGATCAGTGTATTCCTCGATAAACCGTTGCCGGAAAAACTGGAAGGCAAGGCCGGCTTCAATCTCGAGTTCTTACCTACGGCCTATTTTGAAAAGAGCTACCTGGTCGATGGAAAAGCAGGCAGCTTCCCATTGTACCCTGCCGGTTCAACCAAAATAGCATCTGCCGATCATAGAATACCCCAGTTTGCAGGGCATACTACTTTTGATGACAGGGAAAGGAACGAATTTATCGTTCCGCAACCACTGGCCGCCGGTAATACGATCGTGCTGGCACCGGAAGATCCGGAGCGGTTGGTGAAGATCCATTCAACTGATGCGGCATTGATGCTGTTTGACGGACGAAACCTGGCGCAGAACGGGTGGTTCATCGTACGCAGTCTGTTGCCGGCAAATAAGACCGGGAAAGTGCTCAGCTGGTACCTCGAGGCCAATGCAATACCCAATTGGAAGCGCGCGCCCATGATCGCATTTTCACAGGTTGGCTACCGGCCGCTGCAGGAAAAAACAGCCGTTATTGAACTGGATAAAAACGATCTGCCATTACCGTCAGCATCGCTATTTCAGGTCACTTCCGACGGCACTGCGGTAGAAAAACTAAAAGCGGAAACAAAGCCATGGGGTCAATACCTGCGTTATAATTATGTAAAGTTCGATTTCACCGCTGTAAAAGAGCCCGGACTTTATTTTATTCAATATGGCGATCAGAAAACAAATGTTTTTACGATAGGGCAGGATATTTATAAAGATAGCTGGCACCCGACACTGGATGTGTGGTTCCCGGTGCAAATGGACCACATGCAGGTGAATGAAGCCTACCGCATCTGGCATGGCGTTCCGTTCCTCGATGATGCCCTGCAGGCGCCCGTGAACCATCAGCATTTCGATGGTTACAAAATGGGGCCGGTTACCGATACAAAATACAAACCGTACGAACGCATACCCGGGCTGGCGGTTGGCGGCTGGTTCGATGCCGGTGATTTCGACATTCAAACCGGATCGCATTGCAGCGCCATTTTAAGTTTTGTGGCTGCATGGGAAAAACTACAACTGAACCGCGATGAAACTTTTATCGATCAGGCAACACGGTATGTAGATATCCATCGTCCCGACGGAAAACCCGATCTGTTACAGCAGATAGAACATGGCACCCTGAACCTGGTGGCGCAAGTGAAAAATATCGGCCACCCGGTACGCGGCATTATTGTACCGTACCTGCATCAATACCATCACCTCGGCGATGCATCTACAGAAACAGACAATCTTCCCTATAATTCTAGCCTGAAGCCCTGGCAAAGTGATGGAAGGTCCAGCGGCACAAAGGACGACAGGTGGGCTTTTACGAACCGCAGCCCGTTTCTCGACTATCATACCGCTGCCGCCCTGGCTGCAGCTCACCGGGCATTGAAAGGTTACAATGATTCCTTATCGCAGCGATGTTTACAGTACGCCCGCAAATTATGGAGTGAGAATGCCAGGCAAACGACCGGCAGCGATACCGGGTTCATGGCAGCCTTCAGAAGGAACTCCGAGTTGGCGGCAGCCCTGCAGCTGTTCGTTGCCACAAAAGACGAACAATATGCCAGTCGTTTCAAATCCATGATCTTCCCGGCGCTCGACAGGTCGCTGCAGTTTGGCATGGCCGTGGCATTGCAGGCTTATCCATTTATGGATAAGGATTATCAGAACAAAATGCGCGAATACGTAGTGAAGTTCAAAACTATGAGCGACGGTTACAATAAGCTGAACCCGTTCGGGGTGCCGATGACGGCAAGAGGGTGGGGCGGTAATGCAACGATCATCAATTGGGCAATAACCAATTATTATGCGCATACGTTGTTCCCGGATATTATTGGTGCAGAATATATATACAAGGGGCTGAACTATATTTATGGTTGTCATCCCTACCATAACCTGTCATTTGTTTCCGCTGTGGGAACCCGCTCCAAAAAAGTGACGTATGGTATCAACAGGGCCGATTTCAGTTATATCGCCGGCGGCGTTGTGCCCGGGCTGTTATTACTGCAACCCGATTTCCCCGAGAACAAGGAAGACTGGCCATTCTTATGGGGCGAAAATGAAGTGGTGATCGATATATGCGCCTCCTATATTTTTTTATCGGCAGCCGTAAACGATTTAAAAAGTAAATAACTCATCTATGCGCAACCATATTATAATGCTGGGCCTGCAGGTATTGCTTGTTATTATTGCCACCCGCCTGAATGCGCAAAATCCATTGATCCGTGATCAGTTTACCGCCGATCCTTCCGCGCGGGTATTTGGCGACAGGGTATACGTGTATCCTTCGCATGATATCCTGGCCACCGAAGGCCGTGGCCGCGTTGGCTGGTTTTGTATGGAAGATTACCATGTGTTCTCTTCTTCCAACCTCACCGACTGGACAGATCATGGAATGATCGTTCACCAGAACAGCGTACCCTGGGTTAGGCCAGATAGTTATAGTATGTGGGCGCCGGACTGTATATACCGGAACGGTAAATATTATTTCTATTTCCCCACCATGCCAAAAGATACCAGCAGGGTCCGCGGGTTCACCATTGGGGTGGCCATTGCCGAAAAACCCGAAGGGCCATTTGTACCGCAGCCTTTGCCCATCGATGGTGTGAGGGGTATCGATCCCAATGTGTTTATCGATAAGGATGGGCAGGCCTACCTGTACTGGTCACAGGGACATATCTATGGCGCAAAGTTGAAAGAAAATATGGTGGAGCTTGCTTCCGGTCCCGTGGTATTGGGCGATCTGCCAAACAAAGGACTGAAAGAAGGGCCGTACCTGTTCGAACGGAACGGAATATACTATATGACCTATCCCCATGTAGAAAATAAAACCGAACGGCTCGAGTATGCAACGGGAAACAATCCACTGGGCCCTTTTAAAATAACCGGTGTTATTATGGATGAATCGCCGGTTGGCTGCTGGACAAACCACCATTCCATTATACAGTTTAAAGAACAATGGTATTTGTTTTATCATCATAATGATTATTCTCCGGCTTTCGACAAAGCCAGGTCGATACGGGCCGACAGCCTGTTCTTTAACGCCGATGGCACTATTCGCAAAGTGGTGCCTACTTACCGGGGCATTGGCGTCACAAAAGCCAACACACAGATCCAAACCGACCGGTATAGTGCTATTGCTGACAAGGGAGCCTCGATAGCTTTTCTTGATACCGCTCAAAAATTTCAGGGCTGGAAAACGATATTGGAGGGCGCCGGGGCCTGGGTTCAATATAACAATGTCGATTTTGGAAAAAAGAAATTAAGGTCGGTTACCGCAATGGTACAGTCGCCAAACGGCGGCACTTTGCAAATACGCATAAATGACAGCGAGGGGCCGGTACTGGCTGAAATGCAGGTTGCTGCCGCCGGCAAATGGCAACCTGTAAAAATTCCCCTGCTGCGGTTTGAGCCGGACCTTCATAATCTGTTCGTTGTGTCGAAAGATAACAACAGGATTGAAATTGACTGGACAGGTTTTGAATAGCAACGACCGTACTATCGAACATATTTACCCTAAGTTCAAACAATCGAGCGCTTCCTTTTATAGTGGCTTAACTAACTTTGAAAGTGACGGTCACTGAATTCCCTGAATCGATTGCCGTTAGTCACTAACGATCATAATGCCAAAACTATCTTTTAACCATTAACTACTGCCATATGAAAAAAATTACCTGAATACTACTTCATATCATTTCTTAGTTACCACTTCACATCAATTGCGAAGACCAAAGACATTCATTGCTGGCCGGGCAGTTTGCTGCTCCCGGGCCAGGCAGACTTCTATTTAATATTATAAACTACGATATGAAAAATTGTAAACGGGACCTTTTGTTCCGCAGGCACTGCTTTGCCCCCCAAAACCTGCTGGCCATATTCCTGAACATACTTGCACTCGCGCTCATATCGCTGCCCGCACGCGCGGATAGTATGGTAAACGGCTTTTATTTCGGAATGCCCGGTAAACCGGCATCAAACAGGTTTGCATTAATTGTAAACGGAAAAATTACAGATGACAAAGGCAATCCCATCGGGGAGGTGACCATTGCTGAAAGAGGCACCGAAAATATCACCATGTCGAAAGCAGACGGTACATTCTCCCTGACCGTGGTAAATGAAAAGGCCGTACTGGTTTTTTCGCATGTCGGTTACACACAGCAGGAAGTGGCCGTGAAAGGCAAACAATACATTCAGGTAAAACTGGTGCTTTCCTCATTATCGATGGACAGTACGATTGTGGTAGGTTACGGCAGGCAGAAAAAACAAAGCCTGGTAGGCGCCATATCGCAGGTGAAAGGCGACGTATTGCAAAGAACAGGCGGCGTTTCGAGCCTCGGTGCAGCGTTAACGGGAAATTTGCCCGGCGTAATAACGGTAGCAACACAGGGAACGCCGGGAGCGGAAGACCCGAGGATCTACATCCGCGGGCAAAGTACATGGAATAACAGCGATCCCCTGATTCTGGTAGACGGTATCGAACGCCCGATGAACAGCGTGGATATCGGTTCTGTTGAAACTATCTCCGTTTTAAAAGATGCATCCGCTACTGCCGTTTTTGGCGTCAAAGGCGCCAATGGCGTAATTCTTATAACCACAAAACGGGGCAGGGAAGGAAAGGCGGAAATCCGTTTTACCGGTAATGCCACCGTGAAGATCCCTTCAAAACTTGCCAGTAAACACGATGCATACGATGCAATAAGGATCCGCAATCAGGCCATCGAGCGCGAGCTGGGTGTGTCACCGTCTTCCTGGTATAGTTATGTGCCTTATGCCGAACTCGAAAAATATCGCCATCCCGCAAATCAGGAAGAGGCCGAGCGGTATCCGAACATCGACTGGCAAAAACAACTGGTGAAAGACCATGTCATGTCATACAACGGCAGCCTTAATATTTCGGGTGGTTCTCCGCTGGTTAAATACTTCACATCGGTAGATTATCTGCATGAAGGCGATATCATAAAAAAAATAGATAACGGAAAGTCATATAAACCCGGCTATGGATTCGACCGGGTGAATGCGCGTACCAACCTCGACTTCAATTTAACCAGGTCAACCGTACTTACCGCAAACCTGGCCGGCTCTTATGGTGTAAAGCAGGATGCCTATGGACAGGATAGCTGGGAGTACCGGATATGGCAAAGTATTTATAATAACGCACCCAATATTTATTATCCCAGGTATTCCGACGGCGGCTGGGGATACTTTCCGCTGGAAACAGTATCTACCATAAACTCCCTGGCAGTAATGGGTAACAACGGCGTGCGTAAAACGACTACTACCCGCATCACAACCGATTTTACCTTACGGCAGGACCTCAGCGCTCTTCTTAAGGGACTGGCAGCAAAGGGAACGCTTTCCTTCGATAATTCATTCGTATCGCAGGGTGGTATTTATGACAATGGAAATATTCAACAGGAATACATCGACCCCGTAACCGGTGAAAAGAAATACAGCCAGTATTTAGGCACCAATCAATTCGACTGGATCCCCCCGCGCTGGAATCCCAATCCCGACGCCGTGCAAAACGGCGCTACCTATCGCAAATTGTTCTACCAGTTACAGGTAGACTATGCGCGGCGGTTCGGCCGGCACGATGTTACCGCCATGGGAATGTTCAGCCGCGATAAATATGCTACCGGCAGTGAGTTTGAGCATTTTCGGGAAGACTGGGTAAGCAGGGTTACCTATAATTACGACGGCAGGTATTTCGCCGAATTCAATGGCGCCTACAACGGTTCTGAAAAGTTCGGCCCCAACTACCGGTTTGCCTTCTTTCCTTCTGCAGCAGCAGGATGGATGATCAGCAATGAGCGCTTCATGCAAAACCAGACGTTCCTGAATACATTGAAACTGCGCGCTTCGTATGGGCAGGTAGGCAATGATAATGTAAACGGCCGCTGGCTGTATATGACCACCTGGACCTATGGCGGCAATGCCCCATTGGGCTCGTCGGCTGGCCAGAACAGTCCGTATACCTGGTGGGCCGAAGCGCGCACGAGCAGCGGCAACCCGGATATTCATTGGGAAAAAGTGACAAAGACCAATTTCGGGCTCGACTATGCCTTTTTGAACGGTTTAATTTCAGGCAGTGTGGAAGTGTTCAACGATTACAGAACCGATATCCTGCTGGCCGGTACTTCCCGTTCGGTGCCTTCTTATTTCGGCGTACAGCCTGCAACAGCCAACGTAGGTAAGGTGCGTAACAAAGGATATGAAATTGAATTGAGATTAAATAAAACATTACCCAAAGGCATCAGGCTGTGGGCAAACTTTGCCATGACGCATGCCAAAGACAGGATCATAGAAGGAGAGGACGCGCTTTTGCTGGATGAATACCAGAAAAGGGCAGGGAAGTCTATCGGCCAGGCTTATTCCTATGTAAGCAGCGGTTTTTATAATACCTGGGATGAAGTGTATGGCAGCATCCGCCTCAATACTTATGACAACCAGAAATTGCCCGGTAACCTGAACATGATTGATTATAATGGCGATGGCGTAATAGATAATAAAGACCGCGTTCCTTATGGTTATCCCGAACGGCCGCAGAACACCTATAATGCCACTGTGGGTTTTGAATGGAAAGGGTTCAGCGCCTTTGTGCAGTTCTATGGCGTTAATAACATAAACCGTTACCTGCAACTCGTTAGTTTTTCGGGGCAATACCACTACGACAATGTGTATAAACAAGGCAGCTACTGGACAAAAGACAATCCCAATGCCGATGTGCCCATGCCGCGTTATGCGAGCGTAATGCCCTATTACGGCACCACTTATTTGTACGACGGCTCCTACCTGAGATTGAAAAACGCAGAGGTCGCCTACACTTTTAAGCTGGCGCAGCTTCAGCATATAGGCATCAACATGTTCCGCATTTACCTTAATGGCGATAACCTGTTATTATGGACGAAAATGCCCGATGATCGCGAAGTAAGTATGGGCGCAGCCACTGCGTATCCTACCATCAGGCGTATCAATCTGGGGTGTAATGTAACTTTTTAAAAGCTTGCTATATGAGAAGGTATTCATATCTGATTATAACCGTTTTTTTTCTGCTGGCATTAACGGGGCTTTCTTCCTGTAAACGGTATCTCGACAGGGCGCCCGCCGCAGATGTTTCACCAACGGATGCATATATAAATTTTACAAATTTCCAGGGGTTTACGGAAGAGCTGTATTCCCTGATACCCGAATATACCAGCAAAACCTGGGCCTGCGACTGGATCCTGGGCGATGAGATCATTCACAAGACCGGCGTAACCTGGCTGAATGAACAACTGGATAACGGAGATTCGTGGTCATGGACAACCGGTGAATGGATCTCCTGGCTGGATGCGCCCAATTATAATCCCGACCCAACTACCGGATTCGGCAAAGGCTTATGGCCAAACTCGTGGTACGGCATTCACAAAGCCAATTTAGGCCTGGCCAATCTTGAAAAACTCGCTGGTACGCAGGAGGAGAAAGACCTGATAAAAGGCCAGTTATTGTTTTTCAGAGGCTGGTTCCATTTTGAATTGATGACGTACTGGGGCGGGCTCCCATACATCGATACGGTGTTATCACCCAGCGCAAAGTTGAATTTGCCCCGTCTTGATTACCAGGTAATGGCCGACCGGGCGGCGGCCGACTTTAAAGCGGCGGCCGAACTGTTGCCGGTTGACTGGGACAATACCGATGCCGGTAAGGCCACGCTGGGTAAAAACCAGCTGCGCATTACAAAGGTCACTGCGCTTGGCTATCTGGGTAAGAATTACCTGTATGCAGGCAGCCCGCTGATGAACAGGTCGTCTACAGGTAATACAGGTTACAGCATCGAGTATTGCAAAAAAGCGGCTGATGCATTTGCTGAGTTGCTGAAACTGGTCGACAGCCGCGCAACCTGGGTGAGGCTGATCGATTATACCCGTTACAGCGATCTTTTCTATACCAATGGAGGAAGTTTCATTCCCGGCTATCCGGAAGCCATTTTTCAAAACCCGGTGTATAGTTCGTGGTTTGCCGGTTGTCCCTGGGGCCCAAGTTCGATCTTTGCCGAAGGAAATATAGGTGGAGGGTATGCATCACCGAATGCGCGGTTTGTAGAAAATTACGGCATGGCCAACGGCCTGCCCATCGATGATCCACAATCGGGCTACGACCCGGCCAACCCATGGGTTAACCGCGATCCGCGTTTTTACCACGACATCGTCATTGACAAAGATCAGATCATAAAAGGGTCTGCCCCGGCCGACAAAGAAAAGTTCAGGTATGCCAACCTCTCAAATACCGGGCCCAGCCGCGATCATTCGGCAATAGGGCGTACCGGTTACCTGCTGCGGAAACTCACTCCCATGACAGCGAATAATATCGACAATTTCCCCAATAACTATATGCACCTGTCATATATGCGCCTGGCCGATGTTTACCTGATGTATGCCGAAGCAGTATTGCATGGCTATGGTTCGGCAACCAGTACAGGGCCGAATTATATCACACCTGAAGAGGCGCTCAACAAAATAAGAGACCGTTGCGGGGCCGGAAAAGTGGCCCAAAAGTATGTGACCGATAAGGATATGTTTATGAGTGAGCTCATTCGCGAACGCGCCATGGAACTTGGCTTTGAAGAAGAGTTCCGTTATAACGACCTGCGCCGGTGGCTGCTTGCCGGGCAGTTGAAGTACAGGGAAAAGACCGCGATAGATTTCGACCGCGACGCAAATGGCAAACCGGTCAATATAAGAGAAAGGATACTGGTGACCCGCAAGTTTGAGGACAAGAATTACTGGCTGCCTTTAAAAATAAACGATGTAAACCTTTATATCTCGTTCAGCCAGAACGCCGGTTACTGAGAGCAATTTCTGATTTTGAGATTTTGAGATTTTAAATCATAAATCCCGAAATCAAAAAACCTGTTAGTACTTAACGCCAAAAAAGAAAATAATGAATAAAAATATCCTGGCCGGAATGTTCGTTTGCGGTGCGTTGTATAGCGGTGTTAGCGTAAAAGGGCAGGCGCAAACGGAAGCCAACCCAAACATACCAACCCCCGGCCGCGACTCTGCAGTACATATAGCTTACAGAACGGTTGATAAAAAAGAGCTGCCCGGCGCCATTTCGATTATAAACCCGCCACAATACCTCGACAAAAATTTCGGAAACTATCCGTTGGAGGGATCGGCAGCATTTGTGGGAGGCAACAACTTCTGGAACATCGGCGCGCCGCTCGTGCTTATAGATGGCGTGCCCCGTTCTGTTAACGATATAACCGCAAACGAAATTGAACAAATAAGTTTTTTAAAAGGCGCCAACGCGGTCGTGTTGTATGGAAGCCGCGCTGCCAATGGCGTAATGCTGATCACCACCAAACGGGGCAGGGCCGGTGCAGCCATCATCAATGTGCGCGCCAACAGCGGCATCAACGTACCGAAATCATATCCCGATTTCCTTGGATCGGCCGAGTATATGCGCTTTTATAATCAGGCTTTGAAAAATGACGGGTTGCCTGCATTGTATGCCGATTCAACCATTGCACGGCACGCTGCCGGTTCCAATCCATACCGTTATCCCGATGTAAACTATTTTTCATCAGATTATTTGCGCAAGGTTTATAATACCCATTCAGCCAATGCCGAATTCTCAAGCGGTACCGGGCGGGCCCGTTTTTATGCCCTGGCAGGTTTTCAAAATCAGAATTCATTACTGAATTTTGGCGAAGGCAAAAAAGAACATAATACCCGTCTTAATCTACGCGGTAATATCGACCTGAAATTAAACGATTACATCAGCACCTATGTAAATGTATCAACCGTTTTTTACACGAACAGGAATGCGTTGGGCAATTACTGGCAACGGGCCGATAGTTTACAACCGCACCGGTTTGCACCGCTTATTCCTGTTAGTTCCGTTAGCGCCGGCTCAAAGAACGCTCAAACACTGGTGAGCGGCAGCCGTAATATTATCGACGGCCAATACCTGTTGAGCGGCACACAGCAATTCCTTACGAATCCTATTTCCGATGTGTATGCCGCCGGGTATAATATTTTTACCAGCCGCCAGTTCCAGTACACAAGCGGCATCGACGTTGATCTTAAAAATGTATTAAAAGGATTGTCATTTCATGGACAAATGAGCATTGATTATTCCAATACATATAATGAATCTGTAAATAATAGTTATGCCATCTATGTACCCACCTGGACAAGCACTGCAGCCGGAGATACCATCGCTCAACTGGCCATGTTCAATAAAGACAGTAAACCCGGCACGCAGAACCTGAGCAATACGTGGAGCGATCAACTGATTGATTTCAACGTACACCTCGACTATGTAAATACCTTCGGGCAAAAACATAACCTGTCTGCCATGCTGATGGCTGATGGCTTGCGGCGCCGCCAGACCGGCGACTACCAGTACCGCACCAATGCCAATGCCGGTTTGCAACTGGCATACAATTATGATCATAAGTATTATGCTGAGTTCACCGGGGCGGTTGTCAATAGCACCAGGTTGCCTGCAGCCACACGCGTTGCTTTTTCACCAACCGTAAGCCTCGGCTGGCTGTTGAACGAAGAACGTTTTCTGAAAGGCTCAGGTGTGGTCGACCGCCTGAAACTGACGGCAGCTGCCGGTATTGTGAATACCGATCTCGATTTTTCCGCTAACGGTTACTATTTATACAATGCCGTTTATTCACCTACGGCTTTCTATTCCTGGGCAGATGGTACTTACACCAACCGCACAACCACCATATCGCGTGGTGAAAACCTGGCTCTTACCTATGCTAAAAGAAAGGAAATAAATGTAAGTGTGGAGGGGTCATTGTTTAAAAGCAAACTCGATTTCCTGGCCAGTTTGTTTTATATAAAGAAAGATGGAATGCCGGTACAGAACTACAGTCTGTATCCCGGCTACTTTTTTACCGGTTTTCCCGAAACATCTTTTGTTCCTTATGCCAACTTCGCGGCCAACCGTTACCAGGGGTTCGACTTCCAGGTGAACTTTCATGAAAACGTGGGCGCAGTAAAACTTACTATCGGGGCGGCCGGCACCTATGTTGCAACAAAAGCCCTGAAACGCGATGAGCTGTTTCCCGATAGCTATCGCAACCGGGCCGGCAAACCGGTTGATGCAATCTTTGGCCTGCAAAGCCGGGGATTGTTTGCCGGTCAGGATGAAATAGATGATCATGAAATACAAAGGTTCGGAACGGTAAAACCCGGCGATATCAGGTATGCAGATCAGAATGGCGACAAGGTAATTGACGAGAAAGATGAAGTGATGATAGGCCGCTGGGGCAGTCCCTTTACAGGTGGTATACATGTTACCGCGCAATGGAAAAACCTCACTCTTTTTGTGTTGGGCACCGCATCGTTCGGTGGTACAGGCATCAGAAGCGGCGATTACCACTGGGTGACCGGCGCCGTTAAATATTCAGCGGTTGTGCGCAATAGCTGGACGGAAGCTACAAAACATGCAGCCGGTTATCCGCGGTTGTCGACACTCGGCAGCGGTAACAACTTCCGGTTTTCCGATTTCTGGACGTACAGTACCGATCGAATCAATATTTCCAAAGTGCAGTTAACCTGGGCTTTCCCGCAGAAAATATTGCAGCAGTCATTTGTAAGGGGATTGAGCCTGTATGTCAGCGGCAGTGATCTGCTCACGATCGCCAAGAACAGGGAGCTTATGGAATTGAATATTGGTACACTGCCACAAACCCGCTTTTTCAATTTTGGTGTTAAAGGTGAATTCTAGGGTTAATTTCCAAATAATTAATTTTTATGAAAGCTAATTTGAATTACCTGTTTGCCTTAGGCATTTTTCTCTGCGGTTGCAAAAAAATACTTTCTCCCGCCGATGAAAATAACCGCGGGCTAAACGATATATATAACGACGCTGCATTTGCAGAAGGCCTGTTGTTGAATGGCTATGTACGGCTGCCCTTGGGGAGTTACTCCTTCAATGACGTGGCCACAGACGATGCGGTGTCGAATAATCCAAACAACAATTTCCGGTTGATGGCAACCGGTAACTGGTCATCTATCAACAATCCGATGGACCAGTATACCGGCGCTTTTGCCGCCATCCAGTACCTGAATATAATTTTAGCCGAAGCCGACAAAGTAAACTGGGCAACATCGGGACAATTCACCAAAGAAATGTTCAACGACCGGGTTAAAGGAGAAGCACATGGGTTGCGGGCACTCTTTATGTATCTTCTGTTACAGGCGCATGGCGGCTGGTCGGCGGATAACAGACTGTTGGGCGTGCCCATCATCACGGAGCCGCTCGATAGTAAATCAAACTTCAAACTGCCGCGAAATACATTTGAAGAATGCGTGCAACAGATCTATACCGACCTGGGCATGGCAGAAAGTTATCTGCCGCTCGATTACGAGAACATTGCTTCTGCCGCTAGTATCCCGGCAAAATACGCAGGTAAAACCACGCTGGCCGATTACAACCGCGTATTTGGGGCGTATAATGCGCAACGGATGACAGCGCGTATTGCCAGGGGTATCAGGGCGAAAGTATCGTTACTGGCTGCCAGTGCAGCATTCAATCAGGCAACGACCGTAACATGGGCAAAGGCTGCCGGCGATGCCGCAGCGGTGCTCGATCTGATCGGCGGTATAGCAGGTATGGCAAATAACGGCGTATACTGGTATGCAAGCCGCAATGCAGGTGAAATAAACGGACTGGCGGCAGGCATTAATCCAAAAGAAGTGCTGTGGCGCGGGAACGTCGGTGATGGCAATAACCTCGAAAGAGACAATTATCCACCTACGTTATATGGGAATGGACGGGTGAACCCAACACAGAACCTGGTAGATGCTTTCCCCATGGCCAATGGTTATCCTATTGCCGATGCAAACAGCGGCTATGATGCAAACAATCCCTATAACAACCGCGACCCCCGTTTGGCACTTTACATTGTGGTAAATGGAAGTAAGATGGGACCCGGCGGCGCATCTGTTTATACCGGTATCGGTACTTCGAATGACGGATTAAATGCTATTTCCACTTCCACACGCACCGGTTTTTATATGCGCAAGTTGTTGCGTGAAGATGTAAATCTGAATCCTGCAGGTACAAACACCCAGCGCCATTACGTACCATACATCAGGTATACCGAAATGTTCCTGGCATATGCCGAAGCAGCCAATGAAGCCTGGGGCCCTGATGGTAAAGGAACACACAATTATTCAGCCCGCGATGTCATTGCAGCAATACGAAAAAGGGCAGGCATTACGCAGCCCGACAATTTCCTGTCATCCATTACCGGCAAAGAAGAAATGAGAACCCTCATCCATAACGAAAGGCGCCTCGAACTGTGTTTTGAAGGTTTCCGTTTCTGGGACCTTCGCCGGTGGAAGGAAAACATTACGGAGCCAGCCAAAGGAGTGCGCATTGATAATAATACCTATACAATAAGTGCTGTTGAAAACAGGCAGTATGCAGACTATATGTATTACGGCCCGCTGCCTTATAACGATGTCCTGAAAGAAGACCTGATACAAAACCGGGGATGGTAAGTTCCCTGCCCGGCCGGGCAGGCGGGCATCTGGCCAAAAACCATTAAAAATTTTTCAGATGAAAAAGATAATATTGTTGTTATGCATTGTTCTGGTGATCTGTTATTCCTGTTCGAATAAAGATTCCGTGTTTCCCGATTATAAATACACAACCGTATATTTTCCCTATCAGTCACCAGTTAAAACCCTGGTGCTTGGGGAAGATATCTTTGATAACTCACTCGACAACGACCATAAATGCCTTATCATGGCAGCGATGGGCGGCGTGTATGAAAACAAAAAAGACGTTACATTGAGTGTGGTGGTTGATACGGCCCTAGCACGCCAGCTTAAATTTGATGCGGCCACAGGCGATAATGTGTTGTACATGCCAGATAACTACTACAGGCTGCCGGCAGCGAAAGATCAAAAGATCGTCATTCCTGCAGGCGAATTAATGGGCGCACTGGAAGTTCAGCTAACAGATGCATTTTTTCAGGATCCCCGTGCTGTAAAAAACACCTTTGTTATTCCGCTGCGCATAACCGGTGTACAAAATGCGGATTCAGTACTCAGTGGTAAAAGCAGCAACAAGGATGCCGACAGGCGAAACCCCGGCGAATGGATAACCCCGCCAAAAGATTATATTCTTTATGCAATCAAATATATCAATCCTTACCATGGCATCTATTTGCGCAGGGGCCTGGATAATGTAAAAGGAACCGGCGGCAATACCGCGCTGGATACAACGGTAATGTATCATGCCCAATATGTTGAAAAAGATGAGTTATGCAGTTTGGTAACGACAGCCATGAACGAAGTAACTGTATCCCTGAATGCAAAGAACCGGGGTAATGTCAATGTGCCGTTCCAGCTGATCCTGCGTTTCGATAGCCAGGGCAAATGCACGATCTCCAGCCCCGCGGCAGCATCTTATGCCATCACGGGCGCAGGTGCGCTGGTAAAGAAGGGCGATATGTGGGGGAATGAAAAGCGCGATGTGATATACCTGCAGTACCAGGCAGATTTTGGTACAACGGCGCATATGTTTAAAGATACCATCGTATTACGCGACAGGGGCGTAAAAATGGAAACATTCAATCCTTTTATAGTTAACTGATAAAGCATAACCCGCAGCGAAAAACATTTACAGTTGGGTTAATTGGCTATAAAAAAGCCCGGGAAAAAATTTCCGGGCTTTTTTATCTTTACCCGGGTTTCATTACCGGTACAAAAATGAAAAATACCTGACGC
The DNA here is from genome assembly GCF_002078015.1 of Niastella populi. Classification (GTDB taxonomy): domain Bacteria; phylum Bacteroidota; class Bacteroidia; order Chitinophagales; family Chitinophagaceae; genus Niastella; species Niastella populi. The sequence continues at coordinate 20,170 of NZ_LWBP01000196.1, read as the reverse complement.
ATAAAATATAACATAATGGCAAAAAGCAAATTGCTAAGTATGCACAATGTAGGCATCGTTGTAGAATCACTCGATGAAGCCATATCATTTTTCACTGAGCTCGGACTAAAGCTCGAAGGGCGGGGCAATGTAGAAGGGGAGTGGGCTGGCCGCGTTACCGGACTGGGCGCTCAAAAAGTTGAGATTGCCATGATGGTTACCCCCGATGGTCATAGCCGGCTCGAACTTTCCCGGTTTCTCACCCCTTCAACCATCTCAGATCACCGCAATGCACCAGTGAATGCACTCGGCTACCTGCGCGTAATGTTCAATGTTGAAAATATCGATGAAATGGTAACCAGGTTAAGTAAACATGGCGCCCAACTCGTTGGTGAAGTGGTTCAATATGAGGATGTATACCGGCTATGCTACATTCGCGGCATAGAAGGTATACTTATTGGCCTGGCAGAAGAAATTGGCAATAAATAAGTAAACTTCTGAATATTGAAACCGGACAATACAAAGATGCCGGGATGTTGATCTTTGATAACCTGGGAAGACTGGTATTGACTTCTACACTTACCGGTAACCGCACCACAGTGGATGTGACCGGCTTTTTACCTGGTGTTTATTTGTTAAAAATACATAACGGCCAGAAAGTTATAAACAGGAAATTTATGAAGTAATAGAAATAGGTTTTTTTTGCTGCTACCGGTATGAGTCTGGTTTAATGTAAACTAAAATCAGACCGGTAAATTGTATTGCCTGTAACATTAGATATTTTATAACAGGTTGTCTATTGATAGTCTCTGTTGTTTTCCGCATTTTGGAAACCGGAAACTATAACCCTGTTGCATAACGCATTTAACTTATATGAAACCTGTAATTTTATTCCTGCTAACCAGTATATCCGTTTCCCTTTACAGCCAACAAACAGGCACCCCCGGCTTTTTAACGCAAATTGGCAGGTCAACCGATGGTTCGGTAAGAGTCTGTTTACTGGTTGATAACAACGGCGATGGGAAGGAGTTGTTTATTTACAGAAATGGAAAAAGCTGGGATACGTTGTCCATAGCGCGAGAGGGAGATAGTTATATCGGGGATACCTGTTTCATTCAAACTGTTCAAATTGACAAAAAGGGTTTGAAAGAAGTGGTATTAAGCTGGTCCACCCAGTTCTCCCACAGTTATGGCGGGTCGCCGGGAGGAAGTTTCAGTAATAAATTTACCAAACATGAGATCTGGAATTTGAATACGGGCAAGAAACTGTTTGCAGCACAGAGTGTTTATTACAATGAGGAACACACAGGCTTCTACAGTGGTACATATTCATCTGATTTAAGAACACGGAAAGTAACCTGTTCTTACCGTTATACCTTTTCTGTAACAAATGAGGGTAAGGTAGTTATCAGCCGGTTACAAGTAAATAATTCCGTTATGTATGACAACGAAACGGTCAACAGGATCAAAGAAGAAAAAAATGCCTGCTCTTTTTCAATGCCCGATCACCAACCCGGCATTTACGTTTTACGGGGCCAACAATTCATCAGGGCAGAGAAATAATCATCATACAATTTTATCACGTATTTTGTAGGTACCTCAATTTATTAAGTTGCTACTAACTAATTAAATTTAATGAACCTTTTACACACCGGACAGTTTTACGGGCAAACAAATAAGACTATTCACCTGAATGGTATTACTTTAACCGATACCGAATACACACTTCCCAAAGTAGATTGGCATTATCACGAAAACGCTTACTTTACTTTTATTCTCCAGGGAAATGTAATTGAAGGCAATAAAAAAGAGATCTACAATTGTTCGGCAGGCAGCTTACTGTTTCATAACTGGCAGGAAGCTCATTATAATATAAAACCGGAAGGTTTTACAAGAGGGTTTCATCTTGAATTGAAAAACACCTGGTTCAGGAATTTTTCTTTCAATATAGCTGCATTGGAGGGAAGCATTAAGATATCAGATCCTGATACCCGGTTTTTATTCTATAAAATATTCAAAGAAACAAAGAGCTACGACGACGTAGCGTCCCTTTCTATCCAAAGTTTGCTTCTGCAGGTATTATCATTGCTGTTTCGCAATTATGAGGTTAAACCTAACAATGATCCCGCATGGGCAGGTAAAGTAAAGGAGATCCTGCACGATGAGTGTTGTAAAAGTCACACGCTTGAAGACCTGGTGAAAACCTTAGACATCCATCCGGTTCACCTTTCAAGGTATTTTCCAAAATACTTTCATTGTACGCTGGGAGAATATGTAAGAAAATTAAGAGTAGAAAAATCCCTGGCTTTATTGTCCAATAAACAATTGCCTTTGACCGAAATAGCGTTTGAATGCGGTTTTGCCGACCAAAGTCATTTCAACCGGTGTTTTAAAAAGATAATGGGCGTTACTCCGCTTACATACAAAAAACTAATACAGCACTAAACCCGGCTGATGTTAATTTCATTCTATTTTTGTTGCAGCCGCAAAGGTAGATTTGTGCTACATACTTTAACATGAATCATTTTATTTTAATATCATGGTTAACTATTATCAGTTCATCACATATATATGCCCAAACGGAAAACATAGTAAGAACGGAGGGCATAACTTCCGGGCTGCACCGTGATAATATAGGTAAGATCTTTTTTACTTCAAAGCACATCCCGCTTTCTCATCTGAAAAAGGGTGATTTTGCAAATACCTATAAGCTAACCAATAAAAGCGATCTTTATTTTGTTGCTTTTATGGGTAATTCAATAACAAACTATTTACATCGTATAGCCCCTGCTTTACCGGCCGATTCACTTGTTAAGATCGGTAACTATCAGTTTGCTTTCTTTGTCGATGGCAAATTGATCTATACAACTAACCTATACCCCGGAGCTCCTTATGCCAAAATTCAGGATAGTGCAACTGTCATTAACAAACCCCTTATCAATAACGACAATGGATATGGACTATGGAGCGAATCTTCCTGGAACAGGTTTATGCATTACGGCGGCGACAGTGCTTTAACGGAGGGCAGCCATACCCTGAAGATGGAAATAAGACCTTACCTGAAAATGGATGAGGTTAAACCGGGTGAATTAATTGCCGCGGGTGAACTCAACCTGGTTGTTGAAAGAAAGCCGGTTATTGATATATCAAAAATCAGGCTTGGCCGGGTTAAAGCATATAACGGTTTTGAGGTTGCAAACGATGATTTTGATAAAAACAGGATCAAAGAATTGAAAGGCAATATAGCGGAAGGTGTTTTTAAGAAAATCAATAGCATCATTGTCATCAAAAATGGAAAACTGTTAATTGAGGAATATTTCAATGGCGAAACCCGTAATACCCTGCATAATCCCAGGTCGGTGGGCAAATCGTTTGCATCGACCATAACGGGCATAGCCATCCATGAAAAGTATTTACAATCGGAAGATCAAAAACTGGCAGAATTTTACAATTTACATTCTTATAAAAATTATTCCTTACAAAAAGAAAATGAAACGCTTGAAGATCTGCTTACGATGAGTGCTGTTTTTGATGGTAACGATGCGGATGGTAAATCGCCCGGCAATGAAGAAAATATGTATCCGACAGGTGACTGGGTAAAATTTACATTAGACTTACCTATTAAAAAGGACACCATTAATAAAGGCTGGCATTATTTTACTGCAGGAGTCGTTCTCCTGGGTGATATTTTAAATAAGCGGGTACCCGGCGGACTCGAAAAATATGCCAATGAGAAGCTGTTTAAACCTTTGGGCATTACTAATTATAAGTGGCAATATACACCGCAAAAAGTGCCTAATACAGCCGGTGGCATTCAAATGAACGCGTTGGATTTTGCAAAGTATGGGCAGTTATATAAAAATGAGGGAAAATGGAATGGAGAGCAACTTATCCCAAAGGAATGGGTAAATAAGACATTTACAAAACACAGGCACATAAGCGGCAGAAACAATGAATATTATGGCTACCTGTTCTGGAATAAAACTTTCCTGGTTAAAAATAAAACATTTGAGGCTTTTTATTGTGCAGGTAACGGAGGAAACCACATCGTAATTTTTAAAGACCAGCCACTGGTTATTGTAGTAACAGCCAGCGCCTATGGACAGTCCTATGCTCATCCGCAGGTAAACAGAATTATTACAGAATATATTTTGCCGGCTGTGGTCAGATAACCCGAAAGCCTCAGTAAGTATAATTCTGGATCACCATCATTTTACGATGGATGCATTGCCTGCAACAGATAGTTGACGAGCAAATGAACCGGATCTCCATATTACCAGACCCTGATCTGTTTATTACTGTCGAGGTACATCATCTCGCCAGGTTTCACATTAAAAGCCAGGTAAAAATCGGGGTTGTTCATGAGCGGGCCATTTACCCGCCACATGGGTGGTGAATGGGGATCATTATTTATCCAGTAGCGAAGGTATTCGTCTTTCATTTTTACCCGCCAGATCCTGGCCACTGAAATGAAAAATCGCTGAATGGGAGTAAACCCGCCGATCTTTGTGGTATCCTGTCCCTGTTTGGTCATTTTAAAAGCATCGAGCGCCACGGCAACGCCGCTTATATCCGCAGTATTTTCTCCTACGGTAAGCTCACCTTTCACATGAATGCTGTCAAGCACGGTGAATTTGCTGTATTGGTCAATCACCTGTTGCGTTTTTGACCTGAATGCTTCGTAGTCCCGCTTTGTCCACCAGTTTTTTACGTTCCCGTCTTTATCAAACTGGGCACCCTGGTCATCAAACGTATGCGTTACCTCATGCCCTATAACCATACCGATACCTCCATAGTTAAGCGCGTCATCGGCGTTATTGTCAAAATAGGGGGGCTGCAGTATCCCGGCAGGGAAAACAATTTCGTTGGCGTATGGATTATTATAAGCGGTTACAGTAGATGGTGTAGTGAACCATTCGGTTTTATCGACCGGTTTTCCCAGTTTGGCAAGATTATACCGCACGTTGTTTGCAGCAGCCGATACCACGTTTTCAAAATATCTATTTCTCACAACGGTTACCTGACTGTAATCGCGCCACTTATCGGGATATCCGATCTTTTTGGTAATGGCAAATAATTTTTCCTTAGCTTTTTGCCTGGTGCTGTCACTCATCCAGTTCAACCGGTCGATCCGGTTGGAAAAAGCCTTCTGCAGGTTATTCACAAGTTCGAGCATCCGCTTTTTAGCCGAATCGGAAAAATACAGTTTCACATATAATTGGCCTAAAGCATGACCCAGGTAGCTATCCACCGCGCTGGCCATCATCTCGCCACGAGGTTTTTGCAAAGCCTGCCCCGTTAGTGCTTTGTTGTATTCAAAGGATGCATTTACAAAAGGCCTGCTTAGGTAATCTGCATAATTATTGATATAATTCGCTTTCGTGTATATTTTCCAGTTCGCAAGAGGGATCGTTTTCAGGAGCGAGTTCACTTTATCGTAATAACGGGGTTGGGCCACATTCAACGAATCTACGGTGGCTCCCAGGGTGTTGAAGTAGGTTGTCCAGCCTACATTCGCCTGTTGTTTATTCAGATCGGCCAGGGCTGTTTTGTGAAAATTGCCTTTTACATCACGCGTTTCAATATTGGTTTTATGCGAAGCAGCCAGTTGCTTTTCTATATCATAAACGATTTCAGCATTTTTGGTTGCCAGAGCCGGATCGCTTCCGGTTAACGTAAAAAGATCACCAATGTATTTTTTATAAGCCTGCCTGATGGAAACGGTGGCCGAATCGTTGTTGAAATAATAGTCCCTGTCGGGCATGCCGATACCTGCCTGGTAAATGTGCCCCATATTCATGCTGCTATTCTCCTGATCGGGTAAAACATGAAATGCAATAAGAGATACATTCGACAATTTAGCCTGCTCTGCCATGAATGTCATCAGCTCAGCAATACTGTTGATGCCATTGATCCGGTGTAACCCGGTTTTGAGCGGCTCAAAACCGCGTTGGTCAATATTGTTCGTATCCATCCCTGAAGCATAGAAATCACCGATCTTTTGTTCAAGACTGCCCGGCGCATTGTTACTTTTTGATACACTGTCAAGGATACTTTGCAACCTGAGGCGCTGCTGAAAGTTCATGAACCGGTAGGCGCCAACGCCCGACTGGCTGGGGGGTATTTGTGCCGTATCGTTCCATTTGGCATTTACATAATTAAAAAAATTATCGCCCGGCCTGTATGTCGAATCGATCCCTTCAATGGCTATAAAGGAGCTTTCTGTAGTATTTGTTTGGCAGGCAATAAATGAAATTAAAATGAAAGATAGCGAACACCAATATTTCATATCTGTCTGGTTGGTAATGAAACTATGTTGAATAACTGATTAAAGATATCATTTTTATGACAGGATTGTTTGTAACCAATTATTTCTGATCATATTAACTATTTTGCTTCAGTGAAATAAAAATATTTAAATTTGTAAGAAGCTGATCTACCGTTACTGTGATCGTGAGTGGCGAAGCCATATGATCAGCTGATTCAATTATCCTTTAATTGATCCGGCAGCTTTTAGTTCCTTATTCTTTTCCCAATTCAGGTCATATTTCCCATTTAGAACACCTCTGTCATAAAAAGAACGTATTTCCGGTTTGCCATACGGCCTCATCTTAAAACATAAAGTCTAAAACAGAAGATTATGTGCAAAATGATCAGATATATGCTGATGCTTGCTGTCTTTCCGGCCGCTGTTATCGGTCAGTCAGATAAGATCACCTATGCCATCACATCTGCCAGTAAGGGAAGCAACGACTGGGTTGCCTTGCGATCCCTGAATATGAGAACGGGGAAATTAAGCCAGATGCTGTTAAACATGAACGACCGGGGGCTGCTTCATTATGATGTGGCAGCCAAAAGGTTTAGCGATAAAACAGCCTCGCCGGTTTTGCCCATCGCTTTTGTGGTCAATAATCCTGCTGCACCCAGGGGAAACTCCGGAATTGCAGCCATGGCTTTCGACCAACGAACGAACCGGCTGTTTTATGTGTCTATGAGCGATGACATGCTGAGGTATATCGATCTTTCCACCATGAAAGTTTTTGCCGGGCCCGACCTGTCTTTTAGCAAGGCAGGGAATTATACATTTAAGATCAACGATCCTGTTAACAGGCTGGTAATAACGCCTGATGGGTATGGTTATACTATTACTTCCGAAAATCGGCTGATTCGCTTTACAACAAATAACAACCCATCTCTTACCGACATGGGCGGGTTGAAAGACGATCCCGGTAACAAGGAAAACTCAGTATACAATACCTGCAGCAACCTTGGCGGCGATATGGTTGCCGATGATGCAGGCAACCTTTATCTAATTACTGCCAGCAACCGCGTTTATAAGATCGAGATCGAAACCAGGCTGGCAACCTACCTTGCAACCATTACAGGTTTACCGGCTGCATTTACAACCAATGGAGCTGCAATAAACGAAAACGGGAAACTGCTTGTCAGCAGTTCGATTTACACAGCGGCATCCTTTATTGTTGACCATACAACCTGGAAGGCTTCGCCTTCGCCCGCCATACAGGACCTGTATGGCATTGCCGACCTGGCAAGCAGTAATGTGCTCGCCACTAAAAAACTCATCCCATCTGTCATGTTATTTGGCAAGTCACTTTTAAAAACCGGCAACATCAGGGTATATCCCAATCCTGTGTTGTTCGATGAAGTAAATATTCAGTTCAATGACCTGCCCACCGGTAAATACACGATTGAACTGGCAGATCCGCTGGGAAGAAAAGTAGTTAAACAGAAAGTATTGCTGACAACACAAAGACAAACCGTACTATTACAGATCCCTACCATTACGGCACAGGCTTTTTACTATATACGCATTCTGAATGAAAAAAATGCCCTGGTAAGCACGCATAAGCTGGCGGTAGAAAGGTGGTAGCTTTTTGAGTTTTTGAAATATAAAATACATCCCCGTTGTTAAAAGCAGCGGGGATTTTTCTTTGTTTCAATAACTTATTATCCGGTTTCCTTCATGCTGCATCGGGAAAGATAAACATCGCCTATATTTGAGTTCTAAGCGACCTCACATCAAAAAATGGGCATGAAAAGTTTTCAATTAATATTCCTTTGTTTGATATGTGCTGCTAAAAGTTACTGCCAGGGAGGCCGGATAGTTATAGAAATTACAAAGGACAAACAAATCGGGGAAATGGGGTTCCCTTCAAAGGGATATATGGTGCGCCCCTGCAAGCATTGACGGGGGCGAATTTTTAAAAACTATTTGTCAAATCATTTTTCTGCGTTTGCCTCTCGATAAACCGCGATCATCTTCCCTTTTACAAAAGCATGGCGTGTAGTCGTATTTCAATTTTTTCCCGGTTCAGTATAAAAGAGCGATGAACCCCTGCAAACCCCTGATGCTGCAAATGGCAGGGTGTTACCTGGTGGCTACAGTGACCTTTATCACCATGCCTGGCCTGCGTAACCGCTATCTTCACGTTACATATTAAAAACGATCAGCAATGAATAAAGATGAAAAACTGATCACCTGGTTCAGCAGGCTGCTGCGGTGGCTGCTGGGAGCATTTTTTATGGGGGCAGGTATCGTTTATGCCCATAAGGGAGGCTGGCCCGCTATTTTGTTTGGAGCGCTGATACTGGTTACCGGCTTCTTCAAACCCAAAAGATGTATAGGTGAATGCAGGATCGATCAGCAGTGACCGCGGCCTGCAACAGCACGCCAGGCAGTGAATACGATCAAATTGAGCGATAGTATCAGGTGATTTCTCATATACTGCTATCGCCGGCAGAAAGTTCGCTTTCAGCAGGTAATTCGAACCTTTGCATACATTATGGCGGATGGAACGCATCATAAACTAATTTTAGTATATTACACGAGGTTATACAAGCATTTATTGATCTGCTCTTCGTCCATACTACACAGGATATCGCCAGATCCTCACAAGACATTCACGAGACTTTCACAAGACCTTCACAAGACATTCACGAGACCTTCACAAGACATTCACGAGACCTTTACGGGACATTTACGAGACCTTTACGGGACATTTACGGGAAGGAAACCCTGGTATAAAGGCATCCAAAGCCGTATTGAATAGTCATGGAATCCTCTCTGAACTATTATTACAGGTATGTTTTCGCTACCTTAATGGTAGCAGACTTGCAGGGGACCACTCAGCGCATTGTCTAAAACCAGTCCGGGTATTGTATGCGACTGGTCATGCCGCAGTAAAGTCGTGTAGTGGTCTGGGAGGGTCCGTGTACAATACCCAGGCGGCTAAGCTACCATTTAGCTACAAAAAAGTCGGTATGCCCATGTGTTTCCAGGCAAGAAAATAGGGGAGATGGTTACAAAACTCGCCCAATTCCATCCCGATAAGATCTTCCCGGAATTTTCTGCCAAATTTCAACCAACGTGGGACAGTATTTATAACGACAACCTGCAGGGCAAAGAACCTGTGGTGGAAAAAACAAGAGCCCATGCAATCTTTCAGTTGGGCATGCCCACGGCAAAACTCTTTGAGGTCATAGACCTGGATCAGGAATTGAATTAAGCCGGCTTTTATGTTGGAAAAAGTAAATTGAACAGCATACCGTTGATAAGGGTGGGAGTGTAGCAGATCTAATCTTCGTAAAAAATCCGATCCACCGGGGGAGAGAGATAAAAAATTTTATCATTTTATACCATATTTTTCAGGAAATCAATTTTTTAAGCTAAATTTGCAACCCCAAAAGCGATGTAAGGGTATTGAAAATCAGCCCAGAAGCTCATTTTTTAATACTGGTGCATTGAAGTTCGGGTGGTGGCGCAGCCCGGTAGCGCACTTGTATGGGGTGCAAGGGGTCGCTGGTTCGAATCCAGTCCACCCGACGAATAAGAAAGGTTCTGACAAAAATCAGGACCTTTTTTTATTAAATCAATCATAATAAGTTCCATGAAAAAGAAATTCGACGGCTTGTAGTTACCAAAATAACTACACATGAAACGTCACCATTGTTTGAAAAAGACAACCCACCGCCGGACCTATAATCTGGTAAGGAAAAACTTATATGCAATTTGCCCCCGCTGTAGATGGCATCCAAACTTCTGGAAATCCTGTATTGACAATCCATATATACATATGTATTTGGCGGATGGCACAAGCCAGGTTAAGAATCCTGCCAACTGGAAACTTGTTTCCAGGAACAGAAAGCAATGGATGAAAAAGCGTTTTATTAAAGTAAAACGGGATAGATGGAATGGGTTTGCAACGTATTATGGTTGGTAGGTGATTAAGTTGTCCAGCATAATTAAAAGGCCTTGAAATTATTTACAGATAAGAGTTTCAAGGCTTTTTTCATTTTTATATAGCATTCTATACTCCCGAAGAATTTGCCCATCTGTGTCAACAATAAATTTCATTCTGAGCATTGGTAGAGAGGTTACATCATAAACGGTATCCTGGGGAATCCTTATATTTTTATATAAAAAACGTTTGTTGAGCAGTTATTATCTCTCCATTCTTGACAGCCAGGCACTACATCCTTGCTTTAAAATTTTCGAATGCAGCTAAAGTTGTCGGCAGCAAATGGCTTCTCAATAAACCAGACTGTTCCCCGTAAAACTTTATGTTATCATGCAGTCGGGTGATACTATCGCTGTCTTCACCTCGTTGGAGCTCAAACAGTAAATTCCAAATTCTATGCGATAACTCGTTCAACCATTTGAATGCTTCTACTTTTTCAGCATCAGATGGTTTATCATCTGACCATATTCCACGAGAGGTAATTGTAAAATAAAACATTAGGGCTTCCAGGAACTTCATTTTCTTGTGTATTGTAAGCGCATAGAGTTCATCGAAGACTTCCTGAAATTGTTTATGTGCTTCATTCATGGCCGTATCATTTCTGTTTAGTTATTCGAATGATTCTTTCTTCCAGATCAGGAACATAATCTTCAGGATCATATTGCTTACTTTCCTCATTGAGCTTTCTTGCTTCCCGAAATAAAGTTTAATGGCTTAAAAGGCTTTTATGTTATCAACAGATTCTGAACTCCATTCTTTGACTACTGCTCAATTGCCTGATAAGCAGTTGTATCACCTTTCTCGCATAGTCAAAGAAAACCCGTGAATGTTGTGAAAGTTCGAATCCTTTTCGATTTAAATAATGATAGGTAACACTGGCAATATAGTTTCGTCGGATTCTAAATTGTCTACGGTTGATAAAATAAGTGATTATCTGACGTCGATGTCTGCTGAGACAGAATCAATAAAAGTCATTAAAATAAACAATAATTAATATTAGAAGAAAAACATTCTATTTCTTGCCGAGTTCATCTATCATTATGCTTACAGCAGGACCGAACACAATTCCAATCAACGACCCAAAAATTAATCCTTGGCCAACATTCTCTAAACCAAACACCATTCCGATAATCATTCCCACGACGGCGCCAATGACTAATCCGAGCCCAGAATACTTCACAAGTTGACTCATGGAATTTTTATCTCTCATATTCTTTCTTTTAATTAATTTAATTATTTCTAAGTTAATGAATCGCAAACGAACATTCCACAAAATTTTTTGGGAATGCTAAATGTATCACCAAGTCAAAATAGTATGGATAAGTTTTTTCGTTTGCGCGAGCACAACTCCTACCTATGTTAAATATTTAATCCATGCGTAAGCTCCTGAAATTTCTAATAAATCTTTTATAAACAGGTTAGAAATTGTCCAGCCCACCCGACAAAAATTTACAGGAGTCTTCAAGTCGTTAAATTTGAATGCTCTTTTTGGTTCGAAATCACGCGGCTATTTCGGTGAATTGCTAAAGATAGAACTCCACCAACCAATAAAGATGGAGCATGACCGTCTTCAAAAAAACATAATACGGTTGCGCCCAAAAAACCGGCCATTGGTATTAAAATATAACCCCGTGGAAAATTTTTACGGTTAAGAAGTATATACATAAACAATGAGCCCATGGTTCCATATAGGGCTGTCGATGAACCGCCGCGGCCTGCATTCCAGTAGAAGTTAACGATTTGTCCCGCTAAGCCTGCCCCAAAATAGACCAGCACGACACGCCGACCGTAAAAATGTTCCGCAACCGGCAAAAATGCAACAAAGAAAACACCGTTAAACAGGCACTGCCATATTCCCATTGGTTGGATAAAAAGAGGACTAATCAACCGCCATACCTCACCTGATAATAAAGCGTCCTTGTTGCGGTCTAATGTATTAATTATTTCAGGAAAAACAAATTGAAGACTTGTTACGATAAACGTTAAAGATATTATGCTTATACTTATCCAAAGTTTTCGAAAATTTATTTCCATTCCCCTGAATTTATAAAAATTATAGGCAAAGAACATTGCAGGTGGCAACACAAGGAGGTTTGCGACATAATATATAATATTCATCTGTTCTATATATGAAGGTTATTGCTTATCGCACAATTGAAGGAAATCGAATTTATAAAGACAGATAAGCATGCTATGTGTTTTAATCGGCTTCCTCCTGTCTGTTTATCTCCCTTTATTTTCTTCGTTCAACAATGACTGATATTTTACCAAGGCAGCTGTAAAACTATATAAAAGGAAATGCTTTTCAGCTTCCTGATCTGATTTTGCCATTTTGTCGTTCAAAATCAAGTGGTCAACCCTATTCTTATTAATCCAGCGTTGAAGCTTGCAAACATTGAATGTATCCATATAAATATGCTTGACATTAGAAATTGTATTCTCTATTGCCGATGTCAACGCTGGAGTTACTGTTTAGGTTAATCGATAAGGTGTTGTTCGTTTTGTCAACAGTTCCATACAGCACGTAGGTGGTGCCTCTGAAATCTACAAAGTAGCAGATCCATATATTTTTGTTGGTTACATGTCGCATGCTTATAATATTACATTTTGATCTTTCCAAAATTCAATAGCAGTTCTATAAGGGTTACTTTTGTTGCCTGTTTGATAGAGATAATTCATCATACTTTCTTCCAAAAGATCCTGTGAAATGTTTTCATAAGTTTCAAATCTGCGACTATGAATTTCCAGATGAATTTCCAGATGAATTTTCATTTGATTTATATAAGCAAGCATCGACCTGCTGTTCGTTTTAGATACTACATACTCATCGGCAAGACCCGTTTCCGACTCTATAAAAGAAGATTGGAAGTCAAATTTCTTCAATAACAGGGGCAGCCGGTGCTTGAACTCTTCCCAAGTGCCACTAATGGTTTTCCCACGGCAGATTATGGAGAGCAGAGATGGCTCGTGAACATACATTACCATCAACTTCCCGGTAAAACCAGTTGACAACAGACTGCAATACCAACTATGAAGCATTTGTCCCTCTGTTGCTTGTGAAATATGCAAGGACGCTGTGAGTCGGGAAGTATTAAGTAGTTTCTGAGCTGCGTGAATAATAAGCAAATTAACAATTGTCTCGTTTTAGGGTGTCCATCGTTCAACGGAGTTATTGCTTTTTCAACATTTTCGACAATTTATGTGCAGTATCGAGAATATAGGTGCACTCCTTGATATTCGCGAACATACCGGATGCGCTCCTGGAAAAATTTGACAATCCAATAAATGCGCCCATGATCTGCCCCGCAAGCGAAGCATTGGTATCTGTATCTCCGCCACAAAGTATGATTTCAGTAAGCACCTCTTCAAAACTGCTTTCCCTGATCTTATCAGCCGCAAAAATGGAAAAAGGTACCGATTCAATAACATGTCCGGATGTGCCCACTAAACCTGCCGCTTCGCGAATACCTAATGAGGAATTTGCCTGTAATTTTAAAAGATTATCCCGTACCGCGGTATCCGGCAGTTGGGGCGTAATTAATTCCAGCAGACTAATTCCAGGCAACCACTTGTTTGTTATAATGTAATGTAAAGAATAGAGGATTGCCAGACTTCCAACATACGCTTCATCATTCTTATGCGTGATACTACACACGTCACGAATAAGTGTTCTATCTGTTTCCGGGTTGATAAAAAAAGCAAGTGGGGCGATGCGCATGGCGGCTCCATTGCCTGCAGCATACTCTCCCGACCGACCGGCAAGCGCCCAATGAGCTCCCATCTGTAAATCCCTCAGTGCCTTCAGAGTACTGGCGCCAAGCCCGGTCAATTTTCCTTTATTATACCAGGTGATCATGTAATGTGCAATGCTGGCTGCAGATACCTGTCCGGATTCGATAATGGATTCGCAGGTAGCCAATGTAAGTTGCGTATCGTCAGTTATACCATGAACCATCTCTGCATTTATCCTTTCTATGTTCGATTGGCCTTCATAAAAGCTACCTATGGCGTCACCGATGGCGCCGCCAGCCAGACAACCTCTCAGTCTGTCACCGGAATTGATCTGTACCGGTTCATTTCCTGCAATGTTTGTGGTATCAGGCGTTGCGTAGCCAACCATTGAATGCTTATAAATTGCGTTGTTTTCTTCGGATATATTCGTTGGCATAGGAAAAGGAACATCTTTTCCTAGTAGTAGGCGGGCAATAAGGTAATTCAGGAAAGCAACATCGTACGCATTATTTTGCTGATTATACTGTGCCTTGTTCCTGTTGACTATTGTTTTAGTAACCACATACGTGTTATCTTCCTGGGGTTGCATGATAATTTTATAGATATGGAATCCTGTCCAGCTACGATGAATATTTAGTATGTGGTTTTCGTAATAAATGAACCATTTATCTTCCATTTCTCTTGGAACTAAGCCCAGTCTTACACGTTCGAACTCTTCTGACGAAAATATTCGGTGAAAATGTAAATTGTCAGTCTCATCGGGCATTGGTTCGGTTTTCCAATCTGTTTGATGTGCGATATTAGACATGGTTGGAATAGCGTTTATTAAGCAAAATACTGCAACCTTTCTGTATTGGCCCCAAAAAGCGAAAAATACTATTGATGCAGCTGGTGTTACCCTTTATGGCCCAATATCGCCGTAATAGACAAAAACTAGCCAGCTTCAGAAATTCGTTATTCCGGCACACTGATAAATGGCCATTTTGAAGACGAATGGGAAATTTCAATGGTTACATTGCCAAAGGAGAATACCCACAGGAATATATTGAATGGGTACATGGACTCTTTATAAAGAAGAATATATTTATCATACCTAATCAAGCTGCTCGATATTTTCGACACAATTAAAATATCAAAAAAATTTGCGCAAGTCAACGCTTGCACATAAATTTGCAAGAATTCCCTTGCGCATTATGAAGCCAATAAGAGATATTTTTCAGGCAATAGCAGATCCAACCCGTAGGCAAATTATTGATATGTTGGCTCGTGAATCTCTTAATGTTAACGCTATTGCCAAAGAATTTAATATTACCCGACAAGCAGTTTCGCTGCATTTACAATTCCTTAATGAATGTGGTCTTATTGTGATTAAGCAACAAGGCAGAGAGAGATATTGCGAAGCCAGGCTGGAAAAATTAAATGAAGTAACAGCATGGGTAGATCAATACCGGAAATATTGGGACAAAAAATTTGACTCGTTAGAGGATTATCTGGCAAAAATTCAAAAAAAGAAAAAATAGAAAGATGGAATACAACACATTCAGACAAGAAGAAAATATGCTCATACATACAAGACTTATTGATGCACCAAGAGATTTGGTTTGGGAAGTATGGACAAACCCTGAGCATATTAAAGAATGGTGGGGGCCAGACGGTTTCTCGCTGACTACCATATCGATGCAGGTAGAACCCGGTAAAACATGGGATTTTCTGATGCATGGATGGGGGAAGGACTGGGATAACAAGATAACGTATGTAGAAGTGATCAAACCGTCACTTTTGTCTTATAAACATTCCGGTAGTGACGCAGAATATAATTTTGAGGTCACGGTTTCATTTGAAGAGGTGGAGGGAAAAACGTTACTCACGATGAAATCAACATTCAAGTCTAAAGAGATCATTGATGAACTTAACAGAAAAGTAAATGCCATTGAAGGGGGTAAGCAAACGTTAAACAGACTTCAGCACTACATTAAAGCACTAATTAATAAATAAGCATATGAGTAAGATTATTTTTGATAGCGGAATATCGCTTGATGGTTTTCTGGCCGGCGAAAACAGGGGGCCGGGCAATCCAATGGGGGGTGTGTCAGGTAAAATTCATACCTGGATGTTTAAACAAAAGGCATTTTGGAAACACATCAATATGGAAGGCGGCGATGAATATGGTGCCGACAGTAAATTAATTGATGACGTATTTGCAAGAACAGGTTCCTATATCATGGGAAAACGAATGTTTGAAGAAGGCGAAGTGCATTGGAAAGAGAATATATACAAAACAGATGTTTACGTGCTAACACATGAAAAACGGAAACCGTGGGTTCAAAAGGGAACAACAACTTTTTATTTCATCAATGACGGAATACAAAGTGCATTAGAAAAAGCAAGACAGTCAGCCGGAGAAAAAGATATAAGAATACAAGGAGGCGCCAATACTATTCAACAATTTCTCAACGCAGGGCTTATCGATGAATTTTTCATTCATATTGCGCCTGTTTTTTTAGGAAGTGGCATCCGGCTATTTGATGGTATTGACCAAAACATTTATGATATTCAAATTGTTGAAGTAATACCTTCCGACCTAACAACACATGTGAGATATAAATTGACCAAGAAATGAGAACAACCTATCTATAACTATCTTTTTCCGGTCTTCTTCTCTTGTTCTAACAGGCTCTCAACTAAAGTTCATTAAGGCTAATTCATTTTAATTCTCTTTTCCAGGTCCTGAAATGTATTTTAGTGTCATCTATTAAAATATTCCCTGCCGCTTAAATCCCGGAATCCTGCGATCCGCCAGGGGAGGGTAGGTCAGTAAATAAGATTCTATACGAACTTTGGGAATTGGGCCCCCTGAGCACAATGCGCAAAGGTAGTCACATAAATTATTTTTTACCATTTGGTAAATAGCTCCTCTGTTTAATACCCGAATTTTGGATGTCGAACAAGAGATCTGAAGGCCGGAATGACAAATTGGAAAGAGATAACCAGATAGGATTTAATTCGCAGGAACACCATCATTTTAACCTGTTTTCATGGAAGAACTGATTCAATACATTTTGAAATTTGGCAGCCTCAACAAACAACAAATTGAACTTATCGTAAATAAAGGAAAAGCACTAACTATAAAGAAAGACAACTACTTTTCTGAAGCCGGAAAAATTCCGAAACAGGTTGGCTTTATTGTTGACGGGGTTATCCGGGGCTGTTATTATAACAATAAGGGAGAAGAAATTACACGTTGTTTTATCATGGAAAACAGCCTGGTGTGTGATTACGTGAACTTTGAGGCAAACACTTCGTCTTCAGAGTACCTTCAGGCCGCTACAGACTGCAGCCTTATTGTTTTTTCCAAAACAGATTGGGAGGAACTCTCCCATATTATCGTGGGGTGGGACAATATAAAAAATAAAATGGTACAGCTATGTATGTACCAAAAATCAAGAAAAGGTCCTGTAATATCGCAGGATGCTACCACCCGATATGTAGAGTTTCTGGAAAATTATCCCTCGGTCATTAATCGTGTTCCCTTGTCGTATATTGCCTCATATCTCGGCGTAACACAGCAATCACTAAGCAGAATACGGAAAAATATCCGGTAATTTACTTTTTACCTTTTGGTAAAAGGTTTTTCTGTATTTATAGGAAGTCGAAATTTAGCAAAGCGGTTTGGAAGCCGTTAAGAAATTAAATGAAATGTAGAATAAGCTGAAAGAGGACCCCTTCAGATCGTTGGATCTGAAGGGGTTTTTAGTTTGCGTCCGCTATTTAAAAATGTTCAATTCC
Source organism: Niastella populi (assembly GCF_002078015.1). Classification (GTDB taxonomy): domain Bacteria; phylum Bacteroidota; class Bacteroidia; order Chitinophagales; family Chitinophagaceae; genus Niastella; species Niastella populi. The sequence goes on along the minus strand of NZ_LWBP01000196.1, from coordinate 2,414 downwards.
TCATTATAAACAGGACTTTGTATGCCCAAAAAATTTAAAACACTATGAAAGACATGGTTTTGTGACAATGAATTTTCTGTCTTCTGTTGTTTTAAACTGTTATCAGATGTCCAAACTATAAAAGGAATGTCATATTGTTCTTTCGGCGCCAGACTCAAAGGCAAACCATGCATGTATAGATTTTTTTCTCCTAAAGATTCGCCATGGTCGGAAACAAAAATCATTGCACTTTTATATTCCTTTAATTGTTTTAAATCTTCTATCACATTGTGCAAAATATAATCGGTATACCCAATCGTATTGTCATAAGCATTTACCAGTTCAGTATTAGAACATTTTGCTAATTCAACACTATTGCAGACGGGCTTAAAAGTTTCGAACTGAGGTGGATATTTCCTGCTATACTCAGGTCCATGACTTGTACTTGTGTGCAATATTATCAATACCTTAGTTTTTGTACTTGCTGCTATTTGCGCTTTCAGGTTATTCAAAAGAACTTCATCGTATTCGCATCCATCGCCTTTACAATCTTTCATCAGCGCTTCTTTGTTCAGGTAGTTTTTTATATGAACGGGCGGCTCTCCCCAATTTGTAGTTCTCCACACAACCTCTACGCCATTTCTATATAAATAATTGGGTAAAATCTCATACAACTTGCCGGTATTTTTATGTTCTAAAATACACTTTACACCTGCAGTGGTGTAGGTGGCGCAAGAGGTAGCATTAAAATGAAATATACCAGGGGTTTTTGAAAGAAGGGGATTTGTATTTTTACTGTACCCGTATAAAGAAAAATTTTCACTTCTGGCGGATTCTCCTATCACTAAGACTACAACCGATTTCTGGTTATCTTTGATGGCAGCATCTGGCAATAATATTTCTTTTTCATTTTCCTGCTGTTTATGTACAAACAAAAGAGAAAGATTTACTGTGTAACTCCATGGCATTGCAAGCCCGCCTAATGTTTTTGAATTTTTATCAATCCACAACCAGTTTTTTGAATTGGCAAACGCTACAATTAACATAAATAATAAACCAGCTGAAGTGATAATTAAAAATCGCCTGAATGTTACATTTACTATTTTGGCTTTAATGATAACAATGCCAGGAATAACACCAAGCAGAATTACATAGAATAGTAATTTTAGCGAAAAAAAACCAGCCGCCTCAGCATATTTGGTATTCAGTACATTACCGACCATACTTTCGTCTATTATAACACCGTAAGTATTGACAAAGTAAACTGCAGTTGCGTTGACAATAAAGAATAATACCAGGATAATTTTTCCTACAAAGCGGAATAAAAAGAAAATCAAAAAAAAGGCAAAGGAATTTGCAACCAGCATTAGAATAATAAAACAAATAATAATGGTAATACCGTTAAGACTTTTATGATCGATATTATTAAAAACAAATTTGAAAAATGGAAAATGAAAGAATAAGAAATTAAGACAACTTATTAATAAAGAAAAGTGAACGATGTTTATATTATTTTTTAATAAACGCATAAACTATTTTATAAAATGGAACAATCAAGCCGATTAATGCCAAATAAAATATTATCAAATTTTTGCAGATTATCTGGTTGATCAATGACACACAACAAGCCAGTATTAAAAAAATAAAAATCGGATAGTATTTTTTATGGTTAACCCAGGACCAGATTTTATATTTCCGGCTGATAAAGATTCCTGCCAGTCCCGAGATATACCCGATAATACTGCCAATAATAACATCAAGCGGATAATGTGCTCCTACGCCTACCCTTGTAAACGCAATAGTGAATCCTGTTATGATTGTAAAAAGAACCCATAAAATTTTAGAAGGCAGCTTTTCGGGCATAAATGCAAACAACAAAACAGTAAATGTTGTAAAGACTGTAATTGAGTGTCCGGAGGGTAAACTGGCATGTCCAACAGCTTTTTTTCCGATGATAACAAAACAATTATTATCAAATACCACGGCAGGTCGGGGCACCCGGAATATATTTTTTAAACCGACAGAAAATATAAGAGAAGCCAGCGATGCAGATATTAATGACTCCCATATTTTAGGCGCATACAAAATGAAAATACTTAAAAACGACAAAATAATTGAAGCATCCCCTAATTGGGTAATATTGTAGATGATATCTGAGAATTGGCCTAAATGATAATTAATAAAAAGGAAACTGTCCTTTTGAATCTGTACATATTTATCGGTATGTAAAGAATCCCTGTTGAATAAAAATAAAACTATTGCAATTAACAGGGATATGGGCAAGGAAAATAAAGATGGTTTGACTTTGGAATAATTGTCAATAACATTTACGTTCATTACACGTTAATACTTTCGGCTAAAGTATATTTTTGATGACCCCGTATATTTTATATATACCAAATGCCTTACTTTATATATTAAAGCAGCCTTTACAT
>NZ_LWBP01000195.1 GCF_002078015.1 Niastella populi | reverse complement strand
CAAAAACCTTATCTGTTTTAATTTTGCTTCCAAAAGTAATAGCAGAAAACTGTTTATTAAGATCAGTTGTTCTTTTAAAAACATTGGCCTTATTGGGGTTGTAAAAATTAAGTTCTTCCCTTATTACTGCCCGTTTATTAAATTCAACTTCGTAAAAGTACCTGGTTTTATTTTCAACAAATTCTATGCTGAGGATTGAATTTTGGCCTGGGGTGTTTGGGTCAAATAAAAATGGGTTATATTTCAAATTGTCAGTCTTCTTTTCTACAGGATCCAGGACCAGGTCTCTTAAAAACTCAAGCGCTTTTAATATAGTTGTTTTGCCAGATGCATTGGCGCCGTAGATCAGGCATAATTTCAGCAAACGTAATCCTTTAATAGGCTCGACTATATAATAATCTTCTAAATGGGTTGATTTTGTGGCCTCAAAAGACAATAACTGCTCATCCTTTATGGAGCCAAAGTTTGATATTTTCAGCGAAATAAGCATTATACAGGAATGAACTGCAAATTAGTAAAAAATCGAATAATAGTGATTTTTAATAGCAAAATATGTAATTGGTTTACATAAAAGCCGCAAAAATGCTGTATTTGAAGCAGTTTTTGATGTAAGCGGGAAGCGGGGGCTACGCAGGTAGACCCGTTTTTTTTGATTTATATAGGGCCGAAAATACTTGTCAAATTTTCGGTTGCCTGCTTCCGGCGGTGCGGCTAATTTTGCCTTACAAGATCAATCAACTATGGAATTGACTTTTGACATCATGTACAAAGCCTGTGTGGAAAAGGATGAATCCTTTGAGGGAATGTTCTTTACCGCGGTGAAAACCACCGGCATCTTCTGCAGGCCTTCCTGTACCGCCAGGAAACCAAAGCGGGAAAATGTCACCTTCTTTTTTTCTGCCAAAGAATCGATCCTCAAAGGCTACCGGCCATGTAAGGTTTGCCGCCCGTTGGAAAAATTAAATGAAACGCCTGTTCAAATAAGAGAGATCCTGAAAGATATTGCTGAGAACCCCGGTTCAAAGATCAAAGATGCCGACCTGCTTAACCGCGGCATCGATCCTAATACCATCAGGAGATGGTTCCTGAAAAATCATGGCATTACCTTCCAGGCTTACCAGCGCATGTTCCGCATCAATACTGCTTTCAAAAGAATACAGGGAGGTGAGCCGGTCACCAGCGCTGCATACGATTCGGGATATGAATCGGTAAGCGGGTTCGCCGATTCCTTTAAGCAGGTATTTGGCGTTTCGCCCAATAAAAGCCGGGCGCAGGGGGTGATTGACCTAAAACGGCTGGAAACTCCTTTGGGCACCATGTATGCATGTGCTACCGGCGAAGGCATTTGCCTGCTTGAGTTTACCGACAGGAAAATGCTGGAAACAGAATTCAAATCGCTTGCCCGTTCCCTTAATGCAACGATCGTTCAGGGGGAGAGTAAATATTTTGATCTGCTCGAACAGCAGTTGACGGAATATTTTGATGGCAAAAGAATAACGTTCACCATTCCATTGCACACCCCCGGATCAGAATTTCAGCAATCCGTGTGGAATGCGCTTCGCAGCATCCCTTTCGGAACTACAGCGTCTTATTCTCAACTGGCGGCCAGTCTTCACCGGGCCAGCGCCGTAAGAGCGGTGGCGAATGCAAATGGTTTTAACCGGGTGGCTATCCTGATACCCTGCCACCGGATCATCGGGGCAGATGGGTCACTGACCGGTTATGGCGGCGGGATCTGGCGCAAACAATGGCTGCTCGACTTCGAGAAGAAAATAAAAGGATAACCGGCTGTATTGCGTTTGCTCTTTGGTGATAGATCATTTGCCCATTACTTTCTTCCGGTGCGCCAGTCCCCGGTAATACAATTCTTCCTACAGTTTTGTAGTGTGGGGGAGAAGGCGGATTGCTATTAATTGATTGTATTATTGTATCACCTTCGACACAATGGGCGAATAAGCTTTCCGGTTGCGGCTGCCTATGGCAACAATTCTGAACCAGTACCGTTTTTCGGAGGTAAGTCCCCGGAAAGTATACCTGTTGACAGAGCTGCCTACCGCAACCCATTCAGTTTTTGGTCCGGGCGGTTCAGTAGTATATTGATGTGCGTAAGCTCTTGTGCCTTTTACATTCCTGGCTATGGTTGTAGCCTCGCCGGCTGCCCCCAGTTTAACTTCCAGTTTCTCAATAAAAGGCTCGCTGCCTGTTTTACTCCGTTCCTTATTTGCGTCGAAACCACTGCTTAGGATTATGGTTCTGTCCCCTTTACTTTTATCTGTTACATAGCTGGTTAATTTACCCAGAAGATCAAGCACGATTATTTTCTTATCATTTTTGATCGATACCCAATGTTTATCGCGCCCTGCTGCCTGAGCAAGCGCCTTCTGAAATTGTGGAAGCACCTTTGCTAGTTTAGCCAATGCTGCGGGTGGATCGGGGAACACCGGATTGCCGGGCATTTTTTCTAAAACACGATGGGCTGTTAAAGCAATATGACTTTGGTTTTTTTTGTATTTAGTAACTATCCGGTTCATGCATAAATGTCCTTAAGGGTTAAAAACTATAATTGCTATGCTATTAATCAGGACTGAACCGATAAAATGTTTTTGCGTATTGGTTACTCAATCTCTTTATGCTGCGGGAGTCTGAATGGTTGGGAATAGCTTTGGGCGCGATTGTAGAATGCAAATATAAGGGGCTCCAAAATCGAAATGATTTTTTTCCTTTTAAAGCCGGTATTTTATGGGTTTCCCTATTGATTTTTACGTTTGATCACTAACATTAGTAATTAATACGCCATTTTTACTGACTGAAATCAGTGAAAATTTGTTTGCCCGGACCCCGAAACTGTCAGCAAACTAGGGAAATCTGTTAGCGCGGTGTCTGCGCTAACAGATAATGAGCGAAATCTGTCAGCGCGGTGATCGCGCTAACAGATAATGAGCGAAATCTGTCAGCGCGGTGATCGCGCTAACAGAAAACGCACCTGCGCTGACAGAAAATGACAAAAATCTGTCAGCGCGGAGCCGGCGCTGACAGAAAATGAAGAAGACTTGTTAGCGTGGAAGTTACGCTAACAGAAAGCAACCTAAATCAATTTATTCAGAACAGGCGCTGACAGAAAGCGTACCGAAATAAATTAAAAACGTACCTGGCAAACAAAAATCATACTGCAATAAATGAAAAACTATCACTGCAAACAGGAAATGGTATTAGTTCCAATAATACTGCAACATTTCAAACTAATAATTTTTATTGCTTAGGTATATGTGGCCGTTTTCAACAATTTACCCGCCCCGGTCAATCCAAATTCGATCACAGCAAGCTCGTAAATAATGCTCAACATTCGCGAGTCGTTTCACGTTTGCCGTTTCACGTTTGCCGTTTCACGATAGACCTAATATGATACCAGCGTCGTCACACTCGATGCCGGTAAATTAATTCCAAAGCTTCCGTTGGAAATCGTAAAGTTGTCTGCAGTAAGATTGGCACTGCTGGTTGTTCTGTACCTGTTGAAACCGGCAACGGTGGCGCCGGTAATGCTGAACGGCTGATAGGTGATGGCTGTATTCTGATTGATGGCCACGATCACTACCCTTGAACCGCTCTTGTATGCAGTTACATATACACCGTTTGTGGGGTTGGCAGTACAGGAAATTTTTGAATAACCGGGCCGCACATACCGGGCCCAATGCGCCATCACATAACCGCGTTTGGTAATATTGCCGTTTTCATCCATCGGTCCATAACTGCGCCTTATATACCACCATACATACATGTTATACCCGGCATTCATACAGTCGTGAATTTCCTTGGCCACGCCCAGGGCGTCTGGCCAGCCATTGGCATTATTGGTGTTGGTGTAATGTTCCGTCATCCACACTTCTTTGCCATTCGAATACGTGTAGGGCGTTTTGCCGTAGATATGGCCGCATACATACCCTGTTTTTGACCTGGCGGTGGCATTGTTCAGGTAGGTGTCCATATACGTTTTATCCATATTGAACGTTTCGGGCGCCATTATCGGTGCGCCGCAGTTGCTGCCTTCAGCGGCCACAAAGGATGCCACTTCCGGTGCGGTAAGCTCCATAGATTCATAGTTGACGGTAATGTTGGGTTCGTTGATCGGACTGATGGCCGTTACGCCGCCTACTGTAGTGCAGAAGTTGCGTAAATGCGCCGCATAACCGGCATAGGCATCCGTTCTTAATTTTCCGCCAACGTGGTTGTTGTTGGTTTTCATGGATGCGGGGGCCGTCCACGCTGATGCAATAACGGTAGCACCGTATGATTTGGCCGCATCGATGGTTGGCTTTTCGAGTGAAAAGTCGGAGCTGTTGGGTGATACGCGTACGCGCAATACGCTTAAGCCGATGCCGCTGGTTGAGAAGGCAGTTGTGCGTTGTGCAGCGGTAAGGTCTGCGATCCAGCCGCGGATACTGGCGCCGCCAAATCCCCTGATGTTTTGTTGTACCGTGCCGGCGTTTACGACAGCCGTAGCCTCTTCGCGGGGTGGGTTCGATGGATCGGGATTTTCGTTGTTTTGGGGCAGGCTGCCTTTCTTGGCGCAGCCTGAAAGCAATAGAATTACCGTCAGTAATCTGATCAGATCTTTTTTCATTGGCAATGTTTTAAAGTTGATAGACAAAACTCCTCCCCCTGCCGGGGGAGGCCGGGAGGGGGCCGCACAAACAGATGCAAATGCCTGGGAACAGCAGTTGGCCTGCCGGGAAGGGGTGCCACGCTTCGCTTACGACGCGGCAATAAGTGTGGCACACCTGGCAGCATGAAGTGGTGAGAAGGAAACACCTCAATCGTTGATCATATGGCAAGCAATGCAGCCGTTATCTTTTGCGTAACCAAATTTAACAAGAAATTGAAAATTATCCTGATCGCGCTCTTTTCCATTCTTCTCAAAATATAGTCCAATTGTCTCATTGCATAAATCTGCCAGGTGCGCCATTGATGCGGCCCTGCCAGCGGGAGTATGCGCTCCTTGCAGGTCGGGTTGTAATGTAGATTTGCCTGTTCTGCAGGGTGCAATTGCACCTCATAAAAGTGCTAGACACGATGAGGCGCTTTACAGATCTTTTAGTTTTACCACCGCATAAAACGCCGGTTTGGGCTGATAGTTCCTGTCGAACAGCAACGGATAATTGGTGCGGTTGCGCACGGGGAAATGGTTCAGCCATGACTGGCCGTCATGCACACCCCAGAAGGTGATGCGGCTCACCTTGTCTTTATATTGTAAAAACAATTTGAACAGGTCTTCGTACCCTTTGCTGAGCGTTGCCTGTACAGAATCGGGCAGGCCCGCAGGGTAGGGGTTCAGTTCATTGGTGCTATTGGCAGTTCTGGCGCTTACGTCGGCATTGTCGCCGCGGAAGGGATTGGGCAGCACCGTCAGGTCAAGTTCGGTGAACATTACTTTTATGCCGAGGGCAGAAAACTCTTCGATACTTTGTTCAATTGCTGTGAGGGGAATGTGCGACGCCCGCCAGTGGCCCTGGATGCCTACGCCGTCGATCTTTACGCCGGCAGCCTGGATCTTTTTGATCAATGCTATGGCGCCCGCTCTTTTCTTTGGCTGTTCTATATTGTAATCGTTGTAATATAATTCGGCATCGGGCGCCGCCGCCTGTGCCAGCCGGAACGCTTCTACTATATATTCTTCGCCAAGTAATTGCAGGAAGACCGATTTGCGCAGGGTGCCGTCATCGGCCAGCGCCTCATTCACCACATCCCAGGAAAATACTTTTCCTTTATACCGGCCTGCAACGGTGGTGATATGGTCTTTCATATACTGCCGAAGCGAATCGGCATTGTTCATTTTTCTTACATAGTTGGGCAACTGGCTATGCCAGATGAGCGTGTGGCCGTTTATTTTAATATGGTGTTTTTTTCCGTAATCAACCAACTGGTCGGCCACAGTGAAATTATATTTATCCCTCTCCGGGTGCAGGTGCGTTGCCTTCATGCTGTTCTCGGGGGTGATGGCATTGAAGTGTTGCAAAACCAACCGCGCCGAAGCCGTGTCTTTTTCCATGATCTGCGCAGGGTTGAGTGCGGTACCGATAAGGAAGTCGTTCCGGAAGGTTTGTTTGAGTGAAGGCTGTGTGGCTTTTTGCGCTAATGTATGTTTGACCAAAAAGACGAACAATATTGGCAGGATGTATTTATATTGATGTGTCATTGTGTATATTATTTGTTTTTGTGAAATATGATTCGAGGTAAACAGAAGAATATCGAATGTTCAATTTCGAATGTCGAAATATATACAGCTTAAAGCCAAAAGCCCTAGGTTCACTTCGGCATTCGATATTCTACATTCAATATTCGACTTTGTATGCTGTATTCTGTATTCCCTTTCTCATTTCTCATTTCCCAACCTATTTCTCGCTATATACTCCGACGGTAACATATTGTACTTCGCCTTGAACGACCTGGCAAAATAATTCGGTGTCGTAAATCCTACCTGGTATGCAATTTCAGCAATGGTCATATTGCTCTTTTCCATCAGCACCGCCGCTTTTTCGAGCCGGAAAGAACGAATGTATTCAACGGGCGACTGACCGGTTAGCTCCAGCAATTTGGAATATAGCGAACTCCGGCTCATACCTACTTCCTTGCTCAGCCCTTCTACCGACAACTGCGAATTGGTAACGTTCTTTTCGAGGTAGCTCACTATCTCCTGCAACAACTTTTCATCGGCCGACTCAAACTGCACTTCCGGGGCAACTACTTTTATTTGTTTTGTAAAGGCGCTTTGCATGGTGCGCTGCAAGTTCAGAAGGCTTTTGATCTTTGCATGCAGTACCTCGAAATTAAATGGCTTCGTGATATAATCATTGGCGCCGGTGCCCAGTCCGCGCAACTGTTCTTCCTCACCGGTCATGGCCGTTAGCAATATTACCGGTATGTGACTTGTTCGTTTATCGGCCTTCAGCTTTTTTACCAGCGTAATGCCATCCATTTCGGGCATGCTGATATCGCTTACGATCAACCGGGGGTGACAGGACAGCGCTTTCTGCCAGCCTTCTTTTCCATTTGCCGCTTCCAGGATCTTATAATTGTTCCGGAGATTGTCTTTCAGGTAGAACCGGAAATCCTCATTGTCTTCTATCAGCAGTATCGATAAGTCCACGGCGAGGTGTGCCACACCTTCTTTTGCTTCGACAGCGAGGTGTGGCACACCTTCATTTGCTTCGACGGCGAGGTGTGGCACACCTTCGTTTGCTTCGACGGCGGGGTATGCCACACCTTCTTTTGCTTCGACGGCGGGGTGTGCCACACCTGCCATTTCCGCCGGCAATTTCAACGGAATTTGTATTATGAACGCCGAACCTTTGCCCATAATACTTTCCACGTCGATGGTGCCGCCATGCATTTTTACAAACTCTTTGGTGATCGATAACCCGATCCCCGTTCCCTGGTTTAAAATATGTTCGGGCGTATTGTTCTGCGTAAAGCGTTCGAAGATATTCTCCAGTTCTTCGCGCGGAATGCCAATACCGGTATCCGTTACCCTGATGGCCACCCATTGCCGGTCACTGCCATCCTGTTTTTCCGCGGTATTAATTTCAACCCCCACATCCCCGCCGGCCGTCGTAAACTTAAAGGCATTGGATAACAGGTTGAATAAGATGCGTTCCATTTTATCGCGGTCGAACTGCGTGTGCAGTTGAGAGATCTGCGAAGTGAAGGTGAAGTTGATGTTCTTTCTTTCCGACAGATCGCGGAACGATTCACATACTTCTTTTATAAATGACACAAATTCGCCTTTCGATAACTGCAGTTTCAGTTCATGCTCTTCCATTTTTCTGAAATCGAGCAGCTGGTTCACCAGGTTCAATAACCGGCGTGCATTGCGCCTGATCATTTGCAGTTTATCGGTTTTTGTCCTGGCGGTTTCCTCATTGATCAGTTGGTCGACCGGTCCCATTATAAGCGAAATAGGCGTTCTGAAATCGTGACTGAGGTTGGTGAGGAATTGGAGTTTCAACCGGTCGAGTTCCTGCATTCGCCGTACTTCGGTGCGTTCCTGCTCTATCGCGAATTTTCTTCTCAACCGCGCAATGGCGCGGTAACGGCTGTACAGCAACAGACCCGCTATCACCAGGAAGTAAAAGATGTATGCATAAATGGTAGCCCACCACGGCGGTTTTACATATATTCTTATGGTAGTCTCCTGTACGCTCCACACCCCATCGTTATTGCTTGCTTTAACCCGGAATGTATAACGGCCGGGATCGAGGTTGGTGTAGGATGCCGTATTGATAGTGCCGGTATAATTCCATTCCTTATCGAACCCCTCGAGTTTGTACGCGTACCGGTTTTGTTTGGGATTGGTATAATTCAGCGCAACGAAACTCAGCGCAAAATTCTGTTTGAAATCGAGCCTGATCTCCTGCGCTACACTAATATGTTCGCTGATGGGAGAATCGTCGCCGGCAATAACCGATTTGTTGCTGATCTTCAGATCGGTGAACAATACCGCCGGTACATTGCGGTTGGTGGTGAGCGCCGCCGGATCGAAATAGTTGAAACCCTGCAGCCCGCCGAAGAACAAAGTGCCGTCAGACAACCGGATGCCCGCGCCGTGTACAAAATTGTTGTTCTGTATCCCGTGCTGGTTATTGAAGTTGCGAAAACTTTTTTTGTTCAGGTCGAAACAGCCGATACCGGTATTGGTTGAAAGCCAGATGCGTCCCTGCAGATCTTCCACCAACTGGTAAATGGTGGTGTTCTGCAGTCCGTCTTTCTCCCCGAAATTGATAAACTGGTTCTTTGCTTTATCAAACAAACTCAACCCGCCGCCATAGGTTCCTACCCATATACTGCCATGCCTGTCGCACAACAGCGCTTCAATCTTATCACTGGGCAACCGGCTGTTATCGCGTGTGAATACTTTGAACGAGCGGGTAGCCGGGTTATACATGGCGAGGCCGGCGCCATGTGAACCGATCCACATATTGCCGTCATGGTCTTCCGCAATAGCCCGCGTATACCCGTTTACGGGTATTGCATGTTCATTGGGGCCATTGGGGTTTGGCTTGAACTTTACGATCACTTTTTTATTTTGCATCACATTCACCCCGGCGCCATTGGTACCTACCCAAATATTGCCTTTGCTGTCTTCTTTCAAACAAAAAATATCGTTGCTGCTGAGGTCGCCGGGTCCGGTTCCTTTTTTCAGGTTTTCCAAACGGCCTGTTGCGGGGTCGAGAATATACAAACCATGCCCAAAAGAACCGATGTATAACCGGTTATCCCTTGCAGGTTCCAATGACAGGATGGCCACAGGCAGATTGTTGCTCTTCGGAAAGGGGAGCCGCCGCAGCTTTGCGGTTTTACGATCGAATTCAAGCAGGCCCTCGTCATCGGTACCTATAAATACGTTCCCGTTCCTGTTTTCGGCCAGCGAGGTAATTATAGCTGCCTTGTTGCTGTTCTCCTGGAAGGTATTGCTGAGTTTGAGATTGAACAGGTTCAGGTTCCGGTCGTATTTATTGATGCCGCCGCGAAAAGTGCCGAACCAGTAAATACCCTGTTTGTCGATAAATGCGCATCGTACATTTTTGCTGGTAAGGCTGTGAATGTTCTCCGCGTCGGGTTCAAATACCGAAACCGCCTTTGTAACCGGGTTGAATTTGTTCAGGCCCACGTTGGTGCCTATCCACAGTTCTCCCTCCTTATCGGCCGCAATGCAATTGATTTCGTTGCTGTTGATGCCAATGGCGTCGGGGCCGGTGTTTTTGTAATGAATTAAACGCGATTCGCCGGCCGGTAATTTATTCAGTCCCTCGATAGTGCCGAACCACACATTGCCGGTGCTGTCTTCCGAGATCGTTCGCACCACATCGCTGCTCAAACTGTTGGGGTCGGCCGGGTTGTGGGTGAACCGTTTAAAGGAATCTGATTCCCGCTGGTAGAGGTAGAGCCCGTAATCGGAACCTAACCAGATGCGATGTTTGCTGTCTTCAAAAATACAAAGAAGCGTTACGCGCACCCGATTGGCGCCTTCCGGCCTCACCAGGTTTACGGGGCGCACGATCTTTGTGACCGGGTCGAACTCATACACGCCTTCAAACTGCGCGATCCATAATTTACCGCGGTGGTCGCAGCAGATACTCCTGATCACTGATTTGGTGGAAAAGCCGCCATGAACGTTCTGGTAGGGAAAATTGGTGAAATTATCTTTTGTACGATCGTACAGGCTTAAGCCGCCTCCGCTGGTGCCTGCCCAAACATTGCCCTGTTTGTCTAAACACAGCGTCAGGATCTCGTTCACCCGTAAACTATTGGTATCGCCGGCAATGTTGCGGTACACGGTAAAATTAGTGCCGTCGAATTTGTTCAGTCCGTCGTCCGTGGCGAACCACATGAGCCCGTGGCGGTCTTTTATAATGGTATTGACGATGTTTGACAGCAACCCGTCTTTCGACGATAGGGACGTGAAATTTATAGCGGCCTTTTGCCCCGAAGCCGTAAAAAACAACAACGGGCAAAGGGAGAACAATATATATCTTATAAATACCATGGCAAAGCGATCGTAATTCAGGTGTGCCACATTTTCCCGGTGATGCAGGCTTAAGTGTGTCACACCTTTCATTACTTAAATGTACGAATGACGATTGAAATAACTGCGTTACGGTTTTTAACAGTGGCACAATAAAGTTAAGATGTGCCACACTTTTCCTGTGTGGCTGACGTAAGTGTGGTACATCTTAACCTGTAATTTGAACATTTATGACAGTAATACGAACATTTGTGCCATAGCTCCGGAACCATTTTAAAGAAATTTACAAACGTTACCGTTAAACCACTAATTGCGGGCGGAGGCGGAAGGCGGAAGGCGAACTTCGGGATCTCAGCATTTAATTGGGAATAAAGTATTGCGCGAGTTAGCCTTCAGCGTTTCTCCGGCAATTACGTGGCTTTTGACAGGTAACAAGGGAGGTGTGCCACACCTTCGACCTAAAACTGTATTGCTTAACCACTAACTGATTGCTGAATGGCCAACTTGCTATTGGGTGTACCCGCCTTACGGTGGGTGGCGCGAACGCGTATACCCATCCTAACCATCCCCTTATTTATTTTACTGATCTCCCCCGGGTGTAAAAAAGGATTCAAAGAATATTACAGCGACGAAAATCCCAAGGGCGGTTTCCTGTACAACAAACTCAAAGCAGATCCCACATTTAGCATTTTCACCAAAGGGCTCGAACGGGCCGACCTGGTTCAATTCATCAGCGAAGGCGGCTTGTACACCGTTTTTGCGCCTACTGACGAAGCCTTTTCTAAATACCTGGGCAGTAACGGGTATGGTTCGGTGGAAGATGTTCCGGTTGACAGGCTTTTCAGGATCCTCAGTTTCCACATTGTAAATAATATGTGGTATTACTACGACCTGAAAGTGCGTTATGCCTCTTATCAGCAACGGCTGTACCTCACCCGCAACAAAAAATTCGTGCATATTGACGTAACTGCTGCCGACTCCATAAAGATCAATGGCGTGCCGGTAGTGAATTCCCTGCGTGATATCGATGCCGCCAATGGCGTTATCCACGGTATCAATACCGTGCTGGTACCCCTGCCAAACCTCGAAGAAGTGTTGCAGACCGATCCCGAACTAAGGAACAGTACGTTTTACCGGCTGATGCAGTTGACGGCCGACAGCGCTTTCGACCGCTTCAATAGTTATGACCGCGACCGCGACGGTCGTATGGATTCTGTTTTTTATAAAACCTATCCGTTACTGAGCGGCGTGCATACTTCTATTGAATATCGGCAGAACACGGCGCCCGCCAACCAGGGCGGCGATCCGTTGTCGACCACTTTTTTGATGCCGTCGAACCAGGCGCTGGATGCATTTATTGCGCCTGCACTTGCGCGTATCGATAACAGTGTTACCGATAAAGTTGCGGCTTTGTCGCCCTCGTATGCCGAAGCGGTGCTGGAAGCCTATTTTGTTGCCGATACCGTTGTAACCTCCAATGAACTGATCAACCGCACCCGGGTGATACGATCGGTAGCCGGAACCATCCTGCCTGCGTTTGCCGATGACAATTTTCTCAGGAAAGACATTGTTGCCAGCAACGGAACCATTCATGTCATCAATAATACATTCATCACGCCGCCTGCATTGACGAGCGCGATGGGACAGGCCACGATGGATCCCGAGCTCTCGTCCTTTATGGCTGCTGTACAGGGCGCCTCGTTAATGCCTTCGCTTACCGTAAATACCCGCACCGGTACTTTCTTAGCGCCTACCAATGCAGCCTTCGAGGAAATAGGGCTCGATGTAAAAAAGAAAACGCTCAACGGCGCTTTATTAACGGCTACCCAGTTCAGTAATATCGTCAGGCATCATATCATCAATGAGAACCTGGCCCCGGCGGGGTTAACGGGTACGAAGAATACCGATCTCGGCGGTACGCAGCAACTGGTGTTCAGTAATGGCGGCGCTACGGTAACGAGTGCATCGGGTGTGGTGGCAACGGTTACCTTACCTGAGGTGAGCAGGGGACCGGGAACGCCGGCGGTTGGGTATGTGTATAAGGTGAGTAAGGTGTTACTCCCCAGACCGTAAAAATGTTTAATGACGAATGTCGAATATCCAATGTCGAAGGGAAGGAAAACGCCGGCTCGCTGTATGTATTTCGACATTCAATATTCAGTATTCTTTTGTTTTCAGCCTGCATGGGGGAATTTCATTTCAATTAAAAAAGAAAGTCTTGTGTATGAATAAACTTATTAAATATAAATGGTTGTCGGTACTACTTGCAGCGTTGGTTTTTCAGGCTGAAGTACTGGCCCAAACCCCAGTTACCATAAAAGGCCGGGTAACCGATAAAGTGAAGGGCCAGGCCATCGATGGAGTAACGGTGGTTGAAGTGAATGAAAAAGACCGCCAGATCAATGGCGCCAATACCGATGCCAATGGTAACTATACCATTCGCGTAAGCAATACCGCTAACCGCCTGCGTTTTTCCTTTATTGGGTTTGAAAGCAAAACGGAAGCGATAGGCGAACGTTCCGCTATCAATGTGCAACTGGTGCGCGATACCGGCCAGAGCATGAGCGATGTGGTGGTACTGGCCCGGCGCAACGACCAGGTGAGTAACGGTTTTGGCAATACGTCAAGGCGCGATCTTATTGGCGCGGTGAGCTCGGTGAAAGGGGAAGTTTTGGAGCACCAGCCCGCTACTTCCATCGACCAGATGTTACAGGGCCGTGCAGCCGGGGTACAGATCGTTACCAATTCCGGCGATCCCGGCGCAGGCGTCGATATCCGCATTCGCGGCGCCGGTTCCATCAGCGGAGGTAATGAACCGTTATATATTATCGACGGGGTGCCCATTATTTCAACGCCGTTCGATAATTCGGCGAACGGGCAAAACTCCGCCCGCATCAATCCGATTGCCGACATCAACCCCAGCGATATAGAACGTTTCGACATTCTCAAAGATGCCAATGCCGCGGCCATCTACGGCGCCCGCGCTGCCAATGGCGTTATCATCATTACAACCAAAAGAGGTAAAAAAGGCAGAACGGATATTACGCTGAATTCGCAGTTCAGTATGCAGGAAGCGCCCCCTTCCATCCCCGTATTGAGCGGTTCCGAATATAAGGTAATGCGGCTCGAAGCGTTGCAGAACGCCGGCAATATCAATCCCTCGAGCCCCGAGCTGCAACCGCTGGTCGATGATCCTTCTTATTCGGCCTATCAGTATTACCAGAACAATACCGACTGGATGAAAGCCCTGAAACAAACGGGTTTTGCGCAGGTGCATAATTTATCGGTATCGGGCGGGGGGGAAGCCATGCGCTATAATTTCAGTACTTCCTATACCGACAGGAAAGGATCGTTTATCAATACCGGGAATAAACGCTTTACCACCCGCTTCAACCTCGATTATAAAGTATCGGACAAGCTGAGATTCTCGGCCAATATTTCCTTTGCCCGCAGCAAGGTGAACAACCATGCCAATTACGGTCAGGGTACCGTTTATTTCCTCGGTCATGTGCGGTCGTCGGCCCTGCCCATTTATGATATCGATGTGAACGGCGATCCGCTGCCCAACTATTTCTCCCTGCCGGGTGTGCATGGCGGTATGGACAACCCGGTTGCGTTTGCCAATACGGTGGGTAACGATGCCTACAGCACCAACCTGAAACCGAATATCCGCGCCGAACTGGACATTATAAAAGGGTTGAAATACATCAGCAATGCATCGCTCGATTATATCGGGGAGAACGGCAATACGTATTTTCCGCCGGAAGCGACGGGCCTGATCTGGAACGACCGCAGCTTCAACCGTGTTGATACCCGTGATTATGAACGCATGCAGATGATCCTCGATAACCTGCTTACGTACAGCCGCAACCTGACGCCCAACCTGAAAGGGAATTTCGTACTGGGCAATACTTTCAATACGTTCAATTCAAGTCAGCTGATCGCCAGCGCCTATGCAAGCGCATCGGGTAACCTGCGCACCTTAGGTACAACTGGCGGTAACCGCCAGTTGTCTTCTTCGCGTACCACGGAAACCATCGTTTCTGTTTTTGCAAAGGCCGATCTCATTTACAACGACCGGTATGGGTTCAATTTCACCGTGCGCCGCGATGGTTCATCAAAATTCGGCGGCGATCATAAATATGCCAATTTCCCCTCTATAGGCGGTTACTGGCGGGCTTCTTCAGAACCGTTCCTGGCGAAGCTGCCGTTCCTCACCGATCTGAAGTTCAGGGCGTCGTGGGGTCAGCTGGGTAACAGCGGTATTCCCAACTACGCTTACATCAGCCAGTTTGTTGCCGGCGGCAATTATATGGGCAATAACGGCGTAAGCCAGCGCAATCCCGCCCTCAACAGCTTACGGTGGGAAACAAGCGAAAGCACCAACCTGGGTATGGACCTCGACCTGTTCAAAAGCCGCATCGTGGTTACGCTCGACCTGTATGAAAAACTTACCAAAGACCTGTTGTTCAACCTGCCTGTGCCTTCCTCGAGCGGGGTGGTAGGCGGCTGGAATTTAAGTAATACGAACGCCAGCATTCTCACCAACCTCGGCAATATCAGCAACCGCGGTGTTGAGCTCGATGTGATGGTAAACGCCATTCGCGCCAGAAAGGCCGGCGATTTCGAATGGACCATGTCATTCAACGTAGGCCGTAATATCAACAAAGTGACGTCGTTGCCGGGTGGTACCTTACGGCTCACGGAGAACTACGCCAACTTTGGCTCGCAGGTAAAAGAGGGCGATGCATTGGGAACTTATTATGGGCTGGTGTTCAAAGGCGTATATGCCACCGATGGCGATGCCGTGGTGCGCGATGCGAAAGGAAATACCGTATATGAACTCGATGGCCTGAACCCGCGCAAGATGCGATTGCTGAGTGAAACCGGCGATACGCTGAAAGGCGGCGATGCCATTTATGAAGACTTCAATAACGACGGCATCATCAACGACCAGGACCGCGTGCTCATCGGTAATGCCAATCCCGATTTCTTCGGCGGTTTCAGCAATGAGTTCCGGTATAAGAATTTCGGGTTTAAATTCTTTATCCAGTTCCAGTATGGGAATGATGTCATCAACGGCATGCGGTATTATCTCGAAAGAATGATGACGCCCGATAACCAGGCCATCACCACCATGAAACGCTGGCGCAAACAGGGTGATGTAACCGGTATGCCGCGTGCCTTGAACAATGACCAGCGCAACAGCCAGGGATCAACGCGCTGGATAGAAGACGGTTCCTATGCACGGTTGAAATTCGTTACGCTCAATTATACTTTTCCCAAAACCTGGGTGCAAAAGATAAAACTGAAAGGGGTGGACGCCTTCTTTACGGCCAATGATCTTTTCGCTTTAACGAGTTATACCGGCGCCGACCCGGAGATCTCCATTTCCTCCTTTGGTAATAACCCCGCATTGATAGGTGTTGACCGTGGTTTAACACCGCGCAGCAGGGGTTTTACCCTGGGAATAAACGCCCGCTTTTAAAACCATCCTTCATTCAACGATCAATGCAAATGAACAACATAAAACATACCCGGTTGATGATATGGTTAGCGGCAGGCCTGCTGCTCACCGTTACCGGTTGTAAAAAATATTTGAACCAGTCGCCCGAAAACTCGTTAACGGGTGATGATTTCTTCAAAACGGAAGCCGATGCCAATGCCGCCATTACCGGGGTATATGATGCGTTACAGGCCTGCAGCGATGAATTCATTACCTGGGGCGAATTCAGGGCCGACCTGGTTTCACCGCTCAGCAACAGCGATATCACTTACCTGTATTACCAGTTATTCGAAAACAACCGGGTTGGCTCCGTATGGGCGGCGCCGTATAATGTGATCGGCCGCGCCAATACGGTCATTGAAAAAGTGCCCGGCATTCCTGCGCTCGATAACCGGTTTACACAAGAGGAAAGTAATGCCATCGTAGGCGAAGCGCTTTTCCTGCGCGCGCTTAGTTATTTCTACCTGGTAAGAACATTTAAAGAAGTGCCGCTGGTATTACAGCCGCCCAGCAGCGATGCGGTAAACTTTATGGTGCCAAAAGCAGGTGCAGATTCCGTGCTTGACCAGATAGAAGCCGACCTGGCCATTGCGGAAAGGGATGTGCTGGTGCAGTTTGGCAAACCTGCCGAAACAAGGGGGCGTGTAACCAAAGGCGCGGTGAATGCTTTACAAACCGATGTATATCTGTGGCGCGCGAAATACAAAGAAGCCGCCGCCGCCGCTCAAAAAGTATTGAACAATTCAACCTATGCACTGGTGCCGGCTGAAAACTGGTTCAACATCTTCTCGCAAAAGAATGCTACGGAAAGCATTTTCGAAATACAATACGATTACCAGTTGTCTGAGCTGAACAGTTTGAGAGGTATTTCCGGCGCGTTCCTGATGAACCCCGTATTGTTCTCCTACTTCGATGGGGAGAAAGACCTGGTGCGGGGACTGAACAGAACGTATCGCGAAGCAGGCTCCCGCACCTTCTGGAAATATACCGGCCTCACCACCGATAATATTGAACGGCCAACCAATGATCCCAATTTCATTATTTACCGATTACCCGATGTAATGCTGATGTGCGCCGAAGCGCTGGCGCACCTAGGGCCTGACGAGAAGAACAAAGCCGGTGAACTGGTGAATGCGGTGCGCGAACGCGTGGAACTGGATCCGTACGATTTCCTCGATAACAATGCCCCCACCGGTTTGTTCATCGAACTTATTATCAAAGAACGGGCGATGGAGCTGGCGATGGAAGGCAAACGCTGGTTCGATCTCGTACGGGTAGCCACCAACGAAAATCAACCCGATTTTCTGATCAGCAGGGTAGTGGCGGGAAGAACCGTGGCCGAGCGGGCGCAGATCAGGGCGCGCATCATCGACCCCCGGGGCTGGTATTTGCCCATTCACCGCGATGAGCTGAACAAGAATCCCCGGCTGGAACAAAATCCCTATTACCGGTAATTTTTCGAAACAAATTATAATTCAACAACAGGTGAATACTATGCATACAAATACGATCACCCCGAAAAGTGTGACACACCTCAAAGGTGTGCCACGCCTGGTGCCGGCTATATGTTGTTTCATCATAATGGCCATAATACCGGCCTGTAAAAAGGATGGTTTCTCGTACCAGGAGCAAACGCGGCAGGTGCTGGCCTTCGATATGTTGCAGCAGGATACTTCGTTGAGCATTTCGGTGCAGGCGCTGGAAAAAACAAAAATGTCGGCAACGCTGAATACATACGGGCCTTTTACTTTCTTTATTCCCGATAATAATGCCTGGCGAAAATTCTTTGCCGGTGGCGCCAAAACAAAACTCGATGATTTCTCCGATGAGGAATTGAAAACGATCCTCGTTTATCATATTCTGCCAATCCGCATCAAATCGGCCGAGTTCATTCAGGGGCCGCAGGCCACCCCAACCGGCAGAGGCGATTTTATTACGCTCGATATTTCGAAGGGTTTTAAGTTCAATACCATTGCCAATGGTATTGCCAAAGTATATGAAACCGATATTGAATATTCCAATGCGCTGGTGCATAAGATCGATGGCGTGCTTAATCCACCCACACTCACCATTGGTGAATTTCTCGAGCAGAACAAGAGTGTGTACAGCATTTTGATCGGCGGCCTGAAACGCGCCGGTTTAATGGACACGCTTACCAACCTTACCGACGCGAACGGGCAACGGATACGGCTTACCCTGTTCGCGGAAACCGATGATGTGCTGAAGGCGGCAGGCATTCAGGATCTCAACAACATGCCACTGGATGAGCTGGATGCGTTGTTGCGTTATCATATTATTCCCGGCGCCAATTTCAGCGCCAGTTATACGAAACTCAGACCCGCTTTTAACCCGTTGAACGTAAAAGAACGGTGGGACAGCACGCTGCTCTGCATCAATAACAACGACTATATCTACTTTAACCTGGCCGCACAAAAACTCATCAATGAAGAAGCGGATTTTGCGGCTACGGATGTCATTATGCGGAACGGTGTAATTCATAATGTAGATAAACATATTTCATTCAACCCGGCATTGAAACGTACGCAGATCTATCACGTTTTCTGGTCGGGTACCAATTATGCCTATGGCATACCCGGTGTTTCTTCCACGCAGGCGCCGGTACTATCTACCAGCGGCAGTATTTTCTGGCGTTATTATCTCGAAACATTCAATGGCCGCAGTGAATACTTTTTATTTATGGCAGCCGATGGTGTCAACGATTCACTGGTGACCGTAGTAAAGAATGTACGACGAGGAAAGTACAAGCTGGAGATCAGTTACAAGAACGGGTTTGGCAACCGCGGCGATTACCAGTTGAAACATGAGGAAGATCCTATTGGCGGTTCCATCAACTATAACAACGGTACCACTTACGAACAAAAACTGCTTATTGGTTCATACGATTTTAAAACCAGTGGCGACAAGCGCCTGAAATTTGTTTGTACCCGGGCCGGCGGAATTAATCTCGAGGCGCTGGTGCTTACGCCGGAGTATTGAAAAGGCAAAAAGGCATAAAGGCAAAAAGGCATTCACTGATCATTCATACTACACATATGTATAAATTATTAAAATATTGTTTCTGCTTCGGGCTCCTGATGGTGTCCGCTGCAGGTAATAAGTTGTTCGCCCGGCAGCAGCAGGCGCTAACCGCCAGAATAGATTCCATAATAAATATCGAACCGGCAGAGTCGGTAAATATTGGTTACCTGTCACCTAAACGTACAAATATAACGGGCGCTGTTTCGGTAGTGAATGAGAACCGGATAAAAGATTTTGCATCGGTATCTATCGATGCATTGTTGCAGGGCCAGGTGGCCGGGGTGCGGGTCGTAAACATATCCGGTGCGCCGGGGGGCGGGGCATTGGTAAACGTGAGAGGAGTTGCTACCATAAATGCCGGGTCCCTGCCGTTGTATATTGTTGACGGCATACCCGTGAAAGCCTATCGCATGAGCGGCGCCCTGGCCCGTAATGCCGATAACAACCCGCTGGCCGATATCAATCCCGATGATATTGCCGGCATCACCGTTTTGAAAGACGCGAATGCTACCGCGCTGTACGGCATGCGCGGCGCCAACGGGGTGGTGCTCATTACCACGTATGGCGGAACTTCGGGTAAAACCTATCTCGACTTCTCGGGCTATACCGGCGTTATGCAGGCGCCCGATCCATTATCGGTGCTGAATGCAGATCAATACCGGGAATATATACTTGAAAAAGAAAGAGCGCGCGGTTTATCTGACGCTGAGATCAATAATGGCATTGGGCGTTACCTGTTATTGTCCACCCCGGCCAACCAGGTGGAGCGGTATAACAACAATACCAACTGGCAAAAGGACGCGTTGAAAACAGGACGGTTCAATAATTATCATCTTACCCTGCGGGGTGGCGATGCGGTGGCGAAATATTCATTGAATGTTGGTTATACCAGCCAGTCGGGCGTATTGAAGAACACCAGCTTCGAGCGCTTCAGTACCCGTTTCAATCTCGATTATAAGGTTGGCCGTAAATTGAGTTTCCTCAATACGCTTTCCTATACCCGCACCAACCGCGAACTGAGTGAAATGGGAAATGCGTTCAATACCAACCCGCTTTTTCTGACGGCGGTTAAAAGTCCAGCCCTCACTGCCTTTCAGCAAAGTGCGGAAGGGGAAGACCTGCGCGATTTGGATAGTGCCGATTATGCTGGCCGCAACAATCCCTATGCCGTTCAGAACGGCCTGAGAAATACCAGCAATACCAACCGCATCCTCGGCCGCATTACGGGTCAGTATACATTTTCGCCGTATTTGAATTTGCGGATAGCGATTGCCGGTGATTATTTCCGGCTCGATGAAGAGCGGTTCAGGCCGGCAGCCGGTTTTGCCCCGGAAGGGTATATAATAAGAAGTTCCGCGGCCGGTAAAAGTTATGAGCTGATGTTGTTGAATGAGAATACGCTGAACTATACAAGAACCTCGGCTTCCGGTGATCATACGTTCGATGCTACCATTGGCAGTGCATTCCAGTCGACGGCGCAGGACGCCAAGGTGGGGGTGTATGTAAATGCCACTTCCGATCAGTTCTCGGGCATCAGTTCGGCCAATGAAACCGATCCCAACCTCGATTCCATCGGCAGCGCGTCGCCATCATGGAAACTGCTGTCGTTCTTTGGAACGGTGCGTTATCGTTTTATGAACCGGTACCTGTTCGATGTAAATATCCGGGCAGACGGATCGAGCCGGTTTGCTCCGCGCTCGCGCGGAGGTAATCGCTGGGGATATTTTCCTTCTATTGGTGCTGCCTGGCGCATCAGTGATGAAGCCTTCCTGCGCAATAATAAGATCATTAGTGAATTGAAACTGCGCACCAGTTATGGTATCACCGGAAACCAGGAAGTTGGGTATTACAATTCTTTCAATGCCATTGTACCGGCGCCGTATAACAATTACTCGGCGGTGCGTTTAGGCATCCTGGGCAATAAAAATTTTCAGTGGGAAGAAACAAAACAATTCAATGTGGGGCTCGATGCTGAATTTATTGAAGGCCGCATTGGGGTCGCGATCGATTATTATACCAGGAAAACAGCTCACCTGTTCAATACCATCAATATCCCGGGCATCAGCGGGTTTGATAAATATGCGGTCAGCGAAGGCGCTATAAAAAACAACGGGGTAGAGCTGAGCCTCAATGGCAGGATCTTTACCGGTGCCTTTGGCTGGCAAACCAGTATCACCGCGGCGTATAATAAGAACAGGATCGTGTCGCTGCCCGGTAAGCTGAATCCGGTGGTCAATTATGGCGATTATAGCAGCATCGTACTTGCCGGAAATGCCGTTGGCGCTTTTTACGGTTATAACGCATTGGGCGTTTATGCCAACAGCAGTGATGTAAGTGTCAGGAACGGCGCTGCCGATACCAACCCGTTCCGCGGCGGCGATATCATTTTTGAAGATGTGGACCGGAACGGGATCATCGATGAAGGCGACCGCAAAGTGATCGGTAATACCAACCCCGATTATTATGGCGGTATTTATAACGTGTTTTCCTATAGAAATTTTGACCTGTCGGTGTTTATTGATTTTGCGGTGGGTAATGATGTATACAATGCGCAGCGCGCTGCACTGGAATCTATGTCGAATTACGATAACCAGTCAACCGGTATACAGGGCCGCTGGCAGAAAGAAGGGGATGTTACCGGTGTGCCGCGTTTATTACATGGCGATGCGGTTGGCAATACCCGTTTCTCGAGCCGGTGGATAGAAGACGGTTCCTACGCGCGGTTCAAAGCCATTACGCTGGGTTACAACTTCCCACTAAAAGGATCGCTCAAAAATGCATTCAAGACGGCGCGTGTACTGGTGACAGCGCAAAACCTGTATACGTTTAGCGATTATAAAGGTTTCAGTGCGGAGGTGGGGAGTATCACCAATCCAATTCTATATGGTGTCGATTATGGAAACGTGCCGCAGTTGAAGACGTTTATGGTGGGGGTAAAGTTGGGACTGTAGTAAGTTCACAGTTCATAGTTCATAGTTCACAGTTCATAGTTCTCAGTTCACAGTTCATAGTTGCAGCGTTATTCAGTTGTTCAGTTGTTCAGTTGTTCAGTTAATAAGTTTTAAAATAATAACATACGATGAAAGCTTGTCTAAATAAAATACTGATCGTTATCACAGTGGCTGTACTCTCGGCTGGTTGCGAGAAACTGCTCGATCCCGATCCGAAAGATGTAATACCCGATAATGAATTCCTGAAAGATTTCTGGGATGCGGAATTTATGTTGCGCGGCGCTTACCAGGCATTGCAACCTATCGTTGAGCACCGTTTCATATTGGGCGAAATGCGCGGCGATTGGGTGAAACCGGGAACGGGCGCCGATAAGGACTTGCTTGAACTGGCCAGTCATACCGTAACACCTGATAACCGGTACACCAACTGGAAGGTTTATTATGATCTTATCAATCGCGCGAACTACGTAATAGAAAACGTGCCGCGCGTTCCAACGGATGCCAATAACTTTTCAAATTTTGAGAAGAACCAGTACGTGGGGGAAGCCCGTTTCCTGCGCTCATGGGCGTATTTCAATCTCATCATGAATTTCGATTCGGTACCACTGGTGCTTACTGCTACCGATGATATTTCGAACGTACCGTATATCGGCGCCACCAGCCAGGAAGTGATCCTCGATACCATTGAAGCCGATCTGTTAAAAGCATTTGCCACCACCGATATTATGGTATCGGTACCCAATAGTTTTGAAGTGGGAAAACGGGTGAGTGAGGAACAGTCGCGGTTACGTGTTACAAAGAAGACCGTATGCGCCTTACAGGCAGAAGTGTATCTGTGGCGCGGCAAATATGCGCAGGCCGCTGCCGCCTGCGCCACTTTTGAAACGGTGAACGGCGGTGGGCCGGGTAACCGCGGCGACTGGTTCGCGATGTATCTCGGCGTTTCGAACCAGAACCTGTTTGGGGAAGCCATGTTCTTTGTGGCCTTCAATTTCCTCGGCAGGGAAGTGAACCCGTTAATGAAATTCACCAGCAATGACCCGGCATCGGGCGGTCAATACATGGTGGCGCCATCCGATTCCGCCATCAAAACATACAATCCCAATTATCCCAATAACATCAGCACCAGTAATACCATCGACGAACAGGACCGCGGTTTCGGCCGTTCGTATGCAGGCAGTGCGCCTTATTATAACCGCCTTAAAAGTGATCCGGTGATCTGGAAATACATTGGACTGGGCACGGTGACTGCGGGTAACGTAGATGTACCGCCAAATGTAAGAGCACCGTACCAGAGCGAAAGCAAATTCCATATTTACCGGTTTGCCGAAGTGTATTTGTTATGGGCCGAAGCGCTTAACCGGCTCGGTGATAAAACCACTGCCATCTCCCGCATCAATGCCGTACGCGACCGGGCAAGAATGCCGGCGCCAACGGTAACAGTCAGTTCTACCACCGAACAAATTGAAGATTATATTTTACGCGAACGCGGACTTGAATTAGGTTTTGAAGGCAGAAGATGGTACGACCTGATGCGCATAGCCCGCCGCGGCAGACCGCAGGTGCTGATCGATGCGGTAAAGAAACGGGCGCCGGTGTCGATGCACCCGTACCTGGAAACTACACTGGCAAACCCAAAGAACTGGTACCTGCCTTATAATGCAGAAGAAAAAAGACTTAATCCGAACCTGTAGCACAGGATATGCACAACAATATCTTATTGATATTACCAGACAAAAAAGCACAGGCTGCCTTATTGAACGAACTGCAGCCTGCCTTTACCGTTTATGCTACAGATACGCCTGAAGAAATAGAACAGCTTATTAAAGAAAAGAACATTGAGCTGGTTGTTTGTTCGGCCGAACATTATACGCATACCCGGCAAACCGTACAGTTGCCCGAGCCGGAAAATGATTTTATAAACCGGTTGCATAGCTGCATCGCTGCCAATATTCAAAACAAAGTGCTGAGCGTTGATTTTCTTGCCAGCACCATGAACATGAGCCGGCCCACCCTGTACCGGAAAATAAAGACCATCACCAACCAAACGCCCAATGAGCTGATAGCCCTGGCCCGGCTGAAACAGGCGGCGCTGTTGCTGGCCTCTGCGAATTATAAGGTTTTTGAAGTAGCCGAAATGACGGGGTTTAGTTCACCAAGCAGTTTCGGCAAGGCCTTTCTGAAGCAGTTTAAAGTAACACCTGTTGCCTTTCAGCAGAACCATAAAAATGCCGGCATCCATTTTAATGAACAGTTGCACATGTAAGTGTACCGGCTGTTTACATAATCGATAACCCTGTATGAAATGATCGCAGACCCGTACCGTTATTTCAATAAAAAAGCCCCCCAATAATGGAGGGCTTTTCTTATGTTAACCGGTGCGGTTTAACTTTTATCACACTTGTCTTT
Source organism: Niastella populi (assembly GCF_002078015.1). Lineage (GTDB taxonomy): Bacteria > Bacteroidota > Bacteroidia > Chitinophagales > Chitinophagaceae > Niastella > Niastella populi. The sequence continues at coordinate 68,630 of NZ_LWBP01000195.1, read as the reverse complement.
ATCGCAGCATGGCGGACAAGGGGTTGGGCAGGGCTTTGGACATTTTTTTTCTGTCTTCGCTTTGTCGCCCTTTTTCTTGTATTTATCACCATCGTTTGAGAAAGCTACGGCGCTCATTAACAGGGCTGCAGTAGCCAAAAGAAATACCTTTTTCATATTATTTGTTTAAAATGAAAGTAAAACGTTATTGAATAAACAGCCGGTATGTGTCAACAAACATCAGGTGGTTTCCATGCCGCGGCGGCATACAGAAAAAGATAGCTGGGTTGATAATGCGGATATATTGTTTTGATGACCCCTACGGTATTACCGGGCAAAGTGGAGCCGGGCATGGTCATTACATAAAAGAGCGGACAATTATTAATACAACAGGTGGCCGTGTTCTGACAGCCGGTTTTTGATGGCTGCTTACATGGGCTTTCCGCTTTTTTGCTTTTGCAGGCGCTGCCTGTGCGCTGCGTGCAGCCTTTGGGTTTACCGGAACATTTACTTACCGGTTTGGCCACAGGCCCGCAGATCACGGGCAGCGCTGCCAGCTCGAATGCATATACTAAAATGCAAATGGATAATATGTATGCCTTTAGTTTAAACAGTTATTCTCCTTTAGTAACTCCAAAATAATAAAAAATAAACAGCCGCCAACCGTTCTTTGTATGAACGGTATGGCTTATGAAATATGCTCTGCCACAAAGTCCTGGCTATACTTTTTTATCATATTCCGCACATCCCTGAACTGTTGCAGGATCTCTTCTTCAGAACCGGTAGCTTTGGCGGGGTCGGGAAAATTATAATGGAATTTCTGTGCATTGGAAGGGAAGAACGGGCATCTTTCCTTTGCATTGTCGCAAACCGTGATCACAAAATCGAATTCAATCTCGCGGTACTCGTTTACATTGTTGGAGGTATGGCCAGAGATATCGATGCCGTCTTCTTTCATGATCTGGATGGCCCGTGGATTGACGCCATGTGTTTCCACACCAGCACTATAGACAGCCGCTTTTTCTTTGGCGAAATGTTTTAGATATCCTTCCGCTATCTGGCTGCGGCAGCTGTTACCGGTACAGAGAACAAGAATCTGTTTCATCAGTTTATTTTAGTTGGTTTGTAATTGTCGGGTTGAATAGTATTTATTGCGGAGCCAAAAGGCTACGTTCACCAGGGCAATCAATGCCGGTACTTCTACCAGCGGGCCGATCACACCGGCGAACGCCTGTCCGCTGTTGATGCCAAACACACCAATGGCCACCGCAATGGCCAGCTCAAAGTTGTTGCCGGCAGCAGTAAAGGCGATCGATGCATTGGTAGAATAATCGGCGCCCATTTTTTTGCCGATAAAAAAGCTCAGGAGGAACATGATGGCAAAATAGATGACCAGTGGAATGGCGATCCTTACCACATCAAAGGGGATCTGCACAATTAACTGGCCTTTCAGGCTGAACATTACAATGATGGTAAAAAGCAGGGCAATAAGCGTAACAGGTGAAATAAGCGGGATGAATTTGGTTTGATACCATGTTTCTCCCATGCGTTTATAAAGGAGGAACCGCGTTAAAAAGCCGGCTGCAAAAGGAATGCCCAGGTAAATGGCCACGCTTTCTGCGATTGCCCCAATGGAAATATTCACTTCTGAACCGGTAATCCCAAACAGGGGAGGCAATACCGTTACAAAAACATATGCATATACGCTGTAAAGCAGTACCTGGAAGATGCTGTTCAGGGCCACCAGACCGGCAGCGTATTCGCGGCTGCCTTCGGCCAGTTCATTCCATACGATCACCATGGCAATGCAGCGGGCAAGACCGATCAAAATCAGTCCAACCATATATTCAGGATAGCCATGCAGGAAGAGAATGGCCAGCGTGAACATGAGGATGGGACCGATAACCCAGTTAAGCAGGAGTGATGCGCTCAGCACTTTTACGTTTTTGAACACTTCTTTCAGTTTCTCATACTTTACTTTGGCAAATGGCGGATACATCATCAGGATCAGCCCGATTGCCAGTGGGATATTGGTAGCGCCCGATGAAAAGGAATTGATAAAGCCGGAAGAGGAGGGAAAGAAATACCCGATGCCAACACCCAGTGCCATGGCTAAAAAGATCCATAAGGTGAGATATCGGTCTAAAAATCCGAGTCGTTTTCTTTCGTTGGCGGGTGCGCAATTATTGGCTGACATTTTTTTTCCGGTTAATTAGTTTTTAGTTATTAATTTGTAAGGTGTGCCACATTGCCCGCAGATTCGAAGGCAAATGTGGCACACCGGAAGGTTAGTTACAACAGTCCGGGCCGCAGCAGGCCTTTTTTTCTTCAACCGGTTTTTCTGCGTAAACGGTAACGCTTCTGATGCCGGTGCCTGAAAGTTTAAAGGCTGCCAGTTGTTCGGCATCGAGGTATTGCGAAAGGATATCATCGGGAATGACGATCGCCTTGTCTTTTTGAACCGTGATATGTTCAAAACCATTCGCCTTTATCAGTTCGAGGTATTCATTTTTTTGAATGGCCCCCGAAACACAGCCTGCATACATTTCAGCCGCTTCCCTGATCGTTGTTGGCAGATCGCCCTCCAATACTATGTCGGAGATGGAAAAATGCCCGCCGGGTTTAAGTACCCTGTAAATGTCTTTTATTACCCCATCTTTATTGGGAACAAGGTTCAGTACGCAGTTGCTTACAATTACATCGGCGGTGTTGGCGGTTACGGGCATGTGTTCTATATCGCCCTGTCTGAATTCCACATTGTGAAAACCTCTTGCTTCGGCATTCAGCCTGGCCCTTTCGATCATGGCGGGAGTGAAGTCGATACCGATCACTTTGCCGGTTTCACCGGTTTCGTGGCGGGCGATAAAAGCGTCATTTCCGGCGCCGCTTCCGAGGTCGATCACCACATCGCCTTTTTTGATCTTTGCAAACTGGGTGGGCAGTCCGCAACCAAGGCCCAGATCGGCATCGGGGTTGTAGCCTTCCAGCTGGTTGTAATCGTCTGACATAATATTGTACACCTCTGTACTGCAGCAGCCCGAGCCGCAGCAGGCGCTTTGATTGGTTTCTTTATCCTGTAAGGCGATCTCGGAATATTTCTGCCTTACCATATCTTTTATCTGTTCCTGCGTTTGCATCGTTTTCTTTTTATTGTTTTATTGCAATATTGCGATGAATGGGTGCAAAAAAAATTTAACAGCAGTTATCCTTGTTTTTGTAAGCGACAAAGAAGGTATCGAATGCTTCTTTGTATTGTTTCCATACTTTAGGATCTATGCAGTAACATACACTGGTGCCATCGATGGTGCCCTGAATAAGTCCCGCGCTTTTCAATTCCTTTAAATGCTGCGAAATGGTTGCTTGCGCAAGTCCCAATTCTTCAACCAGGTCGCCGCACACACAGGCCTGTGTTTTTATGAGGTATTGAATGATGGCTATACGAGCCGGATGGGCCAGCGCCTTCATCATTTGGGCCAGTTTGTTCTGCCTGTCTGTAAATATTTCCGATTTTGTAAGTCCCATATTGTATCGCAATATTACGATTAATCTGATTGCCGCAAAATTTATTTTTAAGTGTGGCACAACTTGAAGTTGTGCCACACTTGCTAACTACCTGAACCTGATATTGTTTATGTGAATGGTTCGTGGCTGGCCTGCGGGAAATTTTATATACAGATCATGACGGCCTGATACTTTGCCGGGTTTGCCGGTGAAAGTTGTTGTTACATTATGGCCGGTTGCCGATACGGGTATGGTGGCCAGCAGCGTACCGTTTTTCAGATCATCGAGCCAGAGCTCCAGTTTTCCATTGCCGGTTGCTGTAGCTTCTATATCTACCTTGCCCGGAATATTTTTACCATTGCCTAATTCAACACCCGAGATCATAAACCAGCCGCCGTGTTTCGAGGTATTGGTAACTGCCGGCGTTTGTCCCTGGCCTGTTTTTTCAACCCCATAATAATTGCTGTAACCAGCAGCGGGCATTACAGAAAAGCCATCCTTGCAAATAAACTGATCGAAGAATGCCGGTTTGCCTTCTGCGAACAAGCCAATGCTGGTGCCTACCCACGAATTATAATTGGGTTGTACTTTATCTACATTCACTGCGCTGACAGGGGCGCCTAAAGAGGTCCAGTTTTTGCCATCGCCGCTGCAGTAAGCGCTCAGGTTATGTTCATTTCTTTCGAGCTTTAACCATACGGTTTTGCCAAAGCGATTGGGAACCTGGCGAATGGCTGAGTCGAATTTCAGGATGATCTGTTTGCCATTGTCGTAACCACTGTATAAACGAACATTCACCTGCTGGTTGCCATTGGTGAGATAGATGCCGGCTTTGGCGGCAGTATCACTGGCATCCAGTTCAACTTTGGTGACTGCTGCATAATAATGATCTGTTTCTTTCTGTACCAGGTGCGCGCGGCTGGTATCGGGCAGCAGTTGCAGCCAGCCTTTTCTTGCTTTCAATGAATAGCGGCCATCCATTTTTTTGCTTAGGAAATGCCACCATGCACCAGGTGTATCGTCATTGAAATAATCTGATTGCACACTACGCCAAAGGATGCCTGCATTGGGCAGATCGGGCCGTTGAATGGGCGTGCTTACCGGCGCGGCGCCCCAGGGGCGATCGCCTTCCCAGATAACCGGATATAAAGAGGTCTGCCGGCCTTTTCCCGACCAGTCATTGTTACCAACCCGTTCATAGCTTTGCCCTATCGTCCACCAACTGCCATCGGCCAGTTGAAAAGGCGCGGCAATATGGTTGGGACTTCTAAAGCGTACATGCGGATCGGTTATAGGTTTGAAGAAATTGCCCAGCCGTTCCCATTTTGTTGAATCGCTGATGAGCGCCGTGGCGCGTAACACGTATTGTCCGCCCGAGACATCGCCCGCCGGAAAATAATAGTAATAACCATTGCGTTTGCACATCACCGGTCCTTCGGCCCAGCTGTATTGCAGTTTGGCATTTATCCAGTCGAGATTAATTACTGTATCTGTCAATTGTCCATCCGGACCCAGTGCCTGGAGGCGGTTTACTTTTTGTCCGTTCTTTATAACCATATAAGGTTTGCCGTCGTCGTCAACAAAGATGGAGTTATCGTAACCCAATGGACCGGTTACGGGGTTGCTTTTCACCTGTACGGGGGCCGACCAGGGCCCGGCCGGAGAGCTGGATTTGCAAAACCATTGTCCGCTCGCGGAAAAATAGATCCAGTATGAACCATAGAAATACGTGATGGCACCCTGCCAGATGCCGGCCGATGGTTTGTCCGATACCCAGCCTGCAATTGCGGGTGGAACGATGCGGCTGATCACCTGCCAGTGCACCAGGTCTTTAGAATGGTATACGGGCAGGTAGGGTGTGAAATGAAAACTGGAGCCGCAATGGTAAAAATCGTCCCCAACCTTTAAAAGAGTAGGGTCGGGGTGATCGCCGGGTAGTACAGGATTTACATACGTGCTTACTTCATTATAATAAGCGGAAGAATCGACCGCGCTGTTTTGGGCCATTGTGGTCAGAGATAGTAAAAAAATGCCGATGCCTGTGAGCCATTTAAAGTATCTTTTCATATGAGGCCTTTGTCTGGTTGTTTTGTATGCAGGAGAACAATTTGGCTATGTAAAACTCGGGCAAATTGTTTTTTGTAAATGGCACATTTCATCAATTGTATGCGTCAAATGTTTGGCAGGCGTGGTTTGGTGGTCGATTTTTAATGAACAGGTACAATTTTTTAATACAGATCTCAGGTATTTCTTAAACAGGGTTCGTATTTTCAAACAAATCATAGGTTATGAAATGTCCAAATTGTAACGAAACGCTTGTTATGTCGGAACGCCAGGGAGTTGAAATTGATTATTGTCCCAAATGCCGGGGTGTCTGGCTCGATCGTGGGGAGTTGGATAAGATCATTGAGAAGTCGGTGCCGGGCAGTCAGTTACGCGATGAGGATGAATATCGCAATGAAAAAAAGGATTATGATTCGTACAGGGATCAGAATGATCCGAATTATAAACGTAAAAAGCGAGGCGGATTTTTGGGCGATCTGTTCGATTTCGATTAGGTTTTTCTATAATTAGTGTAAAAAAATTGCAGGCCACCTTTTGCCGGTCGCGATCGGCAAAAGGTGGCCTTTGTAATGTTCAACAATCCAGGGTTACGATTTAACTCTTCAAAAGGGAGGATAGTTAAAATGTGTAACTGACATCTGTTGATTACTGTAAATGTGGAACTCCTGCTAACGCCATAAAATAACGCAAATTATTTTCAACTTACAACCCCTTTATCATCCCAGTGGTCTTTGATGACGTTGCCGCTGGCATCTTTTAGCAGCCTGCGCGCATACCGGCGCCCGCGTATACGGCCCGATACATCTTTGGTGCCCATATACAAAACGATGGGATTGCCCTCTTCATCGGTTTTAAATCCCAGGTCGTACCGCAGGAATTTTTTCTCAACAAACGACGAAGGCTCGTATCGTTTGTTCAGGATCTTGAGAATAGGCGTTCCGAGTGACATATACATTGATTTAAACCCCGCCGGGGCGGGGTTTGTGAATACAATATAAACCTGAGCCTATGCTTTCTTTGTTTTTTTATTGCTTTTTTTAGCGGTCGCTTTTTTGCGCTTTTGATAAGCCTGCTCATGCGACTGTTGGCTCACTCGTTTTCCATCGGCTTTTTTCTTATTCGGATTGTCCATGATTTAATGTTTTAGTTATACTATTTACTAAATAATTATGCCAGCCTTCCAGTATGCATTCGCGATTGAAGCAGAAGTTTAGCCAACATTTATTATTTTTAGCCCAACTAACTGTTATAGTGCCGGAACATCCTACATATAATGAGCGGGAACTGCTGCTGTTGGTAGCCGATGGCAACCAGGAGGCGTTTGCCCGCATTTTTGAAAAACACCGGCAACGATTGTATACCTACCTGGTAGGCATTACCAAAGCTTCCGAAGTGGCAGAGGATATACTTGTGGATGTTTTTATGAAACTCTGGATCGGCCGCGAAATGCTGGTGCGCGTTGAAAACCTCGAAGGGTTTCTGCATAAAGTGGCTTACAATAAAGCCATGGATTTTTTCAAAACAACCGCCCGTCATGCCCGTTTGCAGCAGGTATATGCACAACGCATCGATCAGCGGGAACAAAATCCGGAAGACTGGTTTATAGATGAAGAAGCCCGCCGGATTTTGCGCGAAGCGGTGAACCAACTGCCCCCGCAGCGCAAACTGATTTATACCATGAGCCGTGAGCAGGGGCTTTCCTACGAAGAGATTGCCAAAGCCCTGCACCTTTCCCGCAACACGGTAAAAGGCACTTTAATGGCTGCCACCCGCTCCATCAGTGAATACCTGAATAAGAAATATCCCGGCAACGCCGCGCTTTCTGCCCTGTTTTTTCTCGCCTGAGCTGTTTTTAAAAAAAAGATCAAAAAAAGTTAACAGTGCGATAACCCTTTTTACCTCTTCGTGCCGTCGTAATAGTATAATCTGCTGCAATGAGCACACAAAACCACCGGTTTCAATACCTGGTACAGCAATACCTGAACGACAAATGTACAGCCGAAGAGCTGGCGGAATTCTGGGAACAGGTTCGCCAGCTAAAGGATGAAACTGTATTTCAGGCAGAGCTGGAAACGCACTGGCAGCGTTCCGCTGCCGGTAACGAGGCGCCCGCAATGGGGTGGGAATCTGTTTTGCAGCAGGTATTTACAAAGGCGGAGCCGTTTCTGCACGAACCGGCGGCCGTTCCCATGTGGCGTCGCCCGGTATTTCGTTGGGCGGCCGCTGCGGTAGTGATATTGTCGCTGGGTGTTGCGGCATTCTTCTTGTTAAATAACAACAAAACAACCGGTACAGGCGAACAGGTTGCTGCCACTACAGTGCAGGATGTGCCGGCGCCGCAAAACAACCGGGCAACCATTACGCTGGCGAACGGACAAACAGTGTATCTCGATAGTGCCGGTAACGGCGCACTGGTTAGTGAGGGCAATGTGCAGGTGATGAAACTGGCCGATGGACAAATTGCCTATAAAGGCGCTGCTACTGAACTGGTTTATAATACGCTTACTAACCCGAGAGGCAGTAAAGTGATAGATATGACGCTTGCTGACGGAAGCCGGATCTGGCTAAATGCCGGCTCTTCCATAACCTATCCTGTTTCATTTGTAGGCGATGAAAGAAAAGTGGAGATAAAAGGGGAGGTGTATTTTGAAGTAAGCTCCCTCCCGGCCTTACCCGGTGGGGGAGTAAAAGGCAAGATGCCTTTTATTGTCAATGTCAACGGGAAAGCCGAAGTGAAAGTGTTGGGCACCCATTTCAATATCAACGCCTATGACGACGAACCCGATGTGAGAGTGACGTTGCTGGAAGGATCGGTGAAAGTTGTTAGTCGTGAAACGGTCCCGCCTCAAAGCGGGAGCAAACGTGAAAAGGATAATGAGTTGGCTGCAGTGCTGAAACCAGGCGAGCAGGCTGCAATTGCAGGAGCCCATTCACCATTGACCATTCACCATTCACCCAACCTGGCCCAGGTAATGGCCTGGAAGAACGGCCTGTTCAGCTTTACCGGCGCCGACCTTGCCACTGTAATGCGCCAGCTTTCGCGCTGGTACGATGTACAGGTGAAATATGAAGGACAAATACCCGACCGCAAATTCAGCGGAGAAATAACCCATGATCTTACCTTATCTCAATTGATGAACGGATTGCAATCATTGGGCATCAAATTCCGGATTGATGGCCGTACAATGATTATACAACAAAAATGATCACTGATTGAATACCTGATCGCCTTGCCTGAACGAAAGTTCAATGTGCTGACAAACAAAAGCCGAAAGTGTTGCAACCACCTCCGGCTTTGCCCGCCGTAGTTTTAGCGAAAGCGAGCTAATGTTTGGATTACATGCAGCACGTTGTGGATGACTGCTTCTCCCGACTTAGCCGGGAGCTAAAGATTACATAACCCAAAACAAAGCAAATCTATGCAAATTGCTGCGCTATTCCGTCATGGCGTAAGACGGAAGCCGTTTACCAAAACTATGTTCGTTATGAAGTTCACGGCAATCATTTTTCTGGCCACCTGTTTACAGGTTTCGGCAAATGTATTTTCCCAGTCGGTCACATTTACCGGGAAGAACGTTCCCCTAAAGAATGTTTTCAACGTGGTAAAAGAACAGACCGGTTATGTATTCTTCTTTGATGAAGCATTGTTGAAAGGTACACGGCCTGTTACCATTTCAGCACAGCAAATGCCGCTCGATGCATTCCTGAAAGAAGTTCTGAAAACACAGCCCCTGAAATATTCCATCCAGGGTAAAACCATTTTTTTATCGGAAGCGCCTGCGCCGGTAATTATTCAACAGGTGTATGCAGTGAACGTATCGGGCATCGTGTATTCGCCCGACAGGCAGCCATTGCCTGCAGCTTCGGTAAATGTAAAAGGAACCGCTATAGGCACCTCTACCAGCGAAAGCGGGGTCTTTTCACTGAATGATGTTAACGACAATGCCGTATTGCAGATCTCTTCAGTGGGTTTTATGGTTAAGGAAATTGCCATTGCCCGCCTGAAAGCCGGAAGTGATATCCAGGATGTAAAACGGCTGCAGCATGAGAACGGCACTTATAATATTGAAGTTGTAATGACGCGCGCACAGGATACACTGGACGCTATCGTGATCAACAGCTATTCAACCGGTTATCAAACCCTGAGCAAAGAACGCGCTACAGGCGCATTTGCCACTGTAACCGCCGGTTCGTTCAAACAACAACGCCTGAGCTCCCTGAGCTCATTGCTCGAAGGCCGGGTGGCCGGTTATAACAACGGCATAATCCGCGGTACCACTTCCATGAACGGCGTTACCAGCCCCTTGTATGTGATCGATGGTTTCCCCGTGGAGAATACAACATATTCAGGTAATTCACTGGTTGATAATTTACCCGGGCTTAACCTCGAAGACATCGAGAAGATAACCGTGTTGAAAGATGCGGCTGCGGCCTCTATTTATGGCGCCCGCGCCGCCAACGGCGTGGTGGTGATCGTTACCAAAAGATCAAAAAAAGGAAAACCGCAGATCAACGCTTCCGGCACTTTCACCTTCCAGCCTTATAATTATTATACAGATCGTTTAGCCAACTCGGCCGATATAGTGGAGATAGAAAAAGAGTGGGCTGCCGGTAATCCCAATTTTCAAACTGCCAATGCCGCTACCTATGCCAACTCCATGCTCACCAACAATATTTATGTAAGCCAGGGTGTGCAGGCATACCTGAATTATTATGCGGGAAATATTTCGCAGCAGGACCTGGATTCAAAACTCGGTCAGCTTTCACAGGGCGGTTATAAATTTTATGACGACCTGGAGAAATACACCAAACGCAACACCTTCCTGCAACAGTATAATGTGAGCGTGGCGAATGCAAGCGACAAAAACGCATTTTACACCTCCATTACCTACCGCGACAATGCACTGGAAGATAAATATACAGCCAATAAGAACCTGGGGGTGAACCTGCGCAATACCGCGTATCTTACCCGCTGGCTCAACCTGGAACTGAGCAGTTACCTGATGTATGCCGATGGAAAAACACAGGGCTTCGACCCGCTTTCACCCGGTTATAACTATTTGCCATACGATCAGTTGAAAAATGAAGACGGTTCAAATTATACCTCTGCTGCCGCCTCGCGCCTGAGCGCCAATACCATGAACATCATTGACCAGTACAAATTGTACAGCATGGATATTACGCCGCTCGATGAAATTGGCCTTAACATCGGCAGAACGAAAACCTTTATGAGCCGCAGTTATGCAAAGCTCGATGTAAAGTTTGCCAAATGGCTGAACTACCAGGTTTCTTTTCAATACGAGAACAACAACGAGCGCTTCAGCCGGTTATACGATAAGAACAGTTACTATGTGCGCAACCGCGTGAACGGTTTGGCGCAATATACCGCCGCCAATGGGTTCCAATATTTACTGCCTTACGGAAATATTTACAACCGGCAAACACAACAGGGCCACTCTTACAACTTCCGCCAGCAGTTGAACTTCGATAAGAACTTTGGCGGGCATCACAATATTACCGCCATCGTTGGTTCAGAAACGAAGAACATGAAGCTGGAGCTCAATAACCAAACGGATTATAACTACGATCCCAATGTGCTCTCGTATACAATGGTGAATGGCGCTGCGCTGGCCAGCGCTACCGGTTTATTACTGGGCGGCACATTCGCTGCCAGCGACCTCGGTTACGACCGCGAAGTGGTGAACCGTTTTGTTTCTTTCTATGGAAATGTTGGCTATTCTTTCGACGATAAATACCTGCTCACCGGCAGCCTTCGCTGGGACCGCAGTAACCTGTGGGGAACCGATTCAAAATACCAGAACAAACCCCTGTGGTCTGTTGGCGCGGGCTGGAATATTTATAAAGAAGGTTTCTTTACACCAGGTTTTGTAACGCTCCTGAAACTACGCAGCTCTTATGGTATTGGCGGTAATATTGCCAAGAACTCGGCGCCTTACATGACCGCTTATTACAGTGCCAACCTGTTGCTTGGTGGCATCCAGGGTTCCATTAGTTCAAGGCCCAATCCGCTGTTGTCGTGGGAACGCACGTTTACCGGCAATATCGGGGTTGATTTTGCGATGTACAATAACCGCATCACCGGATCGGTAGATTATTATAACAAACGCGGCAAGGACCTGCTGGCCAGTACGCAGGGAGTGCCAACCGAAGGGTGGGGGTACTCTACCTATACCATCAACAATGGCGAAATGACCAACCATGGCATCGAGACCACCATCAGCGCCGATATCGTTCGCTCAAAAGACTGGCGGTGGAACCTTACCGGGTTGATCGCATTCAATAAGAACAAAGTGACCTATGTGAACGTTGAGGCGCCTGTTTACTTTCTGCAGCTGGATTATCCGAATGCGTTCCCGCGGGTAGGCGAGGCGTTCAATTCCATTTATAGTTTTCAGTGGGCCGGTTTAAGCGACCAGGGACTGCCACAGGTGTTTAACGAAAAGGGCGACAAAACAACCGCTACGCCGTCTACACTGGCATCGGTGGTATTCAGCGGACAAAAAGCGCCCAAATACAGCGGTTCATTCAGCAGCACGCTCGATTATAAGAACTTCACGTTTGCTTTTCTTGTGACCTATGAGGGTGGACATGTAATTAGAAATACCGATCTGCCTATGCTGGGCAGCCAGTACAACGGCCTGGTGGGCGGTTATATGACGGCGTTCAAACCTGTTAACAAACGCATCACCGAACGCTGGCGCCAACCCGGCGATGAAGCCTTCACCGACGTGCCAAAAGTTGCATTTGCCGAATCGCCTGGCTTTAGCTCTAACCTGGCAACAATTTACTCATACGCATCTGTGAATGTGCTGAATGCCGGTAATATCCGTTTGCGGAACATTTCACTGGCATACAACCTGCCATCGCGGATCACCAAAAGAGCATTTGTTGAAAGCGCCCGCCTGCAGTTCAATGTGGAGAACGCATTGACCATTGCAGCCGATAAGAATGCAAAATATTTGCTGGGTGGTTATAACAGACCGAATTATGTATGGGGACTGTACCTCGGTTTTTAATCTGTCAATAATAGAGGTGTGCCACACACTCAAGGTGTGGCACACCTGAAAATCTGTCAATAATTTATAAAAGAACGGCTATGACTATCAAGATCACTATAAATTTTGTGCTGCTGCTGGTGGTGGTTGGATTGGGTTCCTGCAAAAAGTATCTCGACGTATTACCCAAAGGCTCAAAGATCCCCACCACGCTGGCCGATTTTGAAGCCCTGATGAGAGATGAATATGGCAACCACAGGGCGCCCGTAACGCAGGCGGTATTGCTGTTGAACGATCGCTGGGAAAGCCAGGGTAACCTGAACTATTACCCGCTGTGGAAAGCCAATTATTATTGGGATGAAAGCGTGAACCGGATCAATTTGAACCTCACCGATGAAAGCGCTTATTATACCGCGTATGCTGCTATTTCTACTTTCAACCTGATATTACAGTATGCGCCAACCGCAACTGAGGCAACCGAAGCAGATAAAAATATGCTGATAGCGCAGGCCAAACTGGCCCGCGCCATGCATTATTTCATTCTGGTGAATTATTATGCCGATACCTACGAGGCGTCGACCGCAGCATCAAAATTAGCGGTACCCCTCATCGAAAGCGCCGAAGTGGATGCGCCGCACCGGCAGGTGACCATTCAGGAAATGTACGATCATATCATCAGCAACGTAACGTCGGCCATTCCCGATCTGCCGGTACAGGGCGCTACCATAGTGCATGGCACCAAAGGCGCAGCTTATGCTTTCCTGGCCCGCGTATACCTGCAGATGAGCGATTATGATAAAGCCCTCTCATATGCCAACCAGGCACTGGCGCAGAACGACAAACTGTTTGATTATACCGCTTACTATCAGCAATACAAAACGCAGATAGAGCAGGCGGGTATGTATCCCAGTTTGCCCACACCCCGTGGATACGATTATATAGAGAACTATATCATGATGCATGGCGAGGTTATTTACAGTAAAAGGGAATGGTATTTACGGGTTGACAGGGCCAGCCGTTTTGAAACCGGTGATGCCATGCTGGCATCGCGCTGGAAGATCAGGACCGTAGGCGCAGATACCTATTACTACGCCATCACCACCGGCCGCTTCAATGAGGGCGGAATCACCACAACCGAAATGTACCTGATAAAAGCGGAATGCCTGGCGCGGAAGAATGACTATACCGGCGCTATGGATGCATTGAATGCGGTGCGGGTTAAACGCATTTTCGCGGCCGATTATACGGCATTGACTGCTGCCAGCACCAAAGAGGCACTGGATCATATCCGCCGCACCAAAGAAAATGAAACGCTGTTTGGCATAGTTGCCTTCGGCGATATGCGCAGGTTCAACAAAGACCCCCTGTATGCAACAACATTGACGAAAACAGAGAATGGCACAACGCTAAGCCTGAAACCCGGTTCGCACATGTGGACAATGCCCATTCCGCTCGGCGCTATCAAAAACCCCGGAAACGGAACTATTCAACAGAACGTAAACCAATAAAACAGGTATCGATGAGGCAAACCTTAATTAGGAAAACATTGTATGCCATCGCCGCACTGGCGATAACCGGATCGCTGTACGCGTTTCAGCGGGCGCCAAAGTATACGCTCACCGGTGAATTCGCAGCGCTGGCAGACGGTACCAAAATGGAACTGGTGCCAACAGGAACACATAAGAATGAAAAGCCCGTAGCTGAAGCAGTTGTGAAAAATGGTAAGTTCGTTTTCACCGGCAGCGTAAGCGGTCCGCGCATTTTTTTCGTAAAGCTGGCTGGTGAAACTTACAGCGGATTTCGGGTAATGGTAGAAAATGCAAAAATTCATGTAACCGGTAAAGTGGAAGAGAAGGAAGTGAGAGGCGAGAGCGCGCATCAGTTCACCGACCTGAAAGTTACCGGCAGCAAAGCGCATGATGAATTTTTGCGCAAGACCTCCCTGCGTGAACGGTTAGGCGTATTGTATGATGCTTACCATATTAATAATAAAGAGGTACTTGACCAATTGAAATCGGCAAATGAAAAGAAAGACTCGGTTTTGGCAAAGCAACTGATAGCATCTGATGCATATAAGAAATTTGCAAAGGAAGAAAAGGAGTTCTTTACAAGGGTTGAAGATTCTATAAAGGGATTGATCCTCGCCCACAAAGACAGCTGGTGGGGGCCCTTCCTGATGCTTGACCAGTTGAGCTATTTTACGCCAAAAGACAAAACACTGTTTGAACAGTTCTCCAGGGAAGCGAAGGAAAGTTATTATGGGAAAATAGTTCAGGCCGACCTGTACCCCAAAAGTTATGTGGGTATGAAAGCGCCCTCGCTGGCGTTTGTAGATTCATTGCAAAAGCCGGTATCATTTGCGAACCTGGCCAAAGGAAAGAAATACGTGGTGATCGATTTCTGGGCTTCCTGGTGCGGGCCCTGCCGTAAGGCCATACCTGCCCTGAAACAGTTTTACCAGGAAATGAGTGACAGGGGCGTGGAGATTATCAGCGTTTCCACCGACAAAAAAGAAGCCGACTGGATAAAAGCCAATACGCAGGAAGCATTTCCCTGGCATAGTTTCCTCGACCGTGCCGGTTTGGCAGATGCCTATAATGTAAAAGCGATCCCCGCCATGTTCCTGCTCACTGGGGAAGGGAAAGTAGTAGCCGAAAACGTTTCGCTGGAAGAGATCAAAGCGAAGATCAGGTAAGATCATTTATTCATGTTAAGAGGCCGTTCCGTTGTGGAGCGGCCTTTTTTGTTAAAGGCAGAAAGGCAAAAGGCAGCGAGGCGGGAAATGAGATATAAATAATTAGGAATGAGAACTACCTTTGCGTCTCATATGCCCAATCCATACATCTCATTATTACGAACCGCCTGGCATTATGCGCGCCAGGAAAGAAAGAAGTATGTACTGATCTATTCATTGTTTATTATCGCCAACGTGATCTATTCACTGAACCCCATTCTGTTTGGCTGGTTCATAGGTAAAATACAACAGGATACGAAACAGGTTTTCTATTATGCAATGATCTACGCCGTTCTGTATTTTACAATGAAACTCGTTGAATGGAGCTTTCACGGTCCGGCCCGCATTATGGAGCGCAACCTCGCCTTTAACCTAAGCCGCAACTTCCTGATGGAACGGTATCACCAGGCCCTGCATTTGCCTGTAAAATGGCACCAGGACCATCACAGCGGGTCTACCATTAACCGCATCAGGAAGGCGTATGAAGCGTTGAAAGAATTTTTCGACAAAGGGTTTATGTATATCCATGCCCTGGCCAAGCTGGTGTTCTCTGTGGCCGCCATGTTGTATTTTTCGCCGGTGTTTGGCGGCATTGGCATTCTGCTCGGTATCTGCACCATCTGGATCATCATGAAATTCGACAAACCCTTTATAAAAACGCTCGATGAAGTGAACGAACGCGAGCACGTTGTTTCTTCCACGCTTTTCGACAGCATCTCCAATATCATGACGGTCATTACGCTTAGGCTTGAGAAAAGTATGGAAAGCGGTTTGCTGAGCAAGATCCAGCTTATAGCCAGACCGTTCAGAAAGAACGCCGCCATCAATGAATGGAAATGGTTTGTGGCCGATATGATGGTGTCGCTTATTTATGTAGTGATTGCTGCTGGTTTTGTATGGCAGAACTGGGAAACAGGTGCCATGTTCCCCGTGGCCGGACTGGTGACCCTGCTTGGTTTTGTAAACCAGTTCACCACCGTGTTTCATGATGTGGCCTGGCAGTACACCGAAATAGTGCAATACAATACGCATGTGGAAACGGCCCGTAATATTGAGAAAACATATGATGAACAGCACCGGCCCGATCAAATGACCGATCTGCCCGATAGCTGGCAAACCATCGAGATCAAAAATCTGCACTTCTCACACCGTACCCAATACGATAGCCAACATGCGCCGCAGAGTTTACATAACCTTAATATTACTATTGGCAAAGGAAAGCGAATAGCGTTGATAGGCGAGAGCGGCAGTGGTAAAAGCACCCTGCTGGCGTTATTAAGAGGTTTATACAATCCTGAAGAAGGGATGCAGTTAACGGTTGATGGCAAGCCTTACCCATTGGCCACCATCAATGAAACCGTTACTTTATTTCCGCAGGAGCCGGAGATCTTCGAGAACACCATTGCTTATAATATTACACTTGGTCTTCCATTTGCCGACGACGACATTATGAGTGTTAGTGAAAGCGCGCACTTCACCGATGTGATACGGCAACTACCCAAAGGCCTTGAGTCGGATATCAGGGAAAAAGGGGTTAACCTCTCGGGCGGACAAAAACAACGGCTTGCCCTTGCCCGTGGCATTTTGGCGGCGCGGGAAAGCGAACTGGTATTGCTCGATGAACCAACAAGCAGTGTTGATCCCAAAACGGAAGCCATGATCTATCAGAAAATGTTCACGGCGTTTAAAAATAAAGCCATCATTTCATCGATGCACCGTTTGCATTTATTGTATCAGTTCGATTATGTGTATGTGCTGAAACAGGGCAGGGTTGCGGCAGAAGGAACGTTTGCGTTCCTGCGTGAGCATAGCGCTGTGTTCCAGGAGTTATGGAAGCACCAGGAGGAAACGGTAAGTAAGCATTAGTGGATTCCTTACTATTGTGAGTAAGGTAAATTTAAAATACTTATCTTTCGCGCCGGTCACGGCGAACGATCTCCGGCGAACGGTATATGCTTACAGGCGATGCGGCCTATTTAATAGATCCGTTTACCGGTGAAGGTATTGGCAATGCCCTGTATTCGGGCCGTATTGCGGCGCAACAGGCCGCTGCGAGTTTGAAGACAAATGATTTTTCTGCTGCCGCCATGAAAGCATATGACGATGAAGTATACCGCGTACTTGGCCCTGAACTGCGTTTAAGCACCGGCTGCAACGGCTGGCAAACAAAACATGGCTGTTCAATTTTCTTATGAAAACAGCCAACTGCGCGAACTGATGTCGTGCATGTTCTACGAAATTGATCTTCGCAAAAAGCTAGCGCAGCCTTCGTTTTATGTAAAGATGTTGCTGAACAGGTAAGGCAATAGGCAATAGGCAAGGGTTCGCGAATCGCGGAATACCCGCCTGCAGGCAGTTGCCGGGAATACCTTACCAAACTATTAAATAATGCTTGCTTAGCGAGATAGCATTTTATCAGAGATCATCAAGCGCGGCAGTAACAATAAACTATAAACCATAAACTATAAACCCCTGGATATTGCTAATTGCCAATTGAACTCTCCCCGCTCAGGTTGCGATGGTTAAATACTTCTTTAGTTATTATACGGCAGTTCTCCGTTAACTGGTCGAGCGTGCAGCTAAGCATATTGATATTTACCGGTAGCTCATTTTCAGTTTCCATCAACTCCATACATAACATATTCCGCTCATTCACTTCCTTATCGCCTTTCAGCCGCTCGAAAAGCTGATACGCGGCCACGCGGTCATTGCCTATTTCAAAACGGCCGTATGCCTCGGGGCCCGCCGGCGTTGTAAGGTGGCAAATAATATAGAATTTTGTTTGCATGGTGTTGTTCAGTTTTTGCTATGACCTGATCTCTCTTCTCATAAACCAGTAATACGAAAGGGCAAAACACACAGTGGTTGCTGCGAACAAACCCGATAATTGCGGCCATACGATCAACACGCTTTCCCTGAAAGACAACGGCGTTGGAATAGCGCCTGCCATTTGTTCCATCGTAAGCGGACCAAGGCTTCGTACTGCCGGCATCAGTAAAACGGTGGTGGCGTCTGCATACAACTGTCCCGGCGAAACCCTGAGCAGATCGAGGATCAGGTTGTTATAATACAGGATGTCTTCCTGCAAAAGAAATGCCGGGTCGGGCAGGAAAGCCTTTACGATCATATTGACCACGATCTTGTAGAAGATGGTAAAGAAAAGCCAGATACCAATGGCGGTAAGTGCCGAAGTGGTGGCCTGTTTGAATTTTACTGAAAGCATTATCGACAGGCTTAACCAGAACGCTACATACAACACTGTCAGCAGGATGAACGAAATAATGCGCAGGATCTCCACCAGTTCGATCATAACGCCGGTAATAAGTAAACCACCCCCGATCATTAGCAGGCCCAGGGAAAGAAATAAAGTGGTAATGACAATGAGCGGACTAATAAATTTCGCCAGCAGGAAATTGTCGCGGTAGATGGGCTGCGCCAGCAACCTGATCAATGTTCCGTTCTGTTGCTCGCTGTTTACCGCATCGAATCCCAGGCCGATCCCTAAAATGGCGCCCAGAAAGCTCATAAAGATATGGAACGAGGGGAGGGAGCCGTCTGTTGTCGTGAGTATTTTTAAATACAACAGGAAACGTTCGGGTTCTGCCCCTGGTTTTATGTTGGTCAGCGATACATAGATGGATGCCAGGAATGTGAGCGCTATCAACGCCAACAGCACAATAAAACGCCAGCTGCGTACCAGGTCGCCAATTTCTTTTTTTACAATTATGGCAAAGGGCGAAGCCGGTTTGCTGTAGTGAACTGTTTTTTCATGAACACCGGCAGCCACCGGTTCGCTAGTTCTTAATACCCTTGAAAAAAGACCTTTGAAATATATTGCCGGATTTTCCATTGGTTTCTTTTTCAGTTGAAATGTTTTCAAAATATCGTTGATATACATCTTCGAGGTTGTACTCTTTCTGATGTACGCCGGTTATATCGAACCCATGTGCAACAAAAAAGCGTACATAGGACGGAGTGAGGCCGGGAGCGCCGGTTATTTCGATACTGTTACCGGATAGCTCCACCGCTTTAACGCCTTCCGTATTCATCAATGCCTGTGTATGAACTTCTGAAAGCTGGGGGGCGCCGCCAAATGATACGGTCACTACCTGCGATTCACGGGATGCTACTTCGGTTGATAACCTGGAAATATGATCATTGGCAAGCAGCCTGCCTTCCACAAAAATGCCTACCCGGTCGCAAACCTGTTGTACCTGGTTCAGGTGGTGCGATGACAACAGAACGGTGATGTGCTGTTGCCGGCTCAGCTGCCTGATGAGTGTAAGGAACTCTTTTACGCCGCCGGGGTCGATGCCATTCGTAGGTTCATCAAGTATAATAACCTCGGGTTGTTTTATAAGCACTTCAGCAAGGCCCAGCCGTTGCTTCATACCACGGGAATAGGTGCCTGCTTTTTTGTGCATGGCATTTTCAAGGCCTACCATTTCCATCAATTCCCTGGCGCGGTCACGCACTTTTGATTCGGGAATGCCATTCAGTCGCGCAATGTACACAAGATTGTCGAGCGCATTCAGGCCGTCATAAAAACCCATGTTATCGGGCATGTAGCCGACCTTGCGTTTAACCGCTACGGGGTTGCTGGTTGCGTTGAAACCACAAACTGTAACAGAACCGGCAGATGGCTCTGTAAGCCCAAGCATCATCAGGATGGTGGTTGTTTTGCCGGCGCCGTTTGGTCCCAGCAGGCCATAGATCTCGCCCCTGCCAATCGAAAGATCGAGGTTGTCTACCGCCTTTAAAGAACCATACAATTTGGTCAACCCTATTAATTCAATGACAGGATTTTCCATACCGATATATTCTTATCTTCTACCATATTTTTTAATAAGGAAATAAACCATACCGATGGCGGCAAGGATAACGGTTACACCCAGCCATCCTGCCAGCCAGCCGGTTGTTACGGTTAACCGGTGCGATGATTCGGCGGTAGCATTGTTGTTTTTGACCGTGAAAGTGGTAAGGTAATCGCCGGCTATGGTTTTTTCGGGCACATTCAGGTTGGCAATCACGTTCACAGAGCTGCCCGGATCGAGCCTGTCGATTTTCGCAGGTTCAAATGTTACATTCCATTTGGTGGGGGTTTGTGCCGAAAGTTCGAGGTTGTCGAGCGGCAATGTACCGTCATTTTTCAGCGAGAGGTAAATAGGTTTGCGGCTGCCTTCGGTGACCTCCCCGCTAAGCAGGCCTGTTGGTGTCGTAAGCTCGATCCCATAAGAGCCTTTTACAACCGCTTCCAGGTTCAGTTCAATGGAGCCCTGTTCAGCTACGGCTGCCACCGGAATGGCATATTTGCCCGGTTTTACCGTAGGGGAAGGCGTTAATTCAATACTAATGTCCTGCGTTCTGTTCGAATCGAGCTTGAAGGACGTAACCAGCATACCGTCAACGCGAAAACTGCTGTTCCAGCCGGGTGGTACTTTGGCCTGTAATTCATAAATGACCGGCCGGTTGGCGCCATTGTGAAGGGAAGCATTGAAACGGAATGTTTCTTTTGCCGTAGCCTCGAGGTTCATGAGGCGGGTGGTGAAACTTGAGTTTTTGTCAGGGCCCGATTTTCCCGGTGCAGCATGGGATAGTAAGGAAAGGGCTGAAAGAAAAACTACAAACAGACTGGGGTAAAGGCCACGGCCTTTGTTCCGCCGTGGTTGACGATGTAGCGCTAGCATAAGATTAACAAACAGGTTTAGTTATTTATTAATAGAATAAAAGCGTCATGAAAAAAGGCAGGCTAAATTAATAAAGGCAAACTATTTCTTCCAAATGAAATTGAGAAAAAATTTCAGAAGAAATTCAATTGAATACTATCTGCCTGTATTTCAAATTAAATTGCCGGGAAAAATACATTGAAACTGGCGCCCTCCCCGGGTTGTGATTCGGCGGTGACATAGCCGTAGTGATTGATGGCCACTTTTTTTACGATGGATAAACCGATGCCGGTACCTGAAGTGTCTTTCTTTTGTTTCAGCCTTTTGAACACATCGAATATTTTTTCACGCTGGCTTTGCTCGAAACCTATGCCATTGTCGGTAACGGTGATGTGGTGATAAGCCTGATTTCTACCGGCAAGTTCTTTAGGCAGGCTGTTTGCCGCCGCCGGTTGGGAAGTGATCGAGATCTCCGGAATTATTCCGGGTTTTGAAAATTTGATGGCATTGGTGAGTAAGTTAAGGAAGAGCTGGTGTAGCTGGAACCGGATGCCTTTGATGGCGGGCAGCTCATTTGACGTAATGCGCGCCTGGTATTCCTGAATGGGAAATTCAAGATCGCTGATGACCGAACGGATGGTGTCGTTCAGATCGACCGTTTCCTGTTCAACATTTTCATTCGAGATGCGGGAAAATACCAGTACCGATTCCATCAGCGCCTGCATATGCGCCGCCGATGCCATGATC
Organism: Niastella populi; assembly: GCF_002078015.1. Lineage (GTDB taxonomy): Bacteria > Bacteroidota > Bacteroidia > Chitinophagales > Chitinophagaceae > Niastella > Niastella populi. The sequence goes on along the minus strand of NZ_LWBP01000195.1, from coordinate 46,923 downwards.
TTCTTTGAAAAATTTCTCATCTCTTCTATCGACAGGTCGGGTTCCATCTGGCGGTCGGCGAAAATGCGCATTTTTCTTACCGGTTCTTTCAGGTCGTGGCTAACCACGTACGCAAAGGAGGAAAGCTCTGCGTTCAGGTTTTCGAGTTCCTGATTTTTAAAGGCCAGTTCTACTGTGTTATTGAGAATCCGGTCTTCATATTTTTTTCGTTCGGTGAGGTCGCGGGTAACTTTTGAAAAACCTATCAGCGTTCCGTTTTCATCGTGTAAAGCCGTTATAACAACACTGGCCCAGAAAATGGTGCCGTCTTTTCTTTGTCGCCAGCCTTCATTGGAAGCTCTTCCGTGTTCTTCCGCAGCCTTCAATAACTTATCCGGCAGGCCATCGCGGATATCACCGGGTGTATAAAATGATTTAAAGCTTTTGCCGATGATCTCTTCTGCATTATATCCTTTGATGATCTCTGCACCGGCATTCCAGTTTTGTATATAGCCCTGGGGGTCCAGCAACAGGATCGCATAGTCCTGCACTTCCGCTATCATTTTGTGATAACGTTCTTCACTTCTGCGCAATTCTTCCAGTATCTTTTTGTAACGGTCTTCGGCAAGCTTCTTTTCTGTAAGGTCTTTCGTCATTTTCAGAAATCCGGTCACATTTCCCTGCTCATCGTGTATGGCCGTTATGGTGATGTTGCCCCAGAAGCGGTGGCCGTCTTTTTTAACGCGCCAGCCTTCATGTACAACCTTACCGTTCTTACGGGCTTCCTCGAGTAATGTGTGCGGAAGTTTGTTCTCGAGGTCTGTTGCGGGATAAAAAAGCTGATAACTTTTACCGATGATCTCCGACGCTTTGTACCCTTTTATTTTCTCGGCGCCTTTGTTCCAGGAGAGAATGGTGCCCTGGGGATCGAGAAGGAAAATGGCGTAGTCCTCCACTTCGGAGATCATTTTCTCGAACTTCTCTTCAGCGAGGCCATTATTATCGGGGCCAATCACACGGCTCCTGAACAGATCGGCACGCAATCTTTCATTATTAAAATCCATGGTTCGTCCTGGTTTGGTTCTAAATATAGCGCAGGAGGTAAATCAACTTCTGGAATGTAACGACCCATTTGGGCAAAATACTATTATGGAAAAACGTAATGATCATTAGTATAAAAAATCATGCCAGCCGGCTCAGGCAACAACAATGTTGTGTTTTTTCGAGGCTTCGATCAATTTAAGTGTTTCAATCAATTCGTCTTTGGAGGAATGGGTAAGCTCCTGCAGGAAATCTTTCAATTTAACAAAGCTGAATGGCTTTTCAAGATAACAAACGGCCCCTTCTTTAATGGCCCTGTTGCCATCGATGAAAGCGGCCGAGGTAGAATACATCACAACGGGAATTTCCCGCAAATTTTCATTTCTTTTTAATGTCTTCAGGCTTTCCCAACCGTCAAGTTCGGGCATGTTGATGTCAAGAAAAATGATCTCGGGCTTTTCTTTCGCAGTGTGTAGTTGTTCGATAAGCTCCTTGCCATTTGCAGCGGAACGGAAAACAATGCGATTGTCAATCTTTCTCAGCGCCTCACCGAAGAGGTCTGTGTCATCCCGGTCATCGTCTGCTAAAAAGAAGTTTTTGATCAAGCGGCTCTCGTGATTTTAATGACGCAATTTAGTTAAAATCTTACATAGTATAAGTATGTTGTCTGTTTGCCATTACAGGCAAAGATGATATCTTGTACGCCCATTGGGAAAATAAAATCTATCTGATGAGTGAAATTACATTGCCAAAAGTCGTATTTGGCACCAGCGGTTTGGGAAACCTGTATGTTGCCCTGCCCGAGGCCGATAAATGTGCTATCGTTAGTGAATGTATAAAACATAGCGCCAAACCCGCCGTATTCGACAGCGCCGGAAAATATGGCGCCGGCCAGTCGCTCGAGTCATTGGGTAATTGTTTACGCCAGCTGCAGGTAAAGCCCGGCGATGTGCTGATCAGCAACAAACTGGGCTGGTATCGTATTCCGCTCACCGGCGCTGAGCCAACGTTTGAGCCCGGCGTATGGAAAGATATTAAATACGACGCGGAGCAGCGCATCAGCTATGAAGGTATTTTGCAATGTTATGAGCAGGGCAACGAATTGTTGAACGGGTACCATGCACACCTGGTATCGGTGCACGACCCCGATGAATACCTGGCAGCTGCAGGGGATCGTTCCGACCGCGCAAAACGGTTTGAAAATATTAAAGATGCATATCGCGCTTTGTTCGAACTGAAAGCAAATGGGAAAGTAAAGGCGGTTGGTGTTGGCGCCAAAAGCTGGACCGTAATAAAAGAGATCACCGATGTAGTTCCGCTCGACTGGGTAATGATCGCCAATAGCATGACGCTGCATTCGCACCCGGCCGATCTGTTACAATACATGCAGCAGTTAAAGGAAAAGGGCACGCTTATCATCAACTCCGCGGTGTTCAACGGCGGCTTTTTAACCGGCGGCGATTTTTACAATTATAAACCGGTACAGGCCGGTAATCCCCAGCACGACGCCCTGCTGCAATGGCGGAAAGATTTTAATGCCATTTGCGCGCAGTTTGGTGTAGAACCGGCTCATGCATGTATTCAATTTGGAATTAATGCACCCGGTGTTACCAGTATCGCATTGAGCACCAGCCGACCGCAAAAAGTAAAAGGAAATGTTGATATGGCTACCATTCCCATGCCTGCCGGTTTTTGGGCGGAACTCCAAAAGCGCGGAATGATCACTGCTATGGTAACTACTGTATAATATGGCAGCATAATGCCAAAAGCAGAAGGCAAATACACCTGAAGCGAAGCCGCAAATATTTATGAGTTTCGATCGAAGGAACTATAAACAGTGAACTATGAACTTTGAACTGAAAAACGATCATTTACCCAACAACGCATTGGGCGGATACCCGAAAAAACTTTTAAAGGCGTACGAAAAGTGCGAAAGGTTCTCGAAACCTGTTTCTATATAAACATCATTTGGTTTTCGTTGCTTTTCCTTGATCTGGTAATGCGCCAGATTCAGCCTTTTTTCGGTAAGCCATTTCTGAGGGGTGGTATTATAGATCTTTTTAAAATCCCTTCTGAAAGTGGCCAGACTGCGGCCGGTGAGATAACTGAACCTGTCGAGCGTCATATTGAACATAAAGTGACGTTCCATAAAATCGGAGAGGTCCAGTTTACCCGGCTCTTCAAAATTGGCCAGTAATCCGTCCATAGTGTTATCGATGGCGCGTAAGATACTGATGGCTTCATCTATTTTGATACCGGCCAGATCGGATGGCAGGTCATGCCCGAGATCGAAATAAGGGATCAGCGAGGCCATACAACTTTCCAGTAATGGATGGTTGCTGAAAATGCGGATCGTTTCCAGTGGTTTCGTTCTGCCAATGGCTTTGTGCCGTGAATAGAAATCCTTTAATTTCTCCGTAGTAAGATGCATTGCCACGGCCTTATGCGGCAATCCGTTTGACGGCTGACTGATAACGGTTGTGATCTTATTGCGGGGAATAAGAAAGATATCGCCTGCCGTAAAGATATGAGAGTCGTCGGCCTGAACGATCTTTGTTTCGCCGGAAATAAACCAGATAAGCATGTGATGTTCAAACACCACTTCTGTTTTGAAGCTTTTTCCTTTGAATTCACTCAGTTTAATATGCGCACTGATATATTTGGTTTCGAATTCCATTTGTGATGGGTAAATGTACAAAATAAGATAAAGCCGAAAAGGTTTCGGCTTGTTCCGGCATCGAACGCTTAACGCAGGACGCTGAAAGCTTTGTATTCCCCGGTTTTAATTGACCGGGAATGATACGCCTGTCATTTCTTCGCTTAAAGTCCACAACCGCGCTGCATTTGCAGCATCGATAGAGTAGGGCTGTACGCCGTGCAGCGTTGAAGGGTCGTCGTAGTTGTGCGCTATATTCCCTGCATCCACATCGGCTATGTCGGCATTTTCGCAATAAACGCCGCCGATATTTTGTAATTGCACACTGGTTGCACACCATACGGTTGTTGCTGCGCCCTGTTCTACATTTTTAAGTGTAGCGGCTACCTCTGGTTTAAGATTCCCGTTTTCATCATGGGTGCCCATTTGCTGAAATAAAGCGATAGGCGCTACACGGCCAAGATCGGTACCGATCACTGAACCCGGATGAACGGCATAAGCACGAACCCCGAATGCTTTTCCTCGTTTGTCGAGCTCAACCGTGAACAGGTTATTGGCTGTTTTCGATTGTCCGTATCCTTGCAGGGTTTCATATGGGCGGTTAACGAAATTTGGATCTTCGAAATTGAATGGCGCCATCTGGTGCCCGAAGGACGATACATTGATGACCCTGGCGCTGCCGGCTTTCTTTAATGCCGGCCAAAGCTGGGCGGTTAACTGAAAATGCCCGAGGTGATTGGTAGCAAGCTGCGATTCATAACCCCGTTTATCGCGCTGCAGGGGCACCCACATGATACCGGCGTTATTTACCAGTATATGTAATTCGTCATGTAACGCAAGGAATTTTTGTGCAAACTGATCGATGGAGACCGGGTCCATCAGGTCCATTTTTTCAATAGTTACATGGGGCAGGCCCTGTAAATTGGCTGCCGCCTTTTTCGTATCACGGGCAGGCACAATCACTATAGCGCCTGCGGCAACGAAAGTCTTTACTGTTTCCAAACCGATACCGGCATAACCGCCGGTAACGATGGCCGTTTTACCGCTGAGGTCGGTTCCTTTTATAACATCATGAACTGTTGAAGTTGCATTAAATCCTGATGGAAGGGGATGCTGCAGGGTGCCGTTGTTGTTGTTTGTATTTTTCATTGTTTAAAATTTACAATACAAAGCTACCCGCTATGGCAAAACGGTATTTTGTTTAAAACGTCAAATTGCTTTGTTCAGAACGTCAATATAACTGGCAATGTGCAATTGGCAGGGATTGCCGATATTTCGGCATTCCTGTAATTCGCTAACTTATTGCCTATTGCCCATTGAATTCCTCCCCCTTATTTTAAGAATTTATCCCCCTCGTCAGCTACTGTAGTGTATTTAATTTTAACTGCGGAATCATTTAACATTTTCGATGCACTGGCCATGAAGCAGGGAACCTGAAACCTGTTGCCTGTTGCCTGTAATTCGAAAGTCCCGGGTACGGACCGGTAACCGGCAACCGGTGCCTGGTTAACCTTCATCTAAAAAACGATTGCAATGAAAAAACTGTTTATTTGTCTGCTCCCTGTAATGGTAGCAGCCTGTTCAAAAACGCCTGTACGGGAAGAAACGCCTGCGCCTGACAACCGGTTGCCCGTAACCGTAAACGCTACCAATAATTTCAAAGGAGTGAACTGGGCCGACCCGGCCGATAACTTTAAAGACGATCTGGTGATCGTGAGCGGACTTTCCGCTTCCGACAGCTATGCCGGCGTTCAAACGAAATCGGGGCCTGTTCTTACCGCGTTTCAGAACCGTGGCGCCAATACGGTGCGGCTGCCGGTGAACCCGGCTACAGTTTCCCAATCGTACTGGAATGCCTATACGGGCGCTATCGATTTGGCTGCCAGCAGGGGAATGAATGTGATCCTCGCATATTGGGAGAGCGCCAGTTCGCGTAACGGACTGATAGATAATACCACGCAGTTCTGGAATATGTGGCAGGCCATTATCAGTAAATATGGCACCAACAGCCGCATTTATTTTGAACCCTTCAACGAACCGCATGGGTATAGTGCCAACGATCTCAATAATTTGTATGCAACCTTTCTGAGTAATTATCCTTCTGTTCCGCGCGGCCGCATTATTCTCGACGGACAGGGATACGCGCAGAACGTAAATGTAGTAGGGGCCGATAGCCGGTTGAGCGGTTGTTTGCTTTCTTACCACAACTATACCTGGTTCGATAACAACAAAACAACCGTCGGCGACTGGGTGGCAGCCATACAATCCATCAACTATCCCGACCGCACCATTGTAACCGAATTCGGAATTCCCATGACTACGGGTAAGAACTACCTCGGCGCCCCGGGGAGCGACCGCGAGATCGCTTATTTTCAGGGAATGACGCAGGGCATACTGGCCCGCTCAATGGGTTGCGTTTACTGGCCCGGTTTGCGCAATGGCGACACCTATAGCTTGCTTACCCTGAATGGTTCTACATTAACGACCAACAATACCTCCGGATTGACCCGGCTGCAATATGGATGGGGTAATACTCCGGTTAGTTTTCCGCAGGGAAGTTTTAACAGTTCGGCCTGGTATCGCATTGTATGCCGGCAAAGCAATAAAGCGCTCGATGTGAATGGCTCTTCCACTGCCAATGGCGGCGCTATAGTGCAATGGGATTACTGGGGCGGCAATAACCAGCAATGGAAAATAACCAGTTTGGGCAATGGCTATTACAGCATCATAAACCGCAATAGCAATAAGGCGCTGGATGTGAACGGCGGTTCCACTACTGCCGGCACCGGTATCATTCAATGGGATTATAGCGGCGGCAACAACCAGCAGTGGCGTATTGTGGATATGGGTTTTGGCTATTTTGAAATAACCAACCGCAACAGCGGGCAATCGCTCGATATCAATGGCGGTTCTACCACCAACGGCGCCTCAGCGATCCAGTGGCCCTACAATGGCGGCCGCAACCAGCAATGGCAGATCGTGCAGTAGACGCAGAACGCGGAACGCAAATGCAAAACGCCTAACGCAAAAATGGCAGAACAGGGAGCATTGACCTGTGTTTCGCGTTAAACAAAGCAGTAGCATAACCGAAATGTGCCACACCTGGAAAGTGTGGCACATTATAACTTTTGATTACTTGTTTCCGGCATTACCGGTTACAGCGCTGGGTACGCCGCTGCCAGCGGTCATTGAATAAGAATAAGGAACCGCGAAAACTGATGAATTGGGCGCCCATGTTGGAATGGTGGTACCGCTAAATACGTTACCGCTGTTCCAGTTGATTCTTCCCTGCGCACCTGAACTGCTATAGTTCTTCCAGGCATTGCTCTGGTTCAGAAAATAACAGTTCTCCACCCTGATCTGGCTTTCATTACCAACGCCAACACAATAGTTACTGCCCGATGCTGCATAATAATTATTGTAGCAGTGTACCTGGCCAAAACGCACGCGTGGCATTCTTTCCTGGCAGCCCGCATCGTACCAGTTATGGTGCATGGTTACACGCAGTTTACCACGGTCGCCGGTTGCGTTGTCGCCATTGCCAATGAGGTTCACATATTTGTGCGAAGATTGCGAAGCATACCGGAACCGGCACCACGAAACCGTAACCAGATCAGAGGCCCGCACAATATCGAGTTCTCCATCTGAACAGTCGGTAAACTGGCATTTGGTAATAAATACCCTTGTACTTCCCGATACTTCAATGCCATCTCCGGTACCCGCACCCGAAGGATTGGTGATATTAAGGTTTTGAATAATTACATTGCTTACGCCCGAAAGCCGCAGGCAACCAATAATACCTGAGCCTGAATTGGCGCCAATAATGGTTTTATTCGACTTTACATTTACCTGGCTCGATCCCAGGTTGAGATTACCGGAAACTGTAATGAGTTGACTGCTGCTCGATTCAGCTGCTGTTCTGAAAGCTGCCGCTGTGGTAACTGTTATCGGACTGGAACCACCCGTGGTGCCGGCCGCAAAACCATTGGCAGTTGCAACTGTAAATTCAGTGTTTACGTCTTCGTTCGAAGAAACACCGGGATCCTGTTGGTTTGATCCTGTATTTTTCTGGCAGCCCGTAGTTAATACACTGGTGGAAATAGTGGCGCATACGAGTAGTGCACCGATTGGCAGAATCGTTTTTTTCATGATGGCAATAGTTTAAAAAATAAATGATAAATGGTTATGTCAGAGCGCTCTGAACATCAATAAATAGCTCAGTAGTCGATAGGGTAGAACTATCGCAGAAATAGATGATGAACGTACTTTTAGGAGAGGGTATAAAATGTACAGGTTCCGGGTAATTATCTTCTTTCAGGCTTATTAAAGTTAGTTTCGTTTTTTCGTTTGCATGATAGCGGGAGAGAATTTATTTACGCAATCGTTCCCGGAGCGTGGGTCATATTATATTTGGCGCGGTACTCGAGTGGCGACAGGCCTGTAAGTTTTTTAAACACTTCGCGGAATGCTTTGTCGTCGGTGTAACCAACATCGTTCATTACTTCAAATACAGTTTTCTTACCGCTTTCCAGTGACCTTTTTGCCACTTCCACTTTTACACGTTGCAGGTATTCCACGGGGGTATTACCGGTAGCCTTTATAAAACGGCGGTCGAAATTACGTCTGCTGACGGCCAGTTTGGCGGCCAGTTCTTCAAACGATATTTTTTCACCAAGGTTTTCTTCTATAAAGTTTTGCGCTTCACGAATCACATCATCATCGTGGTTCTTCTGGATCTGGAAGATCAGGAAGGGCGATTGTGATGACCTTTCAATGTCTATCTGGAAGATCTTTGAACAGAAGATGGCCGTTTGCCGGTCGAAGTATTTTTCAACCAGGAACAATACCAGGTTAAGAAACGAGAATGCACCACCATTGGTATAAATGCCCGGTTCACTGGCTATCAGTTTATCGATGTGCAGGTTGATATTGGGGAACATTCTTTTGAAATCACCGGCCACATTCCAGTGGGTAGAACAGGTTTTGCCTTCAAGCAAACCCGTTGCCGCCAGTAAAAAGGCGCCAGAACAAATGCTGGCTATTTCTGCACCTTTGTTATACTGTTCTTTGATCCAGCTGACCATTTCCAGGTTCTGTTCTATCATACTTTCAAAACCGTTATTGGCAATGGAAGGAATGATCACCAGGTCGGCTTTATCGATGTTTTTTATATGTACGGGATGGATGGTGAACAAACCCGCATCGAGTTGCAATTCCGGCGTGAACCCAGCCACAATGACTTCCATCTTTGATTCATTGCCTGTCCGTTGCCAGTAGTCATTGGCGCGGGTTAGTATTTCATATGAGCCTGCTACGCTGCTGAGGTTTACATATTCGTTCGGTACCAGTATTACCACTTTTTGCATGATGGATCGTTTGTATAAAGATACGGATTGCTTTGTCCAATTCAACCCTATGGATTGTCTATTTTACACCCGATTAAAGTTGGTGTAAGCCGGTAGCTTTGATGATCAAAAAAATATAACTATGTCGTCAAAAGATTTTACCACAACCATCGTAGTGGATCAAACGCCTATGGACGTGTTTAATGCCATCAATAATGTTCGTGGCTGGTGGTCAGAGGAAATAGCAGGTAGTACTGATCAGCCCGGCGCCGAATTCGATTATCATTACCAGGATGTGCATCGTTGTAAAATGAGGATCATAGAGTTTGTTCCCGGCAAAAAGGTCGTATGGGAGGTGCTTGATAATTATTTCAAATTTACCAACGACAAAACAGAATGGACAGGCAATACGATCGTTTTTGAGATCACCGGGAAAAACAATCAAACCCAGCTTCAGTTTACACAGGTTGGACTGGTTCCTGAATATGAATGTTTTGATGTTTGCAGGAAAGCATGGGGGAATTATGTTACCAATAGTTTATATAACCTCATCACTACCGGTAAGGGCGCGCCTAATCCTAAAGAAGGTGGTTTTAATGAGCAGTTGGTTAAAGAACATCAACTGGGTTAAGTTGAGTTATTCAGTTATTCAGTTATTCAGTTATTGAGTTATTCAGTTGTTTAGTTTTTGCCTTAAACTGAACAACTGAATAACTGACCAACTATTTGCTTTGAAAGAGAGGTCTTCGCCATTGGTGTTTATGACGTTTCTGTCGGCCTGCAACTGCAGTCTGGCTGCTGCACCTGCGGTGCGTACGGTATCTGCCGCCCAGGGTTTTCCATGCTTGTATGCAACCTACCGCAAGGTACCGGGTTCATATAGTACACTGTCCCACCGCAGACGGTATTCGTACGCTCCTTTCTTTTTTCTGCCCAATGATCTGTTATTGAGAAAAAGTTCTGCTTCATGAATTTCCAGCCGGCGTTCAGGTTGATGCGTTCCCGAACGGGCGCGGCCGCCTGATCAGGAGCAGCTGTTTTTGTAGCTGCCTGGCTTTTACAATCCGCAGGCAAAAAGTCGTTCAACACTACACCTATAAAAAGCATTCGAAGTGACTGGCAAACATGCTTTCGTACTGTGCTCAACTGTATGACGGGGTAATTTCTCTTGAATCGTTAATGAATGGAGATGATTTTATAATACGATGTAACCGATTACAATATATTTTTGTTTATTTTACTCTGTGCCTCCTTATCGGCAGCCCGGGGCCCTGATTGTAAAGCTGGCCGAAGGCCGGTAATGGCGAAGAGAGAAAAGTGACTATGTGTATTTACCTGGTTTACCGCAAACCCTGATCCTGAAATTTAATGAGGTGAAGGGCTGGTTAAAATAGGATCATAATTGGTTATAATAGTATTGAATGTCAGTTTTTTATTTATTTTCGTGAATACCCGGTCGCCTGAAATTGTAAATTCACGATTTGTTGGGTAATCCGGTGCATTATAAGCTGAAGGATTTAGGAGTTAATGATTCGAAAAGAAGACCTGGATCATTCATCAGGGAAATTACAACTGGCAGAATCTTATGTAAACGATTTCAGTATTTTTAGGTAAAATGCACCTTAAACGACGATTGCGACAAAAAAACAACACACTATATAACATATGAAAAGAAAGATCTTTTTAATGGCATCGGCCATAGCGGTAATTACCGCCTGCAATGATGCCGGTAACAGCACAGCCCCCACAACAGATTCAACCGAGATAAACACCAATGCTGCGGATGATAAATACCTGCAGCAACCGTTGGTATCGCATATTTATACCGCCGATCCTTCGGCCCATGTTTTCAACGGCAGAATATACATTTATCCATCGCACGATACGGCAACCGGTACGCCTGAGAATGATAATGGCGATCATTTCAATATGATGGACTATCACATTCTTTCTATGGACGCCGTAGGGGGTAAAGTAACCGATCATGGTGTGGCATTGCATGTAAAGGATATTCCCTGGGCGGGCCGGCAGTTATGGGCGCCCGACGCAGCCTTTGCCAACGGTACATATTATTTATACTTTCCTGTAAAAGACAAACAGGATGTATTCAGGATAGGCGTAGCTACGTCAAAAACGCCGGAAGGACCATTTACCGCAGAAAAGGAACCTATAAAGGGAAGCTATAGTATCGATCCCTGTGTATTCAAAGACGACGATGGCTCGTATTATATGTATTTCGGGGGTATCTGGGGCGGACAATTACAACGCTGGAACAATAACAAATACGACAGCGCCGGCAAACTGCGTCAGCCCGATGAACAGGCCATTTTACCCCGCGTAGCCAAATTAAGCGCCGATATGAAAAGTTTTGCCGGGCCTGTTAAGGAAGTAAAGGTTGTAGACAGCGCCGGTAAATTGTACAAAGAGAAAGATAACGACCGCCGGTTCTTTGAAGCTGCCTGGATGCATAAATACAATGGAAAGTATTATTTCTCTTATTCAACCGGCGATACGCATAATATCGTATATGCCATTGGCGATAATCCGAACGGACCGTTCACCTACAAAGGCGTATTGCTTTCACCCGTTGAAGGCTGGACCAATCACCACTCGATAATTGAAAAAGATGGCAAATGGTATTTGTTCTATCATGATATACAATTGTCGGGTAAAACACATTTGCGCAATGTAAAGGTTACCGAATTGAAACATAACGCTGATGGAACTATAACAACAATACATTCACAGCGGTAAAGTAAGAAAGGGGCGCCCGGCGAACACCCCCCATTTACCGAAAGCGCTGTTTGCTCATATTTGTTCTAATTAAGCCCCGGTATTGGCCGGGGTTTTTTGTTTGTGAGCGAAAACGCGAAGATCACATAACGCTGGAATATAGTGATAAGCCATTACCGCCACAATTTATGTCATTGAATATAGAGAAGGGAAAGGGTATCAAAATGCCCCCCATTTTAAATTAGTTAGCCCCCTGTGCGTCATCAGGCATCAAGGTAAATTCATGATCAATTCAATTACCTTAAAATTAAACCTTGTATGGGAAACAGATTGCTTGTACAACGCTGCCTGGCGTTGTTTATTCTTGTGCCATTAATTATTGTAAGCTGTAAAAAAGATGGCGTCCCCGAAAATGCCGGCACAGACGCTCCTGCAGTGAATACCACCAAACAGGAGGACCTTTCCGCGGCAAGAGTACCCGCTTCAGAAACGTTACAAACCCTGGCCAATGGTACGTTCCTCATCGTAAACCGCAAAAGCGGTATGGTACTCGATGTGGCTTCAGCCTCAACGGCGAATGGCGCCAATGTATTACAGTGGGGCGCTGCCGGCGCAACCAATCAACGGTGGACACTGACGCAACTGTCGGGCGGATATTATTCGATCATTGGTGTACAAAGCGGTAAATCGCTGGAGGTATACCAGAGTGGCACAGCCGATGGTAACAATGTGAGCATCCAGGATTATTCCGGCGCCAATAACCAGCAATGGCAATTCATCAGTGTTGGAAACGGTTATTACCGTATCGTAAACCGCAACAGCGGTAAGGATCTGGATGTGGCCGGGCAATCGGAATCACCGGGTGCGAATGTTGCACAATGGGGCTACTGGGGCGGTGAAAACCAGCAATGGGGCTTGTTACGGGTAACGCATAGCGGACAACTTACCTGGACGCTCACCAGTACCAATGTGCCGGCCGATGTGCAAACCCGTATAACCAATGCCATGAATGCAGCCTGTGCCCGGTACAATGCCGGCGCCAACTGGCCTGCCCGCACATTGACGGTTGAGTATAACACCGGCGTTCCTACCGCAGATGGCAGCACCAACGGTAACATCAGGTTTGGTGCAAATACCAGCTACCAGGCTGTTCGAACAGCTATGCATGAAATTGCGCATACGTATGGCGTTGGCCTGTCGTCGGGATGGAATTCGAATATTTCCGGTGGATTATTTGTCGGCACGATTGCGGTTGATTGTATCCGCTCGTTCGACGGGCCTGGTGCGGTGATCAATACCGGTGGCGGGCATTTCTGGCCGTATGGACTTAATTATGATAGTGAATGGTCGGAAGCCGGCGCTTACCGGCATGTGAAAATAGTGTGGGCCATGCGGGCAAGCGGAATGTAAATAAATTTAAAAAGAGTTGGGCCCCTCTTTCCAGGGGTGGGCCAACTTTTTTTATAGATATGCAATATTGAACTCAATACCCCGCAGCTCATCGATGGATATTGAAGTTCAACTTCAACTTATTTAAAGTCTATAGAATAGTGAGCATTGTCATCGCATATGAATGTTACCTATTTCGCTTCCTGTAGTTTTTTATAATCGGTTTCGCGTTCCCCCATTACCGCATCGTAATCGCTACGGCCGGCAAAGGCTTCAGGATTATAGGCGTCGCCTTTCTTTCTTTTTTTGTGCATATCGAACTGGCTGGTATGCGATGCTACCCAAAGATCAAATTGTATCTTCTTCATCGTGTCGATAGTATAGCCAAAATCCTTACCGATATCCGCATAACCGGGCATACCGCTCAAATTTGTTCCGCCTAAAATGGTAGGTATGTTTGCGATCAGCACAGTATAATTTTTCTTTTCATCTTTTACGGTTACAAGGTAACTGCAGGAACCCTTTGTATGGCCGGGATGGTGCAGCAGCTCCAGTTTTGTGCCGCCCAAACTAATGGTATCGTGATCTTTCAAAAGTTTATCAGCCTTTACCGGTAGGAACAAAGGACCTTTTCCTCCCATATAATAATCTGAGTTGCCGCCATCTGCCAGCGCCTGGGCGTCTTTTTCATCGACCCACATTTTGGCGCCGGTGCGTTTTTTTATATCAGCCATACCGGCCACATGATCATAATGCGCCTGGGTTGTTAGCAGGATCTTTATATCGCTCATTTTAAAACCCAGTTGCTCCATGTTCTTTTTTATCATGGGAACCGATTCGGCCAAACCGGTATTGATAAGAATATGGCCTTTGGGCGTAGCCAGCAAATAGGAGCTAAGATCATACGTGCCTACATAATACAGGTTGCCGGCAATCCGGAACGGTTCGCAGGGATCGCTCCATTCTTTATTGTTATTGGGTAACGGCGCCAGTTGTTGCGCAACAGGGGAAATACGGGCGATCAGCAGGAATAGAACAGATATTAAAATTATTTTCTTCATTTGTGTGATGTTTAGCCAGCCTGAAACAGCAAATTTAGAACCATTATTACATTAAAACATAAAGGGTGCATCTCTTAATTCAGGAGGCGCACCCTTTTGCGTAATTTTAGTAAGACGAGTACTTTATAGGGGATAACCGAACCCTAAAAGGCGGGTCATCCGATAATCAGTTAAACAGCAATACTACCGGCTCCATACCCGCGGCCTGCAGCTTAACTTCATATGCTCCGCCTTTGGATGCAGGCTGCACATATACGATCAGCTTACCATGTCTTGCCTTCCTTGTATCTGCTTTATAATCGCTCACATCATTGGCGTCACTGTTCTCGAGGCCCAGTAAAGTGGCGGCGCCTTTTATACTTACAGTAACGGCATCTTCTGCATCATATACTTTTTGTCCTTTGTCATCGGTAAGTGCCACTTCAATTTGCTGCACACCGGTACGTGCATCGATGAGGGGATCTTTATAAATACCGGCCGCAATTTTAGTAGCCTTACCTGTAGTGGCCAGCGAATACCGGGCTGCTTCTTTGCCATCTTTGTATCCTTTTGCGATCAGTTCACCGGGGTGATACACCGTGTTCCAGTACATCAACCTGTTCTTCGAATCAGCCATCGTTCTTTTACCCAATGATTCTCCATTGAGGAACAATTCTGTTTCATCGCAATTGGTAAAACAGTTTACCCTGATGGAATCCCCATCGGTTCCATTCCATTTAGGCGCAGCCTGCCGGTGGCTCCAGATCCCATTGTCTTCCGATTTGGGAATATGGGCTGTACCGATATACACCATCGGTTTTTGTGTCCAGAGGCTTTGCCGGAAATAATACTCCGGTTTGGCAAAACCGCCAAGGTCTAACAGTCCCGCCTGGTTGCTGCGGTTCGGCCATTCACCGGCTTCACCGAGGTAATCGATACCCGTCCACAGGTACATGCCGGCCACATACGGTTTGCTGGCAGCATTCCACGCTGAAAGCCGCATACCGTTTTCACTATCATAGATTACCCGGTTGGGATATTTTTTATGGTCTTCTTCATAGCGGTAATCCTGGTAATTATAACCCACAATATCGAGGTTGGCGGGATAGCTGGTGGTGTTCGACATAACAACACCGGCAAGTGCGGCTGTAACAGGGCGGGTGGTATCATATTTTTTTGCCACCTGTACCAGGTGTTTCGAGATCTCACCCAATCGTGAGGCTGGCGGATGCGTGGAATCGTACCCCCTGCCATAGATCTGCGGATTATTACCGCTGTTCAGGATCTCATGCGTATAGGGATCATTTGGATAATCGATCTCATTGCCAATACTCCACATGATAATAGAGGGGCGGTTCCTGTTACGCAGGATCATGTCGCGCAGGTCGCGGTCGGCCCATTCTTTAAAATAAGTATTATAACCATCCCTGCCCGGCGTGCCTTTGTTCCAGCCTTTGATCCATTTGTTCTTGCCTGCTTCCCATTCGTCAAACGCCTCGTCCATTACCACAAAACCCATTTCATCGCATAAGCGGTATAGATAATCGGCATGGGGGTTATGGCTAAACCGTATGGAGTTTACGCCGGCTGCTTTCAGGGTGCGGAACCTTCTGATCCATACTTCTTCGGGAACGGCCACCCCCAGTACGCCCGCATCGTCATGTATACAAACGCCCAGCAGTTTGGTATATACTTCGTTCAGGAAAAAACCGTTGTTGGCGTCATACCTGATCGAGCGAATGCCGACCTTGTCTGTCCATTCGTCGGTTTTCTTTCCGCCAGCCAAAAGCGACACCCGTAGAGTGTACAGGTAAGGGTTATCAACCGACCATAATACAGGATTTGAAACATTGAAAGTACAACCGGCCTCGGATGTGGTTTTTGTATTGGCGGTTATATTCTTTTGTGCCGTTGCTATCTGTTTGCCATCTTTATCGAGTAATGTGCATTGTACGGTTACCGGCTGGTTTGCCTTGCTGCTATTGGCTACTGTTACCGCTATGTTTGCGGTTGCGCTGGCTGCCGATACAACGGGGGTGCTGAATGCCACGCCCCATTTATCGATGTGCACCGGGTTGGTGGCAATGAGATATACATTGCGATAAATGCCTGAACCGGTATACCATCGTGAATCGGCAAAGGCGGAATGATCTACTTTTACCGCAAGGGTATTGTTGCCGCCGGCTTTCAGGTATTGCGTTAGTTCGTATTGAAACGGAATAAACCCGTTCGGCCGTTTACCAATGGAGTGGCCATTGATAAACACTTCGCTGTTCTTGTAAACGCCATCAAAATAAATGAATACGTTCCTGCCGCTCCATTTTGCCGGAAGGGTAAATGTTTTACGGTACCAGCCGATGCCGCCCGGCAGGTAACCGGTTCCACTGGCCCATTCCTTACTGAAGGGGCCTTCAACGCTCCAGTCGTGCGGCAGGTTCAGCGTGCGCCAGGAGGCATCGTTGAATGCCGTCTTTTCCGCTTCTTTTACCTCGCCTTTGTAGAACTTCCAGTTGTCGTTGAACAAAAGCTGCTGTCTGGTTTCCTGGGCAAATGCAATCGCCGGCAACAGGAACAATAACAGCACACAATAATTACGATTCCAGTTCATATTCCCGAATTGTTATGATTTTACAGACTTCGTTCCCGTTCGTTCATTAAACAAAAAGGCGGCATGGCCGCAGCTCTTTGGTATTAAGATATTGATTTTAATTGAAAGATTAGTAGCCGCTGTTTTGCGCTATTTTGTTATTGCTGGCCTGAATTTCAGCCCGTGGTATGGGCAGCCAGTAATGTTTGCTTTCGAATTTACGGCCATCCAGCGCTACTTTGGTGGCATAGGAATAAGTGCTTCCTGTTTTGGTAACGGTTATACCGCCGGCCGGTTTGTTTTCCGTTACTTCGGCTATCTTCCATCTTCTTACATCATAAAAGCGATGCTCTTCGAAAGCCAGTTCAACCCGGCGTTCGTAACGGATGGCATCACGCATTTGCGTTTGTGACAAACCGGAAGCAAGTGCCGGCATGTTAACACCTGCTCTTTGCCGAACCAGGTTTACCGCGGTACGGGCCGACAGGGTAGAACCGGGTGGCACTACATCTGCTCCGTAGGCTTCATTGGCAGCTTCTGCAAAGTTCAACAGTATTTCCGCATAGCGGATATAGTACCAGGGCTGAAAACCGGCATTGCCCCAGGGATTTTGCAAAGGATAGGCGTCGTTCATGAATTTTTTAAGGTAATAACCGGTTTTGGAAGTATTCCAGTTATCAGGACCATCCTTGCTGTCTTTACCACCAGGCAAAAATGTTTCTATGGTACTGCCGCGGTAGGCGGCGCCGTTATACAGGATGGTTTCGTAAAAGCGTTTGTCGCGGTTAACATATGGGTTCTGTGCATCGTAACCCGATGTGCCGTCGGTGATGAATTTCCCATTGTTCATCTGGTAATCATCTACCAGGTTTTGTAAGGGCAGGTTACCGCCCCAGCCGCCATAACTGTTGGGGCCGTTGGCAATTTCAAGATGGGTATGGCCTGCATTCTTCGTATACAACCGTTCAAAGATGGCTTCGCTGTTGTCGCCATTCAGGAACAGGTTGCCATAACCACCGGTATACAGGCTGTATTTATTCAGGCCTATAACCGCCTGTGCAGCGGTTACTGCTGCCTGCCAGGTACCGGTTGCATAAAGCGGGCTGGCCGCATATAACAATAGTCTTGATTTAAGCGCCAGTGCCGCGCCTTTTGTAGCGCGCCCTAGCAGCCATTTGTCGTCATTGTTCAATGGCAAAAGGGCTGCGGCTTCATCGAGTTGCGCTACTGCATAATCGATCGATTCTTTTAAGGATGCTCTTTTGAACAATGCTTCATCCTGCAGATTGTCGTTGAGGTTATAGACAGAGTCGCCCATTAAGATAGCCGCACCGTAATTTCTTATAATATCGTGATAACGGAATGCCCTGATGAATTTCAGTTCTCCCGTCAGGCGATCTCTTTTCGCGGCACTCATAGGGACTTTACCGATATTGGAGATAGCGAAATTGCAATCGCGGATGCCGCGATAACTGCGCCCCCAGATGGTACCGGCAATACCGGTGTTCTCAGGCGCCAGTAAACCTCTTTGCACCAGCCAGGTGTTATCATCGTTGTTGTAGATACTTTCGTCTGTTAACGAACTCCACATGGCATATTCAAATCCACGGCCGAAACCGGGATTGGTGCCATCGCCTTCTTTATCCTGTAACCGGATGCCTACATACCGGCCATATACATAATCTTCAAATAACAGCGAGTCTGAGAGGATAGCGCCTTCAGAAACCCGGTCAGTTGGCTGAATGGTAAGAAAATCTTTTCTGCAGGCGGTAAGCGCCGATGCGATACAAGCTGTATAAAATATATTTCGAAAGATGGTTGTTTTCATTGTCTGCCTATTTACAGTTTAAAATCTTAATCCTACACCCAGGTTTACAATTCGTTGCTGCGGATAGAACTGCCCGCTGTAATTATCGCCTTCCGGATCGTAGTCTTTCACTTTTGTAACGGTGAACAGGTTGAAGGCGCTCAGGTATACCCGCAGTGATTGCATTTTTAATTTTGTCAATGCCGCGCCGGTGATATTATAACCAAGCTCTATATTCTTCAATCGCAGGAAGGAGGCATTGTTCAGCCAGAATGTACTGGGGTACAAGCCGCCATTGACAGAAGCCGATGTACGGGTGTCGACCCGGGGATATGAACCGTTGGCATTCGATGGGCTCAAGCGATTATCGGCCCAACTGCTGTAAAAGTTACCAACCGTGCCCGACTCGGGCAATACGAACTGGCTTACGCGGGTTTGTCCGGCAAAGACGACAGATACGTCAAACGATTTGTAATCTGCATTCATCAATATGCCATACGTGATTTGAGGAATGTTGCCATATTTTGTTCTTACCTGGTCGTCGGCGGTGATCCTGCCATCGTTGTTATAATCCTGCAAAATAAGATCGCCGGGCTGCGCACCGCTCAGGTGCGGGTATTTGTTGATCTCATCTGCACTGCGGAAGATGCCGAGCGAATTATACAGGAGGTAATTGTTCAATGGGCCGCCGGTTTGTTTTTGCCAGGTAAGTACAGCCGGCGCTTCATCGATAAAGATGATCTTGTTTTTGGCATAGGTAATGTTGGCGGAAGCGCCATAATGGAATTTTCCTTTACGGTTGTTGTAACCCAATGTTGCTTCGATCCCATTGCTATTTACTTCACCGATGTTTTCAGAGGGAACCAAAGGATCGGAGCCAAATGGATTTACAATGCCGGTGACGGCAGGTATGGATGCGTTACGGTTGGCAAGGATATTGGTGCGTTGTTGTCTGAACCAGATGAATTCAAACGAGATATCCCTGAGCACAACCCCTTCTATACCGATATCTGTTTTACGCGCCTCCTCCCAATGTATTTGTGAATTGGCCAGTTTGGTAAGGTCAATGGCGGGCACTATACCCGGTCCCAATACCACCTGGCTGTTGAATGAATAATTGTTCAGGTACTGGAACATGGCCACGTTGTCATTACCCAATACGCCATAGGATGCACGGATCTTCAATTCATTTATAAACGTAAGGTCGCGGAACCATTTTTCATTGGAAATGCGCCAGCCTGCCGATACTGATGGGAAATAGCCATACCGTTTGCCGCTGGGGAAAGTAGATGAGCCGTCGATACGCATTTGTGCTTCGAACAGATAGCGTTCGTCATAGTTGTAGGCTATTCTTCCCAGATAGCTTTTGCGGGTGTAGTTATTGCTTTTGCCGCCATTGTCGCGGTCGGTAGCAGCGGTGCCGCCCTGCGATAATTCAGGTGTTTGAACCGAAGGGAAATTTATACGGGCAGCGCCGAAGGTGTCGCGTTTCATTTCACTTTGTTCGTATCCAATGAAGGCATTGATATTATGATCACCGAAATTATTTATATAGTTCAGCCTGATGTTGGTAGTGATCTGTGTTCTGTTCTCCTGGCTTTCATTGAGGGTAGCGGCGTTATTACTGCCGCCAACGACCCTCGGGTTATAATTATCAGTGGCCTTGTCGTATGAATACAGGACGTAAGGCGTATTGAATGTTTTTGTGAAGAACCACGATTTGTCTACCGCCGCAAATCCTTCTGCCGATAAGCCTTTTACGCCGGGAATATTATAACTGCTTTTCAATATGCCATTAAATACCTGGCCGGGATTTTTCGAAAGGCCGCCTATACTTGTTGCCATCAGCGCCGGATTATTTCCTTCAATACCAGTTGAAGGCAGGCCATTGGGGTAGAAGGCCGGGATGGTTGAGTAGGCGCGATAGATAGAGCGGAAGATGCTGCCTGCGGATGAGGTGGGGAATTGCCGGTCTTCTTCGCGGCCCGATAAGTACAGGCTCACCTTGAAGTCTTTGGTGATATTGGCGTCGATGTTCGAGCGGAAGCTGTATTGATTGTATTTGGCAGCGCCGTTTTTGTACAGGCCATCCTGGTAAAGGAAACCGGCGCTTAAATAATAACGCACATTATCTGAGCCGCCGGAAATCGAAACATTGGCATTGTCCTGCCCCGTGGAGTTTTTAAGGGTCGTTTTTGCCCAATCGGTATTGGGAAAGTTTAGCGGATCAGTGCCATCGGCAAACTTTTGAATGTCGGCAGCAGCGTATTGCTGGTTCATGCCGCCGGCCGGGTTATTATAATATGCAATTTCATTGCTGATGGCTGCGTAAGTGGCGGCATCGGCCATTTTGGGTAAACGGGTAGGGGAAGAAAAGCCATGGTCGTAACTGACCGAAATGGATGGTTTGCCCGTTTTGCCGCGTTTGGTGGTAATGAGAATTACGCCATTTGCGGCACGGCTGCCGTAGATGGCGGCAGAAGCGTCTTTTAATATAGACATGCTTTCAATATCGTTCGGGTTCAATCTTTCAAGCCCGCCTATCTGTCCCGGTACGCCATCAACTACGATCAGTACGTCATTATTATTGGTTGTACCTTTTCCGCGGATGGAAATACTGGAGCCGTCGTAACCCGGTTCACCGCTGCGGTTGTTAAGGATGATACCCGATACGCGGCCGGCCAGGGAGTTGGAAACGTTTACCTGCGGGCTCTTTACCAGGTCGGCGCCTTTTACGACAGAAACGGATCCTGTGAGCGTGGCTTTCTTTTGCGTGTTGTACCCGATCACGATCACTTCGTTGAGGTTGCTGTTCGCCGCGTTCAGGGTTACATTGATCTCTTCCGTACCATTTACGGTGATCTCCCGAACTGCATAATTAATATGTGTGAATACCAGCACCGACTTATCGGCGGCGGAAATGGAAAACTTACCAGCCGTATCGGTAACGGTGGATGTTTGAGTGCCTTTAATTGTGACGGTAACCCCAGCCAATGGACCTTCATTGCCGGTAACCCTGCCCTGAACCGGGGACTGGGCAAACAGCGGTAAACTGATCACGTGAAAAAAGGCAATGAGAAGCATTTGTTTGACGGCCCGGGTAAACAGAAAACCGGCCGCCCTGTGTTGCAGGTGCAGAAATTGTCTCATACGAACAAGCTCGTTTGGGTTAAGAAATCAATTACGCTGAAGGCTTAAGGCTGAACGCTGAACGCTGGTTTCGAAATGCCATTCCCCCGAATATTTTCAGTAAGCCCGAAATCCGGGGATTAGGCCTTATGCCTTCTGCCTTGCGCCTTCAGCCTTCTGCAAAGTAGGTTGGTAAAAGGGGGAGAAGAGGGGGTAAATCACTAAAATGAGGGGGGTGAATTTAATGGGATAATGTGATAATTTGACAATGAAATACAGGGAATACAAAATGGGATAATGAATACTGTCACATCCTCATAGGTCGCTTTTTATCACATTGTGATCCCTGTTGAATGCGCCGCGGTATTTCTTTATATATTCCGATGGCGTCATATGGAATACTTTTACAAACTGTTCGCGGAAGTAGCGAACGTCATTGATGCCTACCTGGAAGGCGGCCTGCCTGATGTTCATGTTCTCCGTCAACATCAGCACCGCAGCCCGCCGGAGCCGGATAGAACGGATAAAAGCATTTAATGACTGGCCCGAGATCGATTTCACCTTATTATATAAGGCCGGATGGCTCATACCCATTGCCTGGGAGAATTTTTTGATGGTAAAGTCTTCGGTATCGATGTTCTGCTCTATCACCGAAATGCATTTACGCAGGAACTCCTGGTATTCGGCCGGCACTTTTGTGGATGTTTCTTTCAGGGTGATGCTGTCGAAAAAGAAACGCTGCAGCAGGTTGCGGTTCCGCAAAATAGTCTCCACTTTTGCCTGAAGCAGTGTTTTATCGAAAGGTTTGGTAATATAATCGTCGGCGCCGCCTTCAATACCTTTTAATTTCATATCGGTGGCGGCAGAGGCGGTGAGCAGGATCACGGGAATATGACCAAGGATATCGGACTGTTTCAATTTTGAACAGAGCTCCAGTCCATCCATACCCTGCATATTGATGTCGCTGATAACCAGGTCGGGCGTGTGCCGCAGGGCCAGTTTGTACCCATCGTCGCCATTATCTGCTGCATACACCAGGTAATTGTTTTCGAACATTTGTTGCAGGTACTGGGTGATGTCCCGGTTATCGTCTATCAACAGGATCGATTTCTTCTGTGTCACCACTTCTTCCGCCCGTTTGCCTTCCTGTTTAACGGGCGCCGGCTCATTTTCTTCCTCAGGTTGCTGGTCAGCTTCCACGGCCAATTCCTTCAGCAGATTGTGCTCTTCATTCACCTTGCCGGATACGAAATCGTAATGGGCGGGCAGGTGGCTGTAACCTTTATATAATGTAATGGAAAATGTGGTGCCCTGGTTCAACGCACTGGTACAGGTTACCGTGCCGTTATGGTTTTCTATATATTGTTTTACCAGGAACAGCCCGATACCGAAACCCGATTGCCGTTTGCCATGCCCTGCCTGTTGAAACTTTTCAAATATGCGCTGGCTGTCGGCCGCCTCGATGCCGCAACCGGTATCGCGAATGTCGAGGATCACCGTATTGTTTGTTTCCAGCACACTAAAAATAATAGAACCATGGTCAGGCGTGAATTTAAATGCGTTGGACAACAGGTTGAAAAGGGCAATTTCTATCTTTTCATAATCTGCATAAATGGTCAGGGAAGGCGTTACCGTTGTGAAGCGGTAATCGATGTTTTTCGTTTTGGCCTGGTGCACAAAGCACTGGTGAACCTCTTCGCAAAGGTGAATAATGTCGATGGCGGCAATTGTACAGGTATCGGATCCATTGTCTGCTTTTCTGAAAAGCAGTAACTGATCAACCAGGCTTAACAAACGACGCGCATTGCGCCATGCGGTTCTCAGATCGTTGCGGGGTTCTGTATGCAGCGCTTCCTTTAGCGGGTTGATGATCAGTGAAAGCGGTGTTCTGAATTCATGCGACACATTGGTGAAGAAGGTCATCTTCCGCTCCATCAATTCCTTCTCTTTTTCATTCTCTACATGTGCCAGTTTGATCTCGTAGCGTAACCGTTCCTGCGTGCGGGTATAGCGAATGTAGATATATATAATGCCGGCAAAGGACACCGCATATAATAAATAGGCCCACCACGTTCTGTACCAGGGCGGCAGCACTATAATGTTCAGCAGACGGGTTTCGTTGCCCCAGGTGCCGTCGGGGTTCATGATCTTCACCCTGAACTGGTATTTTCCTTCCTGCAATCGCGAGTAGTTGGCGGTTCTGATGCGGTTCACATAATTCCAGTCTTTATCCCAGCCCTGTAAGAAATAAGCGTAATTGATCTTGTCGGCGCCATTGTATTCCAGTGCCAGGAAATCGAGCGATACCACCGCGCGGTCGAAAGGAATGGTGACCTCGTCAATACGGTCGAGCGTTCTGGCTGTAATGTATTGATCATTCCCTTCGGCGGGCGCATTGTTTATTTTTAGTCCCGTCAAAAAAATGGCTGGTTGTTCAGCTTCATCCTGTACGCTGTCGGGATAAAAAACATTGAACCCTTTTATACCCCCGAAAAGGAATTCGCCGGTACTCAAAGCAAGACCTGCGTTGAAACTGAACTGGTTGCTTTGCAATCCGTCGGATTGAGAAAAGTTCCGGCAGGTTTTTGTCTGGGGGTTGAACCGGCACAACCCATTATAGGTGCTTAACCATAAATTACCGGCAGCATCTTCCAGCATCCGCAGAATGGAATTGCCGGGCAAACCGTCGGCTGTAGTAAAACGTTTGTATTTGCCTGTTGTACGATCGAATAATAATAAACCGCCCTCCTGGGTGCCGATCCAGAAATTGTGTTTCGCATCCTCATGAATACAGCGCAGGGTATAATCTATATTGTAGCGCTGATGTTTTTTGTTGTTGCGATCAATGCGGAAGAGGGTAGAATAATTGCCGCCCCAGAAACCGCCCTGCCGGTCTTCGGCAATACATTGCAGGTTGGTAATGTTATTGTCGAACAGCTCAAACTGGTTGCTTTGATAATTGAACAGGTACAGGCTGCCTTCGTTGGTGGCGCCGGCCCACAACCTGTTCTGAGCGTCGCGGTACAACAGCCACACATTATTCTCTTTTTCACGCGTTACCGGGTTGTAGCAATCGTAGCGGGTAAAGGTACCGGTGCTTTTATTAAAACGGTTGATGCCGCCCAGCCAGGTAGATACCCATATTTCATTATGCTTATCTTTAACAATACCTGTAATGAAATTACTGCTGATGGAATTACCGGTGGTGCTGTTGTTGACGTATTGAGTGAAGGTATTTTGTTTCCGGTTCCAGTACCGGAGCCCTGCACCATCGGTTCCAACCCAAAGATTGTTCTTTTCGTCTTCGCAGAACGACAGTATGAAGTTGTTGACGAGGTTGTCGTTCCCCGGCGGATTATACGTAATGTTCGTAAATGAGCTTGTGCGCGGCGCTAACATATTGATGCCGCCACGCAATGTGCCGATCCAGTTGCGGCCGTCTGCATCTTCATAAATAGCATACACGGCATTGCTGTTCACCAGCGGTTTACCTGTGGCTGAAACAAACGGCGATGCTTTTGTGTCGCCGGGCCGCAGTTGCAGCAGGCCATTGCCGTCTGAACCGATCCATAGCACATTCTGTTTATCGAAATTCAGGTTAACGATCTTGCTGCGCCAGGGAAGATAGTTGTTTGAATACTGCCAGGTGGAAACGTCGAAGTGATAAAGACCATTTTCGTTTCCCAGCCAGAGATTACCCTGTTTATCGGCTTTTAAGCTATTGGCCTGTTTAAAAGCATTGCTTACAAGCTGCAGGCTTTTTTTTGAATGATCGTACCGGCAGAGACCAACCTGTTGAATAAAGACCCAGATGGCATTGTGTCGTTTATCGGGTTCAACGGCAGTTACATCGTAGGAACTATGTTGCTGAAAAGGGACCTGTATACCGATTGAACGTTTGTTTTCAAACAGGAGTAATCCGTTTTGCTGGGTGCCTATAAGCATATAACCGGCAGCCGAGGCTTTAATGGTATGGATATTATCCTGCAGGTATTGCAGGGCCCCCCCGTTGAATGTGCTGTATTGTAACCGCGAAAAATTCGATCTTACCGGGTCATACACGCAGGCGCCTTTCAGTCCGCCCACCCAAATATTGTTTTCTTTATCCCCCTCGATCGTATAAATGGTATTGTTATTCAGGGAGGTGCTGTCGCCAATGACGTTCCTGAATATTTTAAAACCGTAGCCGTCATAGCGGTTGAGGCCATCGTAGGTGCCAAACCACATAAAGCCTTTATAGTCCTGGTAAATTGTAATAACCACATTATTCGATAAACCCTGGTCGATGCCGAGGTATTTTACCGGGTAATTCCAGGCAACTGAGCATGTTGCCAGCAATAGCAATATAGAAAGTGTGCCTATGGCTTTACAACGCATGTGATCCCCCCTTTCTGTAATCGTTAGCGGGTTAAAAGTAGGGAAAAATTAATTTTCCGGCAGCATAAGTGTATTTGTGACTATTTACGCTTCCCAATACCGGTTTTTATACCGCTATGAATAAAAATCAAACCATAAAGATCAAAATCCGTACCTCTAATTCACTGGTTAATAATAGGTTTGTAAAGATCTTCCAGCAGAAGATATTCATATTAAAAAGCTGCCGGGGTTATTAAGGGCTGCACCCTGGAAAAAGCGCCAACGCGCCATTGCCATAACCTTAACGATTGTCATATGAAACTATCATCCGCCTTCCTGCTTCATTTTATATTTTCCGAAACAAAGCTGGTCATTCCGGTTTACCGGCACCCGGGGGAGATCCGTTGCTGTAGTCAGCCGGTTTGCTGATAAAACCTGTACCCATTTTACAACCTGTAGCTGACGGGGTAACAGGGGCTGAGTGAACTAAACTGGCGGGTCAGGCAGTATGATTTGTGTTTACTGTTTTTTTACAGGAGGGGGCAGGATGGTTTGGCGTTTGAACCTTTACGGGAATGTATAGTATCAATTGGTAGTTTTTTATCCCAAATCGTTGATCTTTTTGAACACGTTTTAAGATATGGCGAATGGGTAAAAAAGATAAAGAGTGTATTTTTTAAAGTGAGTATAATAATCAATAATAGCAAAGAACCCGGCCATTGGGCCAACGCCCGGCGGTACAGGGAACAATTTGCATTTTATTTCGTACAGCGATAATCGTTCAGCTTTGAATGTCTATTCCAGGTGCAAATGATTATCCTGAACTCCTGTATTTCAATACAGGAGTTTTTTATTTATGGAGTATTATAAACGGCACACGTAATTGATTTACGCATTTAAAGCGATTACATTTTTTTTCTAAAAATAATTTACAGGAAGATGCAACTTCCCGGTGATGAATCTGCTCTTAGTAGAGAACTTTTTTTACGAGGCTGTTGTTTATGTGAACTGATATGTGTAATTTTGACAATTATAAATACTTGCCATCCCTGATAATCAAATCCCACCGATTGCAGGAAACGAAAGATTCAGATTGCCACAAGAGTTTTAACTACATCTGCAAACCGCTTGTCTAATCTATTGCAGAAACGAAAATTGCCTGTTGTTTTGCCTACATTGAACAATTGTTAGCCCCTAACTGCCAAAAGAATAAGGTGTAAAGCCTTACTGTATTACTATTAGCGAAGCTTTAGCCGGGAAGAAAAAGTAAATAGACGCATCGTTGCGGCTGTAATGGCCGAAGTGTGTGTGCTAACCAGCCATAGCATTGTGTATTCAATATAAACTATAATAATAAACGCGATGAAGTACAAAATCCTGCTCCCTTTGTTAGTGTCTGTAGCATTTTTAAATGCATGTAAGAAAGACAAATCTGAAGTTACTGTTCCGGGAGACACCATTCTTGAGTCTTATTATCCCGGTGAATCTATGGAAATTAAAGAGCTTGCCATATATACACAAAACACCGTTATCACTGATCAGGCTTCCATTCAGAATTTCCTTAACCGGAATGCCAATGATGAAGTAAAAAAGCATTTTTTTCCTGGTATAAGCACGGTTCCTGTTCCGGCATCAAATACCATGTTGAATATGTTGAACGATAATCGTGTAAATGTAAACGGTGTAAACATGCAGATCGTGGGTTACAGAGATTCCATTATGTTGGTTAGAGAGTATACATCAACTCCAATACCTTCAACGGGAGTTCCCTGCCAGTCATTGTCTAATTACGTAGCTGAGTACAATCCCTTTACCGATTGTCCCGATGCCAACTGCAGTACCTATCGTAAAGTATCGCCATTGATCGTAAACGGTCTCAACTACTATGCTCCCCTGTTGACTTATATCGTTAAATCAGACAACTGTGTTGCCATACCTAACGAAATGCCGGCGATCAATGTGTTAAATCACAACTTGCAGAGCCTGCTGGGTCTTTACGATTCAGTACTGGTTCAATATGCAAAATTGCCTATGATCAAAAAAGCGAAAGATTAATGTATATTTCAAGAAAGGGCTGCCGCAATCATATGTTTGCCGGCAGCCTTTTTATTAGTGATCTCCGATAGTTTTCATTCCCGCAGTAGATCAACTACCTGCATGCCCACTTCAGCAGCGTATTATTACAGGTAAATTTACCTGCACTGATATAACCTATACCTGCATACTCATTTATAAGAAAAGTTGACACTTCCAAATTATCAGTAGTAAATTATTCATGCATACTGATCCTTTTTTTTCATTTGCATACAATAAAGGTTTTTCTGCATACAAAAATTAAACATTCGCACCATTTTACTATAAGGAGGGATACAAAAATTATATATTTGTTCGTTTATTAGAACCTAATTTAACCCAAAATCAGTATCATGAAAATTTTGTACAGATCTCTTGGATTTGTTACCGTATTGGCTCTTAGTACCCTTTTTACTTCTTGCGACAAGGTTAAAGACCTGGTTACGATCAACGTTCCTCTTCAAACAGCGGATGTTAAGTTTACCATTGATCCGGTTGCTGCCGGTAATATACAGGAAACCGCTTTTCAATGGGGAATTAATATTGACAGTGTTTTAAAAAAAGAAAATGCTGACCTCGGTATCGGCAACATTAAGAAAGTAAAAGTGAAAAGCATCACTTTGAATCTTACAAAATCAACACAGGATGATAACTGGTCTTCGTTCAGTGCTGCAGAAGCAGGCTTCGCTTCAAACGCGATCACGCCTGTCAACTACATCACATTCGCCAGCAAGTCAAGCATTCCTGACACGTACGCTACTTCTTTAGATCTTACCGTAAGCGATGTAGACCTGAAAGATCATTTCGGTGCAACTGTATTCTATTACAAAGTTAAAGCAACTGCACGCCGCGCTACTACAACAACACTTGAAGGTACAGCTACCATCAAGTTTGATATTGAAGCCGGTTTGTAATATGGTAAATTGCTGATTGGGTATTGTAGATCTGACAATATTCAATTGCAGAAAATTATAGGCCCTGTTATTTCGAAAGAAATAACAGGGTTTTTTGTCTGTTTGAACCAGTACCTACCAATTTTGAAACCGCGGCCCCAATTAATAAGACCTACATAATATTCTTCGACAGTCAAATTTCAAAACATTCCTTCCACTTAAAAATGAGCATTTTACGTTAGATGAAATAAAGAACGCACATAATTTTTTTGGAATACCGAATCTTTTTTCCATTTTTGTTATGTAGAACATAAAACAACTAACGCTTTAAAAATGCTTGTCATGAAAAAAAACTGCTATTTGTGGTGGCTGTCTGTTCACCCGCATAATTCCCTGTACCGTCCATTCATTTCAACATCCAGATAACAACCCTGCACAAAAAAACTAACGCTAATGACCTTGAAGAAATCGCCATTGCTAGCTGGCAAATGGTATTTGCTGTTGCCATTTGTAGCGCTTGTACTCCTGGCGGCCATCGCCAATGCCCAGGACCGTATTTTGACCGTTACCGGAAAAGTCACTGATGAACTGGATAAACCCCTGACAGGGGTAACTATCCGGATATACAATACAACAATAGCTACGGCCACCAATAGGGAAGGCTTTTATTCAATCAACGTAAACCCTGCCGACTCCATCGAATTTTCCTACACCGGTTATCGTTTCGAACGTTTTCCGGTAAAGAACCGGGTTGACCTCAACGTAAAACTTTCACCAGTAGCCGGTAGTATGGATGAGGTGACTGTTATCGGTTATGGTCAGCAAAAGAAAGTAAGCGTTGTAGGCTCGCAGGCAACCGTTACGCCTGAAGATCTGAAATTACCCGCACGCGATATTGCCGGTATGCTGGCCGGACGGATCTCCGGCGTTATTACCACATCGAGGGGTGGGGGACCCGGGGCTGATAATGCCAGTGTACTTGTACGCGGCGTTTCAACTTTTGGAACCAGCACAAGAACACCGCTGATCATTATTGATGGTGTACCCGACAGAAGTTTCAATGATGTTGACCCTGAAGATATTCAAACTTTTACGGTACTGAAAGATGCGACGTCAACGGCGGTGTATGGCACAAGAGGCGCGAATGGCGTAATCCTTATCAACACCAAACGTGGCGTTGCCGGTAAACCGCAGATCAATGTAGAGGTGAACCAGGGCGTTACGCAGTTTGTTCAGCTGCCCGAATTGCTCGATGCGCCTGCCTGGATGGAATTGTATAATGAAGCGCTTCAAACACGGGGGCGCGATGCTTTTTATACTGACGAAAGAATTGCCCTGCATCGCGACGGCACCGATCGCGACCTTTATCCCAACACCAACTGGTATAAAGAACTGTTCCGCGATTTCGGTTTAACGCAACGTGCCAATTTCAATGTAAGCGGCGGCGCCGAAAAAGCCAATTATTATATTTCTGCCGGTTATTACAATGAAACCGGTTTAATAAAACCTTATAAAGACGAAAGCTACGATACCAAATCCTATTATCGCCGGTACAATTTCACAGCCAATATTGGCGTGAACATAACGGGTTCTACCAAACTCGATCTGGGCATTGCTGCCATAGTGGATAAAAGGAACGGTCCGTATGATGGCGCCGTTGCCAATGTATCGAACAATTTATTTGAACAGGCATTGCGGGTTCCGCAGCACATCATACCGGCAAAATATTCAAACGGCCAGTGGGCCGGTACGCCCGATGGACGAAGCAGCCCCGCCCGGTTTGCTTTTGGTTTTGGCTCGGGGTACGATTACTCTGCAACCATCCGTCCGAACATCAGGGTTAAACAGGATCTTGGCATGATCGTAAAAGGTTTGTCTGCTTCCGGTTTATTCTCATTCGACGTGTATACCGATGCTACGGTAGCCACCACGCGCGCTGCCCGCATGTATTATGCAGAAGGCCGCGATGCGAATGGTACTCTCATTACACGGCAGTTAAATACCAGCAACGATCTGCTTTCATTTGCTTCCGCACGGTCAACCAACCGCAGAATGTATTCTGAAGCCTCGTTGAACTACCAGGCGAACTTCGGACGTAAACATGAAGTGGGTGGTTTGTTGTTATTCAACCAGTCGGAGTATATCGATGGCAATGCCACCAATTTTTCAACAGCTACACCGGTACGAAATCGCGGTTTAACCGGCCGTGCTACTTATGGCTTCAATAACCGGTATTTTGTGGAAGGCAATTTCGGTTATACCGGTTCTGAAAATTTCAGTCCCGCCAAACGTTATGGTTTCTTCCCTTCATTTGGTGTAGGCTGGGTGGTATCGGGCGAGCATTTCTTCAAACCGGTTACTGAGGTATTATCTTACTTCAAGCTACGTTATAGCTATGGCCTTACCGGCAATGGCGGTTATTCAGGGAACAGGTTCCTGTACCTGAATATGCTGACGAAAACGTCTTCAGGTGTTTACCAGTTCGGAACGCCATCTTCATTGTCACCAAACTACGGTGGTTATACGCAATCGCAAATTGCAACCGACGCTACCTGGGAAACATCTTACCGTCATAACCTCGGTATAGAAATGAATTTCCTGCATAATGATCTCAAAATGATCGTGGAGCTATTCCGCGAAAGAAGAGAGGATGTGCTTCGCGCCGACCAAACCATTCCAACCATTTCGGGTTTCGGCAGCATCAACCCCATCCGCAATATCGGTATTGTGTTGAACAAAGGTATTGACGTGTCGCTTTCATATAACAGGTCGTTTGCAAAGAACACCTGGTTAACTTTCACCGGCACCTTTACCTATAATAAAAACAAGAACCTGGAAGATGGATTGGCGCCGCAACCATATCCGTGGATGGAATGGAAGGGCCATGAAGTGGATGCAAAGGAATTATATACAGCGGTTGGTTTGTTTGAAAGCCAGGAGGAGATCGATAAATGGGCAAAACAAACAGGTAACCCACAGGTGGGTGATATTAAATATGCCGACCTGAATGGTGATGGACAGATCAACAACTTTGATGTGTCGCGTGTGGATGCCAATGGTACGCCGAAGATGATGTATGGTTTGAACATTGCCTTTGGTTACAAAGGTTTTGATATCGGCGCTTTTGTACAGGGCACTGGTAAGGTATGGTTGCTTTATGGCTCAGGTGATGGAACTTTACCTTTTAATAACGGCGCAAACAGTCCGAACCTGTATGCTGCCATAAAAGATCGCTGGACACCCGATAATACCAATGCCCGTCCATTCTATCCGCGGTTGAGCAGCAGTCTCGATCCTACCTCAAATTTTCTCGTGAGCAGCTGGTGGTTGCATCCTGCAGATTTCATCAGGTTGAAAAGTGCCGAGCTGGGGTATACATTACCTGCAGGGATATTACGCCGGAACAGGGTCAAAAACCTGCGGATATTTATCAACGGTACCAACCTGTTCACTATTTCGAAATGGAAGTATTGGGACCCTGAACTGAATGATACCGGAACCAGTTCCACAACCGTTACAAGAGGCGGGTTCTATCCCAATATCAGGGCGTATAATTTTGGCGCGAGAGTGACATTCTAATGTGATATTCGATACCTGTATAATCACGGCAGGGCGCGGCAGGTTGTGATAATGAAAGGCTGCCGGCACGGATTTCACCATTCTCCATTGACCATTTACCACTTACAAATGCATTTAAGAATGAAGAAGATACTTATAATAATAGTGTTTCTTGGGGTGGCAACAGGCTGCAGGAAAGGCTACTTCGATAACATCCCTAAGGACCTTGTTTCAACCGATGTTATTTTTAAAGACAAGACAGAGACCGAGAACTGGCTGGCGTCAGTTTACAGTTATATAATCGATCCCTGGTCAACCACAACCGGGTCGGCCCGTTACTGGGCCAATTTTACCGAAGAACTGGAGTTGAACTCCGCTTCCCTGCAGGCCAGTGGAATATTAAGTCCGGTGACCACCGTCAATATCTGGACGAGTAATTACCAGGGCATCCGGATGGCCAATATATTTATGGCCAATATCGAAAACAGTGAAACCAATCTGCTGAAAGAACCGAATGGTGAGGAACTGATTGGTCAATACAAAGGCGAGGCACGCTTTTTACGTGCATATTATTACTGGACGTTGATGAAATTATATGGTCCGGTAATTCTTGTCGGTGATAAAGTTGCCAGGTATGACGACGATTTTCAGTTGCCGCGCAACAGCTGGAGTGAGTGTATTGATTATATTCTGGCTGAATTAGATGCTGCGCAGGAAATGGTGCCTGATAAACATTTGACTGCCGGCGGAACGGAAGACGCAACGCAAACCGGCCGCATCAACAAACTGGTGATCGATGCGGTGAAAGCACAGGTGTTGCTTTTTGATGCAAGTCCACTGTATAATGGCAATCCCGATTATGCGGATTATAAGAATCCCGATGGTAAACAATTGATGAATACCATTTATGACGCAGGCAAATGGGCCAAAGCGGCGGCAGCCATTAAAACAGCTATAGACCATGCCAAAGCCAATGGAAAGAATATTTTTAAACAATCGAATGCCGATCCGTTTGTAGCTGCCTTTATGTCTTACCGCGATCTGTTTACTACCGGTTGGAGCACAGAAGGGATCTGGACCCGCGCCAATACCGCCTATTCCGCCTGGGAAAATGATGCGGCCCCACGGGCTGCGAACGGTAACTCATTCAATGCCTCGCTGGTAATGCCGCAGGAATTCGTAGATAAATTCAGAATGATCAATGGAAAGGCGATCAATGAGGCGGGCAGCAACTATACCGAAACCGGTTTTACTGCCACCGCAAAAGCGGGTTATTATGTGGCCGGTACTTCCAATATGTACGTAAATCGGGAACCGCGTTTTTATAACATCGTTACATTCAATGGCGCTACGGTACCATTTGTAGCAAAATCAGGACAAACGCATGTGCAATTCTGGCCGGCAGGCAATTCAGGCAATGCCAATGGCAGTGAACCGAAATTTCCAAAGACCGGTTACCTGGTGCGCAAGCATACCAATCCATCGAGAAATTTGTCGAACAACTCAGGCAATATCGTGCGGCCGGCTATGTATATAAGGTTAGGGGAATTGTATTTGAGCTATGCCGAAGCATTGAATGAATCGGATCCTTCGAACCCGGCTATTCTCGAGCATTTGAATGCGATCCGTACCCGTGGCGGTATTCCGGAGCTGGCCGGCAGTTTTACCCAGGATGAAATGCGTAAATTCATTCAAATGGAGCGATGCATTGAAATGGCCTACGAAGGTTGCCGTTTCTTCGACGTGCGCAGGTGGAAAATTGCCAATACGCCCGAAGGCCGGCAAGGCGGTGATTTTACCGGTGTGAATGTATATGCCGGCACAGGTTTGACCGATCCTGATTTTTATGCAAAGACTAGAACCTCCACACGCAACTGGGATAATAAATATTACATCTTCCCCGTGCCGCAGAGTGAATTGAACAAGAACTTTGCCATGGTGCAGGCACCAGGGTATTAGTTAGTTCACAGTTCACAGTTCATAGTTCATGGTTCATAGTGCATAGTTTGTGGAGATGGGAGCTGGTTACCAGTTACCAGTTACCGGGGAATTCAGAATACGGTTGCATGCTACAGGTTTACTATTGCAGATTTCTTTATAACCCGTTGCAGTTTGAACGGGCATCAGTATGTACAATAAAATTGACAGTAGAAATGCTTATCTCAAAACTCATTTTGTATTGCCTCCCTGTTTGTTTGTTGCCGGTGTTGGTTTGTGCAGAACCGCACGGGGAACCGGAGATCGTCATTACCCAACAACGTTACCAGGTGCCTGTATTGAAATTAAAAAAGGATAACCCGGTAGCACGTATCCGTATGCGTGTTGCAGCTGCCGTGGCCAATGCGCATTTGTCGGAATTGACGTTCGATACAAAAGGAACATCCGAGCTGAAAGATATAAAGCAACTCAGGTTATATTATACCGGCGCCGACTCGGGTTATCGCAATCTGGGGAATGTCGACAAATTACAATTGACAGGAAGCGCAGATAAACCGGCAGCAAAACTGACAATCAGATGCGATCTGTCATTGTTACCCGGCGATCATTACTTCTGGGTTTCCGTAGAATTGAATAATGAGGCGTCCCTGCTGCATTTTATTTCTGTCAACACTATCAATGCCGTACTGAATGGTAAGTTGCACCAGATTGGCGGCCAGTCAAAAATTCTTCAACGTACCGGCATTGCACTGCGACAGCATAACCAGGATAGTGTACATACGTATCGCATACCCGGATTGGCCACCGCAAAAGACGGTTCATTATTGGCTGTTTATGATGTGCGCCGTGAAAGCGGTCGCGACCTCCAGGGAAATATCGATATAGGTGTAAGCCGCAGTACCGATGGCGGCAAAACCTGGCTTCCGATGCAGATCGCAATCGATATGGGAGCCTGGGGAGGATTACCAGAGAAATTCAACGGCGTTTCCGACGCAAATATCCTGGTTGATAAAAACACCGGTTCCATCTTTGTCGCCGGGCTTTGGATGCATGGTGTATTGAACGAACAGGGCAAATGGATAGAAGGGTTGAACGAAGAAAGCAAAGACTGGAATCACCAATGGAAAAACAGCGGTTCACAACCCGGTTTTGATGTAAAACAAACCGCCCAGTTCATGATCGTGAAAAGCGAAGACCATGGCAAAACCTGGAGCAAACCGGTGAACATTACCCGCCAGTGTAAACAGGAAGACTGGTGGTTGTGGGCGCCGGCGCCGGGCCAGGGCATAACGCTGCGCGATGGAACCATTGTTTTTCCGACCCAGGGCCGCGATAAAACGGGTAAAGCATTTTCTACCATCACTTATAGCAAAGACGGCGGCAATACATGGCATACCGGTAAACGCGCCTTCAAACAGTCTACGACAGAAAATATGGCCGTTGAATTGAGCGACGGCGCCGTTATGCTTAACATGCGATATAATAAAAACAAAACAGATACTGGTGACACCAACGGCCGGGTAATTGCCGTAACCCGTAATTTGGGTGAGGACTGGACTGAACATCCAGCCAGCCGTGGTGCTTTGCATGAACCTGTTTGTATGGCCAGTATCATCAGGCACGATTATACACTGAAGGGGAAAAAGAGATCGATGCTGGTATTCAGTAATCCTGATTCAAAAACCACCAGGCATCATATGACCATCAAAGTGAGTTATGACGATGGACTTACCTGGCCGGTAAACAAAAAAATATTGCTCGATGAATGGAAAAGCCGCGGGTATTCCTGTTTAACCAGTATCGATAATGATACCATTGGTATTTTGTATGAAGGCAGCCAGAGCGATATGGTTTTTCAGCAGATAAAATTGAAAGAGCTGTTGCCTTAGTGAAAGCTTTCAGTTGTTGATAGATAAACGGGCAGAAAAAATTTATTGAACGATGGTTAAATGTATTTGCCATCGTTCAATTATTTTAGGTAAATGAGGCCGGTAAGCTTATTGAATTATTGGAGGGGGATTGTTTTCTATTATGGTGCGTTTTTAATTAGTAAGGGACGGTTTAAAATATAAAAACGAGTCTTATGATAATCAATTGTTCCTGCAGTTAAAAAGCCTTCCGGATAACCGGAAGGCCCTGTCAATTATCAATAGAGCGAAAAAACTTATTTTAACAAACCTTCCAGCAACACCCCATCACCGGCCGGCATATCGAGTTGTAATAATTTACTGATCAGCGGGGCAATGTCAACCAGGCCCATTTGCGGTATTACCACGCCTTTTTTAATACCATACCCAAACGCTACAAAACCGGTTTGTATTTCTTTAAAATCGGGGAAAAATCCATGCGTGCCGCCTTTTGCTGCGCGCATAAACCCGCCGGTTGCTGCATTATTAAATGTATAGCCCTGTTTTCCGGCCAATGCAAATGCGGCATTGCCATCGGCGCCTACAGCATCCAGTTCCTCGCGGGTTTTGATAAAAAAGGTATTTTGCTGCGCCTGGGGCAGGCTTTTGAGCAGTTGCATTACTTTCTCTTTGATTTGTTTGTCGTTTTTGTCTTTTAAATGCAGAAATGCCGCACCGCCGCTTTGGTGAAAGTATGCTTTCCAGTTCTCAGGTTTTTGCGGATCGTACAAACCGGCATTTGCCAGCAGTGTGTTAGGGGCAATGCTGGAATGAATATCCACAAAGCCATGATCGCCGGTAATTATAAATGTGGTTTTATCGGCAATACCTGCTTTTTGTACCGCCTCGCGAATGCTTTTGATGGCGCGGTCAACGCCGGCAATGGCGGCTCTTACCTTATCGCCATCGCGCCCCTGTTCGTGCTCAAAATGATCTACCGTTACCAGGTGCACTGCCAGCAGGGAAGGTTTATATTGACGGATGAGGTAACCGCTCATGCGGGCGAGGTTCTCATCAAGGCCAATGTAATCACCGTTCCAATCCTGTTCGGTGAGTTTACCGGTTGCATGTTGTTCAACCTCTTCATACAATCCGGCGGGAATGGCGTTTTCCTGCAATGCTTTTCCCATAGTACGCGGTTTTCCTTTTTCTGCCGGCAGGTACCAGTATTCCGGAATGTTGTAAGTGGCTGGTCCGCCTACCGAAACAGGCCAGAAAACGGAGGCTGTTTTCAAACCCTTTTCTTTGGCCACACTGAACAAGGTAGGCACTTTTATATTTTCATATTTCCACATCCAGTTACCGGTTACGCCAAGCGGTTCTGAAGGCGTATTATAATATACACCGTGTTTCAGTGGTTTTACACCCGAGATCATGGTGGTGTGGGAAGGGTAGGTCACCGTTGGAAAAACACCATCTACCCCTTCGGCATAAGCGCCGCTTTCCATCGCCTGGCGCAGATGCACCATGTTCCAGGAAGGGTCTTTATAAAATTCGGGGCGTAACCCATCTATGCTGATGAGAATAACGTGCTTATCCTGTGCGGTAATGCTTGAGCTGCACAAAATAAGCGTACAGGCTGCGAAAAATATTTTTTTCATTTTTAGATAGTAGTGTTTCAATGACGCGCGAATATAATTTGATGTAATAAAATTTAATATGAATTAATTGTTAGGCCCTGGTTTGGGTTTATGGTTTTCTATTCGAAGAAATTATAATGTATTCGAATTTCAGCCAGGGCCAGGCTGGGTGAATGATCTGAATCGGTGGATCAAACTGTTACCTATAAACCATAAACTATGAACTGCTTTTCGTTTAGCAAACAAATCAATAAACAATAGACTGTGAAAGCAGTTGGTTAGTACTATTTTAAAAAATAGTTTTTTATATTGGGAATAATTTTTTATTATCGCATAGTTCTAATGACTGTTTTTCAATCCTGTTATCTCCGCACAAATTGATTGTTGTTGAAGTAAGATTTCTTGCCTGCATTAACCATTTAACGTAATGATTGCTGCAGCCTCCTTGCCTGCATTGCACCCGAAGCTATGTGCAAAATAGTTTTCCTGCTTTTTTGCCGGGTAATTATTTCTTTATTGCAGGTCAGGTAAATTAACCAGAACCTCTGAACTAACTGAACTGAAACATGAGAACCACTGTTGCACTATTGTGCTTACTGCTACCTGTTATGGCCGTGGCATGGCCCGGTCAAACCGATTATTTAGCCGTGCTGCAGAAGGCAGCTCCAAAAGAACGGCTAGCTGTTGCCCGCAGGATCTATAACGATCAGCTCATTCAACTCGACTCAGCCCAGGCAATGATTGCGCTTAACCGCATCAACAAATGGGCTTCCGCCAATCACGACATACCAATAAAATTGTTCTCGGTTATTGCCATGGGCGATTACCATAAAGAACATGACATGGAGCACTCCGGTGATAAGGCTATTCAATTCTTCACTACTGCACTTGAAATGGCTTTGGCTGCCGGCTTAAAAGAAACCGAAGCTGAAGTATATAATAATATGGGGTGGTTGTATTATAAGAACGACAAATTTCCCCAGGCCTTCGAATACATGATAAAGGCCAATAATATTATCCAGAAAATAGGTTATGCAAATTATCAGCATGCCAGCCGCTATTTATATGACCTGGGTTATATTTATTGCGATTTCGGGAATTATGAAAAAGCGAAACATTACCTCACAGAAGCAATCAGGTACCCGTACACTAATTCTTTGTACGCCATTAGAACGCTGAACACCATTGGCCTCGCATACCGGGAGTTGAAACAATTCGACAGCGCCGTTATATATTTTAATATGGGGCTCGATACCGCCAAAGCGGTGCAAAACGTACCCTGGATCGGTATCATTTCAGGTAACCTCGGCTCGGTGCATTATTTTCTGCAACAATATGAGGAAGCCATTCCGTTATTGAAGATCGATTACGCATTGAGTATGGAAAGCGGGGAATGGGCGAGTGCGGCCAATACCATTTGTATGCTCGCCGACCTCGATCTCGATAAACGGCAATTGAACGATGCCGCAATGAAACTGGATGAAGCCCGGGATGTGATCAACCGGCAGCCGGATGTTCGACCGTTCGTTTATTATGCCTTGCTGCGGGCGCGGTTGTTCAAATACCTGAATAGGTACGACAGCGCTTTTTCCTATCTCGATACGGCCCGGCGGGTTACCTACAAATTGAATCAGCGCCGCGATGCACTGGTGTTTAGCCAGGCCGAACAAAAGGTAGCGGTAGAACTGCATTTGTCGGAAATGAAACTGCTCGAAAGTGAAAAGAGCAAAAGCCTGTTATTACGAAATTTTATCATCGTGGTGATCCTGCTGGTGCTGGTGATCGCCGCGCAGCTTATTTTCAGGCAACAGCTGAAACAAAAGAAGGATAAGGAATTGCTAAAGAATGCGGTGACGCAGTTGAACTATTATATCGACAGCGTACGCGAGAAGAACCAGCTGATAGATCAGTTCAAACAGGAGATAGATCATCTGAACTCGTTACCCGAGCAGTTTACCATGCTTCAGGAAAAGGAAGAGATCGCCGGTAAGTTGCGGAAGTATTCTATTTTAACGGAGGACGACTGGAATGAGTTCAGGAATTTATTTGAAAAGGTACAAATAGGATTTTTCGATAAATTAAAACAGCGATTTCCCGATCTAACGCCTTCGGAACAACGTTTACTCGCCTTAATGAAACTAAAGCTGTCGAAGCGGGAAATGGCCGGAATGTTGGGGATTGCTCCCGACTCCATCAAAAAAACACGACAGCGTATCAGGAAAAAGATCAATGTGCTGGATGATGCCGCGCTGGAGGAACTGGTAGCTGGATTGTAGGGAAGCTAAAGTTGAAAGTTGTAAGTTTTAAGTGGTAAGTTATAAGTTGAAAGCAGCAAGCTTAAAGCCTAAAGCCGAAGGCAAATACAGCAGCAAGCTTCAGGCTGTAAGCTGAAAACAAATACAGAATATAGCTGTGCGCCTAAAGCCGAAGGCAAATACAGCAGCAAGCTTCAAGCTGTAAGCTGAAAGCAAATACAGAATATAGCTGTGCGCCTAAAGCCTAAAGGAGAAGGAAAATACAGAATCCTGAGATAAGATGAAAGGCAAAGGCCAGTACGAAATGCACGCTTCGTGTGCGGCGCTGTGCCGCATGGGTATGCGCTATCCCGTAAGGCCGGCTATTTAAGTTTCCATAAACATAAGGTATAAGCGGACCCCCGCCAGGGTCTGACTGGGTTCACGATATATGAACCTGCCGCAATTGCTTTGCAGCTACCCGCGAAATTTGAAAGCACGTTCCGGAACAGGCGCTTACAGGCTGATCATTATTTTGCCACGCGTTCAGCAGGCGGGGAGCATATATTTCGGAAAAATTAATGCGAATATTCTTTCGCGCTAATCATTGATTTTAAGGGGTGAAAATGGAAAAATTGTGGATAATCCCGATTGTCCCGCTGTTGTCCCGGTGTTGCGGCCACCCTGTATCCCCCTTTTTTCTGTCTATTAACGTAATAATAATATAAAGCGAAACGCTCAGGGCTCAACGCGCAACGCAAGAGTGTAAAGGGACGATTCGCATTAATTGTTCGGCGTTAAGCGGGTCATAGTTCGGCAACCAAAATCAACTGCAGCAAATGAGATATTTTGAACGGGCATTTGTTTTAATTTTTGTTTTAGGTTTTATTTTTTCTGCAAAAAGTTTAGCCAGCCCCGGCGACACTACCTGGGTTCAGGCACAAAATGATGTACAGCTCGACTGGTACAATGACTTCGACGCCTCTGTAACTTTTCCCTCCGGTTCCCTTTCCTATCGAAAGATCATAATGATATTTACGCTGGGTAAATACCAGTGTCCTGCGGGTACCCAGTATTGTGGCGACTGGGATTATACCGTTCAGAATTTTTTGATGACGCCTACCGATACGTTCGAGTTATCGCGGCTTATTACCCCATACGCCAATGCCTCTTATCCCAGAACACCCTGGGGCTGGAAGCAACGGTATTATTTCGATGTCACCGATTTCTATCCCGTGTTAAAAAATGCTGCCACGATCAGGTTGAGCTATCATAATTACTCCGGCGGTTTTACAGGTAACATAAAATTTGCATTTATAGAAGGAACCCCGCCTCGGAACGTGACCGGGATCAAAAGATTATGGCACGGCGCATTGCCTTTTGGCAATGCCGCTGACCCAATAGAAAACTACCTGCCCGCAACAAATGTTACCGCGCCGGCCAATACCCAACAGGCTGAAATGAATTTCACCGTTACAGGGCATGGCAGCGACAATACCGGCTGTTCGGAATTCTGCAGCAAATACTACCAGGTATATGCCAACAGCAGTTTGAAAGAAACAAAAACGGTGTGGAAAGACAATTGTGGCAGCAACAACCTGTACCCGCAATCAGGCACCTGGGTTTACAACAGGGCAGGGTGGTGCCCCGGTGAACTCGTAACCACCAACGTACATAAGCTGGGTGCAACAACCGCAGGCAGCAACCTGAACGTAGATGTGAATTTTCAACCGTACACCGGCAATGGCGGCGCTTCATATATCGTAGAATCAGCGCTTTTCTTTTATGGCGGTTATAATCAGGCGCTGGATGCCTCGGTAGAGAACATTATTGCGCCAAATGATTATGAAGGCTATTTCAGGGCAAATCCTATCTGCGGCAACCCGGTCGTTGTTATTAAAAACACAGGTGCCACAACCATCAGTTCGGTTTCATTGCAATATGGCGTGGTGGGGCAAACATTGCAAACCTATACGGCATCGGGCATGTCGCTGGTTTCAGGTAAAGACACTGCTATTACGCTGCCCGATCTGTCGGCCCTCGCTACTTTGAAAACCGGCACAGTAAACAGGTTCGTGGTAATCATCGATAAACTGAATGGCAATGCAGATGGATATGCTTTGAACAATAACATGGAATCATCGTTTGTGGCGGCGCCCGAGTGGCCCGGTGAGTTTGCGATGATCATAAAGAGTAATAATTATGCATCACAAACGAAATGGCGAATTGAAAACCTGGGCGGTACCGTTTTAAAACAACGCAGTCCAACCAGCGCACTTACCGTTTATACCGATTCGGTAGCGCTGCCTGATGGGTGTTACCGGCTGGTGGTTACAGATGCCAGTTGCGACGGGTTGTACTGGTGGGCCAATTCATCTGCGGGCAGGGGATACCTTTATGCCAGGAAAAGGGATGGCGGCATTATCCCTTTTACGAATGGACTGCCCGCCTATCCGGCAACGCTGGCGCCCGATTTCGGTTGCGGTTTTACACAATATTTCCGCGTGTCGAATACGCTGGCGGCAGATCAGTTGTTGTTGAGCGGCGAAGCAAAAGATACCGCCAACCTGCTTGTGTGGGAAACCAATAAGGAAGTGAATACCGACCGTTTTATCGTAAAATATTCCATCAATGATACAACATGGTCGGCCATTGCAGAAATAAAAGCGAATGGCAACACCACCTCCAGAATATCCTATAGTACAAAACATAAACCCTCAGTACATTCCGCATTTCACTATTACCGGCTGAAGCTGTATTACGCAGACGGCTCCTGGAAATACAGTAATAAGGTAACGCTTTCGCCGGTTGCCAATAGTGAATATGCCGTGGATGTGCGACCTAATCCCTTCGATGAAGAAATAAAAGTGCGTATCACCTCACCGCATCCGCAAACAGCAAACATTTCGGTTGTTGATGTACAGGGAAGGCTGTTGTTCAGAATGAATAACAACCTGAATACAGGATTGAATGTGATCACTGTAGGCGGGCACCGTTTTGCGGCAGGCATCTATACGATAATTATCAGTTCAGCGGAGGGACAAAAGGTTTCCAGGAAAATTGTAAAACTGTAAAGCTGTTATACATCATTCTGGTTGCCTCTATATGAAAGCGTTTTTGTTCAACCTTATTCCGATAGTTAACACAAAAAAGTACATTTTATGAAGAGCCCTGATTCTAAATTAGTAGTGAAAATGCGGGCAGGCGATGTGTCGGCATTTGATAGTTTGTATTGGCGGTATTACCAGGTGGTGTACCGCAATATCCTGAAGCTTACAAAAGATCCGCTGGTATCGGAAGATATTTTGCAGGAAGTATTTATCAGACTTTGGGAGAAAAGGCAGGACATCAATTATGAACAGCCGGTCGTTAACTGGATCTTTGTCATCAGTTTCAATTTATCAATCGATTATACCCGCAAAAAACTAAGAGAACAGGAGCTGCACCGGAAGCTGCTCGCCGATAGCGACGCCATTCCCCAGAACCCTTCCGTATACGAGGATTATTACCAGTTGCTGAAACGCGCTATAGATCAACTTTCTCCCCAAAAACAACGGATCGTAAAGCTGTGCAAGCTGGAAGGGAAAACCTACGAAGAAGCTGCGGCTGAAATGCAGATCTCACGGCATACTGTAAAGGAATATTTGTCGGCGGCCATGGCTAATTTGAGTGAATATGTACGGCAGCATGCGAGTAAGGTGTCGGGGATTGGGTGTGTTGTTTGAGGGACGGCAATCGGCAATCGGCTTGAGTTTTGGCGCCGCAGGGTCGTAATAAAATCTGAATAATCGCGAGTCCATTCACGATTCACGAAAAATGACACTTGAACCCAAAGGAATAACGTTAAGAAAAATATAAACAATATCACCTCTCCATCCCCCCCGAAATCTTTAGTAAACCGTGTTTATAATATATAAAATCTAACTGGTGAAAGACAAACAGGATTATTTAAAATACTTGTTAGCTCAAAAGAAATTGACCAGTGAAGAAGAAGAATGGTTGCTGAAATATTTGAACGATCATGATATTTCGGATATTAAAAAAATAGCGGCTGAAGATTTTGAGACCGACATAACGTACATGAAGAAGAGCCTTGACAGAAAACAGTCGGAAGAGATCCTTGAAAAAATTCATAGCCGTATTTATGTTCCGGCCCCGACCTTTTATCAGACAATCCGGTTGCATCGCTTAAAGATAGCAGTTGCAGCGCTGATCATAATAATTGCAGGCGCAGGATATTGGTTTATGGAAACGGGCGTGTTGTTTACGCCGGCGAATAAGGAGATAGTAACTACAGGTAAAAGAAAAACAGTCAAATTGCCTGATGGTTCGTTGATAACGCTGGAACCGAACAGCAGGCTCGTATATCCGCAACGCTTCACCGGCAATACACGTGAAGTGAATTTAACCGGCGAGGCGTACTTTGAAGTAAAACCCAACCATGAAAAGCCGTTTATCGTTCAAACGCCTTACGTGATCGCTACAGTGCTGGGTACGTCGTTCAATGTGGAAGCTTATCCGAATGGAATAGCGAAGGTAGTGGTAACGACGGGGCGTGTGAAGGTACAAACCGTAAATGCTTCCAACGAGTTGCAGGCGGTGATCATCAATGCCAATCAAAGCGTGGCATACAACATCATCATCAATGAAATTGAGAAGCGGAACGCACCTGAGGAAGCCGTATACTACAAACAACGGCGTAGCGGTAAGTTCAGTTATAC
Organism: Niastella populi; assembly: GCF_002078015.1. GTDB lineage: Bacteria > Bacteroidota > Bacteroidia > Chitinophagales > Chitinophagaceae > Niastella > Niastella populi. The sequence goes on along the minus strand of NZ_LWBP01000195.1, from coordinate 1,957 downwards.
GGGCGTACCTGTTGCAAAAGTGGTACGGGAAATGGAGCGGTATTACCACACTTCGGTTACCCTGGAAGGAGATATGAACGGCTGTGTTTTCTATGGTTATTTCCAGGCGAATGACAATGTGGAAAGAGCGTTGAGCCTGGTAGCCCTGTCACTGAATGCAACGGTTAAAAAGAAAAGTAACAATAAAGGATACTTTATTACCGGCGGCACCTGCCGGTAACCCTGAAAAACCAATTCTGACGCTTCGGGAACCATGCCTTCACCGGTAGTGACCGGCTGGCGCAACATTTCTGTGCTTATCTGAAACAGCTGTTGATCTCCCCCGGCGTATGTAATTCATTGTAAAGCATCTTGCCATTTAATGTTTATGGCGGCATTTGGTTGTACGGCTAAAAACCGGCGACAAATCTGCCTATTACCTAAAATCAACCCAGAAACGGTATGTACAAAACATTACCACATGCATCTTTTTGCCCTTCCGGGAAAAGTGTTAGAACCTTACTGCTGTTACTTCTGCTTTTGTGTGGCGTTGCAGGCCAGTTGCTGGCGGGCGGCGACAATGCAAAGAAACGCCAGAACGTACTGGATAAGATCATTTCCATCGAGTTAAAGAATGTGGTGTTGAAAGATGCCCTTGACAAGATCGGCAGCACTGCAAAAGTATTTTTTGTTCATACCAATAACGAAATACTGCTTAAGAACAAAGTAAGCGTATCGGCACATAAACAAACGGTAGGCGAAGTGCTTAAAAAGATCCTTTCGCCCTATGCACTTTCCTATATCGTGGTTGACGATCGCATTATTGTTCGGCCGGAAAATAATTCCCCGGTGCGGCAGGTGTCTGCCACACCCGGCGAACCCGCACATTCAACAAACGACATAAACATAAAAGGAGTGGTTACCTCCGAAAAGGGGGCGCCCCTGGCAGGTGTTTCGATCATAGTGCGGGGTACTTCCCGCGGGGTAGCTACCAATGAAAAAGGCGAGTTCGAACTTAAAAATATCAGCAGCGACGCGGTGCTGGTATTCTCCGTTACGGGATACGCTACAGAGGAAATAAAAGTAAGCGATCATAAAAACGGGTTCATTCAGGTGAAACTGAAAGAAGAAGCTACCAATATGGACCAGGTGGTGGTAACCGGTTACCAGAATATCGATAAGAAAAAGTTTGCCGGTTCTTCCGTTCACCTGAAAATGGACGATATAAAGATGGACGGTACCACCGATGTGAGCAGGATGCTGGAAGGCCGTGCCGCCGGCGTATCGGTACAAAACGTGTCGGGCACGTTCGGCGCTGCACCAAAAGTGCGCATCCGTGGCGCTACTTCTATCAATGGTGATAACAAACCTCTATGGGTAGTTGACGGCGTGGTACTGGAAGATATCGTGAACATCTCGAACGACCAGTTGTCGAGCGGCGACCCTACCACGCTTTTAGGTTCTGCTGTGGCCGGTTTGAATGCCAATGACATTGAAAGCTTCAACATCCTGAAAGATGCAGCTGCAACCGCTTTATACGGCGCCCGCGCCATGAACGGGGTAGTGGTGATCACTACCAAAAGAGGTCGCGCAGGCAGAACTTCGGTGAACTATACCGGTAACTACAGCACCCAGTTCAAACCAACATACAACGATTACAATATCATGAACTCTGCGCAGCAGATGTCGGTTTTGGCGGAACTGTGGCGCAAAGGGATCCTTAATTCCGACCTGCTCGACAGAAGCGACATCGGTGTGTATGGAAAAATGTATGAGCAATTGAGCACACTCGATTCAAACGGCAATTTCGTGCTGAAGAATAACAACGCTTCTCAGCGCGCCTTCCTGTTGCGGTATGCAAAAGCCAATACCGATTGGTTCGACCTGCTTTTCCGTAACAACTTTATGCAGGAACATTCCATATCCATATCGTCTGGTACCGATAAAAGCCAGTCTTATTTTTCTACCAGTTATTATG
>NZ_LWBP01000194.1 GCF_002078015.1 Niastella populi | reverse complement strand
GATTTATGAAGCTTTTCGAATAAAAGAACCATAAACAACAAACCATAAACCATAAACTGTTCAATAACTAACTAAAAAGATATTTAATATCGTCTTCAGTTAGTGATTTAACAAACCCTTCATCTTCAGAAATCAATTCTTCTGCCAGTTGCTTTTTATGTTGTTGCAGTTGAATGATCTTTTCCTCGATGGTATCCTTACAGATCATTTTATAGGCAAACACATTTTTGGTTTGGCCAATACGGTGTGTACGGTCAATGGCCTGTTGCTGCACTGCGGTATTCCACCAGGGATCAAAAAGAAATACATAACCCGCAGCGGTAAGGTTCAACCCTGCATTGCCGGCCTTCAGGCTTATCAAAAATACATTGGTGGTATTGCCATCTTCCTGGAAACGGTTAACCATTTCTATCCGTTTTTCAGGAGCGGTAGAACCGTCAAGGTGATAATACGTTATGCCTTCTTCGCGGCATTTTTCGGCCAGCAGATTCAGCATGGTCGTGAACTGTGAGAACACCAGCACCTTCTGGTCTTTCAGGTTGTTCTGCAGTTCGTTCATCAGCAGATCGGTCTTTACCGAATCGTTGCAGGTTTGTTCTTCGCCGGGCAACAGCAACGGTGAGTTACAGATCTGCCGCAGTTTCAACATGCCCTGCAATACTGCCAGTTTGCTTTTACCCAACCCTTCATTTTCGATATTCAGGAATACGCTTTGGCGAATGCTGTCCTTCACTTCATCGTACAGGCGTTTTTGCGCATCGCTCATTTTACACCACATCACCATTTCGGTTTTGGCCGGCAGGTCGCCTGCCACCTGCTCCTTGGTGCGGCGCAATACGAATGGCGCTGTAATGCGTTGAAGGGTTTTTATCTTTTCACCATCACGGTGCGTATCGATGGCATCGGCATATTCCCTTCTGAAAAACTCCCTGGTACCAAAGATGCCCGGCAGCAGGAAATTCATTTGCGCATATAGGTCGAATGTATTGTTCATAACCGGCGTACCGCTGAGGGCTACGCGGAAATTCGATTGTAAACGTTCAACGGCTTTGGTGATCTGTGCCGCCGGGTTTTTAATATTATGGCTTTCGTCGAGCACAATGGTGCCAAAACCAATGAGGCACATTTCCTCTATGTCCTGCCGCACGGTACCATAGCTGGTGATCACTACCTGGTAATCGCCGGTTGCAGCTTCCTGTATGTTGCGGCCGCCGCCATGATAGATGAGCACTTTTACATGCGGCGCAAATTTTTGTAATTCCTGCGACCAGTTGTAGATAAGCGATGAGGGTGCAACGATCAAATGGCGTTGTGACGCTTTTTGCGTCAACTGGTGGGTGAGCAGGCTGATCGTTTGCAGGGTTTTACCGAGACCCATATCATCGGCCAGGCAGGCCCCGGCGCCTGCTTCAGCCAGCAGCAGCATCCATTCGAAACCTTTTTGCTGGTAGGGGCGCAGTTTGGCCTGTACTGTAGCAGGTACTTCATAAACCATGGTGCCGTCCTGCTGCCAATGCTGCCATTTCTCCAGCCAACCGGCCTGGAGCACGGTTTTTAACACCCCAGTGCCTTCGGTTGTTTTTTCTTCACTGAATGCCAGCCAGCGCGGCACCTGTATTTCCTGTTTCGATATTTTACCATGGCGTACGATGGTGCCATAGGTTTGCAGCCATTCTTCATGCAGAATACCGAGCGAACCATCCTGCAGGAGAATAGCCCGTTGACCAGCCAGGATGATCTTTTGCACTTCGGTAAGCGCCACTTCTTCTTCGCCAAATGAAATTACCATATGCAATACCAGCGCATCGGTAACTTCTTTTTGAATGGTGACATCGGTTTTTACTTTATGCTGCGAATACCTGAAGTGTTGCAGCATATCCATCCCGATCACCTGTATATTCAGATCGAGCAGTTTGTGATATACTTTGAGGAACCATTGTTTTTTCTGGGCTTCCTCGAAAGAAAGATAATAGTACCCGTTCAGTTGTTTCTCGAAATTGGGATGCAGTCCCTCCAGCAATTGCCAAAGATCTTTTTCAGCCTGCTGGTTGCGGTAAATGGCAAATGACTGTCCGTTGCGGGTGAGCTCGTAAGTTTCTTTCCAGGGACCTTCCGTAATAAAGCCATCATATTCCCATTGGGGGGTAAGCACGAGGAACGACTGGCTGATCTCGCTAAGCAGTACGCGGTTCACCGGTAATTCCCTGATCTCATGTTTCTGGAACAGGTTATTGCGGTTAACGGTGTAGTCAGACGATTCGAGTTTGGCCAGGATGGTTTCGGAAAATTCCTGCGGCTGCTGGCTGTATTGTTGCGGATCATTGTCCTGCAGCCATTCGAGTGTTTGGTAATCTTTGAATGAAAGAATAAAATATTCTCCACCACTCAGCAGCAAAAACTGCCAGCGGGTAAACTGGTCGAGACCATAGGCGGCGCCATTTATGGAAATGATGGTGTTCAACTGGAGTGCGTTGCCGTTTTTGGTAACCTCAAACTGCAATTGCGGTTTGAAGGTGCTGAAACTGCCGGGCGCCGTTTTGAAATTCCCTTTTTCGCCGGGAACTTTATGATACCATTTTACCAGTGCGGCAAATGGCTTCATTCTTTCCATCAACTCGTGCAGCCGCCGGGCAATGGCCGATCTCGAATATACTTCGTAAGAAACCCCGGCGCGTTGCAGGGTGAATTTTTTCTGTATTTCCTCCTTCATCAGCGCAATGCGTTCCTTGCTGAAATGCAGGAGCGAATCTTTTACCTCTTTTGGCAGTTTGGAAAAGTTCTTATTGAGCTCGGCACTGTTGAGCTCGCTATTCACATATTTGGGAATACCTTTTTCTTTGGTGATCTGCAAACATTCAAGCAGATGGTGATCTGACAATAAACGATGGGGCTGTAACAATAACACATTTTTCTGATCGCTTTTTGTAGATATCATTGGCAGAAAATACTTATTGGTGTAATGGGCAAAAATAGGGGGGAGGGGGCATTTGTAAAGGATGATTTTTGCACAGGTGGGGAAAATTGGCAGGCAGACAAAGTTGCAGGTTTCATGTTATGGCTACCAGGAGCCGGATGCGGGCAAAATACAGGAGCGGGTTTCAGGGTTCCGGTTACCAGGGAATGCAAATACCGTTACCGGGGTTGAGGTTGGAGGTCCAAAGTGTGCCACACTTTCCCCGGCGCCGCTAAAGGCAAGTGTGCCACACTTTCGTGGTGCCAGAGTCGCCGGCATTTAACCGGCTGTCCTGAAAAGCGGAAAACTGCGAACTGCCAACGTTGGAATTCAGAAAAGATAGTTTTAGCAACTAACTTGCTCCATATAAAGCTAAAACCTTCAGGTGGGCCGCATTGGGACCTATCCTCGGTACCGGCCCGGGCGCCTGTTGATGAAGGAGATATTACCAATGCCGGATTAATGTATTACCTTTTAAGTATATAAAAAAGTAATCTTAGGTGAGCAGGCTGCCATGATTGGCGCCGGCCTTCATTATAAACAAAAACCAATCTCAGCTTAAAACAACCAATATGCAAGTTTCATTCGATACCGGAACTACCACACAGAAAGGCGCCACTACATCATCGGCCAATCTGTTCGGTATATCATTGATTGCTGCCCTTGCCGGTTTTATTTTCGGGTTCGACACTGTTGTAATTTCAGGCGCCAACCAGCCAATAAAAGAATTGTGGCATACATCCACGCTGTTTCATGGCTTCTTTATAATGTCGATGGCCTTGTGGGGCACGGTGGCAGGGGCTATTTTAGGCGGCTGGCCTTCGCAAAAATATGGCCGGAAGAAAGTATTGTTATGGGTGGGCATCCTCTTCAGCGTGTCGGCCATTGGTTCAGCACTGGCAACCGACCCCTATACTTTTTCCTTCTTCCGGTTTATTGGTGGCCTTGGTATCGGCGTTTCTTCCGTTGCCGCGCCTACGTATGTTTCTGAAATTTCTACTCCCGCTACAAGAGGACGTTTGGTAGCCATGTACCAGTTCAATATCGTATTTGGTATACTGGTAGCCTTCCTGTCGAACTATTTTTTACAGGGTGTTGGCGGCATTAACGACTGGCGCTGGATGCTGGGTGTTATGGCTGTTCCTTCGCTGATCTATACATTAATGGTTTTCGGTATTCCTGAAAGTCCGCGCTGGCTGGTATCGGTAAAGAAAAACGACGCCGCCGCCCGCCAGGTAATGGAACGGCTGGGGATGAACAATATCGATGAAGAAATAAAACTGATCAACGAGAGCGTACAGCACGAATCGCATGCGGGCCAGGATAGCAAAAGCTTTTTCAGTTCAAAATACAAAACGATCCTCTGGCTTACCTTCCTGGTAGCATTCTTTAACCAGTGGTCGGGCATCAATTTCATTTTATACTATGCGCCGGAGATCCTGGGCCGCGCCGGTCTGGCTGCCAAAGAATCTTTATTAAACTCCATTGCCATCGGCGGTATCAACCTGCTTTTTACTTTCGCCGGTTTATACCTGATCGACAAACTGGGCCGCAGAACGCTGCTCATCATTGGCTCCTTTGGTTATATAATCAGTTTGGCCATGGTTGCCTGGTGCTTTTATGCGCAGGCAAGCGCCGGTTTGCTGATGGTATTTTTATTGTTGTTCATTGCTGCGCATGCCATAGGGCAGGGCGCGGTGATCTGGGTGTTTATTGCGGAGATCTCGCCCAATAAGGTTCGTGCGGTTGGACAATCATTCGGCGCCAGCGTGCACTGGGTTTTTGCAGCGATCATCACGCTGATCGTTCCCGTGTTTCTCGATGAGCAGGATGGGATCTTCAAAGACAATCCATGGCCCATCTTCGCTTTCTTCGCCTTTATGATGGCATTGCAGCTGATATGGGTGCTAACAAAGGTCCCCGAAACGAAAGGGGTGTCACTCGAGGAGTTGGAGAGGAAGTTGGTTAAATAATTTGATAATGTGATGATGTGATAATTTGATAATGGCAGGCCCGCTGATAGCTGGTATTCATTATCACATTATCGAATTATCGAATTATCACATTTATTATTTTGCAGCACAATCAACCTTCCACGATGAAATTAAATATATCACAGTTTTTTGTTATTGTAACCATTCTCGCTTCCTGCCAGTCGGCCAGATCACCGAAACCATTCGAATTCAGCAATCCTAAAAACGAACCGCGGGAAGACGAACTGATCGTTGTAAAAAGAAAAGCCGTCGAAGAACAAACAGGCCCCATTGCTGCCGGTAAGTATTTCACCATGAACAAGCCCACCGGTGTTCCAATGGTTATCCAGTTCGACGACCTCGATGGCGACGGCCAGTGGGATGAAGCGGCTTTTTTGTATTCCTTTCAGCCCAAAGAAAAAGTAGTTTTCAAACCAGCCATTGCCGATGCGCCTGCAACGGTAAAAGCGGTAGTACGTGCGCATGTACGGCATATGAAAAAAAATGCCGATAATACGTTCGGGCCGGTTTCGCTGGAAAAAGATACCATGCCGCTAAATGCATTGCCAACCGATTTTTCAAAACAACCGTTACCGCCTTATCTTACCGAAGGGCCGGCCTGGGAAAACGATAAGGTGGGTTTCCGTTTATATTTTGATGTACGTAATGGAAAAGATATCTGGGGTAAAACAACACCCCGCATGGTGCTCGATGAAGCGGGTACGGACACTTCAAAAAATTATCATCACCAGGCCGATTGGGGAATGGATGTATTGAAGGTAGGCGCATCGCTGGGCGCCGGTTCACTGGCGTTGCAGGTTCCTTTACGGGATGGAAAAGATACACTCGTGCGGTTGGGCGGTAAGAACATTCAGCAGGTGACCTATGAAAAAGTGGCCGATGGTCCGGTTCGTGCCATCTGCCGGTTGAAATATACCAACTGGAAAATAGCCGAAGGCATGGAGCCTGTAACGGTGACGGAAGAAATTCATATCTGGGCCAATAAATACTGCTATGAAAGTTATATAACCATAACCGGTGCACCGAAGGGCGCAGAACTGGTAACGGGTATTGTGAACCTGCATAGCAAAGAAGTATATAAAATGGAAGGCGCCGGTTATAAGGGCATCTATACCTATGATGTGCAATCGGAAAATAAAGACAAACTCGGTATGGCCATTGTTATGCCTGCTGAACAGGTAACGGGTATTGCCACAACGCCCAATGCGAATACCGATATTCAGAATACCTATATAATAAAGGCCGGTATCAATGAAAAGGAACCCGTTGTCTTCCGTTTTTATGCCGGTTGGGAAAAAAGCGATGAACGGTTCACCAGTGAAGAAAAGTTCAAAGCGTTTTTGTTGAAAGACCTGCAGTGAGTGCAAGCTGTGAGCTTAGGCGAAAAGCCTGAAGCGAAAACAGGTTCAGGCTTAAGGTTGAAAACAATTAAAAGATAATTATGGAAAGCTGTTGGGTTTGTTTCCAACGGCTTTTTGCCTTTAGGAATTATCCGGTATTTATCATAGACGATCTCTGCCTCACAAGTACAGATAAAAGGTTTTGCCATTAACGCGGCCTCTGTTTCCGATACGGAAGGCCGGGTGGCGTGGAAACCCTTACGTCTTAAATAAAATGTTGCCCGATGCCGGCATCCTATAATTATCCCCGGGCACAATGTACCGGGAGGGTTTTTATTATTGATAAATCCCGGGAAACAGGAACGTTTTTCCGAACAATGATCCATTCTTGCGGGAAACAACCCCATTTTCCGGACAAATAATCCATTCTTCCGTGAAATAGGCCCTTTTTCCGGATAAACGATCTATCTTCCGGTAAACAACACGCTTTTCCGGATAAGCGATTCATTTTTCCGGGAAATAGCTAGGGAAACACCTGTATGTAAGACTTGAAACGCTTAGGGAAATTTTAACCAGACAACCGGTTATTGCACCGGGTACAGTATTCATTTGAACTGTTATCAACGGTTTGGATCCGTTCATTGGCGTCGCTCATAATACATTTTTCAGTAGCACAATGCGAAAGCCCCTGGTTGTGCCCCAGTTCATGAATGACAACGGTGCGTAGGCGGTGGTGAAATTGCGCGGAATTATGGGTGCGCAGGCGGTGATCGCTCACAACGCATGACCGCCCGGGTTTAAAACCCAGTCCAAAAATGCCCCAAACGGCATAGGTGCTCCCGGGCTTTTTTATGTGTCCGTTTTCCCATTTGCTGGTAAAAAGGTCTTTATGGGTAATGGCCACCACTTTGGTGATCGAATCCGGCGCCGTATGGGCCATCCATTTAATTATTGAGTCGGCGGAGTAGCGTTCGCCCTTTGTGGTATTGAGAAATGACCGCGGAATGGGTGTTTCTTTCAAAATTACCACCGGTACTTTAAAGAACAGCTGCAGTTCCTGTTGAATAAATCGCAATTGAGCGGTATCGTACTTTTCAAGCGGTTGTAACCCGATCTTGTGTTTCTTCTCCGGTTTAACAGGGCTGGAGCAATAACTCAAAAGGGTGGCGCAAAACAGCAGGACAATAAGTTGACGGTTTACTGGCATGGGTCAGGGTTCTGCCCTCAAATTAAGCAATTGCCCGATGTGGAAGTAGCTAATAATTTCTTAATTATCAATACCTGTTAAATGGTGCTATAACTTCTATCTTGCGCGGGAAAGCCAGTTGTTCAGTTATTCAGTTATTAAGTTCATGAGTTATTGAGTTCATCAATTTCACTGACTCACTATTAGTAGCGAGTTTGAACAACTGAACAACTGAACAACTGAACAACTGAACAACTGAACAACTGAACAACTGAATAACTGAATAATTGAACAACTAAACTAATTCAATTGAATAAGATAGTTTTTTCGTTATTGCTTCTTATCGGCACGGCAACATTCGCCCAGCCGAAACAATATACAACCGCCAACGCGCATTCCCATAATGATTACGAACAACCCGTGCCTTTGCATACCGCATACAGTGAAATGTTCGGGTCGGTAGAGGCAGATGTTTTCTGGCATAATGGCCAGTTGCTCGTGGCGCACAAAGCAGAGGAACTGAGACCCGGTCGTACCCTCGAAGAGATGTACCTGAAGCCGCTGGCGCGATTAGTTAAAAAGAACAAAGGCCATATTTACGCCGATACCAGCCGCCGGCTGCAGTTGATGATCGATCTGAAAACAAATGGCGATACCACCCTGCGTACGTTGGTGGAACTGTTGCAGAAATATCCGGTGCTCACCGGTTGTTCTTCCCTGCAGATCGCCATCAGCGGTAACCGGCCCGATGTGTCGGCTTTTACCTCTTACCCTGCTTACATTGGTTTTGACGGCGAGTTGGAAAAAGAATACCCGGCTGAGGCCCTGTCGCGCATTGTTATGATGAGCGCCGACCTGAAAAAATATACGTCGTGGAGCGGCAACGGAATTATTCCCGCTTCACAATGGGATTCGCTGCAACGGGCGGTAAACCATGCGCATGCGCTGCGTAAACCGGTGCGTTTCTGGGCTTCGCCCGATTTTACCAATGCATGGTACCAGTTGATAAAGCTGGAGGTGGATTATATAAATACCGACAGTATCCGGGCATTGGCCGGCTTCCTGCGAAAATTACCGGCAAGCTCTTTTAAGAATGAAACAGGTTACAAAACATACCAGATGGAACCGGGTTGGTCCAGCTTTACGCCGGGTATACCGCCAATAAAGGCGCATTGAACAATGCCCGCGGACCGCAATCGTTCCGCTTCAGGGGCGTGTACGGGAACAGGGCGTTGTTTTACAGGATGACGGCCGCGTTGAACATCGCGGTAAAAAAATAAAAAGGAGGGCAGGTAGCTGCAGGAATTTGCGTATTCACCTGAATTGATTATTTTCGACCGGTTCAGGTATTACTGCTGCGTTAATCTTTATAACTAACATGCTACAACAAAAGCGATTCCTGGCCCTTGATGTATTCCGGGGCATGACGATCTGCTTCATGATCATTGTTAATACCTCACCCGACGGCGACCATACCTTTGCGCCCCTGATGCATGCCAGGTGGCATGGTTTTACTCCCACCGACCTGGTATTTCCTTCTTTTTTATTTGCCGTAGGCAATGCCATGAGCTTTGTGATGCCGAAGTGGGAAACAGCTTCTACCTCGTTTGTGCTTTCTAAAATATGTAAACGTACCCTGCTTATTTTTTTACTGGGTTACCTGATGTACTGGTTCCCTTTTGTACGCCCCGATGAAAAAACGGGCGAATACTTCTTTTTGCCATTTGAAAAAACGCGCGTTTTTGGCGTTTTACAGCGCATAGCATTAGCCTATTGTTTTGCGTCGCTGATGTTTTACTTTTTAAAGTTCCGCGCAACCGTTATCATAACCGCCGCTATTTTGATACTATACTACCCGGTGTTGTACTTCTTTGGCGATGCGCCCGATCCGTTCTCGCTGCAGGGCAATGCCGTTGTAAAACTCGATCTGTTACTGGTGGGTCCCAACCATTTATACCATGGCAGCGGCGTGCCATTTGATCCCGAGGGGTTTTTAAGTACGTTCCCGGCCATTGGCAACGTAGTGGCGGGTTACTGGGTGGGAAAATATTTACAGCAAAAAGGCGGCACGTATGAAGCACTTACCAAATTGATGCTTGCCGGTTTTGCATTGCTGATCCTCGCGCATTTCTGGAATTATTCTTTCCCTTTCAATAAAAGATTATGGACAAGCTCTTTCGTACTGCATACGGTAGGGCTCGACTGCCTCATCATAGCAGCCATCGTTTACATTGCCGATCTTCGGCAACAAACCTCCTGGACGCCCTTCTTCCAGGTATTTGGCAGAAACCCGTTATTCATTTACCTGTTGTCGGAACTGCTGGTATATGTGTGGAATACATTCCGCCTGTCCTCGGGCACAACCGTATTCAGGTGGATCTATGATAACATTTTCATTTACGCCACCCCGTACGTGGGGTCGTTGTTACAGGCCATTGCGTATATGTTGCTGTGTTGGGCCGTTGGGTATTGGATGGATAAGAAGAAGATCTATGTGAAGGTGTAGTGCTGCGGGGAATATTGAATATCGAACGTTCAATGTTGAATGTAGAAGCAGGACTAAGACAAAATGAGGAATGAGAAATGAGGAATGAAAAAGTAAGTTGAACATTAGCATGGTTGATTGGAGCATTGGAATTGTAGCAAGTATAAAATTTTTTAGTGAGCCCCAGGTACATGACCGTTTCACGTTTCTCGTTTCACGCCCGGGCTACCGTTCCGGTGTATTCCCTTTCTGATTTCTCAATTCTAATTTTATTTTTCATTTCTCAACTGAGCCCGGTTCGAATCATAAACTCATTCGTAAACACTTTTTGCGTAACCTCATCGAGTAACTTATTTCTTGCGGTAAGCCATTTGTTAACGGCGGTATCGCCATACATCTGGCGGATACGGGTTTCGTTGAGGTTGAAGTTGATCTTGCCCCAGTGTAAAGTATAGGGCAAACCTATTGCTTCGAACCGTTCCCATACGGCATTGAAGAACTTGCGACTGCTGGCCGATTCAACGCCATCCATTTCAAGCACGCAGGTTTTTTCGAAGCGGGTAAAACCTAAGGTGGCGTTGGTGCCTTTTACAAAACGCAGTGCCAGTCCGCCCGCGAACGGTATTTTGGCATTCAATGCAACAATTTCTTCAATGGCGCGGCTTGAATCGGCGGTATCGATAGCGATGGCTGCGCTGGCAGCTTTCCCTCTGAATTTTGTATTGGTAAAGGTTTCGCCAATGGTACCGGTAACCTGTTCATTGCTGGCAAACGCCAGGGGAAATAATTTGGTCACCAATGGCGGCACCAGTTTCTGAGTGAGTTTTTTGCCTATATTATCGAGAATGGTTTGAATAAGACCGAGCAATTCATCGCCATATTGAAAGTTGCCTGCCGGTGGCGCCGGTTTGGTATAATCGGTACGGTGTGGTGTTTTATACATTGCTTTTAGAAAAACACCTTTGTCGGCATCGTCTGTTGCAAAACGGTGGGGGTTCACCACTACTTCAAAATGGTATAAACTACGGCCGGGGCTTTCGGGCGGAAAGGGGAGAAGATCGTTCAGCGCTTCGAACTTCCATTCATTGATGGCCTGTTTTAATTTATCGTTGAAGGGAATGTTGGCTGCAGTATATTTTTCGAGCAGGTATATCGGTTCGGTTTCCAGCATTACGCCGTGTATGAATCCAAAGCTGCCGAAACTTACAACGGCTGCATTGAACAGGTCATCGTCGCGGAACACTTCGGCGCCCAGCCAGTCGGTAAATGCCTGTGACGCCACGGGATATGTTGCGCGCTCGAGCCAAACATGCCGGTTGGCGCCGGTGATAATGTGTAAGCCAACAATGGCGTCATGTACTGCGCCCGCATGAATGCCTGCGCCATGGGTGCCGGTTGATGTAGCGCCGGCTATGGTTTGCCCGTTACTGGCGCCCGAAGCGCGCAGGCATCGCAGCCAGCCGTTCTCTTCTTCCAATTCTTTATTTAGCTGCAGAATGCTCATGCCGCATTGACTGAACACCAGGTCTTTTGCGGTTTTGCCAATTGCGAGGTATTGAGGCGATAAAAAACTATTGCCAATGGTGAAAAAAGTACGCAACTCACGGGTATCTACAATGCCGCCATTGCAAACCGCCACATCGCTAAAGCTCCAGCCATTGCCCATTGCCCGCAGACTGACGTTGTTATCGATGGCATGTTGAATAAGCCATTGAAAGTTTTTTGTAGTGGCGTGATAATTCTTTTCCTGTTCTGAAAATGCAAAGGGCAGGCGCATGTTGAAACTGGCATCTTTTGTCAGGTTAACGCTGAAATTCTGATGGCCGTTCTGCCATGAAGTGATAGGTATCAGTGAGAGGCCTTCAGGTAAAGTCATGTGTTTGTATTGAAAAGTTGATAGCGAGGTTCGAAACCGGCCGGTCGGTTTAAATGTAAATGCCGGCAACAGGGTACTGCAAACTATGAACTATGAACTGTGAACTATGAACTGTGAACTAATTCCCCAAATGTCCGGGCCCGGTATTGGGCGGCGCGCAACACCAGGAAACTTTTTGTGGAATTACAATGCCAAGTGTAATAAAAGTTAACAGTATATTACCGGGTGTGGTTTTTACAACAACCCTGTTGAGGTGATTATTTCGTTTGTCGCATTGCGGTCTGATGTCTTTCGATTGTTTTAGTCCCCAGAAGTAATGCCACACCGTTGTGTCTTTATTGATGTTGGCGGCATCGGCGCAATCGTATTCGGAAATTATTTTGGTGCTGCTGCAGCTGGTAATTATGCAGGTTATTGCGGGCAGGATCAATAACAGCAATGTCAGGGGCTTTTTTGATGTTGCAAGCGAATACATATGATTTGTTTAAAGGAAACGCGGAACGCGGAACGCAAAACGCTCAGCGTTCAGCGTGAACCGCTTCTTTCCGGATTGCAGCGTGTCTGAATTTATTCGGAAACAACCTAACTCGGGAAGTAGCGTTCAGCCTTCAGCCTTCAGCGTAATAAGTCAAATCTAGCGTTTTATAACGGGCATAACAATACCACAAAGGGGTTAACGAAAATTAATGACATAAGTCAAATTATTCTGCCGGCACAAAACAATATCCAGCAGGGCTTTATCATTAATGTTGAGAAATGTGTGAAAATTATGACAACAACTTTTGAGCGGTGGTAGGGTAAAATGTATTTACTTTGAAGGTATGACAACTGCAGGGAAAAAAGTATAATTGACGATTGTTCACTCAGGCAACTCCGTTCCGTGCCCGCCCGGTTGGGACGAACGAAATCCACAACATTAAAATACATAGGTATGCAAACGCTCTCTCCCCGAAAATATGTGCAAACGAAAGCACGCACATTGCCCGTGAGTAAGTGTATGGTAAATAAAGATTGGGAGGAAAGCCAGATAGCCAATGTTTCGGTAATGCGAAAACATAGCAATGGAAATGTCACTATTGGTTTGTACCGGGTCGATCTGTTGTGCCTGGGGGTAAAAGATACCGTATTTTTTTTCAATACGTCTGAAGACGAATTTTTATCTTCCTACAGCCGCGAGCTGGCCGACTACGAAGAAATAGATTATGCCCTTGCGCACAATATCGTTTATGCCGGTCACGATTTTGCACTTGAATTCGATATTCATCCCCATCATAATTTTGAAATTACCCGCTATATCCTCGAAGAGGACGATCATGCCGTGCCTGTTATTGAAGTGCCGGTTGGCACCGATGGCATTCCGCATTTGATCGTTGAGGAGAACGGGCAGTTTCCCGAAATACTGGCAAAGCTGAAACAGTATGCGGGCGAAGGAAATTATTACTACACCATCGAGGAACAGGGTGTGCCGCCCCGTTTGCGTGAAGAATCGGCATCGATCAACCTTACCATTGATAATATACCGCCGGGTGAAGTTAGTTTGAGCAATGTGCAAAGCATTCGCTCCGATGATATGCTGAATACCGAAAAAGTACAGCAGCGCTCGGTGCTGGAACAGATCACTATTCATGCAGAATTGCTGACGCGTTTACTGCCGCCCGAAATAAATACCTGCACGCCGGCTGAGGAACTTATGTGGCAAGAGATGTGGGATGAAATAGGCCATGGCGCCGAAGAACCCAATAACGTGCTGGAAGAACATTTTGAAGAGCACCTGAAGGTGAATAAGTTAACCGATGACCTTGCCGACCTGCTCGATCGTAATAACGAGCAGTTGATGCATACGTATGAAACAAAGATGATAGCGCTGGCAAACGAGTATGCGCATAACCCGCTTGTATTGCAAAATATTTATGAGCAGGGCGTGTTGCTCGATCTGCATGCTGTGTGCGCGGCTGCAAAACAGCATGCGCTTAAAATGTACAGGTATTACCCGGTATTACACTTCAGCCTGGCATTGGGTGCGCTGATACAGCAGGAAGCCGATGCGCGTTTTGAACTGGTGTATGCACATTTGGAGATCCGTGATGCCGTACCGGGTTATGAACAATATCATTCCAGTGAAGTGATCAATTTCTGGCTGACGCGTTTGTGGATCTGTCTTGAACAGAAAGACATCAAACGGGCCGTGCAGTATTATTTTATGCTGGTTGACGGTAAGGCCACCGGTTGGTTGTTATTGCCGGTGCTGGAAAAATATGTTGAAGTGTTGTACCGCTATAATAAAGCGTTGAAGGAACTGGAGCAATAGGTTGGCTAGTTGACGAGTTAACGAGTTGATAAGTTAACGAGTTGATAAGTCAATGTAAAAAAGTTATTCACTATTGATCTTTCACCATTGATGATAGAGTATGATGCAGGTAATATAAAACAGCCTGTTTTCGTGATCGTGTTCCATATAATATGATAAGATGTTTTTTTATCCCATCCGCACGGCCATTCCTCACTAAAACTTAATATTGAAAGCGCTGGCTTTTAATGCTATAACTCCTATATTTGCTCAGCTCTTTAAAACATTAAGTATTTGCGCTCGAACAATAATATGTAGCCACATATCGTTAGCCAATAGTACTTGCCTGTTTGCGATCTGCATTCCATCCCTGACTCAACTTCTTGCCAATTTCTTGCCGCTGAATTTCAATTTCTTGCCTGTGAGTAACATTATTCTGGTTGCCGCTTGCCCTTTCTGCCTGCCATTTTGAAAAAGCAGCAATTTTTAAACATAAAACTTAATACCTATGGCACAAAAGGGCTTTCTCATCGACATGGATGGCGTTATCTATAAGGGCAGTGAACCTATACCTGGCGCTGTTGAGTTCATTAATTCTTTGCGGGAAAAAGGATATCCTTTTCTGTTCCTGACCAACAACAGTCAGCGTACGCCGCGCGACGTGTGCTATAAATTGCGCAAATTAGGCTTTAATGTAAACGACGATGATATATTTACCTGCGCTATGGCAACAGCCCGTTACCTGGCCTCACGAAAAGAGCACGGTACGGCATATGTTATTGGCGAAGGCGGTTTGCTTACCGAGTTGCATAATGTTGGTTACTCCATTGTTGACGATCATCCTGATTACGTGATCATAGGCGAGGGAAGAACCATTATGCTGGAATCGGTTGATAAGGCGATCAACATGATCATGAACGGATCGAAGCTGATAGCTACCAACCTCGATCCCAACTGCCCCGTCGGCAGTGGAAAGTACCGGGCCGGTTGTGGCGCTTTTGTCGCCATGCTCGAGTTCGCTACCGGTAAACAGGCCTTCAGCGTGGGTAAACCCAGCCCGGTTATGATGCGTATGGCGCGAAAGTTATTACAATTGTCGACCGATGAAACCATTATGATCGGCGATACCATGGGCACTGATATCCTGGGTGCAGGCTCTATGGGATTCACAACCGTATTGACCTTATCGGGTGTAACACAGGAAACTGACCTCGGTCAGTTTGGTTATTCGCCCGACTTTATCATAAAATCGGTGAAAGACCTGCTCAACGATGAATTGTTTGCCCGTGTGCTCGACAAACAACATGAGCCGGTGCTGAACGTGGCATAAGTAATTAGTCGGTCTGCGATGCATTTTTTTTAACACTTAAAATCTGTTGCAATACCGGAATCAATTACTATTAATAAACGTTCAAATCAAAATGAAACAGTTTCTAAGTGTATGTTTTTTTCTGATGATCGTATGTATTTCCAATGCACAGGCAAAAAAGTATAATCCGAAACTCGACGGTCCGTTTACATCTACGAAAACCATAAAAGTAGATGGTGTTTGCGAACTGTGTGAACACACCATTGAAGGCACGCTGAAAAAATCGCCGGCCATATTTTTTGCCGACTGGGATGCGGGTACAAAGCTCCTGTTGGTAAAATACGACCGCACAAAGATCAGCGTTAAAAAAATAGAGGAAATGGTGGCGGCCACCGGTCACAATACCGCCAATACAAAGACCGACAGTACCGCTCACAAACCTTTGCCTGACTGCTGCAGACAGGAAAAGCGTTCAAAATAGGTTTCGAATACTACATGTTTAAGAGGAAGTGAGCCCCGATACACCGGGGCTTATTTTTTTGCATCCCATCTGTTTCCATTGCGTAATTCACTGGATATCACCATTCGTTTTTTTCGTTTTTGCGGGTTTGTTTTTTGGGTTTAAATTGCCCCGTTTTTCCGCCGCGCAAAGTTTTCGCCGGAAGACACCACCCCCCGGATCTCCTCAGGTAAATGAACCTGTTGTGTACCCCCTGAACCGTACAGTAGCCTGGCATTTTACAGGCATTAATTAAAGTTGCTTTAGGGCAATTGTACAACTGTACCAATAATGACAAAAAACGTAGTGGTTTTTATTTGCCTGGTTTGTTCGCTCACTGTGTTGAATGGTTATAGCCAGGAGAACCTATGGTTAAAAGGAACCTGGAGCGGCGTGTATTTTGGCGAGAAGAGCAAACTCACCAAAACCTTCGATACACGGCTGCAGATCACCAAAGTGAACGGTTCGTCGTTTGAAGGCATCGTGCAATGCATTCTGCCGAGCGACACTACTATACGGTTGCATACCCGCATTACGGGCAGGATCTACCCCCGCCACATCATGACTAAATTAAAGCAGGTCACTTACTTTAAAGACCCGCCGGGGCGATACACCTGGGCCAAACATTGTAATTTGTGCGACAGCATGAAATACACCTTTGAAAAGGTGGGCGACAGCATTGTTATACAGGGCGAAAGAAGATGCGATACGCTTTGCAATATCGTTGCCCGCTATACCAAAAGTATCGGTTCGCTGGTGTATAAGGCAGCCTTCCTCTACGATCCTGATATCACACCCCGCAGGCTCAACGCAAAAACAGTTGAAACCGGCGCCAATAAACCCGGCGCCGTTACCACAAATAGCAAACCCGTTGCGGCTAATGTTACCGCCGGCGCATCAACCCCGAATAAACCAGCTGCTGGCGCCCCTGCTTCCGGCGCTGTTGCTGATACGGACAGGCCCGTTGCGGGTAATGTTGCTGCCAGCGGCTCTGCCAACAATCCTGCTGCCGGCAATCCTGTGGGCGCCGCTATGGCCGCCACCCCAACAACCGGTGCTGCAGGCGATGAGAATGGAACCAATGCCGCCCCGGCAAAAACCGGCGGCGCCAATACCGCCACCGCGAAAACCGGCAGCGCCGGTGTCGATTTCGTAAAACCTGTTTATAAAGACTCGCTTGTAGGCCGCGATCACTTTGCCGGCCGCGCAGTGGCCATGCCAACCCGCTACGTCATAAACGCCGATTCCGCCGAAATACGGTTTATGGATAATGGCATCGTCGATGGTGATACCATCAGCGTTTATTATAACGGGCAGCTGATTGTGCCCAAGCTGAGCCTGAAAGAAAAACCTTATATCATTAAAGTGCCGTTGTTTCCCGATTATCCCAACCGGTTGGTGATCCATGCCGAAAGCCTCGGTATTTATCCACCCAATACCGCCCTGGTGCGAATTATAACCGGGAAAAAAGAAGAGAGCTTTTTACTTAGTTCCAGCATGTCGAAAAGCGGCAGTGTTGAATTGATGAATAACAAGGGTTCTACAGTGTCGCGCCTGCCAGGGCAATAGTTAAATACAGCTGAAGGCCTAAAGGTAAAAGCCTAAAGCTAATACAGAAATACAGCTTCAGGCTGCAAGCCGCAAGCTGCAAGCCGCAAGCTGCAAGCCGCAAGCGGAATACAAAATACAAATACAGCCGAAGGCCTAAAGCTAAAAGCCTGAAGCGCATACAGACATACAGCTTCAGGCTGCAAGCCGCAAGCGGATACTCTATCAACATTGCAACGCTTCAGACTGATGCACATAGGAAAACCTTGTCAACCCGCTAATACACCTTCACTTCCCACAAACCCGGTGTTCCTTTTATAAAGGTGATGCGCAGGTATTGCGCTGTTATCGACAGCTTATCGGTATGGGGCGATTTGATCTTTACATCGGTGTGCCCGCCGCAGCGTTTCCAGGTTTTACCGTCGGTGCTGTAATCGAGCCGGTAGGCGTGGCCGGCCGTAGGCATTACAAAATAGGCATCGAGCCGTTTTAGTTTTTGGGCCGATCCAAGATCGAGTGTACAGGTGGCAAGCGAATCGCCCGGTGCCGCCATCCAGCGCGTGCCGTTCGATGCATCGATGGCGTTTTTCGGCTGATAGGTTTCCGTTCTGTTGAGCGTTGTATCCTTGATGGGTTTTACTTTCAGATCGGGCAATGAGCTGGAAGCGGTTGCATCTTTAATGGCAAGCTGTTTCGGTGCATTCTTTACAACATGCAGCGCACCAACGCCTTCATGCGTGAGCACAACGGGTTGTATGGTGCCGTCTTCATTAAATGATAATTTATCAACCCATACCTGGCGGTTGGTGCTGCCGCGGCCAAACTCCAGGTAGGTGAAATAGTAATTGTCTGTTCCTTTTACATTGAATACGCAGCCATGGCCGGGACCATAAATGCCTTTCGAACGATCGGTTGTTGCAATGATATCCTGTTCGGGGAACTCGAACGGACCGAATGGCGATACGCGGCTGTACATATAAGCGTATTGATAATTCTCATGTCCCGATAACGTATACAGGTAATAGTAAATGCCCTTTCGTTTGAAGAGGAACGGTCCTTCCGAATAACCGCCGCGTTTTGTTTTTATCACCACGGTGGTATCGAGTGTGATCATATCGGGGTGTACACGCGCTGCACCGCGTTGCGCCCAAACCATATAGGCTTTGCCATCATCGTCTATGAACACTTCGGCGTCTATTCCCTTTGTGCCTTTGGGGCCTTTGTCGGTAACAAGCGGTTTTGGCGCATTGGGACCGGTAAACGTGTCGCCGCCATTGGCCACATGGAACGGCCCGGCGGGTGAACTGGCAACGGCCACATGAATATCGTGGTTGATGGTAGGGTAGAGGTAGTATTTTCCTTTTACTTTGGTGACGGTGCTGGGCGCCCAGTATAACTGATCTGCCGCCGCAGGGAAAACCGTACCGTCGAAACGCCAGTTTACAAAGTCTTTCGATCTCCAAACAACGGGCAGTCCCGATTTTGCCAGCCCCTGGCCTGTGCCATCGGTGGTGGCATAACAATAAAAGATGCCGTCAATTTCTACAATGCTGGGATCGGCTATAAGATCGGGAATAATGGGGTTGCCGGCTGGCTGGGCAAGCGTGATCGTTGTTGAAAAAAGCGTAATGACTACTACCCAAAGGGATGCTCTCATTGTTTATCTTGATTTAGGCAGGTGTGCCACACTTACGGGTTCATCGCCGGTAAAGTGTGGCACATCACAGTGTTGCAATGTACAAATTTCACGGTGGTAAAAGATGAAATATTATAGTTAACCGCTATTCGTGTTAATATAGGTTATTCAACGGTTAATATGCCGGCTTGTACGGGTGATAAAAAATGGTTACTTCGATTGTTAATTGCATTTACCTAAAACTTGTCACATGAAAAAAACTTTAACACCGCGGTATGCCTGCGTGCATATCGGTAATGTATATTCCTATTACTGACGTCCCTTATCAGCAAATTTCCTGCACACCCCTTTTAGTTTTCCCCATACATTGACTGCGGTGCGATTTGTGCAGGAGCATCCGGCAGTTAAGATACCACCTTCTTCGCAACATATTCCTCCCCCAAACAATCAATAACAATGAGCACTAAACTTTACTCATTGCTGGTATTGCTTTTTGTAATGCCGGCCTCCATTACTGCAGCAACCATCACTGTTACCTCTCTGGCGGCCCTGCAAACGGCTATCAATAATGCCGTGCCCGGCGATATCATTATTCTTTCCAATGGTACCTACACCGCCAGTACAGATATCACCGTCAATAAACAGGGTACAGCCACATCGCCCATCACCATTCAGGCGCAATCTATTGGCGGCGCCACCATAGGCGGAACCAACGGTTTCAATATCGTTAGTCCGGCCCGCTACATCATCATCAAAGGATTCAGATTCACGCATAGCGCCTCGCAGGCGACTATGGCCAGCGGCACCAGCTTTTGCCGGTGGACGCGCAACATCTTTCAAACGCCCGGTACCGGCGAGAACCTCCTGCTCAATGGCAATGATCATGAAGTGGATTACAATACTTTTCAGCATAAGAACGCCCTCGGCCGGTTTATCGCAGTGCGCGGTTCTGGCAGCCAGATCGCCCAGCGTTTGCATATTCATCATAATTATTTCTTCGATCAGCAGCCGCAAAGCGGTAACGGGGCCGAAACAGTGCAGTTCGGCTTGAGCGGTTTAAGCCTCAGCAGCAGCAACAGCATTATAGAGTACAACCTGTTTGAAGAATGCGAAGGCGAAAATGAAATGATCTCCATAAAAGCGTCGGCGGTTACCATTCGTTACAATACGATCAGGAACTGCCCGGCCCAGTTTACCTTACGCCATGGCAACTGGTGCAAAGTATACGGCAACTATTTTATCAATACCCCCGGCATCCGCATCTTCGGCGACGACCATGTTATTTTCAGCAATCATTTCGAGAACTGTAGCCCGGCCATCAATATCGGCAATGGCGATGGCGAAGTGGCCAATGGCGATGCGCTTACAGTGCATGACCGGCCCGATCGCTGTTTGATCGCTTTCAATACATTGGTGAACAACCCGGCCAACATTACACAAAGCGGGCGTACCAACGGTTTGGGCGCCACGAATACCACCGTTGCCAACAATATTGTGCAGGGCGGGGGCGCGGCGGCATCCATTGCGGGGCCGTATACCGGCGCCGTATGGTCGGGCAATATCATTTACCAAACGAATGGCGCAGGCTCTATGCCTTCCGGCGGTTACACTTCGGTGAACCCGCTGCTGGCGCGCAACGGCACGGGCACCTTTCATTTGCAAAGCGGCAGCCCGGCCATTGGTACGGCAACCGGTTCATATGCCGCGGTAACGGTTGATATGGATGGACAAAACCGCACATCTCCATTTGATAAAGGCGCCGATGAAACATCTGCTGCAGCGGTGACCGCACAAATACTTTCCACTTCCATGGTGGGGCATAACGCCGGCGGTCAACAGGCATGCGTACCCGTTTCGGCCAGCGCCGATGACGGTAATGTGCCGGGCAACGTGCTGGACAATGACCTGAACACCCGCTGGTCGGCCAGCGGTGATGGGCAATGGATCCAGTTCTGTTTAAGCAATGCCGCCACGGTTACCGGCGTACAGATCGCCTTTTACAATGGTACGTCGCGCACCTCTACATTTGATATTCTTACCAGCAGCGACGGCGTTGGGTGGACCAACTCCGCTTTGGGCCGCGTGAGCAGTGGAACGAGTTTGAACCCCGAGACGTTCAATATTTCCGCAACCACGGCTAAGTATGTTCGTATTGTGGGACATGGCAACAGTATAAATGCCTGGAACAGTTATACCGAAGTGCGCATACTCAGTAATGCAACGCTTGCCGCACGGGTAGAAAATGAAGCAGGGGCCTCATCAGTTTTGTTGAACAGTTTTCCCAATCCATTCCGGAATACCGGCACGGTTACTTACCAGCTCGAAAAGGATGGTCCAGTGCAGTTGAGCTTGCTCGATATCACGGGCAGGCAGGTACGCGTACTGGTAAATGCGCAGGCAAAAGCGGGCATACATCGCCTTACATTCAATGCCGCCCAGCTTCCCGCGGGGGTGTATTGGTTGAAGTTTGTACATAATGGGAGAACGGTTACAAAGCAGGTTGTTAAAGCTGATCGGTAAGTTGTTCAGTTATTCAGTTGTTCAGTTATTCAGTTGTTCTGTTGAGTTCTGAACTAATGAACTGAATAATTGAACAACTCCGGATTCAACTTCTATTGTTAACCTTAAATAAACAAACATCCAATGAGAAAAACACCAATTCGTTTCTTGTGGAGCTTACTATGCCTGCTAACTGCATCAGTAAGTGAGGCGCAAACGCCGGTAGCAAAGAACGGCCAGTTGCGCGTGATCGGCACCAAATTGTGCAACCAGTACGGCAATCCGATCCAGTTGCGCGGTATGAGTACCCACGGCATTCAATGGTACGGCTGGGGCGGCTGTTTGAACGAAGCTTCGCTCGATGCGTTGGCTTATGACTGGGGCGCCGATGTACTGCGTATTTCACTGTACGTGCAGGAGGGCGGTTACGAAACCGATCCCGCCGGATTTACCGCACAGGTGAACCGCCTTATTGAAGAAGCAACCGAGCGCGGTATGTATGCACTGGTCGACTGGCATCAGCTGACGCCCGGCGATCCCAACTTCAATCTTACGCGGGCAAAGACATTCTTCTCTGCCATTGCCAACCAGCACAAAAACAAGAACAACATCATTTACGACATTTGTAATGAACCTAACTCTGGCGCTACCTGGGCAAAGATCAAAACCTATGCAGACCAGATGATACCGCATATCCGCGCTATCGATAACGATGCGGTGATCCTGGTGGGAACACACGGCTGGTCGACATTCGGTTTGTCGGGCGATGGCTCTTTGCAGGATGTATTTAACAACCCGCTCACGTTCCCGAACGTGATGTACACTTTCCATTTTTATGCCCGCTCGCACCGTACGGCGTACCTGAACCAGTTGAATACCGCATCGGACCGGCTGCCCGTATTCGTTACCGAATTCGGTACACAGGAAGCCAGCGGCGACGGGCAGAACGATTTTCCCATGGCGCAACAGTTCATGGACCTGATGCGAAATAAAAAGATCAGCTGGACCAACTGGAACTTCTCCGACGATTTCCGCTCCGGCGCCGTTTGGCAAACCGGTACCTGTGGCAATGGCCCCTGGACAACTGCCCGGTTGAAAGAAGCAGGCCTGTGGGTGCGCGAGCGGATGTTGAACCCGGCCGACGATTTCCCCGGCGGTACACCGGTTTGCGAACCAGTTACCGCCAGCAGCAACGACGGCAATGTACCAACGAACGTACTGGATAACAATCTCAATACCCGTTGGTCGGCCAGCGGCGACGGGCAGTGGATCCGTTTCTGCCTGAACACGGCAACCACCGTATCGGGCGTACAGATCGCATTCTACCAGGGCAATGCCCGAACCTCTTCGTTTGATATACAAACCAGCGTTGACGGACAAAGCTTCGTTACGGCGGCGTCAAACGTGGTAAGCAGCGGTACTTCGCTGAACCTGGAAACGTTTTCCTTTTCGCCACGTAATGCCAGGTATGTGCGTATCGTTGGCCATGGCAACAGTGTGAATGCCTGGAACAGTTATACCGAAGTGAAAATTCAAACCGGCGGCGGTAATAACCAGGTTGTCACGTTACAGCCAACGCAGGATGCGTATGTGCGCGATGGGGCCAATGCTACCATCACACATGGAACTACAGACCCAACGCTGCTGATCGCCAAAGTGAACCCAACCACCACTGCCGGCAATAACCGCGAAAGCTATCTGCTGTTCGACGCTTCCGCCATTACCGGTACAGTGAACGCAGTGCAATTGAAAGTGTATGGAAAAGTAGACCTCACAACGGTTACGACTATACCCGTGGGCGTGTTTTCGGTGGCCAGTACCGGCTGGACGGAAAGCGCCATTACCTGGAACAATAAACCGGCTACCGGTTCAACCGCACTGGCAACCGCCAATGTATCGAGCGCCGCCTTCAACTATGTAAGCTGGGACCTAACCAGTTACGTCAGGAGCGAAATTGCGGCCGGCCGTAAGATCATTGCACTGGCCCTGAAAGCCGGGCAGGCAAGTGATTCGCGCATATTGTTCAACTCGGCCGAAACCGGTAACAACCCGCCGCAACTGGTGATCGATGCTACAACCGGTACGCAACGCGCCATTGTTTCATCGCTGATCGACCGGTCAACCACGCCAGCGGCAGGCGCCACCCTGCAGGCCTATCCGAACCCGTTCAGGCAAAACAATACGATCGTATTCAACATGGAGCAGGCAGGTCATGTATATCTTTCGGTATTCGACCTTACCGGAAAAGAAGTGGCCGTGCTGGTGAACGGTAATTTACAGGCCGGCAGCCACCGCGCTGATTTTGAGCCACGCCGTTTGCCCGCCGGTTTATACACCCTGAAACTGGTGCATAACGGTAAAATAACAACTACGAAGCTGGTGAAAGAGTAGGTATTTTTAGCTGGTGGCCGGTAGAGAATGGCTGGCATGGAAAAGCAGGTGGGAAAGGCAGCGTGAAGAGGCGGGTTTCGAATTGAGGCCCCGCCAGCCGCCCGCTGCCTGCCACCAGCTATATTTTAATGTTTTATCCACAATCCACCCCCATAAGTTGACGTTATAGATAGGATACCGGGTCCTATAACAAACACTTGTTATATTTGTACCATGAAACCTATCTTGCTGACTATTACTGTTTTAACCTGCCTTTTTGCGAACGCGCAACAAGGATCGGTAACCTCGAAAGTGTTTGGCTGGAACGACCTTATCGTTGAAAAAGACACCGGCTCATACTTTATGAAAATGGCCAACGGCCCTACCGCCACATTAGCCAACCTCGAGATAAGGGTGGTGGAGGTTGATCCCGGTAAATCGCCGCATTCCCCGCTGGCGCATGTCGATGCCGAAGAGCTTATCATTGTTAAAGAAGGAAATTTAAAAGTTACTGCAGGCAGCAATACAGCCATTATCGGGCCGGGCGGCGTTGCGCTCATTATGCCCGGCGATCTTCATACATTCGAAAATACCGGCAAGGCCCTCACCGTATATTACGCGATCCGGTTCAAAACCAAAACCCCCATCAATGCCGAACGCGGTAAAGGCGCCGGCGGTTCTTTTACCGGCGATTGGGAAAACTGGAGCGTTACACAAAACGACAAAGGCGAAAGACGCGAAGTGTTCGACCGCTTTACCGCCGCGTTTCAGAAGATGGAACTGCACGTTACTTCACTGAATGCCGGACAGATAAGCCATAGTCCGCACAAACATACCCAGGAAGAGATCATTCTTTTAAGAAAAGGAACCGCGCTGGTGCTGCTGGGCGATGGAACACAAAAAGCCGAACCTGGTGATCTCATTTTCTTTTCATCGGGTCACCTGCATGCACTCAAGAACAGCGGCACCACTCCGTTGGAATATTTTGCCTTGCAGTTTCAGTAGGTGAAATGGTGAATGGTCAATGGTGAATGGGTTTACACAATCAGATCCTCACAATAAATAGCAAGCTGATGCAGGTTTTGGTTTCCGGTCCTGCAGCTCAAAATTATTCTTTGCAAACCTGCAACTGAATATTGCATTATTCCCGGCAACCGGCAACCTGCACCTGTATTCCCCTGTAACCTGCAACCGGCATTTCCCCATGCAACCCCCCACTACAAAATTGCATCTCTGTAACCCCGGGCACAAGGATAAAATCCCCAACTGCCCACCCGGAACCAGGAACTGTGAGCTATGAACTGAGAACTATGAACTGAGAGCTACGAACTGTGAACTGACGATTAAGCTATACTATCATTTAACTCATTAATATATACTTCTTCTTTTTTAATGTAAAAATTGCCATTGTTCTCCTTAATTTTAAACACTCTCAATCAACCAAATTATAAATGCCGATATGAAAAATTCTCGTCGCCGGTTTATTCAGCAAACCACCATGGCCGGAGCCAGTATATTAGCTGCAAAAGCCGGTTTTTCTGCACAAAGTTATAGAAGGATCTTAGGTTCGAACGACAGGGTACGGGTAGGGGTAATTGGTTTTTCAGACCGCCACCGCAGTTCGCATATGCCCTGTTTCATGAACCATTACAAGGAACTGAATTTTGATATTGTTGCGGTATCCGATATCTGGAAAAAAAGAAGGGAGGAAGGGGCTGCCCAATGGAAAGAAAAAATGGGCCACGATATTGTAGCCTGCCGCAACAACGAAGAATTATATAGCAAAAAGCTGGCAGATGCCGTATTCATCAGTACTGCCGATTTTCAACATGCGCTGCACACCGTCGAAGCGGTAAAAGCCGGTTGCGATGCATACGTTGAAAAGCCGTTTGCCGAAACCATGGAAGACAATCGCGCTGCGTTGAAAGCCGTGAAAGGTTCTGACCGTATAATTCAAATAGGTTCACAACGCAGAAGCGGCAGCAACTATCATGCAGCCAATGAATTTATCAAATCGGGCAAGTTCGGTCCCATAACCATGGTAGAACTTACCTGGAATGTAAACCAGCCCGGCCGCTGGCGCCGGCCCGCTTTATTACCACAATTAAAAGAAGAAGATACCGACTGGAAACGTTTTCTCATGAACCGTCCGTTCGAAGCGTTTGACCCACGCAAATACCTCGAGTATCGCCTGTTCTGGCCCTATTCGTCGGGTTTGCCCGGTCAGTGGATGAGCCACCAGATCGACACCGTACATTGGTTCAGCGGCATTGCCCACCCGCGCAGCGTAGTGGCCAATGGCGGAATTTATATGTGGAAAGATGGCAGAAGGAACTGGGATACCATCACCGCTGTTTTCGATTATGGTCCGTTAAACGACCAGTCAAGCGGCTTCCAGGTGGTATTCGGCAGCCGGATGCACAATGGCGATGAAAAACCATCTGAAGTGTATTACTCAAATGGCGGTGAGCTGAACCTGATCACCAATACCGTATCGCCCAAAGGCGGTCTTACCAAAAGACACGCCGATGATATGGGAATGCAGGCCAACCTGTTGCCTGAGCAAAGCCTTTCACAGGTGGAAGCGGTGGTTGCCAGCGCCAACACCGGCGGCGACAAACTAACCAGCAACCACGTTCGCAACTGGATGGAAAGTATCCGTAGCCGCAAACAACCCAACGCGCCGGTTGAAGCAGGCTACAATCACTCCATTGCCTGTATTATGACCACCGCGGCTGCCCGCACCGGTTTGAAGGCGACCTTCGATGAAAAAACACAGGAGGTAATGGTAGGCGGAAAGGTATTTAAGTATTAAGTTTAAAGTGATAAGTTATAAGTAGTAAGTTTGATATATAAATTGATTATAACCTGTCGCATCCTCCGGTGTGACAGGTTTTTCAATAAAGTAAAAACCATACATAACCTTTATGAAACAGATCTTTTGTTGGGCAGCCGGTTGCTTTATAAGTTCAATATCCTTTGCCCAGAAAAAAGAAACGGTTAAACTGGTGCAGGAGAAAGACCAGAACACCATCAACGTTTTTATCGGTTCCAACCTGTTTACCCGTTTTATTTATCCCGATTCATTAGCCAAACCGGTATTGTACCCGATCTTTTCGGCCAACGGCGCCATGCTCACGCGTGGTTACCCCATGTTCCCGCTGGCCGGCGAACCTACCGATCACCCGCATCATCTTGGCCTGTGGCTGAATTTTGAAAATGTGAATGGCCTCGATTTCTGGAATAATTCATTTGCCATCCCGGCCTCAAAAAAGAGTATGTACGGATCGATCAGAACCGATCGCATCATTAAAAAAGAAGACGGCGCCAAAGGCATCCTGGCCTATCATGCCAACTGGGTCGACTGGAAGAATAACATCCTGCTTGAAGAAACCACGCAGTATGAATTCAGCAGTACCGGCACACAGCGCATTGTTGACCGTATAACCACCCTCACCGCCAATACCCCTGTGTTGTTCACCGATGCAAAAGATGGTTTGCTGGGTTTGCGGGTAGCGCATGAATTGCAGATCTCCAGTAAAAAAGACGGGGTGTTTACCGATGATAAAGGAAACGTAACCGTAGTAAAAGCCAATACCGACGCGGTGGCCACGGGTAATTATATTACCAGCGCCGGCAAGGAAGGCGACAGCGCCTGGAGCACAAGAGCGGTATGGTGTAAGATGTATGGAAAAATGAAGAACGATTCGATCAGCATTTCCATCATCGATCACCCTGGTAACATTAATTACCCTACCTTCTGGCATGCCAGGGGATATGGTTTATTTGCTGCCAACCCGCTTGGTGAAAAAGTGTTCACCGGTGGTAAATCGGCGGAGAACCTGCAACTGAAAAAAGGCGAATCGGTACGTTTTGTTTACCGCATCGTTTTTGATCAGGGACCGGTAACTACGTCGGCGGCCCAGTTGAATCAACTGGCCGAAGAATTCGGAAAAGCAAAAATTAAGGACGTTACGAAGTAACAGCCCTTGTTAAATCGATAAACCTGTTTCGGACAAGTCGTTAAAACGGCTTGTCCGTTTTTTTTAAGGTGGGTTGCCCTGATCGGCGACATGCCTTTATGCGAGGCAGGCCACCCCGCGATGGTCAAAAAGGGCAAGACGCTACCGCACCTTCCCGATTCTTTTTCCTTCAGCTTGCCTTCTTTTTTTTATCGAAAAACTGATCGAAGCCAAGAAATTTTGCTAAACCTCTATTGAGCGGCAGAAAACCATCTGCAGACACAATAAATTTCTGGGTTTATATTGAATAAAATTGTAAATTTATTTGCCTTCACTAATCCTGGTGAATCACTCTACGCACTAACCAACTACAATATTATCCTGCCTCTTCCCGCCGTACACGGGAATGAATTCATTGACCTGTTCCTTTACAAAACATTCCATTACTGGTACCTGGTGACATATTGAACATTAAATTATTACGCTAATAATTATTGCATAACCGTGCCGCGGCTGTCATTTGACGAGGACCACCAGCTGTGTAACGGTTATCTGATAAGTTGGTAAAAAGGTTGATATGCGAATACATTCCAAATCAAGACGGGACAAATTTCCTGCGGTAGCCAGTGCGGCCAATCCGGTGTTCAATTCGGTTTTCAATGCGCTGGAAGTTGGTATACTGGTAGTTGACAGCGAAGGCCTTTTTGTAGATATGAATGAGAGTTATTGCCGCATGATCGGTTATGAACGCAGGGAGCTGATAGGCAAATACTTTTTAACCATGGTGCCGGAAATACAACGCGATTTTACCCTGTACACCTTCAACTCGGCCATGTCGTCGCCGGTGCCTAAACAAACGGTGGCTGAATTTCCCATACAACGAAAAGACGGGCACATCTTCGGGGCAAACTGCCAGTTAACGGTTATTTCAGAACCCGATGGCACCCGTTATATGATGGTTTGCATTACCGACGTTACCGAAACAAATAATTATAAACACCTGCTCGAAGAAACAGAACTGGCCACAGGTATCGGCGGGTGGCAGCTCGATGTGCAAACCAACCGGCTGTCGTGCACCGAAGGGCTGTATAAATTACTTGACATCCCGAAATACAACGGTATCACCTGGGAAGATATTCTCTCTTTTGTGGGTAACGACGCTTACCTGCAATTCAAACAGGCCGTACAACTGGCGGTAACGCGGGGAATTCCTTTCAATATCGAGCTCGATTGCAGCAAATGCGATATGCCGGTAAAATGGATCCGCACCATCGGCAAGCCAAAACAACTGTTCAATAAGACCATTCAGCTCGTGGGCACTTTCCAGGATATAACCAACCATAAACAGGCTGAACAACTGATCTACCTGGGGCAGGCAAAATACCGCGCCATTGCCAACAGCAGCCTGTACGCTTTTATTCTGGGCAACCCCGATGGTTCCATACTCGAGGTCAATAGCAAAGCCTGCGAATTGTTTGGTTATACGGAAGAAGAGTTTGTGAAGAAGATCCGGCAGGATGTTGTGCTTCATACCCCTGAATTGCTTCTGATGGTGGAAGACCGCATAACGAAAGGTTTTGTGCAGGGCGAGCTGACAGGTATTAAAAAGAACGGCGAGTTTTTCCCCTGCGAATTCTCATCCGTTTATTTTAAAGACCTGAACGGGGAAGACAGGATGAGCACCATCCTGCGCGATATTTCAGACAGGAAAAAGACGGAAGAAGAGCTAAAAAAGCTTTCTCATATAGCCCGCGAAACGATCAGTCCCATCGTGATCACGGATATCGACCGAAGGATACAATGGATCAATGCGGCATTTACGATGGTTACAGAATACACCTTCAATGAAGCGGTAGGAAAGCGGCCCGAAGATTTCCTGTACGGCGAAGAAACCGACAGGGAAGCCGTAAAGAAATTGATGGAGAACAAAAGGGTAGGCCGCACTTTCGATACCGAATTGCTGATCTATACCAAATCGGGCCGTAAGGTTTGGGTTACCATGCAGGCACAACCGCAGTTTGATAATAAAGGAAAGGTAACCGGTTATTTTGCCATCGGCATCGATAGTACCGAACGCAGGAAATCGGAAGAACAGATAGTGCATAACCAGCGGTTGCTGCAGCAGGCCGAACGGATCGCCGGTTTGGGCAGTTGGGAAACCAATTTGAAAACCGGGGAAACCATCTGGTCAGATGAAATGTATCATATTTATGGCCGTGATAAAAGTTTGTCGAACCCCGGTATCGAGCAGCAGGTAGCCTTTATTCATCCCGACGACAGCGAGTATGTACTTAAAGACATACAGAAAACGATTGGTGGTATTGGCGATTTTGACCTGGAGCACCGGATCCTTCGGCCCGATGGCACCATTCGCATTATACATTCACAGGGGCAATTGCTCAGAAATCATTTGGGCGAACCTGAAAAACTGGTGGGTATAGTACATGATATCACCAATCAGAAACAGGCTGAAGAACAATTGCGCCAGCAGGAAGCGAGAATGATGGAAGAAAGGGTTAACCATCAGCGTCAGATTGCCCGTGCAACCATCAATACGCAGGAATATGAACGGTCTGAGATAGGTAAGGAACTGCACGATAATGTGAACCAGATCCTCGCTTCGGCCAAGTTGTTCCTTTCATCGCCATTCCTGGAAGGCGATGAGCGGGAGTTGTTCACCAATAAGGCGGCGGAGCATATTCATATGGCCATAGAGGAAATTCGCAAGCTGTCGAAATCACTGGTGTCGCCCAGCGCCGCCGACCTCGGCATCATCGAAACCATCAATGATATGATCGGTGATATCAAATGGGCGCAAAAGATTGAAGTATGCTTCAATCATGGCGGTATCGACGAAACAAAACTCGATTACGGGTTAAAGCTTACCATTTACCGTATAGTACAGGAACAATTGACAAATATTCTTAAATATGCCGAAGCCAATAAGATCGGCATCACCATAAAAGAGGAAGAAAAAAAGATCATTCTCACGATCAGCGACAATGGCAAAGGGTTCGATCCTGCTACCAAACGCAAGGGTATCGGTTTTAACAATATCATCAACCGCGCCGATGTGTTCAATGGAAAGGTTGATATTCAGGCGGCGCCGGGACATGGCTGTACAGTGCGGGTGGAGTTTGATAAGTAGGTGAGGAGTTGACGGGTTGACTGGTTAACGAGTTGACGGGTTGACTGGTTAACAGAACTACCCCGATGAGGTCGGAGTAGGCACGCCGGCAACTGAACAACTGAACAACTGAACAACTAAAAAACGCTTAACGCGAATTGCTTCCGAAGGGAAACTGTCAACGTTAAGCGTTTTTGTATGTTTACCTCCGATCGCGAGGTATTTGAAAACAAAGTATGCCTGGAATATCAGGTATTTGCGTTCAGCGTTACTCATCGAGTATCGAGAGCGCGAGTTTGACGATCTCCTTCAGTGCATCGGGTTCGGGACGGTTCATACCGCTTACGCGAAGCCCCATCAGATTGCTGTACAACAACCGGCCCAATGCTTTCGGGGAGAACTTTTTCGAAATTTCCCCTTTGGCCTGGCCTTCTTTTACCAGGGCGCTGAACGTTTGCTCCATATCTTCCATGTTCGCAAGCGAAATAGCCGCCACGTCCCTGTCCACCGCGTTCAGTTCCATGCTCACATTCACCATCAGGCAACCCTTCCGTTCTTTATCGG
Source organism: Niastella populi (assembly GCF_002078015.1). GTDB lineage: Bacteria > Bacteroidota > Bacteroidia > Chitinophagales > Chitinophagaceae > Niastella > Niastella populi. The sequence continues at coordinate 61,416 of NZ_LWBP01000194.1, read as the reverse complement.
TGAGGATGCTTTTTAAGGTATAATCGAAAATGGCGCGGATCTTTTTCTTCGGACTGTCGGTTTTGGCGCATAGGTTTTGCAGTTCATCCCCCTGGGACGTGCAATAATGGCTCAGGCTTTTCAAAAACAGGCCATGTTTATCACCGAAAGTATCGTAGATGCTCGAACGGCTTAAACCGGTGGCGTTAACCAGGTCGTCCATCGAAGTACCGTTGTATCCTTTTACACTAAAAACCTCCCTGGCTTTTACCAGCACTTCCGTTTCGTCAAACTGTTTTGTCTTTGGCATTGCGTTAAATTGGAATTCCCGTTCCAAAATTACCACAATTTTTATAAAGTTACCATTCCGCCGTCGGCAATGAGCTCGGTACCCAGTACGAACGAGGAATCATCGGAAGCGAAGAAGGTGGCAACTTTGGCAATTTCAGACGGATCGCCCATACGGCCGATAGGCACCTGTGTCTGGATAGACGATTTAAAGCCTTCAACCTGTTCGGCCGTTAATCCGGTTTTATCTAATATAGGCGTAGCGATGGGGCCGGGACTGATCGCATTTACCCTGATCTTCCGGGGCAACAGTTCTGTCGATAATGTTCGCGCCAGGTTGAGCAGCGCCGCTTTCGTTGCTGAATAAATAGAAGAACTGGCCATACCCATGTGGGCTGCTACCGATGTATTGAGGATGATGGAACCGCCGTCTTTGATCACCGGTAATAATTGCTGAATGGTGAAGAAGGCGCCTTTTACGTTGGTGTTGAACTGCTCGTCAAAATGTTCTTCAGTTACTGCCTCAACCGGTGCGAACTTTCCTATGCCGGCATTTACAAATAATACGTCGAGATGCGGGGTGATCTGTTGTACTTCTTTGGCGAGGCTGCGAATATCGTTCAGGTTGCCGGCGTTCGATAATATGGTGTGCACCTGTCCGTTCAACTCCTTCTTAGCCTTTTCAAGCGCTGCCGCACTGCGGCCGGTAATGATAACATTGGCGCCCTGTTCAAGAAATTCTTTGGCTGTGGCCAGGCCAATTCCGCTGTTGCCGCCGGTAATAAGGGCGGTTTTATTTTTTAAACGACTCATGGTTGATAGATTGAGAATTGTTTGATTTGAATAATAACGGAATGATCATTCCGGTACAAATGTATGTATATCGGAATGAATGTTCCAAATAAATTTTAGATGTGCCGCACTTCGAAGTGTGGCACATCTTTCGTCGCCGGGTGAACTTTTTTTGGTGTATTTTGTTGACCTCTGAGACTCCCTAATATTTATGAATGAAGAATAACAACCAGAATATGTTCACTATCGCCATCAAATCAATAGGTTTTGCATGGCGCACCAACAGAAAGCTGCTGATCATCCTCATCCTGATCAATATTTTCAGCGGTGCTGTCGTTTACCTGCAATTCACCAGTTTTGCATCAATCGTCGATGAGATCATTAAAATAAAACAGGGCACAGGTAAAACAGGCGATCTGGTACGGTCGTCGGTGTTGTTGGGTTTGTCGTTCCTGGTGCCGCTTTTTGTAGGCAACCTCGGCGGGCATTACCGTATGATCTTCCGCATGCAGCAAACGCTGAATCTCGACCTGTATAAAATAGACCGGCAGGGCAAACTCGATATCGGTACCATTGAAAGCAGTTCTTACCAGAATTTGTTACGCAGCGCGCAGGAATGGGGTACAGGCAGTGTGCTGGGCCTGCAGGATTTCTTTTTTAATTCATCGCATAATTTTGCCAGTATTATAACATCCATTACCATTCTGTGGTCGCTCAATTACTGGCTGGTTGTATTTGCCGTGCTGGCTGCGGCTCCCGTGTATTTCTTTTACAATAAGTACAGCATGGAGGTATTCCGCATCCGCCGGTTCTCTATAAACGATCAACGGCTTATCCGGAACCGCATATCGCATTTCGAAGAACTGCAAAAAGCGGTTGATGTCATATTACTGAAACTGCAGGGTTGGTTAAAGGCGCAGGTAAAAGAAAGGAAAGAGGATTTCAACAACAAGATCATCAGGGCCGAACGGAAGAAAGCCATATCGTACAGCATCATGAGCCTTTGGTATTTGTTGTTCCTGTTTGCCGCTATTGCATTGATGACAAGAGAGGCGCTGTCTGGTGGTATTGCCGTTGGCGGATTATTGCTTGCGTTCAGTACCTATACGCGGTTCTACCAAACCGTTAACGGCTATATTGAAAGTATTTCCGTTGCGGAAGAAGCATCGCGGTATGCCGCCCGCTGGTTCGATCTGTTCGATATAACACCGCGGATCGTATCAAAAGAAAACGGCGTGGTGATCGACATTAAACAACCGCCGCTGATAGAATTCGACCGGGTTTCTTTTCGGTACCCGGCCGAGGAAGGCGAAACGCCCTGGGTGTTACGCGACCTTAGTTTTACCATTAAACCCGGTGAAAAAATAGCCATCGTTGGGGTGAACGGTTCCGGTAAGACCACACTCATTAAACTGCTTTGCCGTATTTATGATCCTACCGAAGGGAATATTTTAATAAACGGCATTAACCTGAAAGATATCAAACTCGATAACTGGCAAAGCGCATTGGGTATCCTGTTCCAGGATTTCCCGGTTTATAACCTCACCATTCGCGAATCTATCAGCGTGGGCAGAATAGAAGACAATGGCGTCTCGCAATATGATAAAGATGCGCAGTTGCGGCAGGCGGCCCGGTATTCCGGCGCCGATGATTTTATAAAAGATTATGATCAGTTGATCTGGAAAGACTTTGCCGGTGGTATCGATCTTTCGAAGGGACAGCACCAGCGGCTGGCGGTTGCGCGCATGTTCTATCGCAATGCGGCGGTAACCATTCTCGATGAACCCACGGCATCCATCGATGCGGTAACGGAAGAAAGGATCTTTACAACGCTTGAGAAGAACATGGAAGGTAAAACGGTCATTCTTATTTCACATCGCTTCAGTACGGTGAAGAATGCCGATAAGATCATCCTGATGGAGCACGGCCGCATTACCGAAATGGGTTCGCATAAAGAACTGATACAACTGGATAAACAGTATGCCGCCCTGTATAATATGCAGGCGAAAAGATACCTCGAGGAAACGGAGGACGCTTGATAACGAGGCAACAAGGCAACAAGGCAAAAAGGCAACAAGGCAACAAGGCAAAAAGGCAACGTGGAATACGCTTGCAGCTGTATTCCTGTAGTTGCTTGCAGCGTGCAGCTGTATTTAGCTTTCGGCCTTAGGCTTTCAGCTTTAGGCTGTATTTGGCTTGCAGCTTGGGGCTGTATTCTATTCTGCAAATTCCCACGCGCTCTGATAGGCATTCCGGTCCTGCGCCCAGGTAATAAAATTGGAATAGAAATCGAATTGCGAAAGCGTGGCGCTGTCACCGATGATCACGAGTTTTTTTCGCGCCCGCGTCATGGCTACGTTCATGCGGCGGATATCGCTTAAGAACCCGATGCGGCTATCGGCATTGCTGCGCGTCATGCTGATATAAACAATATCCCGCTCCTGGCCCTGGAAGCTGTCGATGGTATTGATGGCGATCTTATGTTCGTACACCTGCAATGCCGGCGAGCTCTGGAATTGTTCCTTCAGTGTATCGATCTGTTGCTTGTACGGCGAAATAATGGCAATGCTGGGAAAGTTATCCGGTTTGTAATGGCTGTCAAGCGCCGACACCAGCTGGGTAAGATGCCTGAACAAAAAAGCCGCTTCTTCGGGATTGTAAGTGCTTGTCTGCTCCGTTTTTTCATCGAAACCACACCCTGCGGTATCTACAAACACCAGCGGATTGTCGTTATTGAACAATACATGCCTGGCTACAGATGCATGTGCTTTCAGGCGGTCGTCATAAAACGTGGAAGAGGAATAACCCATGATCATTTCGTTCATGCGGTACTGTTCTTCCAGCAATACAACCGCTTCCGGATGCAGCTTTACACATTTTTCAAGCAGGGTGGTGGCCAGGCCGTTCCTGGCCGCTTCGGCGCTTTTTACGGTTGGCGGTAACTGGCAGTGGTCGCCGGCCAGTACCACTTTCTGCGCTTTTAAAATGGGGATCCAGCAGGCCGGTTCAAGTGCCTGTCCGGCCTCATCGATCACCACGGTATTGAATTTCAGGTTTCTTACCGTATAATGATTGGCGCCTACCAGCGTGGCGGTAATTACCTGCGCTTTGGCTACCAGGTCATTGATAATATATTGTTCAGAATTGTCTACCTCCTTCATGATATTGCGTGCTTCGGTAAACAGGGCCTTGCGCTGATCGCGTTCGGCCTTACCGAAATGGCGTTTGTACTTATGCGCCATATCGAGAAAAGCGGCCGCCTGTTTTTTCAGGCGTTTTATTTCTTTTGTATGGCTGTGCCCGGCCATTTTATAATCGAGCGTCAGCGACAGCAACCGTTCCGAAACGCGGGCGGGGTTACCAACGCGTAAAACGTTCAGTCCTTCATCGCTTAATTTTTCGCTCAGCAGGTCAACAGCCGTATTGCTTGGGGCAACAACCAGGATCTGTTTGTTGTCTCTTTTGATCATGGCTTTGATGGCCTGCACCAGGGTAGTGGTTTTACCGGTTCCCGGCGGGCCATGTACAATGGCCAGGTCGTTTGCCTCGAGGATCTTTGTAACCGCCGCCTGTTGCGATGTATTCAATCCACGGCCCGGTTCCCAGCCATGAATTGATTCAAAAGAAGGTGCTTTATTTCCTGTAAGAATTTGTACCAGTTTACCTTCGGCGGTTTTTTCAGCCACCGCCGCCGCCAGTTTGCAGGCGTTCTGCATTTCATCGTAGCTGTTTTCATCGAACAACAGATCGATGCCCAGTTTGCCATCGCCGGCCCAGTCGGGCAACTCATCGGTGCGCAGGGTTATTTTCAACCTGTTCCCATTCACAAATGTGATGGTGCCTTCTATTTTATTGTTTTCAGCATCGTGGTTTGAAAAAAGCACCGCCGGCATTCCGAAACGGAGCTGGTGAATAAGATCGTGGTGGGTGGTGCGTTCTACTTCAACGGTAAGATAATCGCCGCGGCTCATTTCCTGGTCGCGGATGGCAATAGGGTACCAGGTAAGCCCATTGGCCCTGCGTTGAGCAACAGAGGTAGTTTGTTTTAATTTCAGATATAATTCCCGGTCCTCTTCACGTTCGGTTTTCAGCAGGTTCAGCAGGCTTTTGAAATAATCCATCCGGCAAAAATAATCAGTTTATCGTTTATGGTTTTTAGTTTATGGCCTGTTCACCGGTTTGAAAGGCTGGGTAGGTGGTAAGTGATTAATTTTCAAATTGTAACAGGTTGTTAAAAGCCCGTTTTTGGTTTGTGGTTTGTAGTTTTTGGTTTGTGGTTTTCAGTTCGGATTTCAAAATTAACAGCAGGAGGTTTGAGCTCCGTTATTTCTGGCGGCAAACTATGGTAACCATAAACCCAACCCATCTTCCCCAGAAACCATGAACCTTTATTGGACCGGATAATTGTTGAGGTTAGTGTTGTTTAAACATTTATATTTGGCCCTCCAATGCTGCATTAATATCTCCGATTGAATTTTGAAAGCCGCATCCGACCCCCCTGTAAAGGAATTATTTATTTAGACCGTATTAAATAATGGTAGACGTAAGAACCGAGATTATCATCAATCTCCCTAAGGAATTAGTGGCCGAATATGTTTCAGACCCCGGCAATACCCCCAGTTGGTGCAGCCATATCAAATCAGTTGAATGGAACCACGACACACCGTTACGGGCCGGCGTAAAGATCGTTTTCGATGAGCGCATCATGCGCCGTCATCAGCGATACGTAGCCGAAGTTGTGGAGATCATTCCCGGTCAGAAGCTGGTAGTGAAAACACGTAACAGCAGTATGCGAATGGAGACGGTTGTTGCATGGCAGGCCGTCAATGAACGCACTACCTGTATGACCGTGTGGAGCCGCGGCATTCCCCGTTCATTTTCAAAAATGATCTCGCCGTTTATGGCGCTTGCCATCAGGAACACCAGCCGCAGGAACCTGAAACAGCTAAAGAAAATGCTCGAATTCAGCCATCGCCGAATGGTTGTGCTGTAAAATGGTTATTTTTTACACATGCTGGCCATTGCGGGCAGAAGGTACTATTTTGTGGTACCATCAAACTTTACGCTATGAAACAAGCCAGCCAGAAGTTCCTGCAATACGTTTACAGTAACTACATCGGCAATTTTACAGGGTTTGCCATTGGGATGGCATCAACCCGTTTGGTTGCGCATTTTTTCACCACCCGCAGTCTCAATAACCTGTGGGGACTCACCGCAAAAAGAACGGTTGTTGATAAGCAAACGTTCAGCTTTATGGAATGGGCGATCTCCATTGTCATTGGCTTTCTGGTGTTTGAGATCATTTCAAAATGGGTGCAAAGGAAAATGAACCCGGTACTGCAAAAGTATAAAGGCTATTTGCCTTCGGGCTGGGTAGCAGGGGAGGAGACGCCAGGGGCGGTTCAACCGGTACCGGCTGTTGCTACAACAAATGCAGATAATGCTTCCGGAAACGCAGCAGAAAAAGCAGGCTGAGCCCGGTTCATGCATGGACTGTGAACTGAGAACTGTGAACTGAGAACTGTGAACTATTCCGCAATAATGGTTTTTACACCTTTCTCTTCCAGTTGCCTGATGCTTTCTGCGGGTGCGCCGGAATCGGTAATGATGTAATCGACCTGGTCGAGACCGCAGATGCGGCCAATACCCCGGCGGCCAAACTTGGTGCTGTCGGCCATTACAACCACCTGTTGGGCTACGGAGATCATTTTTTTATCGAGGCTTGCTTCTGCCAGATTGGTTATGCTTAATCCGAATTCCGGCTCAATGCCATCAACGCCCATGAACAGGAGCCCGCACGAAATATCTTCCAGCAGTCTTTCACCAAAAGCGCCGGCGGCAGATGCCGAGCTGTGATGGATCAACCCGCCTATTTGCAGTATGTCAACATTGGGCCGGTTGCACAATTCAAGTGCAACACGTAATGCCGGTGTTATTACGGTTAAATGTTTGGGTGGGTACAGGGCCTGCGCCAGTTCAAAAACAGTAGTGCCCGAACCAATGATGATGCTGTCGTTATTGCCCAACAGGTTAAGCGCTGCCTTTGCGATCTTCTTTTTCTGATCGGAATTGATAAACTCCTTCTCATTGATAGGCCGTTCCGCCGCATATGGGTTATTGATAGAACCGCCGCCCTTGGTGCGGAACAACAGGTTCTTTTCTTCAAGCAGTTTCAGGTCCTTACGAATGGTAACGCCCGAAACCTGCAGTTCTTCACTGAGCTCCTGAATGTCTACCCGTCCGTTTTCCTGTAATTTCTGAATGATGAGTTGATGGCGGTCTGTTATGGTCATTGGTGCTGATTTAGTGATTTCGCGATTTCGGGTTTTAACCAGTTGCAGCTCATCTTGAAAGCTCAAAATCCCGCAATTCCGAAATCCAGAAATTGGTATACAAAGCTATTTGTTTTCTGTAAAAAGCTTACAAATGGTTTAAATTTTTAACCAGAAATAATATTCCGGTAATCGTTTGTATGCTTAAAGAGGTTTAATTTTAGGTTTAAAAGTATTAATTTGTATTTAATTTTGTTTAATTGGTGTGAATTTTCTTTACTTTAGTGCCAGGTTGTACCTCGTTCCAAGGCTGAATAGCATCCTTCATGCAACTTTTTATAAGGATGTCTGGTACTTTTTTCCTGTAACGGCTGTCAATAACTAATAATCGCGGGTTGATTTTAGCATATTAAACAAATTTAAAGCGATTTGACACATGAAAACAGCTGTAAGCTTCAAGCTGTAAGCTGCAAGTGAATACAGAAAACAGCTTCAAGCTGTAAGCTGTAAGCTGCAAGCAAATACAGGTGAAAGCCGAAAGCTTCAAGCCGAAAGTGAATACAGAATACAGCTACAAGCTTCAAGCTGTAAGCTGCAAGTGAATACAGAAAACAGCTGCAAGCTTCAAGCTGTAAGCTGCAAGTGAATACAGGTGAAAGCCGAAAGCTTCAAGCCGAAATGAATTTAGAATACAGTCGGAAGCTTCGCATAAAAAGAACAATAAACAAAAAACAATAAACCATAAACCAAAAGAAGCGAGCCTGCCATTTAGTTTCGAGTTTCGAACATAAGAACCATAAACCATAAACCAAAAACAATAAACTAACTCCGATGATTGCTGCCAACAAAAACTCATTCGCCGATAAAACCGGCATTCCCATGTCACTCCTGTGGGGCTATGCGGGCATTCTCATATTTATGATGGGCGATGGAATGGAAACAGGCTGGTTAAGCCCTTACCTGAAAGGCCGTGGCATGAGCATTGAACAAAATGCTTCGCTGTTCACCGCTTATGGCATCACCGTTGCCGTTTCCGCCTGGTTCTCGGGTGTGCTGGCAGAAGGGTTCGGGCCGAAGAAGACCATGCTGGCCGGTTTGTTATTATACCTTGCCGGTACCTGCGGGTTTGTTGGTTATGGCCTGGTTGACCTGAACTTCCCTGTTATGATCGTAACCTATGCATTGCGCGGATTTGGTTATCCATTATTCGCTTATTCATTTATGGTATGGATCGCCTATCAAAGCCCGAAGGAAAAACTGGGCCGCGCCGTTGGCTGGTTCTGGTTTGTGTTTACGGGTGGGTTAAATGTGTTGGGCGCTTTCTATTCCAGTTGGGCTATCGACAGCCTGGGGTACATCAATACGTTATGGAGCTCTATATTCTGGGTTTGTATAGGCGCTTTCTTTGCGCTGGTGCTGAACAGGGCGGCCTTCAAACCAAATACATCCGGAAATGAAGCGAACGGCAAGGCCCGCGAATTGATGAAGGGGCTCACCATCGTGAAAGAAGAACCGAAAGTGCTGCTTGGTGGTATTGTTCGTATCATCAATACCACCGCACAGTTTGCATTTCCCGTCTTTCTGCCCATGTATATGGAAAAACACGGTTTCGATACTACAACCTGGCTCAAGATCTGGGGCACCATCTTTACCAGCAATATCATTTTCAATCTCATTTTCGGGTTTGTGGGCGATCGTCTTGGCTGGCGCAATACCATTATGTGGTTTGGCGGCATCGGTTGCGCCATCACCACGCTGCTGTTATACTATGTGCCACAGGCTGCGCCCGGTAATTTTGCAGTGGTATTAACGGCCGGTGTATTATGGGGCGCCTGCCTGGCCGGTTATGTGCCTTTATCGGCCCTGGTGCCATCGCTTGTGAAAAAAGACAAAGGCGCTGCCATTGCGATCCTGAACCTTGGAGCGGGATTGCCGGTATTTGTAGGGCCGGCGCTGGTTGGTTTGTTCTATAGCGCGGTTGGCAATGAAGGCATCATCTGGATCCTTGCCATCCTGTATTTTATAAGCGCAGTGCTTACAAGGTTCATTACGCTGCCCGATAATGCGAAAACCTTACATCATGTGAAAGAAGAAGAGATGCGTCCGGTGGAATTGAAGCTGGAGAATTAATGGCGTGAAACGGCAGACGTGAAACGGCAAACCTCAGCGCGGCCTACGTCGGCAAGCGGCTCGAATTTCGGGCGGCGTAAGGTTGTAAATAATTCCCAAATTTCGCGAACCCTTTCACGTTTCACGTTTGCCGTTTCACGGTCCACAACGACCTAACTAAATAGAAAAATAAAAATTAAAAGTATATTAATTATGAAGATCCTTGTGACGGCGCCGTACAATGATAACGGGTTAATAACATTGCAGGAACATTTTGGCGAGGTAATTTACAGGCCCTGGAAGCCGCATGGCCGTGCTTATTATGCCGATGAATTAACGGCGCTATTACAAACTACAGCGGCCACCGCATTGATAACCGAGCACGATCATGTAACAGCCGAAGTGATCGATGCCAATCCGCATTTACAGTTTATCGGTGTATGCCGGGGAACCCCTTCGAATGTTGCCATTGAAACAGCCACTAAACATGGGATTCCCGTTTTTTATACCCCGGCGCGCAATGCACAGGCGGTTGCCGAAATGTTTGTTGCCAATGTGATCACTTTTATGCGCAATACCCTTGCCGGTGTTGAATGGCTGAAAGGCCGCAACTGGGCGGCTGGCGCACATACTTCTTATCTTCAGTTCAAGGGAACCGAACTGGCCGGTAAAACGGTAGGCATGGTTGGTTTCGGCGCAATCGGTCAGCTTATTGCCGGCATGCTGCAATGTTACCCCTGCGCCATCCGGTTCTATGATCCGTATGTAACTGATCATGACAGCAATTACCGGTCGGTTTCACTGGAAGAAGTGTTTGCAACCAGCGATATCGTTTCCATCCATCTGCCGGTAACGGAACAAACAAAAGGACTGATCGATTATTCATTGTTGTCGAAAATGAAACCCGACGCCATTTTTGTAAATACCGCCCGTGCCGTTGTCGTTAAACGTGAAGACCTGTTGCGGGTACTGGAAGAAGAAAAAATTCGCGGCGCGATATTGGATGTATTCGATCATGAACCACCCGATGAAATTGATTACCGCATCATCGACCTTCCCAATGTGCTGGCAACGCCGCATATTGCAGGCGCAACCTTTGAGGTGGAAGACCATCATGTGACCATCTTAAATAAAACGCTGGTCGACTGGTACATAAATAATAAAAAGACCGGCGCCAGGCTGGCCAATAAAGAATTACTCACTGTACAGATCTAGCATATCATGACTGCAAAAGAAGCATATATAATCATTGATATCGGTACCGGCAATGTACGCGTTGCGGCAACAGGCGCCAATGGCGCCGTGCTGGGTGTTGCCCGGGAAGACATTCAATATATCCGTGATGAAAAATACCCCGACGCGTTGTATTTCGATGCCGATGCTTTATGGAAGCAGGTAACGGCACTGGCGAATGAAGTGATCAAAGCCCTGCCCGGCATAACGGTGCGCGCATTGACCGCCACCAGCCAGCGCGAAGGGATTGTATTATTGGGTAAGAACGGCGAATCGCTGGTGGGACTACCCAATATCGATCACCGCGGCCGCGAGTGGGAAAATGTGCTGCCCGATAAAACCATCGTATACAAACGCACCGGCCGGTATCCTACTTCATTATTCTCCGCTTTCAAATTACTCGGTATAAAAAAACGCTGGAAAGAGGTTTGGCAGAACTGTGTAAGTTTTGTAAGCATCAGCGATTGGGTTGAATTCAAACTGAGCGGTGTTGTAAAATATGAACACTCGCAGGCTTCCGAAACATTGCTGTACGATGTTGAGCACCGCCAGTGGAGCAATGATCTCTGCGACCTGTTCAGCCTCGATCGCTCCCTGCTGCCTGAACTAAAAAACTCAGGAACGATACTGGGCGCCATCTTGCCAGGCATCGCCGATTCATTCAATATTTCAAAAGACGCCGTTGTGGTTGTTGGCGGCGGCGATACGCAGCTCGCTATCAGAAGTACGCAGCCCGCGGTGGAAGATATTGTGATCGTATCGGGAACAACCACGCCGATCTTAAAACTGGTTGATACCTACCTGCTCGATGCACAGCAGCGTACCTGGACGAGCCGCGATATCGTACCGGGCCGCCTGGTGTTTGAAGCCAACGCCGGTGTTACCGGTTTGAACTTTCAACGGTTGAAGGAGATCTTCTACCCCAATGAAGATTATTCCGTTATAGAACAGGAGCTGGCAGCTACCAAAGATGCATTTTGTATGGCTTCCCTGGGATCGCTGGTAGCCGATGAAAAAACACCGTTGATTAAAGGCGGTTTTGTTTTTCCTGCACCGGTATCGCATCAGTTGACACGCGGTCACTTCGTATGGGCCACCATTTTGGATATTGCCTGTTCCATTGCCGAAAACTATACAATATTATGCGATGTGGCCGGTAACGCCCCCGATTATGTATGGGCCTGCGGCGGCGGTTTGCAAAGCGTTGCCCTGCGCAGCCTGCTGGCCGGTTTGCTGAACAAAAAAGTACAGGTGCGTAAAGGTTTTGAACAGGCCTCGGTGATCGGCGGCGCGCTCATCTGCAACGAAGCATTAAAAGCGTCAGTTGAATTTGATGATACGATAGAAGTGATCTACCCGCAGCAACAGCAGTACTATGCTGGGTTGTTTAAGGAATGGAAGAAGACGAGGGCGTTATTTAGGAACATTTAGATTATAGGAACAAACAAATGAATTCTGCATATTTCATAGGTATCGACATAGGAACACAAGGTGCAAGAGCAGTATTAATTAACTCAATTGGTGAAGTGCTGGGCAGTGGAGAACAGGCATTTCCTTTAAGCAACCAGTCGCGCGGGGAACAGTCGCCTGAACAATGGTGGCAGGATTGTTTGTTGTGCCTGCAACAGGTAATGAAGCAGGCGAAACCGCTGATAAAGCCGGCCAACGTTGTAGCCATCTCCGTTACCTCAACATCGGGCACTATTATTCCCATCGATAAAAATAACCGGCCGCTGCATCACGCCATCATGTACAGCGATCCACGTTCGGCTGAAGAGGCAGACTATTGCAAAAAAGTAGCGCTGGCGGAAAACAGCAATGGATATATTGCTTTCAATGCAAGCAGCGGTTTGCCCAAAATGTTATGGTTCATCAATCGTTACCCCAATAAAGTTGAACAGATCGGCAGGTTCATTCATGCCGCCGATTACATTATTGGAAAATTAAGCGGCCGCTACGATGTAACCGATTATACCAACGCGCTGAAATCGGGTTACGATGTGCGGAAAGCGGAGTGGCCATCCTATATCTGGAATAAATTACCCATTCAGCAAAACTGGCTGCAAACGGTACAGCCATCCGGCACCACCATTGCAACCATTCTGCCCGAACTGGCAACAGCATTGGGGTTGCCCCGCACGGTTCAGATAGTGGCGGGTATGACCGACGGCTGCGCAGCGCAGGTGGCATCGGGCGCGGTAAAGATCGGCGACTGGAACACTACCATTGGAACAACGCTGGTAGTAAAAGGGGTAACCACGCAGGAGATCAACGATCCGTTTGGGCGTTTGTATTGTCATCGCCACCCCGAAGGGTACTGGATGCCCGGTGGCGCCAGCAATACCGGTGCCGATTGGGTTACACGCGATTTTGGCGCCAACCTGAACGAGTTGACGGCGCAGGCCGCGAAGCTGGTGCCCACAAAACATTTGGCCTGGCCACTGAAACAGCAGGGTGAACGTTTTCCTTTTATTGCACCGCAGGCAACCGGTTTTCAACCTGCCGGCTTATCACCCGCTGAGCTTTTTACGGCGAATATGGAAGGCGTAGCCTATATAGAGCGGTATGCGTTTGACGTAATTGAACAATTATCGGGCGAACGCGTATCGGCCGTGTTCACCGCAGGCGGCGGCAGCAACAGCGATGTGTGGTTGCAGATCAGAAGTAATGTGCTGCAACTGCCGGTGTATAAAATGAAACACGTTACCGGCGCTGTGGGGGCGGCCATCATAGCTGCGTCACAAACGCATTTTGCGACATTGACAGCGGCGGCCAGGGCATTGACGCAAATTGAAAAAGAAGTGTATCCCCGGCAGGCGTCCGTTGCTATTTATCAAAACAATTATCAGCAATTCATTGAGATCCTGACCGCAAAAGGCTATATCAGCAACACACAATATGCTTAATATTTATCTGATAAGGCATGGCGAAACCGCCTGGAACGCCGATAACAACCGGTACTGTGGAAGAACTGATATCCCGCTTACCGAAAAAGGATTGAAGCAGGCGGAATTATTGCGCCGGCAATTGGGTTCCGTAAAATGGGATGGTGTTTTTTCTTCGCCGCTGCAGCGCGCATTTACTACAGCGCAAATTGCCAGCGGGGCAACCGTCATAAAAGATGACCGTCTTATAGAAGCGGATTTCGGTATGTGGGAAGGAAAAACAAAAGAAGAGTTCATAGCAGAGAATGCACAACTGTGGACGAACTGGATGAATGATCCCGCCAACAGCAGGGCAGGGGGCACCGGTGAAACAGGCGCTGAGATCGTGCAGCGCGTAGATGATTTTTTTCAGCAGTTACAAAAGCAATACAGCACCGGTAATTTCCTGGTAGCGGCCCATAATGGGGTGAACCGTTTGTTTCTTTCGCATAAACTGGGCATGCCCCTCGGCAATTATCGCCGTTTCTTTATGGAGAATGCAACCGCCAGCATGTTCACACTGGAGCCCGATGGTACGTTTGTACTGCGGCACCTTAATTCAAAATTCTAAAAGAGCGAGTGGTGAGTAGCAGGTAGCGAACTGGGAATGCAAAAAGCGGGAACGCGGATCTCGAATTTGAACCCTGCCAGCCGCCAGCTATTTACCACTGGCTGAAAAAATTGAAACAAAGATCCTTCATAAAACAATGAAACAACTTATTTTAACTGTTTCCCTCATAGCTTCTGTGCAGGCATTTGGCCAGTCGAAGAAATTGAATGTATTAAAGGTCAGCACCCCGCAGCAATTACAGCAATACTTTAAATACACCGGTAACGATGTGCCGCTGATCAGCGGGCACCGGGGCGGACCGGATAAAAATGCTCCCGAGAACAGCATCGAGGCAATGGCTAATACCCTGTCGTTTACCCCGGCCACTTTTGAAATTGATCCGCGGTTGACAAAAGACAGTGTGGTGGTGTTGTTGCACGACGATACGCTCGACAGAACCACTACGGGGCATGGTAAACTGAACAGTTATACCCTCGAAGAAGTAAAAAAGCTGAAGCTGAAAGATGTAAATGGCAATGTAACGCCTTATCAAATTCCCACCCTCGAAGAAGTCATCGTTTGGGCCAAAGGAAAAACGGTGCTCATTCTGGATAAAAAAGATGTTCCCCTTTCAATAACCGCGAAACTGATCAAAAAACATCATGCCGAAGCATGGGTAATGATCACCGTGCACAATGCGAAAGAAGCAAAGTTCTATTACGACGATAATAAAGACGTAATGTTCGAGGCATTTGTAAAAACGAAAAAGGCCCTGGAAGAATATGAGAAAGCCGGTATTCCCTGGGCGCAGATAATGGCCTATGTTGGCCCGCAGGATAAACCGGAGAACAAAGAAATTTTCGATCTGCTGCATCAGCGCGGTGTTATGTGTATGATCTCTACCGCGCCCATCTACGATAAACTGCCTACGGCAGAAGAGCGCGCCAAAGCCTATGTGCAGATCATCAAAAGCGGGGCCGATGTAATAGAGGCCGACAGGGCCATTGAAGCGGCTGCGGCGGTTCGATCGTTAGCCCCGGCTAAGAGTAAAAAAACAAAGTTCTTCGGAAAGAAATAGAACAGTTGTTCTGTTATTCAGTTTATGAGTTATTGAGTTCATCAATTTCACTGACTCGCTATTAGTAGCGAGTTTGAACAACTGAACAACTGAACAACTGAACAACTGAACAACTGAACAACTGAACAACTGAACAACTGAACAACTGAACAACTGAACAACTCAGTATATAAAATGGATAGGCGAAAATTCATAACACTTGGTTCCCTTACCGGTTTGCTGTTAGCCGCAGCAAAAAGCGGACTAACCCAATGGATCGATGAACGGGAACCGTTTGCCGGGGTTGCTCCGGCCTTCCGTGCTTTAAAAGAAAAATTTCCTGCACCCGGCCAGCCCTTTCAGGCGGGTTGTTACTGGTGGTGGTTCAATGGGTTGGTTGATAAGGAAGGCATCACCCGCGACCTGGAAGAATTTAAGGCAAAGGGAATGGGCGAAGTGCTGATGATCAATTCTGCCGGCGGGCTTGGGGGCGCCAAAGTACCGCAGGGCGCTTTATTTCTTTCACCCGAATGGCGCGAATTATATCGCCATGCATTGAAGGAAGCAAACCGTCTTGGTTTAAAAATGGGCGTGAACATGAGTTCCGGCTGGTGTATGGGCGGCCCGTGGATCCCGCCGCAACATGCCTGCCGCTGGTTCCTGCAATCAAAAATTACCGTTACCGGTCCGCAGAAATTCTCCGGCAAATTGCCGCTGCCCGGCAATCGCGACGGCTATGATAACCTCGTTAATGCGCCCGGCTGGAAGGAATATATCGATCTGCCGCTGGAACAGATCGATTACCGCGATACGGCCATTGTGGCCATTCCTGCCGGCGCTGATAAAAATCCGCTCAGGACCGGTAAACGCGCTGCCTTGTTCCCGGCCAAGACCAACCGCAAAGATGCCAGCAATTTTATAAAAGCCAACGATGTAATGACCCCGGTGGCAACACCCTGGGAAATCATGCCCGGCGATGTACCTGTTGCACCCGAAAGTGTGATCGACCTTACTGGCAAAACAGGCGCAGATGGGCAGCTCGATTGGGATGTGCCTGCCGGTGAATGGACCATCATTCGCACCGGTCACCGCATGACGGGTTCAAAAGTAATGATAGCGCAACCCGAAGCCAGCGGCCTGTCGGTTGACTGGCTGAGCCATACGGGCGTTGATCTGCAGTTCGAGAACCTGGGAAAGATCTTGTTACAGGAAGCCGGTGACCTTGCAGGAAAAACGCTTACGTATTTGTGTGATGATAGTTTTGAAGATGGTTTTCCCAACTGGACTGAAAATATTATTTCACAATTCAAAAAATACCGGGGTTATGATCCAACGCCTTACCTGCCGGTATTGAATGGTTATATTATAGGCAGTGTTGAACAAAGCGACCGCTTTTTGAACGACTACCGCAAAACTGTAGCCGACTGCCTCGCCGATGAACATTATAAACATTTTGCCGGTCTGTGCCATAAGCATGGATTACAGGTGCAAAACGAAGCCGCCGGGCCAAGCCGTTCAGGCACCATGTGCATGGATGCCTTGAAGAATCTCGGGCGCAGCGATATGCCGCAGGGGGAGTTCTGGCTGGGTGGTAAACACGATGAAGAAGGCGGGCTGGATGAGAAACTGGGTTATGGAATGGTGCGGCTTGAAAAAGGGCAAAACAAGGTGACCAAAATGGTTGCTTCGGCAGCGCATATTTATGGAAAGAAAACGGTGTCTGCCGAATCATTCACTTCCTTCCGCCACTGGTACGACTATCCCGGTAACATGAAACAGGCGGCTGACCGCGCATTTTGCGAGGGCGTTAACCGCTTCCTTATTCATACCTCAACGGCAACCCGCTTGCAGGATGGCAAACCGGGAATAGAGTATGGTGCAGGAACGCATTTCAATCCCAATGTAACCTGGTGGAACCAGGCGGGCGCCTTCCTGGATTATCTCAGCCGTTGTCAGTATCTTTTGCAGCAGGGCCTCTTTGTGGCCGATGTATTATATTATAACGGCGATGTTACGCCGAATATCGTATTGCCCAAACATGTTGATCCATCGCTTGGAAAAGGGTACGATTATGATGTATGCAATGAAGAAGTGCTGCTGACCCGGGTAAGCGTCAAATATGGCCGGCTCGTTCTGCCCGATGGCATGAGCTATCGCCTGCTGGTGCTGCCCGAAAATACGTCGATGCCCGTGCCGGTAATGCAGAAAATAAAAGAACTGGTTTTTGCGGGCGCAACGGTTGTAGG
The DNA here is from genome assembly GCF_002078015.1 of Niastella populi. GTDB lineage: Bacteria > Bacteroidota > Bacteroidia > Chitinophagales > Chitinophagaceae > Niastella > Niastella populi. The sequence continues at coordinate 43,966 of NZ_LWBP01000194.1, read as the reverse complement.
CCCCAAACCCGAAAAAGACAGCGGGTTGAATAATTTTCCGCAATGCGATGTACGCGTAAAAGAAATGGCTGGGGCCGTTTGGGGAAAGTGTGATGGCAAAAATGTAAAACACCAGGTGTATGGAAAAGGCAAAGTATACTGGAACATTCCTTTAAAAGCGATCCTGAAAGAAAAAGGGATAGGACCCGATTTTATTTGCGATAACGAAAATGCCTTTATTGATTTTATTCACCGCAGCGCAGGCGATACGGACATTTATTTTGTCGCCAACCGGAATAACCGCGATGAAAAAGCGGAGTGCCGTTTCAGGGTCACAGGCAAAACACCTGAGCTGTGGGATGCGGTTACCGGTGAAACCGGTAAAATTGTCAATGCTATTAGTAAAGATGGTTATACGCAGATCGACCTGCAGTTTGCACCCTTCCAGTCGTGGTTCATTGTATTCAATAAAACCGGGTTACAAAAGCCTGCCCGGGGGGGTGCAAAAAATAACGCTGCCAATTTTCCGGTACTAACTCCTGTGCAGGAATTAACCGGCGCGTGGAAGGTTCACTTCGATACAGAGTGGGGCGGACCGGCCACCGTGGAGTTTGAAAAGCTGGAAGACTGGACAAAACGTCCGGAGGAAAACATCAAATATTATTCAGGCAGGGCTACCTATATAAAACATTTCGATGCGGGCGGTATACAAGCCGGTAAAAGCTATTTCCTTGAAACAGGTGTGGTAAGAAATATTGCGGAACTGACTTTGAATGGAAAAAAACTCGGCATTTTGTGGACGGCGCCCTGGCGGGCAGAGGTTACCGGGTTATTGAAGCCTTCCGGTAATGTGCTGGAGATTGTGGTGGTCAACTGCTGGCCCAACCGGCTTATTGGCGATGCCGCATTGCCGTTGGAGAAAAGGCTAACCCGCACGAATATTACTTTTAAGAAAGATGCGCAGTTGATGGCATCGGGATTGTTGGGACCAGTGGTTATCAGTGAAAGTAAGTAAGTTGTAAAAATGCAGCTGCAAGCTGGAAGCGGTAAGCTGTAAGCTGCAAGCTGTAAGCGAAAACAAATACAGGGCGAAAGGCGAAAGATAAAAGCCGAAAGCGAATACAAAATGCAGCTACAAGCTTCATGCTGCAAGCTTCAAGCTACACGCTACACGCAAATGCCGCTTTTCCTGTATTCAACACTTCGACATTGGAAATTGGCCATTCGACATTCTTCTGTTTTGCGTTCTACTCATTCCTCATTCCTCATTTTTAATTCTCCCCTCAAGGGGTCGCCCGGTATATGATTAAACAACCGCTGCAGCGTAGCGCTATAATCCGCATAACTCATCGGTTTGGTGATACAGGCTGAGCCGAAGTGCCTGCAAAATTCTATATCATCATTATTGGCAGAAGTGGTGAAAATGGCCACCGGTATATCGCGCCATTTCCGGTTGCTTCGAATATGCTGCAGGGTTTCACGGCCATTCATCTTCGGCATATTCATATCGATCATGATCAGCGATGGGAATGGCTTTCGCTCTCTCTCCAGTTGATTCAGGATGTTGATCCCTGCTTCACTGCTTTGCGCTTTGTAAAGCCTGACGTGAGGATACAGCGAGCATACAGATTCTTCAAATATCAGCAGATCATCCTGGTCGTCATCTATATATAATATCGTCGTTGGTTCGCGCTGCATATTGATGTTAAAAGTTTGCAATTGGATAAAAGTAATATACGCAGGTTTAATTGCATAATATTCCTTTTATGGGAATAAGTAAACCCGCATGTATATTGGCCGAAATATGTTTTGTAGGGTGAAAACGGAAAAATACATGGACTACCATCAGTTACACCGGTGGTTCCTGTTGTGGCTTTGTACTAATCAGAATTGGTTTTATGTAGCAGGAACCGCGATGTGATGCATATGAATGCGTAAGCAGTCCCTTTTTCCGCGGAACATATAGCAATCATTCTGCCAAATTTTGAAAACGCTATAATTTAACAGTTTTAAATGAGTGGTTTTCAGCGTTGTTGACGGGAAAATTAAATAGGTGGTACAGGTAAAAACAGGATCGGTAAAGGCCGTCATCTATATTTCGGTAAGTAGAAATTATAAGCGGTCCTTACAGGTCTGTTGTATTATTTTCAGACTACCGTAGTTTTTTGTGCAGGAAAACAAAAGCCACTTTGGCAGCATTCACCTATCGGTAAATTGTTCGTTTAACGCAATAAAAAAGCCAGCCATAAGAATACGGCCGGCCTGTTTTGGAAAAGGCAATGGTCATGGAAGAATATATTGTAAGGCCTGCAATGACCGGTACGGTTCATTACAAGCTATAAGTTAATAATGGGGCAGGGTAGTAATGCTCCCGGCCGGGTTGGTTGTAATAAGCAGAGGTTTCGCTTGCACAGGGGTAAGATGATAAGGGCCGGTGATAATGATCGTGATTTGGAAATGGCCGGGGTGGGTATTCGTTGAGCTGATGTGCCGGTTGTTCGTTTAGCCGTTGAATGAAGTAATCAAACAACAGCGGATAGCCTGGCAGGTGGAAAAGGTGAAAGGCCGGCAGCATTATGGCAACGCTCTTCTTCAGGATAAAAATTTACTGAATTTAAAAAATTTCGTTCAAACGGTAACGCATATTATAAAATGTAATCTATGCGCCCGGTTACAATAACAGTTTATGGTTGTGTTAATGAGCGTATAATGCGACGGTTGTGTGTGTAAAAAAATAAAATCTGAAGAGTCGTTTTCTGAAAAATATTAAAAATGTTGTTACTTTGCGGGCCTCCGAGAAATTCATCCCTATAATCACCACATTATAACACCAGATCAGACGCATTATTTAATTATTTTAAAAAAGATCATGAAACGCATTTATTGTGCCCTTCTGGGCCTGTTCGTTATTGCAATTTCCTGTAACAAGAATGATGATAATAATGATAACCCGCCGGCAGAAAACCGCGAATGGTTTAAGTTAAGGTCGATGGTGTATACTTCGCAAAATAATACAAGCAGCAGGTTTTACTATGACAGTACATATATCTCGATTGATTCTGTCAACAATAAAATTATTTTCCATACAATTGAAGGCACTACAGGAAATCTGGATACCTCAATGAAGACCTTCACTTATAACGACAGGTACCAACTGGTATTATACGAACAAATTGACACCTATGATCAGTTGTATATTAGCAGAATGGAATTTGTGCGTGATGTCGATGGCAAGGTGTCTAAAGTGCTGTCGCAATATAAAGATGGTTTAATGGCAAGTAGCGAGGGGCTTGTGAAATACGACAAACGCGGCGATACTACCTTTGTTACGTTTATAGATTCTACACAGAAACACAGGTATGGTTATACCGATGCCAATGACTTTTATCAAAGGGGAATCGTAGATGACCGGGTAGTTTACTATAAATCCTATGGAAAGTCATCGGGTAAGCTTGATAGCAGTCAAACGAGTTATGATTATGATGCGGCGGGCAACCTGACTACCGAAACTTATCAATACAACAATACAACTCCTGTAGTATACACGTACCAGCACGGCAGTAAAACCCCGAAGGAATTGCAGAAATTTCTTTCGCAATGGGCCGGTGACCTGATCTGGTTTACCAGATCAAAGCTGTTTGGGTTTGCCTGGGAATTGCCTACGGTGAGCACGTTTAAGGGTAATGTATTGTTGTCGAAAAAACAGGGAAGCACGATCGTTCAGTCATATGCAAATACATTTGATGCAGGTGGAAACCTTGCTTCTGTTACCTGGCAGGAACCCGACTATGGCTCACCTTCCACCATTTATACCTATGGGGAAAAGTATTACTACCATCCTTAAATCCGATTTGCTAATCGAATTGAGGTAATATAATCCGGTATTATTGCCGTTTACTGCGTTAATGGTGCATTGCAGTGCTGCAATGCACCACTGCAAAGAAGCTTTTGCATTATCCTTTGCCAGTTCCCCCTTGCCCTTTGCCTGGTTTTTATTGCCTGTTGCTCCTGCCGTTTTCTGCAACCTGCTTTCTTCAATAGTGATAAATACCTATTACGCAATGACTGATTGCTGAAGTATTTCGCTTTCAGCGGCTATGGCGTAACTTGCGGCTGAAGATTATCCCTATGACAAAGGAGAAACAAATACAACAGGCCCTTGCAGCAAAGTTCCCGGCAGACAGACTGAAAACCCGCCTGATCGATCTGCATGCTTATTCGTCGGATGCCAGTTTTTACACCCTGGTACCGAAGGCGGTTGTATTCCCCGTGAACATCGAAGAAGTACAATTTCTTTTCCGGTTCGCCAAACAGCACAATACCTCGCTTACCTTTCGTACGGGCGGCACCAGTTTATCGGGCCAGTCGGTAACTGATGGTATTCTCGTCGATCTGTCGCGCAACTGGCCGCTGATAAAAGCAGAACTGCAGGGTAATGCCGTTCGCGTGCAACCCGGTATTACCGGCAGCCGTGTGAACCATTTCCTGAAACCATACAAAAAGAAGATCGGTCCCGACCCGGCATCGATCAACGCCGCCATGATGGGCGGAATTCTGTCGAACAACTCGAGCGGCATGTGCTGCGGGGTGGCTTACAATTCTTACCATACGGTAAAACATCTAAAGTTCGTTCTGCCCAACGGGGAAGTGTTCGATACGGAAAATGCCGCTGATTATCAGCGGTTCGAAACCACCCAGCCGCAGTTGTTTGCCGGTATTCAACAACTCGGGCAACGCATAAAGGATAATCCTGCCCTAACCACAAAGATCCGCGACAAGTATAAAATAAAGAATACGGTTGGTTACAGTATCAATTCGTTTCTCGATTATGAACATCCGCTCGATGTGCTGGCGCATTTGCTGATAGGGGCGGAAGGCACGCTGGCCTTTATTGCCGAAGCCGTGCTGAACACCATTCCCGATAAACCGTTCAAAAGCACGGGGCTGCTCTTTTTTGCGTCGCCCGCTGCTGCCTGTAACGCCATTCCGGCCCTTCGCGATAGCGATGCCGAGGCGCTGGAGTTTATGGACCGCGCCGCTATTCATTCCATCGAAGACCTGTACGGGGCGCCTGCCTTTTTAAAAGACTTACCGGCAAACAGCGCCGGCATCCTGTGTGAATACCAGTCAGATACCGAAGCTGGTTTGCATCAAAAGCTGACCAATGCCTGGAAGTACATCGATGCCTTGCCCATCATTTATAAAACCGAATTCAGTACCGATGAGGCGGTGCAGGCCAATTACTGGAAGCTGCGCAAAGGGATGTATCCTTCAGTAGCGGCGGTTCGGCAAAAAGGTACTTCGGTGATGCTGGAAGATATTGCCGTACCTGTGCACCGCCTGGGCGATTGCATCGAAGACCTGCAACAACTGTTTATCAAATACAAATATTTCGACGCCATCGTATTTGGCCATGCCAAGGAAGGTAACCTGCATTTCCTGTTATCGCAGTCGATAGATACGCCGGCGGAAGTAGCCGTTTTTGGCGCTTTTAACGATGAACTGGCCGAACTGGTGATCAAACGGTACGACGGGGCCCTGAAAGCCGAGCACGGAACGGGCCGCCAGATTGCGCCCTATGTTGAAACAGAGTGGGGTACAGAAGGGTATGCCATCATGAAGGAGCTGAAAACCCTCATAGATCCCGATAATATTTTGAACCCCGGGGTTATCATCAATGCCGATCACGAATGCCATTTAAAGAACCTGAAGCCCATGCCCGTGGTAGAAGAGGAAGTTGACAAATGCGTTGAGTGTGGATATTGCGAGAACCGTTGTCCGAGCCGGCATTTCACCCTTACCCCGCGCCAGCGGATCGTGCTGCGCCGTTCCTTATCGCGGTTGCAGAAAGCAGGCGATACGGCAACATACAAAACCATTTTAAAAGATTATCAATATGATGGCCTCGATACCTGTGCGGTAGATGGCATGTGCGCCACCGATTGCCCGGTTGCCATCAATACCGGCGAACTGGTAAAACGGTTAAGAAGGGAGAACCATTCCAAAACCGGCAATGCCATTGCCATGCAGGTGGCCAAAAATTTCGGACTGGTAGAAAGACTGATCAAAACCGGTTTGCGCAGCGGCCGGGTGGTAAATAGCGTGTTTGGAAAAAAAGCCATGTACCGGCTAACCAGCGGCATGCGTAAGATAGCGCCTGCATTTCCCTTATGGCCCCAGCAGTTGACGGCGCCCGTGACGGTAAAGGCGCAATTGCCGCAACAGGCCGATGTGGTGTATTTTGTTTCCTGCATCAGCCGTACCATGGGTAAGGATATTGAAAAACAGGAATCTATTGTGGATGTGTGTAAACGCCTGGCGCAAAAGGCGAATATCCGCCTGCTCATTCCATCCAATTTAACAGGTACCTGTTGCGCCCAGCCTTTTGCCTCAAAAGGATTTACACCGGCGTATAGCTTCTTTGTAAATAAAACGATCGATACGTTGTGGGAGTGGAGCAATGAGGGCAGCCTGCCCGTTGTGCTCGACATCACTTCGTGTACGCATTCGCTGCAAACCTGCCGCCCGCACCTGACGCCGGAGAACCAGCTGCGTTTCGATAAACTGAAAATTATTGATAGCCTGCAATTTGCGACAGATATGCTGTTACCGCGCCTTACAATTACAAAAAAGAAGGACAATGCGGTTTTTCATCCAGTATGCTCGCTGTATAAAATGAACCTCAATAAAAACCTGGTGCACCTGGCTGCGCAAACGGTAGTGCACCCGGTAATTCCGGTCACCGCCGGTTGTTGCGGCATGGCCGGTGATCGCGGTTTTTATTACCCGGGATTGACGGAAGCGGCAACCCGCGCCGAAGTGGCCGAAGTGAACAGCACGCAGGTCAGTGATTGTTATTCCACTGCCAAAACCTGTGAAATGGCACTGGCTGAATCATCGGGAAAAAACTATCGCTCCGTGTTATACCTGCTCGATGAAGTAACGCGGAACGCTTAACGCAAAACGCCAAAGGCTGAAGGCAAAACGCCAAAGGCTGAAGGCAAAACACAAAACGCAGAATGCAAAACGCAAAACGCAGAATGCAAAATCCCGCATCCGGTCCTTATGAAATTATTCGGGAAGAACGCATTTCGGGGGCTGGCGTTAAGCTTTTAGCGTTCAGCGTTCAGCCTATTCGATACAGCCTGAAAAATGCTTTTTATAGCTGTTCAAACATAACAGTTCAGGATGATAAAAAAAATGAAATGATGCAACTTTGCATTTCCCTTCCGTGTCTTACCTGAAAAGCGATAATCACTAATCTCTTTGTAAAACGCATTACCGATTGCAAAACGAATTCGTAAAAAAAATTATGGATGCGGTGGGAATAATGTATAAAATACGTTATCTTTAAATTAACAGTCCAACCGATTCATTGCTTGATCAATAACCCAATCCTTGGCAGGTTTTAAACGTAGCTTCACTGTTATGGTCTTCATTACAGTGAATAGATGAGATTATTCTCCCCGCTTTAGAAAAAACAATAGCACTCTCCGTAAATGTAGCTCTTACCGCGCACCTTATCCATCCGGATCCATATAAATTTTTGTTCCTTCGAAGACTATTGTCTTTATCTGTGCTTGCCATAGCATGGTACCAGCTTTTATTACACTTTAAAACTCAACCAAACATGAAAAAGATTCTTGTTATTGAAGACAATGCCGGAATCAGAGAGACTATTGCAGATATACTGGAGTTAGCGAATTACAAGGTATTCACTGCAGAAGATGGGAAGTTGGGTATTGAGATCGCATTGCAAGAAAAACCAGACCTGATCCTGTGTGATGTTGTTATGCCGCAATTAGACGGATTTGGCGTTCTGCATTTAATACATAAAAATCCCGCCATTAGAAACACCCCATTTATTTTTATGAGTGCCCGCGCAGAACGCGCTGAAATGCGCAAAGGCATGGAGTTGGGGGCCGATGATTATATTACCAAACCATTTGAGAAAACAGAGCTATTACAGGCCATTGAATGCAGGTTGAAACGGGCTGAATGGTTTAAGCAGGAATTTGTTCAGCAGGCTACAACCGTAAATTTAAATGGCCACGCTATAAACGATGTAGCCAGAACTTGTAATGAAAGGGACATTCTTAGTCTTTTATCAGAGAACCGCGACATTTGCAAATACAAAAGAAAACAGATCATTTATGTAGAAGGCAATCGCCCAGCGCGGTTGTATTATATAAAGAAAGGGAAAGTAAAAACGTATAAAACCAATGAAGAAGGAAAAGAGCTGATCGTTGGTATCTATGGTGAAGGCGATTTTCTCGGCTATGTTGCATTGCTGGAAGGCACTGTTTATAAGGAACGCGCTGAAACAATGGAAAATACCGAACTGGCTATTATCCCAAAAGATGAGTTCGATGCATTAATGAATACAAGGCGCGAAGTGGTGAACCGCTTCATGACTATGATGGCAAAAAATATTACGGAAAAGGAACAGCTGTTGTTGGGGCTGGCTTACAATTCCCTCCGCAAAAAAGTTGCCGACGCGCTTATAACGGTGAACAGAAAATACAAAACCTCTATTAACCTAAGTCGCGAGAACCTGGCCGCCATTGCAGGCACGGCCACCGCTTCCATGATCAGAACGCTCAGCGAATTCAAAAGCGAAAAACTGATCGATATCCATGATGGGTATATTACCATACTGAATGAAAAGGAGCTTGAAAATTTATTGAACTGACTTATGATTATAACAATCGCCTTTAATTAATTAAATAATTTAAAAAGTATAACAGGGTGAGTTGGCCTTCGGGGGCAGCTCGCCTTTTTATTATTTAAAACTGTTTAACAGATGTGCCACACGTTAAAAGTGTGGCACATCTGTACGCATAAAAAAGGAGGCTCCGGAAAACCGGAGCCTCGATCTGATTTTTTAAATATCCTATGAAAAACCCGTAATGCAAATGTATAACAGGTACGTGTAGTTTCTTATGATGGCTGTCACTGGATTTTATGATTGTCATTAATTAATGCGGGCATAACATACGCCGTTAATCAAAAAAATGCAATCGTTTGCATACACCGTTACAATCGTTTGCCTGGATAAACCGGCAGCGCATTTTTTTACGGGTGAATAGAAAACAACATATTTATGATTAACTTAGTCAGCTAAGAACCAAAACAACCGGCGCCGGCGTGTCATTTAACAACACATATACCGATAGGATATTATAACAACAGGTAGCCCGTGGCCATAAGGATGCCTTCAGGCGGTTATTTGACCTGTACAAATTGCGGTTGTTTTCTTTTGTATTGCAAATGACCCGGGTCGACGCCGAAGAAATTGTACAGGATGTGTTCACCAAAATATGGGAAAGCCGCGACGGGTTGGCAAATGTTGAATATCCCGGCAAGTATATCTACACCTACTGACCACCAAGCATCATGAGGGATTTTGCCCGTTCGATTCAAAATATACCGGTTATAAGTCTACGAACACCAAAGCTGCTGATCAACCTGCCGCAAAAACCGAATATACAAATACATGTTATCGAGTTTACCTTACTATAAATTTAAGTGTGCCACGTTTCCAAAACGTGACACACTTGCCTAGATCAAGAACGTCAATGCATTCTTTTGCACCTGTACATGAACAGGTGCATTTTCTTTTAGGGTTACCTGTTGATCATCTACATGCACGTGGGTGCCTTTCCATTTTATTTTAACGTCTTCGGCCTTGATGGTAACAAACGAATAAGCTACTTCCGAATTGTTGATCTTGCTATCGACATAGGCTGCAAATTTTTTCTGGTCTTCGCCCGGTATCAGCACCACTTCGAAAGTGCCGTCGCCGGGATGGCCGTGTGGCGAAAGAAAAAGGTTGGGACCAATAAAGCGGGTATTCATGATCTCAGCCATAAGGAATTCGCCGCTATGGTCTTCCCCATCGATGAACAGTTCACAGTAATGCGGTTTGTACGAATGCGATATGTCGTGCATCAGTTGCTGGGCCGCTTTTATTTTCTCCTCTTTATCTTCGATCTTGTTTTTGCCCGTTTTTTTCATTTCCTTCATCAGGTAGGGGAATAATCCATAACCGAAACTTTCAATAAAAAAATGGGGTTTCTCTTCAAAAAAAAAGACCTCACCCACATCTATGGCTGTAGTTTCGGGATTGCTCCACTTGCGAATGATATCGATCATTTCTCCTTTTATATCTAAGGAGGTTGCAATATTGTTGGCGGTACCGCAGGGAAGTAGGGCAATGGGCAGCCTTTTCGCTGCGTTCCCTGATTTTAAAAGTTCGGTTATCGTTTCCTTTATGGTGCCATCCCCGCCGGCAATTACGATAAAATCGGCTTTTGGGTCTATATTCTTCCATGACTCACTGTCTGTAGAACAATATCTACATTCGTACCCGGCCGCTTCAATAAGTCTTAATAACGTTGATTTAGAGTGCGCTTCATCCCCCGCGCCGGGGTTATGTATAAGGTTGATCGTTTTCATTCATTGTATGTATTCCTGAACATGGAATATAAAATTATACCACGCAGGCTGGCATGATAATCCCTTGTTTTATAATGAACCAATACTGATAACCTATGACCATTTTGATCACGAACGACGACGGAATTTATAGTCCGGGTATTGCCGCGCTTGCCAGAATAGCTTCTCGTTTTGGAAAGGTTACTGTAATTGCGCCCGATGTTGAACAAAGTTCTATGGGGCATGCCGTAACGCATTCCCGTCCATTGTCGCTGAAGAAATCGCCCATAGCATTTGAAGGAGATGGAATAGAAGCCTGGCGGGTGAACGGAACGCCGGCCGATTGTGTGGCATTGGGCAGTCATTTATACGCGCATACCGATATTGTTTTATCCGGCATAAATATGGGGCCTAACCTTGGCAATGGCATGTGGCATTCCGGTACGCTGGCGGCCGCCAAACAGGCGGTGCTGTTAGGCATGAGGGGTATTGCATTAAGTACGCCGGTAGGTAAAACAGAGCCCGATTTCGAAGCCCTGGCGCCGTATGTTGAAAAAACGCTGGCGATATTATTTGAGAATCCCGATCTGGCTTTATACAACGTAAACTTCCCTCAACAACCGAAGGGCATCCAGTGGACCCGCCAGTCGGTTCGCTTATACGATGGCAAAATAGTTCCCGGTGTTGACCCGATGGGCCGCAAACATTACTGGTTTACGGTAACGCCGCTGGAACCTGCTGAAGAAGGCACAGACCGCTATGCCGTTGAAAATGATTATGTGAGCATTACACCGCTTCGGCTCGATCTTACAGATGAGAGGCGATTGAAGGAAGTGCTGATCAAACAGCCGGTTTCGTAAAGAATATTGAATGTCGAATGCTCAATGTTGAATGTAGAAGTGAAATACAAATTTTAAGATCGGGACTGTATTTACTTCGACATTCAACATTCTTCGGTTCAATATTCAATATTACTCTGCGTTCCACTCATAATAAAACTGTTTAAGATAACCTTCCATAAATTCATGCCGTTGGATAGCTAAATTTTTCCCCGTCTCCGTATTCATCCTGTCTTTTAACAACAGCAACTTCTCATAAAAATGATTGATGGTAGGCGCCTGGTTATTCTTGTATTGTTCCTTGTTCATGGCGAGATTGGGTGGAACGGCCGGATCATACAGGGGCCGGTTCTTAAATCCACCGTAATTAAATGCGCGGGCAATACCAATGGCGCCAAGTGCGTCGAGGCGGTCGGCATCCTGCACAATATCGAGTTCTTTCGATTTAAAAGCCTGCTGGTGATTGCCGCCTTTGAAAGAGATGTGGGTGATTATATTTTCAACATGGGCTATTACGCTTTCTTCCACGCCCAGTGATACCAGCCATTCGCGGGCCATACGCGGGCCGATCGTTTCATCGCCATTATGGAACTTTGAATCGGCAATGTCGTGCAGCAGGGCGCCCAGCGAAACCACCAGTTCATCGGCATGTTCTGCGGCGGCGATCAGTTGCGCTGTTTTCCATACACGATGAATATGCCACCAGTCGTGCCCGCCTTCGGCGTCTTTAAGTGTGTCCTGTACGTGTTTTATAGTTGCTTCAATGATTTGTTGTTTGTTCATTGGGCAAAAATAGAAATTTCGCGATTGTAATCTCTAAATCTAAAATCTCTAAATCAGAAATTATGTGGAAGCATCATTGTAGCCGAAGTCACCAATACCACCAGCATGGCATCATCCATTCCATAACGTATTTCCTTCAGCGCGCGGCTCATTTTCTTCTCCACTGTTTTTACCGAGATATTTTTTTGTTCGGCGATCTGTTTATAGGTGAGCCCGCCATCGCGATGGAGCAGGAAGATCTCCTGTTCATCGGGAGGTAACGATTGAATGAGCTGCTGGTAAATGCTTTCGAGTTCCTTGAACAATACGGGGTCTTCTATAAGGATGTCTTTTGAGATCAGGGAGAGCCTGTTGAAAAAATCCTGGTCGGTTTTCCCGGCCCTGACGGCTTTAAATACCTGAAAGCGAACTGCCTGATGCAGATACGATTGCAATACATCAACCTGAAGATCCTGGCGGCGTTTCCACAGGGATATAAAAACTTCCTGCACGGCATCCTGTGCGGCTTCCCTTACCTGTAGTATATTGTGAGCAGAAGTGTAGAGCGGTTTCCAATACCGGTTATAAATTTCGGCGAACGCCCCTTCATCGTTCTGATAGAGCCGTTTCAGCAATTGATCGTCGGTATGTATAGGATAATTTTGCACGTTCTTACCTGAAAGTTAAGACAAAATTAACCTTCCCGGAAGTGCAGGGGCAGAAAACTGCAAAGAAAAGATAAGTGATATCAGATAATTTATATATGAAAAGCACGGCCGCTGAATGCTTAGCGCAGAACGCTGCCCTCCGCATTTCGGCTTTTCGAAATTATTCTGGAAAACGCATTTCGGAGCCTGGCTAAGCGTTTAGTATAAAAAGAGAAAGGAGTAAAAGAGACCTTCTTCAAACTCTTTTACTCCTTAGATCTCTTAGCCTCTGCGAAGCCGGGACGTCGAATAAGAGAGACCTTCTTCAAACCCTTTTATTCGTTTGCACCCGGCTTTCACAGAAGCATAAAATCGAAATTCACAACTGAGCAAAAGAGAACTCCCCTTTAAGCTCTTTTTGCCCGCATTGCCCCGGCGCCGGATAGGTTGCAATTTTCTCCTTTGCCGGGGTGCTGCTTTCTTAACCTCCTTTGATCATAGACTCTTTATGCAGGTTAACTTGTTGACGAGTTAACTAGTTAACTCGTCAGCAAGTCAACTAATTCACGGCCTGTCCCACCACAACCTGGTTCCCCCGTTATCCGGCCCACCCAACGTAGCTGCTGCGCGCTGGGCGCCTTTCGGATTGGTGAGGTATTCATCGGGGGGCAGGTTAATGCGACGGATAAACGTATTGGTAGAAATTTTGCCGGCGCTGTTGTTGATCACAACAGGGAACAGTTTCGGATAACCTGTTCTGCGAAACTCGCTCCATGCTTCCTGTCCGTCAGGAAACGTGCTGATCCATTTCTGGGTAATGATCCTTTCGAGTTTTTTCTCGAATGTGTCGGCATCTTCCCATTGAATGGTAATGGTGCTGAGCCATTGCGAGCCGTTGGGTATATCGTTTTGTCCGGGTGTAACCGCTTTTGGATCGGTATAGGGCAGCGGTTTGCTGACCGCATCATTCAGGTATTTGAGCGCGCTGTCAGGATGTAAGCCATATTGGGCGAATGAAGTTTTGATACCGTCTTCATAATTTTCGCGGATGTTACCGGCGCCTGTCCAGCCACGCAGGGCTGCTTCTGCTTTCAGGAACCAGGCTTCGGCGGCCGGCATCAGCTGCAGCAGGCTGGGTAGTTCAGCCAGGGCTGAATAGTCCTGGTACCTGCTTTTTGCGTCGATATCGATCCCGTTGCGAATGCCCTTGTACTGGCCGGCAACAACTGCTTCTTTTGCAGGTAAAAAGTATTTTGGAAGGCGCGGGTCTTTATAACCATTCATGATCGATTCAATGGGTGCGCCCATGCGAATATCGTACCATGCGCCGCTGATAGTGTTCAACGGGTGTTCGGTGGCGCCGATGTTGATGCTGAAATTGTCGGCGGCTTCTTTTAACAGTCCGCCCACATTTGCGAGGGCGGCTTCCCCTTCATTTTTTGCTTTGGCCGCATCGGCTTTCACAATACGTAAAGCGAGGCGCAAACGCAATGAGTTGGCGAATTGTAACCATTTCGCATAACTGCCGCCGTAAACCATGTCGGCATTGGTAAATGTAGGCGTTGATTTTTCTGCACGAAGCGGTGTAAGAATGGTAATTGCTTCGTTCAGGTCTTTAAAGAAATTATTGTATGCTTCCTGCTGCGAATCGTAGTCATAACCGCCGTCTTCGGCCCTTACTTTATATTTCGAATACATGATGGGACCGAAGATATCGCTCACGCGGTGCATGGCTTCTACTTTCAGTATTTTGCCCATGGCATACAGATCGGGCGCTGAGGTTTTGGTGATGTTCTCCACGCTCGATAACGGCGCCATAACGCTGGCTTCGGGACTGGAATAGGCGGCGCTCATGACGTACAGGTTCCAGCCGTCGACCAAATCGTAATTCATGTTGTTGCTGTTGCCACGGAATGGGGTAGGCGGCATCATATAACCGCTATACACATCACCCATCAGGTTCTGCTGCAGTTGGGTAACCCATGCCGGCTGGTATACATAAATAGAACGTTGCGCTTCTTTTAATTGTCCAACAACCAGGCCGTAATCGGGCAGCAGGTCGTCATTGCTTGCGCCATACGGATTCTTGTTGTAATCCTTGAAGTCCTTTGTGCAACCGGTCGCCAGTAATGCGACGGTCGCTATAGTAAGCAGATAATTATATTGTTTGTTCATTGTGGTATTATTAGTTAGTTTGTTGTTTGTGGTTTGTTGTTTGTGGTTGCTGCCGCGACTTGCAGCTTCGCTGCTAATTCGAGATTACCATTGTTCAGCTTTCGCGAGCTTGAGAATAATAATGAATGACCGAATAAATAAACCACCAACAATAAACCATAAACTGTTACTTTATATTTAATAGCTAAAATGAACACCTGAAGCTTAATCCCATGCTACGCGTTGCAGGCAGAGAGAATACATCTATTCCCTGTAAGCCGTTGCCGGTGCTCATGCTCAGTTCAGGATCATATGGCGCTTCTTTTTTAATAAAGAAAAGGTTGCGTGCTACCAGTGAAAGGCGCATATCCTTTATAATTGTTGACTTTGAGGGCAGTTTATAACCGACTGATAGTTCACGCAACCTGATGTTGGTGGCATCGTACATGTAATATTCTGAAATACCTGCACGACCACCTACGGTTGTATAAAAAGTTTCAGCGGGTAAGGCGCCGCTCCATTTACCACCATTCAGCATAGTGGCAGGCATGTGCACGCCGCCGTTATTGCGGGCATCCGCTGTTACTTTCGATACGCCGTATTCATCCAGAACCGCCTGGGTAATGCTCATTACCTTACCACCAAAGCGGCCGTCGATAAGCGCCGTAATTACAAAGTCTTTATATTCTACTGTATTGTTCCAGCCCATGAGGAAATCGGGGTTAGGGTTGCCAACGAAACCCCAGCCGCCGGTTTGTGGTTTTCCTTTATCATCAACTACGATTGAACCATCTGCTGCACGAAGGAAAGTTTGTCCGTATATATCACCATAGGAACCGCCTTCGCGAATGCGGAGCGAATAGCTGTTCACGCCTGCAGTAGTAAGTTCATACATGCCGCCCAGTTCGGGTAACAGCTCGATGATCCTGTTGCGGTTGCGGGTGAAGTTTACACTGCTGTTCCATTTTATATTGCCGTTGCGGAGTATATCATAACCCAGTACCATTTCTATCCCTTTGTTCTCGATGTTACCTGCATTTACGAAGAAGCGCGAGAAGCCGCTGCCTCTTGGCGCCGCGAAGTCGAAATACTGGTTACGGGTATTGGTTTTATACCAGGTGAAATCGAATGTAAGGCGGTTGTTGAGGAATTTCCATTCGGTTCCTATCTCAAACGAGCGGGCATCTTCCGGTTTCAGGGTAGCGCCCAGGTAGGGACTTTCCTGAACGGTTACCACATTGCCCGATCTGATAACGTTGGTTGGGTTGGTTGAGAATGGTTCTACGTCGTTACCCACTTTTGCAAAGGAGAAACGTACTTTGCTGTAGTTGATGAATTGCGGCAGTTGCACCAGGTCGCTTACGATGGTATTGATACCGGCGGAGAAATAAGGATACCCGCTTTTTTCTTTGGGGGTATAGGCCAGTGTAGATGACCAGTCGTTGCGCGCGGTAAGGTCGATGAAGATCTTCTCGTCAAAATCGAACGTACCGGTGGCAAAGATCGATTGCACCTGGCGGCGCATACCGGTTGGTGAAACGATCAGTGCCGGGCTGAGGCGCAGGTTGCCCAATGTAAATATATTGGCATAGGCGAGGTCACCGCCTTTTGAATCGATGTAGTCGCGCTCCTGCTTTTGATCGTTGATGCTGGTACCGGCGTTGAAGTTGAAACCGATCTTATCGGTAATTGGAACATTACCGCTAAGAATTACATCGCCATACAGCAGGGTACGGGTGAGGCGGTCATATGTAAAGCGGCCGTTAAAGTCGGCCAGTGTGATCTGGGTAGAAGCGTATGCGTGCAATTCGTAATTGTCGTAATTGCGGTTAAGGCTTCCCCGGGCCTGGATGTTCAGCCATTTGGTGATGGGGTACTTCAATGTTAACGAAGCAAAGAGATTGTCTTTTTTGCCAAGGTTCACATCACGGTTCAATACCCAGTAGGGATTTTGCTGATTGTCCTGTCCGCCGAGTCCTTTGTCGTGGTTGATATTCCACCAGTTCTGTACGTTCACGTTACGGGTAGGCGAGAAGTATTCGAAGTTCTTATACTCGTCGAAGTTCAAACCTCTCGGGAAGAGATACAAACCGGTAAGCGCGTTGTAATATAAACCCGATGTGGCCCGGTTATGCGTTTTTTGGGTGCTGAAGATAATATTGGCGTCAACGTTCAGCTTATCGTTAAAGAATTTGGAAGTTTGGCGGAAGTTGAACGTATGTTGTTTGAACTCGCTGGTTGGCAAAATGCCGTTGTTGTTCGTGTTTGAATAAGAAAAATAAGTTTGTGCCTTTTCATTACCTGCGGTGAAAGCTATGGTATTGATAAAGGTTTTACCGGTTTTGAAAAAGGGTTTTACATGGTCGGGGTTGGAACCGGCGGGGCCCCAGCTATAGATATTGTCTTTATTGGTTTGGTTAAAACCATATTGCAGTTCGGGATAGTACATGGGGCGTTCAACTGTAAACGAACTGGAGAGATCGACCTTTGCCGTTCCCATGCGGCCTTTTTTGGTGGTAACGACAATTACGCCATTTCCGGCCTGGCTGCCATAGAGGGCGGCGGCGGAGGCGCCTTTCAGCACGGTAATGCTTTCGATATCTTCGGGGTTCAGTGTACTAAGCACATCGCCCGCATCACGGCCGGGTGTATTGATACCACCTGCTTCGCCCCACAGGTTAACGGGTTGAGCGGTTGAGAAGTTGGTAAGCGGTACCCCGTCGATCACGTATAACGGTTGGTTTTCCCGGGTTGATTTTTGTCCGCGCAGGATAACACGAACCGAACCGCCCACCCCTGATGCACTGGGGTTGATCTGCAAACCTGCAACTTTTCCGTTCAGGCTGCCGATGGGGTTCATGTTCTTTACCGTAGTAAGTTCGGCATTGTTGATCTTCGTTGTGCTATAGGTAAGGCTTTTCTGGCGGCGCTGGATACCAAGGGCGGTAACCACCAGCTCGCCCAGTTGCTGTGAACTGGTGATAAGCGTTATGGTAAGGCTTTTATCGCTGCCAACGGTTATTTCACGGCTGGCATAACCGATATTCGAAATGATCAGTACATCGCCTCTGTCGGCATCTATGGTAAACATGCCTTCGGGATCGGAACTGGTTCCTTTTTTTGTTCCTTTAACCGTAATATTGGCGCCGGCTATCGGTTCACCTTTCTCGTCAACTATTTTACCTTTGATGGGCGCTGGCGGGGGCGGGGGAGGGGGCGTGTTGGTTATATTGGGCAGTTCTATAACAGACCGCTTCCTGATAACAACGGTATTACCCTGAACACTGTATTCAAAAGGCGCACCGGTGAGGCATTGCTGCAGCACGTCTTTTAATGGCGCGTTCTTCACGTTGATGGTAACGCGATCGAGCCCCTCAAATAAGTCTTCACAGTAAACGATCGATACGCCTGTTTGTCGCGATACGGCTTTGAATACCTTTTGCACAGGTACATTCCGCACCGACAGCGTTACTGTTTGCCCGTTGGTATGGGCAACAGCATGCAGGCAAGCGATGAATAACAGGACAGTGGTTAATTTCATGACCTTAAGCAGTTTGTGCTTTTCCCGGCTTGTTAACCAGGGTGTTGACCTGCCCGTATTTCTACGAAAGCGGATCATAGCAGTTATTTGCATAACTTTGTTTGGTTTGGTGATTGAATAAATGATACCTCAACAGTTTTATTTATCATTACTGAATCCGCCGTTTCGTCTGGCCACGAAGCGGCTTTTTATTTTGTTTATGGTTTGTAGTTTATTGTTTGTGGTTGTTTTATTCTGTGACGGCCGATAACATTCAGGCTCGCGAATTTCAAGTATTCCCCACCCGCCACTAGCTGTTCGCAATAACAACTGGCAATAAAACTTCGGGCTCGAGGCTGCATTTAAATATCCCTGAATTGTTGTTGATTTATGCGCACTGTTCTCAATTGTTAAAACCAATTTTGCAGCCCCCGAAGAATCGGGGCAACCTTCTGTCTATTGCCAATTGTATCTTGCTTAATCGTCCAAGGAGCCACACTTAATTAATTCGATGATATGATAATGTGATAATTCGCAATTCAAGAGGCTCGATTAAAGTCGGCGTTCACAAAATGTAAGCATTATCACATTGTCGAATCATCACATTATCTAATTACTGTCAACGTTTTTCCTTCCAGCTTAAAATGAACACCGTAATTCTCCAACATCTTAAGAATACTGGAAAGATTTAAATTTCTGCTGATCCTTCCACCGTATGTTTCATCGTTTATTTTTGTTTCATACCGGATATCTACGTCGTACCATCTGCTTATCTGGCGCATGATCGTTCTGATATCTGTTTTTTCGAATTCGAACCAGCCATTCTTCCATGCCATTACCTGATCGATATCTGGTGAATGGTCGATGGTGAATGGTGAATAGGGAGTGGTGAGTGATGAGTGGGTTCGCGACAGTACAGCCTGCTCGCCCGGTTTTAAGACTGCTGAATGCCCGGACTCCTTTGCCGATTGCTCCCGCTTTAAGGTGTGACCGATTGCCGATTGGCTTACCCTCACCGATCCTTCAAGCAACGTGGTCTTTACCGAGGTTTCATCACTGTATGCATTCACATTGAAGTGTGTGCCCAGCACTTCCACATCCTGTGTTTGTGTTTTTACATGAAATGGTTTGGCGGCGTTTTTGGCAATCTCGAAATAACCTTCCCCATCCAGTTCCACTTCGCGCCGGTCACCGGTGAATGAGGTGGGAAAGCGAAGCGAGCTCGCGGAGTTCAGCCATACTTTCGACCCGTCGGCCAACACCAGCTGATACTGGTTGCCGCGCGCTGTGCTTACTTTATTATATACAACGGCCGCTTCCGCCCGGCCCCCGCCGGTGGAGGGGGAGGAGTATGAAACCATTCCTTTTATATTGATCACCGTTGCGCCGCCCTGTTGTGAAATGGTGCCGCTGGCCGAGTCGAGAATAACAGTGCGGCCATCAGCCAGTGTAAGCACTGCTGCATCGCGCCCCGGCGGCAGGTCTCTCGGTTTTGTTTTCGCTGTTTCCGGCTGCATTGGCCTGGCATCGGGTTTCTTCAGCAAGAAGAAATAGCTGCCTGCGCCGATCATCGTTAGCAATACCGCCGCCGCTGCGGCCATACCGTAACGGTTTCTTTTGATGGGTATCACCTTTGTGCCGGGCTCCCATACATTAGCCGAGATCTGTTGATACATCGCTTCTTTTAAAGCGGTTTCTTCTTCGGCAGTTAGTTCGGTACTGCCAGCCATTTCCATCCGGCGATAATATTCTTCTATCAGCGCTTTTTCCGCAGCGCTGGCAGTTCCATCCTGGTATTTATCCAATAAGCTGAAAAACGATTGCTTGTACATACTACTTATATATGTACCTAAAGGATAGTGCCACCCTACGGAATGTGGATAACCTTTTTATAGAAAGGCATAACTGGTTCAGGATTAAGCATGCTAATTATATTTTGCAGCGGAGGGAGGTTGAGCTGGGAGTGCAATTCAATGAGCTCATTCTGTTACATGGGGAAGTATGTTGAACATGGGAGATACGAGGAAGTTGTTGGTTTATAGTTTATGGTTTATAGTTTATTGTTATTCCCGAAAATCGGGAGGTATCATAAAGATCAGCATACAGGGTTTAATGAACCATAAACCACAAACTATAAACCATAAACATTTTCTTTAGTCAACAAATTGAACTGAATATATCATCGGTAAATAATTATTAATTACCTCCCAACTCTCGCCCCGGTCGCGGGAGAAGAACAGGTTGCCGGTAGTGGTGCCAAAAGCAACGGCCTCACCGGCGCTTACAAGTGCATGGCGGTAAACGATATCAAAACAATTTTCCTGCGGAAGCCCTTTGCGTAATTGTTTCCAGGTTTTACCACCGTCATCGGTGCGGCTGATAAATAATGAGCCCCCGATGGCTGTGCGTATTTCGTCGCTATCGGCGGGCGCTACCCATGCCTGGTCGGGATTGTCGTCGGCAACGGCAATGGCAAAACCAAACCGGGCCGGACCACCCTCTTCACTTACTTCCTGCCAGTTCATGGCGCCATCGGTAGAGCGAAAAATGCCGCAGTGATTCTGCTGCCATAATGCATCGGGGTTCGAAGGCGCCGCTACCACAATATGCGGGTCGTGCCCAACCTCTGCTTTGGGATCGGGCAGAAAAGTAGCATTCAACCCTTTGTTGCGAATGGCCCAGTTCTTACCGCCATCGGTAGTTTCAAAAACACCGGCGCAACTGATGCCGATATGAATATGGTCTTCGTTGCGTGGGTCAACTATAATGGAATGGATCCCGGGCAGATCGCGGCCGCCGCCAAACCAGCCTTCTTTACGGGTGGGATGTTTCCAAAGCGATTCAACCAGTTGAAAGCTGTTGCCTTCATCTTCGCTCAGGAATAAACCACCGGGGTCGGTGCCTATCCATAAACGTGATATATGATTATTGCCGCCATGCGCCATGGACCACATGTAGCGCGTAGTGGCGGGCACGCCGTCCTTTACTTCTTCGCCTTCGGGATACGCCGGCGCGGCCACTTCTTCCCAGGTTTTGCCGCGGTCTTTCGAACGTTGCAGTTTAACGCCCCAATGGCCATGATCCTGGCAGGCCCACCAGGTGCCGTTACGTGGGTCGGCATAGGCAATGGAAATGGGCACACCTTCAAAAGAAACATTCTCTATATTCCACCGGTCGTTTTGAAAGCGGTAGGCGATAAATCCCTTGCGGGTGCCTAAAAGAAGTGTTGATTTCATTATAAATAATATTGAATGTTGAACAGAAGAAGTTGAATGTCGAAGTGAATACAATTTAAAACCGTATAATTTTGAACGTCGAAGTGAATCCAGCCCCCATTTCGCTCTTCTGTATTTCCTTCAGCCTTCTGCATTGGACATTGGATATTCGATATTCTATCCACCTGACAGGGCCTGCATTATATAGATCTCGCTGTTATCACGGAAAGGGTCGGTAAGCGCATTACGGTCTTTGATCATAACGCCGTCGATAAAGATGTTCACATGCTGGCGCAGGCGGCCCTGGTCGTCTAACACATACCGCGTAACGCCTGGGTAACGGGCCTCTATTTCATCGATGACAGCCCGCAGTGTTTTCCCGCCTGCCTCGGTATCGGTAAGCTTTGGAAAGAACCTTTTTAGTGCATATGTGAATTTTACCAATGCCATAAATCGCTATTGTTTGCGGGCCTCATGAGTGCTGAATGCTGAACGCATAAGGCTGAAGGCGAAATACAAAGCCAACAGAAGACCTTGCTTGTTGAAACCTCGCGAAGCTGTATCAGCAGGCGTGGCTCGTTAGTCGCGAGCAGGCGTTAAGCCTTAAGCGTTCGGCCTTTAGCGGCTTTAGGCGTTAAGCGTTCTGCGTTAAGCGTTTAGCTGTATCTAAGCTACGTAATTCATCATTAGTATGACTGCGCCCTTTCTTTTAAAACAGACTAAACCGGAAAATGATGGGCCAAAGCTGGATTATAGGCGATGAAAATGTTCATATATATAATTTACAAATGTCGGTGAAGTGTATTTTGTTGTTAAATTACAGGCGGCTATTTACCAGACCGGTAAGTTTGTACACTGCATTTTCACTGGTAATTTACACAGTTCATGACCCGGACACCCTTGGATTCAAATAGTACACATGAGGATGCGTCACTGATCGTTCAGATACGGTCAGGCGACTATGATGCTTTTACCCTGCTCTATAATAAATACATCCGCCAGTTGACCCAGTACGGGCTGAAATTCATTCCCGATCTGCCTGCGGTGGAGGACTGCCTGCACGATGTATTCGTTTGGTTATGGGCTAACCGGCAAAAACTGAACATTCATTCTTCCGTTAAAAGTTACCTGTTTAAATCTCTGCGCACCACTTTGCTGCACTGGCTGCACAGGCAGGACCGCCTGCAAACGCTTACTCCCGGCGATGAGCAGTCGTACCGGTTCGAACTGCAGCTCACGCCCGAAACGCTTTTTCTGCATAATGAACAGCACCGCCAAATCAGGCAGCAGATCGAAAGCGTGCTGCTTACCCTCACCGCAAAACAAAAAGAAGTTATCTATCTGCGATATTATGAAGGATTGAATTTTGAAGACATTGCCCGCAATATGAACCTGTCGGTAAAAGCCTGTTACAAGCTGATGGGCCGGGCCATCGCTGTTTTAAGGGATAATATGGTTTGCAGTATATTATTTGTGATCTACTGTTGCCAGCCGGTTTTGTAAGGTTCCCGGTTGCCGGTTTCCCGGTAGGGTAAGCACTGTAAAAAGATAATCGCGGGCATAGAATTAAGGCCCCCGGAAACAGGTATCTGGTAACTTCTTCCTGTGATCTATAAGGTCCCAGTTTATACCCCTGCAACCTGTACACCCCCCTTACTCCCAAAAAAAATCAAAACCCA
The DNA here is from genome assembly GCF_002078015.1 of Niastella populi. Lineage (GTDB taxonomy): Bacteria > Bacteroidota > Bacteroidia > Chitinophagales > Chitinophagaceae > Niastella > Niastella populi. Next base: position 20,734 of record NZ_LWBP01000194.1, on the reverse strand, counting down.
TGGGGTAATTTCCCCGGCTTCCTCCTCTTAACTAAAACCGCGCGGTGACTTTTGATGCGAGTAGCTTGCTTTTCATTGTAAAACCATCATTAAATCAGTCACATGAGAAAATTAACATATGCCATTCCGATGGTAGTTTTGCTGCTATGGAGCGCAATTGCAACCGCGCAGGGAATTTTAAAAGGTACCATCACAAGCGAAAGTGGTGAACCGCTCTCCAATGCTTCGATCATTGTGGGCGGTAACAAAGGCGGTACGTCTACCGATACTACCGGTAACTACCGCCTTTCTTTACCTGCCGGTACTTACAGGATCCTGGTAACCAGTGTCGGTTTCAATCCGTATTCTATGAATGTAAAAGTCGATAACGGCACCGTTACAAAAGATATCGTGCTGCAGTTTGCCGTGGCCGATCTGAGCGAAGTGGTTGTTGCCGTGGGCAGCCGTGCTTCGCAACGCACCTTCACTACCACGCCATTACCTGTAGATAATATCAATGCCTCCGAACTCGTGAACTCGGGCCAGTTATCATTCGATAAAGCGCTCCAGTTACGCGTTCCTTCTTTCAATACCGTTAACACGCCGGTGAATGACGCCACCTCCTTACTCGATCCTTACGAGATCAGGAATATGGGTCCCAGCCGTACGCTCATACTCATCAACGGAAAACGAAAGAATCCAAGTGCACTCGTTTATATTCAAACGTCTCCCGGCCGTGGTGAAACCGGCGCCGATCTGGCTGCCATTCCTACTGAGGCCATCAAAAGGGTAGAGATCCTTCGCGATGGCGCTTCCGCCCAATATGGTTCTGACGCTATTGCCGGTGTAATGAACGTCATCTTAAAAGACCGGTTCGATTATACCAATTTCAAAATAGCCAGCGGCATAACGCATAAGGGCGATGGCTTTTCTGTTCTTACCAGCCTGAATGGCGGCGCCAATTTCGGCGGCAAGGGTTTTATCAATTATACCATCAATTTCCAGCGGGAGAACAAAACCAATCGCTCGGGCAATGTTGACGCCGAAGGCGACAATAACGACCTAAGCGCCGGCACCAGTGCCAGCCTGCAGGAAGTACAGGCCTACCTCGACCGTTTTCCCGATGCCAAAAATATCAGCGGCACCCCCACCAGTACGGCCACCAAATTCCTGGTGAATGCAGGTATCCCTGTCAGTGAAAACACGAACTTCTATGCCAATGCGGCTTATGTATATAAAAAGGTGCAGAGTTTTGCCAACTACCGTACACCATATTGGAAACAGGATTTCGGCCTGCTGCACCCGGCCGGTACCGAATACCTGGGTTACGGTCCTACTTTCGAAGGCGACCTGAACGACTATAACGCCACCGTGGGTTTTAAAACAATAAGGAACGGCTGGATGCACGATATCAGCTTTACCACCGGCGGTAATAAACAATTGTATACTGTAGAAAATACCGTGAACCACTCGCTTGGTTCAAAAAGCCCCATTCGCTTTAAACCCGGCGGGTATGCCTTCAATCATGTGGTGGGGAATATCGACATCAGCAAAGAGGTAACCGATAAACTGAGCATTGGTTTCGGAAGCGAATTCCGCAGTGAGAACTTCCAGATCTTTGCCGGCGATACCGCTTCGTATTCGGGCGAGGGCGCCAATTCTTTTCCCGGGGTAAATGAAGTGAACGCCATCAAGGTGAACCGCTTCAATATCGGCGGTTATTTCGATGTGAATTATGATATCTCAAAAGTATTCCTCGTAAACGGTACCGTTCGCGAAGAATATTACAGTGATTTCGGGAGCACATTCGTTTGGAAACTCAGCGGCCGCGCTAAGGTGATCGGTGATAAACTTACCCTGCGTTCTTCTATCTCTACCGGGTTCAGGGCGCCCAGTTTACACCAGATCAACCTGCAGATCGCGCAACAGAGCTTTGTGCCCGGACAAGGTATTCAAACAAAAGGGATCGTAAGTAATAAAAGTCCGCAGGCGCATTTGTTAGGCGTTCCCGCATTGAAGCCTGAGAAATCTGTGAATTTCACGGCCGGCTTTGGGTTCAACCCAACAAAGAATTTCAGCCTTACGGTTGACTATTATAACATCGATATCAAAGACCGTATCATCCTCAGCTCAAACATCACCAATACGGCGGCAGGAAATACCGAACTGGATGACGTATTGCGCAACAATGGCATCGTAGGCGTGAGCTTCTTTACCAATGGTATCCGTACCAGCACAGAAGGTATAGATGTGGTAGCTAATTATAAGAATATTGCTGTGGGCACCACCGGAAAACTGACGATCAACCTGGCCGGTAACTATACTTTATCGAACGAGCTCGATGGCAGTATTACCAATCCCAAACTGATCGGTGATGCCGGACAATCAACCTTTGACTACATTCAGGAAGCGCTGTTGCTTACCAGCCGCCCAAAATTCAAGGCAGTGCTGGCCGGTGACCTTACTTTAAACAAATGGAATTTTTTCCTGAATAATACGTTGTACGGTCCAACCAAATTCCGCAACGACGGGCTCGATAAAAACCTGCAACTCGAGTTCCTGACAAAAGCGGTTACCGATGTGAACATCGCCTACCAGTTCAGCAGCCGGATAAATGCTTCGATTGCAGTTAATAACATATTCAATATAACACCCGAATGGAAGTTGAAAGCACTGAACAGTAATGGCGACGCCGTTTTGAGCGATGCCGCCCTGGTGAAAAAGAATGTGAATGCTATTACTTTCAACGGCAGGTACAGCATGGTTACCTACGACGGATCACATTTTAGCCAATTAGGTACCACCTTTTTGGCAACGCTTAATTTTAAATTGTAGTTTTAAGACGCAGAAGGCTTAAGGCTAAAGGCAGAACGCTTACTCGCGGGTTTCGTAAATGGTTCCTGTTTTCGTTTTCGCGAGGTTTCGGTAGAAAAGCGGTAGGTAAATCCTGCATTTTGTATTTGGCCTTCGGCTTTTAGCCTTGAGCTTTCAGCGTATTTATTATGATATTATATACAAGAGCAACAACCGACACTGACCTTCAGCAGATCCTGGCATTGCAAAAACAAAATCTGGCGGCCGGCCTTTCGGCGGAGCAGATAGCGGCACAGGGTTTTGTAACCGTATCGCACAGTTTTGAAGACCTGAAGAAAATGAACGATATCGAGGCGCATGTGATAGCCAAAGAGGACGACCGCGTGGTGGGCTACCTGCTGGCCATGACGGTACACTCGAGATTCGATATACCTATTCTGATGCCGATGTTCGAGATGTTTGAGCAGGTGGAATTTGAACATAAAAAGATCGCCGCTTACCGGTATATGGTGGTGGGACAGGTTTGTGTGGCCGGGGGCTACCGGGGCAGGGGCATACTCGATGCAATGTATTCAGCGTACAGGAATTATTTTAAAGACAAATATGAGTTTGCCATCACGGAGATCGCGATCAGGAACCAGCGATCGATAAATGCGCATAAACGGGTTGGGTTTGAGTCGATCCACCAGTATCATGCACCGGATGGAGAAGCGTGGAGCATAGTTGTTTGGAAATGGAATAGTTAGTTTGTAGTTTATGGTTTGTTGTTTGTAGTTCATTCATTTCGGGCTTTCCTACAAGTTGCCAAAAGGCTGAAAGCGCGGCAGCAACTACAAACCATAAACCACAAACCATAAACTGTTACTTTGTTTGTCGGAGGAAACGACAGCATTCTTAAGAAACAAAAATGGACAAATACAAACAATACGAAGTAAATGATTTTCTTCGGGATGAATCATTTATCAATTGGGTGTTGAACCCCGGTGCGCCGGCTAACCAGAGCTGGACCGTATGGATGAAAGCCAATCCTGATAAAAGAGAAGCAGCACAGAAAGCGATTGATATGATCCGTTCCCTTGATTTTAAGAAGGAAACAGTTGCGGAAGAATTTTATGTGAACCTGAAACAACGGATAGATCGTACGATTGCAACGGCACAACCGGCCCCGGCCAAAATAAGGTCGTTTACAGGCCGGTGGATAAAAGCGGCCGCGGTGGTCGCGGGTCTGTTGACCGGTGCTGCGGTACTGTATTATGTAAGAAAACCGTCATATACCTATATTTCTACACCCTATGCAGCTATTAAAACGGCCTGGTTGCCTGATAGTACAGAAGTTGTATTGAATGCCAATTCATCTGTAAGGTATAGTAAAAGCCGTTTTGGCGGAATTCGGGAGGTGTTGATCACAGGTGAGGTGTTTTTCAAGGTTCGCCATATTGAAAATGATGGGAAAGCGCTGCCCTTTAAAGTGCATGCCGAAAATGCAGAAATAGAAGTGCTGGGCACTGAGTTCAACGTAAAAAGCATCAATCATTTCACTACAGTGATGTTACGCGAAGGCAAGGTAAGGTTCAGCATTCCGGGCGCCCACTCTGAAACCATCATGCAGCCCAACGATTATTGCTATTATGATGCAGCACAGGGGAAAATAATTACCCGTGTGGCCAAACCCGGTCTGTTCACCGCATGGATGGATCATAAATACCGTTTTGAGAACACTACGGTAAAAGAGGTATGTGAAACACTGCAGGCATATTATGGATACGACTTTATCGTACGCAACGATAGCCTCGGTAAACAAACGTTTTCGGGTACGCTTGAGTTGAAAAATGAACAGGTGATGCTGAGTGTGCTGGGGGAACTGTTCAAAACAAAAATTACAAAGGAGGGAAATCAGATTATTATTGAATAGAGCTGAAGGCTGAAGGCTGAAAGCTAAAGGCAGAAGGCTAAAGGTGGAATGCGGAAGGCCAAAAGCTAAACGCGGAAGGCCAAAAGCGCATAACCTTGCCTGTTTTTTTGTCGTTCTGTTTTCTGAGACTGTCGGCAGGATGCAAAACGAGCTTTACGAAATTCACGAGCAGGCATTAAGCCTTCAGCGTTAAGCCTTGAGCATATTATGGATTATGAGAAAAAGCCTGTATCATTATTGGCTTATTGCATTTATTTTAACGCTATGCACTGCAAACGCCGTGTACGGGCAGCGGATTGTCCGGAACGACAAAAACGGCAATTCTTCCCTGCTTACTGATCCGGCTGAAAACAGCCTGCCTTTAAAAGACGTAATTTCTGCACTGGAAAGAAAATTCCGCATCAGTATCCTTTACCGCGAACAACTGGTACAAAACAAGAATGTGCTTACTGATACCAGCGATGGAAACAGTGCGGAAAATGCATTGCGCAGCCTGCTTACCCCGTTCGGGCTAACCTTTAAAAAAGTATCACCCACACAGATCATCATCTCCGAAGCGCCCGGCCGCTATAAGGGAAATGCCGGTACCCCCGATTCAGCCGATGGTAAACAACACAATTTATTGATCGGCACTGTACGTAATGTAAAGAACGAACCGGTACAGGGCGTATCGGTGATCGTTATTGGCGTTGCCCGGGGAACGGTGACTGATGCACAGGGCAGCTACCGCCTGCCACTGGAAAATGGAACGCATAAAGTGTATTTCAGCAGTGTTGGGTATAACAGTTATATGACCACGGTAAAAATGCAGCGGGCGGCAGCGGTAAAGGATGTTACGCTGAACAATGCCGTCACCGATCTGAGCGGGGTAGTGGTGGCTGTGGGCAGCCGCGCTTCCCAACGTACATTCACCAATACTTCGTTGCCGGTTGATAATATCAACGGCGCCGATCTGCTCAGTACCGGTCAGTTAACGCTAGATAAGGCCTTACAGTTCCGTGCCCCATCGTTCAATACGGTGAACATGCCGGTGCACGACGCAACTTCGTTAAGCGATCCGTATGAGATCAGGAATATGGGGCCCTGCCGCACACTGATCCTGATCAATGGTAAAAGAAAGAACCCCGGTTCGCTGGTGTATATTCAAACCTCACCCGGCCGCGGGGAAACGGAAACCGATCTTTCGGCCATTCCCATGGATGCCATCAAACGCGTGGAGATCCTGCGCGATGGCGCTTCTGCCCAATATGGCTCCGATGCCATTGCCGGGGTGATGAATATAATTTTAAAAGACCGTTTTGAATATACCAGCTATAAAGCCAATACAGGTATAACAGGTAAGGGTGATGGATTTTCCATTGGCACCAGCATCAACAGCGGGGTGAATTTCGGCGACAGGGGTTTTGTTAACTATACCGTCAATTTTCAAAAAGAGAACCGCACCAACCGGCCGGGGAATGTGGATGCTGAACAGGATAATCTCGATCTGGGTGATGGAACGGCCGGCGGTTTGGAGGAAGTAAAAGCGTTCCTCGAACAATTCCCCGATGCGCGTAACGTAAACGGCACCCCGGCGCTTACTGCTGCCCGCTTCCTGGTAAATGCCGGTATACCGGTAAAGAACAACGGCTCGGTGTATGCCAACGCGGCTTATGTATACAAGAACATTCAAAGTTATGCCAACTACCGCACGGCTTACTGGAAACAGGACCCCTGGCATTTGTTACACGACACCTCATCAACCTATCTCGGTTTCGGCCCTACGTTTGCCGGCGATCTGAACGATTACAATGCCACGCTGGGGTATAAACAGGAGAAAGGATTATGGACTTCCGATATCAGTGTTACGGTTGGGGGCAACCGGCAACTGTATTCGGTTGATAATACCTGGAACCCGAGTATGGGCCAGAACAGTCCGACCACGTTCCGGCCAGGCGGCTACGCTTTTCATCATGTGGTAGGAAACGCCGATGTTACCCATATGGTGAATGAAAAATTATCGATCGCTTTCGGTACCGAATTCAGAAATGAAATTTTTACAATTATAGCAGGGGACAGGGCCTCCTACACCGGGATGGGCCCTATTTCATTTTCAGGCATCTCCAATATAAATGCCAATACATCGAGCCGGTTCAATATTGGCGGTTACTTCGATGTTAGTTATGATGTTTCCAGGTCGCTGCTGCTCAATGCTACGGCGCGGCAGGAATATTACAATGATTTTGGCGGCGCTTTTGTGTGGAAGGTAAGTGGCCGGAAAAAACTGGCCGGCGACATGCTAACGCTGCGTTCTTCGGTATCGACCGGTTTCAGGGCGCCCGGCCTGCACCAGGTTAACCTGCAGATCGTACAGCAGATCTTTTCGCCGGGGCTGGGCGTACAATCAAAAGGCGTTGTGAGCAACAAAAGCGCACAGGCGCAGGTGCTGGGTGTACCGGCGTTGAAACCAGAGCGGTCTGTAAACTTTACTGCGGGTTTTGGTTTGCGGCCATCGAAGCGCTTCAGCCTCACCCTCGACTATTATAATATCAGGATCCGCGACCGCATCATTCTGAGCTCAGACATTACACATACACCAGACAGGAATACACAGCTGGATGCTGTTTTAAGCGCCAATGGGATCATTGGCGTAAGTTTTTTTACCAATGGCATCAGCACCAATACGCAGGGCCTCGATCTTGTAGCCGCGTTTAAGAACATTCATGTTATGACCACCGGCCGCCTGGCGATCAACCTGGCCGGTAATTATACCATTGCGAATAATTTGCTGGGAGTGGTATCGAACCCCAAACTGATCGATGACGCCGGACAGGCCATATTCGATTATATGCAGGAAGCGTTGCTGCTTACCAGCCGCCCGAAATTCAAAGCGATCCTCGGCGGTGATCTGATCCTCAATAAATGGTCGCTGACGGTAAATAATACTTTGTTCGGCCCGGCTACATTTCGCAGTGAAGGGCTTGATGAGAATATTAAAATGGTCTTTCAAACTAAAATGGTCACCGATGCCAATATAGGTTACCAGTTCACCCCCTGGCTGGGCGCTTCCTTTGCCGCAAACAATATCTTCAACGTTTTGCCCCGGTATGTATTGAAGCCTTTGAATAATGCGGGCCGGGAATTATTGAACGATCCCGGAGAGGTAAGACGAAATGTCAATGCCGTCACCTTCAATGGCCGCTACCATATAGCTACGTACGATGGTTCCCACTTCAGTCAATCCGGCACTTGTTTTCTGTTGAGCATTAATTGTAAGTTGTAAAACGGATTTTTGATTTAAGATTTAGAGATTTTGAGATTTCTTTTGGTTCAGCATAATAACAAATCTCTAAATCCCAAAATCAGCAATTGCTACAGTTATCACAAAAGAAATATTTACGTTCTCTGTACCTGTTGTACCTTCGGGCCAACATTTCAGAAATGAATGCAGAACAACAACGACTACAGCAGCCCGACTGGAAAAGATGGGGCTCATATGTTTCAGACAGGCAATGGGGTACAGTGCGTGAAGATTATAGTGCCAATGGCGACGCCTGGAACTTTACCACGCACGATATGGCGCGCAGCAAAGCCTGGCGCTGGGGAGAAGAAGGTATTGCCGGCATCAGCGATGAGAAACAGTTGTTGTGTTTTGCGGTGGCCCTTTGGAATAAACGGGACCCCATACTAAAAGAGCGGCTTTTCGGATTGAACAACCAGCAGGGGAACCATGGCGAAGATGTTAAGGAGGTGTATTATTATCTCGATGCCACGCCCACGCATTCCTATATGAAAATGCTGTACAAGTATCCGCAGCAGGAGTTCCCTTATGAATGGCTGATAGAAGAGAATGCCCGCCGCAGCCGGCTGCAACCGGAATTTGAACTGATGGATACCGGTATTTTCAATGACGATAAATACTTCGATGTCTTTGTTGAATATGCCAAGGCCGGCACAGATGATATTCTTGTAAAAATAACCATTCACAACCGCGGTAAGGAAGATGCCAGTCTGCACGTGCTGCCAACCGTGTGGTTCCGCAATACCTGGTGCTGGGGACGCCATGATTATAAACCTTCGCTGTACAAGAATGGCGATCGCTCCATACGACTGGGGCATGAGAAGCTGAAAGTCTCTGATTTGTATTTCGAAGGCGATGGCCGCATGTTGTTCTGCAATAATGAAACCAATACCCGCCGCTTATATCATTTCGACAATAAAGAATTATATCCCAAGGATGGCATTGCCGAGCATTTGTTGCATGGCAAAAAAATGGTGAACCCGGCTATGATGGGCACAAAGGCGGCCATCGATTATGAGTTGACGATCGCCGCCGGTTCCAGCCATACCATTCGCCTGCGATTAAGCGACCAGGAATCAGCCGATGCGTTTGCCGGTTTTGATGAACTGTTTTCAAAACGGATGGAAGAAGCGGATAAATTTTATGCCGATCTGCAGGAGATCGTTGCCAACGAAGATGAGCGGCGTATTCATCGCCAGGCAATTGCCGGAATGTTGTGGAATAAACAATTCTATTCATACAAGGTGCAGCAATGGCTCGATGGCGATCCGGCAACACCGCCGCCCCCGCATCAGCGGTTGAATGGCCGCAATAACGACTGGAAACAACTCAATAACGAACATATCTTATCGGTTCCCGATAAATGGGAATTTCCCTGGTATGCCGCCTGGGACCTCGGGTTTCATTGCGTTACCATTGGCCTCGTTGATCCTGATTTTGCCAAACAGCAATTGCAAATGCTTACCGAGGAATGGTATATGCATCCGTCGGGCATGTTACCGGCTTATGAATGGTCGCTGGGCGATGCCAACCCGCCCATCCACGCCGGTGCGGTGTTCAGGATATTCCGCATGGATGCAAAGGCAAAAGGGGTGAAGGATTATGAGTTCCTGGAATCGATCTTTCATAAACTACTGATCAATTTTACCTGGTGGGTGAACAGGAAAGATGCCGAGGGAAACAATATTTTCGAAGGTGGTTTCCTTGGCCTTGATAACATCGGCGTTTTCGACCGCAGCGCACCGCTGCCCGAAGGGGTAACCGCCGAACAGGCCGATGCCACCAGCTGGATGGCCATGTATGCATTGAACATGCTGCATATTTCACTCGAGTTGGCAACTTACAACAAGGCGTATACGGGAATGGCCACCAAATTCTTTGAGCACTTCCTGTATATCGCCGGCGCTATGGCCAGCATGGGTAAGAACAATACCGGATTATGGGATGACGAGGATGGTTTCTTTTACGATCAGATGCATTTGAAAGATAAACAGATCGTAAAGCTGAAAGTGAAAAGCATGGTTGGACTTATTCCGTTATTTGCCGTTGAAGTGATTACCAAAGAAACGCTTGACAATAACCCCGTGTTTGCCGAAAGGATGAACTGGTTCCTGCGTCACCGCCCCGATCTGGCATTGCTGGTTTCGCGCTGGTACGAGGAAGGTAAACAGGATACACACCTGCTGAGTTTGCTGGGTGGCCATCGCATGAAAAGACTGCTGGGCCATATGCTCGATGAAACGCAGTTCCTGAGCGATTACGGGGTACGCTCGTTGTCGAAGGAATATGAAACGCATCCATACCGGATAAAAATAAACGGAGCCGATATGAGCGTACCGTATGTGCCGGGCGATAGTGACTGCGATATGTATGGCGGTAATTCCAACTGGCGCGGGCCGGTATGGATGCCCATGAACTTCCTGATCATTGAAAGTTTGCGCAAGTACCATTTTTATTACAGCGATGATTTTAAGATAGAATATCCCACCGCCTCGGGACATTTCTATACATTGAAGCAGGTAGGGAACGAATTGGCCTGCCGGCTTCTGCGTATTTTCAAAAGTGATAAAGATGGCAGGCGGGCAGTGTTTGGCGATAACGACAAATTGCAGAACGATCCGCATTTCAGGGATTACATTTTATTTCATGAGTATTTTCATGGCGACGATGGGCGTGGTTTGGGCGCCTCGCACCAAACCGGCTGGACGGGCCTCATTGCCAATATGATCATAATGAAGAATCAGGGTTTATAGCCGAAATTCGGGGTGCGGATAATTTTTAGGTTTGAAAAATGCAGTGTATCTTTAAGGAGATGATACGCACATTCTTTTTTGCCGCGATATTGTTTTCCGCTGTGGGTGTTAAAGCGCAGATGCCGCTTTCCTTTGGCGGTATGAATGGCATGCAGCCCGGTTACAGGCATTTTAGCCAGGTGGGTGACTCCAATAATCTCAAAAAGAAATGGTTCCTTACCAAATTTGCCGGCATTTCCACCGGCTTTGTTGCATTCAGGGGTGGGAGCGGTACCTTTGTTTCCGCGCCAGTTGGCGTACAACTTAACAGGCAATTAACAAATAACCTGTACGCGTTCGCCAACGTTTCTGTTGCGCCAACATATTTCAATTTCAACGGGGCGTTTTATCAACCGGGTATTGGCAAGTTCAACAACGTTGGTAACCCCAACAAATTTGACATCAACCCGGCGGCACAAATCGGTCTGATGTATGTGAATCCCGAAAGAACATTCTCCATATCCGGTAGCATTGGGGTAAGCAGAAATAACTATTATGGATATGGCGTTGGTCCCATTTATAATCCGGCCGATCCTTCAATGTTTGGAAATAACAGGCAATTTTACAGGTAATTTTCGGCGACTCATCGAAGAAACGAAAAAATAAAACATTATATAACAGAAAGGCCGCACATGTGCGGCTTTTCTGTTGTAGAGTGATTGTTATCAATAAAAAAAGGTTCGCATTGCTGTGAACCTTTTTTTGTATGGTCTGTCTGCGTATGAAGCATTTATTTAACCTTCAGGCTGTCGGCCAGGATCTTCATAAAGAATCCGCCGACAACACTTCTGGCCTTGAAATTTTCCCGGATGCCGGTGATCGCATCGTAAAAATCGTTAAGGGGAACACGTGATCCGGTTTCGAGAGAATGCCGGTAAACGGGTGTTATCAGCTTCTCAAACTGGTCTTGTTGCGGAGCGAAAGTGGCGGTCCACAGGATCCAGTCGTTCTTGGTGTACGTTTTGCGGCTATCCAGTGGCAAGCCGAATTTCTGTTGCCTTGTAAGATAGTATTGGGTTTCTATGTCGTACACCTTTTGTGGAAAAAGGCGAAGATCGAGCACTTTATCCCATATAAGATTGTACTTCTGGCTCCAGGTTTCTTTGTTATCGAAGGTGAGACTGTAGTGGTCACCGGCGTCTGCCATCTCCATCCATTGGGGAACCATGCTTTCAGCAATCTGCCGGTATTTCTTTGCAGTTTCGGTTTCGCCTAACATCTCTGCCATCTGCGCATAACAGGCGATTGCAACAATTGCCTTTACTGACAGGTTTGCATTACGTGCCAGGTGGCCGGCAAAATCATCGGTGCAAAGCTGCGTTTTGGGATCGAGCCCTTCTTTTGTCAGATAATCAACCCAGGTGGTCAGCGTTTTCCAGTGCAATCTGGCATAATTCGCATTTCCCTGCACTTTAGCTATTGCCGCTGTCAGTATGATCATATTGCCCGATTCTTCTACAGGCATAGGTTCACCGTAAGTTTGACCATTGGCGATAGGATAAGTTCCAAGGTCATGTGCTGCCCAGGGATGCGCATACTTACCGGATTCACTGAAATAAAAAATGCCATTCAGCATACCCTGAACCAATTCCGGGTTATAAAGCAGGTATAACGGGGCCGATGGATACGTTACGTCTACCGTGTTGATGAAGCCTCCGCTATTATTTTCCTTGGAAAGCCACAGCGTTTCTCCTTTCGGACTTTTTACCAGCGTGTGCGCTGCGATGCTTTGACGGTAAGCCAGCGCACAAAGGTGCGCATACTTACTGCCACCAGCTTTGGTTGCTTCGTTATTCAGATCCTTATCAAAAGCCGCACACTTCTCCATAACAGATTTATATTCTTTTGCCGCTGCAGCCAGCTGGCCTTCTATCGTTTGTTTACCATCATTATTCCACCAGGGGCGCAGGTTGGTGTTGAAATATTGCACAGAAAATAATTCGTCATACCCAAGCATCACCTGACTTTCTACAGGTACTTTTGCTACTGTGCCGATGGGAATTACGGTGTTCAGCGAAAGAGACTTTCCGTTTGAAGCGGTTGAAACTACAGATCCACTACTGAAGGCGCTGGCGGCGTCAGGGCTTTTTGTGATAAACTGCACTGCACCGGACGACCGGGGTACAGCTACATAAAAATATCCCCAATCAATTCGCATATCGTCAGCTCCTTTTTTAAGTACAGGTTGTTCTACCGTGCCGGTCTTTAATATTGACAAACCGCCTGCATTATACTTCCGGGTAGATACTTTTTGCGCTGGTTGGTACACCGCCATATTTGAGGAAGCGCCCAAAAACACTTTAACGTTGTGTTTTTTTTCATCATTGGCCTTTACCGCATAGGTGATATATGAAACAGGCCGTGCAAGCAACTTCATATCGTTCAGCAACAGGGGAGAAGTAAACGTCACTTTCAGATCGACATTGCCACAGGTGAAATCATAGATAGTTCGGGTTGCAGTGACCTCAACATTTTTTTGTTCAGCCAACGCAATTGTGTCGTTATTGTTTTTGACTTTATCAACCAGTCCAAAATCCAGGAACCTGCCGCCTGCGGTATTTTTCAAATGGATGGCAATAACATTCCGGCCGGTTGTAAGATCAGCTTTATCAATGGGATGATATTGAAAGGAATTCGTCCAGCCCACTTTGTCATATACTTTTTTCCCGTTCAAAAACACTTCGATATTGTCGTCATGATTCAACTTCAGCAAAAGCTCGTTGATGCCGGCGAGGTTGGTTACATTAAAAGACCTTCTTACCCAGATGTGGCTTGATCTCCAACTTGTTTTTGCGGTCTTTTCGTTATCGCCAATAGGAGCCTGACCCGATTTCCAGCTGGCATCGTTGAAATTCGCCGACGTCCAGTCGCCCTGCGGCTGCGTTTCGGTATAGCGAACTTTGTAGGCAGTTTCATCGGAAGCATTGACGATCGTTTTATAATTGGCCTCAACTTTACCCATGAAACGGAAAATACGGCCATCAACATTGATCAATCCTAGTAAAGAATTATCTGCACCGGTCCAGTGTTGCGTTGTTGATGCATTCAACTGATCGGTGGTTGACCAAACGCTAAAATATGTATTGTGCGTGATGAGCGGATAGGCGGGTGCTTGTCTGTCCTGGGAATAGATGCAGGTTTTTGCAAGCAGTCCTGTAATTACGGCAAGTACTTTAAGGATGTTCAATCGCGTCATGTAAAATATCGTTGTTCAATGAAAAAGAGAAGCAAAGTAAATAATCGGCGGTTCTCCGCTAGTGCAATTTGTTTCAATCTTTGTGCAATTTGTTTCAATATGATCAATATGCCTGCAGCCTTTCACGCTGCCGGTTGTCCCAAACCTTTTGAACTTTTGATGTTACCTGCGACGATGTACAATAACAAACCTGCCTCTAAAGTTTCATGTATATGCTAGATTGGCCGGGATTGCTGTTGTGGTCGTAGTATGCTTTCCCTTTTGTGAGCGGCCTGTAAGAAGTCATCTCACTGAAGTAGTCAATGGACCGTGAGCGTTAAATTTTTTTGAAAAAAAATTTAACCAAAATGCGTGTAAATAAAAAACGATCCTTAATTTTGGCGCCCGATCGATATAAAGCACTTAAGATATTGATAGACAAGGGAGTTTAGCTCAGTTGGTTCAGAGCATCTGCCTTACAAGCAGAGGGTCGGCGGTTCGAGCCCGTCAACTCCCACAAACAAGAAGGTTCACAGTAATGTGAGCCTTTTTTATGCCTTTTTACGTTTATATATTGCATTCTTCTACACTCGGCCGATACTATATTGGTCACACTGATAACAATTTGGGATCAGGTCAAAAAAATGGGGGATTATAGTCAAACATGGTAGGGTAATGGTACCTGCATTGTACGTTAATGGTAGCCAGATAGCCGGGGTATTGTACTGAGATACGCCGGGGATTGCCTGCGGCCCCTCTACCGATACCTTGTGTGTGAGGCAATCGCCAGTGTGTCATCAGACAATCTGTAGGTTGTACCCGGGTTATTCACATAAATACAACTACCCGTTTCAGTATACTTTCATTGGCTTTTATCTATAGTTTAACCGGAGTGCAAGGCCCTTGCAAATGCACTCCGAAGCCATTACCATAAGATTTACATCCCGTAAAGGTTCTCGTGAAGGTCCCGTGAGGGTCTCGTAAAGGTCTTGTGAAAGTCTCGTGAAGGTCCCGTGAGGGTCTGGCGATTGTCTTGTGTAGAAAGAATGCTGATTGCGGAATGAGTAATAAATGCTGTCAATGGTATAACCTGGTGCAATATACTAAAAAAGGGAAAAATGGCCCGAATACATTCTATATTAAGAATAACCATTCCTGCTCCCCAACTTTTCAGCATGATCCACGATTTGGGATCACAGGGACATCCTGGCGTCTGACGGGGAAAATAAGTGTGATTAAATAACAAGGTTCAATGTAAACAGGGTGCAACATAGTTTTGATGCACCCTGTTTTTATTTTAGATTTGTTATTGGGGCAACACCCATTTTAAATTATTACCATCCTTTTCAGCCCGTCTTTTAAACCTGTCAATATCTGACTGCTCCTGACGATAATAAATATTCATGGGAAAAACCTTTAACCTGGGCATGATACATCCTTTTCTCACAAGGTCATAAAACAAATGATAAGGAATATAGGCGAGGTATTTTTTCAAGCCATCATGGTCTTCATCAATTATATAATAGCCGGAACTGCGCGACCTTCCAAAACTCTGAAGGTCGTCACCTGTATTCAGGGCTCAGTCTTAAAATATGCGCTAACGTTGTTTACGAAGAGGAGAAAGCTGTTATCCCGACTTATAGTCATCCCGACCTATGGTCGTGAGGGTCGGCGGTTTCCTGCCTGGCGGAATCAACTCCTGCATTTTTTAATGCTCAGCAGTTATGCAGGGCTTTATTTTTTATGTCTACCGGGCAAATCAAACCACACGGCATACCTACGCTCTCTTTTTAATCGGGTACCTGATGGAGTCAGGTACCCGATTAAGCCATTCTCAGGTCCTTCGTTTATTTTTGATGCATCCACTTTTTTTGTGGCTATCGTTCAATCAAGCCGTTTTATGAACTTACCAGATGGCGAACATCGTTTGCTTCCAGTACATTGAACCGGCCATTAACATACGACACACGATAAAGGCAGGTATTGCTATGGCCAAAGTTTGTCATACAACTGATAGGCGACTGGGTGAGCATACACAGCAATACCAGCAATGAGCGACCGTGCATGCATACGAGTACCCGCTTTTCATCTGACCTGGAGAGAATAACGTCCAGCGCTTCCTGAAGGCGCCTGGAAACCTGATTGGGGCTTTCACCTTTTTCAAATGACAGGTCACATTGTCCGCTCTGCCAGCAGTTATTCATATCGCGGAATGCGCTCACCCAATCTTCCTTACTTTCCTTGCCCTCCCAAATGCCAAAAGACAGTTCATCAAGCCCCGGCAATTGTTCCCAGGGTGTACCCTGTTCTATAAAACCTTTTACCGTTTGATGAGTACGCTTAAGGGCGGATGTATACACCTTATCAAAGGACACGTTTTTGTAATACTGGTAAAATGCATCCCCCTGTTTTCTTCCCAACTCATTAAGGTCAGTATTTACTCCTCTTCCCTGCACTATGCCCAACTTATTATAATCGGTTTCCCCATGCCTGATGATATAGAGCTCTTTATCCATAACTATTTCCTTTAAGCTTCGCAAGATACTATAATATCGGAAATTGTCTGAGCTGTCAGATTTACTGCACTAATAAATAACTTAGGTTTATAGTCTTTTGCTACTGTACAAATAGCAGGGTATTTGACCGTTTAGCCGTTTATAAATAGAACCTGCAATAAATAATATCAGCAGTACCAGCAGAGCTCTGCCAATTATTGGATCGGTTATATCCTTTGCCAGGGGATGCCCAACGGGAATTTGGGTAAATGTTTCATTGACGGTAGGAAGCCATGAAGATCATTTTCCTTAATACTCAAAGGGAATTATTAATTTAGGTGACACAAAATATGCAATCAAATGAGAAAATTGATCTTCGGAATCAATCTGACAATAGATGGCTGTTGCGACCATACTAAAATGAATGGTAGTGTTGAAATACATGAATATTTTACCAGTTTGATGCGTGGTGTTGACCTGCTTGTTTATGGGCGTAAAACCTATGAGTTGATGGTGCCTTTTTGGCCCGATGTCGCAAAGAACAACTCGGGTGATACAAAATCAATGAATGAATTCGCTCATACATTTAACGCAATCGATAAAGTTGTTTTTTCACGATCATTGCCCGACGCTGAAGAAAAGAATACGCGCATTGTGCGTACGGACCTTCAGGACGAAATACTTAAATTGAAACAGGCCCCGGGAGGAATTATTTCAACAGGTGGCGTAGCGCTGCCTTCACAACTAATGGAACTTGGTTTAATTGATGAGTACTATATAGTAGTTCACCCAGTAGTGGCGGGCGAGGGGAGACGGTTATTTGATGGCGCCATCCTGCCGCAGTGTGTACAATTAAAGCTGGCAGCGTCAAATACGCTTACATCAGGATGTGTTGCGCTTCACTACCTTAAAGAATGAAAGTATATAAACTAACGACAAAAGCCGGAGCAAAACCCCGGCCTTTACAGTTCTTTATGCAATATACTAATTATAGTAACAGAGATAGGCTACATCCACGTCACACATAACTTCAAATGACGAATTGGCGGCTATTTCAAAACTATCATCCTTTTTGTACATGGTCCATTCGCCGCCGCTCACCTTTGCACTCACGATACCTGCAATAATCACCATAGTTTCAGGCGAAGAGGTGTTAAACACATAGCTTCCCTTTTTCATAACTCCAACGGTTGCTTTCCCTTTCTCTGTTTCAATGCCGAGGCTTTGAACTTTTCCATCAAAGTATACGTTATGCGAAACTGCATCCTTTAGGTTCAATGAACTATTTGAACTACTCATAATTTAAAGTGTTAATCGTTGATTATAGTTTTGATGTCCTTTAACAAAGGTAGGCTTTTAAATCTTTTCCGTTACCGGGCGGAAAGAACGAATGCACGCGTTGCCTATTACAACCAATTCTTTAAATGGGTTTCTGCTGTTGCGCCCTGGCAGTTTCCGGCGCCAATTCATTTTTAATTCAGATAGAGTTTCTCAAAATGCTTAGTATTGGAATTTTGGAATGATTTATTATCCTTTGCGAAAAGGGCCCGATAAAAAAAGGAAGATCGGCTACATCGAGGCCCGGTGAAATGACTATCAGGTCTGCCATAAACTGTTCTGCTTTTAACAATACACTTTCTGCAACATTTCTGTTGTTGGTTTGGCTAACTGTAATTTCGATACGGCTATCTCGAAATTTGTTTTTCAAATCGTCTACTGCCGATAGAAACTGAGGTATCGCCTTAGTGCTTTTGACTGAAGTGATACCCATAATTTTTACGACGCATTTGCTGTAATTAACCAAAACAGTTTGTTCAATGATTTCAAAAAGGCGTAATGAAAAAACAGTTTGTTGTACAGGAAGTAATATCTTTTCAAATTGGCAGGATGTTATTCCTTCAGGTATCAACAACACCGGGCAACTGGCCCTTTTAATTACGTAGTAGGCATTGGAACCAATAAACAATTCCCGTGTTCCCGAAATGCCATGTGAACCCATAACTACGAGACAGGCTTTATGGTCAAAGGCGGTTTTGGCAATCACCTGTCCAACCATGCCCTCAGCCATTATTATCTCTGTTTTAATGCCATGTTTCAGTTGTATGGTTTCTGCCATGGCATCAAAGATTTCCCTGCCACTTGCCGGTGGCTTACCCTCGTCAACATCGTCTATTATATCGTTGATATGTAAAATTTGTATTATGGCATCATCATTCACGGCAATATGTATTGCAACTTCCAGTGCCTTCAACGAACTTTTACTGAGATCGGTCGGTACGATAATCTTTTTCATTTGAAGAAAGGCTTATTAGCTTAATGCCACGATATTATCAGTATTATTAATATAAGTTTATTTTATTGCATCAATTCGGGCAATTTAACGCACTTTGCTTATGCTTAATAAAGAGGCATATTAGAACGTGATTAGAATTGTGGAATGGTATCGAAAGAGATCTGCGAATACGATGCATGATATCAGGCTGGCAAATCCGGATCTTCGACCATAAAACGGGAGGGACTAAGAGGTAATTACCGGGGAGGTGTTTTAAGGTGTTTTTAAGGTCGGGTTAAGTATTTTTATGTTTTCGTTACGCTATCGCTTATTTAAGTCGTATTTTTTTTAAAGGGTTAACAAACGCCATTGACAATTTCAATGGCGTTTTTTTTACGAAACAATATTAGGGGCATCCATAACAGAAATGCCACATCCCGTTTTTAAAATGGAATGCTGCCGGCAGATATGCATGATGGCGTGGGATGGTGGAATTGTTCAGGGAGAAGGGTATGAACCCAGCGACTGAAATTCAGTTTGCTGACAGGTTTGTTTATTTTTAACGTTACAACGCTTGCAAATGCAGCAAAGATCTATGTTACAAATATGCAATACTGGTTTATATTCGAATTGCGTTTACGTTTATTCAATTTTTTGTAGCCGGTGCATTGATATGGTTAGCCAATTTAAAAAATAGATAGAACGGCTATATATAAGCCGTGGGTATTACTATTTCCCAGGAATGTGTGAATAGGTACGATATAAGGGTTGACTTATAGCATGGGCAAACTTTCTTCGGCCCCGGGAATGTTACCTGCGGGTATCGCAAGCACCGGTATGTGGGAATGAATAGCCATTTTCTTTGTTTCACTTCCTTTGAATATTTTTTCCCAGAAACCTTTAGGATATGTAATCATGGAAACTATGTCAAGTTTGTTTTTCTCTTCATAAGCATTAACGGCATCCTCGAAATCCTTTCCCTCCAACAATTCGCCCTGAAAAATTACTCCGGGAAATGTCTTCCGCAGGTAATCCAGGTAATTATACAGGCTGCGTGTATCAGACATATATTCTACGGCACCTTTCTTCTCCTTATCGACGAAAATGATGACATAGATTTTTGCGAAGAATAACTTTGCCAGTTCAATTACAGGAGTAAGAAGGATATTGCTTTTTTCAAAATGGTTTGTTGCAAACAAAATGCCGTCAGGTTCTTCGGGCTGGTAATCTACAGGGATGGCCAGTACAGGGAATTTTGAATGACCGATTACCTTCGACGTGACGCTGCCTATTAGCAATTCTTTTAATCCTGTGGCGCCTTTGGTGCCCATTATTATCATGTCAATGTCATTATTTCCGGAAAATTCAGCGATTGTTGCACTGATATCTCCGGATAGCACAGCGGTTTCGATAGTAATTTCAGGATGGCTGTTCAAAATGATCGTTTTTACAGACTCAACCTCCCGCATTCTCATATGTAAGGTTTCTTTAAGGTATTTCTCATGCAGGGGAAATGGCTGGTGTATTTTTTCGTCAACAGGCTCAATCACATGCACCAAATACAACGCTGCATTGGCTTTTCGGGCAACAACGCCTGCATATAATGCAGCTTTTAACGCATTTTCTGAAAAATCGGTTGGAATAAGTATTCTTTTCATTGCCTGAGTAATTGTAATCCACAATTTCATTGAAGAATACCTGGGATAATATGATGCAGATCAATCTGATATATGATCTTTGACCATCTTTTAATGGCATTCTAACATGAGCTTAACGCCTGTCAAGGGTTGAGGTAGTAAGTTGTGCACATGGATAAAAGGTTATTTATAGTTTCCAGCAGATTACCCATTACCATAGATGAAGAAAATGGCGTACAACCTGCATCGGGCGGCCTCGTAACGGCGATCAATGGATATGTGCGCAACAGCAATCAACAGCAGTTCTCTACAGTTTACTGGGCCGGGGTGCCCGGTTGTTCAAAAAATACATGGTCAGAAAATGCAGAAAATATCATT
>NZ_LWBP01000193.1 GCF_002078015.1 Niastella populi | reverse complement strand
GGGTGCCCGGTTGTTCAAAAAATACGTGGTCAGAAAAAGCAGAAAATAACATCGATCCGAATTTTACCTATTTACCGGTTTTCATAAAGCCCGCGCAATACAGTGGTTACTATAACGGACACGCCAATTCCCTGTTATGGCCATTATTTCATTATTTTCCTTCTTATGCCGAATATAATGCCGATCATTATGAGCAATATGGCCAGGTAAATGAGCACTTCGCTCATTCATTATTAAAACATTTACTTCCCGGCGATACGGTCTGGATCCACGATTACCATTTGCTTGCCCTGCCACAATTGTTGCGGAATGAAATGCCTGAGCTTACTATCGGCTTCTTTTTACATATACCGTTCCCTTCGTACGAAATTTTCAGGTTGCTGCCCCGCAGCTGGCAACAGGAACATTTGAAGGGATTGTTAGGAGCTGATATGATAGGTTTTCATACCATGGATTATGCATCGCATTTTTTACAGAGCATTC
>NZ_LWBP01000192.1 GCF_002078015.1 Niastella populi | reverse complement strand
GATACTGGCACTAAAACAGGGGGAGCCGACATATCCAAGGACACATTGATTACTGAAACCAAAGTCATATTGCTGGATTTTATTAAAACGATCCTGCAGAATGATATAAGCGAATAAATAAAATTTAGTGTTTAATAAATAAATGGTTAGTTTTTATGAAGGTCTTTATTAAACTGATATTACTGGTAGTAGCGCTTAGTGTTGGAGGTATGTTGAAAGCCGCTGATACGGGCATTCGCGATTCAGTAACAAAAGAACAGATAATTAAGTATGGCAGGGAAAGCCTGACCCGTCTTATTGTAGCAAATCGTAAATATGAAAAAAAGGGCCGAAGAGATTCGCTGAAATATGTTTTAAATATAAATACAAACAATATTGGAAATTCAATTTATGAGGATATATATCCTAGTGCTTCCAATATTAAGCAAAGGCGTCCTGATAATGTTGATGCTGGTCTGGCAAAATACATGCTTGATGAATCCAAATTGGAAGCGCTTAATGCCTCTTTAGTGAAGATAAATAATGCGCATACAATTAAAAGTTATCTATTGCTGGTTAATTTTGTCCCGTTGGCTTTAGAGGAAGGAGATGATTTTAAAACAGTTGCTGATGTGTTTGTTCCGGGTTTGAACATTTTTGGCTTCAAGGCAGTAATGCACAAGCAGACATGCTAATGGTAGATGGGCCATTGCGTGAGTTAAAATCCTGGGGGTTAGACTATATTGACTTTATACCAAATAGAAGAATTCCCGATCAGCTTAAAAGATATTTGAAAAATACGGCCGATAATTATCGCCAGTGGTTTGATTTTGAGCGGTTTCCAACTGCACAATTCCCGCATGCCGATGATGCACGTAATTATGTAATAGGAAAGTATCAGGAATTATTTAGAAAAGATAAAGTTGCTGCCTATACTGAAATCGGCGGAACAGGCTCCCAATATTTACAATTTAAAGGAATAACTTCACAGCAAATTTTTGATGCTGAAGTTGAAAAAATTACAAGCCCTCTATGGGACTTTGTAGATGCTAAATAGTAAAATTTATGTTCGAATTAGATACAACAATAAAAAATGTACGTGATTTCTTATTTACACAACAGGGTGAACTGCTTATTGTTGGGAAAGAAAATAAATTTCATTTTGAATTAATGGGACAACAGGTTACAGATTTTTTAATTAGTAACCCGAATTGGTTCTTTTTATATAAGGATAATGTTTATTATTCTGAATTGGATGGAATATTTTATTCTTTTAATATCAAGAGTAAAACAAGGGCGCTTGTAACTGAAAGGAAAATGTCGACGGTAGTAAATTGTGAAAACGAATTTTTGGTTGCTGCCGGTGAAAGCATTCATTCTGAAATAATTGATATAGAGTCAGGTAAAGTTCTCTTAGAGCTACCTTTTCTTGCTAATAATCCTTTTTTTACATCTCGTTTTTATTGTACTGCATTTAGCGCTTTTGACAAACTATATTGTTATAACAGGGAAACTTACGAGTTGGCATGGGAACTGAATGTTGCTAAATATGGTATTTCAATTACCGGGAAAAACCTCAGTTTTAAGGGAGAAGTAACGAATATTATTGGTGAGTGGAATGGCATTCTTTTATTGCACATAACCCATAGTAAAATTCTGGGAATTAATAGCGAAGGGAAAAAAGTATGGGAAATTGATAATTTTTTAACGCCCCAGGAATATGTTCTTTTTAGCTGGAATACGGCGTATAGTGTAAAATCAAGTATCCAGTGGCTTTTGAATGCTGAACAAGGAAAACTTTACCTTTTAGGCAGGCGTTTTATAATGGAATTTGATTTGTCTACCCGGAAAAGGACCATTTTGCATGACTGCTCACAGGTCCCATCTGAACAAGGTTGGTCATTTTTGACCGGTAAATTAGTTGACAGTTATATTTTATTCAGAGCCTATTCCCAAAGTTTGGGACCCAACGTAATTGGTTTGTTTGATTTGTCTTGCAATAATATGATATGGTATTATAAATTAGAAGATGCTGATAATTCTTTTTTAAAGGAACCGGTTATGAAGGATAACAAAATTTATGCATTGGACGATAAACAAGACCTACGTGTTTTCAAACCGGCATAAAGATTATTTACTTATCACGTGCGCTCACTTCACCCCCCCAACCCCTTGACCAAACCCCTGTTCATACTTAGCCTTTCCCTGTTCCTGTCCGCCTGCCGCCGCACCATCACAGAGGTTACGGTAACGGCCGACTTTACTTATTCCCTCCGTTTCATTTGCCAACCCGGGTACTTATACCATTGAAGCTTGAAGCTGTATTCCCCTTTCACCTTTAGCCTGTATTTTCTTACCTTCGCACCACCATGACGGAAAAGATTCTTATTCTCGATTTCGGCAGTCAGTATACCCAATTGATTGCCAGGGCCGTCCGGGAGGCCAACGTGTATTGCGAAATAATTCCCTTCCACAAAAAAGTTGAAATTGATCCTTCGCTGAAAGGTATAATCCTGTCGGGTTCCCCCTTCTCGGTGAACGATCCCAATGCCCCGGAAGTAGATGTTAAAGCCCTGCACCAGCAACTGCCCGTTCTGGGTGTTTGTTATGGCGCCCAGTTAACCGCCAAACAATTTGGCGGACAGGTTGCCAAAAGTAACAAACGGGAATACGGCCGCGCCCTTATGCACAAACAAACCGACGACGTTCTGCTAAAAGACGTAATGGACCAGTCGCAGGTTTGGATGAGCCATAGCGATTCCGTATTGCAAATGCCCACCGGTTTCAATGTGCTGGCTACCACCGACAGCATTCCTTTCGCCGCCTTCAAAAAGAATGGCGAAGCCAACCCGCTCTATTGTGTACAGTTCCACCCCGAAGTGTACCATTCGGTAGAAGGCAAAAAGATCATCAAAAACTTTCTCGTAAATATCTGCGGCTGCAAACAGGACTGGACGCCCGCCCACTTTATAACCGATACGGTAAATGACCTCAAAAAACAGATCGGCGATCGTAAAGTGATCATGGCACTCAGCGGCGGTGTTGATTCAACCGTTGCCGCAACCCTTATACACAAAGCCATCGGCAGTAACCTCTACGGTATTTTTGTCGATAACGGCGTGCTGCGTAAAAATGAGTTCGAGCAGGTGCTCGATACCTATAAAACCATTGGCCTCAACGTAAAAGGTGTTAACGCCAAACAACTGTTTTACGATCAACTGCAGGGGAAAACCGATCCCGAAGCTAAACGTAAGACCATCGGCCGTTTGTTTATAGAGGTTTTCCAGCAGGAAGCCAAATCATTTGAAGGGGTTGAACTGCTTGGCCAGGGTACTATTTACCCCGATGTGATCGAAAGCGTTTCAGTACATGGTCCGTCTGTGACCATCAAATCGCACCACAACGTAGGTGGTTTGCCCGACATCATGCACCTCGAGCTGGTAGAACCTTTACGCTACCTGTTCAAAGATGAAGTTCGCCGCGTAGGTCATGAACTGGGAATTCCCGCCGATCTGCTGAACCGCCATCCGTTCCCCGGTCCCGGCCTCGCCATTCGTATTCTGGGCGAAATAACGCCCGAAAAAGTGCAACTGCTGCAGGAAGCCGACCACCGCTATGTGCAGGGTTTGAAAGAACACAAACTGTACGACCAGGTTTGGCAGGCAGGCGCTATTTTACTTCCCGTAAAAAGCGTTGGGGTTATGGGCGATGAAAGAACGTATGAATTCACCGTAGCTTTACGAGCCGTAACCTCCGTAGATGGCATGACCGCCGACTGGGCCCACCTCCCTTATGAATTTTTGGCACATATTTCGACTGATATAATCAATAATGTAAGAGGTATTAACCGGGTGGTATACGACATTAGCAGTAAACCGCCTGCAACGATAGAATGGGAGTAACCGTCTAAATTATACAGGTGTGCCACGTTTCCTGGCAACGCTGAGGCGAAACGTGGCACACCTTTGCGGTATCCGGGAACCTGGAAACCGGTAACCGGTTACCGGCAGCCTGAATTTCGCGAGGTATGCATACATTAGTGACATCTCAACAGTTAGACTATAAAGCATTCCCTATGATGAAAAAATGGATCGTATTATCGCTTTCATGCCTTGCCATGGGACTGGTAGCGCCTGTATTTGCTCAAATTACGCCAACGCCGGCCACCACCACTACCACAACACCGGCTACAACAATGGTGCAACCTTCAACGGAGTTGAAAACAGACAGCACCGCCCGGCAACGTATTGCGATTTTTACCCCACTGTATCTCGACTCAGCCTTTGACATGACCGGTAATTACCGGTACGACGCAAAAACTTTCCCCAAACATTCCAGCGCCGGTCTGGAGTTCTGGGAAGGTGCCGAAATGGCAATCGACTCCCTGGAAAAAGAAGGCATTCAACTCGATATTCATGTATATGATATCAAAGCGCCCCAGCAACAGATTGACACGCTGCTGGCCGGCGAAGACTTCAGATCAACCGATCTTATCATCGGCGTGGTAAACCCAACCGAAGCCCTGCGGCTTGCCAACCTCGCGGCTACGATGGATGTTCCTTTTATCAATGCCACGCTTCCTGCCGACGCAAGCGTTACCAATAACCCGCATTACGTAATTCTCAACCCAACCCTGTATACGCACTGTATAGGCATATACCGGTTCCTGCAAAAGAATTATTCTCTACAGGACATCATCATATTCAGAAAAAAGGGTGTGCTGGAAGATCGCGTAAAAAATTACTTTACCGAGTTTGAAAAAACTACCGCCGTAAAGCTGAAATTGAAATGGGTAACACTCGACGATAACTTCACACAGGATAAACTCGATTTGTATCTCGATAGCGAAAAACAAAACGTCATTGTGGCCGGAAGCCTTGATCCTGCCTTCGCCCAAACGCTTTGCCAGCAACTGGCATTATTAAGCAATGCCGCAAACCCGAATGTAGTGATTGGTATGCCCACATGGGATCAGATCGATTTCGAGAAAACACAATACAAGAACCTCGAAGTGATCTACAGCACCGCATTCTATATTGCCCCTACCGGCAAACTGGCGGCTACCGTAAATGAGAATTTTAAAACAACATTCTTCTCGCGCCCGTCGGATATGGTTTTCCGTGGTTATGAAACCCTGTACCATTTTGCGCACTTATTAAATTTATACGGCACCAACCTCGGCTCAAGCCTGAGCGATAAAAAATATATGCTCTTTGGTGAATTCGATATTCAACCGGTGATCAACAGAACCACCATGACCCACGACTACTACGAAAACAAAAAACTTTATTTTGTAAAGAAGTTAGACGGGGTGGTTAAAACGGTTTACTAATTACCGCATCATATTAACCATATCAGGTGTGCCACGTTTTGAAAACGTGGCACACCTTTTTTACGGGTATCCCAAAACCTGAAACCTGTAACCTGAAACAGCCTTTTAATGCCACTGATCTCATTTACAGACAAAGGTCTCTATTGTGCTCAGGGAAATTTCTACATCGATCCCTGGCAACCGGTTGATAAAGCGGTGATCACCCATGCCCATAGCGATCATGCCCGCCCCGGCAGCCAGGCCTATCTTTGCCATCACCACACATTGCCTTTATTGCAGCTACGGTTAGGTCAGGGCCATTACCAGGCAGTTGAATGGAATGAAAAAGTATATTTTAATGAAGTGACCGTATCACTGCATCCGGCCGGCCACATCATTGGCTCATCGCAAATAAGGGTTGAATACAAAGGCGAAGTATGGGTGGTGAGCGGTGACTATAAAACCGAAGCCGATGGTTTCAGCGGCGACTTTGAGCCCATCTCCTGCAATACGTTTATTTCAGAATCAACCTTCGGACTGCCTATCTACAACTGGAAGCCGCAACAGGAAATATATCATGACATTCAAAACTGGATCCGCACCAACGAAGTAGCCAATAAAACTTCCGTACTGATCGGTTATAGTTTGGGTAAAGCGCAACGGCTGTTGAAAGCGGTTGAAGAAGTTACAGGCAGCATATATGTACATGGCGCCATCTGGAATGTGCATGAGACCCTAACACAGGCCGGCTGGAAATTGCCCGCCGTGCAACGCATCACCCCCGACATGCCTAAAGAAACTTTTAAAAGCAGCGTGGTGATTGCTCCGCCATCGGCCGACGGCAGCCCATGGATGCGGCGGTTCTCACCCCATAGTACAGGTATTTGCAGTGGCTGGATGCAGGTGCGCGGTAACCAGCGCCGCCGCAATGCCGATGCAGGTTTTGCCCTTAGCGATCATGCCGACTGGAATGGATTATTGAAGGCGGTAAAAGCAACGGGAGCAGAAAAAGTATTTATCACGCATGGATTTCAATCAGCCTTCAGCAGGTATTTGAATGAAATAGGAATCGATGCGCATGAAGTGAAAACCGAGTTTGGAACGGAAGACGAAGAAAGCCAATTAACCAATTAGCTAATGTGATAATTCTTCTATTACAGGTTTTCCTAAAAAATGCGCAGCTCACGTGAAAGCACCCTCAAAGCCTGTATTCCATTATCGAATTATCGAATTATCAAATTATCACATTATCACATCATGTATTCATTCGCTCAACTAATCTATAAGCTAAGTAACAGCACCAAAACAAATGAAAAGCTTCAGGCGTTGGTTGAGTATTTCCTCCACGGCGATGAAAAAGATAAGGTATGGGTGATCGCCTTATTCAGCGGGCGCCGGCCACGCCGCACCGTTAGCGGCACACAACTGACCGTATGGTGTACCGAACTGGTGAACCTGCCCATCTGGCTGTTCCAGGAGTGTTATCATACGGTGGGCGACCTGTCGGAAACGATAGCTTTATTGATCCCCGAAAAGAGCTCTTACGCTTCTAACTCCTCCCCCACCGGGGGAGGCCGGGAGGGGGCCAGTCGGGAGGGGGCCCACCCCCTTCATTATTATGTTGAGAAATTCCAGCAGCTCGAAAAAGCGGCGGAAGAAGAAAAGAAAGCCTTCATCTTACAATCATGGCAGGAACTGAACAGCCGCGAACGTTTTGTATTCAATAAATTATTATCTGGCACCTTCCGCGTAGGGGTATCTCAAAAACTAATGGTGAACGCACTGGCCAAAACCGTTAAACTCGATCCCAATGTCATTGCCCACCGCATCAGCGGCCACTGGGACCCCGCCACTACCACATTCACAGCATTGTTAAGCGAGCAAAGCATCCAAACCGATCACTCGAAACCCTACCCTTTCTACCTCGCCTATGCGCTTGAAGGAACACTGCATGATCTGGGCGAACCGGCCGACTGGCAGGCTGAATGGAAATGGGATGGCATTCGCGGTCAGGTTATCAAAAGAAACGACCAGCTCTTTGTATGGAGCCGCGGAGAAGACCTCATCACCGAAAAATTTCCCGAGTACGCCATCCTGCAAAACAGATTACAGAACGGTACGGTGATCGATGGCGAGATATTACCGTACAAAGACGGACTGGTGCTCAACTTCAATGTACTGCAAACCCGCATCGGGCGAAAGAATATCACGAAGAAAAATCTGCAGGAAGCGCCTGTGGGCTTATTTGCCTACGACCTGCTTGAGTTGAATGGCGAAGATATTCGCCACCTCGCTTTAACGGAACGCCGGGCCGAACTTGAAAAACTGGTAACCTCGCTGCAATTGCCGTGGCTGCAACTCTCCCCTGTTGTTGCATTTCGCTCGTGGGACGAACTGACCTCCCAACGCGGGCAAAGCCGCAACATCAATAGCGAAGGATTGATGTTAAAAAGAAAAAGCTCCGCTTATCTGGTGGGTCGGCGCCGCGGCGACTGGTGGAAGTGGAAGATCGACCCGCTCACCATCGATGCGGTAATGGTGTATGCGCAAAAAGGCGCCGGCCGCCGCAGTAACCTGTATACCGATTATACTTTTGCGGTAAAGGATGGCGACAAACTGGTGCCATTTACAAAAGCCTATTCGGGGTTGACCGATAAAGAATTTGCCCAGGTAGATGCGTTCGTTAAAAGGAATTCGCTCGAAAAGTTTGGACCGGTAAGAACCGTAAAACCCGAACTGGTATTTGAGATCGCCTTTGAAGGAATAGCCGCCAGCAACCGTCATAAATCGGGCGTGGCCCTGCGCTTCCCCCGCATCAGCCGCTGGCGCACCGACAAACCGCCGGATGAGATCAATACGTTGGAAGATCTGAAGAAGATGTTGGAGTTATATGGGAAATGAGAAAGGAAATACAGATACAAAATATTGAATAGTGAATGTTCAATGTCGAATGTCGAAGTGAGATCACCGTTCCTGCAGCTATATTTTGAATTCGCTTTCGGCTTTAGGCTTTCAGCTGTACTCGCATCTGTATTTTGTATTTGCTTTCAGCTTTAGGCTTTGAGCTTTCAGCTGTACTCGCATCTGTATTTTGTATTTGCTTTCAGCTTTAGGCTTTGAGCTTTCAGCTGTATTCGCATCTGTATTTTGTATTCGCCTTCAGCTTTAGGCTTTCAGCTTTCAGCTGTATTTTTAACACTTTCTTCCAAATATAACTTTTGCCTTTCACTCTACTAAGTCCTTGATTATTACCCCAATTTTTCATACTTCCCGCAACATACCACTTACTTCTTATTCTTATCTGCGATCAGCTATCAGCAACTAAAAACTTCCTTTGTAACTTAGTATATTAAACAAGGGGGATTTCGAATGAAAAAATGGTTGGTGCTGGCGCTGATCGTCATCAGCGGCGTGGCTTTTACCGGTGTGCTCACGAATGGTTATGAACCCGTGGCTATTCCGCCCAGCGTACAACGTACCGGCGGCGATGTGCAAAAAGGTTATGAATACCTCACAACCGGCGATTATGTAAAAGGCGGGATCCCATACAGCCTTTTCAAATTAGGCATGGGCAAAAGCAAAACAAATTATCTCGAACGCACCGGAAAGAATGCCGGCATTTCTCATGAATATACAGCGGTTACCGCACCAAATGGCGAAATACTTGTGGCTCCCAACTGTATGCAATGCCATGCACAGGTGTTCGACAACAAACTGGTAATGGGCCTCGGCAATACGTTCACTGATTTTACCGAAAGCGGAAAGGCAAGCCTCAAGAACCTGAAAACCGTGGAGAACATGTTGAAGCTCACCTCCCCGAATGTGAAGTACAAAGCGGCAAAACCATTTCTCGATGTAGCCAAAGCCATTACCCCATACCTCACCGTAGATATCAAAGGCGTGAATACGGCCGACCGGCTGGCGGCAGTACTGGTAGCGCATCGCGACCCCATAACTTTTAAATGGAATGAAGATGCGCAATTGCAGATCCCCGAAGGTGTTATTCCCTCCGATGTACCACCATGGTGGTTGCTGAAGAAAAAGAACGCCATGTTCTATAACGGGTTCGGGCGCGGCGACTTTGGCCGTTTCCTGATGGCCTCCAACCTGTTAACGGTGAACGACACCGCAGAATCGCACGAAGTAGACAGCCATATGCCCGATCTGCTGGCCTACATCTATTCACTTGAACCGCCCAAATACCCCGGCGCAGTCAATACCGAACTGGCCAAAGAAGGAGAAAAGATCTTCAATAAAAAATGTTCCAGCTGCCACGGTACGTATGGCGCAAACGAGAAGTATCCCAACCTCCTGATCCCCGAAGCTGTTATTCAAACCGACTCGTTATTATATAAAAGCAATTACAGCAGTCCGCAGTTTGTGAACTGGTTTAATCAAAGCTGGTTCACCAGCGGCGATCACCCGGCACGGCTGGAGCCATTTGAAGGATATATTGCCCCACCACTCGATGGCATTTGGGTAACAGCGCCATTCCTGCATAACGGATCGGTGCCTACGCTGGAAGCATTGCTCAACAGCGATCTTCGACCCAGGTACTGGAGCCGCGATTTCGATAACCCGGAATACGATTATGAAAAGCTGGGCTGGAAATACGCAAAAGAAGAAAAACCCGGCAGCAAACATATTTACAATACCGATGCGCCCGGCTATGGCAACTATGGTCACACGTTTGGTGATAAGTTAACGGAGAAGGAACGTAAAGCGGTGATAGAATATATGAAGACGCTGTAGGGCCGGCGGAGAAAAACAAACCTCCCGAAAAATCGGGAGGCCTGATGTGCAAAATAACCCTCGTGTAACATCATTTAGTCAGTTTCTCAAATGAAATATGTTCGCCTGCTTTTATCTGCAAAAGATAAACACCGGGAAGCAGCGCCGACAAATTACCCATGACAATGGTATTCCGTCCCACCACTCCTGTCTGGTGAGACCTTCTTACCAATCTGCCACTGGCATCGTACAGCGCTACCTGAATCATACCGGTTTTCTCCAGTTGCATACTTATTTGCAGTGTTTCTGTAAAAGGATTAGGGAACACATCGGTGCCTGCCAAAAACGTATTCCCTGTTTTCACCACTACCATATTGCTATAGTACATAGTTCCATCGGGCGTTGTTTCGCGTACCCTGTAAAAAAGGGTTCCCGATAGCGCCGGCATATGCTTATACACATATGGAGTAGTGTGGTCATTAGTGCCGGTGGCTGCCAGTTCACCTGCTTTGGTAAACGACCTGCCATCCTGGCTATATTCAATGGTAAAGGAGCCTGTAGCTGATTGCCCATAAGCCAGCCAGTTCAATTGAACCTGGCCGTTGTTATAAGCCGCCTGCAGCGAAGAAAACCTTACTGGTAAAACCGCGCAGGAAGCCGGATTGTCGAAGGGCGGATTGTACGTGCCGGTATCACCGGCAGCAAGACCTGTATTAAAGTTCAGGTTGTTTGTTGTGCCCGGTACATCGGGAGAGTTTTTGTTTACGGTAAGCCGTTGCAGCCCGCCGCCAAAACCGGCAATGGTTTGGTTGTTTGAAATGGAGCCGCCAATGTGCAAACCGCCATTGCCCCGCACCTGCCCGTTATTGCTAAAGCTACCGCCTATACGCAGCTGCGCTGTAGTATTATTGATCCTGTACACGCCGCCGTTGATGGTATACGAACCGTTCACCACCATTAATCCATCATTGCGCGTTGCTATAGAAGTGGTAATAGAACCTGTTACTGTAATCTTTCCAAGGTTTACCAGCGAATCGCTGGTGCTGTTGCTGCTTATATTGTTATTGCTTCCCCTGAATACCGCAATATGCTGGTTGTAAAATGTACCGGCAAGATTTATATCGCCGGTGACGTTCACGCGCCCGCGGTTGTTGAGGATGGTTCCGTTGTTCATCGTAAAACCCTGCGAAAAGTTCAGCACGCCATCATTCACTATTACTCCATTACTGCCAAGGCCCGTGCCCTGGCTATAGTTCATGGTACCACAAGCTGTATTCGTAACAGTGATAGCACTGTTCTGATTCCAGCTGCCGGCCCAGGTAAAACTGCCGCTGTTGGTGATGGCAGCGCCACCGCTGAGCGAAATATTATTGAACACTACGATACCATTATTGGTGAGGCTGGCCGAAAAACTGTTTGCCTGGTTGGGAGCAAGTTGTCCGCCCGGCTGCACCTGTATCGAAGCTCCATTGTTTGAAGAAAGATTACCTGTATAGTTACCGCCGCTGATGATCACCATGACGGAGCCATTGTTCAACTGAACATCGGTGCTTACACCGGAAGTTATACAGGTAGTTTGTCCATTTGTGATGGTGCCGGTACCATTGATGATACTGCCGGCAGGACATTGGGCTGTTGCCGTTCTGGTGGATAATGCCACCAGGTGCATAACCAATAACCAACGGATATTGGCCGGGGTACGAAATCGTGTCATGGATCGAGGGTTGGGTTGCGTGCCTGTATTCTCCAAACCTGCGCCAGATTACAAAAAGTTCGTATCCATTGCCAGATTCTACTTACTCCGTTCTATTTAAATATCTGTATTCATTACACTTATAACCATTTATAAATTTTAATGAAATACACTTAGGCGTACGCCAAAAACACCTATCAACCACTGATTGCTTCCCTTTACCGGAAATATTTTCCAAAAGAGGGAACAAGGCCGCTTATATTTTCTCACTCAAGGTGTGCCACACTTACTTTTCGCAGCCCGGAAAAGTGTGGCACACCTATTTTTCTCCTCTCCGCCAACTGGCAGAGCGACCGGAAGGGGCCAAAAAATTCACTAAATTACCCCGCAAAGGAAAAGGCATTCAATACACAACTTCGTGTGGCGGTATGCCCTTGTGTTATGCGGCTTCAAACTTCTACCGGATATAAGATCATCGCTGACTGGCTGGCCAACAAAGGCCTCCACCCGTTCACCTTCCAGGAAGAAACCTGGCAACATATCATTAATGGTAAAAGCGGCCTGGTTAACGCCCCCACGGGTTGTGGAAAGACATTCTCCGTTTTTCTGGGCGCCGTCATCGATTTCATCAATAAACACCCCGGCAACTGGCAGTCAAAAGCCGGTAACGGTTTGCAATTGTTATGGATAACGCCCCTGCGGGCCCTGGCCAAGGATATTGGCCGCGCCATGGAAGCGGTGATCGGTGAGCTGAACATGCAATGGAAGATCGGCATTCGCAACGGCGATACCGACATGAGCGAACGGCAGCGGCAAAAACGTAAAATGCCCGAAGTACTGATCATTACTCCCGAAAGCCTGCACCTGTTGCTGGCGCAAAAAGGGTACCCCGCAGTTTTTGAGCACCTGCAAATACTGGCCGTTGACGAATGGCATGAGCTTATAGGTTCAAAAAGAGGCGTACAGGTTGAGCTGGCCGTGTCGAAGCTGGTAGCATTGCGAACGCCAATCGTGAATCGTGAATCGGCAATCGGCAATTCTTCCCTACGCGTTTGGGGAATATCGGCAACTATAGGCAATCTCGATCAGGCGCAGGATGTGTTATTGTCACCTGTTTATAACATCTCCCCGGTAACAGGTGAGCTGCGTGGTGAAACCGGGGTAATAGTGAAAGCCAATATCCGCAAAGACATAGTTATTGAATCCATCATTCCCGATGAAATTGAAAAATATCCCTGGGCCGGTCACCTCGGGTTAAAACTCATTCACAAGGTGCTTCCTATTTTAAATACCAGCCGCACCACCCTTATATTTATCAATACCAGGGGCATGAGCGAGCAATGGTACCAGGCCCTGCTTACCGCCGCGCCCGACCTGGCCGGCGCCATTGCCCTGCACCACGGCAGTATTGAGCAGGAACTACGCATCTGGGTTGAAGAAGCCCTGCATACCGGAAAACTAAAAGCCGTGGTGTGTACCGCCAGCCTTGACCTCGGTGTTGATTTTCGTCCGGTTGAAACTGTTATACAGGTGGGTTCGCCCAAAGGTGTTGCCCGCTTTCTGCAACGGGCCGGCCGAAGCGGCCATAGTCCCGGCGATGTAAGCAAGATCTGGTTTCTGCCTACCCATTCGCTCGAACTGGTAGAGGCCGCCGCCCTGAAAAGCGCGGTGGAGGAAACTTTTATCGAAAGCCGCGAACCCATGGTCTTGTGTTTCGATGTGCTGATCCAGTACCTGAGCACACTGGCCATTTCAGATGGGTTCAAACCCGACGAGATCTTTGAAGAGGTAAGATCGACCTTTTGCTACCGCGATATGACGCACATTGAATGGACAGCCATACTTGAATTCATTACATCGGGCGGCAATGCACTGGCACAATACGATGAATATAAAAAAGTGGAGGTCATTGACGATGTGTACCGCATCAACAGCAGGCGCATAGCCATGCGGCACCGCATGCATATAGGAACTATAGTAAGCGAGGCCATGATGAAAGTGAAATTCGTAAGCGGCGGGTTTATC
Source organism: Niastella populi (assembly GCF_002078015.1). Lineage (GTDB taxonomy): Bacteria > Bacteroidota > Bacteroidia > Chitinophagales > Chitinophagaceae > Niastella > Niastella populi. The sequence goes on along the minus strand of NZ_LWBP01000192.1, from coordinate 86,296 downwards.
GGCGTTATTGAAGAATGGTTCATTACCCGCCTGTCGCCCGGCGATGTATTCACACTGGCAGGGCGGCAACTGGAACTGGTGACCATTAAGGATATGACCGCGCTGGTGAGAAAATCAAACGCTAAAAAATCGATAGTTCCCAGCTGGCAGGGCGGCCGAATGCCGTTGAGCGCAAATTTGGGAAAGAAACTCAGGCAGAAATTTGAAGAGGCCAGAAATTTAACGTCCGGTGCCGTGAGCCGGGAAGCGGAAGTCAGAAATACGAAGCCGGAAGGTAGAAATAAAAAAAGCGGAAAGCCAAAGATCAATAGCGGGGACCGGCTAACAGCCACCCACTCACCATTGACCATTCACCATTCACCTGATATAGAGTTGCAGGTATTAAACCCGCTGTTTCAACTGCAGGAGCAATTATCGCACGTGCCCGGGGCCAACGAACTGTTAATAGAACACATTGAAACCAAAGACGGGTATCATCTTTTTGTGTACCCGTTCGAAGGCCGGCTGGTGCATGAAGCCATGGCCGCCATCCTGGCCTGGCGCATCAGTAAAATAACGCCCATCACTTTCTCCTTCGCCATGAACGATTATGGGTTCGAACTGCTCAGCGATCAGCCTATACCGGTTGATGATACCAATGTGTACGACCTGTTTACAGCAGACAATCTATTAACTGATATTCAGCGCAGCGCAAATGCAACAGAGATGGCAAAACGAAAGTTCAGGGATATTGCCGTTATTGGCGGACTGATATTCCAGGGTTATCCCGGCGAGCAAAAGAAAGCACGGCATTTACAATCTTCGGCATCGTTGTTATTCAATGTTTTTTCAGAATATGAGCCCGGCAATTTACTATTACGGCAATCCTACCAGGAAGTGTTCGATCAGCAGATGGAAGAAGTACGACTGCGCAATATGCTGGAACGCGTACGGGGGTCGAAGATCATAATAACATTTCCCCGGCAGTTAACCCCATTCTGTTTTCCTATTAAAGTAGATAGTATGCGCGAGAACCTTACATCGGAAAAACTCGAAGACAGGGTGAGAAGAATGCAGCAGTATTTGAATTCCCCCAGCCCCTAAATGGGCGCCACAGCTCTAAATTATTCAGTTCTAAACTATTAATTTTGCCCTCGCCTTTATGCTTTTGGCTTTCGGCCTTAGGCTTTAGGCTTTCGGCTGTATTCGCTTGCGGCTTGAAGCTTGCAGCCTGAAGCTGTTTCTTATCCACATAAACATGCATTTTTAAATAAATCTGTCATCTTCCACGTTATTCACAGTCTTTCCCATAAAAGGAAAAAAATGCCTGCCTTTTATTGCCGTACCGTTTGAAGCACGTAAAAAAAGCAGGCATAGTAAATTTACACACAGCTCTAACCAACAACGTTTAAATACTTTCAGAGGATCAAAAGGTTATTGACAAGGTTCTCTGAAATGATTCCATAAGCTAGGGATTAATACGAGCCAAAACAGCCAGGCCTTTCCAGGAATTGATTACGGGTACGCTGTTTTCAAGGGTTCACAGATGATGCAGGGAATGGATATGCGTGTTTTTACAGGGACGTGTATTGACTAATATAGTAAAAGGCTAAAAGAAAGTTGATTGACATTGGATTTCACCGGTATTCATTGGATATTAGAATGACTTTTGGACGGTTGAATTAAAGGACTCTGGACGATATGAGGTTGCCAATCCCCGTCAATCAACTTGGCTCCAAAAATAGTTGTGAACAACTATGTGGACAAGAGCAGAATTGCTCTATTTAATTTATTCGGTATTTACCGAAGAAACTAGTAATAATCACATATACGTAGCAGGTGAATTACATTTACGATTAGTAAACTTACCTTTCAAATAGTTTTACGTATATTCCGAAATAATATAATTTCGTAAATCTGCTATAGTATTTGTCACGAAAATTTAAGACTTTGGGGGCGAAAATTGAAGTAGTGTTAACAGACATTTTCAATCCCTTATCTTATAAAAAAATACAACCCGCATGAAAAAACCTGACACCGAAGGCGTTATTAAAGTAGCTATTGCCGACGACCATGCCCTGTTCAGGGCAGGAGTACGTACCGCCCTGGCTGCTAAAAGGGATGTAGAGCTGATTGCCGAAGCCGACAACGGCATGCAGCTCTTAAACCTGCTCAGACACATCGAACCAGACATTATTTTGCTGGACATTCAAATGCCTATCATGGATGGCATTCAAACGCTGCCTGAGATTCGAAAACTTCGGCCAGAAGCAAAAGTTATCATTCTTTCCATGCACAATGATCATTCGATGATCAGCAAGCTCATGGAGATCGGTGCCAACTCTTACCTCACAAAAAACTCTGATTCGGAAACAATTTACCAGGCCATTAAAACCTGTTACGAACAGGAATTCTTTTTTAATGAGCTTACCAACAAGGCCTTGCTAACTGGTTTGCGTACAAAACGCACAGACGTAGCAGGCCCACAGGATGTAAACTTATCCGAAAAAGAGATCAGGGTCCTGAAATTGATGTGCGAAGAGAAAACCACCAAGGAAATCGCTGATATCGTTGAGATCAGCCCCCGTACCGTTGAAGCTATCCGCGACAAACTCAAAACCAAAACCGGCGCCAAATCAATGGCCGGCCTGGTTATGTATGCGGTTAAAAATGGTATAATAGCTCAAGACTAAATAGTTCAGTTCATCAGTCAAAATGTCTGTAAAGAGTCCGTTTCGATTCGTCGAAACGGACTCTTTTTTGTTTCTGCCCTGATCATATAGCAGCCACCTGGCTTATTGATCGCGTACTATCACACACAATACGCACACCAAACACAGACCAAGCCCAGACCAAACGCAGGCAATTCCTGTGCTTAAGCTCTGTTTTGTATCTGTTACACAAGCTTGTTGCTCGCTTTTAACCATACCCGGTATACAACAAACCACAGCTAAGCCTCACAACCAGGCCATCAGACATATTGACTTTTTGCCCATTTGTTTTCTTTCCAGAACTTCACGATATGAACAACTGGCTGTTTTACAATGAAGAAATAATACCCGACAGTACCCCTATATTTAGCGCGGCCAACCGGGGCCTTCGATTTGGCGATGGCTTGTTCGAGACCATTAAAGTAGTGCATGCCAGTGCGGCTTCCGGGCGCGGGGAAATGCCACTCTTCGATTTGCATATGGAGCGCATGAACCACGGCCTGGCTGTTTTAAACATGAAACTGCAGGAACATTATACGCCCGACTATATTTCGCAAATGATCCTCGACCTGTGCCGTCAAAACAACATCAATGGCGCCGCTCGGGTTCGTATAACGGTAGTGCGGGGTAACGGCACGTTGTTCGCCACGGAAGATGCCCACGCATCGATCGTTATTCAGGCCGAACCGCTGGCCGCCGATTACCTTACCTTTAATTTAACCGGGTTAAAGATTGATATTTGTCCGGGTATTCAAAAAAGCTGCGACCGCCTGGCCAATATAAAATCGAACAATTACCTGCCTTATGTAATGGCAGCCCAATATGCGCGGGAAAATCAATTGAGCGATAGCCTGGTGCTGAACGCCCATAACCGCATTTGCGATGGCACTATTGCCAACATCTTCCGAATTCATAATGACACTATCTATACCCCGCCATTGACAGAAGGCGGTGTTGGCGGTGTAATGAGAAAATATTTATTGAACGTATTGCCAAAGGCCGGCTATACGGTGCAGGAAAAGATCTGCACGCCCGAAGAACTGGAAGCGGCAACGGAAGTATTTCTTACCAATGCCCTGTATGGAATAAGATGGGTAAGCCAGTTCCGCAATAAATTGTATCAAAATCAATTGGTGGCCCGGTTATTTAAAGAGATCATTAATCCTATAAACAACGGCTTACAAACATCACATTGAAATCGGTGAAAAAGTAACCAGCTATTCACAAAACCGAACAACTGAATAACTGTATAACTGTATAACTGTATAACTCAGGAACCGTAAGGACACTATACGTATCAAAAACATTAAAAAATAACCTATCGCACCTATCAACATATTCTGGTTTCGCCGCGATCTGCGGTTAGCCGATAACGCGGGTTTATACCATGCGTTGAAAAGCAGCAAGCCGGTATTACCCGTCTTTATATTCGACACCGACATCCTCGATCAGTTATCCAGTACAACCGATCGCCGGGTTGAGTTCATTCATAATGCATTGACCGGAATGCAGCAACAGTTGAAAGAACTGGGTTCTTCCCTTGTGGTATACCATGGCAAACCGGTCGATGTATTTAAAGAACTGGTAAAACAACATACCATAGAGAAAGTATTCACCAATCACGATTACGAACCATATGCCCTGGAGCGCGATGAACATGTGGGAACGTTTTTACTGGAGCAGGGCATAACGCTTCATACGTATAAAGACCAGGTGATCTTTGAAAAAGAGGAGGTGGTTAAAGACGATGGCAAACCTTATACGGTATTCACACCTTACAGCAAAAAATGGAAGGCCACGCTGAACAGGTTCTATTTACAAAGTTATCCCACCCAAAAATACTATAACAACTTTTATCGGCAGGCGGCAAAAGCGGTGCCTTCATTGAAGTCGATCGGGTTCAACAAAACAGGCGATCCCTTCCCTGCCGTTACCGTCGATAACAGGATCGTAGCGCAATACGACAAACAACGTGATTTTCCTGCAACAGAGGGCACAACCCACTTAGGCGTGCATTTGCGTTTTGGCACCATCAGCGTACGGCAGCTTGCACAAAAAGCGATAAAACTGAATGAAACGTATTTGGGTGAATTGATCTGGCGCGATTTCTTTCAAATGATCCTCTGGCATTTTCCGCATGTAGGCAAAGGCCTTGCCTTCAGAGCGGAATACGATCATATAAAATGGCGGAACAAGGAAGACGAGTTTGTCCGCTGGTGCGAAGGCAATACCGGTTACCCGATCGTTGACGCCGGTATGCGCGAGTTAAATGCAACCGGTTTTATGCATAACCGCGTTCGTATGATAACGGCATCGTTCCTGGCCAAACATTTACTGATAGACTGGCGCTGGGGCGAAGCATACTTTGCAGAAAAGCTGCTCGATTTCGACCTTGCCAGCAATAACGGCAACTGGCAATGGGCTGCCGGTTGCGGCTGCGATGCAGCGCCTTATTTCCGGATCTTCAACCCCTACCTGCAAACCAAAAAGTTCGACCCCGAACTGAAATACATACGCAGGTGGGTACCCGAATTTGAGGAACTCACCTACCCTCAACCCATGGTTGATCATGAAATGGCGCGCAAGCGTTGTTTAGAAACGTATAAGAAAGCGCTGGACCGGGGATAGAAGGTGTGCCACACTTTTTACGTGTGGCACACCTTTATCGCTTATTCAGGTAACTGATGAAAGCTATACAGCTTTTTTATCACCAGGTTGATATACCGCTTTAACCATGTTTCATTCAGGTGTGAGTTGGTCCAGTTCTCGAAGCGCTGGCATTGCACGCCGAGATAAAAGAAATACAAACTTATGCTGGCAACCGGTATCAGTTGCCTTTCTGCTTCAGGAATGGGAGTTACAGATTCATAACCCTTCAAAAAATGATCGAGCTTTAATTCATACATCCCCGGCTCTTTTTCGGTATTATAGATCTGCATTATGTAATAGGCAAGATCGTGCAGCAGCCAGCCGTTCCCGCAAAAATCAAAATCGAAGATCGTCACCTCTTCATTGTTATGAATATTCATATTATCGAACCAGATATCGAGGTGAACGACACCCTTTCTCAACAAATGCGACGGCGCGTTTAAGTATTGCTGTAACAGGTACGGCTGCACCCGCTGCATCCATTGCATTTCTTCCGTATTGGCAGAAAGGTATTGCTTCAGCCATTCAAAAGAATCCATCAGCAATACCCTATGGGTGTAGTGGACCCGTTGCAGGCTAAGCCCTTCCGTTATCTTGTGCATACGGGCCATAATTACGCCCAGTTTGTAATGAAGGGTTTCAGAAAAGTTAAGCGTCTTCTCTCCTTTTGCATAAGAGAACAACACGCCCATTCGCATGCCTTCAGGTGCGGGTATGTGTTGAATATAATTACCCTCAGGGTCGGGTAAGGCAAATGAAACGGGAATGCCGTTCTCTTTTAACAGATCGAGCAGTTTTAGCTCTTCGGCTATTTCTGTTTCAGTGCGCCAGTTCAAACTGTATAACCTGAAAACATAGTGCTGCGCACCATCGGTTACCAGGTAAACATGGTTGATGGCCGCACGTATTAAACGACAGGTAGTGCCTGCCCCCAAATAATATTGTTGCTGCAGGTACACAGCCAGGTGCGTGGCCGACAGCGTTGAGCACACAACGGGAAAAGGTTGCATAGATGTTTATTTTTTTATATCAGCGATTTTGAAATACCATCCCGTGAATGGGATTATGGGAGCAGAGGCTGATAAAGAAAAGGCAGCGTGCAGAAGACCCAAATTAGCAGAAAAAGAGCCGGCTATAAACCGGCGGCGCGAATATAATAACAGTTTTTGAATTGGGGAAGAAAATAAAAATGCCGAACACTGAAGTGAATTTACTTCGGCGTTCGACATGCAGCATTCATTATTCGATATTCTTTAATGCTGCGCCATTCTGTTGGCGGTGCTGCGCAGTTTGTAGTAATAATCGTCAATATCCTGGCCCGATCTGACGGTCAACGCAGAACCATATGATTCGGGCTCAACCGAGTAAGTTACACAGGCTTTGTCGTATTTACTGCCCGTTGCGCGGGAGGAGAACCAGGCATGCAGGATCACATCTTTCTTACTCAGGAAAAGTATTTCACCGGTTGAATCGCATTTGATCTTTTGTTTGGGATCGCGCTTACCGGTGATCAGTTCTTTGTAAATATCAATTTCTGTTTGATCTGTAATTGATTCAGCCAGCGTATCGCCATGGTTAAAGAATTTAAGCTGAATTTTATCCACATCCTTAAGGAGATCGGCGAAGTATTTTTTGCCTTTGTTCTTTTGTGAAACAGGGCTACAGGCGACCAATGTGAATAAGGCTAAACCAAGGGAAACATTTTTCATATAATTACTTTTACAGCAAGGCACCCGCTTTACCAACCATTCGCCCCCGGTTCAATGTGCATTGGCATTCTCCTGTTTTAGCAAAGCGCATACCATACTATTCAACCTGTAAAAAGATATTTTCGGTAGCTGCGTTTACCTGCTTTAATTGCCTGTAAATATGCAGAAAAGTATTTACAGCCGCTTTACCATCGGCGCCCAATTGCAAAGAATAGTTATTCACATACAGGTCGATGTGTTGGCGCATTACCGATTCACTCATTTCCTGTGAATGTTGTTTTACATATTCAGTTATAATCGGATAATTTTTGAACGCAAATTCAAGACTGCGTTTAATGAGGCTATCTACTTTATGTTGCAGGGCTGTATCGAAGGTTTTCTTCATTACAATACCACCCAGCGGAATGGGATTACCGGTTTGCCGTTCCCAGTATTCACCGAGATCAACCAGTTTGTGCAATCCTTTTTGCTGATAGGTGAACCGGTTTTCGTGAATGATAACGCCCGCATCAACATCGCCATTCAGCACGGCATCTTCTATTGCCGAAAAGATCATGAACTTCTTTTTTGCCGCCTGCGGGTACGCCAGTGAGAATAACATATGAGCCGTGGTATGTTCGCCCGGAATGGCAATGGTCATTTCATCTACCGCTTTGTTTGCCGCACCGGCCTGTTTTGTAATTAACAATGGGCCAACTCCTTTACCCAGTGCGCCGCCGGCATTCAATACAACATATTTTTCCAGTAACAAAGGCAGCACGCCGTAACTGATCTTTGTAATATCCAACCTGCCCTGCAAAGCCCATTCATTAAGGGTTTGCACATCTTCCAGCACAGGTTCAAATGTAAGGCCTTCGGTATCGATCTTTTTATTTACGAGCGCATCAAAAATGAACGTGTCGTTGGGGCAGGGGGAAAAACCTAAACGTAAAGTCATCTGTATATAATTACTATATTTTGTGATCCTGAAAACCTATTAAGTAGTTGTTCGGTAATTCAGTTTTTTGGCCAGCTACGAACTGAACAACAGAATGACTGAATAACTTACAAACTCATCATTTAAAACTTTCAGTCACCATCTGTATCAATCTTTCATTTAGCAACCCGATCGCCTCCTTCATCTTCCATTTACTTTTATCGCGTTCGCCTACAAAGTTCGAAACTGCGCGCAACTGCATATATGGAATTTTTTCCATCAATGCTATATAATGAAAAGCAGCGCCTTCCATCGACTCAACAACCGGCCGGTATTTTTGTTGCAGTTGCCGTAGCCTTTCAGGGCGGGTGGTGATCTCGCTGATGGTAACCGCTTTTACCAGGGGTAATTTCTGTTGCAGCAGCAGATCGGTATGGGTATTGACAAGATCTTTACCGGTATATGGGTCAGTGATCTGGGGCAGGCCCATATCGAATACATCTTTAAACTCATTATTCTCCTCCACGCCAAGGTCGCCGCTCACTTCTTCATTTACCAGCACCAGGCTTCCCGGCGGATAATCGGCAGAAAAGCTGCCGCCTATTCCGGCCTGAATGATGAAACCGGGCCTTTTTTTCTCAATGGTTTTGGTAAGCCAGTAAGCCGTGCTCATACAGCCGATGCCCGCGATCAGCACATCGAAACGGTTGCCGCCGTCGATATGATCCCTGTTGGCCAAAAAGTTTATAGTGGGTTGAATTTCAAAGCTTGTAGCCGCTAAAAGCAAAATATCCATGGTGCAAAGCTAAGGGGAGAAAGGCAAGTTGCAGGCTGCAAGTTTCAGAGCTTGCCCCGCTTTGCGGGGTTACAGGCCCTTAATTTACGGTCGGGTAATTAAAGACCCGGGCGATCCGGTCAAGCCGCCCTTGCCCCTGCGCCGTTCCTTTTTTAAATCTTGTGCCATTCGCTTTGTACCTTTTTGCCTTGTGCCTTCTGGCTTCCGCCTTTATCCCTTAAATTCTCCTCCCTGTACCCAATAACCACCCCCCTGTGCCTTATTCATTGGCGCTTCTGCCTGCTATATCTTACCTTTGCGGCAAATTTTCACGACAACAATGGTGTATTTGACTCGTGTTGAACACTTTAATGCCGCCCATAAATTATACAACCCCAGGTGGAGCAAGGAACAGAATGAACAGGTTTTTGGAAAATGTGCCAATGAGAACTGGCATGGCCACAATTACGAACTGTATGTTACCGTAAAAGGCCGCCCCAACCCCGATACCGGGTTTGTATGCGATGTTAAAGCGCTGAGCCGCATTATTAATCAATACGTAACTGAACAATTAGACCATAAAAACCTTAATGTAGATGTGCCGTTCATGAAGGACCAGCTTTGTTCTACCGAAAACCTGGCCATTGCCATCTGGAAGCAATTGGAGCCCCACATACCGGCCGGTGTGCAACTGCATGGCATTAAGTTGTATGAAACACCCCGCATTTTTGTGGAGTATTTTGGCGAATAGGCCGGTTGTCGCAATTGTCGTGAAACCGGCATACATACATTTAAAAGCTTTTTACTTTGTATTTTGAATAACATGAGCAGAAAAGTAGCTGTTTACCGAAAGGAACATTTTAACGCGGCCCACCGCTTATATAATCCTGCCTGGGATATGGCTAAGAACGATGCCGTGTTTGGCAAATGCAACAATCCCAGCTTTCATGGCCATAATTATGAAGTAGTGGTGAAAGTAACCGGCGAGCCCGATCCGGAAACCGGTTATGTAATGGACATGAAAATATTAAGCGAGCTCATCAGGGACCATGTGCTTGAAAGGTTCGATCATAAGAACCTTAACCTCGATACCGAATACTTCAAAACACTGAACCCGACGGCTGAAAATATTTGCGTGGTGATCTACGATCTGTTACGTGAACAAATTGATGCAAAGCTCGACCTGCAGGTGCGGTTGTACGAAACAGAAAGGAACTTTGTAGAGTTCCCGGCGCAATAGCAGGAGGCCAACCAGGCGTTGGCATTCAGCATTTTGCGTTCTGCGTTTTGCATTCAGCGTTCAGCATTATAAAATAAATCAACGAAATGGCTTACAAAAAAATCGACCAATACGAAGATAAGATCATGCCGGGTCTGATTCATCATTACCGCGAAACCCTTTCGCTGTTGGGTGAAGATCCCGAGCGCGAAGGATTAGTTAAAACGCCGGAACGGGTTGCCAAGGCAATGCAATACATGACGCAGGGGTATGAAATGGATGCAAGGGCTATTTTAAATTCAGCCAAGTTCAAAGAGAACGTAAGCGAAATGATCCTGGTTAAGGATATTGAATTATACAGCCTTTGTGAACACCATATACTGCCTTTCTTCGGTAAAGCGCATATTGCCTATATTCCTAATGGCTATATTACCGGTTTAAGCAAACTGGCCCGGGTGGTTGATGTATATGCCCGGCGCCTACAGGTACAGGAACGGCTTACCACCCAAATACTAGATGCCATAAAAGAAACCCTGCAACCCCTTGGCGTGGCAGTGGTTATTGAGGCATCGCACCTGTGTATGATGATGCGGGGAGTACAAAAACAAAACTCCGTAACCACTACATCGGCCTTCTGGGGCGAGTTTGAAAAAAATGAAACCCGCAGCGAGTTCACCAAACTGATCTCATCGCGGTTACATTAATATTAAGTCTGACATATAGGTCGGCGGTCCGACACGGACGGCGGAAGCAGAAATCTGAAAGAAAAAAATTTAATTAAAACACAGGGTGGGCCTGACTTTGAAGGCGGTTCCACCCTTTTCTACCTCCTGCCCCCTACTTCTTTTTGGATAGTTAAAACCTTTGTGGCATTTTTGTTTTTTAAACCCCTTTTTACATTATGACACATGCTTTTGTGTTCCCGGGACAGGGTTCTCAGTTTCCGGGCATGGGAAAAGACCACTATGAAAACAGCGCTTTTGCGAAAAGATTATTTGAACAGGCGAATGAGATTGTGGGGTTTCGTATTTCGGATATCATGTTTAACGGCACTGAAGAAGATCTGAAACAAACCAGGGTAACCCAACCCGCCATTTTTCTTCATTCCGTGATCGCATTTAAAAGTATTGATAATGCACGTCCCGAAATGGTTGCCGGTCATTCACTGGGCGAGTTTTCGGCATTGGTGGCGAATGGCGTATTGAGCTTTGAAGATGGATTGAAACTGGTAAGCATCCGGGCAACGGCCATGCAAAAAGCCTGCGAAAGCAATCCCTCCACCATGGCGGCCGTACTGGGTCTCGATGATGCAAAAGTTGAAGAGATCTGCGCTCAGATCCAGGAAGAAACCGACGAAGTGGTTGTACCGGCGAATTATAATTGTCCGGGCCAGCTGGTTATCAGCGGCAGCATCAAAGGTATAGAAGTTGCCATCGAGCGGCTGAAAGCTGCCGGCGCCAAACGCGCGCTGGTTTTACCGGTAAGCGGCGCTTTTCACTCACCACTGATGGAACCTGCCAAAGCCGAATTATCAAAAGCAATTGAAGCTACCACGTTCTATCATCCTAATTGCCCTGTTTATCAAAACGTTGTGGCTAAAGCCGTAGGCAATAAAGAAGATATCAAACAAAATCTTATCGATCAGCTGACAAGCGCTGTGAAGTGGACCCAGAGTATCAAAACAATGATCACCGATGGCGGCGATCATTTTACTGAATGCGGTCCCGGTAAAGTATTGCAGGGGCTAATCGGGAAGATCGACAAAAAGGTGACTATCGATGGGGTTAGTTAAACGAGGCAATGAGGCTGCAAGGCATAAAGCCAACAAGTAAAACCCTAAGTAATTGTTACCCCGCTTAACCTGCAAACTGCAAATTACAAGTAAATGCAAAAGAGGATCAACTTAATCAGATGATCCTCTTTTGCATTTATGGTATTAACTCGTTACCTCGGTGCCTTTATGCCTTTACTTTATGCCCCAGGGATTATCTGACCGCAGTTAACCCTCTCTTGTATTTATCGTATTAACTCGCTACCTCGGTGCCTTTATACCTTTGTATTTGCCTCCCGCCTGAAGCTTGAAGCTGTATTATGTATTTGCTTACAGCTATAGCTTGAAGCTTGCTGCTTGCAGCTATGCCTTTACCTGATCATTCCCCTGAACTTAGGCTGCCCCATGCGGGCATTAAGGCTCAATACTTCTTCGGTTAAACTGAGCCGTTGCTGCGGCGAAACAGCCATGCGGGCAAAGCTGCCATTATTGATGAAATTCAGTACCGAGCTCAAACATTGCTCTCCGGCATCGCCCCAGTCTTTATCGAGCCCATCTGCAACCTGGTGGCTGAGATCTAACCCGTTGAAATAATTGCCTTCACCATTCCTGTTTATCGTACGGAACGATACGGGAAAAATGTACCAATCAAAAACCGGAATGGGATAAAAGCCAACCGGTTTGCCGTGCGTGCGGGTAGGCCCTACCAGGTGAACATCCATATAAGGCATCAGGCTGTTGATGAGCAGCTCACTCGCCGAGGCGGTGCTCTGGCTTACAATAAAGAACAGCCTGTTGAGATCGAGGTTTCCTTTTTTATTGAAATTCTCTGTAACGTTGAATGATTTATACCGGGCGTTAAACTCTTCGGTAAGCATAACCTGCTGGTTGCCGGCCGATGGAACCAGGTAGTTGGCCAGCAGGTTTTGTACCGATACATATCCCCCGCCGTTATAGCGCAGGTCAACCACCACATCCTGTACATGCTCGTTGCTGAACTTTTCGAAGATGCGGATAAACCCATCCCTGATCTCAGAAGTATCGCCAAGAAATGAATTGAAAACAAAATAACCGGTTTTGGTGCTGCCGGTGTTATACACGGTATCGAATAATAAAGGATGCTCTTTGTACGATGCGGCTTTCAGTGCAATGGTTGTATCGGCTGCGTTGGGGCGCCCAAACAAAAAAGTGCCCGTTGTACTTTGATAAACAGCCTGAATTATTCCTGCCGCATTGCCTGAGTTTATATTCCCGTTCCCATTGATCTGCTTTATATGCCAGCTGCGTTTGATGCCAGCCTTGCCCGCCGGCGATTCGGGTTCTACATATGATACCCGCAGATCTGAATTGGTGAAAAAAAAGACGTTCATACCGAAGTCACCGCCAATGCCGGAGCTAAGTTTGTCCCATTCGCTTTTCAGCATGGCGAAACTCCAGCGATCGACCGGTGTATTGAAACCGGGTTCTTCGCTAAAAGCCCGGATGCCCTGCATAACCCCGTTGGGGTCAGAGAATTCGTGTGCATCAAATGATCCCGGAATGTTATTGTACCAGAGATAGATATCACGCGCATAATTTGCAGCGGTGTCGTTCTTGACCTCACGGCTGATAACGTCATGATTTTTTCTGCAGCTAACTACAGAAAGCCCGATAAAAATTACAGCGCCTGCTACAATTGTTTTCATACTAGAACCTGAACTTTTTTCTATGTGACCGGTATCGATTATAAAGTTGCTAATTCAGTGGAACTTTTCATAGCGGAGAAGGTAAATCCCTGATAACTTTAACAAGTTACAAATAATTGGGGAAAAGGTTGGGAGGCGAAAGTGTTAAGTTTTTTTGGAGTGGGACCGGAACCGGGGACCAGAAATTGGGGCAGCAATCCGGGCATCGGCAGTAATAAGCAGAGGGGCAGGAAGTAAGAAGCAGGAATATTAAAACCGTGATCCTTCCCTCCTGCTTCTTACGATCGACTTACCCTTTATCAACTTTTTCAACTTTATCAACTTTTCAACTAATCGTAAGGCTACAATTGATCCACTCGGGATCAAAGCCTGCGTTGTACTTTTTATAGAAGTTGATAGCCGGCTCGTTCCACTCCAGCACCTGCCAGGTTATGCCATGGAAACCTTTTTCTTTCGCCTCTATAATCAATTGATCGAAAAGCATTTTGCCCAATCCTTTGCCCCGCATTTTTTCGGTAACGATCAGGTCTTCGAGGTACATTCGCTGGCCCTTCCAGGTACTGTAGCGAATGTAATAAATGGCAAATCCTTCAACCTGTCCGTCGGCTTCGGCCACGAAGGCCCACCAAACCGGTTGTTTTCCAAATCCGCTTTCTACAAAATGTTCCATACTAACCGTTACTTCCTGCGCCGCTTTTTCATATACAGCCAATTCATGAATGAGCTCGAGTAACCGGGCACAATCTTCTTTTACAGCACGACGAATATTAATTTTCATGTTTATATAGTGAATAGATTTTATGTTGTCAGTTTAGTTCTTTGCAAATCAGGAGGCCGGCCTTTTAGTTATCAGCCTTGAAATAATTTGCCCATTGCCTATAGTCTATTGCTTATTGAACCCGGCACCTTTTACAAACCTTCCGGGTTTGGCGCCGGTATGTTCCCCATCTTTGAGAACCACTACCCCATTTACCAGCACATGTGTTACCCCCGTGGCAAACTGGTGTGGTTTATCGAATGTGGCATGGTCCTGAATGGCCGCCGGGTCAAAAACAACCACATCGGCATAATTGCCTTCCTTCAGCACCCCGCGGCGTTCAATGCGCAGGTTCGTTGCAGGCAGTTTGGTCAATTTACGAATGGCTTCTTCAAGGGGCATCACTTTCTCATCGCGAACATATTTACCCAGCAAACGGGCAAAATTGCCATATGCGCGGGGATGGCAGTTGAACTGCAGAAAAACGCCTTCGGGGGTATAAGAGCCTTCATCGCTTCCAAAGCTCATCCACGGTATTTGCTGTTGCTTTTTGATATTCGCCTCATCCATTAAAAAATAAATCGATTCAATACGCGAGCTGTCTTCCAGAATGAGGTCCAACGCCGTTTCATCGGGCTGCCTGTTCCGCAGGCGGGCAATTTCGCCCAACGATTTACCAATGTATTTCTTAAGACTATCCTGCCTGAAGCCTACCAGCAAAATGCGATCGGGCGAACCGGCCGCTGCATAAAAGTTCTCCCAGGTAGTGGCAGGCGTATTCATGTCGCGGATGGTTTGTTTGCGAATGGCGGGGTCGTGCAAACGGCTGCGCAGTTTTCCAAACCCGCCATCCTGTAATGAAGGCGGCAAACAGGCGGTTAGCCCGGTACCGCCGGCAATATAGTTGTACATATTGGCGGTGATATCGAGACCTTCGGCCCGGGCGCGTTCTATCCGGCGGATCACACTGTCAATTTTAGTCCAGTTGCTTTTACCCGCCGCTTTCAAATGATATACTTCGGCATGAATGTGCGCACGCCGGGCAATGGTGATCAGTTCTTCCAGCGCTTCATACAATTGCGTGCCTTCGCTGCGCATATGTGATATATAGGAACCGCCATAACGCGCGGCCTCTTCGCACAATGCCACCAGCTCATCGGTCTTTGCAAAAAAGGCAGGCGGATAAATAAGGGAAGAACCAACACCCAGCGCACCTTCTTTCATTGACTGCGCAACCAGCTGCCGCATGCTGTCGAGTTCGGCCGGTGAAGGCTCGCGGTTATCTTCGCCAATGATATAACGGCGAACCGTAGTGGCGCCTACAAATGAAGCAACATTGCACGACACGCCTTTTTTCTGCAGGTAGTTCAGGTACTCACCCAGGGTAGTCCATTCCACTTTATATTTAACGGCGGTCTGGTACTGCTCCATTTCATTTTTCATCGATGGCGACAATGGGCCCATGCTTTCGCCTTCACCCATTACTTCAAGGGTTATACCCTGTTTTATATCGCCCTGTGAACGGCCATCCTGAATAAGCGATTCGTTGGCCCAGCTAAGCATGTTTATAAATCCGGGCGCAATGGCCATGCCTTTGGCATCGATCACATTACGGGCATATGCACCGCTGAGATCGCCAACATAAGCAATGGTATCGGCATTGATGGCAATATCGCCTTTATATGGCTTTTTGCCATTGCCGTCGTAGATCATTCCATTGCGAATGATAAGCCCGAATTTGTTGTCTGATGAAAGTTGGCACCCCGATACCAGCGTGATCGCCGTTAACCAATGAATCCATTTCATATATAAAGTTTATGGTTTATTGTTGTTAGTTTATGGTTGTTCAAACTTAAAGACTGCCGGCAGGCAATAAAGCGCATTCTGAATAAATAGAACAACAAACCACAAACGGCAAACTACAAACCTTTAAGCGATTGCTCCAGGTCAATGAGAATATCCTGTACATTCTCCATACCGATACTCATGCGTATAAGCCCATCTGTAATGCCATATTTTTCGCGTTGTTCTTTCGGTACGCCGTAGTGCGTCATGGATGCGGGGTGGCACAACAAGGTATCGCAGGTACCCAGCGAAACGGTTCGGGTGCACAACAGCAGGCGGTTCATCATTTGTTTGCCCGCCTCCAAACCGCCTTTGAGCTCAATGCTCATAATGGCGCCGGGGTGTCGCATTTGTTTGGTGGTAAGATAAAAATCAGGATGTGAGGGCAGCCCGGTAAAATTTACTTTGGCAACGGCCGGATGGCCTTCAAGGTAGTTGGCAATTTCAATGG
This sequence comes from Niastella populi, assembly GCF_002078015.1. Lineage (GTDB taxonomy): Bacteria > Bacteroidota > Bacteroidia > Chitinophagales > Chitinophagaceae > Niastella > Niastella populi. The sequence goes on along the minus strand of NZ_LWBP01000192.1, from coordinate 69,829 downwards.
CATTATGGCAATGCCGTTCCATACGTACTTCAAGAGTGCGCATGCCATTTACAAGCAGGAACGCATCAAAAGGGTTGCTGTTTCCGCCCAGCAATTGCATGGTCTTTTCTGCCCGGGTGGTCATGAATTCAATATCACGCCCAATCAAAACCCCGCCTATCGCAGTGCCATGCCCGTTCAGGAACTTGGTGGTAGAGTGTACTATAAAATCAACGCCGTACCTGAACGGCTGTTGCAGGTAAGGAGTGGCAAATGTATTATCACAAGCCACCAGCTTGCCATATTTGCCGGCCAGCGTGGTGAGCGCTTCTATATCTACACATTGTAAAGTGGGATTGGCGGGCGTTTCGAGATACACCATCTTTATTTTCGGATGCGCTTTCAGGGCTTCTTCCGCTTTGTTGAGATCGCGCAGATCAACGATCACCGCTTCAATACCTAAACCCGGCAGTACTTTATCCATCGTTTCCTGTGTACCGCCATATAATGAATAATGCGACAGTATCTGATCGCCAGCTTTCAGGTTCGAGAGGAACAGCGAACTGATGGCAGCCATGCCCGATGCATGCAACAGCGCTTTCGCCACCAATGGTTTGCCTGTAGCGTCTGTTATGCCGAAACACTCCATGGCAGCCAGCTTTTTTTCAGCTTCGGTGAATGTAGGGTTGCCCCAACGGCTGTAAATGTATCCTTCCTCCTGTTTACTAAAGCGGCGCATGCCCTGCTCTGCGGTATCATAAACGAATGTTGAAGAAGCGTAAATTGGTGTGAGGTGCGCGTAATTCGGATCCTGCTCATGACCGGCATGAATTGCCAGCGAGGTAAAGCCGGTAAATGGGAATTCTTTGTTAGCCATGTTTAAAAATAATAAATACCAAATGTAAAATGCCGAATATTGAAGTACTTTCTTTACTTCAACATCCGGCATAGAGGAATATATACATTTCGCTGTAGCGACAGATCAAAAATTACAATAAATGCACCCTGCAAAAACAGGCATTTTTGCGATGCGCTTCCGCATACAGGACACTTCGCATTCAATAGCGAGGCCGCACATAAAGCATTATCACATTATCAAATTAGCACATTATCACATTGCCCTAATATCCCCATTTAAGTAATGTAGCGCCCCAGGTAAAGCCGCCGCCAAAGGCCGCCAGCACAATGTTATCGCCTTTTTTCAGTTTGCTTTCCCAATCCCACAAACACAAAGGAATAGTGCCCGCGGTGGTATTGCCATAACGCATAATATTCAACATCACTTTATCGTGGGTAAGGCCCATACGATCGGCAGTGGCGTCAATGATGCGTTTGTTGGCCTGGTGCGGAACCAGCCATGCAATATCATCACCGGTGAGTTTATTTCTTTCAAGCAGTTCGGCGCTTACATCGGCCATTCCTTTTACCGCCGCTTTGAATACGGGTTGACCTTCCTGGTAAATGAAGTGCTCTTTATTGGCAACTGTTTCAGCAGAAGCCGGGCGCAGTGAGCCGCCTGCTTTCATATGCAGGTGCTGGCATCCGCTGCCATCGCTTTTCAGAATGCTGTCGAGAACACCGTACCCTTCGGTATTGGCTTCCAGCAATACAGCCGCAGCGCCATCGCCAAAGATGATACAGGTAGTACGATCGCTATAGTCGACAATTGAGCTCATTTTGTCGCCCCCGGCTACGATCACTTTTTTATAACGGCCGCTTTCAATAAGAGAGGCGCCGGTAGTGAGTGCATATAAGAAACCACTGCAGGCAGCCAGCAGGTCGAAACCCCAGGCGTTTTTCAATCCGGCCTTGTGGCAAACCAGGTTGGCGGTAGAAGGGAACATCATATCCGGGGTAACGGTACCAATTACCAGGGCGTCGATTTCTTCCGGTGCGATCCCTCTTTTCTTCAATATTTGTTGCACCGCGGGAGTTATTAGGTCTGAGGTGCCTTTTTCGCCCTTTAAGATCCTTCTTTCTTCAATACCGGTACGGGTCCTGATCCATTCGTCGTTGGTATCTACTATTTTCTCGAGGTCTGCATTTGTCAGCTTTTCTTCCGGAACAAAACCGCCAACAGCTGTGATGGCGGCAGTAATTTTTTGGGTCATGCTACTATTATACAAGTTTGATATTGAATCATTTTTGATAACAAAACCAGTGATTGATAAGAGCAAATAAGCTGGCAAAGATATATAAAAGCCAGTTTATGGTTTATGGTTTGTAGTTTGTCGTTGGCTGCCTGCTGTGCAGCCTGCCGCATCAGGCTTACCATCCGTGCTGCAGCTCCGGTAAAATGTTCATTCCGCAAAAGTCATTTAACGCAATCCTGAATTGCGGAAAAACCCAAACCCAAAACTACAAACCACAAACCATTTATAACGCTCTCATTAAGTAATTGTTATATACCCAACTGCAAATAGCGAAACAACTTTCTATCATTTAATCACATTCCGCAAACTTCAAATGCTAAACCAGAAAACCTTTCCTATTTTCGCCCTATGATCGCATTCGTTCGTGGACAATTCGTATTGAAAACGCCAGCCGTTGTACATATTGAAGCTAACGGCGTGGGATACGAGCTCCAAATCAGTCTGCACACCTATTCTCACATCCAGGCGCTCGACAAAGGGCTTCTATATACGCATTTGCACATAAAGGAAGATGCCCATACATTGTACGGCTTTTCCGAAGTGGCTGAAAAAGAACTGTTTCTGCAGTTATTGAGCGTATCGGGCGTGGGTGCAGCTACTGCACGAATGATGCTGTCTAGTTTGAAGCCCGACGAATTGTCGCGCGCCATTGTACAGGGGAATATCAAACAATTAGAATCCATCAAGGGCATCGGAAAAAAATCGGCCGAACGGATCGTATTGGAACTGAAGGATAAACTCAGCAAATCCAAACCAGGCCTAAATATTTCCCCCTTGATAAACAATACGTTGGAGCAGGATGCGTTAAATGCCTTAATTGCACTTGGAATAGCCCGGGCTGCAGCGGAACAAGCCATTCAACGCGTAATAAAAGCGGAACCTTCTCTTAGTGCAGTTGAAGATATTATTAAGAAAGCATTAAAAACCATTTAAGCCTATCGGATCGGAACTCTACCTAACTAATTCTTTAGAGAAGATTGTTACGCGCACCTTACAGAAACAGAATAACACCAATTGTGTTAATAGTAGCTGCTTGCGTAGGTATGAGTTCTATCGTAAAAGCCCAGGCTCCGGCGAAGGATTCCAGCAGTACGCAAAGCATTGACACATTGAAGTATCCCCTGCACGACAGGCGGGGCGATAAATTTACCTTTCCTCAACGAAATTCAATGGGTTTGAACGACCCGTCGAATATCCAGGACTCTATCGTTTACGATCCCAAAACAAAGCAATACTACATCATTGAACGAATAGGTAATTTTTACTATCGTAAACCTACCTATCTCACCTTTGAGGAGTTTATGGCTATACAGGCCCGTAAACAGGAATCTGAATATTTCAAAAAACGGTCAAACATCCTGAGCGGACTGAACCGCAAAATGCTGCGGCCTAAGATGTCAATGAGCGATAACCTGTTCAACCGCATCTTCGGAAATGGCAAGATCGAGATAAAACCGCAGGGGGAAGTGAATATCATTGCCGGTTACCAGGGTCAGAATATCAAAAACCCGGCATTACCCGAACGGGCCCGCCGCAATGGCGGTTTCGATTTTGACATGAACGCCAACCTGAGCGTTATAGGTAATATCGGCGATAAGCTCAAACTGCCTATCAGCTATAACACGCTCGCCAACTTCGACTTCGATAACCAGCTCAAGCTCGATTATACCGGTACCGATGATGAGATCATAAAAAAGATAGAGGCGGGGAACATTTCCTTCTCATCAAAGGGTACGCTGATCCCCGGCGCCCAGAATATCTTCGGTATAAAAACCCAGCTCCAGTTCGGTAAACTGTTCATAACCGGTGTGCTGGCCAACCAGCGCTCGCAGCGGCAGTCGCTGGGATTGCAGGGCGGTTCGGCCAATACCTATTTCGAGTTCAAGGCCAACGATTATGAAGAGAACCGTCACTTCCTGTTGGCCCAGTATTTCCGGCTGAACTATAACAGGGCCATGTCGAAACTGCCGGTGGTTACCTCCCAGGTGCAGATCCTGCGTATGGAAGTTTGGGTTACCAACCGCAATGGTTCCACCACCGAAACCAGGGATGTGGTGGGGTTGATGGACCTTGGCGAGCCCGATCCGTTTTATTCGCCGCAGCCGGGCAGTGCGGGACAACTGCCGCACAACGATGCGAACGATCTGTTCCGCCGCATCATCAACGACCCCAACAGCCGCAAACCCTCTGTTATCACCAGCAAATTATCATCGTTAGGGTTGCGCCCGGTGCAGGACTTCGAAAAAACATTTGCCCGCAAACTGAACCCAACCGATTTCTATTACAATCCGCAGATCGGTTTTCTTTCTATCAATCAGCCACTGCAACCCGATGAAGTTTTGGGGGTTGCCTATCAATACAGCTATAACGGCAGAATATACCAGGTGGGTGAATTTTCACAGGATGTGCCGCCCGATACTACCAACACAACTGCAGGCACACAAAAAGTACTGTTCCTGAAATTGTTGAAGGCCACATCTCAGCGTACCAACCTGCCGCTGTGGGAACTGATGATGAAGAACGTGTACACCCTCAAAACAAAAGACGGCAGTTACCTCTCCGGTGTACAACCCGCAGATTTCAAGCTGAACGTTTTGTATGAAGAACCCAGTTTAGGCCAGAAGCGCTTTTTGCCCGAAGGCGACAAACCCGGTGTTCCACTGATAACGCTAATGAACCTCGACCGGTTGAATGCCCGGAACGATCCTTTACCCGATGGGGTATTCGACTTTCTGGAAGGATTTACCATACAATCGCAACAGGCCCGTATCATCTTCCCCACCCTTGAACCATTCGGCCGCGATCTGGAAGCGGTGGCATTTGCCGGCAGTACGCCCGACATAAAGCAGAAGTACATCTACTACCCGTTATACGACACCATTAAAGAAATAGCCAAAACCTACGCCAACCTCGACCGGTATGTTATCAGCGGTTATGCCAAAGGACAAAGCACATCCGAAATTTCACTGGGCGCCTTCAACGTGCCCCAGGGCTCGGTGAGTGTAACGGCCGGCGGACAGGTACTTTTAGAAAACCAGGATTACATAGTAGATTACAACCTGGGTACGGTTAAGATCATCAACCAGGCCATTCTTAACGCAGGCTTACCCGTTAACGTGCAGTTTGAGAACAATGCCGGTTATGGAATGCAGCAGCGAAACTTCATGGGTTTACGGCTCGACTATATGGCCAAACAAACCGCCCGCGAGCAATTGACGATCGGGGCCTCGCTGGTACGGTTGGGAGAACGCCCCTTCTTTACAAAAACAAGCTACAATGAAGACCCCATCCGCAATACCATGTACGGGGTCGACTTCAATTATATGACCCAGGCGCCCCGCATTACGCGCTGGTTAGATAAGCTCCCCTTTTACCATACTACCGAAATGAGTACCATTACGGCTTATGGTGAAGCGGCTTACCTGAAACCGGGCCACCCGCCGCAGATAGGCAAGGGCAGTGGCAGCCAGGTGTTCATCGATGATTTTGAAGGTTCGCGCAATGCCATCGACCTCCGCTTTCCGCTGGTTAGCTGGGGACTGGCTTCAACACCTGCCGGCAACGGGCTGTTCCCCGAAGCCGAAAAACGCGACACCCTCGAATATGGTTTCAACCGCGCTAAACTCGCATGGTATAATATCGAGCCCGTGTTGCAGGACAGATCAAGCGCCGACAACCCCATTAACGATAATTTGCTGAACGACCCACGCGTTCGTTCAATAAACGTAAAAGACATCTTCCCCCAACGTACCCCCGACCTCGGGCAGGGAAGCCTCGTAACTTTCGATATGGCCTACTACCCTACCGAAAGAGGTCCATACAACTACGATGCGCGGCCGGGAAGCATCGACCCTAACGGCCGGTTATTGAACCCTAAAAGCCGTTGGGGCGGTATCATGCGCGGTATTGACCAGGTTGACTTTGAAACCGGTAACGTGGAGTTCATCGAGTTCTGGTTACAGGACCCATACATTCTGAACCCCGGCAGCAGCGGCGGCGAACTGTATTTCAACCTCGGTAATGTTTCAGAAGACGTGCTGAAAGACGGCAAACGCTTTTTTGAGAACGGCATCAGTGGTGCAGTGACCACCGCCCTGGAAGACAATAATACCAATTGGGGTAAGGCCCCCGCCAACCCCATTCAGGTTACGCAGGCCTTCAGTAACGAACCTGCCGACAGGCCTTTACAGGACGCCGGTTTTGACGGTTTGGTGAACGATGCCGAGCAATCGAAATTCCAGGCATACCTGAACCAGCTGCAAAGCATTGGCTCAGCCGCCTATCAACGGGCCTTACAGGACCCTTCGAGCGACGACTACATCAACTACCGTAATGCACAGTTCGGTGCAAACGACGGTATCCTTGCCCGTTACAAAAATATCAACAACCCGCAGGGCAACTCACCCGTTGCCGGCAGCGGCGATAAATTCGTAAGCGCCTTTACACTGTACCCCGACCAGGAAGAGTTCAACCGCGATAATACACTCAATGAACTGGAGGAATATTTTCAGTACCGGGTTGACCTGAAAAAACCCAATATGCGCGTGGGCACAAACTTCATTACCGATAGTATTGAAGTGCGCCCCAGCGGAAGCCCCGCAGAAACCTGGTACCTGTTCCGAATCCCTATCAGGGAGTTCCAGCAAAAAGTAGGTAATATCCCCGACTTCAAGTCGATCCGTTTCATTCGTATGTACATGACCGGCTTCGAAGATTCAGTGGTGTTGCGTTTCGCCAAACTCGAGCTGGTGCGTAACCAATGGCGTCAGTTCAACTACCTGCTCGACACAGCCAATCAGTACAAACCCATTCCTGCCAACACTACCACTACGGTAAAACAACTGGCCGTGAACGTGGAAGAAAATGCATCACGTTATCCTGTCAACTATAGAACGCCCCCCGGCGTTATTCGTCAGCAACAGCTGAGCAACAACAACGTGAACCTGTTGCAGAACGAACAATCGCTGAGCCTGCAGGTTTGTAACCTGGCACAGGGCGATGCAAGAGGGGTGTTCAAAACAATAAACCTCGACCTGCGTCAGTACAAACAATTACAAATGTATGTGCACGCCGAGTCGGTAAAAAGCTCAACCGATATAAAGAATGGCGACCTCTACACCGTAGTGCGTATCGGTAACGACCTTATCAGCAACTTCTATGAGATAAAGATCCCGCTGGAAATTACGCCATGGGGAACAACCGACGATGAGCTGATATGGCCAACAAACAACCTGCTCGATCTGTCGCTCGAAAGGCTGACCGCGCTGAAAGTATCGCGCAACAATAACGGCAATACCTATCAGTATTACCAGGAAACCGATGGCGATGGCAAACAGTTCTCTATATTGGGCAACCCCAACCTTGGTGAAGTGCGTACCTTCTTCATAGGCGTACAAAACGTTAACCGGGTTGATGCCTGTACCGAAGTATGGTTCAACGAGCTTCGTTTATCTGGCCTCGATGAACAGGGCGCCTGGGCTGCAACCGGCCGATTAGACATTAAACTGGCCGACCTTGGTACCCTGTATATTTCCGGTAGCGCCCGCAGCACCGGCTGGGGTACGTTGGAACAACGGGTAAACGAACGCTCACGCGAAGCCTTTACCCAACTGGATGTGGCAGCCAACCTCGAGCTGGGTAAACTGTTACCCGCCAAAGCAGGTGTCTCCATTCCGGTTTATGCCAGCTATTCAAAAACGGTTACAACCCCCGAATACGATCCTTACGATCTGGATATAAAACTGAAAGACAAACTCAAGGCCGCATCAGGCGCCGCCAAGGATTCAATCCGTAACGATGCCATCGATGTAAAGACCATCAAAACCGTCAACTTCACCAATGTGAAGAAGCTGAATACGACCGGTAAAAAACAGCAGATCTGGAGCATCGAGAACTGGGACCTGAGCTATTCCTATTACAAAGAAGAACAGCACAACCCGCTGATCGAAAGCAATGAAGTAGTGCGTCATCGCGCAGGCCTCGGTTATAACTATACATCCAACCCCAAATACTGGGAACCTGCCAAACGTCTTATAAAATCAAGATCGCCCTGGGTAGCGGCGGTAAAGGATTTCAACATCAACCCCATGCCTACATTACTTGGGTTCAGGGCCGATGTGAACCGCCAGTTCGGTACCTACCGCCCACGCAGCGTTGGTACGCCAAAGAACCTGATACCCGAAACGTACGATAAATACTTTACGTTCGACCGCACCTATAACCTGCGCTGGGATTTCACCCGTTCGCTGAACCTCGACTTCACCGCACTGAACCGCTCCTGGGTTGATGAGGACAGCGGCCGTTTGGGCGAAGCCGAGAAAAAACGCATGTGGCATAACTTCTGGAAAGGCGGCCGCACCATCCAGTACAATCATAAGGCAACGGTTTCATATACCCTGCCAACAAGCAAACTGCCGTTCCTCGACTGGACAACCGTTCGGGCAGGTTATACCGCAAACTTCGACTGGTTAGCCGCTTCATTGCTTGCCCGCGAACTGGGTAACACGCTGTCGAATGCACAACAAAAGAATGTGACCGCCGAATTAGACTTTACCCGGCTGTACGCCAAATCGAGACTGCTGCGGGCCTTTGAAGAAGAAGCAGCGCCTGCACCGCAGGGCCCCCTGCCACCCGGAGCAGGCCAAAAGACAGATTCTACCGGAAAGAAAAAGAAGCGCGACAAAAACGCGCCGCTTGAATTGGGCAGCGGCGTTAAGTTCGCTGGCCGTTTACTCACCATGCTGAAACGGGTGAATGTACAATATTCAGAAAACGCCAGCGCTACCATCTATGGTTATACCGATAGCACACGCGTATTGGGAATGAACTTTAAATCAATGGCGCCCGGTCTTGGATTTATCTTCGGCCGCCAGCCCGATACCAACTTCGTGAACATGATGGCAAGCAAAGGCTGGCTCACCGCCGATTCGAATTTCAACTACCAGAACCGGCAGGATTATCAGCAGCGATTGAACATAACAGCCACGCTGAACCCGATACGCGATCTTACCATTGACCTTACGTTCGATAAAACGTTTGGTAAAATGTATAGTGAGCTGTATAAAGACACTACCGGCACCGGCATGCATTTTGCCCGGTTGAACCCGTATACATCGGGCAGCTTTAGCGTAAGTTATATTGCATTGAAGACAATGTTCACACCGGTAAGACCGAACGAGGTAACAAGCACCTTCCTGAAATTCCAGGATTACCGGATGATATTATCAAAAAGGCTGGCAGAGCAAAACCCATATTGGCAAAAGCTCGATCCTAACCAGCAGTTCACCACCGATGGTTATTATACCGGTTATGGCCGTTATGCACAGGATGTATTGATCCCGGCCTTCGTTGCGGCATACACCGGTAAAGACCCGTCAGGGGTATCGCTTATTAAAAGAGATAACCCGAATATCCGCTCCAATCCGTTCTCGGGTATTTTGCCGCGCCCCAACTGGCGATTGACCTATACTGGCCTCACCCGCTTAAAAGGCATGGAGAAAATATTTACCAATTTCACCATTTCGCATGGTTATACCGGTACGTTAAGCATGAACAGCTTTAGCTCGGCATTGCTGTACCGCGATTCGGCTAATCTCGGTTTTCCTTCGTTCATCGATACGCTTACCGGCGCCTTTATCCCCTACTTCCTGGTGCCCAACATTTCAATCAGCGAACAGTTTGTACCTTTGATAGATGTGGATATGCAGTTCACCAACCAGCTTACCGCGCGTTTTGAATATAAAAAATCAAGAACGGTGAGCTTGAGTTTGATCGACTTCCAACTCAGCGAAAACCGGTCGACAGAGTTCACCATCGGCGCCGGGTTCAGAAAGCGCGGTGCGTTCTCGTGGATCAAGATCAAGGGCAAGCCATTGCAAAATGACGCCAGTTTCCGGTTAGACCTTGGCTTCCGCGACGACATAACCGCCAACAGCCGGTTAGACCAGGACCAGGCACTTCCTACGAACGGACAAAAAGTGATCACCATAAACCCAACGATCGATTATGTGATCAGTAACCGGGTAAACCTGAAATTCTATTTTGAACAGCGAAGAGTAGAACCGAAGATCTCTACCTCACCGCCCATCACTACAACAAGGGCCGGTATACAGATCAGGATCTCACTGGCGCAATAAGGAAACCATACAAAATACCCTGTACATATATAGCGCTCCTTTACCGGAGCGCTTTTTTTTTGGTAACAGGCAGGTAGTGGCCTTCTTATGGCTGAGGCTTGTGCAAAAGCGTAAGGAAAGCGAAAGAATAGGGTTATATAAGGAGTACAGGCCTTTGAACCAGCATCGATTAAGGAATCGCGTACCATGGAAGTCTGGTAAAAGTCTCGTGAATGTCTCGTGAATGTCCCGTAAGGGTCTTGTGAGGGTCTCGTCAGGGTCCTGTGAGGGTCAGGTGAAAGTCTTGAGGAGTATGCGTGATGGATAAAAGCAATGAATACAACCCTGCCTGGTGCAATATAATAATTTTTTCAATCAGTCCATGATTGAAAAAGGCGGGCTACGCTTCAACGCGGCCCGCCTTTCTTGTATAAAGCGTTTACTGTTATTTGTTATCTCTTCGCTGTTGGCTCCGGCTTTTTTAACAGCATCACATAACCGCACAAGTTCTTTTTCTTCTTGTTCACCTGAACCGGTTTTATCATGTGGTATTCGCTAAACTGCGGAACGTAAGTGTAACTGATGATACTACCATCTACGTCGCCCCACTGATGTCTTTTATAAACAACCTGGCGCTCATTGAAATCATACATTCGAACTTCATATAATTTTGAAGACGGATCACCAATAAAAACAAATTGATATATCGTTCCGGCCTGCATTGGTAAAACAACCGGCATTTCATACTCACTTTCCATTTGAATTGACGCTTCGCGCAATAGTACATATCCCTGTTCGGCACTGGCTTTTTTTATACTGTCGATAGATTGCTGATAAGGATTGCCTTCGCAACTTTGAAGTTTGATCACATCATTTTGCGCTTGCAATGATGGGGAGAAAAATACACAAATACATGCTAAGATGCATGCGCATAGGGTTTTGCACATAGTAATTGGCTTTTAAGCAGGATTATGGAATTGATAGCTGACATAAAACTACACAAATTGACGGTTCATGCAAGCAGTTAGGCCAACATTTCACATATTCTAAATGAATTATGTATTGTTTGCTTAATATTACTATCACAATTTACATACCACTAAAGGGAATCTACTAACTATAAAGGGAATTTTAACATTGAAAACTACCGGTGCAAATAGAAAGAATTCGCCTGTGCAACACAGGTCAATACGAGGTCATTTATACAAACATGTGATGGTAATGTTGTTGTGTAATAAACAACATCGGCCACATCGGCAGCAGATAACGGTTGATATCCTTCATACATCTTATCCGCAGCTTCAGCGTTGCCTTTGAAACGCACCATGGAAAATTCGGTTTCCGCTGCGCCGGGGTGAATGGCGGTTACTTTTATTTTGTGCCGCAGCAGATCAACACGCATCGATTGTGATAATGCATCGAGCCCATATTTCGAAGCGCAATAGCCGTTTCCTCTTTCATATACTTCCTTACCGGCAATGGAACCCATGTTGATGATGTGCCCTTCTTTTCGTTCTATCATGCCAGGTATAACGGCTTTTGTTACATACATCACTCCCTTAACATTGGTATCGAGCATCGTGTCCCAATCATCGATATCCGCATCTTCAAAATAATCGCGGCCAAGCGCAAGCCCCGCGTTATTGATGAGTATATCAATTTTTTTAAACTCAGCCGGCAATTGTTCAATAGCGCTGAAAACCGCTTTTTTATCGCGCACATCGAATTCCAGCCCATGTACTTTTACGTTGTAAGCGGCGGTCAATTGTTTTACCAGCTCGTTCAGCCGGTTGGCCCGGCGGCCGGTTATGATCACATTGAAATTATTGGAAGCGAATTTTTCAGCAATGGCTTTTCCAAAACCAGCGGTAGCGCCGGTGATTAATACTGTTCTCATTTAGCTGGTTTTTGGCGGCAAAATTAGGTAAAGTAGGTAATCGTGAAACGGAAAACGTGAAACCCCGCCTTCATCGGGCAGGCTGTGAAAGGGTTCCCTAAATTCATAGCGTCACTGCACATGGCCATTTCAGAAATGGCAATCGGTACCGGCTCAGCCATGGATCCATGCTCGCTTTGTCTGCGAACTTTATACTTTCAACTGAATAACTCAATAACTGAACAACTCCACTAGCGTTTTGATGTTTTAATGATAAGTTCTTTGAAAGTATTGTCTGTGTTGAGTTTGGTGAGATTTTAGGCCTAAGACGATTTGATTTTTTGAGAATTTTATTTTCCGTATATTATTGCAAATCAATTATTTGTGAATAACGGAAAGTATATTTTCTCCCAAATAATGAGTTTAGTATCATCTACCTCGTTTCAAACCATTGTCACACGATATAAAGGCGATTATAAGGTGAAGGAATTTAGCTGTTGGAAACAGTTTTTGTGCATGACTTTTGGACAACTCACTCATCGGGAAAGCTTAAGCGATACGATTTTGTGTTTAAAAGCAAATGCCGATAAAATGTATCACTTGGGTATAGGAGATGTAGTTGCCAAAAGCACACTATCTACTGCAAATGAAAATCGCTCGTATCTGATTTATTATGACCTGGCAATGCTCTTAATTAAACAAGCCAAGCAATTGTATTTAGGCGATAATGGTCTGGATGTAGAACTTGAAAACAATGTGTTTGCGATTGATTCAACTACGATTAACTTATGCTTGTCCACGTTCTATTGGGCAACCCATCGAAGTACACAAGGAGGCATAAAGCTACATACACAGTTGGATTTGAAAACCGCCATCCCTGAGTTCATACATTTTTCTTCGGCCTCTGTTAATGATATGAATGCACTGGACTTTATTTCTTATGAAGCCAATAGCTTTTATATAATGGATAGAGGATATGTAGACTACAAGCGACTTTATCGGATTCATGGTTGTCAAGCTTTTTATATCATTAGGGCTAAAGACAACATGAATTGTCGGCGGGTCAAATCTTATCCATCTGACAAAAGCAATGGAGTACTGTGTGACCAAAGCGTTTTACTTAACAATTTCTATGTTGCTAAAGATTATCCTGAGAAAATTCGAAGGATAAAATTCTATGATAATGAAAGCCGGATACTATTTGTTTTCCTTACAAATAATTTTCATCTTAAAGCAACAGAGATCGCACAGCTTTATAAGCATCGATGGAAAATTGAATTGTTTTTTAAATGGATTAAACAGCATTTAAAAATAAAATCCTTTTGGGGGCAATCTGAAAATGCAGTTAAAACACAAGTATGGATTGCTGTATCTGTATATGTTCTGGTCGCCATAGCTAAAAAGAAATTTATGCTTCAGCAATCACTTTACGAAATACTGCAGATTTTAAGCATCTCTATTTTTGAAAGAATGCCCATAAATCAACTATTTCAACAAACTCAACAACAATATTTCAAAGATCTAAATCATAACCAATTGAATATGTTTGACTAATATCAAAACGCTAGTGGAACAACTCAATAACTGAATAACTTACCCACACGTCAACCTGTTAACTTGTCACTTGTTAACGTCCCCCCTACCTCAACAAAATCGCCGTTCCTTTCCTCGTTACAAGTTTACCCGTATAATCGGTACCGCGGGCCATCCATACATAGGTGCCGGCATCCTGCGGTTTGCCGGAAACAGTACCATCCCACCCCGATTCGGAAGAGTAACCTCTGTACACCATTTGTCCCCAGCGGTTGAATACGCAGAAATAATCGAGGGTGGCAATACCTACCGGAATAGGCCTCAATACATTGTTACGGCTGCCGCCAGGCCTGAATGCATTGGGAACAAATATATCGGGGGCGGTTTTAAATACTTTGATATGGATGGTATCGAGGTCAAAACATCCCTCCACCGTATACGCCTTTAACTGGTAAGAGAAATTCTCATCCAGCATGGCAATGGGATTGGAAATATCGTTACGGTTGAGATGCGTTGGCGGCAACCATTCATAAAAGTCGGAGCCACGCCCGTTCAACTGCAGGGGCTGGCCAACTACAATGGAAGTGTCCCTTCCGGCAAATGCGATTATTTCATCTTTAACGTTCACAACAACAGTATCGCGGCCCGGTTTGGGACAACCTAACGTATCATATACGCTAAGCACATACGAAGTAGTTCTCAGTGGCCAGGCCATCGGGTTTAAACTATTGGGATCGCTCAAGGTACTGACAGGGCTCCAGTTAAAACGGAACCCGATCATACTGGCATGTATACTGGCCGTATCCTGGTAACAAATTACCGTATCGGCGCCCGCCCTCGCTGTAGGATATGGAATGGCGCGATAGGTTACAACATCATCGGCCATACATTTACCAATACGGGCGATCACATGGTAAGTAGTAGTGGCCGTAGGCGATACCCAGGGTTGTTTTATATTGGGGTCACTGATATAACCGGGCACATTGGCCGCCCACTCAAACTTTAAACCGTCGGATTGCGGATTCAACCGAAATGTATCGGTAAGGCAAATGGTGCTGTCGGAACCGGCATCCAGTGTTACAAAATCAACCACCCGTACCTGTACGTTCTCGCTGTTCACACAACCGTTTTCGTTTAATGTAACGGTATAGGTGGTGGTGGTTTTTGGCCATACCGATGGCGTGGGGGTATTTTCATCCATTATATTGTACATAGGCCCCCAGGAGAAAATACCGTTGCCGCCTGCATTCAGTTTCAATGTATCTATGCTGCAAATGAGGGTATCTTTAAAAGCCAGCGTTATCGGTGGTTTGTCGCGTACATCGGCCGTTCCGGTTACCGTTCCCACACATCCTTTGTCGCTTTCAACGGTAAGTGTCACTGTTTTTAAACCGGTGGTACTGTATTTCCAGAAAGGGTTTTGTACGCTGCTGACATCGGTATTGGTAGTTTCATCACCAAAATCCCAGGTCCATTTAGCTGCCTTTCCATATCGTGAAGTTGTTTGATCGGTAAACTGCAATGGCAATAACACACATGTTCCGGTAACTTTGATCGCCGGCCAGAACCCCGGATATACTTTTGCCAATGTCACTGTTTCATCTTCACACTGACCGGCCAGTACGACTTTCAGTTTAACCGTGTAAGTGCCTGTATCGGCAAACTGATGTTGTACCCGGCCTTCAATATCGGTGGTGGTTACAGGCGGTGTGCCATCGCCAAAATCCCAGGTGTATACAGAGCCGGCGGGATTCACCTGTTCGTTCTTAAAGGTTACCATAAAATCGTCGCAATAGGAATAATTCGGTTTCAGCAATGCCTCGAGCGGAATGCAATCAGAAACCTTTACATGTACATCCTTGCGGTGAATATTTATCAAAACGCCCTCCCGGTATTCGTAAGCGCAAACAGTGATCACATACTGGCCAATAGTGAAAGGTGCGATGCCGCTTATGATACCGGTTTTTGAATCGATGGTAACCTGGCCGCCCAGCGGTCCGTTGCCGCTATAAGGCGGCCGGTAATTTAAGCTGGAATATGGCGGTGGAGAAGCGGCATAAGGATTAGGCGTACCTGTTGACGCGCCTACAAAACCACTGCAAAAGGTATATACCAGGGAATCGGTGCCATTAGGTTCAGTAGCGGCAAAACTCAAAGTAAAATTACTGCCGCGGCAAATAGCCGTTGCATCGTTTGGCAGGTACCGTGGACTTGAATTTTTATAGGCTTCAGGTAATGAATTGGTACCGGGGATCTCGCACATATAAGTGGCCCCTACCGAATTGCTGCGCGGCTCGAGGTTGATGATATTGTCGATACGGCAACAGCGTTGATATGCGATAACATAACCGGCATGATTGATTGGTAGTGTGATTACCGTGGAAAAAGACCGCACCCGGTAGCATACATCGTTGGGCGGGTTGCTGATACAGGGGTTGGAAGCGGGATCGAACCGAAGCCATTCGTCGCCCTGGGAAGGCGCGGTAAAGGGGCTGCCGAACTGGTTGTTGTTCCCTTTATCGTAAACGGTCAACCTGATCTCGCCGTCTAACTGGCCGCTGCTATTGGCATTACAGTCGATATACAGCTTTAGCGTAACCCGGTATTGTGAGGTGTTTGCACCACTACCAGGCCCCAGGTATTCATAAAACATCTCCCCTCCCTTAATATGCTCGGCAAACAGGGACTGGATTGTTCCAAAAAAGCACAACAAAGCTATCGCCAGTGTTTTTCTCATTCAACTGGTCTCCAGGTCAGTTTACGTTAGCCAAATTAACTATGCATTAAAAAGGCATCAATATAATCGTTACTTAATTCAGGTTCCTCCCACATCCCCATATGTCCGGAATGTTCAAGCGTATGAATATAGGACAATCCCGGCATATAACTCTGTTGCAGCCCCTGTTCATATGGCACCGCTGTATCATGTTTTCCTAATATAAACAGAACCGGGCGGGGAAAGCTTTTCAGTACATGGGTGCGGTCGGGCCGAACCATCATGGCCTGGTAATAATTTACGAGAGACTGACCAATAAAGTTGGTATAACGTGAAAGTATTTTGCGCACCATTTCGGGTTGGTGCTTTTTTGTTTCTTCCGAGAAAAGATTGGGAACAGACTGCTCAATAAATTTTGCAGCGCCGTTCTGTTGAATGAATTCGATACCGCGGCGGCGGGCGGTCTTTTTTTCTTCATTATCGGCATAGGCCGTAGAATGAATTAACCCAAATGATTGCAATCTTTGCGGCCAGGCTTCGGCAAAAGCGAGCGTAATGTAGCCGCCCATGCTATGCCCTATCATGCTAACGGTTGAAATATTCTCCTGGTCGAGGATCTGGCGCAAACATTCGGCAAAATATTCCATTGACCAGCCGGCATCGTTTATGGGAGATCTTCCACTTCCGGGAAGATCGGGAATGATGAGCTGAAATTTGTTTTTCAATGCTCCGATCTGGTTTTCCCAAACGGTGCCATCTTCTGAAAAACCATGCACCAGTACCACAGGCCGCCCCGTACCTTCCATGCGGTAATACACAGGCTGACCATCCAGGAGGATATTTTTCTCTACCATTCCCTGAAGTTACTTAAGTTCTGCATTTTTTGTATTGGAACCAAAGAACTCATTTGTGGTATTTTTCGTTTTTAATCTCTTTTTAAAAAGATCGCCGCGGAAATTACTGCGAACTAATACGATACCCAGTAAAGGCAGTACGGCCATATTTATCTTTTGGGGTATAAAGAACCAGCAAACGGCAAATAAAAGTGTGAGCACAAACACAACCCTGAAATATTGTTGAATCCATTTTCTTTTCAGATACACCACAAATGCCATGAAGAAATGCGTTGGCAATGCCCAGCCAAGATTGTAGTTATTGCGGCAAACGTCATCTACACGTATGGCCCACAGGGTTACGATTACAACTCCAAATAAACCGATGAGCAGAAAAAATACGGCATCAAAAACATTGAGGAAACCCTGCGCATATTTCTGGGTACTGAACGACAGCAATGTGATAATAATAAATACCATCCCAAAAACGAACAGGGGAGTAAAAAGGGTAACGGATGGCGGAACCGGGGCCACGGGAAGTACATTGTTTTTAGCGGTCACCAGTTTGCGGCCATCGACCATTGCGCTATCGAACCCCATCAACAAATAATCGGGCAGGAACATAGACGATTCATTTGTAACCTTATGATCGAGGTTACTACCCAGTAACAGGTCGATGCCAAATTTGCTCCAGTGCTGGTTGGCTTTATTGAGGTAGGTATGAATGAGGTTGCGGAAGGAGGGAACTTTTTCGGGTAGAATATTTTTAAATACCACCGATGCGCCTGTTTTTTGTGTTATCATATCACGGGCGCGGGTGGTACAATTGTCGGTATGAAAATAATAATTGTAGTAGCGGTTCTGTTCCAGCGCATTTTCCTGCAGGGCAGCATACAGCCGTTGTTTCTCATCGCCATTCAGGTTAAGCTCCTGCTCAATTACATAGCGTCTTTCATAAGCGTATTCCTGTAAAAACTCCTGAAATGAATAATTTGAAAGCGCATATATCATAATGCCCCTGGTGAACTTTACATAAAAGTTGGGATCACGGTCGTCGAAGGTGCCATAATTATAAACCATGTCAACACCCCGGGCGCTATCGGTAACCCTGATGGCGGTATGGCCGAATGTTGAATACAATTCAGTGCCGGGACCGCAGGTTAGTAAACTGATGCGTAAATGACTTGAATCGGTTTGAGCGCTGGCTGTAATACAGAAAAGCGGGAAAAGGAACAGTAATATGCTACGGAGCTTCATCAGGAGGAATTTAAAATCAAAGTTTCCAGTTACCGGTTACCTGTTCCCAGGCCTTGCATGTCGATCACGCTGCCTAACAGCCGGGATCGCCGAATTTTTTACCCGGGCAACCGGGAACCGGTAACTGGTAACTAATTTATCGTCTGCTATAGTTAGGCGCTTCTCTGGTAATTTCAATATCGTGTGCGTGGCTTTCTTTCATTCCGGCATTTGTAATGCGAACGAACTGCGCCTGTTGCAATGCTTTGATATCTTTTGCACCGCAATATCCCATGCCCGATCTGAGGCCGCCCACATATTGATAAACGATCTCGCTTAAGCTTCCTTTAAATGCCACCCGGCCTTCAATGCCTTCGGGTACATATTTTTTAATATCGGCTTCCACATCCTGGAAGTACCTGTCGCCACTACCCTGGCTCATTGCGCCGAGGGACCCCATACCACGATATTGTTTGAATTTTCTTCCCTCGTAAATAATGGTTTCGCCGGGGCTTTCTTCGGTTCCCGCAAAAATGCTGCCCATCATCACCAGGTTGGCGCCGGCAGCCAGTGCTTTTACCATATCGCCGGTATACCTGATACCGCCATCGGCAATCAGGGGAATGTTCATTTTATGCAGTACCGAAGCGGCTTCCATAATGGCGGTTATCTGCGGAACGCCTGCACCGGCAACAATGCGGGTTGTACAAATTGAACCGGGGCCGATACCAACTTTTACCGCATCGGCGCCCGCTTCAGCCAGCGCTTTTGCGCCTGCGGCGGTTCCTACATTACCCGAAATCACCTGCAGTTTCTTAATGTTCTTTTTCAATGTTTTCAGCGCGTCTATCACTCCTTTGCTGTGACCATGCGCACTATCTAAACAAACTACATCTACCCCTATCTGTTGCAGGGCCGAAGCGCGGTCGAGCAGGTCGCGGGTAATTCCCAGCGCTGCACCTACCAGTAAACGACCGTAAGAATCCTTTACCGCATTGGGAAAATCCTGCACCTGCAGAATATCGCGGTAGGTGATGAGCCCAAACAAGGTACCGTCTTTTTTAACGATCGGTAACTTTTCAATTTTATATTGTTGTAAAATCTTTTCCGCTTTTTTCAGCGTGGTGCCTTCGGGGGCGGTGATCAGGTTTTCGCGGGTCATTACCTCGCTTACCACGCGTTTGCTATCGGTTTGAAAACGCAGATCGCGATTGGTTAAAATACCAACCAGCTTCTTTTTATTATCTACTATGGGAATACCACCGATCCGGTTCTCTTTCATCAACCGCTGTGCATCGCCGATGGTGGCTTCTTCATGGAGGGTTATAGGATCAAGAATGAGCCCGCTTTCACTTCTCTTCACTTTCCGCGCCTGCTCAACCTGTTGCTCGATGCTCATATTCTTGTGCAGAATACCCAAACCGCCTTCACGGGCCAGGGCAATGGCCAGTTTGGCTTCCGTTACCGTATCCATAGCGGCCGATAACATGGGGATATTCAATTGAATTTCTTTGGTAAGCCAGGTGCGGAGCTCAACTTCTCGGGGTAAAACCTGCGAATAAGCGGGTACCAGTAAAACGTCGTCGAACGTTAAACCTTCACCAAAAAACTTACTTGACCGGGGGGATTTCTTTTGTGGAGCGCTATTGATTCTTGCCATGTGCAAAGATAGGATGGCTAAATAATACGCTCCAAATGAAATTTTAATGACCTTTTCTGCGCGCAATGATAAAATAATTAGTATTTTAGCGCTAAACTTATTAGTCTATGTCTACGGCCGGTAAAAATCTGAAATACCTTCGCAAACTGCGCGGGTGGACCCAGGAAGAGTTTGCCACCAAATTACAGATCAAACGTTCCCTGCTGGGTGCTTATGAAGAAGAGCGGGCTGAGCCTCGCATCGATGTACTTGAAATGGTTGGTGAAATGTTCAAGCTCACGCTCGACGAGCTGTTGCTGAAAGACCTGGCAGATACAAAAGGAAATTACCTTGCCAAACGGCGCGCACAGAAACTGGCGGCCGGCACTAATGAGATCCAGTTTGTACCGGTAAAAGCAGCAGCGGGTTACCTCGCTGGTTATGCCGACCCGGAATTTATTGATGAACTGAATACATTTACCCTGCCCATGCTGGCGCCAGGGCAATACCGCGCCTTTGAGATCGTTGGGGACTCAATGTTACCCACCCCCAGCGGATCGATCATTGTGGGCGAAAAGGTAGAAGACATTAACGATGTAAAGAACAATTTCACTTATATAGTGGTATCGCGCAACGAAGGCATTGTTTATAAAAGGTTAATGAAGAACAACCGCTCAAAGAACAAATACACGCTGGTGAGCGATAACCCCACCTATCAGCCCTACCAGGTAAATGGCGAAGACATTCTGGAGGTTTGGAAGGCCGCCATGATCCTTGGCAAAGCCAATGCGCAACCGCACTGGAATGTAAACCAGCTGGCCAACGTGGTAAATACATTACAGGAACAGGTAAGCTACTTAAAGAAGAAAATAAACTAAAGAAATTGTTCCCGGTTACCGGGTTCCGGTTTCCGGGACAACCATTTTGAAGTTTCAGTTTTCACGTTTACATACACCCAAAATGAATCGGGCTCTGGCTTAAAACAAAAGACCGGAACCCGGTATCTGGTGACCAGCAACTCCTCTACAGCTATTTCCTTGCCTAATTTGTAATGAACTTCTTATATTGAGCCATATTTGAAGGGCTGTCTACGCGCGACCAGACATTCCCGCCAGTAATTTGCCATACTTATTCTTCCCAGTTAAACGGTTAGCAAAAGAATGTGCTAGCCCGCCTGCGCGTAATACCAATAACCATCAGAAATGGAAAATGTCCACCAGGCGGGTAGACATGTATGTATATAATTTTTTTATGACCCTTTTTACAAAACTAAATTCGGCTATTTTTGCCCCCCTTAAAATGACCTATGCTTAAAGGCCTGGTTGTTATATTACCACTAATTGCTTATGCCGGGCTACAGGCGCAGCCCAAACGAACCCAGGCCATACAAGTTGCCGAGGCGCCCCGCATCGATGGATCGCTGGATGATGCTGCCTGGCAGCTGGCGCCGGCGGCATACGACTTTGTTACCAATACGCCGGTGTTCGGTAAACCCGCTTCGGTAAGAACCGTTGTAAAGGTAGTGTATGATAATAACGCTATCTATATTGGCGCCTACCTGTACGACGATCCTGCTGCAATACGCCAACAGTACACAACCCGCGATAATGTGCAAAAGGCGAACGTAGATTATTTTTCGGTTTTCCTCGACACCTATAAAGACCGGCAGAATGCATTCCAGTTTCTGGTTACCGCACGTAATGTGCAAACAGATGCCCGCGTAAGCGCCAACTACACCGGCGAAGAAGGTACGTATGGCGATGTAACCTGGGACGCCGTATGGGATAGCAAAGTTGGTTTCCGGCCCGATGGATGGATCGTTGAAATGCGCATACCGCTTTTCTCCATTCGCTTCTCGCGTAAATCCATTGCCGACTGGGGCATACAGTTCATGCGCTTCAGCCGCCGCTTTAATGAAACATCGTTCTGGAACCCGGTTAACCCGGCGGTAAGCGGTTTTGCCAACCAGTTTGGCGATGTGGCCGGGTTAAAAAACCTGGTGCCGCCATTGCGGCTAAGCTTCTCTCCCTATATAAGCGGGGGCTATCGCCAAACGCCGCATACCAATAGTGTGCAGCAATACGAAACGCTAAAAAGCGGCGGCATGGATGTTAAATACGGCATCAATGAAAGCTTTACCCTCGATGCCACTCTTATACCCGATTTCGGCCAGGTGATCTCTGACAATGTGGTCAATAACCTTAGTCCGTTCGAGATCCGGTTCCGCGAGAACCGGCCTTTTTTTACCGAGGGTACCGAGTTGTTCAATAAAGCCGGCATCTTTTATTCGCGCCGGATCGGCAAAATGCCCTATAACTACGATTCCATCCAGGATAAAATAAGCTCCGGTGAACTGAACGATTACCAACTCCTGAAGAACCCTTCAGTTACCCGCTTATATAACGCCGTTAAGTTCTCGGGCAGAACCGCTAATAACCTCGGCATTGGAATTTTTAATGCCGTCACCGAAAATGTAAAAGCCCGGCTGCGTAACCGCAACACAGGCAAGGACTCTTCCGTAACAACCGAACCTCTTACCAACTACAATATCATCGTTCTTGACCAGGCATTAAAGAACCGTTCGTTCATTACCCTTACCAATACCAATGTGCTGCGCAACGGCCATGAACGCGATGCCAACGTAACCGCTGTAGATATTGCATTGTATGACAGGGCCAACCGGTTCGGCCTCGTTATGAAACCGCGTTACAGCGTGGTTTATGAAGGGAACGGCCGGTACGATGGGTTTGCCAGTCAACTTGAAGTGGGAAAAGTAAGCGGCAAACTGCAGTACGCTCTCACCAATGAAATGCGATCGGCGCAATACGATCCCAACGACCTCGGCTTTCAGTTATCACCCAACGCTTTTTCCAATAAGGCGGCGGTGAGTTACAATATTTACCAGGCAAACCGCTCTTTCTTGAACCAGGTGTATAAAATAGCGATTAAACAGGACTATTTATTTAAACCCTTTACCTGGCAGAAAACCGCTTTTGAAGCCTCGGCAGCCTGGCTGTTAAAGAACTTCTGGAGCCTTTCAGTTAATGCAGATATCGGTCCCCGCTGGTACAACGACTTCTTTGAAATGCAAACGCCGTCGAGCCTGTTTCAAACGCCGCGGCAGCCATTAAAGCGGTCGCCTTACTATAGTTTATTTGTCGATGGCAGCACCGACAACCGCAGGCCGCTGACCGTAAGCTGGTATATTGGCGGTGCGGAAGGCCCTTTACGCAATGATCCTTTTTATGCGCTTCAATGCGCCATACGTTACCGGTTCAGCGACCGGCTGATGCTGGAAATAAGTTACAGGCGGCAGTATGACAATGGCCAGTTTGGTTATGCCTTTGTGCGTGACCCGGCAACCCAAGCCCCCATTCTGGCCCGCCGAAAATATGCCGATGTAACTACCGTATTCAGCGGTGTGTACAATTTCACCTCGCGTATGAACCTTACCTTCAGGGCCCGTCATTTCTGGAATAACCTGCAGAACACCAACCTGTATAACATTGAGCCAAACGGCTACTGGACCGAAAAAAAAGATATATCACCTGCGCAATACAATTTAAATTACAATGCCTTCAATCTCGATGTATTCTATACCTGGGATTTTCGTTTAGGCAGCCGGCTGATATTAGGCTGGAAGAACTGGCTGGGGAAAGATTATGAATTTAATATCAATGGGCAGGTGTATAATAATTATGCGCGTAATGCCGCCCGGTTACTTAGCACGCCACATGGTAATGAGTTCACTATTCGCTTTATTTATTTCCTCAACTACCAGCAGTTGGTAAAAGGAAATGAGAAATTAAAAATGAAAAATAAGAAATGAAGAAGTAAAAAAATACCATACAGCCGCAACCACAAACCACAAACTACAAACCACAAACTACAAACCGTATATGTCTTTCGCAACCCTGAACGTATTGCAATGCGCCTCCACAATTGTTTTTATATCGGGCGAATAACCGCCGCCCATAGCTACCACACAGGGAATGCCCTTGCTTTTCAGTTGCGAGAAAACCATTTCATCACGTTGTTTACATCCTTCTATACTTACCTTTAGCTTACCGAATTTGTCGGTTGACAAGATATCAACACCCGATAAATAAAATGCAAAATCGGGTTGTAGCTGTCCGAGCAGTGTATACAATGTATTTTGCAGCAGGCTTAAATACAGCTTATCATCGGTGCCATCGTTTAAACCGATATCGAGATCGCTTTTTTCTTTATGAAAGGGGTAATTGTGGGCGCCGTGCATACTGAAGGTAAAAACCCGGGGTTCATTTCCGAACAAACTCGCAGTACCATTACCCTGGTGCACGTCGAGATCAACAATTAATATTTTATGGGCAAGCCCTTTTTTAAGCAGGTAATTGGCGGCCACGCCAAAATCATTCAGCAAACAAAACCCCTCGCCCCTGTTGGCAAATGCATGATGTGTGCCACCTGCAACGTTTAAAGCTACGCCGTGCGCCATTGCATAATGGCAGCAATCGATAGTGCCCTGGGTTATCACAAATTCCCGCAGGGTAAGCTGCGGCGATTGCGGAAAACCGATGTGCCGTTGCTCGCGGGCCGATAAGTTTTGACCGTGCAGTTTCTCAACATATTCTTTATCGTGCGTCCAAAGCACTACCTCATCGGCACAGGGCGCCGGCGCAAACAGGTTGCCGGCGGTAATAGTTCCTTCGTATAATAATTGTTCGGGAATCAATTCATATTTAAGCATGGGAAACCGGTGCCCTTCCGGCAGCGGGTGGGCATAAACAGGATCGAATGCTATTTTCAATACTGGCGGCGCAGGGCTCATTGCAACTGTACAATATGGTCGTTCACGATAGCAAATACATTTTCTTCAAAATCCGGTTGCACCAGGGCTATACCGGTAAAACGGCTGAATGCCGGTAATACACAAAAGTCTTTTGCAAAATAAAAACAGGGAAAGCTCAACGATTGTTTGGCAGCCCCCCTTATTCGAACGCCGGGATGGATATGCCCTGAAAAGAAATACTGGCTGCTGCCGGGCCCAATTTCGTCGAGATCGTGCCTGAACCTGAAATTGCCGATCTGTAATTCTTCATCAGCAACATGAATATCACATTGCCGGTACCAACTCGCGTGCAGGATATCATGATTTCCTTTTACCAGGTGAATTGGCAGGCCCGCAAAATCGTACCGCCACCGCTGAAAAAGCTCCAGTTCTTTATTCTGATGGCTGTGAAACAGATCGCCTACCACAATCAATTGTTTCGGTTGGAAATATTGTATCAGGTGCACCAGCCGCTGCAGATCTTCTTTATAAACAGCCTGCGGCACCGCAATGCCCGCTTTACGAAAATGACCTGTTTTTCCAAAATGCAAATCGGAAACGATCAACGCTTTCTCTTCTTCCCAAAAAACACATCTGTGAGCCGACAACCAAAGTTGTTGCCGCATTAATTTATATGAAACCGGCGCCTGCATATTCTTCTCTATTCTGGAAATTAAATATATGATGCCCTGTACTAAAAAATCATTAGTAAGAGGCACCGCAATTTAACAGATAATGCCCTTCAAAACCCTTTAAGGAACAAAAAGACCTAAGTTCACGGGCCTTGAGCGACCAGTTGTTCAATCGATGTGATGTAAAAAGGCGGGTAGG
Organism: Niastella populi; assembly: GCF_002078015.1. GTDB lineage: Bacteria > Bacteroidota > Bacteroidia > Chitinophagales > Chitinophagaceae > Niastella > Niastella populi. The sequence goes on along the minus strand of NZ_LWBP01000192.1, from coordinate 44,109 downwards.
GTTAGTTATGCATGCAATACGCATGGCCTTGTAAGCTTCCAAAATATCGAATATCCAATATTATAAGATGAATGCAGAAGGGGTTATTACTGCGCCATTGGATATTCGACATTCAAAATCCGGACTTAATCAATGAGTTTATTGCGCATGCCATACATAATAAGGCCGGCGATGGTTTTGGCGCCCACTTTCGATTTCATATTCTGGCGAATGGTTTCAATAGTGCGGGGACTAAGGAAAACTTCTTTTGAAATTTCCTCGGTTGTTTTATCGGCCGCCAGCAGTTTGAGTATGCGAATTTCTTTTTCGGAGAACTTTACGGGATTGGGATAGAACTGCCGTACCTGTTTTTTGGTTTGCAGTTTGGAAAGAACAGCTTTATTGACAAGATCATTGAAGTAAAAATCATCATTCATGCAGGTAAGTATAGCCTGATAGATCTCTTCAGGGTCAGAGGTTTTGGTGAGATAAGCATTGGCACCCATTTCCATCATCCGGGTGATCATTTCCTGTTCGTCGTACATGGTAAGAACCACTATCTTCACGTCACTGTATTCTTTCCGCAGGATACCAATAGCGTTCACCCCATCTACTTCGGGCATGCGAATATCCATCAACAAAACATCAGGTTTTTTGATCTGCATCTTGTGCATCAGATCTTTGCCATCTTCGGCTTCCCAAAGGATCTTCAGGTAGTCTTTTCCTTTCAGAGCCATTTTAATGCCGTCGCGAAATATCTTATGATCGTCGGCAAGTGCTACTTTAATAACCAGTTCAGTGCTCATAATGGGTAAGGTTGGCTTATTAATGGGTTATAAGTTGTTCCTTTTCAGATACAATATGCCCTACCGTTTTAACCCCTTAATCAGTATTTATCGCTTCAGGGGCCCTAACCTTCAGGCAATATCGTATAAAAAAACGATTTCACTCACATTGTAAACGTTAGTTTACCAGGATCAATCGAAATAGTACCAGATATCATACGACGCTTTTACGTATTTGCCGGTAAAATCCGAATTTTTAAAAAAGCGCATTTCCGCTATTGCGAACTGGCAGGTGGCCTGCTATTTTTGTTTCAGAAGTTGATTGATGAGGACGACAACCTTAAAACATCCAATATTCTGATCACCGTCCAAAAAAATAATTTCCAACGATCTTATGAATGCCGCCTGTCAAATCCAATATCAGTCAACTTCTTCTTTTTTGTTTTAATCGCACCATGTTCTACCAACACCTCATCCTAATCCCGATAGCTATCGGGAAAATCATACCGTTTTAAAAACATAGTTCTGTTGCTCCCTGTTTTGATCAGTAGTATATGCAATCAGTTAACCGGTAAATAAGAAAAAGGAAATTGTAATTGCAAGAGATGCTACACACTGCGCCCCGTTTTTAAAATCCGACACTACTTAAGCATTAATCCTGCGCTACTTAAGCATTTTCACTTATCCACATTTGTGAACAACTGCGTCTCAAATGTAGGTTTCACGAACTTTCACAATAGTAAATATACGGTAAATTACGAGAAATTTTCCCCCATTTTAAATCGTAATACTTCCTAGTAAATTCCCCCGAAACGCAGCCCTGTAGAGCATTCCGGGCAAAATTACACCATTTATGCCTGCTCGCAACCCGTTGTATATCTTTTTTTTTGGAGGTTTCTTACTCTCCGGAACCACTATTAACAACCTCTAAAAACTTACTACTATGATGCAGACTGAACTCCTCACTAAACGTAACATTGCTACCATTGGTGAAGAAATTACCCATGAATTAGGCGCTGAACTGATTAACAATTACCGCCAGGCTCATCCGAACGATGTTAAAGCTCACATCGTTGGAAAAGAGATCCTGAGCCAGATCCTGGCGCAACCCGGTTGTGCAGGCATCCAGTTCTTCAATGCGATCAATGAATTCGGACAAAAAACCCTGGTTTACGTTGGCCTCGATCAAAATGGCAAACAACTCGTTAACTACTCAGTAGTTACCACTGACGCCCAAATTCAAAACGAAAAAGGCATTGTTGCCGACAGAGCAGTGCCTTCAGGCGATGACCCTTGTTTTGGGGATGACTTTGGCTGGTTTATTATTGATTAAATAAACCCGAATCTCTATATTTGAGGTAAATAGCCTGGTATAGAGAGTAATTTTATACATATCAGTATATATTCTTCGTTATTACCCGTAATTCTCTTTCTTGCCTTTTTAAGGCATACAAAAAGAAAGGAATTATGGGTAATCTTTATTTACTCCATCTACTCGTTCTTAAATGATATAATATTATTTAACCTGGCGAATAAAGTAACCACCAGGCTTTTACTGAGCGCTTATACCCTTTTAGAGTTTTTTCTTTTCAGCCTATTCATTTGGCTTATAATTGACAGCCGGCAATTTAAAAAGGTGATTGCCATTGTCTCAACATTGTTTGTTATATTTATCTGCTATTATTTTCTTACAACCAAATGGAATTTTTTCGATTCTGTACCAGTGGCTTGTGAATCGATCCTGATCTTTACGTTTTCGTTGTATTACCTGTTTGAGCAAATAAACAAGCCCCGGGTGCTATTTATTTATAATACGTCTATGTTCTGGATAATCCTTGGTTTCCTCGTGTATTTAGCAGGCTCTTTTTTTATCTATACCTTTGCAGATAACTTAGATAAGAATGACCGGGTTAAGTTTTGGTTCATCCCATTCATATTCAATACCATTAAAAACATTTTCTTTAGCATAGCTTTTTCGCGGAAGGAAGCTAAGGATAAAAATATATCCAGCCTATCCTCATACGATAATTACTTTAAAACCCCTTTTAACCAATTATAAATCTGGCTTCTCACATACTAATGATCTTGCTGCAGGTCAATCACGGCACCAGTCAGTTCCCTATGGTACTTTATTTCGGTACTATCGGTATGCTTGTTCTTACCATTGGCCTCATCGTTTTCATAATTTTTCACCAGCGTAAGGTTATCCGCTATCAAATGCAGTTACAGCATATGGAGCAGGAACAACAGAAGATGTTGCTCAACGCCTCCATTCGCCTGCAGGAAGAAGAGCGGCAGCGCATTGCCGCCGACCTGCACGATGATGCCGGCCCCCTGCTTGCTACGGCGCGTTTATACCTGAACGAAAACCTGGTGAACCTCGACAAAACAACGCAACTGCAAAGCATCTACAATGCCAAGCAGATCATTGACGACACCATTCAGCTTATTCGCAATATTTCGCACAGCCTGATGCCCCCTACCCTTAAAAACTTCGGGTTAGAGTCGGCCGTAAACGATCTGTTTCAGAAGATCAGCGGCTCGGGTAGCATGAACGCCAGTTGCCGCTTTCACGATTACCGCGAACGCCTGCACGCAGATCAGGAACTCATCATTTTCAGGGTGATACAGGAGCTTGTGAACAACATTCTGAAACACAGTAATGCGAGTTTTATTCATCTTACGCAAAACCTGAGCGGTAATAAATTGTATATTCGCCTCCATCACGACGGCCGCGGTATTACCCAGGCCGATTTTGATAAACTGAATAAAAGCAATGTGGGACTGGGTTTGAAAAACATTCAAAGCAGGTTGAAACTCCTGCACGGGCGTATTTATTTTGAAAAAGATATTTCACAAACGTATTATAAGGTTACTATCGAAATTCCAAGAGTAGAGGAAGAACCGGTAGCACCACAGATATAGAATAATTGGTTCATACTTTGATAAGGGCTACTAACGTAAATTAGTGGGGCGGATAAGTGTTTACACTGACGTATGGATGCAATACCCCCTGAATGCCTAAACACTGTAGATTTTTAGTAATTTAGTTTTGCCAATATCATAAACAGATGGGACCTATAAAAGTGGCTATTGCTGATGACCACAAAATATTCCGTAAAGGAGTAATATTGTCGTTAAGGCCTTATACAAACATAAAATTCGTACTTGAAGCTGAAAACGGTCAGGAACTGTTGGATAACCTGCCAACCGCACCTGAACAACCCGATGTTATTTTAATGGATTTACGCATGCCTTTAAAAGATGGCATCGAAACCACTAAAGTCATCGCCCGCCAGTATCCAAACATCCATGTAATTGCACTGACCATGTATGAAGATGAACGGTTCGTGAGCCACATGATGGAAATAGGCGCCAACGGGTATTTACTAAAAAGCGCTGACCCCTCCGAGATAAAGAAAGCCATAATGGAGGTAATGAGCAAGGGGTATTATCTGAACAACTTTGTAAACAGGATCCTGCTAAAAAAGTCACACGCCCGGGTTAAAGTGGTACCCAGTTTAAACAACGAAATTACCCTTAGCGACCGCGAACGCGACGTGATAAAATATATTTGCATGGAGTTTACCGCCCATGAAATTGCACAAAAACTGGAGGTTAGCCCACGGACTGTTGAAGCTATCAAAGACAGGTTGATGGAACGCTTTGGTGCTAAAAACACGGCTGGCCTGGTTTTCTTTGCAGTTAAGAATAACCTGATTGATTAAACTCCCGGCAACCCTTAACAGGGATGTAATGTAATTTGTAAAACGAATAACAGCCGGCATTATGTTGATACCCTTTTTTCCAGCGTTAAAAACACCTGAACCCCCTATGAAGAACCGGTTTGGCCCTGAACCCTTTGACCATGGTAAAAACCGGTGGAAGTATATTTATTGCCCTGCCGCTGGTAGTAATGCTGTTATCGTTACTACCCGTGTATATTCTCTTTGTTCGTAAAGTAGCAATCACCGCCATACTTAACGTACTCAGGGCAGTTTGTCTTTTTGTGTTTCTGCAATATCTCACGCTTTATTTTATACAGCCCGGTGTTCCTGCAATGCAAACCGCCTTCAGGCTGGCTCAATTCACACTGGTATTCTATCTATTTAAATTGATGATGTCCGGCAGCCAGGCGAAAGACCTTATGAACATGATGCTGGTATCGTTCCTCTCCGTTGTAATTACCATTTTCTCGCTGAAAGGCATAACGGCATATTCAGGCATTCTAATCATTATCGAAGCTTCCGTGCTTACCGTTCTTGCCTTCGTTGTATTACTTCAACTCATCAGCAACAAACAAACAGCAATGCCCAATGAGCCCGGCTTCTGGATTGCCGGCGGTATGTTATGCTTTTTTGGAATGGTGGTGTTTATGGAAGCTATAGCAGGCAGTCAACTGGAATTGTCGCAGCAAATACAACAGGAAAAAGGCTTTATAGTAACGGTTGCCGATATACTTCGGATGGTATTCTTTATAGTGGCTGCATCCATTGCAGGCAAAAACAGAAAGAACAATAATGATCATGAAGAGCCATCGATGCCGCCGCTTCCACCGCTGCCGTCGCGCCCGCCATTTAAAATAAAGTATTAGCAGCTTATCAGATTGTCATTTCAGGGATCTCCCCTTCTATCAACAGCCTGCCTGAGGTTTTGCTGCGAATTTCATCAACCGTTATCCCCGGCGCCCGTTCAATTAGTTTGAACCCGCCTTCGGGTAAAACATCGAGCACGGCCAGTTCCGATACAATACGTTTAACACACTTCACCCCCGTTAAAGGCAATGTACAGGCAGGTAGTAATTTCGACTCGCCTTTAGGGTTGGTATGCATCATGGCTACAATAATGTTCTTTGCGCTGGCTACCAGGTCCATTGCCCCGCCCATACCTTTTACCATCTTACCCGGGATCTTCCAGTTGGCAATATCCCCGTTCTCCGACACTTCCATGGCGCCCAGTACGGTAAGATCAACCTTGCCTGCGCGTATCATGCCAAAGCTTTCAGCACTGTCAAAGAACGCACCACCAGGTATAACCGTCACTGTTTCCTTACCGGCATTGATAAGGTCCGAATCGATCTCCGCTTCAACCGGATATGGCCCCATTCCGAGAATTCCGTTCTCCGATTGCAGCATGATCGTAATGCCATCGGGTATATAGTTTGCCACCAGGGTTGGAATGCCAATGCCCAGGTTTACGTACATCCCATCCCGTAATTCCTGTGCAATTCGTTTTGCAATACCGTATTTATCTAAAGCCATCTTTTGTTTGTAGTTTGTTGTTTATAGTTTGTGGTTGCTGCCGCGCTTTGAGCTTTTCCTTTCTCATTATTCATTCTTATTGTGCAATTCTCATTTACCCTCTATTTTCACGGTCTTCCGCTCAATCCGCTTTTCGTAGTTCCTGCCCTCAAAAATGCGGTGTACATAAATTCCGGCAACATGAATATGATCGGGGTCAAGTTCGCCCGGTTCAACCAAATGCTCAACTTCTGCTATGGTAACCGTTCCCGCTTTTGCAATGGAAGTGGAGAAATTGCGGGTTGTTTTCCGGAACACGAGATTGCCGTATCGATCGCCCTTCCAGGCTTTCACAATGGAAAAATCGCTATGCAGCGCATGTTCCATCAGGTACATTTTGTTATTGAACTCCCGCACTTCCTTACCTTCCGCTATTTCGGTACCATAACCGGCCGGCGTATAAAAAGCCGGGATACCCATACCCGCCATTTGAATACGAGTGGCCAGCGTGCCCTGGGGTATAAGATCCACCTCCAGTTCGCCGCTTAACAACTGCCGTTCAAATTCAGCATTCTCGCCCACATAGGAGCTCATCATTTTTTTTATCTGGCGGGTCTTCAACAGTAAGCCTAATCCGAAATCATCAACGCCGGCATTGTTTGAGATACAGGTGAGATGCTTTACGCCTTTGCGTACAAGAGCAGCAATACTATTTTCGGGAATACCACATAACCCGAATCCACCCAGCATAATGGTAGCATTATCCTGAATGTCGGCTATGGCTTCATCGGCATTAGCAACAACTTTTTGCATAGCAGGCAATTTATTGATAAAAATAAGGAACTACCCTTCAACCAGCCAAAATGGTGATTGGGATTTAATAGATTTTTTATCAACCTGAAATATCCTTATTGCCTTTTTAGCTGGAGCCGGGTTGCTGAATCAATTTTAAGATGTTTATTAAGAGGAAACTTATTTGGCCGTTTTCTTAAATTGGGCGGGGCTTGTGGAGTAAGTGGCTGCGGCAGGCCGCCGGGTTGTCCTATGCCAGGTGGTTGTTTATCAGGCTGCGGTGTAGCAGGTTGTATTACAGGTTTACCATTCGCAGCTTTTGCAGTATCAACTTTTAATGAATCGCTTTTCTTCAACGAATCAACCTTTTGTTGTACACTGGCGGTGTCGGGCGCCTTGGGTTTATACAGCTCTTCGCGGCGGCGGTTTGCCCTGGTTGCGAGTGAGTCGAACATTATGCGTGCAAGATCGGGACGGCTCATATAAAACTTATAGCTCTTTATAAACTCATCCTTTGAAACCTGATGTATTTCGAAAACCTGGGCATACAACCTGAAGGTTTCCGTTTTCATGGTGGAAGAATCGCGAATAAAAGACTCCCTGTAACGCTCGGCCTGGATCATATCCCACAACACTTTTTCCATTTTATCCTTCGGCAATATACCGGCCGGGACCTTGTCTTTATCGGAACAACTTACCACACACCACACTATAACGCTCAAACATACCAGTAATAGCCGGTTCATTTTAATTCCTGTTTATACGTATTGGAATTGGAGATATCGATCTTCTGCAGAATTTCCCTTGCCTTTTGTTTGTCTTCGGGAGTAGCTTTTTTGAATATGCGTACCAGTTCGGTCGATTTGCCCTGGAAGAAGAACGCCACGATCATTGTATTGGGAATATCATTATTCATGGTATTGATCAGGCTCAGGGAGTTAAGTATTGCGCTGCGGGCCTCTGTTTCATTTTCATACATATAATCCATACCGAGGCGGTAATAGCTGTAAATAGCATCATGCATCAGGTTATACCGGTTGTTGGTAAGATTTTCCGTTAACCAGTACCGGTTACGCAAGCCATCGAAAGCTTTCCAGCCGGCAATATCCCGTCCCTCAGGCGCGTTGTTCACGATGTTCATCGCTTTCTGAAACCAGGGGTCGCCACCACGCAGGGAGAAAGAATCGAAATCGAGCCCTATAATTACATACACGTAATAAGCAAGTATCGCAGGCAGGTTACCAACCATTGGGTCGGAACCCGATACGCGGTTTTCGTTAAATTCAATGGGTTGGTATTCTACATATTTGAATGCCACGTTCTCATCCATAAAATTGATGAGCGGGCATTCGTAGTTGGTATTGTACACCGGGCGGGCAGCCTGTACGGTAAGGGTTGCTTTATATATGTTTCCCGACTGCACTTCGCTGATGTTCAACAGGAAATTACATACTATCTTTTCGTTGTTCTGAAAGGTTTCCTTCGTCCACTTACGGTTGTTCAGAAAATTATTGAGCGCCGCCTGGCAGGTTTGGAACGCTTTCTTATCAGCAGGTGTTCCTAACCGGCTGGTATTTACGGTTATACGTGCCCTCAGCTCCTGGGCGCTGAGTAATACAGGCGCCATAACCATCAGGCAGATTATCCATACGATCTTTCTACACATATAGCAGGTTTACGATTCTATCAACGATATCTTTAGCCACTTGTTGTTTGGGCTTGCGGTCATACACGGTCTCATCACCACCTTTTTCAAAAATAGTAACCTTGTTGGTATCGTAGCCAAAACCGGCCCCTTCATCGTTCAATGAGTTCAGCACGATCATGTCGGCATTTTTGGCAGCCAGTTTATCAAGCGCATATTGCCTTTCATTGGCAGTTTCCAACGCAAACCCTACGAGCAACTGCCCGCTCTTTTTCACCTGCCCCAGGCTCTTCAATATGTCTTTTGTTTTTGTAAGTTCTATTACCAGGGAGCCGCTTGTTTTTTTGATCTTTTCAGGAGCGGTTTCAACCGGGGTATAATCAGCTACGGCTGCGCTCATCACGGCAATATCTGCCCCGGGGAATTCAGCCATACAGGTATCATACATTTGACCGGCTGTTTGCACTTTATGAATGTATATGCCAGGCATGGTGGTTTTTACTGCCGATGGCCCCAGCACCAAATGCACTTCAGCGCCGCGGTTAGCCAGCTCTTCCGCAATGGCCAGGCCCATTTTGCCAGAGGAATGATTACCAATAAACCGTACAGGATCAATGGGTTCGTAGGTGGGGCCCGCGGTTACCAGCGCCTTTTTACCGGCGAGGTCTTTTTTAGCAAAAATGTGGTCCCGGAGGTACTGCATAATGGCTTCCGGCTCGGCCATGCGGCCGTCGCCGTATAAACCGCTGGCCAGCTCGCCCTTATCAACAGGAATTATCCGGTTTCCGAACGCTTCCAGCTTTTGCAGATTACCCTGCGTTGCCGGATGATGCCACATATCTTCATCCATGGCCGGGGCAACTACTACCGGGCAGGTAGCCGATAACCAGGTAGCCAGCAACATATTATCACACATTCCATGGGCCATTTTTGCCAGGGTATTGCAGCTTAAGGGCGCAACCACCATTACATCGGCCCAGCGGCCCAGCATTACATGGTTCGACCACGATTCGTTGTTAGCCAGTTCGGATATTACAGCATTTTTCGATAAGGTAGACAGGGTTAGCGGTGATACAAATGCTGCAGCAGCAGGGGTCATCACTACTTTAACATCGGCCCCGGCCTTTACAAGCAGGCGAACCAGTAATATAGATTTATAGGCCGCAATGCTTCCGGTAACAGCCAGCAATATTTTTTTATCCTGGAACATAATTGGTTAAAATTAGGTCATTTAGGCTAAACAAAACGGCTCGTTACTGGTCCTGTTTTTCAACAATAACATTAATACAACAATCTGAAAAACAGGTGTGCCACACTTTCGAAGTGTGGCACACCTATAAAACTAAAAAGCGACAGGTTATTTCTGTCGCTTTCCATACATTTTTTACCATCAAATATTAACTGAACAGGTCATCTTCATTTTTACGATAGTATATTTTATCGTCGAGGAATTCCTGGGTAGCCAGTAACGCGGGATTAGGCATACGCTCATAAGCCCTGGAAATTTCGATCTGCTCTTTATTCTCATGAATTTCTTCCAGGCTATCGGTGTGGCTGGCAAACTCTTCCAGTTTGTTATGCAGTTCCTCTTTCAATGAGATATTGATCTGATTCGCTCTTTTGGCAATAATGGCAATTGACTCGTACACATTGCCGGTTTTGCCTTTAATGGCGTTCAGATCTTTAGTTTCGGCCACGTTAGCAGTGTTGGCGCTAATTTGTCTTCGTAATTTGCTCATTATTGTTGACTTTAAGATTGTTTTTAGATAATGTCTCGTAACTCTCCACTTCCTTTTTCAAATTGCTTTCAGGAAAACGGTCCATGAAATCGTTGCATTCGGTAATTACCTGTTCAAAGCGGGTGTTTTTCTTTTCTTCGATACTATTTACAGCAAATGAATAATATGATTTGATGATCTGTAGTTTATACGTATCACTTTTTTCCGAATCAGGAAAATCGTTCATCAGGCTGGTGTAAGCGATAGCTGCGGCCCGGAAATGCCCCATATTATAATATAAGGCAGCGCTGCTGGATTGTTTTTCTTCCAGCTTTGCCCGGCATTTATCCATAATATCCGACGCCTCTTTATTCTTAGGCGAGTTGGGATGCGTATTGATAAATGTTTGCATCAACCCGATCGTTTTTTGCGTATTGGTTTGATCCAGTGCTGGTTTGGGCGATTGCCTGTAATACGTATAGGCCCGCATAAATTCCATTTCCTCCGCCTTCGGACTGTTGGGGAATACCTCTACAAACTGTTTGAAGAGGTTCTCTGCCTGCAGCCAGTCGTGCAAATTGTATGAACAATAGGCATATTTATAAAACAGATCTTCAAACTGCGGCTGTCCTTTCATTAAAGGGAAAAGCTCTTCATACAATTGCTGGGCATAGTTGTACTTCTTTGCTACATAGTACTTTTCGGCCATGCGTAACTTGTAATCATAGTCGGTACTCTTCTGCACCTTGGAGAACCGGGAGCATGACACTACGCTTAGGGCAATTATTGCAATTAGTAAAGCTGAACGCATAAAAGTGGGCAAAGTTAAGGTTTTCCTGCAAATATGTATGGAAAGGTGCGGTAACCCAAAAACAGGGCGTTAAGATAAATATAAAAACCTTCCCCCGGCAAAACGGGGGAAGGTTATACTATTAGTTAAAGCAATTTAGCTAAAGTACTTTTTATCGGCCACGACGCAGGTTCGGGTGTGGCGCAGGCACTGTAGTAGGACCTTCTTCACCAGTTCCATCGCGCAGGTCTACAGTATTGCAATCACCGCCGGTTTCACCATATTTGAAGATGAAACGATCCTGGTTAATACCTTCTTTATCAACCATGTAGCTGATAACGGCATTCACACGGTCCCAGCTCAACTGTTGTTCAGATTTGCTTGAAGAGCAATAACCGATAACTGCGATCTTACAGTTAGGATTATCTTTTATCTTTTGAGCAGCTGAAGCCAACAGGGCTTTAGCGTCGTTACTTAATGTTACAGATCTTGGTTTGAAAGTTACACTTGGTAAATCGCCAATTCCACAGTTGGTCATGCGGCCGATCGTATTCATCAGAGAATCGCAGCATGCAGGCGGAGGACATTTACCAACACCATCAGCATCAACAGGTTGACATTGTGTAGGTGTAACCAGTTCTTTGTCTTTGTAATCAGGAACGCCATCACCGTCAGTATCGCGGCTAACACCATGGCTGTCAACAGGAGCGCCGGCAGGTGTGTTTGGCTCCTGGTCGAACTGGTCAGTGATACCATCGCCATCAGCATCATCCAATACTGGTTTGGGGAGCTTCATGTGGCGTGGTTTGTTAACCTCGCTGTAAGCGTAATCCAGGGGATTCAGCCACCATAAAGGTTCAACAGATTTATTACCGATTGCCATGTTGATACCAACAGACAGGAAGTTATACGTATCGAAATCTCTTGTTTGAGCAGGTGCGGTTGTGTAACTAGGAACTGAAATATCTACACCATTTTCCTGCCATTGCTGACCATCTAACAGGTCGGTTTTAGTGATGGTAACTTTGTCTTCAATAGCCAGGCTGAATTTCTTATTCAGTTTGAATTGAACGCCGGCACCAAAGTTGCCCATGAAGCGGAAAGGCTTGTCAAATACCTTTGGCTGACCGTTATCAGTTTGACCTGTGGTTTCGTAGCTGCCATCCAACAGATCCTTCAAATCCTTTCTGATCTTTTTCCTGTCTTTATACTGGAACTGACTACCGCCATATTGAGCAATGATGTTTGAGAAATCATATGGAGCGTTCCCGTTCAGGGCATCAATTTTTACATCGTAGATCATACCACCCAAACCCGCAAAAGCATATACATTGAAGCTGCTTTTTGATTTATGAAATCGAATGTTACTCAATGTTACCACGCCCTGTAAGCTCAGGTCGTATATATTCGTTTTATAGTTATAAAACACTTGTGCTCCTGGAGCATAACCAGCAGTGTTCCAGGCACTATTTCTTGTCCAATGGGTAGAAGGCTGGAAGTTCAACCCCTTGGTAGTTCCAAAACCTAACTGACCTCTTAGTGAGAATACATATCCTAAGGCTTTACGAACATGTAATGCAGCACCAAGGCCAGGAAAACGGTTACGAACATCACCGGAAATGCTGAAAGCACCTGCCTGTAAACCTATTTCCCACTGGTTGCGGGGTTTGGCAGGGTAGGGATAGTTGTTTGCCATGAACTCGGTGTGCTGAGGGAGTCTTTTAGACGGTACAACTGAAGAATCCTGATAATCATACGAACCGCTTCCCAATTGTGCCTGGGAGGCAGCAGATAACAGGAGCAATAAGCTTAAAAAACTTACGTACTTTTTGCTTGCCATAACTAAATTTTATGTGAAGGATTAAGTAACCTGAACTCAGAATCTGTGCAAAAATATTAATTGACAGCTAACTACCAAATTTTTTTCCCCAACACAATGTGCATTATCTTGCTGTTTTTCACACAGTAAGATCATTACAGAGCAAATTAAATGCCTCTTACGTTATACATTATAAAATAGTAATTTGCTCACCTTATATACCGCATGAAGTTATCACTAGCAATATTACGAGAAGAATTACCCGAATTTGAGAAGCAATTCCATGAGGCGGTAAAGAGCCACGTTCCGCTCCTGAACAGGATTATGCGGTTTCTTGTTAATAGAAAAGGCAAGCAGTTACGCCCTATGTTCGTGCTGCTTTCAGCCAAGCTGTGCGGGCCCGTTAACGATACTACCTACCGGGCTGCATCCCTGGTAGAATTACTACATTCGGCTACCCTTGTACATGACGATGTAGTAGATGAATCACTTGAACGTAGGGGATTTTTCTCTACATATGCGCTGTGGAAAAGCAAGGTATCAGTTTTGGTCGGCGACTACCTCTTGGCCAAAGGCATGCTGCTTTCTCTCGATCATGATGACTATCGTATATTAAAATTGTTATCTAACGCCATACGGCAAATGAGTGAAGGCGAGCTACTGCAAATGGAAAAATCGCGCTCGCTCAACTTTGAAGAAGCCACCTATTTCGAGATCATTAAAGGAAAAACAGCCTCCCTCCTTGCCTCCGCCTGCGCCTCCGGCGCCTGGTCAACCACGCAAAATGAAACCATTACGGAAAAAATGCGGGTATTTGGCGAAAAAGTAGGCATGGCCTTCCAGATAAAAGACGACCTGTTCGACTATGGCAGTGAGGCCATAGGTAAACCAACCGGGAATGATATCCGGGAAAAAAAGCTCACCCTTCCATTAATATATACATTACAGAATACAGATACAGCCACCCGCCGGAAACTGATATACATTATCAAAAATCAAAATAAAGACCCCCAAAAAGTTCAGGAGGTCATTAATGTAGTTAAGCAAACCGGCGGCATTAGCTATACTGAGAAAAAAATGTTTAGCTTCAGGGATGAAGCGCTGGCCGTTTTGCACGAATTCGATAATATAGAAATACGTAACGGCCTTGAAGAACTGGTACGGTATACAACTGACAGAAAGTATTAGTAATAAGAAACAAGACACAAGAATACAGGGCACAAGGGTCTTACATTCAAACTGCCTGAATATTATCAGAAACTCCGTTATTCAGGGCCCGGGCCCTGAGTATTGCACCTTGAGCCTTTTTTATTTATGCTACAAAAAAGATGGAACATACTGACCGCAGATGATGATAAAGTGCAGCAATTGTATGCCAGCCTTAAAGTACATCCCGTTCTTTGTAAGATCCTCACGCAACGATATATAAACGATTTCGAAAAAGCAAAACAATACTTTCGCCCCCAGCTCACCGATCTTCATGATCCCTGGCTCATGAAGGATATGGACAAAGCTGTTGAACGCATTACCAAAGCTTTCGACCGGCAGGAAAAGATCCTTGTATTCGGAGACTATGATGTTGATGGCACAACCGCCGTTAGTTGCATGTTACGTTTTCTGCAAAAGGTTTATAGCCCGTCTAAGGTCGACTTCTACATTCCTCACCGTTACCGTGAAGGTTATGGCGTATCCAAAAAAGGGATCGACTTCGCCATTGAGAGCGGCTTCACCCTGATCATTTCGCTCGACTGCGGTATAAAATCAGTTGAGCTTATTAAATACGCCCGGGAAAACGGGATCGACTTTATCGTATGTGACCATCATATGCCCGATGACCTGCTGCCTTCAGCGGCAGCGATATTGAACCCAAAACAAAAAGACTGCCCCTACCCTTTCAAAGAGCTCTGCGGTTGTGGGGTGGGCTTCAAACTGATAACAGCCCTTACCCGGCATCTTCAGCTCGAGGAAAGTGTGGCATTTGAGTACCTCGATCTGGTGGCAACCGCCATAGCGGCGGATATAGTTCCCATGACCGGTGAGAACAGGGTGCTGGCATATTACGGACTGAAAAAAGCGAACGAAAATCCCAATTACGGCATTCTGGCCTTAAAACAGCTTAGTGGTGTTCAAAAGGAAATGTATATCAATAGCCTGGTATTCATGATTGCACCCAGGGTAAATGCAGCCGGTCGTATGGACGATGCCCGGAAAGCCGTTCAGATGTTCATTGCCAACACCCCACAGGAAGCACTTCAGTTTGCAGAAATGTTGCATTCCGACAATACCGACAGAAAAGAAGCCGATAAAAATATAACGGAAGAAGCCCTGGCCATAATCGACAACAACGATGGACTGCGTGCAAGAAAATCAACGGTAGTATTTCAATCACACTGGCATAAAGGCGTTGTGGGAATTGTTGCATCGCGCCTTATCGATTACTACTACCGCCCCACTATTGTACTTACCCAGTCGGGCGAATATGTTGCAGGCTCAGCCAGAAGTGTGGCGGGCTTCAATGTATATGAAGCCATACATCAATGCAAAGACCTGCTGTTAGGTTATGGCGGTCACTTTTATGCTGCCGGTATGACGATGGCGCTCGATAAAGTGGAAGCTTTCAGAGAACGTTTTGAAGAAGTAGTGGCGGCAACTATAACCGACGAATTACTGGTGCCCGAAATTATCATCGATGCTGAAGTGGAGTTCAAAGACCTGAAGCAGGCTTTTTATAACATCATTCATCAAATGGAACCGTTTGGCCCGGAGAACATGCGGCCCTTATTCGTTGTAAGGAATGTCACCGATTCGGGCTACTCGCGTGTGGTGAAAGAACAGCATATCAAGTTCTCATTGCGGCAGGGCAATATCCTGTTCAATGGAATTGGTTTTGGTATGGCCAGAAAATTTCATATACTTGAGTCGAAAAAACCGGTAGATGTCGTTTTTACGTTAGATGAGAATGAATGGAACAATGAAAAACACTTACAGCTCCGGGTTATAGATTTCAGGTTGGCGGAAGAAAAGGAAACATTGCAAAAACCTGCAACCGTTTTATCACAGCAATAGCAGCCTGTGCGGCATCGAAGTTTATGAACATTCGTTCGGTTTTACGCATCCTTCCAGGCTTTAGCCATTCATCATTAAGCTATCCGCCTTAACAAACCATACCGGGAAAAGGTTTGCCGTTTAAAATTTTATAGTACAATAATATTTTCAGCGCTAGGAGTTTGCCATTATTATAATATTTTTACTATCCACCCACAGGGTTGGTTTTCACCTGCTACCAATGTGATTGTATGAAACATAACCAGGCACAGATTCCAGTATATGATATGGCAGCCTGTATACCAGGCACCAATTTCATTATAAAAAGGACCGAAGGAAACTCCGTACCATCTTATATGGCCATTCCACACAGGCATACTGATTACAAGATCAGTTTTCTGCAGGAAGGCGAAGTAACGCATTATACCGACTTTGAGAAATATACCATCAAGGCGCCGGCCTTATTGATGCTTGCTCCCGACCAGGTGCATCAGCAAACAGGAAACTCTTACTACAAGATGATGCACATCTCTTTCAACAAAGAGTTCCTGCTTACCGAAACTCAGGGTGTTCTTGCCTGTTGGGAATGTATGTTCAGCCAGGTAGTACTACCGGTACTGAATTCAGAACAGATGCAGGAGATCTCAGTTTATCTTGAACTGATGTATCAGGAATTCAAGGATAACAAACCTCAAAAAGGCCTTATTCTCAAGAACCTGCTGAACGCATTTATTATATGCGCAGGCAGGCTGGTAAATTGCAAGAATGACACTACCGCTGCTGTACCCGCAGTAGTTGTAAATATGGACTACTCACAAAACCGCATTGTACGTCAATTCAAATCACTCATAGATGAAAATTTTGTAAATGCTACCCAGGTAACACAATATGCCGACATGTTATATGTTACCCCCGGACATTTAAACGACCTGATAAAAACAGTTACCGGAAAAACAGCTAAACAGATCATCGATGAAAGAAGGATACTGGAAGCTAAACGTTTGTTGTTCTGGGGCGAACATTCGGTAAAAGAAATTGCCGGCAGGTTGAACTTTGAGGACGATGCTTACTTTAACCGGTTCTTTAAAAAGCATACCGGAAATACACCCGCCCTGTTCCAAAGACAAATCCGGGAAAAGTACAATTAATCCCCCAATAAGGTAAATCCACAACTTGCCAATCGTTGCTACTTTTACAGGATGATTAACGGGCAGGTTATGTAATAGAAGTTTAGCACTATCCAACAGCATGGCTTTTGGCTACCTGGTAATTAATTTAATTCTGCAATCAACTATCTCCGGAAACCTGGAATCGTTCTACGTACCTGACGCCAACTGATCCCGGTGCGCTGCTACGCATTTAAACCTGCGCAGATCTATGCTGCTGCGCTGTAGCTTATTACAGTACGATATGCTTGTCCTTAACGATTTATTGTATGTCTATTAAACCATGTATGATGAAACCTTTAGATACCAATCGGTCTAATTACGGCTTGGTAAAGATGATCACAGCAATCAGTGTTGCAACAGTTTTATATAGTTGCGGCAATACCACAGCCAACCCCCAAATGGCGCCACAACAGGCAATGCCATTACCAGTAGTACCCGTAACCACCACATCAGCTACTACTTACAGAGAATATCCGGCCTCGCTGGAAGGAAAAGTGAACGTTGAGATAAGACCTCAGGTGGAAGGTTATCTCGAAAAGATCTATGTTGATGAAGGAGCTTACGTAAAAGCAGGCCAGCCGCTCTTCAAAGTAGATGCGCGCATTTACAATGAAGCGTTGAACGCTGCAAAATCAAACCTGCTTGCTGCTAAAGCCAACGTGGCCAAAGCACAGGTAGATGTTGACCGCCTTGGTCCGCTGGTTGAGAACAAGGTGATCTCTGAAGTGCAGCTCAAAACCGCGCGCGCCGCATACGATGCAGCAGTAGCTGCCGAAGAACAGGCAAAAGCCGCAGTTGGCAACGCACAGATCAACATCGGGTATACGCTGGTAAAAGCTCCTGTCAGCGGTTATATCGGAAGAATTCCGTTCAAGACCGGCGCCCTTGTGAGCAAGAGCGATGCGTTAACAGTGCTGTCAGACATTCGTGAGATGTATGCCTATTTCTCACTGAGCGAACCTGATTTCATTGCTTTCAAAAACCAGTTCCCCGGCAATTCGATAGAGGAAAAATTGAAAGCGGTTCCTGCCGTTGAACTGGCGCTGGCCGATAACAGCATCTATCCTTCCAAAGGAAAGATCGGTTCTATCGAAGGCCAGTTCGATCGATCGACAGGAGCTATCAGTTTCCGCGCCACCTTCCCTAACCCCGGCGGCATCATTCGCACCGGTAATACCGGTAAAGTGCGTATTCCTCAA
The DNA here is from genome assembly GCF_002078015.1 of Niastella populi. Lineage (GTDB taxonomy): Bacteria > Bacteroidota > Bacteroidia > Chitinophagales > Chitinophagaceae > Niastella > Niastella populi. The sequence continues at coordinate 25,928 of NZ_LWBP01000192.1, read as the reverse complement.
CAGTTCAATGATGCACTTATTGTACCAATGGAATCCACCTTTGATGTACAGGATAAAGTATTCGTTTTCGTTGTAGGCGACAGTAATAAAGTTACCAGCAGGCCCATCACTATTACCGGAAAAACAACCAATTATTACTTTGTGAAAGATGGCGTTAAGGCCGGTGATAAAATTGTGTTCCAGGGCGCAGGTAACCTGCAGGATGGCATGGCGATCGCGCCTCAGCCAATGAGTGCCGACAGCCTGCTGAAAGCGAAACCTTTATAATTCACGAAGCAGGACGCCCCGACGTAATAGCCGGGGCAGGTAAGAAGTATGAGGTCAGAGGAACATTATCTCTGCCTGAAGGGAGTCTTTGCGCCTGATTTCGCCATAACACCCGATTCTTACCAATGACATCAGACTTCAAATTCAAATTCATTCACTCATGTTAAGAAGATTCATTGAAAGACCGGTTCTGTCAACGGTAGTTTCTATCATTCTGCTTTTATTGGGCGGACTATCGTTGTACACGTTGCCAGTTACGCTGTTTCCCGATATTGCACCGCCAAGCGTGCAGGTAACAGCCCTCTATCCCGGCGCCAATGCCGAGGTAGTTGCCCGTTCCGTGGCTACCCCGCTGGAAGAAGCCATCAACGGTGTGGAGAACATGACCTACATGACCTCCAACTCCAGTAACGACGGTAGTATGACGCTTACCGTTTATTTCAAACAGGGTACCGATCCCGATATCGCTTCTGTGAACGTACAGAACAGGGTATCGAAAGCTATCAGCCAGGTGCCTACGGAAGTGGTACAGGCAGGTATTTCCACTCAAAAAGTACAGAACAGTATCATCATGTTCGTGGCGCTGTCGAGCGACGACAAATCGAAATACGATGAACTGTTCCTCGAAAACTATATCAAGATCAACCTCATTCCGGCCGTACAACGTGTGCCCGGTGTAGGTCAGGCCCTGGTTTTTGGTACCAAGGATTACTCCATGCGTATCTGGCTGAAGCCCGACCGTTTGATCGCCAACAACCTGTCGCCGCAGGATGTACTGGGCGCTATCAGAGACCAGAACCTTGAAGCCGCTCCCGGCCGTTTGGGTCAAAGCACCAAGGAAGTGTACGAATATGTATTGAAATATAAGGGAAAACTGAACCAGGGTGAAGAGTATGAGAACATGATCATCAAGGCCAACCCCGATGGTTCTATGTTGCGCCTGAAAGATGTGGCCCGCGTTGAATTCGGTTCCTACACCTACTCAACCAATGCCAGAATGGACGGTACGCCGGTGTCGGGTTTTGCCGTATTCCAAACCGCCGGTTCAAACGCCAACGATATCCTTACAGAAGTAGAACGGTTGTTGAGCGAGTTTGAGAAAACCCTGCCGCAGGGTCTTAAAACAACCGTGATGTACAACTCCAAGGAGTTTCTCGATGCCTCTATCGATCAGGTAACGGAAACCCTGGTGATCGCCTTCGTACTGGTGTTCATCGTTGTATTCATCTTCCTGCAGGATTTCAGATCGACACTGATCCCCGCCATAGCAGTTCCTGTGGCCATCATAGGTACCTTCTTCTTTATGCAGCTGTTCGGCTTTACCATCAACCTGCTAACCCTGTTCGCCCTTGTACTGGCAATTGGGGTGGTGGTGGATGACGCCATTGTGGTAGTGGAAGCGGTACACTCGAAAATGGAGCGAACGAACATGCCGGCCCGCGCAGCTACCATTCAGTCAATGAGTGAGATCTCCGGCGCCATCATTTCCATTACGCTGGTAATGGCCGCGGTGTTCATTCCTGTAGGTTTCATGCAGGGCCCTGCCGGTGTGTTCTACAGGCAGTTCGCCTTTACGCTGGCCATCGCCATCCTTATTTCAGCCGTTAACGCGTTAACGCTGAGCCCCGCATTGTGCGCCCTGTTCCTGAAGAACCCGCATGCCGGTGAAGGCCATGGCCCCAAAAAAGGCTTTATGAGCCGTTTTTATGCCGGTTTCAATGCAGGCTTCAATGGAATGACCAACAGGTATGTTCGCAGCCTTAAATTCCTGGTACGCCGCAAATGGGTTGCCATTACAGGCCTGGTACTCATCGCCGCCAGCGCATTCTTCCTGTTGAAAAAAGCGCCAACCGGCTTTATTCCTACTGAAGACCAGGGCTTCGTACTGTTTGCGGTGAACACCCCTCCGGGCAGCTCGCTCGAACGTACACACGAAGCAACCCTGCAAATAGATAGTATCATTAAGCAGGACCCCGCCTATAATCACCTGTACGTGATCGATGGTTTGAACTTCATCAGCAATGCTAACGCATCGCCTTATGCCGCCGGTTTCATGCGGTTGAAAGACTATGATGAAAGAGGTCCGGTTAAAGACCCTGACCAGATCGCAGCCGGCCTGGTTGGTAAAGTAGCCCAGGTGAAAGGTGCGCAGGCTTTCTTCTTCAACTTCCCTACTGTGCAGGGTTTCGGTAACGTGAGCGGTTTCGAGTTCATGTTGCAGGACCGCACCAACGGCCCGCTCGATAAACTGGGCGGAACCGCCTGGCAGTTCATTGGCGCATTGATGCAAAGGCCCGAGATCGGATTTGCCTTTACCACTTTTGCCGCCAATAACCCGCAATTCTCCATTGAAGTGGATTACCAGAAGGCCAAACAACTGGGCGTATCGGTAACCGATCTGATGCAAACCATGCAGATCTATTACGGCAGCAGCTTCGTTACTGACTTCAACCGGTTCGGTAAATATTACCGCGTTATGGCGCAGGCCGAAGCTCCGTTCCGTAATGATATAAATTCACTGGAAGGTATCTATGTAAAGAACAACCAGGGAGAAATGGTTCCGGCCAAAACGCTGGTAACGCTGAAACGCACATACGGACCAGAAACCGTTACCCGCAATAACCTGTTCAATGCCGTTACCATCAACGGTTCACCGAAACCAGGTTTCAGTACCGGTGACGCCATCAAGGCCATTGAAGAAACCGCTAAAAAAGTATTGCCAAGAGGTTATTCATATGAGTGGACAGGGGTAACCCGTGAGGAAATTAAAACGGGCAACCAGCAGGCATTCATCTTCCTGCTGAGCGTATTGTTCGTTTACTTCCTGCTGGCAGCCCAATACGAAAGTTACATTCTGCCGCTGGCCGTTATCTTAACGGTTCCTACCGGTATACTGGGTGTGTTCGCTTTCATTGGTTTTGCTGGTATCGACAACAACATCTACGTTCAGATCGGTTTGATCATGCTTGTGGGCTTGCTTGCCAAGAACGCGATCCTGATCGTGGAATATGCGGTTCAACGCAGAAGGAGCGGTATGGGTCTTATCGACGCGGCGCTGGAAGCATCGAGGCTCAGGCTTCGTCCCATCCTCATGACCTCCTTTGCCTTTATCGTTGGTTTGTTACCTCTGGTATGGACGCATGGCGCCTCGGCCCTCGGTAACCACTCGATAGGTGTAAGTGCCATTGGCGGTATGCTTACCGGGGTAATACTTGGTGTGTTCCTGATCCCCGTGCTGTTTGTGATCTTCCAGTACTTGCAGGAAAAGGTACAGAGCAGACCGGTCTTCGACCAAACCAATTTGCCAGATGCTGAAGCGGCAACTGTAAAACATTGATAAATCAAAGATCAGAAGTGTGCCACACTTTGAAAGGGTGGCACACTTAAATAACCTAAATAAGGAGATAATGCGAAAAAGTAATATCACTATTTATTCCACCCTGGCATTGATAGCGCTGTTGGCGGCCTGTCGCATGGGTAAAGATTACCAGCGCTCCGACCTGTCTTTACCTGCTCAGTTCGCCAATTCCACAGCACCGTCCGATTCCAGCGTGGCTGATATGGAATGGAAAAAATTCTTTTCCGATCCTACCCTGCAATCGCTTATAGACCATGCATTGCAAAACAGCTTTGACGTACAACTGGCGGTAAAACGGGTTGATGAAGCACGCGCCTACGCCAACCAGGCAAAGGTTAACTGGGCCCCCACCATACAGGCACAGATAAACGTTTCTTCAACATTCCCTTCCGAGAACAGTTTGAATGGTTTAAGCCTGAAGACCTTTCTTGGTAAAAGTCATATAGAGGATTATACATTAGCCGCGGGCTTAACCTGGGAAATAGATATCTGGGGAAAATTGCGCCGCCAACGCGAAGCCGCAGGCGCCATACTGCTGCAGTCATATGAAGCCAGCAGAGCAGTGCAAACAGCTGTGGTGGCAAGCATTGCCAGCAGCTATTTCAATTTGCTGATGCTCGATGCACAACTGGCCATTGCCCGCCGCAATGCGGGCCTCGGCGATTCCATTGTACAGATCATCAAACTGCAAAAAACGGCCGGCGAAGTGAGCGAACTGGCAGTACAACAGGCAACCGCTCAACAACAAACAGCGGCCATTCTGGTACCCCAGATCGAGCAACAAATAGCCATTCAGGAAAACACCATCCGCATTTTGAGTGGCGACCAGCCCGGTCCCATTACGCGAACAACGCAACTGAGCAACTATAAAGTATGGGAAAATTTACCCACCGGCATCCCTGCCGCTATGGTAAGCCGCAGACCCGATGTTCGCACTACCGAAATGGCGCTAGTTGCCGCAAACGCGCGGGTAGGTATTGCTGAAGCCAGCATGTATCCCGCTTTAAGCATTACCGCTAATGGCGGCATCAACGCTTATCAGTTCAGCAAATGGTTTAACATACCTGCTTCGCTGTTCGCTACAGGGCTTGCCGGTATAACCCAACCGATCTTCGCCCGCAAGGCCTTAAAAACACAATTTGAAGTCGCCAGGATCCAACGCGACCAGGCAGCCATCACCTTCCGCCAGTCGGCTACCGCTGCACTCGGCGAAGTATCGAATGCACTGATTCAGCTGGATAAACTGAAAACCCAATACCAGCTCACCACCGATAAAGTAAATACATTACGCGGCGCCATTGGCAATGCAGAGCTGTTATTTAAAAGCGGTTTGGCCAATTACCTGGAAGTGATCACCGCACAGGGTAACCTGTTACAGGCGGAATTAAACCAGGTTACCGTAGAACGCGATCAGCTCAACGCAATGGTTGAACTGTACAGATCGCTCGGCGGCGGCTGGAAATAATTAGCTAATGTGATAATGGAATACAGAATACAGTTCCGATAAGGAATATCGTGAATGAAAGAGTAAAATGCATTTAAAAGAAAGGAAGCGTAAATTAAGAGCGGTATTACTACGAAAGGATAATTGGTTTAGTAGGTAAAAATAAAGCCTCCCGGCTGAAATCGGGAGGCTTTTTATTTGTAGTACGTTTAAAGATCTTATGCTTTTACGTTTACCGGCTGATCGGTACCCAACAGGTCAACACTACGATTGATAAAGTTGGTAAGATTGCTTCCTTTCAGCAAACCCTGCGACAACAAAGCCAGGTCGGCCAGGTTGTGCACCAGTTTAACCTGGGTATCTTTATTATCATGTTTCAGCACCTGCTGGTAAATGGGGTGGTTACCATTAACCGTAAGCGTTACTTCATCGGGCATATTGGCGTAAAAACTACCCATTGGACCGCTCATAGCCGCCATATCTTTCATCCGGCGCATAAATTCAGGACGTGTGGCCACTACAGGTGGGGCATCGGTACTAAGCCCTTTTACTTCTACCGTAGTAGTTAAGCCAGGTGTTTTGATATCGAACAGTTCTTTCAGCGCGGTTTCTTCGTCTTTGCTCAAAACGCTTTCGAGGTTTTCCTGTTTGTCGATCAGGTTATCGGTTATATCCGAATCAACACGGGTAAAATGAACATCGCTCCACTTCATTTCAATCTGGTTCACAAATGACGGATCGATTATCGTATCAAGCTTTACAACAACAAAATTCCTTGCTTCAGCCGCTCTGATGTAAGCATCCTGCTGTACCAGATCGGTAGTGTAAAGAATAACCAGTTTGCCTTCTTTATTCTTTTGCAGGGTTTCAGTGGCCATGCGATACTCTTCCAGCGTATTGAACTTTTTCTCTGCGCCCTCTTCTTTCGACACCAGTTCAAACAAATGGAACTTATTGGCCCTTTCAAAGAATTTGTCGTCAGTCATCATACCATACTTCACAAACAAACCGAGGCTGTCCCATTTTCCCTCAAACTCTTTTCTTTCTTTATTGAACAGCTCTTCCAGTTTATCGGCCACCTTTTTGGTAATGTGATTATTGATCTTTTTCACATTGGGATCGCCCTGCAGGTAGCTGCGGCTTACGTTCAAAGGAATATCCGGACTATCAATAACCCCCTGCAACAGCATCAGGAACTCCGGTACAATATCCTTTACTTCTTCAGTAACGAATACCTGGTTGCTGTATAGTTGAATCTTGTCTTTCTGTATTTCGTAGCTCTGTTTTATTTTAGGGAAGTACAGGATACCGGTAAGATTGAACGGATAATCTACATTCAGGTGTATCCAGAACAGCGGCGGTTCGTTGTACGGATACAGTTCTTTATAGAAATTCTGATAATCTTCGGCGGTGAGGTCGGAAGGTTTCTTTTTCCAGGCCGGCTGGGTATTGTTGATGGGCGCGGCCTCTTTTTCTTCGTCTTTATGACGGAAGTAAATTGGCACGGGCAGAAAACGGCAGAATTTGTTCAGGATACCACGAATGCGCTCTGCATCTAAGAACTCGGCGCTGTCTTCGTTAATGTGTAATACGATATCGGTACCCCGTTCTGCTTTCCCGGTTTCTTCGAGTGTATATTCCGGGCTGCCATCGCATTCCCAGCGAACGGCGGGTGCATCTTCCTTAAAGCTTTTGGTGAACACTTCCACTTTATCGCTCACCATAAATGCCGAGTAAAAGCCCAGACCAAACTTACCAATGATGGCATTCTCGTTCTGGCCCTTGTATTTTTTCACAAACTCTTCGGCGCCGCTAAATGCTACCTGGTTCAGGTATTTCTCCACCTCTGCGGCCGACATACCAATACCCCGGTCGGAAATGGTAATGGTCTTTTTTTCTTCATCGAGTTTCACCTCGATGAGCATGTCGCCAAACTCACCCTTTGCCTCGCCAATGGAGGAAAGCGTTTTTAATTTTTGAGAGGCGTCTACCGCATTACTTATAAGCTCACGCAGAAAAATATCGTGATCGCTATAAAGGAATTTTTTGATTATCGGAAATATGTTCTCGGTATGTACCTGTATGGTCCCTTTTTGCATATGTATCGATTTTGGCAGTTTAATAGTATGGGAGGAACGCACCAAAGAGAGTGCCATTGGGCCTGCCTGCCTGAAAATCGGCAAAATTGTCAGTTCAGGTAGGGAAAATATTAGCCCTGACAACGTAAATGCCGGTCAATCTGCTAATTTACCGGTGCTGCATCAGACAACTTTATTACCTGGTAAATTGAATAACACGGGTAACTGGCACTGAGTACCTGCAGCAGCTGGTATGGTATCTTTAAAAAGTCCGGCAGCATTGTCGCGCCAGTAAAGATGCGACAGGGACGTATAGTCACCCGATTGTGTTTGTATCACAATGAGCGAGAATCGCCCAGACAATTTTCGGGAGATGCTGCATACTGTAATGACGCCTGGGAATAAATGGAATTAATTACAAGAGATGAATCATCGACACAACCATCAGGGGAGGTTACCGTGAGCGTGACCGAGTAAGGACCCACATTATTATACCGATGAACCGGGCTGGTTTCAGCTGCGGTATTGCCATCGCCAAAAATCCACTGCGAAGCCAATGCCGCATTATTATTGAAAGTAGATGTATTTAAGAACCGGCCGGTTCCACCCGGTAAACAAAATACGGGCGCCTGAAAAGCAGCATGCGGAACAGGGTGCACCATTACCTGGTTTTTGTACCACCGCACTTTTACATCCTGAAACCGTTGAAGCTTACCTGTGGCGCATTCATACTGTAATATTTCTTTCCCAGCACCGCCGCCGGCAGGATCAATGATGAACAGCAATCCCAGTAATAAGGGTAGGGGTTTCTGGAACAAGGTTTAGGGGACTTTAGATTTATTAATATTTCTACTATGTTTAACTACTAAGCCATTAATCCAAAATAGGATTAGCCAATGGCGCTACGGTTTTTAAGCGTTCGTAAATTTTTTCGTATAGGGATAGATATTTTTCCATTGGCAAATCACCCTGTACATATTCCGTAGTAGTAATATCTTTTCGAACTGCTTCGCATACCAACTCATAATCTTTATTACCTGCCAGTTTTGCAATTATCATTTTTTTATATTCGAACCCTCTGTCAGGGAACAAATGCATTACTTCAAAAAAATATTCCGGTCTTTCGTTTATAAAAGCATCCAATAATTGTATATTATTATACTTATCGAAAGTGGGTATTATGTACGATTTTATGGTCTCTAAAAATTTCCCAACTAATTCATGAATTCCCTCTTCGGTAGGATCAGCAAAATGATAGTCATTCATTCTTCTCCACTTTATCATATTCATGGGATCATACTGATATTCTCTTAGAATACTTGCATTAAAATATATAGTCCTGGTTACATACTCCTCACCTACACCTAGAGGGAAAATATCTAAAAAATAGTCATCCCAAACTCCTTCAACAGGTTCTATTCGCTTTGACGCACTATACCATAATCTAAACTGCCCGTTCCAAAAATCAATCTCTTCGAAATCAATTTGCTCAAATCCATTCTTTTTTTGCCGCGTTAAAACCCCACCTTTTTGCTTAAAGCCAATATCTGTCAATTCTGCTTTTAATAGATTCCTGAATGCTTTGTTGCCTTGTGGTTTGTTTAATTTCATATAATTAATAACGTAATAGAATCGTAATTATACGATTATTTTAAATTGAAATTTGATTTACCACGTCTATTGTTACAGTTGTACCTTTCGGCAAACCAATATCTTGCAATCTGGAAGTTCCTACTTCAAAAACTATCTGTGTGTTATTAAGTTGGCCATTAATTAGCATTTCAATTACTGTTTCCTGATTCTCTGTCAGGGGTGAACTGCGTCTTATCTTACATTCCTGCCAAATTCCAGGTTCTGCTAATATAACACGTCCTCTGGTATCCACTTTAAAAAACATACAATCTGGTCTTACCTCAACCTTTGTTCCTGGAGTAACCGGGGTCTTTAATTTAACCTGTCCTGTGGCTATTTCATATCCCTGATCTTTATATTGTTGTAAATGCGGTAACTCACTAAAATCATTATTCACAAAAGTACGTTCTGCTTCTATTACATGCTGTTGATCAAAAATTCTTCCCATATCCAGCAGCAAATTCATTAACCAAGTTGGGATATCTAACATCTTTAAGTACATCATCCAACTTTCTGTACATTGCATTATCCCACTGATTCAGCGTTGCAAGTAGCTCCGCATTTTTCGCGGCATCAGTAGCTTGAGTTAATACTTCCTCAATTTTTGTAAACTCACCATTAGTTCTGGCATAACCTGTTTCGGGCATGCCATGCGATAATCTATCAGCGTCGTCAACAACTGCCAAAGCTCCATTTGTTCCTGGCTCTGCACCTTCCGCCGTTATTTCAACCAGGCGCTGGCCTGTCGTAACAGCTCACCTGCTTCTTATTTTTTAATACTTACTAGTAATTCCTCAGGTTTAAGAACAGGTATCTCCATTTCAAAGAAACAACCGCTATCAGAATCGTTGACATAATAGGCATCATATATACGGAGAATATAAGTTCCTTCTCCCAGCAGCGGAGTTACTGACTGCATCCGTAGCACTACCTTTACACTGTACACTATTCTGTACTGCCGCACTAAACCGGATCTTCATAGGCTGCTCCAGTTTTTGAAAAGCCCAGTGTTTAATTGAACCAGTGTATGTTGCCAGTGACATACCGGTATAATCTGTGATTGCTTCAAAATCATCTGTCTCGGAGGTATTAAACCCATCTTCAAAATTTATACTATTCAGGGCCTTGTATTGTGCAATTGCAGTTTCACGTGAACTTACGGTCAGGTCGTAATCAGCGCCTTTGGCATATTTACCAATATACACGTGCATATTTGGGCAATAAGTGTGTTGATTTTGGCAATAACCGTGTAAATTAAACAGTCTTTTTTGCGCATATACATTAATCATCCGTTCGCTTTGCCCCAATATTTATTACCTGGCTTACAAAAAAAAGTGCGTCCCGAACCATCGGAACGCATTTTTTTGCAAATATCATTTAACCGCTATTGCTTCACAAATTTTATCGTATAATGCTCTTCCGCATTATCGGCCGTCAATACATATACGCCGGGAGCCAAAGCGCCGAGGCGGTTATTCAGTTGCTGGTTCAATTGGTTTACGGCTCCTGTTCCATTGATAACTACACGACCATCTACACCACTTACCCGCATGGTATAGGTTTTACCGGTTGTATTGATATTAAGGCTCACGTAACTGGTTACGGGGTTTGGCAATAATACCAGCCTTGCCCTGCTTTCGCTGGTAAACCGTACGGTGGCTGTCGATGATAAAGCAAACTGGCCATCGAAATCAACCTGCCGTAACCGGTAATAGCTGATGCCTGCTAGTGGGTTCACATCGGTGAACTGGTAACGTTTTTCATGATCGCTGTTACCCGCCCCCGCTAACCGGCCGATCTCAGTGAAAACGCTTCCATCGGCAGAGCGCTCTACAATAAAATATTTATTGTTCACTTCCATGGAGGTATTCCAGTTAACCAAAACGGCATTGCCATGGGGCCGGGCGGTAAAATTCAGTAAAGTCACCGGTAACGGGCCGCCAGCCGCAAAAGAGAACCGGGTAAATACCGGCAGGTGGTCCGATGCGGTGCTATCGTTATAACCGGCGATATACGTGCGTGGGTCTTCAATAGCCGCTGAGCTGTCGATGTAATTCAACCTCAACGGATGGGTTATTACGATGTGATCGATAAGACCCGAACCACCGATAAAGCTCACTTTGCCGGCGCTATCGAGCGGGCGGGTGAGCGGTACATAATTCGCATTATCTGTAACAAAGGCATTGTATGGCGAAACGGATGCGCCTGAATATATTGAACCATACAGGCGGTCGTTGTAATCGCCGAGTATGATCACATTATCATTTTTGTACACCGCATCCAGCGTATCTTTTAATACCTGCGCATCGAACAGGCGGCGGTTATAGCTGGCCGCATCGGATGATGATTTGCCGTGTACAACAACCAGTCTTACTTTTTTCATTTGTCCGTTTACATTCACATCGAATGTGGCCATATAAGGTAAACGGCCCGATGCCCAGAAGTTGGAACCTACGCGGGTTGAAAAACCGGCACGTACACTATCGTACATGGCTTCAAACAATACACGCGGCGGTTCGGCAGCCGTCAGCGTCATGGTAGCTGTATTATAAATGAACCCGATCTTTTGCGGCGGGAAATCAGGATCCGGCGCCTCGAACGAATACGACCATCTTGGCGAAGTAACAGCAGCATAACCGGGTAACTTCAACAGCAATTCATTTAATGCCGAATCGCTCGATACTTCTTCAAACCCTATCACATCCATATTCAGATGCTGCATTACGGTAGCGATATTGTCGATCTGTCCGGTGATCTTTTGCGGCGTTGGGTTATTGGTATCGTTTGAACCAAAGAAAGCCAGGTTGTAACAGGCCACATCAAAGGTTTCCGCCTTCGGATAAGAAGAACCCGATAATGCAATCGCATTCTTATTAATGCCAGTGCCACTGACATTCAAACTGCCCGTAATGGTTAGCTTTTTCACAGTGGGTGAAAAACGAATGTATATCCTGGTGCCTGCAGCAGCAGTTGCCTGGTCTATGACCACCGGCGTGCTGCTGAAGTTTATGCTGTCGGTAGAGATCTGAAACCCTGCAGGAACGGTTAAAGTGATATCCGTACTGCCTACAGCCCGTACAGATACCCCCTTTGCGGCAGAATTGGCGCCAGTTGCGGTTTCGTCAAAATTGATCTGGGTTGGTGTAACCGACAAAAGCGTCGATTGATCTGTAATGGCTATATCATCGATTGACCAGCGGGCCGCATTCAATGCGGGTGATGAAGTGTACATAAAGGCAATATATACATTGGCTGCACTCTTATAGGCGCTCAGGTCAATATTATCGGAGAACGTCCAGGTAGTAGTGGCTGAACCTGGAGGTGTTGGGAAATTGGAATTGGCGATCTCAGTCCAGGTGGCAGTGGCCGGACTACTGCTTCCATCATAATCGGTAGAAACATACAGCTGTAATACCGGCCCGGTGAATTCGCCGCGGCTGTAAAAACTCAATACCGGCATATTTACAATTCCGTTCAGGTGAAGGGCCGGTGAAATGAGCCACGCTTCGTTCGTTTGCGCACCGCTGCCCGATACAAACCCGTTCACCGATACGCCATTGGTGCTGTTCTGCCCAAACTGGCTGCAACCCCATTTTTGCGTACCTGTTGTATTGATCGATAACCAGCCCGATCCCGGAAGGCCGGCAATGCTACAGCTATTGAAATTAAAGGTGAGTGCAGCAGGATCGGTTGCCTCACCGGTGAGCGTAATGGTCTTTGTAATGGCGCCCACACTGGCGTTGGTAATAGAACCATTGAATACGCCGGCTGCCGCAGGAGCGAACTTTACATAGATCGTCTTATTGGTGGCATCGGCCGGAGCAACGGCTACACTATTGCTGAATGTGATGTTATCGGTTGAAACACTGTAAGGTGCTGCCGTTGTTATTATTACCGGCTGATCGAGGTTGGTTTGACCCACGATCGTATAGGTTTGGGTGTTACTGCTTCCGATAGCGGTTGTTGGAAAGTTCAGCGCGGTGGTATTCAGCGTTATTGTTTTGGCAGATGGGTCTTCCCACGACAGCACCAGATCATCGATGCCCGTGGTTGGCCGGGTGCCGCTTCCTGTTGAAGCATTCAATGCTACAACCCGTATGGTAATAACGTCCGACTGGTTATCAAGCGCACTGCCAAAATTCACATGGATGATATTATTGGTAAAAGAGGAACCGCCGGTTGTTAACGTACCGGTTGTGGCAGGAACGGTAAAGCTGGTAGGATCATTTCCCAAAGCGTATTCAACCTGCCAGGTGGTAGTGCGGGTACTGGCGGCATCGAGTGATTGTAAATTAAAGTCGAGTGTAAAATTTATTTTACCGGTTGTATTGGCAATCTGGAATACAAAGGCGCCGCCTGGATCACCTACACTTCCTGTTTGCCGAAGCCCAACCGCGCGGTCAGTAGCAGATGACTGCGGCTCACCGGTGCCTATATCGCCTGATGCGTAATTGAAGAAGCCGCCTGAAGTGCTGGTCCAGTTGGTTGCATTTTTTACAAAGGCGGCATTGGTGCCCAGCGAACTGGCGGTAGCGCCGGTTCTTACAGAAACGCCATTGGGCAGATTGGTGGCAATGCCGTCAAACGTTTCGGTATAAGGCGGTGTTATCAAATGAATATAGCTGACGCTTGAACCGTTACCGGTTACCACTTTGGTGGCAGCGCCGGAACTTGTGTTGGTAATGTTACCACTATACAAACCGGCTGTACCTGGCGCAAATTGTACAAAGATGGTTTTGCCGGTAACAAGGCCGGCATCTGCCTGTGGTATGGTAAGCGAAGTGCTGTAGGAAATATTATCGGTAGAAACAGTAAATGGCGCAGGTGCAGTTACAGTAACGTCACCGCTAAGGTCGGCGCCGCTAAGTACATACTGCAACGGCCCGGCTGTATTACCGGGTTCTGTTTCGGGAAAGTTCAATGATGACTGGTCAACGGTTAAGGTTGGTGTAACAGTACCGCCGCCACCCGTCCAGTTCAATGTAAAATCGTCGATGCCGGTGGTTGCCCGGTTGCCGCTGCCTGTAGAACCGGTCAATGCAACAATACGAATGGTTACAATGCCCGGCTGATTATCGAGCGCAGTGCCAAAATCAACATGAATGGGATTATTGGTAAATGAAGCTGCGCCGGTAGTAAGGGTGCCGGAAACAGTGGTAGCTGCTGTAAAGCTGGCCGGATTGGCGCCTAAACCGTAATCAACCACCCAGGTGGTTGTGCGCGGACTGTTTACGTCGAGCGACTGCAATTTAAAATCGAGGCTGAAGCTGCTCAGGCCCGTGGTACTGGCCGCCTGAAACACAAATGCAGCCCCGGCATCGCCAAAGCCGCCGGTTTGGCGAACGCCGAGGGCGCGGTCGGTTGCTGCGGCCTGAGTAGCTGCGCTTGCTCCTGAAGCAAGGCCATTATTATAAGACGCAAAGTTTTTAAAAGCCCCGGTGCTATTATTCCAGGCTGTAACAGCACTGGTCAGGTCCCTCTCAGTTCCGATAGCTGAAGCTGAAGCGCCGGTGCGTACAGTGAACCCGGTTGGTAAACTGTCGGTGCCGATGTTATCGAAATTCTGTGAATAAGAAGTTCCGGAAAGAGTGACCTGTGCTGATGTGGCAATGGATAGGCATACCATAGCTGGTACGAAAAAGGCTCGTAATAATTTTCTCATAAATAGGTTTTGAACAAGTAATGAATAACAAGCTTATTGTTTAGAGCTATCAGGCCGTGGCAGTATTTCAGGGGATATTAACTTTAAGGAGAGGGGGCCAAAACTAGCGCTTTCGCTAATGCTTACATATTACTGAATATTATTTTAAAGTGATCTTTGGAATGGCCGGAATTTTACCAAAATCCCCACAAACATTGGGTTTGCAGTGACTGAAAAGGGCTGAACATATTAAAAAAAACCGGCCGGCTGCCGGCAACAACAGTTTTTAAATAATTCCCAACTGATTGCCTTTCAAATCGTTACCTTTACAACGCCAACGCTATTCGGGCGGGAACCGTAAACCTGCAGATCGGCACATCTTAAACCCTTGCCCATTAAGAAATTTGTGCTACTTTTGCAGCCCATTTTAAAAATTATTTTTTAACCAACAAACAGGGATCAATGAACAATTACGAATTGATGGTGATTTTTACCCCTGTGCTTTCTGACGACGATTTCAAAGCGTCTCAGAAAAAATACACCGACTTTATCAAAAGTATCGGCGGTGAGATTGTGCACGAAAATCCCTGGGGACTGAAATCACTGGCGTATCCGATCCAGAAAAAGACCACTGGTCTGTACTGGGTAATGGAATACAAAGCGCCATCCAACCTCAATGAGCAGTTGAAAATTCAATTGCTGCGTGACGACAATGTGTTGCGTCACATGTTCACTGTACTCGATAAATACGCCGTCGAGTACAATAACAAAAAGAGAAGTGGTGTACCTACAGGAACTGAAAAAGTAGAGGGATAGTACTATGGCAAAAGCAAATGAAATTAAGTACCTGACCGCCATTAAAACCGAGAAACCCCGGAAGAAATTCTGCCGTTTCAAGAAATATGGCATCAAGTATGTCGACTACAAGGACGCTGAGTTCCTGAAAAAGTTTTTGAACGAGCAAGGTAAATTACTGCCCCGCCGCATTACCGGTAACTCTCTGAAGTACCAGCGTAAAGTAGCACAGGCTTGTAAGAAAGCTCGTCAAATGGCTTTATTACCGTACGTAACTGACCTTTTAAAGTAGGAGGACAACCATGGAAATAATACTGATACAAGACGTAGATAACCTGGGTGGTGCCAATGAGGTCGTTAAAGTGCGCAATGGCTATGCCCGTAATTTTCTTATTCCCCAAAAGTTCGCGGTAGAAGCCAGCCCTTCTAACCTCAAACAATTGGAGGAAAGAAGAAAACAAATAGAGAAGAAAGAAAAGAAAATGCTTTCTGCTATCAATGAAGTTATCGCGAAACTGAAAGAAGGCGCCCTGAAGATCGGAGCTAAATCCGGTACCAGCGGTAAGATCTTCGGTAGCGTTACCTCATTGCAACTTGCCCGCGCCATCCGCGAGCAAAAAGGATATGAGATCGATCGTAAAAAGATCACTCTTCCTGAAGAAGTAAAAGAACTGGGCGCTTATAAAGCTACCATCGATTTCGGCAACGGTCATTCAACCGAGCTGGAATTTGAAGTAGTGGCAGAGTAATTTGTTCCCACTTCAATATAACAGCCTTTTCTGCCGCGCGCAGGGAAGGCTTTTCTTTTTTTAAGGGCTTTTTAAGGCAGATGGTATAGGAAAAAACACCATATTGCAGCACCCATTCGGGCCTGTTTTCGGAGGTGCGATGAAAATACCCCTACTGTTGCATAAGTACTTGTCTTTGACCAAATCAGTATTTTGTGCAAACCCGCTCCCTTATTGGAGTAGGTAATTTTTTTATTGTTTAAATCAAATTATTTCTCCTATCTTCATGTTAGATTAATGTCTTAGTTCTCATGTTCTGCAGTGTCTTACCTGTTTTTCGGTTTCCTCAGTTCATTGTAGCAACTATTGCCATTATCCTTTTTTTCAGAACACTAAAATTTTCGTTACAATGAACATTTATGTAGGGAACCTCTCCTGGCAAATGACCGATGAGGATTTGAGAACCCTGTTTGAGCAGTACGGCTCAGTTACTTCTGCTAAGATTGTTAAAGACAAAACCAGCGGACGTAGCAAAGGTTTCGGATTCGTTGAAATGCCTGAGGACAGCGAAGCACAAAACGCGCTGACCAGCTTATACGAGTCTGAAGTTTTAGGCCGTAAGATTATCGTTAACGAAGCTCAGCCTAAACCACAAGGTGGCGGCGGCGGCGGATTCAAAAAACGCAGCTTCGGTGGCGGCGGCGGCGGCGGTGGCTACAAAAAAGGTGGCTACAATCGCGGCGGTGGCGGCGGTGGATACAACAGAGATTATTAATAACACTAACGCATCGACTCGATATAAATCCTTCCGGTTGCCCGGAAGGATTTTTTATTTTCCTTATCCGGTAGTCAGTAAACAACTGCAAAAGGCAAATTATATTCAGATCGCTTTCAAACTTCGGTTATATGTTGCCAGGGGGCGCCCAACGGCACATGAACAGGGGCAGCCACTACATCGAAAAATGCGTTTTGCCACCTCTCACTGCTTCCAAACCGTTAACCGTCAAATGGCTGACTCATCAACAACCTGCCTCTCCGGTGGTACAATATTTTATTTAATTTTCTTTTAATAGCATATTAACCCCCAATCAATATCTACAGTTGATCTTCAAGGCAGGAAAAATAAGCCCAGGACACATTATATGTGGATTTTTCCCCACATAAGGAGATTTTAATGCCTGATTAAAACAAAGGCACATCTTTTGCCTTTTTAGTGAGGCTTTGGCATGCGCATACAGATTGGCCTATTTTCAAGCTTTCTTTTTCCTCGAACCACTTGCACACACGTAGAAACTATAAACCGGAGAAATTTATGCTAACTGTAATTATACCTGTATTAAACGAAGGGAAAACTATTGCCAATGTGGTACGTTTCTGCCAGCAGTTTCCGCAGGTAACGCAGATCATTGTAGTTGATGACAAGTCGGAAGATGATACGGCTCAAATAGCAGAACAGGCCGGTGCCCAGGTTATTATCAGCAAGGTACGGGGTAAGGGCATTTCCATGAAAGATGGCATTGCCAGGGCCACCAATGAGCTGATCATTTTCCTGGATGGCGATATTGATCCTTATCCGGAAGGCACTGTATCCAACCTTGCAGCACCCCTGCTGGCCGATGAGGCCGACTTTGTAAAAGGCAGCTTTGCCCGTAACGCAGGGCGGGTAACCGAACTGGTTGCCAAACCATTGCTCAACATCTTTTTTCCCGGCCTTTCACATTTCTCACAGCCGCTCAGCGGGATGATTGCCGGTAAAAAATCATATTTCCAAAAGCTCGATTTCTTTAACGATTATGGTGTCGATATCGGCATCCTTATCGACATGTATTTAATGAAAGCGCGGGTAACCGAAGTAAACATTGGTTATATAGAAAATAAAAGCAAACCCTGGCAGGCGCTGGGCAAAATGAGCAAGGAAGTAAGCCGGGCCATCATCAGCAAAACCCAGATGCAGCATTCAGATCTTATAAGCGAAGAAGAGATCCATTCGCTGGAGACCATTAACCGCGAAATGAATAAGACCCTGCGGGAAAAATTATCAGGCTTTCACAAAATGGCCATCTTCGATATGGATGATACCATTTTGCAAGGCCGGTTCATCGATGCCTGTGCGGCAGCATTTGGCTTTACCGCCAAACTGGAAGACCTGCGCGCCCGCGAAAAAGACGCCATCATCCTAACCAAACGCATCGGCTCGTTTTTAAAAGGGCGCACAATGGATGAACTGTTGCATGTAGCCAGCCAGATAGAAATGGTAAGTGATATAAAAGAAGTGGTGCGGGAATTGAAGAACCGCGGTTATATCATTGGCCTCATCAGCAACAGCTATACATTGATCACCAATTTTGTACGGCAAAAAATAGGAGCCGATTTCTCTTATGCCAATCAGCTTGAATTCTTTGAAGGAAAGGTAACCGGCGAAATAAATCTCCCCTCCTATTTCTTTGGTTCACCCGAAAGCGTATGCGGCCACTCCTATTGCAAAACCAACGCCCTCCAATATGCCTGTGACAAGTACAATGTGCCCCTGCAACGTTGTATAGTTGTGGGCGACAGCCGCGACGACCGTTGTATGGTAGGCCATGCCGGCCAGGGCGTTGCGTTTAGAACCAAAGACGATCTGCTCGAAACAATAGCATCTACCAATATTCGGGAGAATAGTTTTAAATTGCTGCTTACGCTGGCCTAAGCACCAGGAACACAGTTAACCACATTTCTAATCAGTAAACCTAAAACGAACGTCTATGCCAGGAAAATTATATAACATTCTTGTGCCGGTCGATTTCTCGGGCCGCAGCAAATGGGCACTTTCCAAGGCTATTGAACTGGCTAATACCTTTCAGTGCAATATTCACCTGGTACACGTGGTATCGAAAAATCTGCTGCCGCTGGTGCCTGTTGACGCAAGCATGCTGCTGCCTTACGACATAACCGCCGACCTGAACAATGCGCGCAAAAAACTTGAGTTGCTTAAAGAAACTTACCGGCATCATTTATGCGGCGAAGGAAAAATAGAGATCAGTTTACTGCAGGGGCGCCCCAGTCAGCAACTGGTGAAATATATTGAGCAATACGATATGGACCTCGTAGTAGTAGGCTTATCGAAATTCAATCTCATCCATCGCATATTATCATCCGTTTCCATCAGCCAGCTGGCCCGTAAAACAAACGTACCTGCCCTGGCCATCAGATCGAGCGGACTGGTAAGCCATTTCAAAAAGATCGTTTTACCGCTTACCAACGAAGTGCCGGTACGCCGTATTAAACTGGCCACATTACTGGCCCGTACGTTTCAAAGTACCGTTTACCTGGTAAGCCTGCGCAAAGATGATAACGCTGCAGAAGCGGTAGTTAACAAAACGCTGGAGGTTATACAAAGCCTCAGCACCATTCCCGTACAATGCTTTTTGCTGGAAGGAAAGAACCTGGCCAAGAGCACGCTTGAGTTCTCAAAACGCATCAATGCCGATCTTATAATGGCCAACCCGTTGAAAGAATTCCATATGCCCGGATGGTGGAACCGCATTACCCGTAAACTGTTATCGTATGGGTCGAAGATCCCCGTAATAACAGTTGATAAGAACAGTGAACAACAAAAGGCTTCCCAATCACAAACTTCATAAGTAGCTAAATTTTGTTTTTTTAGATAGCGAAAGCTCCCGCCATTGGCGGGAGCTTTCGTGTTTAAACAGGGGAATGTTATAGTACATTGTACATGTTACAAAGACTTGCTGTTCACAATTTTTTTATATGAAAAGAGAATGAATATAAAATATACTCTATATCTTTAAAAGGTGAAGTGGAGGGTAGTAGTATTATTGCAAGGAAATATGTTTACGAAAACCATAGCCGTCCAAAGCGTTGATTTCACCTCATAAGAAGGCCTATGAGGAATTACAGAGGCAACCACCTGCCATCATTATCCGAAAATACAGGCTCTGACTTTCCCCCGCGTTAATTATCATTTCGGGTAATGGCAACTGTTAACATTGATTGCCTCTCAACAAATCACTTCTCCGTTCCCATCTGTGGTTATATGGTTTCACTGTAATGAAAGGTCAAGTTCGATCATTTAACGGATCTGTATTGCACACACCTGTACGTAACAGGTTTGTTTGTACCGGCACGTATGAGCACTGCTTTCCTCCCTGCTTCAGCTCTTCATTACAATAACCAAAAAAACTAATTTATGAAGCCAAAAACTTTCTCTGAAACACTGCGTTCACCCAAGAATGGCAACGACAAAGAACAATTGATGGCTACAGCTCCCGGAACGGGCGTCATTGAAAATTTGCCAGGTCAGTCATACATGGGAACAGAATCTGAAACCGAAACGGAAGTAGAACAGGTGGAAGGCTTTAAGATGTCGAAACCAGGCGAAGCCGATAAAGAGCTGTATAACAGGTTGAGCACGGAAAACGAATCTGAATCATCCTACATCTCTTCTTCACTGGAAGAGGCGGGTACAGAGGTAACAGAAGAGGAAGGAGAAGGCGCATTCATGCGGGATGCTTTCTTTGCCAGTTATCCCGAATTGTATGAAAAAAGTATTTCCGAAGTAATTATCGGTACAGATGACCGGGTTCGCATCTCTCCCACTACCTCATTCCCATGGCGTGCTATCTGCTCCCTTCGCATCACCGCTCAAAACGGAGCCCGTTTTATTGGAACCGGCTGGCTGGTTGCTCCCCGCACTATTATTACCGCCGGCCACTGCGTTTACCTGCATGCCCAGGGCGGATGGCCTAAAAGCATAGAGGTTATACCAGGCTTAAATGATGCCGCACGCCCATACGGTTCCTATATCGGAACTTCGTTCAGAAGCGTTTCCGGTTGGGTGAACGATAAAAAAAGAGAATATGACTACGGCTGTATCATCCTGCCACGCGCATCGCGCCCCGGCGATAAAACCGGTGTGTTCGGTTTTGCGGTAAAAGACAATCCCTATTTGATGAACGCCTATCTGAACCTGAGTGGCTACCCGGGCGACAAAGGCGGCAATCAACAATGGTTTATGGCCCGCAAAGCAAAATCAGTTGCTCCCCGCGTCATTTATTATGAAATTGATACCATGGGCGGACAAAGTGGTTCTCCGGTTTGGGTCAAAGTTGGAAACGCCCGCTATGCAGTAGGTATTCATACCAACGGATTGATCACCGGTAATTCAGCAACAAGAATTGTACAGCCTGTATTCAACAACATCCAGGCATGGAAAAATCTTGGCATGTAATAAAACAAAACAGAAAAGGATGGCTGGCCATTACCGCCATCCTTTTCTGCTTTATAACAGTATACTGGTTGATCAAAAACCATTACTTAATTATGACAGCAGCAAGCACAACCAGCGTAAAAGGGGTATTGTATAAATCTGCCACCGGCACCCCCGTTGAAGGCGCTATAGTGATGATCGCCGAAGGAAGTTATGAACATCCCGACATTGCCGCGCAAACCGATTCCCAGGGTGTTTTTTTTCTCCCCAATTTGCAGGTTCCGGGCACTTACACCCTGCTAATAAACTATAGCAACGAATCGAAAAGATTAACAGTTAACATTACAAAAGACAGTGTTTTGAGAATTCCGTTGTAAAACAGACACTTATTGCTCTCCGCAAGGCTTTCACGACATTACTATCCTCAATGTTGATGGCTGTCATTTTACTGCCTTCACGCTTTAGCAACTTTTTAGCAAGCCAGGCAACCATCAATTTGGTGCAGCTTTTTTGCAGTATGGATCGTTTACCATCGTAATATTCCTAATTTTTTCCACCGTTTTCTAGGAGTAATTATTTATTCCTGCAAAATCTTTAGTGCAACTATTTTTTAATTGCATATTCTTTTGCAACTTTGCAGTAGGATAAGGTTTAATGGTTAATGGTATTTGATTAGTGTAGGGTCGCCTGTAAAAGGGCGACCTTTCTTTTTTAGGAAACGCTCCAACTGTGCCGGAACGCAAAAACGTCTTTTAACGAAATACCCCGGCGAAAACTTCCGCCAGGGTATTGTAATGATTTATTAGCCGTATACAGCTATTTCAACGCCTTGATCTTGATGCTCCTGAAGCTTACCTCATTGCCGTGGTCCTGCAGCAGGATATGCCCTTTGGGCGCTTCGCCAAAGTTCTTCCATACTTTATACTTGCTGATGGCAACCAGCTCTTTAAAGGCCGGCGAACCGCGATCATATTCAACCACTTTTACGCCATTCAGATAATGCACCACATGATTGTTGGGATATACAACCACCCGGCCTGTATTCCATTGCCCCGGCTGGCGAATGAACCGTTTTTGTTTATCGGCTTTTATAAGATCATATAAAGAACCGAGGGTCCGGTTGCCTTCACGTCCCAGTTTGGCATCGGGGTGCAGGGTATCGTCAAGCACCTGGTATTCGAGCCCGATGGCAGAACCTGAATTTTTCTCCGATAAGGTCACAAAGTATTTTACTCCGCTATTGGCGCCGGGAGTGATCTTAAAATCGAACGACAGATCGAACGCGCTATATTGATCTTTGGTTACAATGTCACCGCCATTGGTCGATTCGCCGCCGGTAGATGACTGCACTGTTAATGTACCATCCTTTATCTCCCATCCTTTTGCAGGAAAGGTGGTTTTGTAAGCCCCTACCCAACCATTGGAGGTTTTACCGTCGAACAACAACTTCCAGCCATCGCTTTTTTCGTAAGGCGCCAGGTTATTGGGAATATAGTTGGCAACATAAACGCCTTTTGCGAAAGCGGCGGGTTTCAGATCGCCTGTTTTAATGCGAATATTCCGCCAGTGGATCTTTTTTCCTTCCAGTTCCGCTTTATTGATCGAATGCACCTGCAGCGCAATAAAACCGCTTTTATCAACGGTATCTACAACATATGCAGCAGGTTTGTCATTCACCCATGTTCTTATATTGTTTCCTATGCATTCAATACGTACTTTGTTGAACTCACCGGGTTTAAAGGCATCCTGCGCGCCGGGGTTCAGCGATAAGGGATATAACCAGTCGCGGCGTGCTTCATCATATATACCGCCGGTCCAGCGGCGGGTCGATGGGTCGAGTTCAAACTGGTAACCATACACCCGGCCTTTTCCATTATTCAACTGGGAATTATAATGACTTCTGAACTGAATACCTGAATTGGATGTGGTATCTTCTATTTTCACTTCCAGTTCCAGTATGAAATCGCCATATTCTTTTTCAGTTACCAGAAATGTATTGGGTGAATTGGGCACGGTAATACCAACGATTGCGCCATCCTCGATCTTATACTCGGCTGTACCGGTGATCTTCTTCCAGCCATTAAAGGTTTTTCCATCAAATAAATTCGTCCAGCCCTTGCCCGTCTGAGCTGTGACTACTGTTGTCAAAATAATTGCCAGGAGTGCGCAGGAAAGTTTTTTCATATGTCAGTTAAAATAATAATTACGATATGTTATATACAGGTTTCCATTTTTCAATGGTATGATTGAAGATGGCTTTGTTGGCAAGTGCAACGCAAATGGCCGTGGTACCGCCGGTAATGATATTCGATGCCGGTGCTTTTTTATGGGTTATGCAATCGTGGAATTCAAGCAAGGCATACCAGGTACCATCTTTCATGGGTTCGTTCATAATTTTGATACCGCCTTCTTTGTTCCATTCAATTTTTGTGGCGCCGGTTACGCCGTCTACTGTCTGTAATTCTTTTTTTGTAGCAGCTTCAGGATAATATATGCCATCATGCATCAGCAGATGCACTGCACCTTTGGTGCCTTTTATTTTGAAGATATAACCGTCGTGCGCATTACCGCAGGTGGCGCCAAAGTTACCGATCATGTTTTCTTTTGAATAGCGCAACATCACCTGTACGTTATCGTAAGTTTCACGGCCATCTTTGTAGAAGTCGATACCACCTGTGCCCAGCACTTCATCGGGATGGGTGTTGAATGCCCAGTTTACAAAATCCATCTGGTGCGATAACAGCTCTGCCGGCAGTCCGCCGGAATATTCCTTATACATCCGCCAGTTCACCTGTTTATCGGTATAGCCTGCAGGAACGGGGCGACGCCAGTTCCAGTTGCGGTCCCAGCGGGAATCTATCTGCGTAACCTTGCCCAGGTACCCTTTATCGATCATCTCCTTTACTTTGAAGTATAAGGGGGTCGACCGGTACTGGTGGCCTATTTGTACGATCTGCGCGGGATGTGCTTTTGATATTTTTACCAGATCGAGCGTTTGATCAATTGCATAGGTCATCGCTTTTTCAAGGTAGATGTGTTTGCCGGCGAGCAAGGCGTCTTTGGCGATGCGGTAATGCTCGCTAAGCGTGGTAGCGATCACTACAGCCTGAATCGATCTGTCATCGAGCAGTTGGCGGTAGTCTTTATATACTTTGGGATCTATGGAAGGCGAGCTCTTTTTTGCACCTTCAATTCTGAAATCAAGTACATCGCAAATGGCCGTCACCGCAAAACGGTCGCCCAGTTCGCCGAGCATTTTCATAATACCCGTACCGCGGTCGCCGCACCCGATGATGCCGATGTTTATTTTTTCAGCGGTTCCGGCAAAAGCCTGTAACCATTGATTACCTAACAAAAGGCCGCCGGCCAGCAAACCAGACTGTTTAATAAAATGTCGTCTGCTCATAAAGCAAAAGCAAAAGTTTAATGTTTTATCGATAAATGAAATCAGGACCCCTATCCCTGTATAAGTAGTAAAATCTCATTTATCGGCTGCATCCACCCCACAATTTAATTTTTCAGCACTAAAGCTAAACGCTTAAGGCTGAAGGCAAAACTCCAAATTTCAGAGAACCCCACAATCCGTACCTGGCGAAATCTGCAAAAAAAGGCCAGATCGGTAATCAGGCTCAGCCTTCAGCGCACTGCCTTTTGCCTTTCGCCTTCAGCCTTCAGCGTTTTGCGTTTTCCAGCAATGTATAGAACCGGCCCGATGCGGTATCCGCGATCCTGCCATTAGGGGTACGGTATATAAAATAGGCCGCGATATCCTTTCGCTGCTCCGTAAACTGCAGTGCCTTTTGCAAACCCATCACCATCAATGCATTATCATAGGCATCGGCGGTAATGGCATCGGGCGCAAATACGGTTACACTGATCAATTCATTGCGGGCCGGGTAACCGGTGCGCGGATCGATCAGGTGGGTGATCTTTTTACCCTCACTTTCATAGAATTTCCGGTAGCTGCCCGAGGTGGTAATGGCGCCGCTGTCGACCGAAATGATCTTGCTGATCATCGACAGTTCAAAATCATCGTCGCCCGGCGCTTCTATGCCTATTTTCATATTCTCCATGCCGGGTTGTTTATGCCCTTTTACCCTGATCTCACCACCCAGTTCAACCAGGTAGTTGGTGATGCCGCGGGATTCGAGGAACCTCGCAATTACATCAACGCTGTACCCCTGGGCGATTCCGTTCATATCGATGCTGGTGCAGGGTCTTTTCTTAAACAGGGTGTTTCCTTTTGTATAAAGGTTTAATGAGCTTACACAGCTTTTTAAGGTCTTTATAGCTGCAGAATCGGGAAGGGAGTTTATTTTCTTTGGCCCGAAACCCCAGGCTTGCACGAGGGGTTGAACGGTAATATCGAAGATGCCGTTGGTTAGGCGGTAAGTTTCGAGAGATTTATTCAACACGGTGCGGAAGTGATCGTCCATGGCGACACCGCCGTTTGAATTATTGAAACGCGTGATCAGGGACCGGGGGTTGTAAATGGAAAGTGAGGTATCGATCTTTTGCAGAATGCTGTCGATCTGTTGCTGACCGACCATACTATCATGGGCATACCAGGTTATGTGGTAGGTAGTGCCCTGGGCTTTTCCACTGATCTGTATTTTACGCCATGCCGGTTGCTGTAAGAAAGCGGTACATATAACCAACAGTACACATAAGTATCGCATAGCGCAAATTTATGAAAAACAGACGGGTAGATGGTGGCTGTTTAGTAAGCAGGATTGGCATAATGCCTGTTTGTGGTTTATGGTTTGTGGTTTGTGG